>CAVWJU010000015.1:0-203811 GCA_963755275.1 uncultured Solirubrobacteraceae bacterium | reverse complement strand
CATAGATACGGGCTGGAGAACGCCAGCTCGCCGCCGAGCACCACGGCCTGGGGGAGAGGAGTCTCACCGCGTTGGCCACCACCCCGCCGATCGTGCGTCCCGCGTCGTCGAGCAGTCCGTTGACGGTCCGGTTCCCGGCGGCGGCGAGCCGAGCGAGATCGCGAACGGTCTTCACCTGCCGTCCCGCGCGTGATGCACGCTCCACGATGGTTGCACCGCCGGCGACCGCGCCGACGCATCCGACGTTCCCGCACGTGCACGCGATGTCGGTGTCCGCGGCGACCATCACGTGTTCCAAGTTGATTCCCAGCCGGTTGGCTCCGCGATGGATCCGGCCGCCACGCACCAGCGCGGATCGGATCGAGGCGTCGACGTCCAGGAAGAGCAGATCCGCGACCTTGCGTCTGGGATGCCGTGATTCGGCCAGGCAGCGGCGCACGCGTCGTGTTCGACGACGATCGGCGCGTCGTATCGCGCTGCGAAGTAGTCATGGGACTGCCGGCAGATCTCCACCAGCGGCCATCGGCCGGCGGAAGGATCGCGGACGACGGACCCCGGGCGCCGCGATGCCGATCGCCATGACCTCCCGAGCGCCCGTTCCGGCCTGCTCGAGCGTGCTGCGGAACAACGAGAGAACGACTTTCAAGCGCGCGGCCACCGGCGTCGCCAGGTCGACCTCGTGGCTCTCCTGGGCCAGCACGACGCCCGCCATGTCGATCGCCACGGCGCGCATGTCGTCGACCCGAGGGTGGCGCCGAGCACGACGCCACGGTCGCCGTTGAGGCGCAGCACGTCCGCCGGGCGCCCGCCCGTCGACGGTCGCCGCGCGTGCACGGTGATGTAGCCGTGCTCGACGAGATCGCGCACCCGATCGGACACGTCCGAACGGCGACGCCGACGAGCTCGCACAGCTCCGATCGTGTCACTCCGTCCTTCTGGCGACGAATCACGGCGAGGCAGTGCCCCGCGCTGAATCGCGACGAAGCGTCGATGAATCGGAGGTCTGGACGTGTCATCGGGCGGGCTCCCCCCGAAGAGGTGACTGGTTGCGGAGGCCGCACGTCCCCGCGCCGGAGCGGCGCAACGGATGGGCAGGCCAGTCTCCAAGATGAACTCGCGACCATACTACCGGTATGTTTCACGCCGGCAGCCGCCAACATCGGGGTTCGCCCTCGGCGCGTGTGCCATACCGTCAGCACAGCGAGCCGAAGGACCTCAATCGCGGGACGAAGGCACTTTCTGGCTCAGGAGGGCTTGCCGAGTGCTCGGGCCGCCTTCGCCCCATTCTCGGGCCGCCTTCGCCCGAATTCGTCTTCGGCTGCCTCGGCGCGCGCCTCCGCCAGTACGCGAGCGTATGGCGGTTCGCATCGCCCACTCCCGCTCAGTCGGCGCCGGCGGCGGCGTCCCCATACCAATGGAACGTGGAGGAAGGGCGGGATCCGCGAACAACCCGATCTGACGCGATTCCGCTGGTATGCAAGTGGACTATCCTGTTGCCCGTGGCCACCAGAACACAGGCGCCGTCTCCTCAAAAGGCGGACGAGCTCGCGCAGGCCGCGTTCGCATTGTTCTGCAGCCGCGGCATCGACGGAGTCAACCTGGATCAAATTGCCGCCGCCGCCGGTGTGACGAAGGGCAGCCTGTACTGGCACTACTCGTCCAAGAAGGACGTGATCCTCGCGGCCTGCGACCTCTACTACACGCGCTGGCGCGAAGAGATGGCCGCGGCGACCGGTCCGGCCGTGACCGTGTTCGGCAAGCTCGAGGCGGCGATCGCGTATTCGGTGCGCAGCTGCCTGCTCAACGACGCCAACCGCGTCTTCTCCACCGAGGTCATCGCCCTGTCGCTCTACGACTCGGACCTCCGGGCCAGTTGGGCGAACTTCCAGGACGAGGTCGACCGGTTCTTCCTCGGTCTTACACACCAGGCCGTCGGGAACGGCGAGCTGCTGTGCGAGGACGTCGACCGTGCGGTCGACTTGATGATCGCGGCCATGGAGGGCATCAAGCAGATTGCGCTGTTCAGGCCGCAGATCTGCGCGCCCCAGAGCGTCACCCCCGAGCAGCGCGCGGCCGTCGGCGCCCTCGCCGCGGCCGTTCCTGACCTGCGGATCGTGGTCGATCACCTCGCCCGGCCGCCGCTCGAAGGCCCGGACGCAGGGTGCTGGGAGCGCGAGCTGCGCGCGCTCGCGCGCTGGCCGAACGTGGCGCTGAAACTGTCGATCGGGATCGACGCGCTGACTGCGTGGAAGCACTGGGACGCGGCCGCGCTGCGCCGTCCGGTCGCCTGCGCGGTCGAGGCGTTCGGCCCGCAACGGCTGATGCTCGCGAGCAACTGGCCCGTGGTGCTGCTGCGTCGCTCCTATACGCACGCCTGGCGCGACCTCGACCGCGCGGCCGGACTGACCGGCGCCGACGCGGCGGCGATCCGCGGCGGCACGGCGATCCGCTGGTACGTCCTGGGATGACTGACGAGCCTGGCGCGTGACTCGGGCGGGCAGAGGGCTCGGTCACCACGCAGCTGCTTGCGTAGCGGCGAAGCGGGCCAGGCGGCCCGGAGTCGATGGCGGTCGTGCTAGCGCAACGTGCGGTCGCCGATCCCGACTGCTCTCACGGCAGCCGGGCCGTCCACGAAGCGGACCGGCAGCGGCGCGGCGTCGAGCCAGCGCTTGAGGCGAACCGCATCGCCGGCGAGCTCGATCCAGGTGATGCCTCCGGCATCACCGTCAGCCCCCGGATCGGCAACCCCGGGATCGCGGCTGACGAAGAACGGCAGGAACGGCTCCTGGATCGCCTCCGCGACGCCGGTCAAGCGGGCGCTCAGGCCCTCGCGCTTGAGGGTGGTGATCGTCGTGCCGAGCCGGCGCGCGACAGGGTCGACATCCTGCACCGCGACGACCCAGGCCAGCCACCCCTCGCCGACGCCGGCGAGGCGCGTCAGCAGGCCGCGCCCGAAGTCCGAGCCCGCCGCCTCCTGCGGATCGGCAACGCCCAGCACCTCGACGTAGCCGCCGCCGAGCGGCACGATCCGGTTGTGCGTGCCGTGCCCCTCGTGGCGCCCACCTCCGAGCGCCGTGACCCCGAGCTCGTCCCCGATCGTGGCGGCCGCCGCCTCGACGTCCTCGGCGGCGTAGATGACATGGTCGATCCGCACCGCTCACGACGGTACCGGCCCGGCTGGTCGACGGTTGGAGTGCTTACGCGGGCGTGGGGATGAGCTCGTCGGCGATCCACTGTGCGATGCCGGCCGGATAGGGCGCCGGCAGCCCGAGAACGATGTGTTCGAAGCCGGCGTCGATCGCTTCGCCGATCGCGTGTCGCGTGGAGTCGGGCTGGTCGTAGCGGACCGGGAGGTGGATCGAGCGGGTGATCGAGGCGGGGTCGCGACCGAGCTCGGCGCAGTAGCGGTCCAGCAGCGCCCCGCGCTGGATGGCGTCGTCGATGTCGCCGCCAGGGATGTTCCACAGGTCGGCGTGCTCGGCGACCACGCGCAGCAGCGGAGCCGAGCGCCCACCGATCACGATCGGCGGGCCGGGGCGCTGGATGGGCTTGGGGTTGCAGAGGGCCCCGGCGAGATGTACGTAGGGCTGTCGCGCGGATCGCGGTGAGATAGAGTCCGCGGCGAAACGGACACCCTGTCCGCTCTACTGTAGCGGATAGCCTCTCCGCTTATCGGATGACTTCCCGACCACCCGCAAGACGAGCCGATGCGCAGCGCAACCGCGACAGGATCCTTGCGGTGGCCCGCGACGCGTTCGCCGAGCCGTCCGCCGACGTGTCGATGGCCGAAATCTCGCGCCGAGCCGGCGTCGGCATGGCAACCCTCTACCGCAACTTCCCCGGGCGCCGCGAGCTGCTCGAGGCGCTCTACGCCGGCGAGGTCGACGCGCTCTGCGAGGCCGCCGAGACGGTCGACGGCGCGACGCCCGGAGCGAGGTTCACGACGTGGCTGCGCCGGTTCTTTGCGTACTTCACGAGCAAGCGGCACATCGCGTCCGAGTTGCTCGAGCACGTCGACAGCGACGACCCGGTGTTCGGCCGCAACCGTGCCCGCGTGCTCGCCGCCGGCGAACCGCTCCTCGCCGCGGCGCAACACGCGCACCAGGTCCGCGACGACCTCACACTCGAACAGATCCTCGACATGACCATCGCCATCGCCAAGCTCCGCGCCGAGTCCGACTATGTCGACCCGATCCTGCAGACCGCGCTCGACGGCCTGCGCGTTCCGACCGAGCCGCGGCCCGCCTAGGAGCGACCCGTTCGCCGAGCACGCCAGCCATGATCCTGCCGACGGTCCGAGACCCCGCCTATGCCATCAAGGCCGCACGTGCCGGCGCGCCGGAAGGCGAAGGTGACAGCGCCGGGCGACTCGAGTGCCGGTGGCAGCGTGAGCAGCTCCCGGAGGCGATTCGCGAGCTCGTACTCGACGACCAGCGATTGCGGAACGACATCTGCTGGTCGGTGTTCGACTGCTGAGCGCGTCGGGGCGCCAGCGGCCGCAGCGCATGCCGCATTGCGTATCGACCGACCTTGCGACCGACCTGGACGCCGGTTTCGATCGCGAAGCGGAAGTGGAAGCCGACGAGGACTCGCGACTCGGCGTTCTCCAGTTCGGCGTCAGTGAACGAGTTCCAGCATCGCTGCGTTCCTGAGGGTGCGGAGGTCGTCGAGATCATGCAGAAGTGGAACCTGTTGGTCGCCGGTGAACTGGCGCAGGATCTCCGCGGCAGCGCCGCCGAGGAGACTGTGCGTCGAGGGGTAGTCGGGCAGCGCCGGCGTCGGGCGCAGTGACATCCAGGACGGATCGGGCGCGGTCCTGGGGTTGGCGTCGGTGTCGCCCTTGCGGATTGCGGTGACCGGCCGCCAGAACGCGAAGTGTCGCTTCTGGTACCAGCCGACGACGAATCCGTCGGCCATCGCCATGTTGAGCAGCGCCTGCAGGCGTGCGGCGTCGTGCAGGTCATAGCGGTAGCGCGCCGAGACCAGGTTTCCGACTTCGCTCCAGCCGCTTGGCGAAGGCTCGGCCCAGAAGTGGGCGAGGTGGGTTTGGTCCGCGGTCCGCGCGGGGCTGATGTCCTGGCCGAGGCGCTTGACCTCGTTGTAGTCGCGGGCGTACCTGCGGCTCGTGAGCGAGGGTGGCGGGCTCGGCAGGAACTGCGCGCGGTCGCGGAGCGTGAACGGCGTCACGTTCTGGAACTGCGGCTCGAGCATCGGCGCGAACGCCGGCGGGGTCGGTTCCCAGATTCCGGGTCCGGGCGTGGGGCTGAACGGATCCGCTGTGCCGTACCCGTCGTCCGCGCGCGCGTCGAGGACGGCGTCGCCCACGCTGCGTCCGAGTGCCACGCCGGCGTCTTCGGCGTCACCGTCCGGGACGGCTCGAGAGTGACTCCGCGAGCCGCCCGTCGAGCGCCGCTTGGTTTGCGGGGAAGAACGCGACGAGCACCTCGTGCGCTGCGCGCGGCAGCTGCGGCCTCGGCGTCGGCGGCGGGGTTGCGGAGCGTCGAGGCGTAGGTCTCGTAGCGCGGCTGCGCGCCGTTGACCGCGTCGTGTTGGGCGGCGTGCATGATGGCCAGGATCCGCGCCAGCCGGAGCGGGTTCTCGAACGGCTGGGAGCGCGCGGTGTCGTTCCAGTCGCGCACGACCTCTCCCGTGGACGGGCCCCGGGCCGAGGCCGCCGCCGGTGATGCGACTGCGAGCGCGAGCACGGCCGCCCAACCGGTGATGATGCGATGCATGCCGGTCATCTCCTCGCGACGTACGCGTAGTAGTTGCAGGCGGCGAAGAACGTGCCGTCGGCGGCCGAGCGGCGTTGGTCGGCGAGCCACGCCTCGACGTCCGCGGCGGGGAGTTGGCCGGTCGTGGCCACGAGCGGCGCGTAGGTCTCGGCCAGGTTGAGCATGAACGTGCTCGATCCGGCCTCGGCGTAGACGTGGGCCTGGGTGGCGATCAGACGCAGCCCGGCCGTGGGCAGCAGGCGCGGGAGCTCGCGCATGACCCGCGGCGCGCTCATGATGATCGACTGGACCGCGCGCTCCATCTCCTGGCCGAGCCGCGCGTCGGAGCAGGCGAAGCTGAGCGATGCGTAGTCGCCGTCGAAGATGGCCACGGTCCCGCCCGGGCGCACGACGCGCGCGGCCTCGGCCAGCACGGCGAGCGGGTCGCGGACGTGGCTGACGAGGGTGTGGGCGACGGCGGTGTCGAAGCTGGCGTCGGCGAAGTCGAGCGCGTGCGCGTCGCCGACGGCGAACTGCGCGCGGTCGGCCACGCCGTCGGCGGCCGCGAGCGACTCGGCGACGGCGATGAAGTGCGGGCTCTGGTCGACACCCGTCACCGTGCCGGCGAAGCCGTCGCGGGCGGCGATCGCGCGCGTCACGACGCCGGTGCCGCAGCCGATCTCCAGCACCGCTGCGGTACGCGGCAGGTCGACCAGCTTCAGGTACGCCTCGCGGTAGGCCACGAACGTCGGATCCTTGCCGCGCAGCTCGAGTCGTTCGGTGAACCGTTCAAGCGTCGCGGGGTCCTGGTCGTTGACGAACTGCATCGCGTCGCGTGGGTGGGTCTGTGTCGCCATCGGCGCTCCTGTGGGTCGGGCATCGTCACTTGCCCTCGAAGCGCGCAGCGCCCGTGCACGATGTGCACGGGGATTGCACGCAGACCGCGTGGAACGATGGGACGAGGAATAGACTCGTGGCGAGGAGCCGTGACCGAGCGTGCAACCGAAGGGCTCTGGCGCGAAGGCGACCACTGGGCGCTTCGGTACCGCGGGCGTGAGGCGCGGCTCAGGCACGCCAAGGGACTGGGCTATCTCGCCGTACTGCTCGAGCACCCGGGCGCCGACATCCACGTGCTCGAGCTCGCGGCCGTCCTGCAAGCTGCGCCGGCTCGGGGCGGGGCCGCGCTCGCCGGCGCGCGAGCCGAACTCAAGGCCGACGACGCGGCCGGCGCCGGCGCGGGCCTCGACGTGCGGGCCAAGGCGGCGTATCGGGCGCGTGTCGACGAGCTGCGTGAGGAGCTCGAGCAGGCCCGCGACTGGGCGGACGACGAGCGCGCGGCGCGAGCCCGAGAGGAACTCGACTTCGTGGCTCGTGAACTGGCGCGCGCGGTCGGTCTCGGCGGTCGCGACCGGCCGACGGCGTCCCAGGCCGAACGCGCGCGCCAGAACGTCGGACGCGCTGTCCACAAGGCCGTGCGCCAGATCGCCACGGTCCTTCCCGAGCTGGGCGCGCATCTCGAGCGCGCGATTCGGACGGGCGCGACGTGCTCGTATCGCCCCGATCACGAGCCGGCCTTCGCACTGCTGGCCGAGGCGCCGGCGCCGAGCGCGCTCGCGCAGGCGACGGTGGCGATCATGCTGACCGACGTTGAGGGCTCCGCGCGGCTGTTCGCCGACCATCCCGGGGACGCCGCCCGCGCGCTGCGGCAATACCAGGAGCTGATCGCCGCGGCTGTCGCGATGTGCCGCGGGACGCGGCACGAGCAACGTGGCGAGGACGGTTCGACCGTCGCGGTGTTCGCGCGCGCCTCGGACGCTCTGGCGTGCGCGCTCGAGGTCCAGCGCGCGATCGAGCGCGAGGACTGGCCGGGCGGGCTGCGGATCAGCGTTCGCGCGGCGCTGCACGCCGGCGAGGTCGAGCCCGCGAGCTCGGACTGGCGCGGGGTCGCCGTGAACCGCTGCGCCGGGATCCGGGCGCTCGCGCACGGCGGCCAGATCCTGGTGTCCGTGGCCGTGCGCGAGCTGGCCGGCGAGGACCTCCCTCCCGGGGCGAGCCTGCGCGATCTCGGGATCCACCGGCTGCGCGACCTGGAACGTCCCCAGCGGCTGTTCCAGCTCGCGCACCCCGACCTGGCACGCGAGTTCCCGCCGCTGCGATCGGTCGGCGCGCCCCACCACAACCTCTTGCCCCAGCTCACCAGCTTCGTCGGGCGAGAGCGCGAGCTCGCCGAGCTGGCGACGCTGCTCGACCGCGCCCGCCTCGTCACGTTGACCGGCGCGGGCGGGTCGGGAAAGACACGGCTGGCGATCGAGGTCTCCATCCGGAAGGCCGCCCAGACGCGGGATGGTGCCTGGTTGGTCGATCTGGCGCCGGTGTTCGATCCGCAGCTGGTCGTCAAGGCGGTCGCGGCCGTGCTCGGCGTGCGCGAGCGGCCGCACAGCGACCTGCTCGACGACGTTCTCGAGCGCCTGCGCGAGTCCGAGCTGCTGCTCGTGCTGGACAACTGTGAGCACCTCGTCGAGGCGTGCGCTCGGCTGGCGGAGGCCCTGCTGCGAGCCTGTCCGGAGTTGCGTCTGCTCGCGACCAGCCGCGAGCCGTTGGGCGTCCCGGGCGAGCGGGTGTTCCGCACCGGTTCGCTGACCATTCCCGCGGGCGACGATGCACCGGCACGATCGCCGCTGCCGAGGCCGTGATCCTGTTCCGGGATCGCGCGGCCACGGTGCTCGGCGGCTTCGAGCTCTCGCCCGAGACGGCGCCGCTGGTGGCTCAGGTCTGCCGCAGGCTGGACGGTCTGCCGCTGGCGATCGAGCTGGCGGCCGCACGCACGGCGTCGCTATCACTGGAGGACCTGGGCTCGCGCCTGGACGATTGCTTCGCGCTGCTGACCGGCGGCGCGCGGACGTCACTGCCGCGCCAGCGGACCCTCGAGGCGACGGTGGCCTGGAGCTACGACCTGTTGAGCGAGCGCCAGCGCGCGCTGTTCGACCGGTTGTCGGTCTTCGCCGGAGGCTGGACGCTCGACGCGGCCGAGACGGTCGTGCGCTTCTGCCGGCCTCGAGGCCCGCCACGTCGCCGACGACCTGGCAGCGCTGGTCGACAAGTCGCTCGTCGTGCGCGACCCAGCCGGCGGACGGTCACGCTACCGCCTGCTCGAGACGCTCCGCCAATACGGGCGTGACCGATTGCGCGAGGCGAACAAGGCGGCTGCCGTTCGCGATGCTCACCTGAGCTGGGCCGTCGGGCTCGCCGAGAACGCCGAGCAACACCTGGACGGACTCGAGCAAGCGGCGTGGCTCGACGTTCTCGAAGGCGAACTGGACAACCTGCGGGCCGCGCTGGAGTGGGCGATCACGTCCCGCAACGCCGAAGCCGGGCTGCGACTGGCCTCGATCACGACCGGCAGCCTGTGGACCTGGCGCTCGCACGTCCCCGAGGGCCAGCGGTGGCTTCAGCGCCTGCTGACCACGCCCGCCGAGGTCGCCGCGACCATGCGCGCCAAGGGACTGCTGGCCGCCGGGCGAGTCGACTTTCAGGCCGGCCAGTGGCCACGTGGCGTGAACCTGTGCGCGCAGAGTCGCGACCTCTACCGCGAAGTCGGGGACGGGGCCGGCGAAGCGCGCGCGCTGATCTGGTTGGCGTTCAACCGCTGGGGGATCGCGGACAACGACGAGATCGGCGACATCCTCACGGACGCCATCGACGTGGCGCGACGCACGGAACGGCCGCTGGAGACCGCGATCGCGCTCGGACTCAGCGGGACCTGGTGGTCGTTGCGCGACCTCCGTCACGCGCACGAGCTGGTCGAGGAGGGCGGGCTCTTGATGCAGCGCGCCGGGAACCCCAACTGGCTCGCCCACAGCTACGAGTTCCGCGCGCTCGTCGCCTACCTGGAAGGCGACTTCGAGCGAGCCCGCGACCTGCTCGCGAGCGCCCTTCCCGTCTACCTGCAGATCTCCAACCGCGTCTGCAGCGCCCATTGCCTGGAAACGACTGCCACGTTGGCCGCGGCGACCGGCCGGCCCGACGCGGCAGCAGAGCTCCTCGGCGCCGCCGAGCGAATGCGCGAGCAGCTCGGCACCGCGGCACCGCCCTACGAACGGATCGTGCGCGAGCGCGGCATCGCCGACATCACCCATACCCTCGACGACGACGCGGCGGCCACGGCACGGACGCGCGGCCGCGAGCTCACATACGAGGATGCGATGGCGCGCGCCCGCACACTCACCGAGCAAGCGGTAGCGACACCCGCCCCAGCCGACTGAGGGCCACCCGTCGGGTCTGGCGGTGTGACGAACTCGTCGCTGGCTCCCGGGACGGCGACCGACCAGGCCGGGAACCAGTACACGTTCCTCTACAGCAACCAGTTCCGCGTTTCGAAGGAAAGGGCCGTTCGCGGATCTACTCGGGGGTCATGATCGACGTCTTCACGCTTCAGGGCGCGGGACCCGCGACGCTTGAGGCAGAGGCCCCGCAACGCCTCCGGCTCAGTGCGGGCTCTCCTCGTCTTCGTGATCGCCGTCGTCCTCGTCCCAAGCCCCCGGCTCGTTGCCGTGCCGTCGCGTGTCGGTACCCCAGTCGATGTAGCGCGGCGCGAAGTCCGAGAGGCCGAGGATCGGGCGGAGGTGGGTGCCGTCGGGCCGGATCTTGTACATCCCGTGGCGGCCGTGAGCCTCGAGCCGGAAGACGATCCAGCGCCCGTCGGGCGAGTAGGAGCCGTTGAAGGCGTTGACCTGCCCGCCCCTGAAGGTGGTGACGAACCGCAGGCCGGTTCCGTTCGGGTTGATCGTCGCGACGTTCACCGATTCGCCCGGGCGGACGAGGTCGACGTTGTGGATGAAGGCGAGCCGGCGGCCGTCCGGCGACCAGTCGGTCTTAAAGCCGACGTTGAAGCTGAAGGGGGTGAGCGGCAGCGGGTTGCTGCCGTCAATCGCGCTCACGAACAGCGCAGTTCCGCCAGGCTCACCGTTGAAGTCGAGGAAGGCGAGTCGCCGCCCGTCGGGAGAGACGTTCGGGTCGGTTCCGCTCATGTCAGTGATCCGGCGGCGGTCGGTCCCGTCGAGCTTCATGCTCCACGTCGTCTCGACCACCCCGTTGTAGGAGCCGAAGACGATTCGGCGGCCGTCGGGCATGAAGGATGGGTCGACCTCGATCAGGTGGCCCGGCGCCTTGGGCAGTGCGACGAGGCCGCTGCCGTCGGCGTTCACGAGAGCGATTTGGGCCGAGTCGGGCGTCTCGAGGTTGAAGACGAGCCTCCGGCCGTCCGGTGACCAGTCCGCGTTGGAGGCATCGCCGGCGACGTGGGTGATCTGGCGCAGGCCGCGGCCGCTGGGGCGCACGGTAAAGATCTGCGTGCCCTGATCGGTTTCGCTCTGGAACGCGAGGCGGCCGTTTTCACCCGGATAGGTGGCGTGCGCCGGCGTTGCGAACGCGAGCGCGACGCTGCCCGCGAGCGCGGTGGCGAGCAACAGGCGGTGGTGCTGGAGTGGCATGAGTGGCTCCTGTGGTGGGGGGCGGAGCCGTCGCGACGACGAGGCGCAACCTATGCCCGTGGTCGTCGCTGCGCATCGGGGCCAGCCCTGGCGTTGTTCAGCGCTGTCCCTCATCAGGGACAGCCCCGATGTGGATCTGGAGGCGCAGTGCGAGCATGGCGGCGTGAGCACCACCATCCTGATCGTGGATGATCACGCCGACTTCCGCGCGTTCGCCCGCGCGCTGCTGGAGGCTGGAGGGTTCGACGTCGTCGGCGAGGCGCACGACGGCGCATCCGCACTGATCGCGGCGCGTGCGCTGCGGCCGGCGCTGGTGTTGTTGGACGTGCAGCTGCCGGACATCGACGGATTCGCCGTGTGCGAGCAGCTCACAACCGATGAACGGCCGCCGGTGATCGTGCTGACGTCGAGCCGGGACGTGTCGTCTTACCGACGGCGACTCGGTGACAGCAGCGCGCGCGGGTTCATCGCGAAGGCGGAGTTGTCCGGGCCACGCCTCGCGGCGCTGGCGGGCACGGCATAGGTTGCGCCGTGAGGTGGTTACGCGTCGCGCTCGCCGTCGCCGGTCTGCTGCTGGGCATCGCCGCCGAGACGGCCTCGTATTGGCCGGGCGATCCCGGTGCGGCCGTGCTCGATCTGGCTGTGGGCCTGGCGCTGTTGGGCTGTGGTGTGGTGGCGTGGGATCATCGTGGGCGCAGCCGGTTCGGTCTGCTGATGACCGCGGCGGGGGTCGCCTGGTTTCTCGGGAGCTTGTGGCCGGAGCTCGTGTATCTCCATCGCGGGCCACTCGTGCACGCGCTGCTCTCGTATCCGAGCGGGCGTCTGCCGCGTCGCCTGGGCCGCGTGGTGGTGACGGCGGCGTACCTCGACGGCGCGATCGAGCCGCTGGGCGCAAGTCCTTTCGTCACGCTCGTCCTGTGCGCCGCGATCGCCGTCGCGGCGGTCGACGGCTATCTGGTCGAGGTCGGACCGCGGCGGCGGGCGCGCCTCGTCGCGACGGCCGGGGCGAGCGCGGTCGCGCTGGTCGTCGGCGCCGGCGCGACCGCCCGCTTGATGGGCTGGAACATCGACGTCGCGACGCTGTGGACGTACGAGGTCGTGCTCGTCGTGGTGGCGCTCGGGCTGCTCGGTGACCTGATGCGCGGCCGCTGGTCGCAGAGCGCCGTGACGGGACTGGTGGTCGATCTCGGGCAGCAACGAGAGCCGGCCACGCTGCGCGACCGGCTTGCCCGCGCTCTCGGCGACAGCTCGCTGCAGCTCGGTTGGTGGCTGGGACCAGAACGCGGCTACGTGGACGAGGCGGGCCGGCCGCTCCCCTTCAGCGAGGCGGGCGCGGACCGTGCGGTGACACCGATCGAGAGTGACGGCGAGCGGGTCGCCGTGCTCGAGCATGACCGCGCCGTACTCGACGATCCCGCGCTCGTCGAAGCCGTCGCCGCCGCGACGCGAATCGCCGTCGGCAATGTCCGCCTGCAGGCCGACGTACGCGCTCGCGTCGAGCAGCTCGCGGCCTCGCGCCGGCGAATCGTCGAGGCGACCGACGCACAGCGCCGGCGACTCGAACACGAGCTGCACGAGGGCGCCGAGCGGCGGCTGATCGCAGTCGCCTCGTACATCGAGGCGCTGGCCCCTGATGTCGACGAGCCACGAGCGCGGGCGCTCCTGACCGACGTGGAGACCCAGCTCGCGGCGGCCCGCACGGAATTGACGGAGCTGGCTCGCGGGATTCCATCCCTCGGCCCTTACGTCCGGCGGGTTGGCGATGGCGCTTGCGGAGCTAGTAAACCGCGGGGCCGTCCCTATCGAGCTGCGCGTCGACGCAGGTCGCTTCCCCGCGGCCGTCGAGGCGGCGGCGTACTTCGTGTGCGCCGAAGCACTGACCAACGTCACGAAGTACGCGCCGGCGTCGCATGTGCGGATCGAGGTGCAACGCGAGGCCGGCCTGCTCGTCGTCGAAATCGTCGACGACGGCGGGGGCGGCGCCGACCCACGCCTCGGGTCAGGCCTGCGCGGTCTTCGCGATCGCGTCGAGGCGCTCGGCGGTCAGTTCAGCGTCGTGAGCCGTCCGGGGACGGGCACGCGGCTGGTCGCCGAGATTCCGGCGCAGTGACGGTGGTCACGACGCGTTCCCGATACGCCGCCACGGCTTCGCACGCAGAGGCGCCGGCGACACCTTGCCCTCCATGGACTCGAGGGAGAGCTGATCGCGGTAGAGGCTCCAGCGATAATCGAACACCTCACCGGGCCGATTTCGCGCCTCCGTGCCGCCGCCACGCGCGAAGGTCAGGGTGACCGTGTCGCCGGCCACCGTGTACGTGCCCGCCGCGGCGTTGCCGAGTGGCTGAGCTTGCGTGAAGCGCCCGCGATCGAGGACCATCTCGAAGCCGCCGTAGTTCTCGGGCAGGAGCTCGTCCGCGGGATCGGTTGCGCGCAGGTCCGCCGCTGTGGTGCGCACTCTGTAGACGCCGTCGAGGGCCGTGATCTCGCCGGCGATACTCGGCCGCGGGTCAGGCGGCGGCGGGGCGTTGCCGAGGCGCCGCCAGGGCTTGACCCGGAAGTTCACGGGCGAGATCTTGCCTTTGACGGGCGCGAACGTGAGCCGGCCGCGATACAGGCTCCAGCGGAAGGCGAAGCGCTCGCCGGCACGGCTCGGCCAAGGGCCGCCGGCACCGCTCGCGGTGGTCAGCGTGATCGTGTCACCGGCCACCGTGTACGTGCCCGCCGCCGTGTAGCCCAGTGGCTGTTTCTGTGTGAACCGCCCGCGATCAAGAGTGAGTTCGAAGGTGCCGTAGTTCTCGGGTGCGGCGTCGGCAGACCCGGCCGCGAGCAGTTCCTTCGCCGTCGTGCGCATCCGGTAGACGCCGTCGATCGGCGTCGCCCGGCCGGAGGCGCTCTGCGACGAGGCAGGGTCCAAGCACGCCGGCGCGTCGGGTGCCAGGGTTGCAGCAGACCGCATCGCCCGGATCTGCTCGATCGCGGACTTTGTCAGGGTCTGTCGCTCGAGCTGGTTGTAGACCGGTTGGAGCGCGCGACGCAAGGCGTCCAGGTCGGCGGCGCTCGCCATAACGAACTTGACGCCGCGGCGGCAGAGGTTCGCTGCCGCCGCCTTCTCGTCCGCCTGCTGACTGGCGAGGGTGGCGCGGAGGGCGGCCCTGCCGGCCTTGACGTCGCCGATCACGCCGGTCTCGTAGCCCGGCGTGCCGCCGCGCCAGTTGTTCTTGAAGACGATCCGCAACGTCCCGTCGGAGAGACGTGCGGCGGCCGCTGCGAAGAGCTCGAGTTCTCCCGCGTCGCCGTTGCCGTTGGCCATGGTCAGAACGGTCGATGTGGACTGGTGCGCGCCGCCCGCCTTGTCGGAGCGCGTGTCGCCGCACCCGACGGTAACGAGCGCGGCGGTCGTGACCAGAAACGCCGCTCGGTCGGCGTTGCTCGTGCGCATTACGGCGCTCCCTCGGTCAGTGTTCCTCGAAGCTACGCCGTCGACGCAAGGCGCGCATCGGGGCAGGCCCTGATGCGTCGCTCAAGGAGGAGTGAGAAGGTGAGACCCGTGGAGCTGCGCCTCATGCTCGTCGTCGTCGGTCTCGCGCTCGGTGTCGGCTCGCTGGCCATCGCGCGCAGTACTCCCGGCGCGTCGTTCGGCGGCGGCTCGATCGCCTCGGGCGTAGTTCTCTTGGGTGCCGGCTGGTCGCTGGTCGCATGTGGCGCGGTCGCCTGGACGCGCCGGCCGTCGAGCCGCTTTGGGGCGCTCCTCATCGCCGCGGGCTGTGCCTGGTTCCCGGTCGAGTTCGCGAATCCAGGCGTGGGCTCGCCGGTCCTGTTCACCGTCGGTCTGCTGACTTCGGCCGTGTGCCCCGCGCTCGTGGCGCATGCGGCGCTCGCTTACCCGAGTGGCCGGCTCGCACGCCGCGCCGAGCGCGGAGTGCTTGCGATCGCGTACGCCGGCACGATCGTCGTACTCGGACTGCTTCCGGCGCTGGTCTTCGAAGCAGCGGCCCAGGGCTGCTCGCAATGTCCTCGGAACCTCGTCGCCGTCACGAGTGCGCCCGACCTCCTCGTGCCACTCGAACGCGCAGGGCTGGTGCTCGGCTTGGTCTGGGCGTCCGCTCTCGCCGCGCTGGCCGTGTGGCGGATCGTCCGATCGACGCTCCGCCGCAAGACCGCTCGCTGCGCCCGTGGTGCTCGCCGCGACCGCGTACCTCGGACTCGTCGCGGTCGGCTATGGGTACAGCCTCGAGCGCGGGTTTCTCTCGAACGACAGCGTCGACCAGCGGCTCTGGCTTGGCCAGGCGGCCGCGCTGGGAGCGCTGTCGATCGGCGTCGCCCTGACCTGGGCGCGCGAGTGGCGGGCACGAACGGCCGTCGCGCGCCTGGTCATCGAACTCAGTGACGCGCCCGCGCCGGACACGCTCCGCGAGCTGCTCGCCCGCGCGCTCGACGATCCCGCGCTCTTGATCGCCTACCCGCTCGGCCGCGGGCTCCACGTCGACGAGCGCGGCCACTCGGTCGAGCTGCCGGAGGCGGACGGGCGCGCGGTGACTCCGCTCGTGCGGGGCGGATCGCCGGTCGCCATTCTCGTCCACCGGGCCGAGCTGGTCGACGATCCGGGGTTGCTCGAGAGCGTCGGCGCCGCGGCCGGCCTGGCACTCGACCGTGAGCGCCTTCAGGCCCACACGCGCGCGCAGCTCCAGCAACTGCGGGCGTCGCGCGCTCGCACGGTCGAGGCCGGCGACAGCGTGCGCCGCCAGCTTGAGCGTGACCTGCACGATGGCGCCCAGCAACGGCTCGTCGTGCTCTCGCTCGCGCTCCGGCTCCTCCGCGCCGAGCTCGATGACGACCGGGCTCGGCGCCTCGACCCGGCCGAGGCGGAACTGCGCGCCGCCCTTTCCGAGCTCCGCGAGCTCGCACGCGGGATCTACCCCGCCGTGCTCGTCGACGAAGGCCTCGCCACCGCGCTCGACGCGCTCGCCGAGGCGGGCCCCGTGCCGGTCACGATCGAGTCGCTGCCCGGCCGGCGACTCCCTCCTGCCGTGGAGGCCGCCGCATATTTCTTGGTGGCCGAGGTCGTCATGCGGAGCAACCCACGGGGTGTCACCGTGCGCGCCGACCACGCGGACGGACGCCTGCAGATCGAGGTTCAACAGCGCCGGCACGCTGGACGAGGACCTCGTCGAGCTCGAGGATCGGATCGGCGCGCTCGACGGCGACCTCACGGTCGCTCCAGATCCGCTCGGCCATACGACGGTTCGCGCGGAGCTCCGATGCGGATCGTGATCGCCGACGACGAGATGCTCCTTGCGCGAAGGGCTCGCGCGTCTGCTCGCCGACTCCGGCTTCACCATCGTCGCCAAAGCGGCCGACGGCCCGGAGCTGCTTGCGCGCGGTCCGGCTGAACGACCCCGACATCGCGATCGTCGACATCAAGATGCCGCCGACCCACACCGACGAAGGACTCGTCGCGGCGCGCGAAATCCGCGCCTCGCATCCCGGCGTCGGGGTGCTCGTCCTGTCGCACTACCTCGAGTCCGTCTACGCGATGCGCCTGCTCGAGGAGCATCCCGAACGGGTCGGCTACCTGCTCAAGGAACGCGTCTCCGACATCGCGGTGCTCGCCGACGCGCTGCGACGCCTCGTCGAAGGCGAGAGCGTGCTTGACCCGACGATCGTGGCCCGCCTGGTCAACCGTCCGCGCGAGCAGAGCCCGCTGGCCGAGCTCACCGTCCGCGAGCGCCAAGTGCTCGCGCTGATCGCCGAAGGCCGCTCCAATCACGCCATCGGCGACACGCTCTTCCTGAGCCCAAAGACCATCGAAACGCACATTCGCCAGATCTTCCGGAAACTCGATCTCACCGGATCACCGGACTCCCACCGCCGTGTGCTCGCAGTACTCGCCTTCCTCCGCACCTGATCGGCCGGCTCGAGCAGGACAGCCCGCACGGCGGCGGGACGACTGCGGCTCCTAGCCCTTGGCGTCGACCTCCTGCTGGTACTTCTCGGTCATGTGCGCGACCGCCTGCATCTGCTGCTCAGCGAGGCCTTCTCGTGTGTCGGTCGCGCGCGCCTTGGCGTCGAGCGTCGAGTAGGCCTGACCCTGGAACGCGGGCATCACGTGCTGGGCGATCAGCTCGTAGGAGCGCCACGTCGCCTGCGGGTTCGCCCACTCGTGGGCGAGCAGCAGCATCGCGCCGAAGCCGCCCGACTGGTTGACGAGCTTCTCGACCTGGGCGCCGGCATCCTCGATCGTCCCGACCGCCCCGATCCCGGACGTGTTGACGAAGTCGATCATCTCGCGCACGTCGCCGCCCTCGACGGCCATCTGCGGGAAGGCCGCGACCTTCTGGAAGTAGCGGAACCACTGCTCGATGCCGTACTCGACGTCCTTGTAGGCCTGCTCGCGCGTCTCGGCGATGTGCATCAGGCCGACGAGCCGCCACTTGTCGCGGTCGACCGCCGTGCCGAACGCCGCCGCGCGCTCCTCCATCACGCTCCAGTGGTGCGCGAGCGCGTCGAAGCCGGCCTCGGTCATCGTCGCGCCGATCGACAGCAGGCCGAGGCCGTGGCGGCCCGCCAGGCGCGGGCCGGTCGGCGAGGCGACGGCCGCGACCGCGACGTCGAAGTCCGAATACGGGCGCAGGTGCAGCCGCGCGTCGATCAGCTTGTGCGTCGCCGTCTCGGCCGAGACCGGCTCGTCCGAGCGCAGCAGCCGCACGACGACGTCGAGGTTCTGGTCGAGCAGCTCGCGCGTGTCGGTCGGGTTGAGACCGATCATCGCCGAGTCGGTCGGCAGCGAGCCCGGGCCGACGCCCAGCATCACCCGTCCGCGCGTGAGGTGGTCGAGCAGCACCATGCGCTCGGTCACCCAGAGCGGGTTGTGGTAGGCGAGCGAGATCACGCCGGTGCCGAGCTTGATGTGGCGCGTGCGCTCGGCCGCGGCGGCGATGAAGATCTCCGGCGAGGCGATGATCTCGCTGCCGGCCGAGTGGTGCTCGCCGATCCACGCCTCGTCGTAGCCGAGCCGGTCGAGGTGCCCGACGAGCTCGAGGTCGCGCTGGAGGGCGAGCGTTGGGTTCTCGCCGGCCGGGTGGAACGGGGCCAGGAAGATGCCGAACCGAAGCCTGCTCATGGAGCCCTCCTCGTTGACGTGGAGGGGACGTTAGGCGATCTCTTCTCGACGCGCCGTCTTGCGCGGCCGCGCACCGCCTCGACCACGACGCGATGCATGATGGCCGGTTCTTGACGCATCTCGTCACTTAGGTCACTGGTCGATCGTCGCGTGACTCGGGACGATCTTCGGCGTGAACCACTCGGTGCAGATCGGCGCTCTCGTTCCGCTCACTCGTCCCGGCTGGGTCGAGGCAGGCCGGCACTTGCTCGCTGGGCTCGAGCTGGCCGTTCGCGAAGTCAATGACGCCGGCGGGATCGTCGGGAGACCACTCGAGCTGGTGGTCCGAGACACCGCGGCCGATCCACAGCGGGCCGCGGCGGCCGTGGATGAATTGGCTCGCCGGGGCGTGGCTGCCTTGGCGGGGGAGTATCACAGCGTCGTCGCTCGCGCCGCTGCCGCCAGGGCGGACGACCTCGGCCTGCCGTTCCTGTGCTCGTCAGCGGTTCTCGACGCGCTCACCGAACAGCCGACGAAATGGGTTGCGCGCCTCGCCCCCGCGCAGTCCCACGGCTGGCAGGTCTACGCAGACTTCCTCGTCAGCGCGGGCTGCAGTCGAATCGCCGTCGCAGCCGAGTCGAGTGTCTACTGGGCATCGGGGACCCGCATTCTGCGGGACTACCTCGCTCCACGCGGCGGCACCGTCATCGAACTCGACGTGCGCGCGCTCGCCCCCGCGGCCCTGTGCGACGACCTCGTCGCCACACGCGCGACAGCCCTCCTGCTTCTGGTCGGCCACCCGGAGCCGGCAGTATCGATCGTCAAGTCCGTCCGCCGCGACCAGCGCCTCGCCGAGATCATGATCGGTGCTCCGGCCGGGCAACCGGAGTTCGCCGAATGGGCGAAGTTGCTGGGCGACGACAGCGCCGCGATCCCGTTCTTGCGCTACCTGCCCGAGCGACTCAGCCCACTCGGCGCACGCGTCGAGACGGCCCTCCGCGAGCGGCTGGCCGAAGCGCCCTCCTTCGTCGCCTTCGAGGGCTACGACACGATCGCCGTCCTCGCCGATGTGCTGCGTTCTCACGGCGCGGACCGTGCGCGCATTGCCGACTCCTGGCGGCGCGTCGCAGTCGAAGGTACGCGCGGACAAATCCAATTCTCCCGCACGCCAGGCATCAGCGTTTGGCAGTGGGCTTGGCCGCCGATCCAGGTCGTCGATCGAGATCCGGCGGAACCCGATCGCTTTCGGATCCTTCACGCCGGACCCCGTCCTCGAGGGACGGGGTCCGTGTCGCTGAGTGACGGCGGTGAGATCTACCCGCGGTGACCGTGGCCGAGCGGATCGCCGGCCCTGCGGACCACCTTGCCGATCCAGGCCATGGCCTCCGGCACGTCGAAGTTGCCGGCGTGCGGCTGGTTCCAGGCGAGCCGGTAGTTGACGTCCTCGACCTGCCGGTCGGCTTCGAGGGCGCGGTCGAGGTTGACGGACACGATGAACGACGTGTCGCGGTCACGCGTGCCGTGCCGGACGTACCAGTTCGGCGCGGTGTCGGCGCTGGTGCCGATGAAGTCCATCGGGTTGATCAGGCGCGTCTGCTCGTCGACCGTCGTGCTCCACCTGCGGATGTACTGCGCCCAGGTCAGGCCGGTGTCGTCCAGGCCGCTGCCATCGCCGGCCACCGAGTTGTTGTCCCAGCCGTACTGCGTGAAGTTGAGGTGGTTCTGGCTGATCGGGCCGAACAGATTCGTCTCACCGCCGGTCAGGCCGTTGACGCCCACCTGGTCGAAGGCCGGCGTCGGCTTGAGCGCCTGCTGGGTCGCGACGAAGTCGAGGTAGCGCTTCATGTCGACCGACAGCACCCGATCGGTGTCGTTGTTGACGTCGATCCAGTCGTTGACGAACGTCCTCGTCGTCGGCGGCGTACCCGGAGGGCCACCGCCGCCCTGCAAGACGAAGTTCTCACCCAGCGCCGGGATGGTGTTCGCCGGATCCGCCTGCATGTAGGTCTCGGCGGAACGGATGACTTCCGCCTTGATCGCGTCGAGCATGTTCTCAGCGGTCAGGCGGGACCAGTCGCGGTCGCGCAGCCGCGAGGCTCGCCTGGTAGGCCGGGAACTGGGCCGCGATCGCCGCCGCCGAGGCGGGTGAGGGGTTCTGGTTGGTGTCGGTGCGGGTGCCGAGCACGTTGAAGAGCCACTCGTACAGGACGTCCGCGTTCCCGAGGTCGGTGATCGGGCAGTAGGCGTTGATCGCGAAGACGTCGTCGCCCAGCCTGCTGCGGCCCCTCGAGGTGATGCCGGCCGCGCCGATCTGCGCGAGGTAGGGGTAGTACTCGCGAGCTGTTGCCGGAGGCGCCCAGGATCGAGCTCAGCGCGCCGCCGCCACTGGTGCCGTTGACGACGATCCGCTCGGCGCTGCCCGGCATCCTGGAGTCGTTGAGACGGAGGTAGCGGACGGCCGCCTTGGCGTCGACCGCCGCGGCGGGAGCCTTCCCGGGGAACGAGCCGTCAGCGCCGACCAGATTCCGGCTGCGATTGGCGACGTCGATGAAGACGTAGCCGGCCTTCAGTGCCGCGCCGACGTTGCTCGTCGAGCTGTCGTAGGACCTGCCCTCGGCCACGCTGGCCCTGATGTAGCTGCTCGCCCAGCCGGCGTTGTTGACCGCGAAATACACCGGCGTCCGCTGGTCGCCGACGACGCTCTCCGGGACGAACACGTTCATGCTCTGATAACCGCAGCGCGTATTGGTGATCGTGGTGACGTTGCCGCCCAGGCCGGGCTGCTGCGCCGCCGCGGCGACCGGGTTCGCGACGTAGCAGATCTCCTTGTACCAGCGCACGGTCGTCGGCTGGCCGTCGACGGCGACGGTGAGCGTCGTGTAGGCGTTGGGATCGAACGCGAGTGCCGCGTCCTGTGGGTCGCCGCCACGTCCTCCGTCGTGCCACGCGGGACCAGTACCGGTGGCTGTCGCGGACGCCGGCAGCGCCACGGCCGCCAGCGCCACGGAGCTCACGATCGCTCCCACGAGGCGCTTGCGGGCCGGCGATCCTCCAACCGCAGGGCGTGAGCGTGCAAGGCGTCCAGAGGACACCAAAGACCACTGCATTCGATCTCTCCTCGTAAGTGCGAAGCGTTCTGCCGACACCTCGGATCAAGGTGCGGCAGAAGCGTAACACGATTGTCAACAAGATACGCGCCAATCGTGGTGTCGTTCTTGTGCGGTTCCTATCCGTGCAGCGACCGAACAGGAGACCCCGAGGAGAGGCCGAATCGCAGCCCGCCGTGTTCCTTTCAGGTGCTGGGCATCTCAAAGCCACCGACGATCACGGCGTCGGCGTCCGTCGACGCGTGTCGCTCACCGACGACCGCCTGATACGCAGGTGAGCTGTACCAGTCGCGCGCGGCTTCTACGGAGTCGAACTCCAGCACGACGATGCGCGATCCGGGGGACTGTCCCTCGAGCACCTCGGGATCGTCAGCCACGACGATCGGCCGGCCTCCCGACTCCGCGATCGTCGGAAGCGCCTTCTCGACGTAGGCGTCATAGCCAGCCTGGTCCCGAATCGTCTCGGTGAAGATCGCGTACCCCTTGGGCATGAGCCGTCCTCCTTCGCAGTTTGACAGCGATCCTAACCGCGGGGCGTCGACCCGACCAGGTCTCATTTCGGTGGCGCGGCGGGGAGTTGCACCGTGACGCAGAGCCCCCCACCGGCCCGGGGGGTGAGGGTGAGGGTTCCGTCGTGCGCCTGGGCGATGCTCTTGACGATCGCCAGGCCGAGGCCGACGCCTGCGTGGTCGGTGCGTATGCGTTGCGTGCCGCGCTGAAACGGCTCGGCCAGCGTGGAGACCAAGTGTGGGGTGAGCTTCTCGCCCGTGTTCTCGACGGTGAGCACCACGCTGTTGGGGTGAGCGCTGGTTGTGACCCACACGGTGCCGTGGTCGGGCAGGTTGTGGACGATGGCGTTGTGCACGAGGTTCGTCGCCATCTGCAGCAGCAGGGCGGGTGAGCCGATGGTGGGGGTCACGTCGCCGGAGGTCTCGATGCCGGCGCCGCGTTGTTCTGCGAGCGGGAGGAGCGTCTCAGTGGCTTCTTCGGCGATCAGGGACAGGTCGATGTGTTCTCGGACGAAGGACCGCTGGTCGGCGCGGCTGAGCAGGAGCAGTGCTTCGGTGAGGTCGATCGCTCGGGTGTTGACCGCGTGGAGGCGGTCGACAAGCTCGCCGTTGTCGCGGTTCGGATCATTGCGGGCCACGTCGAGCAGCGTCTGCGTGACCGCCAGCGGGGTGCGCAGCTCGTGGGAGGCATTGGCTGCGAACCTCTGCTGTTCGGCGACCTGTGCTTCGAGCCGCGCGAGCATGCTGTCGAAGGCGTCGGCGAGTTCACGGAACTCATCGCTGCGGCCCTCGAGCCGGATTCGGTGGGCGAGCGATCCGGTCGCGGCCATGCGTGTGGCGTCTGTGATGCGAGTCAGAGGCGCGAGCATCTGGCCGGCGAGAAGCCACCCTCCCAGCAGACTGAACGCGAGCAGGAACGCCATCATGATGGCCGCCTTCGGAGCGAAAGCGCGCAGGAGGTCGGAGCGGGTGGGACTGAACGGGGGCCCCAGTGGGCCCGAATGGTCCGGTACGTAACGCAGGAGGAACACCCACACGACGGCGAGCAGCAAGGCGCCGGCGAGCATGACGAGCCCGGCGTAGCTGAGGGTGAGCTTGAGGCGAACGCTCAGACCAGGGGCTCTATCCACGGTCTTCTGCCCCGCGCCCAGTGTCTGGTTGGGTGTCGATGCGGTAGCCGGCGCCGGGCACGGTGGCGATGATCCAGGGTTCGCCGAGGCGTTTGCGCAGTGCCGAGACCGTGATGCGCACGGCGTTGGTGAACGGGTTGGCGTTCTCATCCCATGCTCGCTCCAAGAGTTCCTCGGCGCTGACGACACCGCCTTCGGCAGCGACGAGGACTTCGAGCACGGCGAACTGCTTGCGGGTCAGCGCGACGTAGCGGCCGTCGCGGTAGACCTCGCGGCGGAACGGATCCAGTCGCAGGCCGGCGATCTCTCGCACGGGTGGCCGGTTGTGGGCGCGCCTGCGGTCGAGTGCTCGGAGGCGGAGCACGAGCTCTCGGAGCTCGAACGGCTTCGTGAGGTAGTCGTCGGCGCCGAGCTCGAACCCGGAGGCCTTGTCGTCGAGACGATCGGCGGCCGTGAGCATGAGGATCGGCATGCCGCTGCCGGAGGCGACGATGCGTTCGGCGATCTCGTCACCGGAGGGCCCGGGGATGTCTCGGTCGAGGACGGCCATGTCGTAGGCGTTGACGCTCAGCAGCTCCAGGGCGGTGTCGCCGTCGCCTGCGATGTCGGCCGCGATCGCCTCCAGGCGTAGGCCATCGCGGATCGCTTCCGCCAGATAGGGCTCGTCCTCGACGAGCAGCACGCGCACGCTTCGATGCTACGAGCCGGCGCATATCGTCGGCATATCGAAAACCGCATACGCGCCGGCAACACCACGCTGCCTTCACTGGCGGCGTGACCCACGGCCGACCAGCACGATCAACGACCCGTCGGAGTCGGATTCGCAAGGTCCGCGTGGCCGCCCTGCTCGTCGTGATCGCCGCGGTCGCCGCGGCCCTCGGTGACCGGTTGCCGGCGTCCTCGTCCTCGGCGGCGCCGTCCTCCACGCCGACGGTCGCATCACCCATCGAGGTCCGTCGCAGGGAGCACCGCGGTGCGCTTGGCGAGGCCGGCGGTGCCCTCCCCGACGGCACGACGGTCTTCGATGACGAGGTTCCGGGTGTAGCCAACCTCGATCCAGCGCTCCTCGGTGCCCTGCGCCAAGCCGATGCGGCGAACGGTGGGATCGAGTTCGTCGTCGACAGCGGCTGGCGTTCCCCGGAGTATCAGGAACAACTCCTCCATGAGGCGGTCCTCAAGTACGGCTCAGAAGCGGAAGCTGCCCGATGGGTGGCCACCCCCAAGGCGTCGGCTCACGTGTCGGGGCACGCGGTCGACATCGGCCCCGTCGATGCGGCGGCGTGGCTGTCCGAGCACGGCGCCGAGTACGGGCTGTGCCAGATCTACGGCAACGAGCCCTGGCACTACGAACTGCGCTCGGAGGCCATCGATCACGGCTGCCCTGCCATGTACGCCGACCCAACGCACGATCCAAGGATGCAGCAGCGATGAGAAGACTGCGGGCGGTGGCCACCTGGCTATGGTCGCCCTGATCGGCCCGCTTGCGGTGATGGGATCCGGCGGCGGGAGGCACAGAGCCGGCGCGTCCGCCGCTGCGGGGAGGAGCCGAACGCGAGGCGGCGAAGCAGCGAGCGTGTCGATGGTCGCCCGGACCGTGGAGCGCACCCCGCTGTTCGTCGCGTGCGTGACGTCGCTCGCGGGGACCGTGCTGGTGGCCGCGCCCGACCGGGTGTGCGACCGGCTGGGCCTCGACGGGCAGAAGCGGGCGATCCGCGCGGTCGGGGTCTCCGATCTCGTGCTCGTCCCCGGTCTGCTGCGCGGGCGCCCGCGCTGGCCGTGGATGCTCGGCCGCGCGGCGCTGAACGTCGCCCAGGCCGGCTACCTGCACCGCATGGCGCCGCGCTCCACCTCACCCGCCGCGCTCGAACGCGGCGCCGCGCTGCTGCTGGGGCTGACCGTGGTCGACGGGGCGACCGCCCTGGCGCTCCGCCGCGCCGGGTCCTAGCCGCGCGGGGCTGTCCGTCCTCGCGGCACGGCGGTCGCGCGAGACCTCACACGTTCGCTGCGGGCGTGGAGGGAGGGCGTTCCCCCCGCTGGTGTCTGGGCCGCCCGGCCCGTGCCACGAGACGCTTCTGGGGCAAGCAGCACCCCACCCCAGCGAAAGGAACCACCCCATGCGCCTCGCCCTCGTCGCCGCCGCCGCCACGCTCGCCGGCCTCAGCTTCACCGCCACCGCCTCGGCCGACAACATCTCCGTCCCGGCCGCCAAGTCCAAGTGCCGCGCCTACGTCCAAGACGTCCTGAACCGCACCGACTACGTCGAGGCCAGCTGGAAGGCGACGCCCGCCTTCGCCGGGCACAACCACTACGTGCGCTGCGCCGTCTCCTACGACACCGCCGCCACCGCGACCAAGAAGTACTACGCCTGCAAGGAAACGCTCGACATCTACATGCTGGCCCACAGCGGCGACCGCACGCGCACGATCTTCATGCGCCACATCACCGACTCCTGCCACTCGAAGGTCCTGACCGGCCCGACGCCCGGCTGAGTAGCTCGCCGATCTCGGCGCTGCCGGCTCGGAGTGATCTATGCCGGTCGTGCGGTGATGACGTCCGTGCCGGCGGGTGTGGGAACGATCGTCGCGAGTGCGAACCCGCCCGCCTCGAGCAGCGTCGCGTACTGGTCGCGGGTGCGCTCGCGCCCGCCGGTGATGAGCAGCATCGTGACGTCGACGAGCTTTCCGGGCGCGGGCGTGTCGCCGGGCGGGATCACGCGCTCGACGACCGCGAGCTGTCCGGTGTCCGGGATGCCGGCGCGTACGGTGCGCAGGATCGCGACAGCGCGCTCGTCGTCCCAGTCGTGCAGGATGTCCTTGAGGAGATAGAGCTCGGCGCCGGCCGGGACCGCCTCGAAGAAGTCGCCGCCCGCGAGCCGGCAGCGTTCGGCGACGCCGGCCGCCGCGAGCCATGCGCCCGCGTGCTCGATGACGTGCGGCTGGTCGAACAGCACGCCCCGCAATCCCGGCCGCGCGCGCAAGATGGCCGCGAGCAAGGTGCCGCGGCCGCCGCCGACGTCGATGACCGTGCCCGTCTTCGGCCACGTGTCGAGGTCGACGACCCCGTCGGCCTCGGCGTCGGTCATGGCCGTCATGTGCGCGTCAAAGGTCTCGGACGCATCGGGATGCGCGGCGAGCCACTCGAACAGGCCCTCGTCGTGAACGCGCTCAAACGCCGGAGCGCCGGTCAGCACCGCCTCGAGCAGCCCGCCTACGGGCGCCCACCACCACGGCTCCCCGTAGAGCATCAACCGCGCGTGCAGCGAGCCCTTCGAGCCGGGCCGCAGCAACTCGCTCGCCGCTGTCGGGCCGAATCTGTCCTGTCCGTCCTGGCTGAGCACGCCGAGGCTCGCCACGGCGCGCAGGACCCGAAACAGCGCGTCCGGATCGGCGCCGGTCTCGGCCGCGAGCTCGACGGCTGTGCGCGGGGCCTCGGCGACGCGCTCGGCGAGCCCCAGCCGTGCGATCACGTACAGCAGCTGCGTGCGGTACAGGCCACCGACCATCGCGTTGAGCGCCGCGGCGTCAAGCCGCCCGCGCGTCTGCGTCGCCACCGCCCCATCGTACGCGACCCCGCTCCCGAGGAGCGGGCCGCGAACAACACCGAGCCGGCGCCGTCTGTCAGCCGACGGCTGGGGTCATGGTCGACGAACCGCTGTCAGAACGCGCGGAGGCGTACCTTGAGTGCGATGAGCCGACCCCGGAGTCGGTGGTAGCGCCCTTGTCGAGGATGAATGCTCGGAGGTCGAGCCGACGGTGAGCAACCTCTCGCTCACGGTCGGCGTCGGCCTGATCTGTGCGCTGCTCTCCGCGCTGGGTACGAACCTGGCCTTTCTCCTCAAGCACCGCGGGGCGCTCGCCGCTCCCGACGTCGACATGCGGCATCCGCTGCGCACCGCGGTCGATCTCTTCCGCTCGAAGTGGTGGAGCATCGGCTGGGGTGTGGCGGCAGCAGCGTTCGCGCTGCACGTGGCCGCGCTCAGCCTCGCCCCGATCTCGATCGGCCAGGCCGTGCTCGCAGGAGGTCTCGTCTTCTTGGCAGTCCTGGCTGAGCGCTTCTTCGGCTTCGAGCTGGGCCGTCGCCAGTGGATCGGGATCGGCCTGGTGGCGATGTCACTCGCACTCCTGACCGTGACCGGTGGGGGCGGAGGCGGAGGCGCGAACTCCGGCTACTCGCCGGCGGGGTTGATGCTCTTTGAGGGCATCGCGATCGGGCTTGGCCTGCTGCTCGTCGCCTGCCACCTGATCGAGCGCCTCCGGGCGCCGCCCGGCGTTCTGCTCGGCCTCGCGGCCGGGCTCGGGTTCGCGATCTCTGACGTGGCGATCAAGGCGCTCTCGGGCGACCTCGACGGCGGACCGATCGACCTCCTCAGCGGATGGAGCGTTCTCATCGTCATCGCGGCCGTCTTCTCGTTCTTCGCTTCCGCTCGCAGCCTCCAGATCGGCGACGGCGTGGCCGTGATCGCGGTCACCTCGGTCGCAGCCAACCTGTCCACCATCATCGCCGGTCTTACGGTCTTCGGAGACCGACTCGGCAACGACGCCCTGCTCGTAGGCCTGCGTCTCGCGGCATTCGCCCTGATCCTCGTCGGGACGGCGCTGATCCCAGCGCCGGTTCGCGCCGGCGAGGCGCTCGTGGAGGGAACCGCGGCGCCCGAGAACCTTCAACGCCCGGATGTCGATCACCGGGCCACGTCCTCATCCCGTTCCTGAGCATGCGATGTCGCACGATCGCCCGGGCGGGCACTCGTTCCGAGCGCGCACCGTCAGCGCGGAAGCGTGAACCGGAACGCGCTCCCACCGCTGTCGGCGGGCTCGACCCAGATGCGCCCGCCGTGGGCCTCGATGATGCGCCGGCACACCGCGAGCCCGATCCCGGCGCCGTCGGTCTCCTCGTTGGCGCGCGAGAACATGCTGAAGATCCGGGTCGCCTGGGCGGCGTCGACACCAAGGCCGTTGTCCCGCAGCGTCACGACCCACTCGAGGCTGTCGCGAACAGTTGAGACTTCGACCCGCAGCGGCGCGTCGCCGCGGTACTTCACCGCGTTCGCGAGCAGGTTCTGCAGCACTCGGCGCAGCTGCCGTCTGTCGCCCTGAACCTCTGGGAGCTCGCCGACCTCGAGCGTCGCGTCGGCCTCATCCAGCCGCGCCCGCAGATCCTCGGCGACCTCGGCCATGAGCTCGCTCAGCGCGACGCGCTCGATGTTCAGCTCTCCCGCCCGCGCGTAGACGAGCACGCCGTCGATCAGATCGCGCGCTCGCTCGGCGCTCGCCCGCATCTGCTTCAACACGGCGGGCGACGGCGGCTTCTCGGCGCGACGCTCGAGCAGCCCGATGAGCATCGCGATGCCCGCGACCGGCTCGCTCAAGTCGTGCGCGACGACGTGCGCGTAGTTGCGCAGCTCGCCCTCCATGCGCCGCTGCTCGGTCACGTCGGTGAGGAAGTTGACGATCCCGTCGCCGAGCTTGGCGGTCCGGTTCACGAACGTGCCGAGCATGTAGCCGTCGCCGAACGGCGTGTCGTACGTGACCTCCTTGACCCACGGCTCACCGGACTCGCAGACGCTCATGTACGCGTCGAACGCGCGGCTGTCGCGCATTCGCGGCAGCGCCTCCAACAACGTGTAGCGGTCCCGCGTCGCGGCCGGCAGCCGGAACGCCCGCAGCATCGTGGGATTGCCGTAGCCGAACCGGAAATCGACGATCCGCCCGCGAGCGTCGCGTTGTGCCCAGAGCACCCCGACCGCCTCCGGGAAGCCGTCGAGCAGAGCGCGGAACGCGACCGCGCCCTGCATGCCGAGCAGATCAACGAGCTTCGGATCCTCTCCCCACGCCTCCGACCCGCCGGCAGCCTCGCGTTCGGTCACGTCCGCAGGATAGGCGGCAACGGCCCGGGTCCCCCGGCTAGCGTGCGGCGAGAAAGTCGAGCACGTGCTGCGTCAGGAGCGCAGCCGCTTGCTCGTCGTGCTCGGCGAAGTAGTGCTCGGTGCCGGTGTAGACGAAGAGCTCCGCGCCGGGCACCGTCGCGGCGAGCGCCTGCGCGTACTCGAAGTCCTCGTCGCCCTCGAGGATGTGCACCTGCAGCCGCACACCGTCCGGCCACGACGCCGGCCAGTTGTCGCCCCACTCGCCGAGCGGCAGCGCGGAATAGCAGAGCACCGCTCCGCGCGCGCCCGCTCGCGTCTGGGCGAGCGACTGCGCCGCCAGCACGCCGAGCGAGAAGCCGAGGTACGTGACCTGCTGCGGCAGCCCTACGACGGCAGCGCGGGCACGTTCGACGATCCCCATCGGCCCGCCGAGCTGCTCGGAGTAGGCGAGGCCGTCCTCGATCTGCGCGAACGTCCGGCCGTCGTAGAGGTCGGGCGTGTGCACGACGTGACCGGCGGCGCGCAGCCCGTCGGCGAACCGGCGCATGGCGTCGGTAAGCCCCAGCGCGTGGTGAAAGAGAACGACCTCGGCCACGCGAGCGAAACCTAGAGGACTCAGCCGAGCGACGGTGAGCGCCGCCGCGGCCGACTGGGGGCGGCTTTGTCCGGAGGAGGTGACGGCCGACGTGGCGGCCTCGGCGAGGGCTTCCAGGAGGGCGGCGGTGGCGGGCGGGTCGGGCGGCTCGCCGTAGGTCGCGGCGTAGATGTGCCGCTTCGAGCCGGGCAGTTCGGTCGCGACGACGCCGTCGATGTGGTGGGCGAGCAGGGCCAGCCCGGTCTGGGTCGCCACCCCGAGCCCGGCGGCCACCCACGCTTGCATCACGACCATGTCGTCGGAGCTGTAGCCGATCCGTGGATCGAACCCGGCGTCGGCGCACAGGGTCAGCAGGTGGCTGCGGCACCGGTCGCAGCCGGCGATCCACGTCGCGTCGCGCAAGGTGGCCAGCCCGCGCTCGCGACGCGTCGACAGCACGTAGACCGGATCGTCGAGCAGGTGAAGCAGCCGCACCCCGGGAGGCTCGGGCTCGGTCTCGTCGTAGCGGAAGATGATCGCGACCTCGATCTTGCCGGTGCGCAGCAGCTCGAGCGCGTCGAGCGGATGCGTGTCGGTGAGGCTGATCTCCAGACCCGGGTGCCTGGTCGCCAGCGTCGCCAGCGCCGCCGGCACGAGCGATCCGTTCGCCGAGGCGAAGCCGGCGAGGCGCACGCGGCCGGCGTTCAATCCCACGTGGGCGGACAGCTCCGCGCCGGCGGCATCGATGCGGCCGATGATCTCGGCGGCGCGGTCGGCCAGCAGCTGCCCGGCCGGGGTGAGCCGGATCCCTCGGCCGACCCGTTGCAGCAGCTGCGCGCCGGTCTCGGCCTCGAGCCGGGCGAGGTGATGAGTGACCGACGGCTGGGAGTAGTGCAACTCCTTCGCTGCGGCGGTGACCGAGCCGTGGCGCGCGACGGCGTCGATGACGCGCAGCCGGTTGACGTCCAGCATGCATCAACTCTATCTATGAGTCAGCACGAAAGTTGGCATTGGACGTATGAGCCGGGGGCGCGCAAGCTGAACGGCATGACCGCGATCCAGATCCGCCCCGCCGGCCGGCTGAGCCCACTCGTCGCCGGTATCCGCAGCGCCGTCGACAGCCATGCCGACTGGGCCGAGACCGCGCAGCTCGTCGCCGACCAGCTGCGCCGGCACCTGCCCGCCCCGGACGTGCTGACCGCCGCGCAGCGCCTCGGCTCGCCCGACGACTACTGCGCCCACACCCTGTACGTCGAGCCGGACGGCTCGTTCTCGATCGTCGCCCTGGTCTGGCGGCCCGGGCAGATCACCCGGATCCACGATCACGTCACCTGGTGCGTATTCGGCGTCATCCAGGGCGTCGAGCACGAGGAGCTGTTCGACGCCGACTTGAACCTGCTCGGCCGCAACGAGAACCAGGTCGGCGACGTCAGCGGCTTCGCGCCGCCCGGCGACATCCACCGCGTGCACAACACCGGCGATGAGACCGCGATCTCGATCCACGTCTACGGCACGGACGTGACGCGCGTCGGCTCGAGCGCCCGCCGCTACTACGACTGAAAAGGAGCAGCAGCCATGTCACTCGTCCGCGTCCACAACTTCGCCATCTCACTCGACGGCTTCGGCACCGGTGAGGGCCAGAGCGCCGACCTCCATTTCGGTCACGCCGGGCAACGGCTGCACGAATGGATGTTCGCCACCACGTGGTGGAGCAGGCGCGGCGAGCCGAGTGGTGGCGGCGGCGGTGTCGACGACGCCTTCGCCCAGTGGCACGGTCCGGGGATCGGCGCCGAGATCATGGGCGCGAACAAGTTCGGCCACCCCGGATGGCACGAGGATCCGGAGTGGAAGGGCGCGTGGGGTCCCAACCCGCCGTTCCACTCACCGGTCTTCGTCCTCACCCATCACACGCGCCCGCCGATCGAGATGGAGGGCGGCACGACGTTCCACTTCCTCGACGCTTCGCCTGCCGAGGCGCTCGAGACGGCCCGCGAGGCCGCGGACGGCAAGGACGTACGCATCGGCGGAGGTCCCACCGTGATCCGCGACTTCCTCGCTGCCGGGCTCGTCGACCACATGCACACCGTGGTGGTCCCGATCCTGCTCGGCCGGGGCGTGCGGCTCTGGGACGGACTGGAGGGCCTCGAGTCCGACTACGAGATCGAGGCCACCGCCTCGCCGAGCGGAGTCACGCATCTCACGTTCACCCGTGCGGGTGACTGAGCTCGCGTCCGTGTTGTTACCACGAACATAGCGGCAGCCGACGAGATGCCGTAGATACCCGCTGACGAAACCCAGAGGGAGGACGGATCGTGGTTCGAACGCGCGCTCTTGTCGCCGTAGTGATCAGTGCAACCGCGGCGCTGCTGATGGCGGCGCCCGCATCGGCGGACGTGTTCGTCGGCACGAACGGGCCGGACACGTTCCTGGCGACAGAGCGTGCCGACACGCTGCTCGGACGCGGTGGTGACGACGAGCTCACCGGGCTCGGCAACCAGGACGTGCTGATGGGCGACCGCGGCAACGACATGCTGATCGGTGACGGCGCCTGCCCGACGGGCGGCGACGGCGACTACTGCTTCGCCGGCCGGCCGGGCGACGACGTGATCTTCGGCGGTCCCGGTGACGACCTCGCCACGGGCAACCAGGGGGACGACCTCATCGAAGGCGAGACAGGCTTCGACTGGCTGCTCGGCGGCCAGGGCGATGACGAGATCGACGGCGGAGCCGGCGAAGACTTCCTGGAAGGCGGCTTGGGCGACGACGACCTGACGGGCGGCCGAGGCCGAGACGAAATCCGCGGCGGAAGGGGCGACGACTTGATCCGCGTCCGCGACGGCGAGCGCGACACGGTCGACTGCGGCGCGGGACGCGACCGCGTGCGTGCCGACCGTCGCGACGACGTGGCGCGCGACTGTGAGGTCTTGATCCGCGGCTGAACGCACCGCGGGGCCGCGCGACCCGGACCTTCCTCAGGGCTGACATGGCAGACATCGTTGAGCGGATGGGAGAGGTTGCTGGCATTTCGACGCACTGGCGCGAGGGGCCGGCGGCGGGAGCGGTGCCGGTGCTCTACGTGCACGGCGTGCCCACGGCGTCGTGGGACTGGCTGCCGTACCTCGAGCGGATCGGCGGCGTCGCGCCGGACCTGCCGGGCTTCGGCTCGTCCGCGAAGCCCGCGGACTTCGACTATTCGATCGATGGCTATGCCCGGTGGCTCGAGGCGTTCGTCGATGCCGTGGGACTCGAGCGCTTCTCGCTCGTCGTCCACGATTGGGGTGGGCTGGCGCTGGCGATGGCCCAGCGTCGGCCGGAGCGGATCGAGCGCCTCGTGCTGCACACGTGCGTGCCGCTGCTGGCCGGCTACCGCTGGCATTGGATCGCGCGCATCTGGCGCACGCCCAGGCTCGGCGAGGCGTTCATGGCGACATCGAGCAAGCCTGCGTTCCGTCTGATCTCCCGGCAGTCGAACGTGACCGCGGGCCCGCTGCCCGACACGCTCATAGAGCGCTTCTGGCCCGACTTCGATCGCGCGACCCGTCGCGCGATCCTCAAGCTCTACCGGTCCGCGCCGCCGGACGTTCTCGCGCGCGCGGGCGCGCATCTCGGCGAGCTTCGCTGCCCCGCCCTGATCCTGTGGCCAACCCAAGACCCGTACATCGGGGTGGAGTTCGGCCAACGCTATGCCGACGCGCTCGGCGGGCCGACGCAGCTCCAGATCATCGAGCGCGCGGGCCACTGGATGTGGCTCGACCGTCCCGACATCATCGAGCAGGCCGCGACGTTCCTGGCTGCTGCGTGACGAGTGCTCGCCGCCGCGTCCTCGGCAACCGGCCAACCACGGCCACCCGGCGCGGGTCATACCGGCGATGCTGCAGCGATTCGAAGACCTCCCCGAGCGGCGCGCGCCCGAGACGCCGCAACCGACCCGTCCCCAGCCGTCGTCGCCCGCCGCGATCCTCGCGCTCCAGCGCAGCGCCGGCAATCAGGCGGTCGCGCGCGCGCTCGCGCGCACCCGCGCGAGCGAGTCGGTCGCGCCCGCGACCGCCGGCCTGACGCGGCCCCGGGCGCCGCCGACCCCGGCTGGGTCGAATCGGCGGGCGCCGAGACGCTGCAGTTCCTGGAGAACCTGTGGCAGAACGACCCGCTGAGCGCCGTCCGGCTGGCGCTCGAGGGCGGCAGGCTCGTGCCGGTGGCGGGCCTCTTCACCGGGCTGGCCGCGGACGTGATCGGCTTCGGCCAGGACATCTGCACCGTGCCGCATGGCGTGGATTTCGCCACCGGGCAGATCCACGTCGGCGAGCTGGCGTTCGCGGGGCTCGTCGATGTGACGATCGCCCTGCGCTCGGTGACCAACGCCGCCGGCAACGCGATCGGCCATCTGATCAGCTTTCCGCAGTTCGCGGCCTGGCTCGGCATCACCGCGACGGCGAGCGAGACGGCGTCCGGGGTCGGCGCTCCCGCGGCACCGCTCACCGCCGGCGCGACGGTCGGCGCAGGCGCCGTCAACGTCGTGACCGGCTTCGACAAGGCGATGCTGACGTTCATCACCGGGTTCGTCGACCTCATCGTGCCGCTGGAGGCCGCCGCCGGCCAGCTGATGTTCCCGGACAAGCAGCAGCAGTGGGCGGATCTCGCCGCGGGCTACATCGCGAACCTGTTCGGCGACGCCGCCGGCCTTGTCAACGACATCGCCGGCGTGTGGAGCGCGGGCCTCTCGATGAGCGGGCCGGTCAGCCAGGTCCTGAAAGCCGTGTTGTTCCTCGCCAAGCAGATCGGCTGGGTGATGGGCAAGCTGAAGGATCTCGTGCTCGGCGCGTGGAACGTGCTGGGCGGCAAGGCCGTGGCGGAGACGCCGCTCATGCGCAGCGCCGCGACCGAGCCCGCGACGGGTGGCGCGCCCGGCCCGGAGTGGTTCGCCGCTCGCGGCGTGGACTTCGAGACGATGCGAGGCCACGTCGATCAGGGCGACAGCGTCCTCGGCCCGCTCGAGGCCGGCATCGGCGATCTGCTCGCGCAGGTCACGGCCGAAGCGGCGGAGAGCGCGGGGTCGCCGGAGGCCGCGGCGCAACTGCGCGAGAACCTGACCACGGTGCTGGCCGACGTCGAGCAGCGCCTCGAGCTCGTCAGCCAGGTCGAGCCCCAGGCGGCGCCGCTGCTGGCGCTGCTCGACGGCGGCGCCGGCCAGCTCGGCGCCGTCATCGACGCCATCGACGCCGCCAAGCCGCCGAGTGTCGAGCTCGGCGAAGGCGCCGTCGCCGACACCGTGGAGAGCGTGGTCGGCGCCGGCGTGGACGCCGCGATCGACGCCGCCAAGCAAGCGGCGCTCGCGCCGCTGCGGGAGATGCACGCCATGCTCACCGGCCTGCCGAGCGTCATCGAGCTGGTCGTCCAGTCGGCGCAGATCCTCGCGCCGGTGCTGGCCGACGCCGCGGGACAGCTCCACGATGCGCTCGCTCAGACCGAGACGCTCCCGGAGATGATCCAGGCCCTCATCGACGCCAACGTCGCGTTCGCGAGCGCGGGCGAGGTCCAGTCCTTCGGCGAGCTGCGGGCGTCCTGGCAGGCGCTCGGACCCGACTCGACGGCGTCAGCGAGGCGATGCGCGAACGCGCCGGTTGACGACGACCAGCGCCGAAACCACGGTTCGGCTACGAGTCGCGCGGCACCTCACCGCGCCACGCGCCGATCTCGCTCCCGCGCTCCTCGACGAACGCCTTGAAGCGCTTGAGCTCCAGCACGCTCCGGCGGGACTTGACGCGTTCCTCACCGCGCCGGCCCGGTGCTGCCGCGCACGACCAGCTCGTGGGCCAGCAGCGGCGGGCGCGGGCGGCCTGCTCGTCGCGCAGCGCGGCGAGCAGGAGCTCGCCGGCGAGCCGGCCCTTGGCGTGATGGTCCTGGCGGACCGTCGTGAGCCCGGCGTCCGCGGCGGCCGGGACGTCGTCGAAGCCGACGACGGAGAGCTCGCCCGGAACCGCGACGCCCGCACGCGCGGCGGCGTCGAGGACCCCGAGCGCGAGGACGTCGCTCGTGGCCAGGATCGCGGTCGGCGGCGGCTCGGCGGCCAGCAGCCGCTCGGCGGCCTCGCGGCCGGCGGCGCGCACGCTGCCCGCGCACTCGAGCACCGGGACGTCGGCCCAGGCGATCCCGGCGGCCTCGAGCGCGGCGCCGTAGCCGGCCAGGCGCGAGCGCGAGACGGCGTACGGAGAACCGCGGCGGCGCGCGAGATCGGCGGGCCCGCTGTGGTCGTCCGCGAACAGGCCGAAGGCGACGACCGCGAACCGCGTGTGCCCGAGCGCGGTCAGGTGGCGCGCGGCGTCGGTCGCCGCGGCTCTCGTCGGCGATGCCGACGGTCGGGAGCCCGGTGCCGGTGGGCTGGTCGATCGACGACGGCCGGCAGCCGGCGCGCGACGGCGAGCGAGAGCAGCGGGTCGTCCTGCCCGACCGAGTACACGACGACGCCGTCGATGACCGCGCTCGACAGCGCCTCGGGCCCGCCGTGGGGGACGAGCAGCAGGCCGAGTCCCTCCGCCTCGGCCGCCGCGCAGATGCCGGCGATGACGGCGGACGCCGCGGGGTCGTCGAAGGCGTAGGAGAGGCTCGTGTCGCTGACCACGCCGATCGCCCCGGCGCGGCCGCGCCGCAACCCGCGCGCGAGCGGGTCAGGACCGGGGTACCCGCGCTCGCGGGCGTGGTCGAGGATCCGCTCGCGCAGCGCCGGCGAGAGCTGGTCCGGGCGGTTGAAGGCGTTCGAGACCGTCATCGGCGAGACGCCGACCTCCTCGGCGAGGCGCTTCAAGGTGATCCGTCGCGGCTCGGTGATACGCAGCATTGTGGCGGTTCTGTAACGATATAGACGATGCCGCTGCTCGTCCTGCTCTGCCTCGCGCAGTTCGTCGCCGTGCTCGACGGCACGCTCGTGCTCGTCGCGCTGCCGGTGATCGGCCGCGACCTCGGGCTGGCCGGCGGCGCGCTGCAGTGGGTCGTGACCGCCTACGTGCTGGTCTTCGCCGGCTGCCTGCTCGTCGCGGGCCGGCTGGCCGACGCGCTACGGACGCCGGCGCGTCTTCGCCGCCGGGTTCGCGCTGTTCACCGCGGCCTCGCTCGCCTGCGGGCTCGCGCCCGACGGCGGCGACGCTGGTGGCGGCCCGCGCGCTCCAGGGCCTCGGCGCCGCGCTGGTCGCCCCCGCCGCGCTGGCGATGATCGTCGACGCCTTCCCGGAAGGGCGTCCAGCGCGAGCGCGCGGTCGCGGCCTGGACGGGCGTCGCCGCCGTCGGCGGCGCGGCCGGACTCGTGCTCGGCGGCGTGATCGCCGGCGTCGTCGGCTGGCGCTGGATCTTCCTCGTCAACGTCCCGGTCGGGATCGTCACGCTCGCGCTGGTCGCCGCGCGTGCTGCGGAGAGCCGGGGCGTCGCGCGCGGCCTCGACCTCCCCGGCGCCGGCGCCGCGACCGGCGGGCTCGCCCTGCTCGTGCTCGCGCTCGCGCAGGCCGAGCAGGTCGGCCCGCTCGAGCCCGTGACGCTCGGGGCGCTCGGCGGCGCGGCTGCTGCTGCTGGCCGCGCTCGCCGTGCGCGAGCGCGCGCGCCGCGCAGCCGCTCGTCCCGCCGTCGCTGCTCGCCGATCCGGCCGCTCGCGGCCGCGCTGCTCGCCGGCGCGCTGCTGACCGCGACCACGAGCGGCGGCGCCGTGCTCGCCAGCCTGCACCTGCAGGACGTGCTCGAGCTCGAGCCCACCGCCGCGGGCCTCGTGCTGCTGCCGTTCAGCGTCGCGCCGCCGCCGGGTCGGTCGCGAGCGCCGCGGATCCCCGCATCGCCGCCGGCGCTCGTGAGCCGGCGGCATCGCGCTCGTGGCGGCCGGATCGGCCGTCGCCGCCGCCGGCCTGACATCGACGGGCGGCAGCGGCGCGCTCGTCGCCTGGGGCGTCCTGTGCGGGCTCGGGATCGGCGTCGCCTCGGTGGCGGCGACGACGCTCGGCGCCTCCGCCGTCCCCGAAGCCGAGCGCGGCACCGCCGCGGGCCTGCTCAACACGTCGGCGCAGGTCGGCACCGCGGTCGGGATCGCCGCGCTGGTGCTCGTCGCGGGCACGACCGGCGCGACCGCCGGTCACCGCCTCGGCTTCGCCGCGGCGGCCGCCGTGGCCGCGCTCGGAGCGGTCGTGCTGGCCGTCCTGCTGCGCGCGCGCGTGACTACCGGCGCGTGATGCAGCGCGCGTCGTGGCACGGGTACGGCCCGCGCGCGCCGGGACTCCGGTCGCAGGCTGTCCGCCATGTTCGATTTGAGACAAGCCGGGGTCGTGCTAGCCGCATCGACGGACGCGGACGCAGATGAGAGCCTCGCCCGGTTCTGAGGCCGCGCAAGATCGCCACATTGCTCGCCGTGCCCACCCTGATGCTCGCCGTGGCCGTCACCGCGGCCTCGGCGCATGAGTTCAAGCCGACGTGGGGCTACGCGTTCGTCGACGACGCCCCGTTCAACGACCCGGACGCCGGCGGCGCTCTGCTCGGAAACACACGCGTGTTCCCGCGCGGCTTCATCCGAGACGTGCGGCCTCCCGACGGCATGGACGTGCGCATGACCGTGCACGTGTTCACGCCCGGGACGGGCAACCCGCCGTACTCGTACTTCGTCAACGAGGGTGACTTCGTGGACGCAGGGTTCAATCGCCGCGTGGACATCGCGCCGCTCGAGGTGTCCTACCTGCGCTACGACTTCTGCCGCTTCAACCCGTCCAACGGCGTGATCGCCAACTGCGAGAAGTTTCACTACATCAGCCGACCGAGCCCGCCGGTGCAGACGCCCACGCCCCCTCCCGGCGGCGGCGGGCGGCGGCTCGCCTCCGCCACCGGGTCCGGCTGACCGAGACGGCGATGGCTACGACTCCACCAAGGACTGCTCGGACCAGAACGCGATCGTGCACCCGGGCGCGCAGGAGGTCCCGGGCAACGGGATCGACGACGACTGCGTCGGCGATGACGCTCCCGGCCGCCTGGCGGCCACGATCCAGTACGACTGGGCGAAGCGGGGAGGACGCAGCCGCGCGACTCGACTGGTCGTCTCCGAGGCGCCCGCGGGCACCCGGGTCGACCTGATCTGCCGTGGCAAGCACTGCCCGTTCGATCGCAAGACCACGGGCGTCAACGCCAAGGGCAAGGCCCCCCTGCTGAAGTTCCTGCGCAAGTCGCTGCGCCCGCGGATGACGATCGACGTCCGCGTCACGCTGCCGAACTGGATCGGCAAGGTCTGGCGTTTCCGCGTCCGGCGCGGCGACACGCCGTCGATGCAGCGGCTCTGCCTCCCGCCCGGGGCGACGAAGCCCGGCGACTGTTAGCCGGAAGCTCGCCGCGCGGTCCGGCGCCGCGCCCGATCCCCGCGCGGCCCGGCCATCCGCTGCAGCAGTTCCCCGGTCGAGACCTCGTGCGCCCCGAGCGCGACCGCCCGCGCGCGCATCCACGGCGGCAGGTCGTAGTGGTCACCCTGGAAGCGGTGGCGCGGGATCCCGAGCGCGGCCGCGAACTCGTGCAGCTCCTCGAACGAGCCGTCGACGGCGAGGTGGCACCACTCCTTGATGGCGAGGGTCAGGTGGTCGTAATGACGAAGGGGATCAACTAGCACCGGCATAGGTCCGTTGGCCCATCTTGTGTGTTGGGTCTTGTGGCTGACCGTTTTTCGGTCAGCATTTCACGCCCGAGAGTCCCCAGGAGGCACGATGAAGTCCAGCAGGATGCTGATCGCCGCGGTCGCCGCGGCGGCGGCGACGGTGTGCGCGCCGGCTGCAGCGCAGGCCGCGATCTCGATGACGATCACCGACGACAACGGCCAGCCGGCCGTGATCAGCCCGGCGGCTGCGCCGACGCTGCGCAACATGTCGATCGAGGCGACGCCCACTGTGCCGGACGCCGACGGCGTGTCGTACCGGTACGGGGTGATCGGGCCCGACGGCGTGCCGGCCGTGGCCGACAGCTGCTGGACCTCCGACTCGATCGGCAGCCGGGTCGCGTTTCGCGGCAACGGGACGTACACGCTGACCTTGACCCCGTACACCGCCAGCGGCTGCGCGGGCACCGCGAGGCCCGCGCTCGTCTACAAGTGGAACGTCGCGGCCTCGGTCGCGATCGGCCAGCCCGCCGGTCCGCTCCCGACGCGCCCCGCGAACTCGCTTCACGACGAACACGATCCTGCTCGACTTCGCCGGCAACCCCGGCGCGAGCGGCTACGACATCCGCTACGCCAAGGGCGGCGTGATCGGCCCCGACGGCGGGATCGCCGGCGTGTCCAGCCCGACGTTCGTCGACTCCACGACGGGCAAGGTCCGCTTCTCGAGCTTCGACGGCCCGGGCACGTACACGTTCGTGGCACGCGCCCAGACCGGTGACTTCTTCACGCCGTGGAGCGCGCCGGTGAACGTCACGCTGATCGCGCCGTTCGACCTCAGCACGGCCAGCTTCAGCGACCGCCGCGGCCCGAGCTACCAGATCACGGGGACCGTCCGCGAGAAGGCCGCGGCCGGGCAGCGCGTGACGGTCGCGATGGCCAAGGGCAAGAACGGCAAGCGCTACCGGACGATCGGCCGGGCCCGGATCAACAGCTCGGGCACGTTCAAGCTGCGCTTCACCCAGCGCAGGCTCGGCTGGTACAAGATGCGCTTCTCGTTCAAGGGCACGTCGCTGGTCTCGCGCGGGACGGCGTACTCGCAGGTCCGCTTCCGCCGCACGATCTCCTAAGCACGCGGCCCTACCCCGTCGTCGGCGTCCCCGCGGGCGTCGGCGTCGGGGTCGGCTCGGCCGCATCCGGGTCCACCTGGACCCAGCGCAGGATGTGGTCGTCCTGAATCTGGAAGGCGACGGCGGCGGTCTCGCCGATCGCGGCGCCGCAGCTGTCGCCCTTCGTCTTGCGCTCGGTCAACTCGAAGATCCCGACCACGAAGCCGTCGGGCCCGCGCCGGGTGCGCAGCAGCTTGGAGCCGCAGTTGAGCGTGCGGTTGAACTCCTCGACGGCGGCCTTGGTCGGCAGCGTCTGGAAGTTGGTCGCGGCGCTGTTGTTGGAGATGTACGCCGGGACGGTGAAGTAGCGCGCCGCGGCGACCACGCGTCCGCGCCGCAAGGTGTCCGACCAGCCCTTGATAACGCGCTTCTCGGCCTGCGTGACCGGCTTCGGGGAGGCGGTTGGCGTGGGCGTCGGCGTCGCCGGCACTGCGGCGACGGGCTCACCCGGGTGCGAGCCGGGTGTGCGCAGTTCGAAGCGGTCGGGCTCGTCCGCGCCGCACGCGCCGAACACGAGCGCGAGCGCTGTGATCGCCCACCACGGCCTCATCCCCGCAAGGATACGGCCGGCCAGTGCTGGAGACGCCGCGAGCGTTTACGCGCCAGATAGGGCAGGCGGTGTCGGGTTGCAGCGTTCGTGCGCGTCGAGTGGTCGAGATCATCTTCCAGCGATACAGGAGGCCACCATGCAGGCTCATCGCACCACCCGCAAGCTCGTCGAGTCGACGTTCGTGACGCTTGACGGCGTCATCAGCGCGCCGCAGCAGTGGGGCGGTCCGAGGTTCTGGGACGACGAGTACATGGCCTACGCGAGCGACCTGCTGTTCGCCGCGGACGCGCTGCTGCTGGGGCGCGAGACCTACGAGGCCTTCGCGGCGACGTGGCCGGCGCGGCCGTCAGACCCCGTACACCGACCGGATCAATGCGCTGCCCAAGCACGTCGCGTCGCGGACGCTGCAGCAGGCGGAGTGGAACGCGACCGTGATCGACGGAGACGTGGCCGAGCGTGTCGCCGAGCTCAAGCGGCAGCCCGGCGCGAACCTGCTGAAGTTCGGGACCGGCGAACTGGATCGCACGCTGCTCGAGCACGGGCTCGTCGACGAATTCCACCTGTGGGTCTTCCCGGTGATCGCCGGGGCGGGTCAGCGCCTGCTCGACGGCATCGACACGACGTTCCTCGAGCTCGTGAAGACGACGACCTTCGCTTCGGGCATCGTCGTCCACGTCTACGCGCCGCAGGAAGCGACGGCACGCGAATCCGCGTAGAGCTCAGGACTTGGAGAGCGGGCGCCCCAGCGCTGCGGGCGGGATCGAGCGCCCGACGACACCGGTCACCGCGATCAGCGTCAGCACGTACGGCAGCGCCTGGAAGAGCACCGCGCCCGACTCCGAGAACACCGGCAGCCGCTGCGCGAGCGCCGAGCCGAACCCGAACAACAGCGTCGCCGCCAGCGCGCCCCACGGCCGCCAGCGGCCGAAGATCAGCGCCGCCAGCGCGATGAAGCCGCGGCCCGCGGTCATGTTCTGCGTGAACGAGTGCACGAAGCCGATCGACAGGAACGCGCCGCCCATCGCCGCCAGCGCGCCCGAGGTCATCACGGCCAGATAGCGCGTCCGGATCACCGACAGGCCCGCGGTCTCGGCCGCCAGCGGGTTCTCGCCCGCCGAGCGCAGCCGCAGGCCGATCGGCGTGCGGAAGACGATCACCCAGGTCAGCGGGACCATGATCAGAGCGACCCAGACCAGCAGGTTGAGCTGGCCGAAGACGTCGCCCAGCAGCGGCACCGACTCGATCGGCAGGTGCACGTCGGGCACCTGGGGCAGGTCGTCGGGCGTGCCCTCGGTGCCGTAGATGTCGACGTACAGGTAGCCCGTGATGCCGAGCGCGAGCAGGTTCAGCGCGGTGCCGGAGACGATCTGGTCGGCGCGCAGCGAGACCGCGAACAGCGCATGGATCAGCGCGAACACCGCGCCGGCGACGATCGCGATCACGATGCCCATGAGCCACGACCCGGTGACGTCGGCGCCCCAGGCGCCGAAGAACGCGCCGATCAGCATCATGCCCTCGAGCGCGATGTTGACGACCCCCGCGCGCTCGGAGAAGAGCCCGCCGAGCGCGCCGAACAGCAGCGGCGTGGCGTAGCGCAGCGTCGCCGCCAGCAGCGCGCCCCAGACCACGGTGCGTTCGAGGTTGGCCTCGCCCGACAGCGTCGAGGCGACACCGCCCGCAATCCCGAACACCGCGCCCGCGATCGCGCCCCAGCCGAGCCGCCGCTCGCCACGCGCGAGCGCGTACGAGCCGGCGCCCACCGCCGCCAAGCCGATCACGGCCACGACGAACGGCGAGCGCACCATGATCGGCGGCACCGCCACGAAGAACGCGAGCACGGCGAGCGCGACCCCCGCCCAGCCGACGTGCTTGGGCGTCATGCGGCGACCGCCTTGCGCGAGCCGAGCCGGCGCCTGCGCAGCCGCCACAGGTACACGACGAGCACGTCGGTCGAGACGAGCAGCACGACCAGGCCCTGGATGACGAGCGTCAGGTTGGCCGCCAGCGCGGGCTCGAAGATCGTCGGATCGAGATTGCGCACCGACGTGCCGGTCAGCAGCGCGCCGAACAGCAGCGCGGACGCGCACACTCCGACCGCGGTGTTGCGCCCCAGCAGGGCGACCGCGATGCCGAGGAACGCCGTGTCGCTGATGCGGATGTCGTTGGTGGCGATCCGGAACTGCCAGCCGAGCACGTCGAGCACGCCGGCGAGCCCCGCGAACGCGCCGCAGATCGGCCATCACGACGATGTAGTTGCGGCGCACCGAGATGCCCGACGCGGCCGCCGCGTCGGGGTTGAAGCCGACCGCGCGGACCTCGATAGCCGAGCGTCGTGCGGTTCAGGATGACCCAGAACACGAGCGCCGCCGCGAGCGCGATGAAGAGGCCGACGTGCAGGCCCTGCAGGACCGGGTCGCCCCAGAACACCGGCAGCTTCGCGCGCCTCGACGATGTCGTTGGACACCGGCACGTCCTGCTGGTCGGGGTTCGTGTTCTGCAGCGGGCCGCCGCGGTCGAACGGCCCAGACCCCGACCCAGATCGCGATCCAGTTGAGCATGATCGTCGAGATCACCTCGTTGGTCCCGGCGAACGCCTTCAGCGCGCCGGCGATCGCCGCCCAGAGCGCGCCCGCCACGCAGCCGCCGAGGATCGCCAGCACGATGTGCAGCAGCGCCGGCATGCCCTCGAACGACGTGCCGATCCAGACCGCGAGCACCGAGCCCGCGATGTACTGGCCCTGGCCGCCGATGTTGAACAGGCCGCAGCGGAACGCGAACGCGACCGCGAGGCCGGTGAGGATCAGCGGCGTCGTGCGGATCAGCGTCTGCTGCAGGTTGAGCGCGGCGATCGTGCGGTCGTCGGCGCTCGTCCACGGGAAGAACCAGTTCAGGCCCGTGCCGTCGAAGATCGCGCGGTAGGTGGCGATCGGGTCGTGGCCGGTGGCGAGGACCACGAGCCCGCCGAACAGGAAGGCGATGAAGACCGTGATCAGCGGCGTGATGACGCCGCCGCCGCGCACGTACGTCGAGAGCCTGGCCGCGACGGTGGCGTCGGGCGGCAGCTCGTCGTCAGGCGCCGTGCTCACGGCGCCACATCCGGAATGCCCGGTATCCGCGCTCGGTCACTCGCGCACCGCTTGCCGGCGCTCAGTCACTTCGCGGTTACCTGGCCGCCTGTCATGGCCACGCCGAAGTCCTCCTCGGAGGACTCCGGCGGCAACTCGGTCACGATCTCGCCCTCGTAGATCACGAGCACGCGATCGCTGAGCGAGCGGATCTCCTCGAGCTCGAGCGAGACGAGCAGCACGCCGCGGCCCGCGTCGCGCTCCTCGACCAGCCGCCGGTGCACGAACTCGATCGCGCCGACGTCCAGCCCGCGCGTCGGCTGCGCGGCGATGATCACCTGCGGGTCGGCGTTCAGCTCGCGGGCGATCACGACCTTCTGCTGGTTGCCGCCCGAGAGCGAGCCCGCGCGCGTACCGGCGTCGCCGCCGCGGACGTCGAACTCGCGCAGCAGCCCGCGGGCGCGCGCCGCCAGCTTGCGCGGCGACAGCCAGCCGAACTTCGACATGCTCGCGGTAGGAGCGCAGGCCGATGTTCTCGGCCAGGTCGAACTCGAGCACGAGCCCGCGCCGGTGGCGGTCCTCGGCGATGTGGCTGACGCCGGCGGCGAGCGTGTCGCGCGGCCCGAGCGCGGGTGACGTCGCGTCCGGCGACGCGCACCGAGCCGTCGTCGGGCTTGCGCAGCCCCATGATCGCCTCGATCAGCTCGCTCTGGCCGTTGGCGTCGACGCCGGCGATGCCGACGATCTCGCCCGCGCGCACGTCGAACGAGACGCCGCGCACCGCGGGCAGCCCGCGGTCGTCACGCGCCGAGAGCCCGTCGACCTCGAGCAGCGGCTCGCCCGGCTTGTGCTCGGGCTTCTCGACCCGCAGCAGCACGTCGCGGCCGACCATCAGCCGCGCCAGCGAGCGCTCGGTCGCGCCCTCGGTCGGCACGGTGTCGACCATCTCGCCGCGCCGCAGGACGGTCACGCGGTCGGCGATGTCGAGCACCTCGTTGAGCTTGTGCGAGATGAAGACGACCGACGTGCCCTGCTCGGTCAGCGTGCGCAGGACCTTGAACAGGTCCTGCGCCTCCTGCGCGGTCAGCACCGCGGTCGGCTCGTCGAGCACGAGCACCTTCGCGCCGCGGAACAGCGCGCGCAGGATCTCGACGCGCTGCTGGGCGCCGACGCCGAGGTCCTCGACGCGCGCCTCGGGGTCGACCGCCAGGCCGTAGCGCTGCGAGAGCTCGCGCACCTCGCGCCACGGCGGTCTTGTAGTCCAGCAGCGGGCCGCTGCGCGGCTCGGCGCCGAGCACCAGGTTCTCGGCCACGGTCATCACCGGGACGAGCATGAAGTGCTGGTGCACCATGCCGATGCCGAGCGCGATGGCCCGGCGCGGGGAGTCGATCGTGACCGCCTCCCCGCCCAGCAGGATCTCGCCCTCGTCGGGCTGGTGGAGCCCGTAGAGGACGTTCATCAGGGTCGACTTGCCCGCGCCGTTCTCCCCGAGCAGCGCGTGGATCTCTCCACGGCGCAGCTCGAAGTCACCGCGTCGTTCGCGACGAGCGTGCCGAATCGCTTCGTGATCCGGCGGAGTTCGAGCGCGGGCGCGTCGGCCACCGCTACTTCGACCGTGTCGGGGATGTCGGTGATCTCGCCGCTCTTGATCTTGCTCGGCGATCTCGGTCGGCCTGCGCCTCGTACTTCGTGCCCGCCGGGCCGAGCGCGCCGAGGCCGACGCCGCTCGTTCTTGAGGTCGAAGATCACGTTGGCGCCGCCCTTGTAGGAGTCGTCCTGGACGCTCTTGACCGCGGTCTCGACCGCGACGTCGACCTTCTTCTGCGCCGAGGTGATGATGTGCTCGCCGAGGTAGCCCTGGTCGGCGTCGACGCCGACGCCCTGCATGCTCTTCTCCTTGGCCGCGTCGAGCGCGCCGAGGCCGCACTGGCCGGCGACCTGGAAGACGACCACCGAGCCCTCGGCGATCTGGTTGAGCGCCGAGCTCCTTGCACTTCGCCTGGTCGACGAAGTCCTGCGAGTACCCGTTGAGCGTCTTGATCTCCGGGATGGCCGCCTTGGCGCCCGGCCTGGTAGCCGGCGATGTAGTGCGTCGACCGGCGGGATCTTCTCGCCGCCGACGGAGCTGATCGTGTCCTTGCCCTCGTCCTTGGCGTAGAGCCCGGCGACGTAGCCGGCGAGGTAGCCCGCCTCCTGCTCCTTGAACAGCAGGCCCGTCGACGTTCGTCGGCTTGGTCTTCATGCCGCGTCGCGTCTGACGTCGATGATCGCGAACTTCGTGTCCGGGAACTTCGACGGCGACGGTGTTCATCGCCTCGGCCATCAGGAAGCCGACGCCGATCACGAGGTCGTACTTCTGCTGGGCCAGCGTCGACAGGTTCGGCACGTAGTCCGAGTTCTTCGCGGAGATCAGCACGCGACCCTCGACGCCGAGCTCGGACTTCGAGCGCTCGAGGCCCTCGTTCGCCAGCTGGTTGAACGAGCGGTCGTTGAGGCCGCCGATGTCGGTGACCAGACCGACCTTGATCTTCTTGGCCGCGGGGGTGCTCTTCGAGCTGGCTGTACCACCGCCGCGATGGAGCTCCTCGTCGTCGACCGCAGGCCGTGATTACCGAGCAGGACGCCACCAGGAGCAGCAGAGCGAGTAGATGAAGAGGTCGGCGCACGGCCGCAACTCCTTTGTCGTGGAACGCGACCGGCGCGAGCCTATTCGCTGCGTCGGTCGCTTGAGGCAGTAATTCGATTGAGCAGGGCTCGCTTCACCGCATCGTCCGCGAAGGACCCCTGGACTGCCGTCCGCGTGATCGCCTTCAACTCACCCTCCTCGAAGCCGAAGCGCTCGCGCGCCACGGCGTATTCGCCGCCGATCGTAGCGCCGAAATAGGGAGGATCGTCAGAACCCAACGTGAGCTTCACACCGGCTTCGTGAAGCGTCCCCAGAGGGTGGGCGTCGTAGCTCTCGAACACGCCGGTGGCGACGTTCGAGGTCGGGCAGACCTCGAGCACGATCCCGCGCTCGGCGATCTCGCTCGACCAGCCGCGGGTCCTCGATCGCCCGCACGCCGTGCGAGATGCGGGTGAGGCCGGGCAGCGTCGAGCGCCTGGCGCACCGACTCCGCGCCGTCGTGCTCGCCGGCGTGGCAGGTGCAGCCGAGGCCGGCGCCGGCCGCGATCGCGTAGGCCTCGCGGAACAGCGAGGCCGGATAGCCCGCCTCGTCGCCGGCGAGGTTGAAGCCGACGACGTAGGGATGGTGCTCGCGGCCGCGCGATGTCGACCGCGGCCTCGACGCCGAAGTTGCGGATCGCGGTCGACGAGCATCCGGCGCCTCGATGCCCGCGTCGCGCCGCGCGTCGTCGATCCCGGCCGCGATCCCGCCGTAGTGGTCGGCGTCGGACAGCCCGACCGAGGCCGCGTGGTCGGGCGAGACGATCAGCTCGACGTAGATCGCGCCCTCGGCGGCGCAGCCCATCAGGTACTCGTACGTGATGTCGCGGTAGTCCTCGGCGCGTGCGGATCACGCTCGCCGCGAGGTCGTAGGTGCGCAGGAAGTCGAGGAAGTCGACCCACTGGAAGCGGTCGGGCGCGGCGAACACGCCCGTCGGGGACCCTCAGCCCGTTGCGGTCGGCGAGCGTCTGGATCAGCGCGGGCGGGACCGTGCCCTCGAGGTGGACGTGCAGCTCGGCCAGCGGAGCGTCATACGCGGCCCAGCAGCACGCGCCGCTCGCGCCGGCGGCTCCGTCGCTCACGTGGACGGCGGACAGCAGCGCGGTGGCGGCCTCGGTCGCGCTCGCGTCGCCGCGCGCGTGGACGATCGCCAGCGGGCGGTCCGGGCCGACCTCGGCGCCGATCGGGGCGATCCTGCTCAGGCCCGACGCCGTAGTCGATCTGGTCGTCCTCGCGCCGGCGGTTGCCGCCCAGGGCGGTGACGACGAGCCCGACGGCGCGCGCGTCGACGCGCTCGACGTAGCCCGGGCGCTCGGGCGCCACCGGGCGGGTCACCGAGGCCGCCGGCAGCGCCGGGTTCTCGACGAAGTCGCGTCGGGCCCGCCGAGCGCGGCTGACCATCGCGCCGAAGCGCTCGGCGGCGCTGCCGTCGTCGAGCGAGCGCTCGACCTGCGCGCGCGCGGCCTCGCTCGTCGGGCGCGAGCCGCGACTGGACGAGCGCGGCGGCCGCGAGCGCGACCGTCACCTCGTGCAGGCGCGGCTCGCGCGCGCGCGCCGGTCAGGTGGTCGACCGACTCGCGCACCTCGAGCGCGTTGCCCGCGGTCGTCCCCAGCACCTCGTCCATGTCGGTGATCAGCGCGACCGTGTCCAGCCCGGCGCCGCGTGGCGACCTCGACCAGCGCCTCGGCCAGCTTCTGCGCGTCCTCGCGGGCGGCCATGAACGCGCCCGAGCCGGTCTTGACGTCGAGCACCAGCGCGTCGAGGCCCTCGGCCAGCTTCTTGGACAGGATCGAGGCCACGATCAGCGGGATCGACTCGACCGTGCCGGTGGCGTCGCGGACGGCGTACAGGCGGCGGTCGGCGGGCGCGAGGTCGGCGGTCTGGCCGACGATCGCGCAGCCGGTCTCGGCGCACCACGCGCTTGATCACCTCGGTCGCGGGCGTCGACGTGTAGCCGGGGATGTGTCGAGCTTGTCGAGCGTGCCGCCGGTGTGGCCGAGGCCGCGGCCGGAGATCATCGGCACCGCGGCGCCGCAGGCGGCGAGCACCGGGGCGAGGATCAGCGAGACCTTGTCGCCGACGCCGCCGGTCGAGTGCTTGTCCAGCACCGGGCGGTCGAGGTCCCACTCGAGCACGGTGCCGGAGTCGCGCATCGCGCTGCGTGAGCGCGATCCGCTCGTCGGCCTCCAGGCCCGCGCAGGAAGAACGCCATCGCGAGCGCGCCGACCTGCGCGTCCGACAGCCCGCCGTCGGTGATGCCGGCGACCAGGAAGTCGATCTCCTCGCTGCGTCAGCGTCGCGCCGTCGCGCTTCTGCCGGATGACCTCGGGGGCGAGCACGTCAATAGTCCTCCGCGAATCGCTGGACGAGCCGCACGAGGTCGCGCGCCGCGACCTCGGCGTTGCGCAGCGTCTGCTCGTGCGAGAGCTCCTCGCCGCCCATGCCCTCGGCGAGGTTCGTGATCGCCGAGACCGCGGCGACGCGCAGCCCGGCGTGACGGGCGAGGATCACCTCGGGCACGGTAGACATCCCGACGGCGTCGGCGCCGAGCGTGCGGAACAGCGCGGATCTCGGCCGGGGTCTCGAACGATCGGGCCGGCGGTGGCCAGGTAGACGCCCTCGGCGAGGTCGATCGCAGCGCGCCCGCGCCGCGTCTGCAGGCGGTAGCGCAGCTCCGGGTCGTAGGCGTCGCGCAGGCTCGGGAAGCGCGGGCCGACCGCGTCGTCGTTGGGGCCGGTGAGCGGGTTGACGCCGAGCAGGTTGATGTGGTCGGTGATCGCCATCAGGCGGCCCGGGCCGACCTCGGCGCGCAGGCTGCCCGCCGCGTTGGTGACCAGCAGCGCGTCCGCGCCGAGCTGCTTGAGCGTGCGGATCGGGACGCGCATCGCGCCCGGGTCGCCGCCCTCGTAGATGTGCTTGCGGCCCTGGAAGACCGCGACCGGCAGGCCGCTGAGCTCGCCGAAGTGCAGCGTGCCGCCGTGGCCTTGCGACCGTCGGCTGCGGGAAGCCCTCGAGCTCGGCGTAGGGGAAGCGCGTGGCGTTCTGCGAGCGCGTCGGCGATCCCGCCCAGGCCGGAGCCGAGCACGATGCCCAGGCGCGGGGCGAAGCCGTCGATCACTCGCGGCAGGAACTCCGGGCCGAAGGAGCGCGGGAGCAGCGCCTCCAGCGTCGTCGTCTGGCGCGCGCCGCTGATCGACGCAGAGGTGGATCTCGGCGCCGGGGACGATGAACTCGCGCAGCCGCTGGCGGCAGCCGCCGCACGGCACGCAGAACTCCTCGCCGTCGGAGATCACCGCGACCTCGGTGATCTGCTTGCAGCCCGGCCGCGACCAGCGCGCCGATCGCCGACGCCTCCGCGCACTGGCCCTGCGGGTAGGCGGCGTTCTCGACGTTGGCGCCGACGTGGATCGAGCCGTCCTCGGCGCGCAGCGCGGCGCCGACGCGGAAGCGGCTGTAGGGCGCGTGGGCGCGCTCCATCACCGCGCGGGCGGCCGTCGACCAGCGCGCTCGGAGCCGACGACCTGGTCGGAGTAGGAGTTGCGCAGGATCCGCTCGGGCGGGATCGCCGAGCGCCTCGGTGAGCCGGGTGACGCTGTCGAGCTCCTCGCGCGAGGTCGGAGTCCGCGGTCGCGACGCCCTCGAGCTCGACGAAGTTGCCGAGGTCCTTGACGCGGTCGAGGTGGATGCGGACGTTCTGCCACAGCAGCAGGTGGCGTTCCTTCTCGACCACCGCGAGCGTGCCGAGGCTCGCCTCCAGCGCCGCCTTGAGCGTCGCCGGGTCGTCGACGGGGATCAGCCGGTAGCGGCTCTCGCGCGCCTCGTCGGCGTCGACGCGGTCGTACTGGATCAGCATCGCGCCGCCCGGGTCCTCCTCGCGCAGCTTCAGGCGTCCCGAGGTGACGCGGAAGTAGGTGTCGCGCTGGCGCAGGAGCCCGCGATCGCGGGCGCCGAGACCGAGCACGACGGCCAGCGAGCGCTCGGGGTCCGGGTCCGACGCCTTGAGCTCGATGTTGCGGCGCGGCGCGGCCATGCTGCCGACACTAGTACGTTGCGCGGCATGGATGGGGTGACGGTCGTCGATCACGTGCTGCTGCGGCGGCTGCTGTCGATCCTGCGCGACAAGGACACGCCGCACCGCGTGTTCCGCGAGACGATGACCGACGCGGCGCTGATCCTCGGCTACGAGGCGATGCGCGGGCTGCGCGGCGCCGACGTGACGGTCGAGACGCCGCTGGAGGCAGACCGCCGGCGTGCGGCTCGCCGACGAGGTCTTCGTCGTCGCGATCCTGCGCGCCGGGCTCGGGCTCGTCGACGGCTTCCTGCGGCTGGTGCCGGAGGCGCGCGTCGGGCATCTCGGCATGTACCGCGACGAGGAGGCGCTGCGGCCGGTCGGCTACTACGAGAACATCCCGTCGGGCGTCGAGGACGCCGAGGTCTTCGTCGTCGACCCGATGCTGGCCACCGGCGGCTCGGGCGTGCAGGCGATCGCGCGGCTCAAGCGCGCGGGCGCGGAGCGGCTCCATTTCGTCTGCCTGGTCGCGGCGCCCGAGGGCGTGCGGGCGCTGCTGGCCGCGCACCCGGACGTCACGATCACGACCGCCACGATCGACCGGGAACTGGACGATAACGGCTACATCAGGCCTGGCCTGGGCGACGCGGGAGATCGCATCTTCGGCACCGATCGCTGAGGTTTGTCCAGGCGCGGACAAACCGGTTATGGTCCGCGGCCGGCCCCCCAGCCGATCCCGGAGGACTCCATGGCCTACATGCAGTGCCCGGACTGCAAGCTGACCGTGCCGGCGACGGCGACGTATCTGCGCGGCGATCAGTGCCCGCGCTGTCTGACGACGATGGAGCCGCGCGATCGCTTCCGCTCTGCACCGCTCGTCGGCTCGGCTCCGGAGCGGCCCTCGCCTCCGGCCGCCGCGTCCGCCCGCCTGAGCGGGGGGGCTCGCCTGCCGGCACGTTGCACCTGCCAGGTGCCGTCTGACCTCCTCAGCGCTGTCGCCAGTCGGACGGCGCGTCGGACGGGCTACCCTTGCCGACCGCCATGCGCCGAACCAACTCCTGATCCTGCCCACTGCTGCTCGCCACGCTGGCCTTCGCGGCGTGCGGTGACGACTCGTCGTCCTCCGACGAGGAGACCGCCGCCGACGCCGACCGAGGTCGCCACCGAGGCGCCGACCGAGGCCCCCACCGAGACGCCGCCGAGGCCGCCCCGTCCGGCGACTCCGGCGTGAAGGTCACCGGCAAGGCTCGGCGAGAAGCCCGAGATCGAGGTGCCCGAGGGCGGCACGCCGCCGACCGAGCTCGTGATCGAGGACATCGAGAAGGGCAAGGGCCCGAAGGCCGACGGCCGGGCAGACCGTCGCCGTCCAGTACGTCGGCGTGCTCTACAAGGACGGCAAGAAGTTCGACGCGTCGTGGGACCGCGGCGGCGAGCCGTTCGAGTTCCCGCTCGGCCGGGCATGGTCATCCCGGGCTGGGACCAGGGCGTCGAGGGCATGCAGGCCGGCGGCCGGCGCGTGCTGACGATCCCGCCCGACCTCGCCTACGGCGCCGACCGGCCGGGCCCGATCGGCCCGAACGAGACGCTCGTCTTCGTCGTCGACTCGAAGAGATCAGCTCGTCCGTAGCCTCGCCGGCGGCGAGCACGGCGCCCATCAGGGTGCTGAGCAGCAGTCCGTGCAGCACCTCGCGATCGACGTCGCGGTGCTCGACCCAGTCCAGGCACGCGCCGTCCATGAAGCCGAGCCAGCCGCGCACGGCCGTGCGCAGGACGGGTGACGGCGGCCGCCTCGGGGCTCAGCCCTTCGCGTGATCCGCTTGACCGTGTCCGCGCGCACGCGGTCGAGCAGCGCCCGCACCTCGGGCACCGCGCCCGAGGAGCGGATCATCTTGTCGAAGCTGCTCGCGTTCTCCTCGACCCAGCCCAGATAGGCGTCGAGCGAGCCCGACAGCTGCTCGAACGGCGGCAGCGACGGGTCGGGCTGCGTGCGCGCCTCGCAGCTCCGCCGCCTTCTCCTCCAGCGTGGCGACGAAGTACGCCTCCTTGGAGGGGAAGTAGTGGTAGAGCAGCGCCTTCGAGATCCCGGCCTCCTTGGCGATCCGCGCCATCGACAGCTCGTCGTAGGCGAAGCGCGTGAACAGGTCCGCGCCGAGCTCGAGCAGCCGGCGGCGGCGTTCGTCGACGTCGAGTCGCGTGTAGGCCATCGGCCGCATCGACCGACGGTCGACAGTCATCTGACCATCGGTCGATAAGCGTGTAACCGTCTCCGCGCGTTCGACGTATCGGTGCGTATCGACCGCTGGTCAACAAAGGGAGCGAAGCATGGTTGAGGACCGGCTCACCGCACTCGAAGCACGGATGAGCGCGTTGGAGCACTGGGCGATGAACCCCTGGGACGCGGCGCCGCGCCCGGCGAGTGCCGCCACGCCGCCGCACGCGGCCCGGCCGATCGGCGCTCGCACGGCCGCACGAGCCGCCGCCGGCGCCGCGTCGAGCGGCGGCGCTTCGCGCGCCTCGGCGCCGCGTCGCCACCCTCGGCGCCGCCGACGCCGCCTGGCGCGCCGCCACTCGCGCCGCCGCTCGGCGCGCTGCCGCGCGACTCTCGGCGCCGCCCCGTCACGCGCTTCGCCACGCCCGCGCGCGCCGCGCGGCGCTTCGCCCCACGCCCCGGCCCAAGCGCGACCTCGAGGACTTCCTCGGCGGCAGCGTGCTGGCCTGGCTCGGCGGCGTCGCCGTCCTCGCCGGCCTCGCGTTCCTGCTCACGATCGCGGTCTCGCGCGGCTGGATCGGCGAGGGCGCGCGCACCGCGCTGGCCGCGCGTCCTCTCGCTCGGCCTGCTCGGCGCCGGCGTCTGGCTGCGCGAGCACGCGCGGCCGCTACGAGGCCGCGCTGGCCGCGGCGGCGGTCGGGATCGCCGGCAGCTTCGGCACGCTCGTCGTCGCCGGACCGGTCTACGAGCTCGTCCCGGACGACGTCGCGCTGCTCGGCGCGTTCGCGGCCGGCGCCGTCGCCACCGCGCTCTCGATCCGCTGGCACGCGCCGGTGATGGGCTGGCTCGGCCTGCTCGGCGCGCTCTGGGCGCCGGCGCGCTCGGCTCGGCGACGGCACGCGAGCTCGTCTTCCTCGCCGATCGCGTACGCCGCGACCGTCGCCGTGCTCGTCTGGCAGCGCTGGACGATGCTCGCGGGCTTCGCCTTCTTCACGCGCGACCCTGCAGTGGGCGGGTTCGTGCCGACGGCGGCGACCTCGACCTCGCGCTCGCCGGCTTCGGCGCGCTGACCGCCGCGCTGGCGCTCGGCCTCGAGGCCAACCGCCGCGGCCTGCACGCGCGTCGTGATCGGCCCGAGGCGCGCCCGCGCCCGCTCGTGGCTCGCCGCCGCGCTGCTCGCGCTCGGCGCCGCCGTCCTCGCGCTCGCGGGCTGGGACTTCGCGCTCGACGGCGAGCGCTGGCTGGCCGCGCTCGCGGTCGCGCACATCGCGCTCGGCCTCGTCGCCACGCGCGTCCCGCGGATCTCGCGCGAGCTCGCGCTGATCGCGCTCGCGATCGGCATCGTGCTGGCCAACATCGCGTTCGCCGCGATCGCCTCCGGGCTGCCGCTGGTGATCGGCTGGGGCCTGTCCGCGCTCCCGTTCGCCGGCGCTGCTCGGCGCGCGCCGCCCGGGCCACGACGTCGCGCCTCGCGGACCTGATCCTCGGGCGCCCGCAGGCCGCCGACCGCATCCTCGCGCTGGCCGGCCTCGCCGGCCAGCTCTCGCTCGCCGTCTTCCAGGGCCTGCTGTTCGACGCCCGCCCGACCGAGCTCGCCGGGCCGTTCGCCTCCGACGCCGCGCTGGCCGCCGCCGGCGCGCATCGCGGTCGTCGCCTGGACCTGCGGGCGCCTCGCCGGCGCCGCGCTGGCGCGCCGGCGCTCGACGTGCTCGCGCTGGCCGCGCTCGCCCACTTCACCGGGCTCGCGCTCGAGGGCGTCGCGCTGACCGTCACGCTCGCCGCCCAGGCGCTCGGGCTCGCCACGCTCGCCCGCCACAACGGCGACCGGATCGCCGGCTGGGCCGCGGTCGCCTTCGCCGCCATCGCGCTCGGCCACGCGCTGGTGACGATCGCGCCGCCGCACGCGCTGCTCGACGGGCTCGCCGACCCGCTCGCCGCCGCCGGCGCGCTGCTCGCGGTCGCGGCCGCCGCGCTGGGCGGTCAGCCGCGTCCCGCTCGGCGACGAGCAGATGCGGCCGATCCTGCTCGGCGGCCGCGGCGCTCGTGCTGCTCTACCTGGCGAGCGTCGAGGTCGTGACGCTGGCCGGCGGCGGCCAGGACGGGCCAGACCGCGCTGAGCGTGCTGTGGGCGGTCGCGGGCGTCGGCGCGCTCGTCCGCGGCCTGCTGGCCGACGACCGCGGCGCTGCGCCGCGGCGCGCTCGCGCTGCTGGCGGTGACGGCGACCAAGGTCTTCCTCTACGACCTGGCGTCGCTGACGTCGCTGTACCGCGTCGGCTCGCTGATCGGGCTCGGCCTCCTGCTCCTCTGCGGAGCCTTCGCCTGGCAGCAGGTCCGGCCAAGGGGCGTGGAAACGCGCTGACGGCCCTACCCTTGGCGTGTTGACCCAGCCACCGCATCCCCACCCCCCACCTCGGACGACGAGGAGCTGCTCGAGGCCGAGACCACCGCGATCCTCTGCGAGTACTCGGACGCGCAGCGCCTGCTGCGCGTCCAGGACGAGCTGCGCGCCGGCTTCCGCGCCCTCTCGCACGTCGGCAAGGCGGTCTCGATCTTCGGCTCCGCCCGCACGCCGCGCGACCATCCCCGCTACGAGGCGGCGCGACGGCTCGCGCGCCAGCTGGGCGAGGAGGGCTACGCGATCATCACCGGCGGCGGGCCGGGGATCATGGAGGCCGCCAACCGCGGCGCGAAGGAGGCGGGGGCGATCAGCGTCGGGCTCGGGATCGAGCTCCCGCACGAGCAGGCGCTGAACGAGTACGTCGACGTCGGCGTCACCTTCCACTACTTCTTCACGCGCAAGGTCATGTTCGTCCGCTACGCGAGCGGGTTCGTCGTCTTCCCGGGCGGGTTCGGGACGCTCGACGAGGCCTTCGAGGCCGCGACCCTGCGCCAGACCGAGAAGATCCGCTACTTCCCGATCGTGCTCTTCGACTCGGGCTACTGGAGCGGGCTGACCGACTGGCTCGAGGACACGATGCTGGCGCGAGGGCAACATCGACGAGTCCGACGTCGAGGCGCTGCAGCGTGACCGACGACTTCGAGCGACGTGCGCGCCGCGCTGGACGCGGTCGAGCACCGGCGCCCGCGCCGGCTGCCGCCGAAAGCCGCCTAGCTTCGGCGACGTCGCCACGCCAGTCGCCGTCGCGGCGACCGAGGACCAGCCGATGGCGGTCGCCGCCGGCCCGGACGTCGAAGACCGCCTGGTCGTCCTCGGTCCCGGGCTTGTCGATCACCTCGACGAGCGTCAGCTCCTCGGGCTCGGCGCCGTAGCGCTCGGCGCTGATCGCGGCGCGCGGCGGTCTCGAGGTGCTCGCGGTCCCAGCCGCGGTCGGTCGCCGCGGCGACGGCGAGGTCGTGGTCGACCTGCGCGAGCCGGCGCTCGAACGCGGGTCGGGTGCGCTTGAGCTGGCGCTGGCGGGCGATGTGCCGCCGACGATCAGCACCAGCAGGACGACGAGCACGATGATGAGCCAGAGGGGCACGCGTCTTAGAGCTGGAACCGCGCGCGACGCGAGGTGCGCGCCGACCTTGCGCTTGACGCGCTGGAGCGCGTTGTCGACGGTCTTGCAGTCGCAGCCGAGCCGCTCGCCGATCGACGTGTAGGAGTAGCCGTCGAGGTAGAGGCTCAGGACGCGCGACTCGAGCTCGGACAGGACGGTGCGACAGGCAGGCGACGAGCGAGCGCAGCTCCTCGGAGGAGATGACCTGGTTGACCGGGTCGTGGACGGTCGAGCCCGGGAGCATCTCGTCGAGGCTCGGCTCGGAGTCGCTCGAGCCGGCCGGGCGTCGCGCTGAAACGAGACGTAGCCGTTGAGCGGCGTGTGCTTGTTGCGCGTCGCGGTCTTGACCGCGGTGATGATCTGGCGCGTGATGCACAGCTCCGCGAAGTTGCGGAAGCTCGACTCGCGGTCGGGCCGGAAATCGCGGATCGCCTTGTAGAGGCCGACCAGCCCTTCCTGCACGAGGTCCTCGCCGTCGCCGCCGACGAGGAAGTACGACGACGCCTTCAGGCGCACGAAGGACGCATAACGCCGGACGAGCCGGTCGTAGGCGTCATCGGACTGCCCTGACGGGCCAGCGCGAGGAGGTATCCATCATCAAGCTGAACCTGAGCTTGAGACTTTGTTGGTGACAAGTCTGGCCACGAGCGCATGCCCTTTCCAGCCCATTTCCAGGGCTGAATCGCTTGTGACGCACACCTCCCGCGGCGCCGAGAATGACCGAGAGCTTGAGGGTCATCGCTTACCCTCAAGCTCACGTTTATGTGCGGCGAGATTGGCACGCTTATGTCGAGGTGTCAAGCCGCTGCTGCAACATCTCGTACAGCAGCACCGCTCGCGGTCGCGCTCACGTTGAGCGATTCGATGCGTCCTCGCAGCGGGCAGCGAGACGAGGTCGTCGCACATCGACGCGACCCGCGGACGCAGCCCTTTTCCCTCGGCTCCGAGCACCATCACGACCCCGCCGGTGTAGTCCGGCTGGTCGTAGTCGCGTGGTCGCGCCGGCGGCCGCGCCGTAGACCCAGCAGCCGGCGTCCTTGGCCTCCTCGAGGAAGTCGGCGAGGTTCTTGACCCGCGCGATCGGCAGGTGCTCGACCGCGCCCGCCGACGCCTTGCAGACCGCGGGCGTGACCTCGGCGCTGCGCCGCTCGGGGATGATCGATCCCGGTCGCGCCCGCGGCCTCCGCCGTCCGCGCGATCGCCCCGAGGTTCTGCGGGTCGGTGATCTCGTCGAGCGCGACCAGCAGCGGGTCGGTCGTCGCCAGCAGCTCGTCGGCGTCCGCGTACGGGTACGGGTCGACGAGCGCGCAGACGCCCTGATGGGCGTCGGTCTCGGCCCGCTCCTCGATCTCCTCCGCGCTCGCGATCGTGACCTTGGCGCCGCTCCACTCGTCCGGCGCGACGTCGCCCAGATCCGGTGCACCTTGCGCTTGCCGCGCAGCGCCTCGCGGACGGGGTTGCGCCCGTAGACGACCATCCGCCGCGACGGTGACCGCGCCCTCGGGCACCGGCGGAGCGAAGTCGGGCGCGCCCGCCGCGCGCGCCGCCCGCCACGGCCCTCGCCGCCGAACGCCGGCCCGCCGCCGCCGACCGCGCGACCCTCGCCGCCGAACGCCGGACCGCCGCCGCGGCCCTCGCCGCCGCGAGCCGCCACCGCGCGCGCCCTCGCCGCTGTACGCCGGACCGCCGCCCGCGCCGCGCCGCCACCGCGACCGCCGCCGCCGCCGCCGCCGACCGCCGCGCCGCCGTCGCCGCCGCGCCGCCGCCACGCCACGCCGCCTCGCCGCCATACGCCGCACCGCCGCCGCGCCCGAGCCGCCGCGCCCCTCGCCGCCGTACCCGAACCGCCGCCGCGCCCGAGCCGCCGCGCCCTCGCCGCCGACGCCGACCCGCCGCCACGGCCGCGCCGCCGCCACGCGCCCTCGCCGCCGGCCGCCGCCGCCGCCGCGCGAACCGCCGCTGCCGCGCCCGCGCGCCGGACCGCCGCCGCCCGACCGCCGCCGCGCCGCGCCGCCGCCGCGGCCGCCGCCGCGCGGCCGCCGCCGCGACCGCCGCCGGCCCGCGCCGCGGCCGCGCCGCCGCCGCGCCCGGCTGCCGCCCGGGCGCCCGCGGATTGCCGCCCCGGCCCGCGCGCCCCGCGCTTGCCGCCGCCGCGACCACCGTTACCCGCGCTCACGCCCATCGTCCTCTCGTCGCAGCCCGGCGGCGCTCCGCGCCCGGGGCTCATCGAGTCGCTCGGACCAGCTCGGGCCCGTCGGGCCCGTCGCGGACCTCCCAGCCCAGCGCGCGCAGCTCGTCGCGCAGGCGGTCGGCCTCGGCCCAGTCCTTCTCGCGGCGCGCCGTCTCGCGCTGCTCGGCGAGCGCGACCGCCTCCGGCGGCGCGCCCTCCTCGGCGGCCAGCAGCCCGATCAAGCCCGAGCACGTCGAGCATCTCGACGCAGGTGCGCGTTGCCGACGGCCTCCTCGGAGCGGTTCGCCTCGCGGATCCAGCCGTACAGCGAGGCCAGCGCCTCGGCGGTGTTGAAGTCGTTGCGCAGCGCGGCGAAGAACGCGTCGCGGTACGGCGCCAGCGCCGTCCGGCGACGGGCCCGCGAGCAGCCGCCGCCCCGCCTCGCGGATGCGCGCGGCCGAGCGGCGCGCGTCCTCCAGCGCCTCGTCGGAGAACGCCAGCGGCTGCCGGTAGTGCCCGGTCGACATGAACAGCACGAAGACCTCGGCGTCGACCTCGTCGAGCACCTCGCCGAGCCCGCGGATGTTGCCCGACGGACTTGGACATCTTCTCCGCCGCCAGCTCGAGCATCCCGTTGTGCATCCAGATCCGCGCCAGCGGCTTGCCGCGGGCGGCGAACGTCTGCGCGGCCTCGTTCTCGTGGTGCGGGAAGACGAGGTCGACGCCGCCGCCGTGGATGTCGAACTCGACGCCCAGCAGCGCCTCGGCCATCGCCGAGCACTCGATGTGCCAGCCCGGCCGGCCGCGGCCCCAGGGCGCGTCCCAGGAGGTGTCCTCGCCCTCCTTCCACGCCTTCCAGAGCGCGAAGTCCAGCGGGTCCTCCTTGAGGTCCGCGCCCTCGACGCCCTCGCCCTGGTCCATCTGGTCGACGTCGCGCCGCGACAGCTCGCCGTAGTGCGGCGAGCGTGCGCACGCGGAAGTAGACGTCGCCCGCGCACGCGTAGGCGCTGCCGCCCTCGATCAGCCGCTGCGATCAGCTCGACGATCTGCCCGACGTACTCGGTGGCGTACGGCTCGGCGTCCGGGCGCCCGAGCCCGAGCCGGTCGGTGTCCTCGATGTACCAGCTGCGCCATCTCCGCCGCGAGCTCCGCCGACGGCCGCCCGGCCTTCGCGCGCGGCGTCGTAGATCTTGTCGTTGATGTCGGTGATGTTGCCGACCAGCGTCACGCCGTAGCCCTCGTGCTCGAGGAAGCGCTTGAGCTGCGAGAAGACGATGAAGGGCCGCGCGTTGCCGACGTGCACGCGCCCGTAGACCGTCGGCCCGCAGGCGTAGATCCCCACCTTCGCGGGGTCGCGCGGGCGAGAACGGCTGCAGGGAGCGGGTGCGGGTGTCGTAGAGCGTGACGTCGGGCACGGACCGGAGCGTACCCACCCGCCGCAGGGTAGGTTGGCGCGCGATGCAGGACCTTTCGGCTCGAGTCGCTGACGGCCTTCCGCTCGCTGCCGGCCCGCTATCTCGGAGCCGGCGCCGGGCTTCGACGCCACCTACCACGTGCGGCTCGGCGACATCGGCCGCAGCTGGGAGGTCCGCTGCACGGCGATCGGCGCGCGCGTGCGCGCCGGCGCGTCGCAGGCGCACGCCCGACGTCGTCATCGGCACCGACGCCGAGACCTGGCTCCAGCTGCGCGAAGGCGAGCTCTCCGGCGTCGAGGCGTTCTCCCAGCGCCGCCTGTACGCGCGCGGCGACCTCGACCTCGCGGTCGGCTTCGAAGGCCTGTTCCGGCTCCCCAGCGGCCGCCCGCCGCTGCTGAAGATCCACCACGTCCCGGTCGGCAAGCTGAAGATCTCGACGCTGACCATGGGCGAGGGACCGGACATGCTGCTGCTGCACGGCCTCGGCGCCACGAAGTCGAGCTTCTTCGACACCGCCGCCGCGCTCAGCCGGCGCTACACCGTCCACGCGCTCGACCTGCCCGGCTTCGGCGGCTCCTCCAAGCCCGCCACCGCGCCCTACGGCGCGACCTACGCCGCCAAAGCGGTGATCGGCACGATGGACGCGCTGGGGATCGAGCGCGCCCACCTGGTCGGCAACAGCATGGGCGGGCGCGTGGCGATCGAGGTCGGCCTCGAGCGCCCCGACCGCGTCGGCGGGATCGCGCTGCTGAGCCCGGCCGTGGCCTTCGTGCGGCGCGACTGGCACTGGCTCGTGCGCTTCGCGCGCCCCGAGTTCGGGATGCTGCCGCACTCGCTCGGCCGCGACCGCGTCGAGCACACGTTCTGGTCGCTGTTCGCGGACCGCGACCTCGTCGACCCGAGCGTCGCCGACATCGTGATCGACGAGTTCGAGCGCATCTACCGCTCGCCCGGCGCGCGGCTCGCGTTCATCTCGAGCGCCCGCGCGATCTACCTCGAGACGCCGTTCGGGCGCAACGGCTTCTATCCGCGGCTGTCCACGCTGCAGCCGCCCGCGCTGTTCGTGTGGGCGTCGCACGACCGGCTGATCCCGGAGCGCTTCCGCCACCACGTCGAGCGCTGGCTGCCGAGCGCCGAGCAGGTCGTGCTCGAAGGCTGCGGCCACGTGCCGCAGGTCGAGGCCCCGAAGCGCACCAACGGGCTGCTCGAGCGTTTCTTCGCCCGCGTCGACCCGCTCGGCCCGGCGGTGCGGGCGGCATGATCCGCCTGCGCGTCCCGCCCGCCGACCTCGACGAGCGCGACCCCGACTACATCCGCGAGTCGCTCCCGCGCCTGTGGCTGATCTCGAGCCTGTGGTTCCGCGGCGAGGTCCGCGGGCTCGGCAACGTGCCCGAGGACGGCCCGGTGCTGCTGGTCGGCAACCACTCCGGCGGCAACCTCAGCCCGGACACGATCGTCTTCACGCTCGCCTTCAGCACCTACTTCGGCGTCGAGCGCGGCTTCCACCAACTCGCGCACAACCTCGTGCTCTCGAACCCGGGCCTGCGGTTCCTGCGCAAGTACGGGACGGTCGCGGCCTCGCACGAGAACGCGCGCCGCGCGCTGGACGCCGGCGCCGCCGTGCTCGTCTATCCCGGCGGCGACTCCGAGGTCCACCGCCCGTCGTGGGAGCGCCACCGCGTGGACTTCGGCGGCCGCCAGGGCTTCATCCGGCTCGCGATCGAGCAGGACGTGCCGATCGTCCCGGTCGTCGCCGTCGGCGGGCAGGAGACCGCGCTGTTCCTCTCGCGCGGCGAGCACCTCGCGCGCGCGCTCGGGCTCGACCGCCTGTTCCGCCTGAAGGTCCTGCCGCTGTCGCTCGCGATCCCCTGGGGCGTGAACGTCGGCGACCTGCTCGGCCACCTGCCGCTGCCGGCCAAGATCACGGTCGAGGCGCTGCCGCCGATCCACCTGCGCGAGGAGTTCGGCGACGAGCCCGACGTCGACGAGGTCTACGAGCACGTCCTGCGGCTGATGCAGGAGACGCTCGAGGCGCTGGCCGCGGAGCGCCGCTTCCCGGTGCTGGGATGAGGATCGCCGAGCACGTCGACGTGCTGGCGCCGCCGGCGATCGTGTGGGAGCAGATCTCAGACCCCACGCGGGTGCTCGACTTCTTCGCCGGCATCACGCGCTGGGAGTGCGTCGGCGGGCCGCGCTCCGGGCTCGGGGCGCGCTACCGGATGCTGATGCGGGTCGCCTCGGCCGAGGTCGGCGGGCTGATCGAGGTGGTCGAGTTCCAGCCCGAGTGCGACCTGGCGTGGCACTCGGTCACGGGCATCGACCAGCGCGGGCGCTGGCGGCTGCGCGCACGCGGCGAGCTGACGCGGGTCGAGCTGCGGGTCCAGTTCGGGATCGCCGGGGGCGGGATCTCGGCCTGGCTCGCCGAGCAGCTCGCGGCGCCGATCGTGCGCGGCAACGTCAAGCGCACGCTGACCCAGCTCAAGCGCGCGGTCGAGCACGAGCGGTTGCGCGCCGAGGCCGCGCAGCGCCGTGCCGCTACGGCACCGCCGCCACGATGACGTTGCCCGCGACGTCGCAGAAGTGCAGCGACGTCGCGTTGCGGGCAAAGGTCTCGACGCCGCGCGCCCGCAGCGCGGCATCGACGCGGTCGAGATCGTCGGTGTGGAGCACGAGCAGCGGGCGGTCGGCCTCGCAGGTGCCGGGCATCAGCCACAGGCCGGTGCCGGGCTGGCCGGGGAGGCCGACGTGCAGGTAGCGCAAGCCCTCGGTGTCCTCGTCGTGCAGCACCTCGAAGCCCAGCACGTCGCGATAGAACGCGAGCGCCTCGTCCTGGTCGGAGACGCCCACCACCATCCGACCGATCGCGCTGAACATGGCGCCGACCCTACACCAGGGTCTCCGTGGCCTCGTCCCAGCGCCAGCGGACGTCGTGCCCGGTCAGATGGACCCCGCCGATCCAGCGGTCGATGCCGTAGCGCTCGACGAAGTCGGCCTCGCCGGCGAGCACGCGCTCGCCGTCCACGTTGAGGCTGTAGCGCTCCCCATCGCGGCGCAGCAGCGGTGCGAGCCGGTCGATCGCGGCGAACGCGAAGTCGTCGCCCATGAACGGGCGCGCCTCCTTGCGCCAGGCGCGCCCGAACAGCTCGTGCTTGGTGCCCGGCGTGCTCGCCAGCAGGCGCCGCTCCGAGAGCGAGAGCCCGTCGCGACGCCACGGGTACTCCTGCGCGAGCCGCGTGAAGGCCTCGGCCATGAAGCGCAGCTCGGACGAGCGCGGGAGCGCGAGCAGGCCGCTCGGCTCGGGCGCCGTGAGCGCGTCCCAGGCCTGCGCGCCAAGTGCCAGCGCCGCCGTGCTGAGCGGCGTCTCGGGGAGCTCGCGCAGCTGCTCGGGCGTGAGCTCGCCGAGGCCGCCGAAGTGCGAGATCCCGACGTGCTCGCCGATCTGGCGCAGCACGACGTCGCCGGCCCTGCAGCCGCGTGAGGATCTCGGCGATCTGGAGCTGGTCGTAGAGATCGGCCTCGAACCACAGCACGAAGTCGCCCGCGTGGGCGTCGAGCGTGCGGTCGCGCGCCTCGAACTCGCGCGCGTCGCGCGCCGAGGAACTCGGCGCGCAGTCGCACCCGGTCCGGGCCGTCGACGACCGGACCCTCGTGCAGCGCGTCGCGCCAGGCCAGGATCGGCTCGGCGATCCCGCTCTGCTCGAGCAGCTCCACGGTGATGTCCCCGTTGGTGACGTGCAGCGTGCCGTGCGGCAGCAGCTGCGCGCGGGCGGTCGCGTAGGACTCCCCCGTGCGTTCCATCCGCTCGCGCACGCGGCGCTTGAAGTCGGCGTTGCTGGTCATCGTCGTCCTCCGGGCCCTCGGCGCTCCCCAGCGGCCGCCGCGGGCCGGCGGTCGTACGACGATGCCTCCCGCTCGAGAGGTCCAGGCCTCCCTTTGCCTCCGGCGGGCGGCGAGGCTGGGGCTCACCGGTTGGAGGTTCGGCGCGAGCGGCCGCCGTGGCCGCGGAGTCTACGCCACCGCGATGCCCTCGTCGGCGGCCCAGGCGGTCGACGTCGCGGCCCTCGAGCGCGGCGGCGAGCATGTCCGGGAACGGTCCGGCGTGCAGGCGAAGACGGGCGCGCCGAGCGCGGCGACCTCGCGCCGCCAGCTCGTGGTCGTAGCCGGGCGCGCCGTCGTCGGAGAGCGCGAGCAGGACGATCAGCCGCACGCCGGAGCGGATCAGGCTCGCCGCGCGGCGCAGCATCGAGTCCTCGTCGCCGCCCTCGTAGAGGTCGGTGAGCAGGATCAGCACCGTCTTGGCGGGGCTGGGCGACGAGCGTCTGGCAGTAGCCGAGCGCCTGGTCGATGTCGGTCCCGCCGCCGAGCTGGATGCCGAACAGGACGTCGACCGGGTCGCCGAGCTCGTCGGTGAGGTCGACGACCGACGTGTCGAAGGCGATCACGCGCGTCTGCAGCGTCGGCAGGCTGGCGAGCGACGCGCCGAGCACGCCGGCGTGGACGACCGAGGCGGCCATGCTCCCGCTCTGGTCCAGGCACAGGATCAGCTCGGCCGCCAGCGAGCGCTTGCGGCGCCCGTGGCCGACGAGCCGCTCGGGGATGACCGTCTTGTGCTCGGGCTGGTAGTGGCGCAGGTTGGCCCGGATCGTGCGGTCCCAGTCGATCTCGTTCGGGCTTCGGGCCGGCTGGTGCGCGAGCTGCGGTCCAGCGCGCCCTTCGCGGCCGCGCGCGTGCGCGCCGAGAGCCGCCGCTCGATGTCCTCCACGACCTGCCGGACCACCCGGCGCGCGACCTGCCGGCTGGCCTCGGGCAGCGCGTCGCGCAGGCTCATCAGCGTCGCCGCGAGGTGCACGTCGGGCGTGACGTTCTCCAGCACCTCGGGCTCGAGCAGCAGCCGGTGCAGCCCGAGCCGGTCGATCGCGTCCTGCTGCACGACCCGCACGACCCCGCTCGGGAAGTGGCTGCGCAGCTCGCCGAGCCAGCGCGCGACGGTCGGCGCCGAGCCGCCCAGGTCGCTGCCCGCGCTCGCCGTAGACCGCGTCGAGCGCACCGTCGATCCCGCGGTCCTCGCGCCCGAGGTCGCACGCCTGTCCCCTCGGCGTCCTCCCCGCCGAGCACGAGCCGCCACCGGCGCAGCCGTTCCTCAGCCACCGAGCAGCCTCGCGACGGTCTCCAGCGCCGGCCGCGCGCGCTCGGCGTCGATACAGTCGCAGCAAGGGGTCTGTCCCTTTCGTGTTGGCGGAGGCGCTCGCCGAGGCGGCGGCGCTCGCCCGCGGGGAGCACCGAGAAGGCGCGGCGCAGCAGCGGGAGGACGTTGGTGAAGGCGTCCGGCGGGCACGCGTGCGACCCAGCCGTCGAGCACCGCGAGCAGCTCGGGGTCGTGGACGAGCACGAGGCCGGACGTGCCGATGAAGCCCTCGATCCAGCGCGCGCCGCGCTCGGGGTCCTCGCCCGGCGAGAGCGCGCGCGACATCGGCGCCGCCGGGTCGAGCTCGCCCGCGTCGTGCAGCAGCCGGGTCGCGCGGCCGGCGAGCGTGCCCGGGCAGCCGCTCGCCGTCGGCGACGCGCTTGCAGCGCCTCGCGCCACGCGCGCGTGAGCGTCCGCGTCCTGGAGCAGCGCGAGCGCGGAGTTGACGCCGTCGACCGCTTCGGCGAGCTGCGGCCGGTCTCCTCGTCGGCGCCGACGCCCGCGCCCGGCAGGCCGATCGCGACGCGCAGCACGATCCCGCGCAGCACCTGGGCCACCGCGCTCGTGTCGCTGCCGCGCACGTCGCCGTAGCGCAGGATGCCGGCCAGCGGCGGGACGGCGGTCATCAGGTCGGCGGTGTCGCGGTCGAGCGCGGCGCGGTCGGCGAGCGCCTGCAGGACGGCCTCGAGCGCGTCCGGGAGGTCGGCGAGCAGGACCGCGTCGGCGAGCTGCGCGAGCGCGCCGACGCTCTGCTCCTCCGCCGCGCGCGCCTTCACGCGCGCCTCGGCGGCGGCCGCGACCGTCGTCCCCCAGCGGCCGGCGTGGATCAGCTCGAGCGCGAGCTCCGGGTACCACTCGAGCCGGAACGACTCCTTGAACGTGCCCTGCCCGCGGCTGACGCGACGCGCGTGCCCCACGGCACGTCGAGCAGGTTCAGGCGGTGCAGCAGCCGCGAGCGCTCGCGGTCGATCTCGCGCCGCAGGTCGAGCGTGACCTCCTTCACCGACGCCTCGGCCTTCAGCCGCAGCCGCCGCTGCAGCCGCGCGACGTCCTGCTGGAGCGGGACCATCGGCGTGTCCTCGGGCACCTCGCCCAGGCGGTGGCCGACGACCAGCTCCGCGCGCACGAGCGCGAGCGGGACGTCGGAGCCGAGGCAGAGCACGGCGCGGGTGGCGTCGAGCAGCTCGTCGAGGCCGGCGAGCGGGCGGTCGCGGATGCCGGCCAGCGCGCCCGCGAGCCGCACGGCGTCGACGACCTGCGCGGCCGACGCGTCGAGCCCCTTGTCGCGCAGCAGCGCCGCGGCGCGGGCCAGCCAGCGCGCGACCGGATCGTCGGCCTCGTCGAAGAGCTGGTCGTACCAGGCGGGCGAGTCGACGCCGGCGCCGTAGCCGGACTCGCGCGCCAGCAGCCCGTAGGTCCACGGCACCCAGGTCGTCGCGACCTTGACCTTCGGCAGCCCGCGCAGCGTGCGCTGGTCGGGCGCCGCCGGTCCCGGCTCGGCGAGCGCGGGCGCGTGCCAGGCGCCGCAGACGACCGCGACGTTCTCGGCGCCCTGCTTGAGCGGCCGCGCGGATCGACTGGCGCATGAAGGCCTCGCGGCGCTCCTCGCGCGGGTCGTCGTCCGGGTAGGCCTCGCGCAGCGCGCGCCATCGCCTCGGTCACGGCCTCGAAGGCGTCGAGGCCGTCGCGGCGGGACTCGATCACGTCCTCCCACCAGCGCTCCGGGTCGCCGTGGCCGGCGACCTCGGCGAGCGCCTTCAGCGGATCGGCGCGCAGCCCGCGGTAGCGGCGCTCTTCGCGCTCGGCCATCTTGTTCGCCGCCGGCAGGTCCATGAAGCGCACGGGCACGTCGCGGTCGAGCGCGTGGCGCATCGCGCGCCACTCGGGCGAGAAGCGGGCGAACGGGATAGAAGGCGGCGCGCGCGGGCTCGTCCGGGACGTAGGTGAGCAGCGCGACCGGCGGCGCCATGTCCTCGCGCGCGGCGAGCTCGATCAGGCCGTCGGCCTCGGGCGGGCCTTCGATCAGCACCGTGTCCGGCTGCGAGTTCGTGCAGCGCGCGTTCGAGCGAGCGGGCCGAGCCGGGTCCGTGGTGGCGGATCCCGAAGACGGTGTGGCGTCACAGCGCCCGGCAGGCGCGGTAGAGCGCGCCCCAGCCGTCGCGCTCGCGCACGACCGCCTCGAGGTACTCCTGCCAGACCACCTTGTCCTGGACCGGGTCCTGGACGACCGCGCCGGTCAGCCCGCCCGCGAGGTCCTCGGGCGACAGCGGCCGTCGCCGAAGTGGGTTGCGAGCGCGAGCCCGTTGGTGACGACGGAGATCGCCTCGGCGGTCGAGAGCGTGCCCGACGGCGACTTGAGCTTCGTGCGCCCGTCCTCGGTCACACCGGAGCGCAGCTCCCGGAAGATCGTCACCACGCGGCGGATCTCCTCCAGCGCGGAGGTCGCCGGCGGCAGCTCGAGCGTCGCCGCCGACCGCGTCGAGCCGCAGCCGCACGATCTCGACCTCCTCGTCGGCGCTGTCCGGGCAGCGGCAGCACGACGGTGTTGAAGCGCCGCCGCATCGCGCTCGAGAGGTCGTTGACGCCGCGGTCGCGGTCGTTCGCGGTGGCGATCACGTTGAAGCCCTGGACGGCCTGGATCTCGTCGTCGAGCTCGGGGATCGGCAGCGACTTCTCGGACAGGATCGTGATCAGCGCGTCCTGCACGTCGGACGGGATCCGGGTCAGCTCCTCGACGCGGGCGAGCTTGCCGGCCTGCATCGCGCGGAACACCGGGCCGGGGACGAGCGCGTCCCGCGACGGTCCCTCGGCCAGCAGCCGCGCGTAGTTCCAGCCGTAGCGCAGCGCCTCCTCGGGCGTGCCCGCCGTGCCCTGCACGACGAGCGTGCTGTCGGCGCTGATCGCCGCGCTCAGGTGCTCGGACAGCCACGTCTTGGCCGTGCCGGGGACGCCGAGCAGCAGCAGCGCGCGATCGGTGGCGAGCGTGGCGACCGCGAGCTCCACCAGCCGCCGCCTGCCGACGTACTTGGGCGTGATCGTCGTGCCGTCGGCCTCGCCGCCGAGCACGTAGGTCGTGACCGCCCACGGCGAGAGCCGCCAGCGCGGCGGGCGCGGCCGATCGTCGGCGCGCTCGAGCGCCGCCAGCTCGTCGCGCGTAGAGCTGCTCGGCGTGGGGCCTGAGGAGTGACGTCTCGGCGGTCACGACAGCTCGCGCAGCATGGCAGCCCGGGCGGCGAGGATGTCGCACAGCATCCACAGGTCGCGGCCGCCGAGGTCGCGCAGCCGCTCCTCGGCCTCTCGGCGCCAGCGCCGGGTCGAGCCGGTGCCCGGCGAACGCCACGTCCTGCCCGCGCTCGCCCGCCTTGCGCCGCCGCTCGATCGCGGCGATCGACCGCCTGCGAGAGCTCCGGCCCCCACGGCCGCGGGCAGCGCCCGCGCGGCGACGTCCGGATCGGGCGCGGCGGCCGCGAGCCGCTGCGCCTCGTCGGGCGGCGAGCGCGAGCAGGAGCTCCGGGTCGGGACGGACGGCCCACAGCGCCCGCGCCCACGTCGGCGTCGCGCTGCGCGATCGCCGCCTGCGACCCAGCCGCCGTGGACGATCTCGGCGAGATCGTCCGCGACGGGGAGGGCGACGAGGTCCGCGGCGCGTGGGCGCGAGCGGCGGCGGCGAGAGCTCGCGCGTGGCGCGGCTCGCCGCGGCGCGGCGCGCCGCCGCCGACGGACGTCGCCGCGCGGCAGGCCTCGGCGCGCGCGGCGCGGCGCGTCGCGCGCGCGGCGCGCGCCGCCCACGTCGCGAGCGGCGTCGCCGCGAGCAGCGCGCGCAGGCGCTCGGAGCGGCGGCCTCCCGCGGGCACGCCGTCGCGCTGCGGCCGACGCGTCCGGCGTGTCGGGCAGGGTGGCGACGAGGCGCGCCGTCCTCCACGCGCAGCAGCGGCGCCGTGCGCGCCGCCATCCGCGCGGCGAAGGCGCGAGCCCGGGAGCCGGGCGAGCAGCGCGGCGGCGGCGTCGCGGACCGGCTTGCGGCGGTCGTCGAGCGCGGTCTCGAGCAGCGGCTCGTCGGCGTCCGAGAGCCCGTCGGCGAGCGCCGCGACGAACGCCGCGCGGTCCTCCCACGTCTCCTCGGCGAACGTCGCCGGCGAGCAGCTCGCGCGCCGCCGCCGGGTCGGTGCGGCGCAGCCGCTCCAGCAGCGCGCGGCGCTCCGCGCGCTCGCCGTCGGCCCACACGCCTCGACGTCGTCGCCGGCCCCGCGCACGAACGCCCAGCGCGGCGAGCGCTCGGCCAGCCAGCGTCCGAGCGGCCCGGCCGCCTCGCCCACGGCCGCGTGCAGCGTCGGGTCGTCGAGCGCGTGGTCGAGCAGCGTCGGGGACGAGCTCCGGCGGCGGGCGCAGCCCGCGCTCGGCCGCGAGCGCGAGCCACTCCGGCGAGCAGCGACGGGAACGTGCCCTCGAGCATCGTCCGCAGCCGCGTGCCCGGGCGCGAGCGGGCGCGCATCGGCCTCCGCCGGCTCGACGGCTGACCGCGCTCGCCCGCGCGAGCGCGCCGGCGCGCCGCGCGACCGTCCACGCCGCGGCCGCGCCCAGCAGCCGGTCCTCGGCGCCGCGCTCGGCGAGCGCGCGCTCGAGCCCAGCCGGCGCGCCCGTCCGGCACCGTCGCCTCGACCGGCCGCCGATCGGTGCCGATCAGCGCCGCCGCGACGAGCTCGTCCCAGCTCACAGCCGCCGCCCGCAAGCGGATCTCGTCCAGCCCCGTGCCGTCGTCGACGCCCTCGGCGCCGTCGGGGATGAACCCGAACCGCGCGTAGAACGCGCGCGCCGGATGGTTCTCGGCGAACACCCAGAGCGTCGCGTGCTCGGCACTGGCGAGCGGCAGCTCGTCGCAGCCCCGCGGCCAGCACGCGCCGACGCCGATGCCGCCGTGCCGGCGCTCCGGCAGGACGTACAGCGCTCGCGACCTCGCGACGGCGGCACGACGCGGCAATAGCCCGCGATCCCGCGCGAGCAGGCGACGAACGTGCAGTCGCCGCCCTCGAGCCGCTCGCGCCAGTGCGCGCGCCGCTGCTCGACCGAGAGCCCGTCGAGCACCGCGTCCGGGACCAGCTCGCGGTAGGCGACCTGCCAGGCCCGCACCCAGACGCGCGCGATCCCGTCCGCGTCCTCCGGCCGCGCGCGGCGAACCTCGAACGACGTCGCCCTCACAGCGCCACCGTCCGCGCGCCGTCGCCCGCGGCCAGCGGCGTCAGGGCGGCGCCGTTCCAGAGCCCGAAGAGCGAGACCGGGCGGCCGCCGGAGACGGCGAGCAGCCGCCAGCGCGCGTCGATCGGGCCGCCGAGCGGGAGCGAGCCGTCGGCCGTGCTCGCGGTCCAGTCGCCGCCGTCGCGGCCGTCGGCGATCGCGTCCGCGCAGCGCGACCGGCCACTCGTCGAGCCACGGGTTCGCGGCGACGGCGGTCGCGACCGAGCGCAGCGCCGCCTCGGCGACGCCGCCGCCGCCGAAGCGCCCGCCGGCGCGGGCTCGACCGCACCGAGCTCGCCGGCCACCAGCGCCGCGCAGCGGCGTCGCGCCCGGGTGGAAGGCGAGCTCGGCCTCGAAGGCCATGCCCGGCGCCGGCCGCGGCTCGAGCGGCGCGCCCGGCGGCGCGAAGTCCAGCAGCAGCGCCGGGCGGCCGGCCGGAGAGCCCCCACAGCCACGTGCGCTGCACGCGCAGGCGCTCCTGCTCGATCACGATCCGCGCGAGCACCGCCCAGCGATCCGCGACACGTGCGGCCCGGCGAGCACCTCCTCGCGCCCGACGTTCCAGCCCGAGCAGCGCGCGGACGTCGTCGCGCACCGCGCCGTCCGCGCGCGCGTGCGCCTCGCACAGCAGGTGCAGCAGCCCCAGGCCGGAGAGCAGCCGCTCCGGCCAGCCGTCCGGCCGCCCCGCGGCGACGCCGCCCAGCGAGCGCAGCCGCGACGCCGCGCCCGGCGCCTGCGCGTCGACGAGCCGCGCCGCGAACGCGTCCCACTCGTCCCACGAGCGCAGCCGCCCGGCGCCGAGCCCGCCGCGCACGGCGTCGCGCAGCCAGCGGCGCAGGTCCTCGACGCCCGCCGCGACCCGCTCCTCGCGCTCCGCCGCCCGCCGCGCCGCCGCCTCGGGATCGCGCGGCGGCTCGCCTGGCGCCGGCGCGACGCCGGCCGCGCGCCGACGCGCGACGCCAGCCACTCGCTCACCCACTCCGGCGGCGTCCCCGCCGGCACGTCGCCCGCCCGCCCACACCAACAGCAGCGCCAGCGCGTGCTTGCACGGGAACTTCCGCGACGGGCACGAGCACTTGTACGCGGGCCCGGAGAGATCGACCTGCGCCTGGTACGGGCGCGCAGCCCGAGCCCTTGCACAGCCCCCAGACCGCGCGCTCGTCGTGGCCGGCCGACGACCACGGCGCGGGCCGCGCGAGCTTGCGCGCCGCGGTCACCGACGCCGCGTCGGGCGCGAGCGCCTCGACCGTCTCCGCCGACCACGCCATCGCTACCCCACGGGCCGCAGTGTCGCCACCGCCAGCGCGGCGACGCCCTCCTCGCGGCCGACGAAGCCCATCCGCTCGCCGGTCGTGGCCTTGACGTGCACCGAGCGCGCCGACCGCCTCGCTCAGCCGCGCCATGATCGCCTCGCGGTGCGGCGCGAGCTTCGGGCGCTCGAGCATCACCGTCGCGTCGACGTGCTCGACGCGCCAGCCCTGCTCGCCCACGCGCGCGACGACCTCGCGCAGCAGCGCGATCGAGTCCGCGTCCTTGAACTCGCGGGTCGGTGTCGGGGAAGTGCGTGCCGATGTCGCCCATCGACGCCGCGCCGAGGATCGCGTCGGTGATCGCGTGGGCGAGCACGTCGGCGTCGGAGTGGCCGTCGAGGCCGTGCGGTGTGCGGGATCTCGACGCCGCCGAGGATCAGCCGCGCCCCTCGGCGAAGCGGTGCGTGTCGATCCCGAGGCCGGTCCTCACCCGAGCGGCTCCATCCGCCGCGCGCGCTTCTCGAAGACCGCGATCTCCTTCACGCCGCAGTCGGTCGAGCAGCTCGACCGCCTGCTCGTAGCCGAACGCCAGGTGCTCCGGCCGGTGGGCGTCGCTGGAGAGCGCGATCGGGATGCCCGCGTCGACCGCCATCTCGAGCATCGCGCGCGCCGGGTAGATCTCGCCGACCGGCTTGCGCAGCCCGGCGGTGGAGACCTCCATCGCGACGCCCGCGTCGAGCATCGCCTCGATCGCCGGCTCGTAGTAGAAGCGCGGGTCCTTGGACGGCGCGCGGCCGTGCCGAGCCCCAGATCTTCACCAGGTCGGGGTGGGCGATGATGTCGAAGATCCCGGTCAGCGCCGACTGCGCGAGCGCCTCGAAGTAGCGCTTGCCAGATCCGCTCGGCGGTCGTCTCGTGGCGCCAGACGTCGGTCTCGTCGTCGAAGTCGACGGCGTAGCTCGCCGAGGAAGTGCACCGAGCCGATCACGTAGTCCCACTCGTGCGCGTCGAGCAGGTTCGCCATCCGGTCCTCGCGGCCGCGACACGTAGTCGGCCTCGATCCCGAGCCGCAGGTCGGTCTCCTCGCGCACGAAGCTCGACGTAGCGCGTCGAGGTCGTCGACCGCGTCTGGCCCGCCAGAACGGGTGCTGCCAGACGTCGAGCGCGGCGGTGAAGCGGTGGACGTGCTCGGAGACCCCGAGCTCGGTCACGCCGCGCTCGGTCGCGGTCTCGCGGTAGCGCTCGGCGTTGGCGGCGGTGAAGTAGAGGGCGGCGTCGGTGCCCGGGTCGTCCGGGCGCAGATGGACGTGGTAGTCGGTCAGCATGCGCCCGCGTCAGGCTAACGCCGCTCGGCCAGAATTCGAGTCGCTGCGCGAAGGTCGTGCGGCGTCGTGACCTTGAAGTTCGCGGGCGAGGACTCGACCACGCGCACGCTGCCGCCGGCGCGCTCGACGAGCCAGGCGTCGTCGGTGGCGCGGGCCAGGATCGCCTCGTCGACGTCCAGGGCGGCCTCGAGCGCGGCGCGGCGGAAGGCCTGCGGCGTCTGCACGGCCCACAGCCGCGAGCGGTCGAGCGTGGCCGCGACCACGACCCGCCTCGTCGGCCTCCTTGACCGTGTCGGTCACGCGCGCCGCGGCGATCGCGCAGTCGGCCGCCGACAACGCCTCGAGCACGCGCACGAACAGCTCCGGCGACACCAGCGGACGCGCCGCGTCGTGCACCACGACGTGCGCCGGGGCCCGCCGCCGCAGCGCCGCACGCACGGACTCCGAGCGCGTCGCGCCGCCGCGCACGCCGACGCAGCCCTCGGGCGCGTCGACGCCCTCGGGCAGCGCGACCACGATCTCCGTGATCCCCGCCGCCCGCAGCGCATCCAGCGACCACTCGAGCATCGGCCGCCCCGCGACCTCGACGAACGCCTTCGGCACGGTGGCGCCGAGGCGCGGCCGCTGCCCGCGGCCACCAGCAGGGCGATGGGCCCCGACGCACCGGTTGAGTCGTGGGTCGGGGCCAGAACTCGGAGTCCGAGCCTTAAGGCCGGATGATCGGGGTGGGGCGGAGGGGCTGCATCGCCTTAATCCGCGGCGGCGACCGCGAGCTGCTCGGCGGTGCGCGAGAGGATCTCGTCGAGGTAGGCCTCGGCCTCGTCCTCGGTCTTCTCGAGCGCGTACATCATCTCCGAGGCCAGGATCTTCTTGGCCCGCGTGTACATCTGCTTCTCGCCGGTCGAGAGGCCCTTGTCCTGCTCGCGCACGGCGAGATTACGGACGACCTCGGCGAGCTCGTAGATGTCGCCGGTCTTGATCTTGTCCCGGTTGTGCTTGAAGCGCCGGTTCCAGTTCTTCGGCATCTCGGAGACGTCGTCGGCCAGCACCGCCAGCACCTTCTTGACCGTCTCCTCGTCGATCACGCGGCGCAGGCCGGCCTTGCCGGCGTTCGCGCACGGAACCATGACCGTCATGTCGTTGTGGAGGATCTTGATCGTGAGGTACTCGCGTACCTCGCCGAGAATGTTCTTCTCCTCCTTCTTGACCACCGGCCCGCCCCATGATGCGGGTAGACGACGTTGTCACCGATCTCGAAATCGATATTGACGATTTCGCGCTCGATCTCGAGATCCTCGATCTCCAGGGCTGTCTCGGGAATCGTGTCCTCCTTCGTTGTGGCCCGGCTGCCGGGCCGCACTGCATGGTTCACGTTTGCAAGTACCGGTCCACGAGGTTGATCTCCTGTAGACGGCGAAGGCCCTCGCGGATGTCCTTCGCCCGGATCTCACCGACGCCCTCGACCGACTCCAGCTCGGGGTCGGTCGCGGCGAGAATCTCGTCCAGCCCGCGGAACTCGCGAACGATGTTCTGCACCACCAGCTTCGGGAGCCGGGGGATGCGGCCGAGGATGCGGTAGCCGCGGGGCGAGACGGGATAGTCCAGCGTGTTGACCTTGCGGTCGTAGCCGAGCAACTCGGCGAGCCGACCGAAGTCCAACAGGTCCTGGTGGGGAAGTCTTGAGATGCCGTCGAGCGCCATGGCGAAGGCGTCGTCGACGGGATCGGCGAGGTAGTCGTGCAGCAGCGCGGCCTTGTCGCCCGCGACGCCGACCATCGTCTCCTCGAGCTGCATCTCGATCAGCCGGCCCTCGGTGCCGAGCTCGACGATGTAGCGCTCGATCTCGACCGCCATGCGCGTCACCAGCTCGGCGCGCTGGAGGACGGTCAGCACGTCGTGCAGCGTCACGCCGCCCTCGAACTCGAGCGCCGTCAGGCGCGTCGAGACCTGGTCGAGCCGGGTGCGGTACTTGTCGAGCGTGGCCAGGGCCTGGTTGGCCTTGGCGAGCACCGCCGGGATCTCCTCGAGGATGTACTTCGCGCCGTCCACGTAGAGCGAGACGACGTCGCGGCGCTGGGAGACGCGATCACCAGCGCGTCGGTCTGCTTGGAGATGCGCTCGGCGGTGCGGTGGCGCGTGCCGGTCTCCGACGTGAGAATCGTCGGGTCGGGCATCAGCTGGACGTTGCACCACGCGATCTTCGTCGCGTTGGCGTTCAGCGCGATCGCGCCGTCCATCTTCGCCAGCTGGTAGACGAGCGCCGGCGTGTAGTCGATGTCCAGCCGGATACCGCCGGAGAACAGGAACGCGAGCTCGTCCGGATCGCCGATGACGAGCAGACCGCCGGTGCGCGCGTGGACGATGTTGTCGATCCCCTCGCGCACCGCCGTGCCGGGCGCGACCATCTCAAGCGCCTTGACCAACCGGGGCTCCTGCCGCGCTTCGAGCTCATTGAGCTCTTCCCCTGATCGCGGCTGCATCACGACAGAGATTCTAGCAGTTGCTTAAGCACCATTTAGCACCGGAATCCCCCGCAATAGAGCCAAAAACGCACCTTGACGAAACGCTCTCAGGCTGCTACGCGGGAAGATGGTGTACCGAGCGCAGCCCGCACGGCGGCCCGCAGCGTCGGCGTCTCCGGACCGGGTGAAAGAACCGGGTCCGAGCCCGAACTTGCGCGCCTCGGCGAGCCGCCGGTCCGGGTGCCCGACCGTCCGCAGCTCGCCCGTCAGGCCGACCTCGCCGAAGCAGGCCAGCGGCGTCGTCTCCGTCCCCATCGTCACGCCCCCTGACGGCGCTCGCGACCGCGAGCGCGACCGCCAGGTCGGCGCCCGGCTCGTCGACGCGCACGCCGCCGGCGACGTTGACGAAGACATCGGCGGATCCCGCGCCGATTCCGGCGTGGCGGGCGAGCACGGCGAGCATCAGCGCCAGCCGGTTGCGGTCGATCCCGTTGCAGACCCGCCGCGGCGGGACCAGCTCGGAGGGCGAGACCAGCGCCTGGACCTCGACCAGCAGCGGCCGCGAGCCCTCCATCGCCGCCAGCACGACGCTGCCCGGCGCGCGCGTCGCCTCGCTGACGAAGCGGGCGCTGGCGTCGGCGACCTCGACCAGGCCTCCGGAGCGCATCTCGAACACGCCGACGTCGTTGGTCGAGCCGAAGCGGTTCTTGAGCGCCCGCAGCGTCCGGTAGGTGCGCTCGCGCTCGCCCTCGAACTGCAGCACGCAGTCCACCAGGTGCTCGAGCACGCGCGGGCCGGCCAGCGCGCCCTCCTTCGTCACGTGGCCGACGAGCAGGACGGCGATGCCGCGCGCCTTGGCCAGCCGCGTGATCCGGTCGGCGACCTCGCGCACCTGGCCGACGGACCCGGCGGCGCCGCTCAGGTCGCTCGCGTGCAGCGTCTGGACCGAGTCGATCACGCAGACCTCGGGCCGCTCGGCCTCGAGCGTGGCCAGCACCGTGTCGAGGTCGGTCTCGGCGAGCACCGGCACCTGCAGCGCCGCGCCCGGCAGCCGCTCGGCGCGCAATCGGATCTGCGCCGCCGACTCCTCGCCGGAGACGTAGAGCGTGCGCCGGCCGGCTCCTTCGAGGTTGCCGAGCGCCATCGACGTCAGCGTCGACTTGCCGATCCCCGGCGAGCCGCCGATCAGCACCAGCGAGCCCGGGACGAGCGCCGCCGCCGAGGATCCGGTCGAGCTCGCCGATGCCGGTCTGCAGCCGCTCGTAGCTCTGCGCCTTGACCTCGGCCAGCCGCACCGGCCTCGCCGCCGCGCGCGCGGCGGCGGGCGCCGCCGCGCCGCCCTTGGCCTCCTCGACCAGCGTGTTCCACTCGCCGCAGCCGGGGCACTGGCCCATCCAGCGCGGCGCCTGGGCGGCACAGGCGGAACAGACGAAGACGGTGGTCGCGCGCGGCATGGGTCTGATGACGGTAGGTGCCGGCTCGGACGTTTCGCCCCCGTCATCCTGTCCGGATGCTCAACTGGCTCCTGCGCTACGTCCCGGTCGTGGCCGACGTCGACCCGGCCGTCGGCGTGCTGGAGGTGGGCTGTGGTCGGCTCGGGCTCGGCTCCGTGTACAACGGCGCGCGCTTCGCCGGCCAGGACCTCGACTTCGACGGGCCCGTGAGCGCCGCCGTGTTCGCCGTGCGCACCGCGCCGGAGCGCTTTCCGTGGGCCGACGGGGCGTTCGACACCGTCGTCTGCGTCGACCTGCTCGAGCGCCTGGCGCCGCCGCGCGCGCGGCGCTCGTGGCCGAGTGCGCGCGGGTCGCGGCCCGGCGGGTCCTGATCGCCTGTCCGACGACGGCCACCGACGGCAGCGTCGAGTTCTTCTCCGACCTCTACCGCTCGGCGGTGGTCGACCCGCCCCGGATGCGGCTCCCGCTGCCCGACCCGGCCGAGGTCGAGAGCTGGTGCAGGCGGGTGGAGGGCTTCACGGTCAAGCCCTGGGCGCAGGTCAACGGGCTCCTGGCCGAGCTCGTGCTGGTCGGCGACCTGCACCCGCAGTTCGCCGTCGGCGCGGCGGAGGAGTACGCGGACCGCCGCGGCGGCTGGATCCGCGCGCTGCAAGGCGCTCGCTTCGGCGACGGGGTCCTGCGGGGCTTCGAGCTGCTGCGCACCGAGCCGCGCGCACCGCTGGTCGACACCAAGCGCTTCGACGCCTCGACGGCCGCCGCGCTCGAGTGCGTGCAAGTGCCGCACGCGGCTGCGGCTCGAGACCGCGGTCGGCCTGAGGTGTGTGGGGTGCGGGCGGATCCCGGCGCGGGACGCGGCGGGGACGTGGGACTTGACGGGCGCGTAGGACCGGCGAACTGCGCCGGTGAAGGAGGTGGTCAGATCCGCGTGTTCGCCGGTCCCACTTCCGCGCTGCGCGCGAGCCGCATTTGGTCACTTGGTAAGCCTCAGACTTACCAAGTGACCGATGCCGCCGCCACGAGCGGCGACGTGCCACGTGGTCACTTACCGTTGCTCTACAACGCCAAGTGACCACGCGAGCGCGGCCCGCGCCAGCACGGCGCCTTGCGCAGCGCCGCACCGCCGATCCGACCACTCCCTCACCGGCGCAGTTCGCCGGCGTCGCCACCCCTCAAGAGTGCCCCGACGCCTCCGCGTGCGTCGGCACGAGCCGCCGCGCCTTCTCGGCCAGCACGACCATGCCCAGCGCGTCGGCGACGAGGATCGCGTCGGCGAGCATCTCCGTCGCCCGCTCGACGTCCCCCGGCGCGCGCCGCGCGAGCAGCATCTCCGCGTAGGAGACCTGCGTGCGCGCGTGCCAGGGCCGCGCGTTCATCGCGCGCGTGCATCTTCTGGGCGTCGTCGAAGTGGCGCTCGGCGCAGTCGTACTCGCCGCGCGCGGTGGCCAGGATCGCCAGCAGCCGCGACGCGGAGCCGTTGTTGGTCGCGTTGCGGCCGACGACGACGTTGCGCCCGGCGTAGGGCTCGAGCAGCCCGTACAGCTCGGCCGCCCGCGCCGCATCGCCCAGCGCGCCGCACACTTCGGCCACGAGCGTGATCGCGATCAGCCAGTTGGCGTCGCGCGGGAACGCGGAGAAGCCGCCGGAGGCGACCTGCTCGAACTCCGCGCGCGCCTCGTCCGGGCGCCCGAGCTCGACCAGCAGCAGCGCCAGCGCGCTGCGCCACGCCGGGATCGCCGGATAGAGCTCGATGAAGCCGCGCACGGCGCCCTCGACCTCGGCCAGCCGGCCCTGCTCGCGGCGGATGTTGAACATCGCCTGCGCGTAGTAGTGCAGCGCGTTCTCGGCCTGCCCGCGCTGGCCGATCGCGAGCGTCTCCTGGGCGAGCCGCTCGGCCTCGTCGAAGTGGCCGGCGAGCTGCGCGCGGGCGCCGCGGAACAGCGACGCCCACCACAGCCAGATCGGCCGGTGCAGCGCCTCGGCGAGCTTCGACACGGCGGCGATCTGGATGTCGACGCCGTCGACGTCGCCGAGCTCCATCAGGTCGATGATCGTCCAGCCCGCGCCGTGCAGCTCGAGCTCCGGGTCGCCGGTCTCCTCGGCCACGCGCCGCAGCTCGGCCGCGACCTCGAGCCGCTCCTCGACGTTCTCGGGCAGCCACAGCGCGTAGTGGCGCGCGTCCAGGCACGTCGCCAGCGTGCGCAGGTCGCCGGTGCGGCGGGCGATCGCGACCGCCTCCTCGCTCAGCGACAGCCGCAGCTCCGGCTCGCCCGCGTAGTAGAGCTCGAGCGAGATGCGCGCGAGCAGCCGTGCGCGCAGCGGCGAGTCGTCCTCCGGCAGCGCCGACAGCGCCTCGTCGAGCAGCGAGACGCGCCCCGGATCGGAGCGGCTGAGCGCCGACCACGGGCCCGCCACGCCCAGCGCCGCGCGCGTGAGCAGCACGGCGTCGCCGAGCTGGCGCGCGGTGCGGATCGCGGCCTGGAAGGTCTCGCGCGCCTCCTCCTCGAGCCCGGCGCGATCCTCGGAGGCGCCCAGCGCGAGCAGCAGCTCGGCGCGCACGGCGTCGTCGATCGAGCCCGCGAGCTCGCGCGCCCGCAGCGCGGCGCGGTAGTGCTGGGCGGCCTCCTCCCAGGCCAGCATGCGGTCCGCGCGGCGCGCGGCGGCGAGCGCGAAGTCGATCGCGCGGTCCGGGCGCTCGACCGGCGCGGCCTGCGCGAAGTGGTGGGCGAGCATCGCCAGGTGCGGGTCGAGGTCGCCGCCGCGCAGGCGCACGAGCGTCTCGCCCGACGCGGCCGTGCAGCCGCGCGCGCCGCAGCTGGGAGATCGAGTCGTAGAGCGTCGCCCGCACGAGCGCGTGCGTGAAGGCGTAGCGGCCGACGTGCCCGACCTCGCGCAGCACGCGCGCCTCGACGCCCTCCTCGAGCGCGTCGACGAGCTCGTCGCCTTCCTGCGCGACGACGGCCGCGAGCACGTCGTAGTCGAACTCGCGCCCGATCACCGAGGCGACCAGCAGCACCGCGCGCGTGGGCTCCGAGAGCCGCCGCAGGCGGCGTGCCGTGACCTCGCGCACGCCCTCCGGGACGCCGGCCTCCTCGAGCGTCACTTCCTCGGTCAAGCGCGCCGGCCGTGTCGCGGATGTGGCGGACGACCTCCTCGATGAAGAACGGGTTGCCCTCCGTCTCGCCTGCGAGCGCGTGCACGAAGGAGTCGGTGGCCGGGGCGGACGCCAGCTCCGCGACCAGCTCGCCGACCTCGGGCTCGGTCAGGCCGGAGAGCTCGAGCCGCCGCAGCGTGCCCTCGCGGCGCAGGTCGCCGATCAGCTCGTGCAGCGGATGGCGGTCGGAGATCTCGCTCTCGCGGTAGGTGCCGAGGAACAGCACCCGCCGCGGCGCGGGCGCGCGCACGAGATGCCGCAGCAGCTGCAAGGTCGGGCGGTCGGCCCAGTGCAGGTCGTCGAACACGAGCACGACCGGGGTCTCGGAGCCGATCTCGCCCACCAGCGCGGCGACGGCGTCGAAGAAGCGGTAGCGCTGGGCGTCGGCCTCGGGGCCGCTGATCGCGCCCGGCGCGGTGTGATCGGCGGGCGGCGGGCCGAACTCCGGCAGCAGGATCGCCAGCTCGGCGGCGCGCGCGCCGAGCTTCTCGCGCAGCGAGTCCAGCGGCGCGCCCGCCGACCAGCCGCGCAGCATCTCGACCACCGGCTGGTAGGGCGTCAGCGTCTCCTCGTCGAAGCGGCCGTAGAGGATCGTCGCGCCGTCCTCGTGGGCGCGCGCCGCGAGCTCGCCCGCGCAGCGCGTCTTGCCGATCCCCGCGTCGCCGGTCAGCAGCACGAGCGCGCGCTGGCCGTCGGTCGCCTCACGCCAGCAGCGCTCGAGGTAGGCGAGCTCGACGGCGCGCCCGACGAGCCCGTGGCGGTCGACGGCGCCCGCCAGCGGCGCCGGCCAGCGCGAAGCCTCCCAGGGCGCAGGCGCCGCCACCGCGACCGGCGCGGCGCTGCGGTGCACGGGCGGCGGCTCGCCGCGCAGGACGCGCTCGAAGACCGCCATCGCGGCCGGGCCCGGCGTCGTCCCGAGCTCCTCGCGCAGCAGCAAGCGCAGCTCCTCGAACGCGCGCAGCGCCTCGGCCGGGTTGCCCGCGGCCTCGTGGACCTCCATCAGCAGCCGGTGCGAGGACTCGCGGAACGGCGCCGCCGCGATCGCCGCGCGCGCCGCCTGCTCGGCCGCGCCCAGCTCGCGCCCGCCCTGGCGCAGGCCGGCCTCGGCCAGCGTCTCGAGCGCGCGCAGCCGGATCGTCTCCAGCTCGCGGCGCTGCTCGGCCGCCCAGCCGCCTTCGGCGTCGGGCAGGAAGGTCTGCAGGTCGGTGGAGAGCGCCGCGCGGGCACGGTCGGCGGCCAGCGCGTGGTCGCCGCTCTCCATCGCCGCCTCGGCCTCGAGGATCGCGACGCTCGAGGCCTCGATGTCGACGCGCACATCGTCCATCCGCAGGCGCAACTCGCCGCGCCCGGTCAGGACGCCCTCGCCGAGCGCGCGCCGAAGCTTGGACAGCAGCGCGCTCAGCGCGGAGTCCGCGGCGGCCGGCGGGCCCTCGGGCCACAGGACGTCGATCAGCTCATCGCGCGGGCAGCCGCGGGTACGATTGAGCACCAGGTAGGCGAAGAGCAGACGGCCCTGCCGCCCCGGCAGCCCATCGTCCAATCGGCGCCCGCCGGCGTCGACCAGGACGGGGCCGCACAACCGGATGTCCCAGCCCTCGGCCACGTTGCCAGCAGGACGCTATCGGCTCGCCAAGGTTTCTCCAAGGTTTCATCAACGCGAGAAGCGCATCATTCTCCCAGCGGCCGACGGAACGGACCCCTCCGGAAGCCGCTACGACACGGACGTCGACTCATATACGGAGAGCCCGCAAATGGCTCGGCGTGCTCTTCCGTCATGCACCAGGGATCGTCTGACCCGCGATTCCCTCCTCCATACAGCATCGGGACTCCCTCCTCCGATGCCCCGAGGCGGCCGCCGACTGACCCCCGGCTCTCCGCTTCATCAGACTTGAGAGGCCCGCCTTCGGCGGGCCTCTCAGGCGTTCAGGGCCCGCAGCAGGTCGGCGACGAGGTCGGCCGGGTCCTCGATCCCGGCGGAGTAGCGGATGAACCCCTCGTGCACGGCGTCGGTGCCCCAGCGCGCGCGGCGCTCGGCGGTGGCGTGGACGCCGCCGAACGACGTCGCCTCGGCCACGAGCTCGCAGGCGTCGAGCACGGCCTGGGCGCGGTCCGCGCTCGCGAGCGTGAAGCCGACCAGGCAGCCGAACTGCGACATCTGGCGCGCGGCCACCTCGTGGTCGGCCGGATGCACGACCTCGAGCACGTCGTCGCGCTCGCGCAGCGCGCGCGCCACGGCCAGCGCGCCCGCGCTCGAGCGTTCGAGCCGCAGCGCGAGCGTGGCCAGCGAGCGGTGGGCGAGCCAGGCCTCGAACGCACCGACGATCGAGCCCGACTGCGACCGCCAGCGGCGCAACGCGTCCAGCAGCGCGTCGTCACGCGTCGAGACCGCACCCAGAAGCACGTCCGAGTGCCCACACAGCGTCTTCGTGCCGCTGAGCATCGAGATGTCCGCGCCGAGCGCGAGCGGCTGCTGGCCGAGCGGCGTCGCGAGCGTGTTGTCGACCGCGAGCAGCGCGCCCGCCGCGTGTGCGGCGATGGCCACGGCGCGCAGGTCGCAGACGTCCAGGCGCGGGTTCGAGGGCGTCTCGACCCAGATGAGCTTCGCGCCGGCCGCGGCGGCGCAGATCTGCTCGGTGTCGGTCGGCACGAACCGCACGCGCACCCCGTGCAGGCGCTCCTTGGCGATCAGCCGCACGCCCGGGTAGCCGTCGTGAACCGCGACGAGCGTGTCGCCCGGGCGCAGCACCGTCAGCAGGACGGCGCTCAACGCGGCCATGCCGGAGGCGAAGGCGAGCGTCGTCCCGCCCTCGAGCTCGCCGAGCGCCTGCTCGAGCGCGGTCCAGGTCGGGTTCGCGTCGCGCCCGTAGCCGTACTCGGCCGCGTCCTTGGGCCCGCGCAGGTGAAACGGCCCGGCGAACACGGGCCCGCCGAGCAGCGGCTCGCCCTGCTCGCCCGCAGGCAGGCCCGCGTGCACCGAGCGCGTACTCGGGCCGTATCCCGCACCTTCTGGTGGCGAACCGGGTTGGGGGGGACTGGGGAAGTGCGTCAACCGATCAAACCTTTCAAGGGGGAAGCAATGAAGATCTCGCGGCCTTCACCGTCCATGGTGGTCGCCGGCATCGCGCTGTTCGTGTCGCTCGGCGGCACCTCGGTCGCCGCCGTGAACTATGCCTCGCGCGCGGGCTCCGTCGACGGCAAGAGCGCCGTCTTCGCCGGCGCGACGCTCTCGCAGGCCGCCGGCAAGCTCGTCGCCACGAACAGCTCGGGCGCCGACAAGGGCCGGCTGCCGGGCAAGTTCGTTGCCGACGTCCCGAAGACGAGCGTCTTCAGCAACGTCTTCGAGGTCGCCGACAACGCGCCCGGCGCGCCGCAGACGCTGACGACGATCAGCGGGCTCGGCACGCTGACCGCGACCTGCAACGACCAGGCCGCCGCGGCCGGCAACGAGGACCCGGTCTCGATCGTGTCGTTCCTCAACCAGTCCGGCGAGCCCGTCAACGTCGCGCGCCGCGTCGGCAACAGCGACGGCGCGCTCGCGGTGGCCGCCAACCAGACGTCGTCCTCGCTCGCCGTCGGCGGCTCGAACACGTTCACGATGCACATCGAGCGCCGCTCGCAGAACGCGATCATCACCGGCGGCATCCGCCAGGACGGCCGCGGGACGCCCGCCGCGACCTGCGTCGTCTTCGGCGTCGTCGAGCCAGATCCTGCCGTAACCGCGCGCCCAGCGCCGGACGGGGCCAACGCGACGCCCGCGCCCGCTCGGGCGCGGGCGTCACCGCCCTGGACGTCCCGTTGAGGTTCGTTCAGCGGGGCCGGTGCCGGTCGAACGAGATCACCTGCTGGATCCCGCTCGGGCGGTTCGTGTAGCGGATCGTGGTCGGCAGCAGGCCGGGACGGAACGTGATCCGCTCCTTCCTCGCGTCGGCGCGCAGGGCGTCCGGGTCGCCCGGGATCGCCTCGAGCGCGGCCCACACGTCACGCGCACAGCGCGCCCGGTTGCCGTCGCCGCAGTAGCGGTGCGTGTACGGCCGCTTCAGCTTGTCGCCGGTGAGCCGCCGCAGGTCCTTCTCGACGTACCAGAAGCCGCCGTGGGAGAACCCGCCTGCGGGCCCGGAGTCGGCGCCCACGATCTGCCGCAGGCCCGGGACGGGCATCGCGGCGCGGAACAGTCGCGGGTACAGCGCGTCCCAGATCGCCGGGCCGGGGCCGGCGTCCATCACGCCGTCGAGGTCGCGGTCGAGCCGGCTCGAGCCCGCCGCCCGCCACGCCTCCAGCAGCGCCAGCATGCGCGCCGCGCGCGGGCTCGGCGCCGGCGCGGCGCGCAGCAGGTCGGTCAGCACGGGCGTCAGCGCGACGCTGCGCAGGTCCTGCGTCGCGGCGCCGCGTTCATCGCCGAGGTGACCGAGGCGAGGTCGTGCTTGTCGCGCGTGGCGAGACCGTTCAGCAGCATCTGCACGCGCTGGACGGAGCCGTAGGCCCAGTTGTCGTCGGCGGCGCCCCAGCGCGGCGCCGGGCGGTTGTTCCAGTTCACCAGCAGGCCGCTGGGCGGGTTGACCTCAAACGGGTGCTGGGAGGTCTTCAGGTAGCCCTTCCACTCGTACTCGCCCGTGCCCTTGGTCGGCAGCCGCGGGTCCACGTCGGAGTGGCGCACGGGCAGCTTGCCGGCCGAGTACATCGCGATGTCGCGGTCGTCGGCGTAGCCGACGTTGAACGTGAACGGCGAGCTCGACAGCGCGTCGCGCAGCGTCGCCGCCGAGCGCACCTTGCCGGTCGTCAGGTCGCGGAAGGCGAGCTGCCACAGCACGTCCTGGCCGTAGCTCGCCCGCTTGCGCGAGACCGCGACGGTCTTCCCGCCGACCTTGGCGTAGCCCGTGACCGGACCGTGGACCGTGGTGCGGTACTTCACCCGGCCGGCGCCGGCGATCGTGCCCGCGTCGATCGTGTCCATCGTGCGGCAGCGGCCCTTGTAGCGGTACTTCGTGCGCGAGCCGCCGCACAGCGTCTCGACGTAGGTGTCGATCAGGTCCGATCCCGCCGACGTCAGGCTCCACGCATAGTCCTGCCCGCGGCCGATCAGGATGTTGCCGGCAAAGGCCACCGAGGTGGCTCCGCGCGCCTGTCCGCCGGGCCAGGCGATGTCGGCCTCCAAAGTGAGGCCTGGGTAGACGTAGCCGATCTGCGGGCCGCCGACGAACAGCGGATGGCCGGTGGCCGAGCGCTCGGCGCCGACCATCAGGAAGTTGCTCGACCAGCGCGGGTGCGCGCCGGCGGCGCGCGCGAGGCCGCGCGGCCCGACCGGCTTCAACGAGCCTGCGTCGAGCACCGCGTTGCCCTTGCCGATCCCGATCGCCTTGCCGTAGCGGAACGTCTTGCTCAGCGTCGCCGGCGAATCCGGGTCGTCGAACTCCGCCAGGTCGTCGAAGATCTCGAGCCCTTCGCTGGAGCCATAGCGCTTGCGCAGCGAGGACAGGAACTCCGAGCGGCGCGCCTCGTCGCCCCCGCCCTGGCCGAAGATCTGGCCGGTGAGCGCGTTGGCGGCGTAGATGTCGGTGCGTGTCCAGGGCCGGCTCGTGTTGCCCTCGGCGCGCCGGCGAGCGTTCATGCCGTCGACGTAGACGTCGATGTCGTGGCGCACCGCGCGGCCCGCGGCGCCCGCGCTCTTCAGCGCCGCGTCGCCGTCTTTGCGGATGATGTCGTCGACCTCGTCGGTCGGCGTGTACTGGCGCAGGTTGATCACAAGCCCGAAGGCGTCGATGTTCGGCGCGTCGATCGCGGCCAGCCGGGCGGCGTCGCGCGCCTGGGCGAGCAGCAGCCCGCGATCCTCCTGCAGCACCCAGCCCATCGCCCACGTCACGTCGTCGCGCGATTGGCCCGTGATGTGCGGGACGTTGAAGCGGTCGCGCACGATCGTCACGCCCGCCCGCGGCACCGCCTCGGGCCGCCCCGGACCGTCCTCGCCCACCCCGAAGTGCTCGGACTTGAACTTCGACATCAGATCGGCCGCCGTCACCTGGTCGAAGAGCGGCGTCAGCGCGTCGTACATGAGCGCCTGCGCGTCGGCGCCGGCCGGCGGTGGCACGGCCCCGTACTGGCCGGAGGGGATGATGTTGCGTGCGGTGGCGGCGTAGTCGTCGGCCGCCGCGGGAGCGGCGAGCAGCGCGAACGCCACCGCGCTGAGCGCGGCGACCCTGGACATCCGCGGCACCCTATCCGCGGAGTCGCCCGGCAGCGCGCCAGAACGACCGAGGGCCGCCCGCAGGCGGCCCTCGTCAACGTGAATTCAGCCGAGCGCTACGTCTCGTCGGCCGGCGTCACCGGCGGCGTGTCGAGCGCGCCCGTGTCGTCGACCGCGGCCGGCTCCTCCTCGCCCTCCTTGCGTCCGCCGACGCCCACCGGGGCCGGCTTCTTGAGGTCGAGCGGCTTGATGATCGAGAGCTTGACCTCTTCCTCGGAGCCCTCCGGGGCCGGCTCGACCAGGACGGTCGCGCCGGGCGTGAGCTCGGACCGCAGCACGAAGTCGGCCAGCGGGTCCTCGATGTAGCGCTGGATCGCCCGGCGCAGCGGGCGGGCGCCCATCGCCGGGTCCCAGCCCTTCTCGACCAGGAAGTCCTCGGCCTCGGGCGTGAGGTCCAGCTGCAGATCGCGCTCGGCGAGCGACCCGCGGATGCGCCGAAGCAGGAGATCGACGATCTGCTTGATCTCGTCCTTCTGCAGCTTGTGGAAGACGATCACGTCGTCGATCCGGTTGAGGAACTCAGGCCGGAAGACCTTCTTGAGCTCACCCATGATGCGACCCTTCATGTCGTCATAGGAGATGCCCGTGTCGTCGTCCGAGACCGCGAAGCCCAGCGGCGTGTTGCGCGAGATCTCCGAGGCGCCGATGTTCGAGGTCATGATCACGATCGCGTGCCGGAAGTCCACCGTGCGGCCCTGGGAGTCGGTCAGGCGACCGTCCTCCAGGATCTGCAGGAGGATGTTGAAGACGTCCGGGTGGGCCTTCTCGATCTCGTCCAGCAATAGGACGCTGTACGGCTTGCGCCGCACCGCCTCCGTGAGCTGGCCGCCCTCGTCGTAGCCGACGTAGCCGGGGGGCGAGCCGACGAGCCGGGACACGGCGTGCTTCTCCATGTACTCCGACATGTCGATGCGCACCATCGCGTCCTCGTCGCCGAACAGGAACTCGGCGAGCGTGCGCGCCAGCTCGGTCTTGCCCACGCCCGACGGGCCCAGGAAGATGAACGAGCCGGTCGGCCGCTTCGGGTCCTTCAGGCCCGCGCGCGAGCGCCGGATCGCCTTCGCGACGACCTCGATCGCCTGGTGCTGGCCGATGACGCGCTTGTGGAGCTCCTCCTCCATGCGCATCAGCTTCTGGGTCTCGGCCTCGGTGAGCTTGAAGACCGGGATGCCCGTCCACATCGAGACGATGTCGGCGATCTCCTCCTCGCCGATCGACGGCCGCTCGCCGCCCTCGCCCGACTCCCAGGCGTCCTCGAGGTCGCGCTTCTTGTTCGTGAGCTGGCGCTCGCGATCGCGAAGGTGCGCGGCCTTCTCGAACTCCTGGTTCTCGATCGCGGCCTCCTTGTCGCGCCGCGTCGTCTCGATCTCGTCCTCGAGCTCCCGGTAGACGGGCGGGGACGACATCGACTTGATGCGCATGCGCGACGCGGCCTCGTCGATCAGGTCGATCGCCTTGTCGGGCAGGAAGCGGTCGGAGATGTAGCGGTCCGCCAACTCGGCGGACGCCTCCAGCGCCTCGTCGGTGATGTTGACCTTGTGGTGCGCCTCGTAGCGGTCGCGCAGGCCCTTGAGGATCTGCACGCACTCCTCCAGCGACGGCTGATCGACCGTGATCTTCTGGAAGCGGCGCTCCAGCGCCGGTCGCGCTCGAGGTACTTGCGGTACTCGTCGAGCGTCGTCGCGCCGACCGTCTGCAGCTCGCCGCGCGCCAGCGCCGGCTTCAGGATGCTGGCCGCGTCGATCGCGCCCTCCGCGGCACCCGCGCCGACGAGGTTGTGGAGCTCGTCGATGAACAGGATGATGTCGCCGCGCTGGGTGATCTCCTTCATCACCTTCTTCAGGCGCTCCTCGAACTCGCCGCGGTACTTCGAGCCCGCGACCAGCGCCGCCAGGTCGAGCGTGTAGATCTGCTTGTTCTTGAGCAGCTCCGGCACGTCGCCGTTGGTGATCCGCTGGGCCAGGCCCTCGACCACCGCGGTCTTGCCGACACCCGGCTCACCGACCAACACCGGGTTGTTCTTGGTGCGCCGCGAGAGGATCTGCATGATCCGCTCGATCTCGGTCTCGCGCCCGACGACGGGGTCCAGCTTGCCGTCGGCCGCCAGCTTGGTGAGGTTGCGCCCGAACTGGTCGAGCAGCTTGGACGACTTCTTCTCGCCTTGGGCCGCGCCGCCCGCGGGCGCTGTGCCCTGACCGGTCGAGCCCTGGCGCCGGCCGCCCGGGCCGGAGAGCATGCGGATGACCTCGTTGCGGATCTTCTCGGAGTCCGCGTCGAAGTCGAGCAGGATGCGCGCCGCGACGCCTTCGTTCTCGCGCACGAGGCCGAGCAGGATGTGCTCGGTGCCGATGTAGTTGTGCCCGAGGGACAGCGCCTCGCGCAGGGCCAGCTCGAGCACCTTCTTGGCGCGTGGCGTGAAGGGGATCTGGCCCGATGTCACCTCCTCGCCGGAGCCGACGATACGGACAACCTGGGCGCGGACGCGCTCCACGGTGATGTCCAGGGATTCGAGAACCCGAGCGGCAAGTCCCTCCTCCTCGCGGAGGAGACCAAGGAGGATGTGCTCGGTCCCGATGTAGTTGTGCTTGAGCGTCCGCGCCTCCTCCTGGGCGAGGACGACCACCTGACGTGCTCGCTCTGTGAATCGCTCGAACATGGGGTTGGGGAGCTTCCTTCCTACTAGTGCTCGCCTAGCGCTCGGTCGTTCGGTGGTCCTGGTGGGGTCGGGAGGGCAGTGACGGAAATGGCCCGAGAGACGAAAAGACCCCGGCCCTCATCCTCATATTCGGCAGCGGGGCCGATCCGGATGACAGCTCGGGGCACGTCTTTGGCCATACCCCAGTCTACCAACGGTGGGGCGACGTCACTTGGTCTGGACGATCGGTCCAGGATGCTTCGACAAACTGCTGGACTTCCGCCGGACCAGCCGCCCCGGTTCTACTTCAGTGCCGGGAACAGCACGACTTCCCTGATGGTCCGTCGTCCGGTTAGCAGCATGACCAGGCGATCGATGCCGATGCCGATGCCGCCGGTCGGCGGCATTCCGTGCTCGAGCGCGTAGATGTAGTCCTGGTCGAACGGGGGCGCGTTCTCGTCGCCGGCGGCGGCGTGGCGGACCTGCTCCTCGAAGCGTGCGCGCTGATCGTCGGGATCGTTGAGCTCGGAGAAGGCGTTCGCGAACTCCATGCCGTGGGCGAAGGCCTCGAAGCGCTCGACCAGCCCGTCATGCTCGCGATGGCGCTTGGCGAACGGCGACAGCTCGACGGGATAGTCGTGCAGCAGCGTCGGTTCGATCAATGTCGGCTCGACGTGCTTGGACACCAGATGGTCGACGAGCGCCGCCCAGTTCGGCTCGTCCGGAACCTCCTGGCCGGCCGCGCGCATCGCGTCCTGCAGCCCTTCCAGCGAGCGGTTGGCGAGCACGTCGATGCCGACCCGGGCCTGGATCGAGCCCGCGAGCGTCTCGCGTTTCCACGGCGTGTCGAACAACTCCGAGCCGACGGCTTCGCCGACCGAGCGCACGAGCCGCTCCGCGCGGTCGGCGACGACCTCCCAGTCCGCGTACGCCTCGTACCACTCGAGCATCGTGAATTCGGGATTGTGCTTCGGCGAAAGGCCCTCGTTGCGGAAGTCCTTGCCGATCTCGTACACGCGCTCGAGTCCGCCCACGATCAGCCGCTTGAGGTAGAGCTCGGTCGCGATCCGCATGTAGAACGTGCGGTCGAGCGCGTTGAAGTGCGTCTCGAAGGGTCGCGCCAGCGCGCCGCCGTAGATCGGCTGCAGGACGGGCGTCTCGACCTCGATGAAGCCCTCGCCGTCGAGGAAGCGGCGGATCGCGGTGACGACCTTGGCGCGCGTGAGGAAGACCTCGCGGGTCTCCTCGTTGGCCATCAGGTCGAGCTCGCGGTGGCGCAGCCGGGTCTCGGTGTCGGTCAGCCCGTGATGCTTCTCGGGCGGCGGCCGCAGCGACTTGGCCAGCAATTGGAAGCCGTCGACCTTGACCGACAGCTCGCCGCGGCGGGTCTTGAAGATCGTGCCGTCGGCGCCCAGCAGGTCGCCGAGGTCGAGCGCGACCAGCGCGTCGAGCTGCTCGTCGCCGAGCACGTCGCGCCCGCGCGTGCAGCTGGATCCGCCCCGTGCGGTCGACGAGGTCCAGGAACGCCGCCTTGCCCTGGCCGCGGCGCGCCGCGAGCCGGCCGGCGACGCGCACCCGCACCTCGGTCTCGTCACCGGGTTCGAGTCCTTCATGCGGCGCCTTGGCCTCGGCGATTGGCGTCACGCCGGGGTAGGCGTGCGGGAACGGGTCGACACCCGCCTCCCGCAACGCTTCGAGTTTGCGGCGGCGGACGGCGAGAAGGTCCGACGCCGACTCCTCACTCACGAGACCGCCCTCGAGATGCCGGAAACCCGCGAGTGGTCCTTCGACCACCGCCGGCCAGGCTCCTCATGCCACTTCGATCTTGGTGACCGTCAGCTCGCGCTGCTTGCCGCTCGGGAGCGTCACCTTGACGGCGTCGCCCTTCTTGCGGCCGACGAGCGCCTTGCCGACCGGCGACTCGTTGGAGAGCTTGTTGGCCGCCGGGTCGGCCTCGGTGGAGCCGACGATCGTGTACGTGAGCGTCTTGCCCTTGTCGTCCTTGATCTGGACCTGCGAGCCGACGCGCACGAGGTCCGGCGACAGCTCGGACGGGTCGATGACCGACGCCGAGCGGAGCTTGTCCTCGAGGCTGGCGATCCGCGACTCGAGCATCGCCTGCTCGTTCTTGGCGTCGTCGTACTCGGAGTTCTCCGAGATGTCGCCGAACTCGCGCGCTTCCTTGATGCGCTCGGCGACCTCGCGACGCTTCGTCGTCGAGAGGTACTCGATCTCCTGCTTGAGCTTCTCGAGTCCCTCGGGGGTGAGGATGACGTCCTTCTGCATGCTGCGTCAGTCCTTCTGGGGGCTGAAGACGGAAACGGCCCGCGGGTCAGGCGGACCGGACTCTCACGCCTGGACGAGCGCGGAGGGCGCGCAGGATAGCAACAGGACTGCGCGTTGTTCGGCAAGCGTGTCGGCGCGCTGGAGCGCGTCCTGCACGGCCTTCGGCGCCCCGAGCCGCTCGACGTACCAGGGATGGAACTTGCGCAGATAGCGGGCCGCGCGGTCCGCTCCCAGATGCTCCTCCGCGCGATCGATCACCCACTGCCACTCCGCGAGGATTTCGTCCGCGCTCGGTTCGTCGTCGCGCTCGCCCAGCACCTGGGCGAACAGCCACGGGTTGCCGAGCGCGCCGCGCGCCAGCATGACCGCCGCGCAGCCGGTGTGCTCGAACACCCAGCGGATGTGCTCGACGCCGGCCATCCCGCCGGAGACGATCACCGGCACCGGCAGCTCCTCGACGAGCTGCGCCGCCAGGTCGTAGTCCGGGACGCCCTTGTGGCGGACGGCCGCGCTGCGCGGGTGGAAGGTGATGCCGGCGACGCCGGCCTCCTCGACGAGCCGGCGCGCCAGCTCGAGCCCCTCGACGCCGCCCGTCTTGAGCGAGGCGCGCAGCTTCACGGTGACCGGCAGGCCCGAGCCCTCGCGGGCGGCGCGCGCGACCGCGACCGCCGTATCGGGGTCCTTGATCAGCGCCGCGCCGGCGCCGGTCTTCATCACCTTCGGGACCGGGCAGCCCATGTTGAGGTCCAGGATCGAGGCCCCGACGCGGGCGACCTCGGCCGCGGCGGAGCGCATGATCTCGGGGTCGTGGCCGAAGAGCTGGATCGCCACCGGCCCCTCGTCGGGGTGCACGACGAGCAGCTCGTTCAGCGTCTTCGCGTTCCCGTAGTGGATGGCGAAGCTCGAGATCATCTCGCTGACCGCCAGCCCGGCGCCGTAGCGCTTGGCCTGCAGGCGCACGAACCAGTTGCCGATGCCGGCCAGCGGCGCGAGCATCACGCGGTTGGGGATCGTCAGCTCCCCGAGGGTCCATGGGTCGTGCAGCGAACGCACGACGATCAGGGTAGTTGCGCCACCCAGTCGGCCAGGCCGTCGAACCCCGAGCGCCGCGCCGCCGCCGCGGGCGTCAGATCGTCCCAGCCGACCCAGTGCGGATCGGCGCCGCGCGCGAGCAGCGTCTCCGCGGCCTCGCGCTGCCCGCCATGGCACGCCGCCCAGAACGCGTGCGTCACATCCCCGGTCGCCGTCCAACGGCAGCCCGAGCGCCGCGGCGGCGAGCAGCGTCGGCCGGGCGCCGCGCTCGACGAGCCGCCGCGCGGCGTTCCACTGCCCGAACGCCCACGCGTCGTCCAAGGCGGTGCCGCCGCCGATCACGGCGCCCGTCGCCTCGACGTCCGCGCCCGCATCGAGCAGCGCGTCGACCAGCGCGACGTCGTCGCTCGAGGCCGCCCACATCAGCGGCGTCTCCCCGCGTCCCTCGAAGCGCGCGTTCACGTCCGCGCCGGCCTCGACCAGCACCGCGAAGGTCTCGAGCGCGCGCGGCCGGTGCCCCGGCCAGTCCGTCAGCACGTGCAGCAGCGTGCGCTGCCCGTCCGGCCGCGCGGTCGCCAGCGCCGGATCGGCCGCCAAGGCCGCCCGCAGGCCCTCCACGTCGCCCTCGATTACGAGTTGCGCTCCCAGATGATCCTCAATCCGGTCAGCGTCAACAGGTCGTCGGCCTCGTCGATCGTCCGGCAGTGCGGCACGACCGCGCCCGCCAGCCCGCCGGTGGCCAGCGCGCGGAACTCCCCGAGCTCGTCGTGCAGGCGCTCGATGATCCCGTCGACCATCCCCGCGAAGCCGTACAGCACGCCGGCGCGGATCGCCTCCACGGTCGACTTGCCGATCAGCGCGCGCGGCGGCGTCAGATCGATCGCCGGCAGCGCGGCGGCGCGCGCGGAGAGCGCCTCGAGCGAGATCTCGACGCCCGGGAAGATCACGCCGCCGAGGTACTCGCCGTCGGCGCTGACCACGTCGTGCGTGACCGCGGTGCCGAAGTCCACGATCACGCACGCGCCGCCGACCCGCTCGTAGCCGGCGACCGCGTTGACCAGCCGGTCCGGCCCGATCTCGCGCGGGTTGTCGTAGCGGATCGGCATGCCCGTCCGCAGCCCCGGCCCGACCAGCAGCATCTCGTGGCCGAGGTAGCGCTGCGCCATCAGCGTCCACTGCGGCCGCAGCGACGGGACGGTGGCCGAGACGATCGAGGCCGAGATGTCGCCGAAGCCGATCCCGCGCAGCTCGAGCAGGCTGCGCAGCGCCGCGCCCAGCTCGTCGGCGGTCGACTCGCGCACGGTCGCGAAGCGCCAGTCGTGCACGAGCTCCACCCCGGAGTAGGCGCCGATGTGGGTCTGCGTGTTGCCGACGTCGACGACGAGCAGCATCACGGTCCCACCTCCAGCGGCGGCCCGGCGCGCCGCACGTCCTGGTCCTCGAGCCGCGCCAGCGCGTCGGCGGCGCGCCCACGCCCCGGGACCTCGAGCTCGGGCGCGAGCTCGAGCAGCGGCACCAGCACGAACCGCCGTGAGGTCACCTCGCGGTGCGGGAGCGTCAGGCGCTCGGAGGCGTACTCGGTCTCACCGAGCAGCAACAGATCGACGTCGATCGCCCGCGGACCGTGCTTGACGTAGCCGTCCTCGCCGGCCTGGATGCGCCCGAACGCGCGCTCGACCGCCTTGCAGGCGTCGAGCAAGGGCTCGGGCTTCAGGCGCGTCTCCACGCGCAGGCACGCGTTGTAGAACGGCCGCTGATCGAGCACCTCGCCGACGGGCGCGGTCTCGTAGACCGACGAGGAGACGAGCACGACGACGTCGTGCGCCCACAGCAGCTCGACCGTCGCCTGCAGATTCAGGCGGCGGTCGCCGATGTTGGAGCCGAGTCCGAGGTACCCGATCTCGTTCATGCCGGCAGCAGTCTGTCGAGTGGCCGCGGCAGCCACCAGTTCCATTCGCCGAGCAGCCGCATCAGCGCGGGCACGAGCAGCGCGCGCACGATCGTCGCGTCGATCAGCACCGCGACCGCGACGCCGAACCCGAGCTGCTTGATGAAGATGATCGAAGCGGTCACGAAACAGCCGATTGCTATCACCATCAGCGCGGCGGCGAACGTCACGATCCGCCCGGTCCGCTGCAGCCCCAGCGCGACCGCCTCCTCATTGGAGAGCCCGTCGTCGTGCAGCTCCTTGATGCGGCCGAGCAGGAACACGCCGTAGTCGGTCGAGAGCCCGAACGCGACCGCGAACAGCAGCACGGGCTGCGAGGACTCGATCGCGCCCTGGGAATCGAACGCGAACAGCCACTCCAGGTGCCCGTCCTGGAAGACCACCACCATCAGCCCGAACGCGGCGCACAGCGTCAGCAGGTTCATCACCAGCGCCTTCACCGGGAGCACGACCGAGCGGGTCATGACGAACAGGATTATCAGCGTGGTCGAGCACAGGATCGCGAGCGCCGCGGGCAGGTGCGCGCTCAGCGAGGCCTGCTGGTCGAGGAAGGCCGCCGTCTGCCCTCCGACCGGGAACCGCGCATCGACGGCGCGCACGTCGCGCACGAACTGCTTGGCCTCGTCGCTCAGCGGCGTGCCGGGCGCGATCAGGTCGATCCGGCCGTCGCCGATCCGCGGCGGCGCGACCGGCGCCGGCAGCCGCGCCGCGTACTCCCGCACGCGCGGGCCCTTCGACCGCCACGTAGACCGGCGACGTCTGGCTCGGCGGGAACTCGGTCTTGATCGCGTCGTCGACGATCCGCGCCGGCTGGTCGCGCGGGAGCACCGACGGGTCGATGCCGGTGAAGCGGATGCCGAGGAACGGCAGCCCGAGCGCGATCAGCAGCACCGCGGCGCCGGTCGCCACCGGCACGGGGTGGCGCATCACGCGCCACGAGTGGCGGTACCAGAAGCCGCTGCGCTCGGCCCGCGCCTCGCGCGCGATCGCCTCCTTCCAGCGCTTCGGCCCGCCGGCATTGACGCGCTCGCCCAGGATCCCGAGCAGCGCGGGCAGCAGCGTCAGCGACACGCCGGCGGCGATCAGCGCGCACAGCATCCCGCCGACGCCCATCGAGTACAGGAAGCGCTGGCGGAAGACGATCAGCGCGGCCAGCGCGGCGGCCACGGTCACCGCCGAGAACGCCACCACGCGGCCGGCGGTCGCGAGCGTGACCCGCAGCGCCGCCTCGCGGTCGCGCCCGCCGGCCAGCTCCTCGCGGAAGCGGCTGACCATGAACAGCGAGTAGTCGATCGCCAGCCCCAGCCCGAGCCCGTTGATCAGGTTCAGGGCATAGATCGACATCGGGTTGACGTGGGCGTTGACCAGCCGGATGGCGAGGAACGAGAGCAGGATCGTGGTCGCGCCGACCGCGAGCGGCAGCAGCGCCGAGACCGCGCTGCGGAACACGAACAAGGTCAGCAGGAAGAGGATCGGGAACGCGATCAGCTCGGCGCGCGCGATGTCCTCCGAGACCTGCTCGCCGACGGCCGGCGCCGCGATCGCACCGCCGCCGAGCGTCACCCACGGCAGGTCGGCGAGCTTGTCCTCGATCCGATCGGCCGCGCGCCCGCGAGGATCGTTCTTGAACGTCGCCAGCAGGTAGCTCGAGCGCCCGTCGCGCGAGACGAGCCGGCGGTCGCCGCCGGGCTGGTACGCGACCACGGACGCAACCCCGGGATCGCGCAGCACGCGCGCCACGCGCGCGATCCGCTCCTGCGCGGCCGCGCTGTCGGCGGGTGCGCCGAGCCGTACGAGCGCGATCAGGCTCGGCGAGGCGAACGCGCCCGTGGAGCGATTGACGGCCTCGCGCGCCTGCACCGCCTCGGCCGACGGGTCGTCGAAGTCGTTCTCGTTGCCGAGCTCGCCGAAGACCGGCAGCGCGAACGCCGCGGCGACGGCCACGAGCACCAGCGCGCCCCAGGCAATGGCGCGCCGGTGACGGAAGATCACCGCTGCGGGAACCAGTCGATGTCGAGCATGGCCAGGATGTTGAGCAGCATCCCGTGGGCGAAGAAGTCCCACGTCTCGTCGACTCCGACGCCGGCCAGCTCGGCGACGTCGTGGATCAGCTGGCGGTAGCCGCTGCGGACGTAGGCGCGGATCTCGGGGTCGTTGGTGGCGTAGGCCTGGACCTGGAACAGCAGCGCGACGCGGTCGGGCAGCAGCCGCTCCTCGTAGGCATGGCCCATCGCCATCAGCCGCTCCCCCTCGTTGGCGGCGGCCGCGGCCTCACGAAAGACCTCCATCACCTGCCCGAAGCAGCGGTCGACGCACGCCAGGAACAGCTCGCGCTTGGTCCGGAAGAGCCGGAACAGATACGGCTGGGAGATCCCGGCCTCGCGCGCGATCGCCTCGGTCGAAGTGCCGTGATAGCCGCCGTCGCCGAAGTGGCGGAACGCGATGCCGACGATCTCCTCGCGTCGGTCTGCGGCTGAGCGGCGGGTCATGACCTAGATGTTAGTGACTACTAACGTTCTTCGCGCCAGACCTCGACCGAGACCTCTTCGACCGGCAGCGGGATCGGCGGCTCGGGTTTGGACGCCTTGACCGTCACGCTCTCGGCGCCGAACTGCGAGGACAGGCGGTCGGCGATCACCGCGCACAGGCGCTCCAGCGTCCGGTAGGACTGGGCCTGGGCGATCAGCGCGATCACCTGGCAGACCTCGCCGTAGTCGATCGTGTCCTCGACGCGGTCGGTGATCAGCGCATCGGGCTCGCCGGCGTCGAACGTGACGTCGACCAGGATGCGCTGCCCGATCTTGCGCTCCTCGGCGGTGACGCCGTGGTGCGTGTAGAGCGAGAGCCCGACGATCTCGATCCTGACGCCGACCTCGAGGCCCTCTTCGTCGTCGGAATCTAGGTCGTCGTCGTAGTCGTCGGGCTCGTCGGCCATCGTTCGGCGACCGTAGCAGCCGTCACCTTGAGGGCGTCGGAGACCGCTGCGACGTCGTGGACGCGGAAGACGGTGGCGCCCCGCTCGAGCGCCAGCACGCACGTGGCGACGGTCGCGTACACGCGCTCGGTGACGTCGCGACCCGTGATCCGGCCCAGGAACGTCTTGCGCGACGTGCCGATCACGAGCGGGCGGCCGAGATCGGTCAGCTCGCCCAGGCGCCGCAGCAGCTCGAGATTGTGCTCCAAGGTCTTGCCGAACCCGATCCCGGGATCGAGCTGGATCCGCTCCTCCGCAACGCCGGCGCGCACCGCGGCCTCCATCCGCTCGCTCAGGAAGGCCTTGACGTCGGACACCACATCCGCGTAGCGCGGGTCGCGCTGCATCGTGCGCGGCTCGCCGAGCATGTGCATCAGGCAGCAGTCCAGCCCGCGGTCGGCGACGAACGCGGCGAGCTCCGGGTCGTGGCGGAAGGCCGAGACGTCGTTGACGTAGCTCGCGCCCGCGTCCACCGCGGCCTCGGCCACGGCGAGCTTCATCGTGTCGATCGAGACGCGCGTCTCGCGCGCGAGGCCGCGGACGACCGGCAGCACGCGCCGCAACTCATCCTCGGTGGGGACGGGATCGGCGCCGGGGCGGGTCGATTCGCCGCCGACGTCGAGGATCGAGGCGCCCTCGCCGGCCAGCCTCCGCCCGTGGGCGATCGCCTGCTGCGCGTCGTCGAACTGCCCGCCGTCCGAGAAGGAGTCGGGCGTGACGTTGACCACGCCCATGATCTCGAAGCGCACCCTTTAAACGCTACCGGCCGCCCCGGGGAGGAGGACCCGGGGCGGCCGTCGGTACTGCGTTGGAGGATCGGCTACCAGGCGGAGGAGGAGGGAGAGACGCCGGCAGCCGGGAGGGAGTCGGAGGGGGAGGGAAGCTCGCGAACCACCGGGACCACAAAGGTGTGGGGAGTCAGGATGCGGTCGGGTCGGGGGGCGAGCAGTGTCATGTTGGTGATAGGGAGTCGGGTGGGGTGCTTCGTGATACGTAGGTTCCCACCGCGGGTGGGTCGCGGTGATCGAGGTGCCCGGCGTCTTGAGGTGCGGTGAGCCACACCCCGGCGCGCGGGCTCGCGCCCGCCCGCACCGCCCCGCCGTCCCCCCGGCCCGCGAGGCGCAGGCGGCGGCGTCTTGCGGCGCGGCGTCGTGCTGAGCGCGATGCCGGCGAGGATCACCGCGCCGCCGAGCAGCTGCGTCGGGCCGAACGGGTCGCCGAAGGCGAGCGCGCCCGCGGCGGTGCCGACCAGCGGCTCGAGGTTCAGGAACGCGCCGGCGAGCTCGGGCGCGACCCGCGACTGCCCATAGGCGAAGAGCGCGAACGGGCCGACGGTGCCGGCGAACGCGAGCGTCAGCAGCGCCAGCACGGGCGTCGCGCTCGCGGGCGCGTGCGGGAGGCCCTCGAGCGCCGCGTGCGGCACCGCCGCCAGCCCGCCGCCGATCATCTGCACGGCGGTCACCGCGAACGGGTTGCGGCCACGCAGCAGGCTGGGCTGGATGAGCACGAACGACGCCGAGATCGAGACCGAGAGCAGCACGATCGCGTCGCCGCCGAGGCTCGCGGCCCCACCTCCGCCGCCGGCGACGATGCCGACGCCGACGAGCGCGAGCGCGAAGCCGGCCCAGGCCGCCGGCCCGGCGCTGCTGCGGCCGGACGCCGCCGCGGCCAGCGCGACGAGCGCCGGCGTGGCACCGACGATCAGCGCGGCGTGCGAGACGCTCGTCTGCTCGATCCCGGAGTTCTGGAGCACGATCACGAGCCCGTAGCCGATCGCGCCCGCGAGCAGGATTCGGGGCGTGAAGGCGGCGCGCAGATGCTTGCGCGCGAGCACGGCGAGCAACGGCGCGGCGATGGCGAAGCGGGTGACGGTCAGCCAGCCGCCATCGAGCCATTCGAGCGCGAGCTTCGACAGCGGCACGGTGAGCCCCCACAGGAGGCCGGCGGCGACCAGTGCGACAAGAGCGGAATGACGGCGAACGATCTGCATAACACCTTCATCTTCGGCGTCATTCGAATGAAGTATGTGTGGATTCGTCAGTTGGGGGCCTTGACCAAATATTCTTTCGTCGCATGGCGTTTTCACTTGACGAAATTGATGTTCGGCTGCTCAAGGAACTCGAAACCGACGCCGACCGCCCGAACGTGGAGCTGGCCCGGATCGTGGGGCTCTCCCCCGCAGCGACGCTGAACCGGGTGCGGCGGATGAAGGAGGCGGGCGTGATCCGCCGGATCGCCGCGCGGCTGGACTCCGCGACGGCGGGCTTCGCGCTGCAGGTCTACCTGCTCGTGACGCTCGCCCGCCACGACGAGACCGCCGAGCGGCGCTTCGCGGCCGAGGTCGCCGCGCTCGAGAACATCATCTCGGCCGACGCGGTGGCGGGCGAGATCGACGCGATCCTGATGCTGGTCGCCCGCGACGTCGCCGATCTGCACGTCTCGCTCTCGCGGCTCTCGACGCGCGGAGGCGCGCAACGGCTGATCACGCTGCTGCGGCTGACCGAGCTCAAGCCGTCATCGCCGTTGCCGCTGCGTCCGACGTCCGTCCCACCGCGACGGTGACGACCTCGCGCTAGCCACACCTTTTCAGTGGGGGACCCGCCCGGGCAACACGCAGGCTCGCCCCCTCACGTATCAGTGGCCGCGGTGACACGCTCTACCGCACGATGACCGCCTTCGACTTCCACAACCAACTGCTCGAGCTGCACGCCGAGCGCGCGCTCGCCGAAGAGACCGGCGTCGCCCGCATCGGCTCCTACATGGCCGATCTCGAGCGTGACATCGCGCGCTCGCACGCCGCCTTCATCGGCGCCGCCGTGACGGAGATCGCGACCTTCCGCGCGCAGCTCTCGGGCCCGAACTTCGGTTAGTCGGTCGTGGGCCGGCTCCGACGCCGGCCAGCAGGACCAGCTCGCGCCCGACGAGGGCGCAGGCGGCAGGCTAGGCCGGTTCGGGCTTCTCGGGCAGGTCGAGGCCGCGCAGCTCGGCCGCACCGCCGGCGAGCCCGGGGCGCGGGATCGTGCGCTTGGCCTGCTCGCGCTCGCGCGTGACCGGGCCGGGCAACTCGGGGCGCTCGGGCCCTTCAGGCAGCTCAGGCCAGATCTCTTCCTCGGACTGGCCGGCGAGCAGCGCCTCGAACTCCTCGCGCTCGATCGTCTCGCGCTTGAGCAGCATCTCGGAGATCGACGCCAGGCTCTCGCGGTGCTCCTCGAGGATGTCCTTGGCGACCTGGTGGGCGCCCTCGACGATGCGGCGGATCTCGTCGTCGATCTCGCGCGCGATCTCGTCGGAGTAGTCGGGCTCGGAGGAGAACTCGCGGCCGAGGAACGGCTGGCCGTGGTCGTGGCCGAACACGCGCGGGCCGAGCTTGTCGCTCATCCCGAAGCGCATGACCATCTGCTTCGCGGTCGCCGTGACCTTCTCGAGGTCGTTCGACGCGCCGGTCGTGATCTCGCCGAAGATGATCTCCTCCGCGGCGCGACCGCCGAGCGTCATCGCCATCGTGTCCAGCAGCTCCGCGCGCGTGGTCAGGAACTTGTCCTCGGTCGGCAGCGAGATCGTGTAGCCCAGCGCCTGGCCGCGGCTGATGATCGAGATCTTGTGGACCGGGTCGGAGTGCTCGAGGTAGTGGCCGACGATCGCGTGACCCATCTCGTGGTAGGCGGTGACCAGGCGTTCCTTCTCGCCCATGACCCGGGTCTTCTTCTCCGGGCCGGCGACCACGCGCATGATGCCCTCTTCGAGCTCGACCTGCCCGATCTCCTTCTTGCCCGTTCGGGCGGCGAGCAGCGCGGCCTCGTTGACGAGGTTGCTCAAATCCGCGCCGGTGAAGCCCGGCGTCTGGCCGGCCAGCGCGTCGATCACGATGTTCTTGGCCAGCGGCTTGCCGCGCGTGTGGACCTCGAGGATCTTCGCGCGGCCCTTGCGGTCCGGGCGGTCGACGGTGATCTGCCGGTCGAAGCGGCCGGGGCGCAGCAGGGCGGGATCGAGGATGTCGGGCCGGTTGGTGGCCGCGATCATGATGATGTTGTCCTTGGCCTCGAAGCCGTCCATCTCCACCAGGAGCTGGTTGAGCGTCTGCTCGCGCTCGTCGTGGCCGCCGCCGAGCCCGGCGCCGCGATGGCGGCCGACGGCGTCGATCTCGTCCATGAAGATGATGCAGGGCGAGTTCTGCTTGGCCTGCTCGAAGAGGTCACGCACGCGCGAGGCGCCGACGCCGACGAACATCTCGACGAAGTCCGAGCCGCTGATCGAGAAGAACGGGACGCCCGCCTCACCCGCGACCGCGCGGGCCAGCAGCGTCTTGCCGGTGCCGGGAGGCCCGTAGAGCAGCACGCCCTTGGGGATCCGCGCGCCGAGCGCCTGGAACTTCTTCGGGTTCTCGAGGAACTCCTTGATCTCGTGCAGCTCCTCGACGGCCTCGTCGACGCCCGCGACGTCGCGGAACGTGATCTTCGGCGAGTCCACGCTCATGCGCTTGGCGCGCGACTTGCCGAACGACATCACCTTCGAGCCGCCGCCCTGGACCTGGTTCATCAGGAAGATCCAGAACCCGATGAAGATCAGGATCGGGAAGACGTAGGTCAGCAGGCTCAGGATCACGCTCGAGCGCGCCGGCTTGATGTCGAAGGAGTTGAGCTTGCCGTCAGCCTCGGCCTGGCGCAGCTTCTGGACCAGCGGGCCCGAGTCCTGCTGGACCCAACCCGTGGTGTAGCGGCGTTTGTCGGTGCCCTTGAGGGTGACCTCGGCGGAGTTGTCCTTCGTGCGCAGGACGACGTTGTCGATCTGCCCCTGGTCGATCTGCGCCAGGAACTTCGAATAGCTCGTGCGCGGCGCCTCGTTGCCGTTCTGGATCAGCTTCGAGGCGAAGAACGCCAGCACGATCACGATCAGGATCGGGAACGCGGCGCTCTTGAAGAAACGGCTCATGAATGAGCGCGCATCCCGCGCGCAGAGGTGATACGGCGAGTCAAGAGAATCAAGGCTACCAGGGGGATCGCAGGGTCCTACGGGGTAGGCGCAGTGTGGGGCGCCATCCTTTGCGGGGGGTAATCAGTCGTTCGTGAGGACCAACGCGGCGACGTAGGGAAGGTTCCGGTAGCGCTCGGCGTAGTCGAGCCCGTACCCGATCGCGAACTTGTCCGGGATCTCGAAACCGGTATATCGGACGGGGAGATCCACCCTCCTGCGGCTGGGCTTGGTCAGCAGCGCACAGACTTCGAGCGAGGCCGGCCCGCGCGACTCGAGCGTCCGCAACAGATATTGCAGCGTCAGCCCGGAGTCCACGATGTCCTCGACGATCAGCACGTGGCGGCCTTCGAGCGGGGCGTCGAGATCCTTCAGGATCCGCACCACGCCGCTCGACTCCGTCGCCGAGCCGTACGACGCGACGGCCATGAAGTCGACCTCGCAGCCGACGTCGAGGTGGCGCATCAGGTCCGCGAGGAACAGGAATGCGCCCTTCAGCACCCCGATCAGCAGCAGGTCCTTGCCCTCGTAGTCCCGGGCGATGTCCTCCGCCATCGCCCGGATGCGGTGCTGCAGGTCGTCCGCCTGGACGAGGATCTCGCCGATCGCTTCGCTCATCGAGGCGCGGAGTGTAAGCGCCAAGCCAGCCGTACCCGGGGCTCCGTCTCGGCTCGGACACGGAAGCGCTCACCCGTCGCGACGCCCGGGACCCAGGCGATCTCGCCGTCGGAGACGACCACGGGCAGTTGGTCGCGCCGCTCGCGCGGGATCTTGCGGTCGCCGAACAGGTCCTGGAGCGACTTGCTGCCGTCGAGGCCGAGCGGCCGCATCCGGTCGCCGGGCCGCCACGGGCGGACCTCGAGCTCGCGCGCGAGTGTGTGGGCGGCAAGCGTCCCGTCGGCGATCTCGAAGGCGCCGCGCTCGCACGTGAGCTCGCCGGCGCCGTATGTCGTGCGGCCGGGCACCGAGAGCCGGGTGGGTGTGGGCGGCGGCGCCGGCCCGCGGTCGATCCGCACGCGCCCGTACTCCGAAACGGCGCGCAGGCCGCCGGGCAGATCGAGCGTCGCCGTGCCGGGCCGGTGCGCGAGTTTCAGGATTGCGTCGGCATGGGCGCCGAGGGCGTCCGTGCGGCCGCGGCGGCCTCGTCGGCGAGCCGCTGCAGCACCAGCCGCGCCAGCGCGGGCGGGAGCGCCGCGAGGTCGACGCCCGCCGAGCTGCGCCGGGCTCGTCGGCCGGCGAGACGCAGCCGGCGCACCTCCGCATCGGCCGCCTCGCCGCCCACCGCCGCCTCGCCGCCCACCGCTCGCCGCCACCGCCGCCTCGCCGCCCACCGCCGCCTCGCCGCCCACCGCCGCCTCGCCGCCCACCGCCGCCTCGCCGCCCACCGCCGCCTCGCCGCCCACCGCGTCGTTCACCGCGGCGTCCAGCACCGCCGCCTCGTCACGCAGCAGGTCGAGCGTGCGCAGGATGTTGTCCTCGGCCGCCGGGTGCAGTTCCCGCAGCGCGGGCAGGATCACGTCGCGGATCCGGCCGCGGGCCGAGGCCGCGTTGCTCGCGATCCTCGCGCCACGGCAGGCCGCGCTCGCGGCAGTAGGCGGCGGTGTCTTCGCGCGTCATGTGCAGCAGCGGGCGGATGATCCGGCCCGAGCGCTCGGGCATGCCGAGCAGGGCGCGCCGGCCCGGCGAGGCGGCGAGGCGGTAGAGGACGGTCTCGACCTGGTCGGTCGCGGTGTGGCCCGTGGCGATCAGCGCGTCGCGCGGCGCCGCCAGCCGTTCGGCCTGCGCGTAGCGGACCTCGCGCGCCCACGCCTGCACGTTGCCCGCCGGCTCGCCCGCGCGGTGCACGAACAACTCGACGCCGAGCCGCTCGCAGAACTCGACGCAGTGCGCCTCGTCGTCGTCGGCCTCGGCGCGCAGCCCGTAGTTGACGTGCAGCGCCCACACCGCCTCCGCCGACGCGGACCATCGTGTCGAGCAGGCAGGTCGAGTCGCGGCCGCCCGAATAGAGCACGAGGACCCTCATCGCGCCGCCGCCAAGAACAGTGCGGTGGCCTCGTCGAAGCCCTTCAGCTTGACCTCGCCGATCGGCTGGAAGCTCAGGTGCCGGCCCGCGGCCTCCTTGACCTCGCGCGTGACCAGGACCTCGCCGCCGGTCGCCCGCGCGCCGACTCGCGCCGCGAGATTCACCGCGCGCCCGTAGTAGTCGCCGTCGCGATACAGCGCGCTGCCGACATGGACGCCGATCCGCGGCAGCGGCCGCTCGGTCGCGAGCTCCAGGATCCCGACGGCCCAGTCGGCCAGCGCGGACGCGTCGGTGCCCACCACCATCACCTCGTCGCCGATCGTCTTGACCACGCGCGCGTCATCGGGCAGCGTCTCGCCGACCAGCTCGACGAAGCGCTCGACGACCTCGAGCGCCTCCTCCTCCCCGATCTCCTCGGTCAGGCGTGTGTAGCCCGCGAGGTCGGCGAACGCGATCGCGACCCGCACGCGGCCGAGCGCGCCCTCGTCGGCGACGAGCTCGAGGTGCCCGACGACGTCCTGCTCGAGGAAGTGCTGGAGCAGCCGCTGGTGGATCGACTCCATGATCGGACCGGACAGCGGCAGCAGCTCGGAGGCGAGGTCCGAGAGCTCCTCGGCGATGTCGAGCACGGGCGCGCCGTCGCGGATCATCGGCTCGTGGACGTAGAGGTGGAAGAGCTTGACCTCGGCGTCGGCGATCTGCGCCAGCGCCATCCCGTACACGCGCACGATCTGCAGGAAGGCGACGAGCGGGAGCCCGGCGTCGAGCACGTCGGCGAGCCGGCGCAGCAGCGCGACGTCGTCCTCGGAGAGATGCTCGAGCGAGGCGGCGCTGAAGCCCGCGGCGGTCCAGATCCGGCGGATCAGCTCCGGCTCGAGATGGGTCGCGCGGGCGGCGTCGGCGAGCCCGTACTCCTGTTCGGGCTGCGGGAAGAGGTCCTCGAGATAGCCGTAGGCGAGCCGGCCCTCCTTCGCCGCCCGCCGCAGCTGGTCGAGGTCGTGGCCGCGCTGGCGCATGCGCGCGACGATCCGCGCCTGGGCGAGCGCGGCCGGGGTCCATCGGCCGTCGCGCAACGGCACGATGCCGTCCGCCACCCAGCGGCGCAGCGTGGCCGGCGAGACCGAGAGCGTGCGGGCGACGTCCGTGAGCGTCAGCTCCATTCGCCGCCCAGTTAAGCGTGAAGCGGCGGGACAAGGTGTCCCGCCGCGTCCGCGGGCAATGCGGCCCGCTGCCTCGGCCGGCGGCGGGCGCCCTCGACGGGCGCCTCGTCCGGCCTTTCGGTGATGGATGGTCTAGCGCGGCGGCGCGGTGCTGTCAAACCCGGCCGTCAGACCTTCAGATGCGGTTTCTCGCGCTCGAGCCACGCGCGGTACTGCGCGTAGACGGGTTTCGTGATCGGGATCAGCGCGAGCGCCGCCTTGAGGTCGCCGCCGGTCTTGATCCGCCGCCGCGCCACGGCCATCGCCACGTTCTCCTTGCCCTGGAAGTACCGGTTGGCGACCTCGGAGGACATCGTCATCTGGACCTTGGAGTCCCAGTCGACGTCGTCCGACCACTCCCAGTACAGATTCCCGTCCTCGTCGTCGCGTGTGGCGCGGATGTTGACCACGGCGTCGAAGTCGGAGAACTCGAAGCGCTGCGGCGTGTCGGCGGCGCGGAGCTTCGGGCCCATGTCCGGGTCGGCGTCCATCAGCCTGAACACCTCGTCAATGGCCTCGCGGAGCTCCTTGGCCGAATCGAACGAGGCGCCCACCGGTCAGCTCCCGGACGCGGGTGGCTTGGACGTCGTCGACGGCGTACTCGGCGCGGGCTTGGCGGTCGAGGGCGGGCTGGCCGCGGTCGTGCTCGCGGGCTTGCTCGCAGGCGCAGGCGAGGCCGCCGCGGGCTTGCTCGTGGCCGCCGCGGGCGTGCTCGTGGCCGCCGGCTTGCTCGGCGCCGCGGACGTCGCCGCTGCGGGCTTGCTCGGCGCCGCGGACGTCGCCGCCGCCGGCTTGGCCGGCGCCGCGGACGTCGCCGCCGCCGGCTTGCTCGGCGCCGCGGACTTCGCCGCCGCCGGCTTGCTCGGCGCCGCAGACTTCGCCGCCGCCGGCTGGCTCGGCGCCGCAGACTTCGCCGCCGCGGGCTTGCTCGGCGCCGCAGACTTCGCCGCCGCCGGCTGGCTCGGCGCCGCAGACTTCGCCGCCGCGGCTTGCTCGGCGCCGCGGACTTCGCCGCCGCCGGCTGGCTCGGCGCCGCGGACTTCGCCGCCGCCGGCTTGCTCGGCGCCGCAGACTTCGCCGCCGCCGGCTTCGCAGCGGCCGGTGTCGACGCAGCGGCCTTCGGCTCCGCGAGCGTGCTCGGCGCCGCGGCCGGCTTCCTGGCCGCCGCGGGCTTCTTCAGCCGCGGCCCGCTTCTTGGCCGCCGCAGGCTTCTTCGCCGCGCCCGCTTCTTGGCCGCCGCCGGCTTCTTGGCCGTCGCGGGCTTCGCGATCGCCTTGCGGGCCGCCGGGCGCTTCTTGGCCGCGGCCTTGCGCGCGACGGGCTTCTCCACGGCGGGAGTCTCGGCAGGCTCGCTCTTCGGAGCGGGCCGGATCTCGAGCGACGCGACTCGCGAGGCGAGCGTCTCGACTTCGCGCCGCAGGCGCTTGACTTCGTCGAGGACGCGCATGTCCTCGAGCGTGCCGCGGACGCGGCCCGCGGCGGAGGCGATCTCCTCGACGATCTCTCGCGTACGATCACGCGTCGACTGGGCGCCCTCAGCCGAGCTGGACAGTGTGCGCTCGACCGCGGTACGGACGGCGGTGATGGCGTCTTCGACGCCCTTGTCGCCCTTCTTGTCCTTCTTCTTCTTGTCCTTCTTCGCCATGGCTGAGCAACTCTAGTTCGATGACACACTTGGTGTCGCCTGACACGATCCACCTTCGTCCGCACGCCGACGTGGCCGAGCGCGTGCTGTTGCCGGGCGACCCGGGCCGGGCGCTGCGATTGGCCCAGCAGCTGATCACCGGCACGCCCAAGATGCTCAACCACAACCGCGGCCTCTGGGGCTACAGCGGCGTCGCCCACGACGGCGTGGCATTGACCGTCCAGGCGACCGGCATGGGCGGCCCGAGCGCGGCGATCGTGGTCGAGGAACTCGTCGCGCTCGGCGCGCGCCGATTGCTGCGCGTCGGGACCTGCGGCGCGCTCGACGACACCCTCGCGCTCGGCGAGCTGCTCGCCGCCGACGCGGCACTGCCCGAGGACGGCGCGAGCCGCGCGCTGGGCGCGACCGCCCCGCTGCCCGCCGACCCCGGGATGCTCGAGCGCCTGCACGCCCGCCGGGGGCTCGTCGTCTCCGCCGACCTCTTCTACGACCCCGACGCCTCTCGCCCGGAGCATTGGCGCGCGGCCGGCGCGCTCGCCGTCGAGATGGAGGCGGCGACGATCTTCGCGCTCGCCGCCCGCCACGGACTACCGGCCGCCTGCCTGCTCGTGGTCTCCGACCTCGTCGCCACCCGTGAGCGGATCGGCGCCGACGCGCTGCTCGCCGCGGAGGAGGAGATGGGCCGCGTGGCGCTGGCGGCGCTGCGCGAGTGAGCGCCGAAGTGCGCCGCGCGACACGCGCGTTGCCACTCCGCGGCGGCTGATCCACCGATACGGTGGGTTTCTCGCCACTCCCGGCAGACCGCCCCTCGCGCGACTACGCCGGGGCCTTCTTCTTCGCCGCCCGCTTGTGCGCCGGCTTGGACTTCGGCTTCGGCTGCGCCGCATCGACGGCGAGGCGCTCCTGCTCGCGCGGGACCGGGACCGGGCGCGCCTCGATCGCGTCCGACACGTGACCCACTTCGTTGACCAACTTGGAAAGCTGCCCCTCGACGGCGGCGACGCGGTCGGCGAGCCCCGGCTCCGAGCTGCGTCCGGCGGCCGCCAGCCGGTCACTCAGCTCTTCGACGCCCTCCTGCAGGCGATCGAGCGACTCCTCGATGCCCTCGAGCCGCGTGCTGACGGTGCGCAAGCGGCGCGTCAGGCGATCGATATCGGCCGCCGACGGCAGATTGAGCGCGCCCATCGCCGCCTCCTGCGCGGACACGGCCTTCTCGCGCGCGGAGAACGCTCGCGTGATCGCGCTGTTGATCAGCGGGTTCTCGAGCAGGTCGGACGCGAGCTTGCCCAGCGCCTCCTCGCTCTGCCGCCCAAGCCGCTCGCGCAGCCCTTCGGCGTCTTCGTCGGCCATACGATGCTCCCACTCCTTATCGAACGTGTAGGTGGCGGACGGTACCGTAGGCCCCGAGGGAATGGTTGCCTCTACCTCGAGTTGAGGGAGAGATAGCTTGAAATCTTCGCAACATCTGCGGCAAGTCTGCGTCAGAATCGTCACGATTGAGCGTTGAGGCCTGTTGCAGTGGTCCACTGCCGCTAGGTTCTCGCCGGTCGCCACATGACTTCCCGCCGTCCGATCGCCATCGCGCTCGCCGCCTCCGCCTTGTACGCGGGCGTGTTCGTGACCGCGGCGCAGGCGGACCAGCACTACGTGCGCGTGACGCTGGTCACCGGCCAGCAGCTGACGATCACGGTCGAGGTGCCGGAGGGAACACCGGTCGACCAGCTCCAGATCCCCGGCCTGCCGGCGGCAGTGGCCTCGATCGTCGACCTGGGCTCGACCGAGACGACCCCCACGCCGACGGCGACGACCGCGCCGACCGTCACGGCCACACCCACCCAGACCGCGACAGCGACGCCCACGACGACGCCGGAGAACCGCGCCGGCGGCACGGCGAAGTCCAAGCAGAAGAGCGGCAAGGCGCGCGAGAAGGCCACCGAGCAGGTCGAGGAGACGACCGAGAAGAAGGAAGCGGCCACTAACCAGTCCAGCGGCGATGCCAACACCGAATCGCTGACGGGCAAGGTCGAGCAGCCCAAGCCCGATCCGACGCCCGCCGCGCGCGATGACGAGGACGACAGCCAGGCGCAACCGCCCGCGCAGAGCGACCCGTCGTACTCGCTCGCCGAGCCCGGCGCGGCCAAGATCGGCGTTCCGAACTTCTTCATCGACAAGTTCCGGATCCCGCCGTTCCTGCTCCCGATCTACCAGGCCGCGGGCACGCAGTACGGGATCCGCTGGGAGCTGCTGGCGGCGATCAACGAGATCGAGACCGACTACGGGCGCAACCTCAACGTGTCCTCCGCGGGCGCGCAGGGCTGGATGCAGTTCATGCCCCCGTCGTGGAAGGCCTACGGCGTCGACGGCAACAACGACGGGCTGATGGACCCGTACAACCCGGTCGACGCGATCTTCGCCGCCGCGCGCTATCTGAAGGCCGCCGGCGCCGACCAGGACATCCGCAAGGCGATCTTCGCCTACAACCACGCCGACTGGTACGTCGACTCCGTGCTGCTGCGGGCGCAGGTCATCGGCGGTCTGCCGTCCAACCTCGTCGGCTCGCTCACGGGGCTGACCGAGGGCCGCTTCCCGGTCGCCGCCAAGGCGACCTACGCCGACGAGGTCTCCAAGCGCAGCCTGAGGACCAAGAGCCGCAATCGTGCCGTCGCGCTCGAGGGATCCAACCGGCGCGGGATCTCGATCTACGCCGACGCCGGCTCGCCGGTCGTCGCGGTCGGCGACGCGCAGGTGGTCAAGATCGGCGCTTCGAAGCGGCTCGGCCGATTCGTCCAGGTCCAGGACGCCTACGGGAACACGTACACGTACGCGCGACTGGCCAAGATCTCGAGGGTCTACGCCGCCCCCAAGCCGCAGAAGGTCGACCCGGCCGAGGTCAAGCGGTTGCTGGCCGAGCCGGCCGCCGACAAGGCGCCGAAGGCCGCGGCCTCTGACACCGATCGGCCGGCGTCGCGCGCGACGAGCCGCAAGCTGGCCGAGCGGGCGACCAAGGAGGCCGAACCGGTCGTCGAGGAGCCCGCGGTCGACGAGCCGCCGGTCAAGGAGCGCCTGTTCGCCAACCCGACGCGCGCGAACGCCGCGGTCGCCGGCGGCGCCCAGCAGGAGTTCCTGCGCACCGGCCGGATCGACGGCGCGCTGACACCGGCCCGCGCGCTCGGTCTCGCGCGCGACCAGATCGTGATCAAGCGGCTCAAGGTCGGCGCGCAGATCCCCGCGGGCACCGTGCTCGGCCGCGTCGGCAGCGCCTCCTCGGTCAAGCACCCGCACCTGCGCTTCGAGATCCGCCCGGCCGGCCGCGGCGCGCCACGGATCGACCCGAAGCCGATCCTCGACGGGTGGAAGCTGCTCGAGTCGACCGCGATCTACCGCGCCAAGGGCAAGAACCCGTTCGTCGGCCCCGACGCCGCGACCCCGACCGTCGGCCAGATCCTGCTGATGAGCAAGGAGACGCTGATCCAGCGCGTGCTGGCCGACCCGCGCGTGCAGATCTACGACTGCGGCCGCCGCGACATCCGCGCCGGCGCGATCGACCGCCGCGTCCTGGCCGCGCTCGAGTTCCTCGTCGCCTCGGGCTTCAACCCCACGATCACGTCGCTCAACTGCGGCCATTCGTACTTGACGGCGTCGGGCAACGTCTCCGAGCACTCGACCGGCACCGCGGTCGACATCGCCGCGATCAACGGCATCCCGATCCTCGGCAATCAGGGCAAGGGCTCGATCACCGACCTTGTCATCCAGCGCCTGATCACGCTCCAGGGCACGATGAAGCCGCACCAGATCATCTCGCTGATGACGTTCGAGGACACCGACAACACGCTGTCGATGGCCGACCATGACGACCACATCCACGTCGGCTTCGAGCCCCAGTACGGCTCGAACACGAAGCTGGCGAAACAGCTCAATGCGGTGCTCAAGCCCAACCAGTGGACCCGCCTGATCGAGCGCCTGGGCAAGATCGACAACCCGACCGTGTCGGTCGCCCCGTCCAAGGCCGCGCTCAAGGCCAAGCCGTCACGCAAGGGCCCGTAACGGACGAGCGCAGCTTCCGCTTCGTGCAGTGGGAGTTCGCGGGCCCGCTCGGTCCGCCGCCCGGCCGCTACGTCGTGCGCCGGTACGCGGGCGACGAAGTGCGCGAGGTGGTCGTGGTCACGCGCGCCGAGGCGCCGCGCCGCGTCGGCCGGCGCGAGCCGCGGGGCACGGTGCCGGTGACGCGCGTGACCGTGATCGACGCCGGCGGCGGCGAGCCGTGGCCCGAGCGCGCCGAGGTCACGCTCGGGCACTTCCTCGCCGCCCACCGCGTGGCGGCGGCCGATCCCGCCGCCCCTGACCCCGCAGCCGCGCTGAGCGCCCGGGCGGGCACGGGGACCGGGGCCCAGCTCGCCGAGGGCACCTGGGAGGAGGCGCGCGAGCTGGCGCTCCCCGAGCCGCCGAAGCGGTCCCGGCGCTCCAAGCACCGTCCGGCCGAGCGGCTGGCGGCGCTGATGTCGGGGCGCGACGCCACGCTCGCCTGCGAAGAGCTCACGCTGCGCGCCCGCGGCGATCTCGATCGCGGGCGCGACCGTGAGGCTGCACTTGAGCTTGAGGCTGCGCTGTCGGCCGCGGTGGCCGAGCTCGAGGGCTGGCGCGAGCTGGGCGACCTCGCCACTCGCCTCGAGGAGCTCATGAGGCACGCCGCGCCCGTCCGCGCCGCGGCCGCAGCGGCGCGTGAGGGGCGGCTCGACGACGCGCAGGTCGAGGCCGTCGGCGCGGCGCTCGCCCGCCTGGAGGCAGCGATCCGCGCGCGGGCGATCTACGCCGCGCAGTAGACGGCCGGGGCGGCGCGATCCGCGCGGTCTCTCGCCGCCGCCGTGACGGTTGCGAGCGGCGCCGATCGACCTACGCCGCGTCGAGCGCGGCGAGGACGGCCTGCATCTCCTGCTCGACGTCGCCGGACAGCTTCACCGTGGCCTCGCGGTCATACGGCGTCGGCCCCATCGTGACGAGCGCGAGCTTGCCGCCGGCGCGCAGCGTGTCGGCCGGCAGCTCGGCCACGGGCCACACCTCCAGCGAGGACCCGATCGCCAGCATCAGACCGGCGGTCGAGGCCAGCGCGGTCGCCCGCAGCATCGCCCGCTCGGGCAGCAGCTCCCCGAACAGCACGACGTCGGGCTTGAGCACCGCGCCGCAGTCGCAGCGCGGCAGCTCCCCGCGCGAGCGCGTCTCCGCGAGCGAGTACGTCGCGCCGCAGGCCAGGCACGACGCGGTGCGGATCGACCCGTGCACCTCGATCGGGTCCTCCGTGCCCGCCGCCGCGTGCAACCCGTCGATGTTCTGCGTGATCACGCCCGACACGAGCCCTCGCCGCTCGAGCTCCGCGACCGCGAAGTGCGCGCCGTTGGGCCGCTTGCCGTCCAAGAGGGCGAAGCGCTGGCCGTAGAAGGACCAGAAGCGCTCGGGCTCGCGGCGCCAGACCGAGATGTGCGCGACCTCCATCGGGTCGACGTTCGCCCACAGCCCGGTCATCGGCGTGCGGAAGTCCGGGATCCCGGAGGGCACCGAAATCCCCGCGCCCGACAGCACCACGACCGGCCCGGAGCTCTGGATCAGCTCCGCGAGGCGCTCCGCGCTCACTTCCCCTTGAACTCCGGCTTGCGCTTCTCGATGAAGGCCCCGATCCCCTCGCGCGCGTCGTCTGACCCGAACGCCGTCAGGAAGCCGTCGCGCTCGGCCGCGAGCCCGGCGTCGAGGTCCGCGTGGTGCGAGACGCGCTTGATCTGCTCGACCGCGATCGGCGCCTGCGAGGCCATCCGGCGCCCCCAGGCCAGCGCGGCGTCGAACAGCTCGTGATCCTCCACGACGCGGTTCGCGAGCCCGTACTCGTACGCCTCGTCGGCCGAGATCGGGTCGCCGACGGTGTTCATCTCGAGCGCCTTGGCCGGGCCGACGAGCCGCGGCAGCCGCTGCGTGCCGCCGAAGCCCGGGATGATCCCGAGGCTGATCTCCGGCTGCCCGAACGTCGCCGAGCGCGCGGCCAGCCGCACGTCGCAGGCCATCGCGATCTCGCAGCCGCCGCCCAGCGCCAGCCCGTTGACGGCGGCGATCGTCGTGATCGGCGACTGCTCCCACGCGCGTCCCAAAGCGTGGATGCGCTCCAGGTGCAGCCGGCCCGAGTCCGCGTCCCAGGTGGTGAAGGCCTTGATGTCGGCGCCCGCGCAGAAGAGCGCCGGGTTGGCCGAGGCCAGCACCATCGCCCGCGCGCCGCGGCCGCCGAGTTCCTCCCACGCGCGCGCGAGCCCTTCGATGACCGCGGGCGCGAGCGAGTTCGCGGGCGGGTTGTCGATCCACACCACCGCCACCTCGCCGCGCAGCTCGAGCTTCACCGGCCCGTCGCCCTCGACCAACGGATGCGGATAGAAGCCCTGCCCGGACTTCACGCCGAGCCGGCCCTGGGCGACGAGCCGGCGCAGGATCAGCGGCGGGTCGTCGAGCTCGGCCAGCACCACGTCGAGCCCGCGCTCGTCGGCGCGCGCGAACGGCTTGCCCGCTGCCAGGTCGATCTCGCGCAGTCCGGCCACCCCGTCCTCGAGCACGAGGCAGCTCTCGACGAAGGCGTCGTCGGCGGCGGCGATCCGATCGACCACGAACCCCGGCGCGTCCGCGCAGCGCACGGGCATCCGGCGCAGGCGCTGGGCAAAGTTCGCGGCCGCCTGGGCGGTCTCCGGCGACGTGTCGTCACCCTCGACGATCTCGACCACGCGCGGCCCGGCCGGATGGAAGCCCACGACCTTGTCGGGGCGCAGCGTGACCTCGCCGATCTCGGTGATCGACAGCTCGGACGTGGTCGTGGCGAGGATCGCGTGCCCGGGCGTGGCCGCGTCGAGCGCGGCGAAGAGCTCCTGCTTGCTCGCCAGGTCGTCCGCGACGGCCTCGATGACGAAGTCGACGTCGCCGAGGCCGTCGGCGGTGTCGGCACGCACGACCGGGATGCCGGCGGCCTCGATCGCCTGGGCGAGCTCGTCGGCGGCGCCGACGACCGCCGCTTTGAACACGAACATGCGCGCAGACCCTAGCGATCGCGCTCGGCGGCGAGCTCATACGAGAAGCGCGCCAGCGAGCGCTCGAGCGCGCCGCGGAACTGGCGCGCCAGCCACCATTTGCGCGCCGGCGCGAGGTACTCCTTGGTCTCGAGCTCGACGGACAGCGTGATCCGCGTCCGCACGCCGTCTGACTCGAAGCGTGCCCGCTGGACGCCGCGCACCTTGGCGTCCTCGAACGCGAGTGTCTGCCCGTCGCCGGCGCGGTACGCGGTCACGGTCTCCGAGACCAGGCCGCGGCCCGTCGGGGGCGTGACCCACACGCGCCGTGCGCCCTCCAGCGGCCAGTCCGCCTCGAGCTTCTGCAGCGCGGCGAAGCCGTCGATCCAGGACGCCCAGCGCGAGTGGTCGTGCCAGAGCTGCTCGACCTCGACGCCCGGGCCCTCGACGACGCGGGTCGCAACGACGCTTCGCACGCCGGAGAGCGTACGAGCGCGCGGCTCGGGGATGTCCCGCCGGCGACGGGACATCCCCTCAGGGTTCAGACCGCGGCGGGCTCCTCGATCCGGCGCGGCAGCAGCGTCTCGCGCGCGATCACGAGCCGCTGGATCTGCGACGTGCCTTCGTAGAGCTGCATGATCTTCGCGTCGCGCATCAGCTTCTCGACGGGGTAGTCCTTGATGAAGCCGTAGCCGCCGTAGACCTGCACGGCGTCGGTGGCGACCTCCATCGCGGAGTCGGCGGCGAAGCGCTTGGCGTGCGAGGACTCGAGCGTGTTGCGCTTGCCCTGGTCGAGCAGCACCGCGGAGTGCCAGGCGGCGAGGCGCGAGAGGTGGACCTTCGTGGCCATGTCGGCGATCAGGAACTGGATCGCCTGGTGCATGGCGATCGGCACGCCGAACTGGACGCGCTCCTTGGAGTAGTTGGTCGCGAACTCGAAGGCCGCGCGGGCGATGCCGGTGGCCATCGCGGCGACGCCGGGACGCGTGCGGTCCAGCGTCATCATCGCGAGCTTGAAGCCCTTGTTCTCCTCACCGATCAGGTGGTCGAGCGGGATCTCGGTGTCGTTGAAGGTGATGGTCGCGGTGTTCGAGGCCCGCTGGCCCATCTTGTCCTCCTTCTTGTCCACCGTGACCGTGTCGTCCTTGGGCACGATGAAGCAGGAGATGCCGCGGTGGCCCTGCTCCTTGTCGGTCTTGGCGTAGACCGTGAAGAACGAGGCGTAGCCGCCGTTGGTGATGAAGCACTTCGAGCCGTTGATGACCCACTTGTCGCCCTTGCGGACGGCCGTGGTGCGCATGCCGGACACGTCGGAGCCGGCGTCGGGCTCGGTCAGGCAGAAGGAGGCGAACAGCGGGGCCTCGGTGAGCATGCCGAGGTAGCGCTTCTTGAGCTCCTCGGAGCCGCCGAGCCCGAGCGGCGCCGTCGCGAGGCCGTTGGCCCCGATCGACGTGCCGATGCCCGAGCAGCCCCAGCACAGCTCCTCCTCGATCAGACAACCCTCGAGGTAGGACACGCCCGGGCCGCCGTAGGCCTCCGGGATGTGGGCGTTCATCAGGCCGAGCTCCCAGGCCTTCTCCAGGATCGCCTGCGGCCACGTGCTGTCGCGGTCGTACTCCCAGGCGACGGGCCGGATCTCCTTCTCCGCGAAGTCGTGCGCCATCTCGCGGAGGGCCATCTGCTCGTCGGTCAGTGTGAAATCGACCATCTCTCAAACTCCTTGCCAGCTCACGATTGACTGGTCAGTCAACCCTCGTAATGGTACCGGCTTTGGCCGCAAACGCCACAATGGACGGAAGTGCAGGACGCGCTGGGAATCGTGATCGTGGCCGTGGTGGTCGCCGCCGGGCTCGTGGGCGTCGTGACCGTGCTGCTCAGCCGCGCGCCGTACGAGCGGATCGGCCGCTCGGAGATGACGTTCGACCGCGACGCGCCGGACGCGGACACAGATTCGATCCGCGACGAGGAGATCGCGCAGATGCTGGCGGCCTCCAACGCCCGCCGCGCCGCCCGTGGCCGGCCACCGCTCGAGCTCGCCGACCTGCGCCCGGCGCCCGACGCGGAGCTGCAGGCCGAGGTGCGCGCGTTCGTCGAGGCGCGCAACGCTCGGCGGGTCGCCCGCGGGCTGCCGCCGCTGGACGTCGCCGCCGAGATCGAGCGCCGTCTTTCCGGGTAGCCTCCCGCGCATGCCTGCCCTGCGCCGCTTCGACGTCGACGAGCTCCTGACCCGTCCGGGCACCTATTTCCACCCGGAGACCGAGATCGTCCTGATCGTCGACGACTCCGCCCACGTCGATCTGGAGCTGATCGAGGACGAGGAAGAGGGCGCCGAGTGGATCCTGCTCGGCGACGACCCCGCCGTCGACGAGCACAAGCGCGACGAGCTGGTCGAGGCCTTCGAGACGCGGCGCGCGCGGTCGTCGGCACGCGAGGATCCGGACGAGGACGAGCCCGACGAGGAGGACGAGCTCGAGCCCGATCCGGACGACGACCGTACGAACGTCTCAGACGAAGTAGAAGACGATCCCGAGCACGACGTAGACGGCCAGCAGCTGGACGCCCTCGAACCAGGTCGATTCGCCGTCCTGGGAGACGTGGGCGGCGATCAGCACCGCGAGCAGGATCGCCCCGATCTCGATGCTCGAGAACTCAAGCGCCAGCGGGAACGGCCCGAGCACGAAGCTCAGCAGCACCAGCACGGGCATCACGAACAGCGCGATCTGGGCACTCGAGCCGATCGCGATCGAGATCGAGATGTCCATCTTGTCGCGCGCCGCGAAGTAGACCGCGACCCAGTGCTCGGCGGCGTTGCCGACCACGGCGACGATGATCAGGCTGACGAAGAACGGCGACAGGCCGATGCCCTCGGAGGCCTCCTCGATCGAGCCGACGAGGATCTCCGACATGAAGCCGACGGCGACGCCGCGCCGCGGCCAGCAGGCCGACGCTCTTGCGGACGCTCCAGGCGTGCTCGGCGCCTTCCTCGTCGCCGGTGTCCGGGTTGAAGACGTCCTTGTGGGTCTTGAGCGAGAACCACAGGCCGGCGAAGTAGGACAGCAGCAGCACGATCGCGACCGCGAACGACATGTGCTCGACGCTGGCCGGGAAGTTCGTCGCCTCCTCGCCCAGCTCGGGCAGATCGTCGCCGCGGGCCAGCAGGAACATCGCCGGCAGCACGAGTGCGACCGTCGCCAGCAGCAGCATGGTGGCCTGCGCGGATGCCGCCTCGGCCACGAACTTCTGCCGCTCGCGGCCCCAGCCGCCGATCAGCATCGCGGCGCCGAGCACGAGCAGGAGGTTGCCCAGGATCGAGCCCACGATCGAGGCCTTGACGACCTCCTGCAGGCCCTCCGAGAGCGCGAAGAGCGCGATGATCAGCTCAGGCGCATTGCCGAACGTGACATTCAGCAGCCCGCCGATCCCGGGCCCGGCGCGGTGCGCGAGCTCCTCCGTCGCGCGGCCCATGAGCGCCGCCGTGGGGACGACGCCGAGCGCGGACGAGAAGAAGACGATGATCGCGTCCGCGCCGACCAGATCGAGGACGATCGCGATCGGGATGAACGGGACCAGCAGGTACGGCCAACCCTGGCCGCTGAACAGGAAACGGCGCACCGACGCCGCAGCATACGGAGCGGATCAGCCGGAGAGCAGCGGGGCGCACTTGGCCCCTTTGGCGCGGTCACCCTTGGCGCGCCGGATGCACGCGGCATAGCGGTCCACGTTGTTGCCCGAGGCCGAGGGGAGCGCCTGCTGGTCACCCAGGCCGAGGCCGAAGTTGGCGATGCCCGCTGCATCGAGCGCCTTCAGCAGCTCGCTGAACGGGCGCGGGTTCGCGGGCGCACCGATCTGCTGTTCCTGGCCGACCTTGGTGAACGTGACGTCGAACAGCACCGCGGCGTCGGCCTTCGAGCCGGCGAGGTCGGCGCTGACCGTCAGCCGGCGCAGGATCTTGTCGCCGGTGCCGGTGTAGACGGTCACGTCGAGCGCCTTGATCGCGTCCTGGGCTTCGCGCTTCTGCTTCGCGGTCAGCTTCTGCGGCACCTTGCCGCTCGCGCCGGGCAGGCTCGCCGCCTTCTCGGTGAGCTTGTCCAGGTCGGCGATGACCTGCTGCACGTCCGCCGCGCCGCTGATCTTGACCGTCTCGGCATCGCCGACCCGTCGTCGACGCCCTCGTTGCGGGCGTTCTTGAGCCACTTCGTGAAGTCGATCCCCAGCGAGCCCAGGACCAGCCCGCCCTGCGCGCCCCGGCGGTTCTGCAGGGTCTGCTCGTAGCCCGCGACGAACTGCTTCATCACGAGATCGGAAATCTCGTACGGCGTGCCCTGCAGCGTGACGTAGCCCTTGCTGCCGGTCCAGACCGCGGCACCGCTGATCGTCTGCCCGGCGGCCTGCAACTCCGCGGTGAAGGCGAACTTCGGCAGCTTGTTCGGCCCTTGGCTGACGAACGGGCCGTGCAGGCGCGCGGCGACAGGACCCTGCGCGGCAGCCGCGCCGCGCGGCTCGATCCGCAGCTTGAGGTCGACCGTGGCCGACTGCATCTTGCCCAGGTTCGCGAACGTCGCGCGCAGGAGCGAAGTGGTGTCCGTGGTCGCGTTCGCGCGCTCGGCGGGTTCCTCCTCGCCGCCGCATGAGGCGAGCGCCAGAGCGGCGACCAGCGGCACGATGAAACGGAGACTGCGGGTCATCGGCGAGCCGAGCCTAGCATTGGAGGATGCGCCTAGGACGCAGTCTTTGTTGTGCCTTCGTGGCAGTTTTGTGCAGCGTCTCCACCGCCGACGCCGCGCAGCGCCCGACCGTGACCGCCGAGCTCGAGCGGCTCACCGCCGCCGGAGCGGTCACGCCCGAGGTGGCCGCGGCGCACCGTGCGCTCTACGTCGACGCGCGCGCGAAGGCCAAGCGGCTGACGGGCGCTCGCAAGGCCGAACTGGGCGGGGTCGTCTCCGAGCTCGAGGACATGGCCGCGCGCGGCCAGTTCGAGCCCTCGCGTCTCCCGGCGCTGTTCCTGACCCTGCAGCGCAACGTCGAATACTGGCCGACCCAGCCGCTGCTGGCGGCCGGCGCGCGGATCAGCTTCCCCGGCTCGGAGCTCGTCTTCCAGCTCTACCCCGGGCACGGCCTGCAGATCCAGTGGCTGGGCACGTTCGGCAAGCTCAACGGCTACTGGAGCGGCGGCCGGCGGTACGACGCGCGCGCGAGCGCGCTGCTCGACGAAGCGCTGCCGCTGGCCACCGAGCGCGCGGGCGGGCTCGCGTGGGAGTACCTGTTCGAATTCGACGGCCAGGCGCCGCCGTGGGTGTCCTCGCTCGCCCAGGGCACGGGCCTGCAGGCGATGGCGCGCTCGGCCACGCGGCTGGGGCGCCAGGCCGAGATCTTCCCGATCGCGCTGCGCGGGCTCGGGATCTTCCTGACGCCGCCACCGGCGGGCGTCCGCGTGGCCTCGGGTGCGGGCGCGCACTACCTGCAGTACTCGGGGCTGCCGCGCTTCTTCGTGCTCAACGGGTTCGTCCAGTCGCTCGTCGGGCTCTTCGACTTCGCCGCGCTGACCGGCGACCCGACCGCGCGCGCGTTGTTCGACGCCGGCGATCTGGCCGCCAAGCAGGAGGTCCCGACGTTCGACACCGGCGCGTGGTCGCTGTACTCGCGCGGCTCGCTCAAGCGCGAGTCCGACCTCGGCTACCACACGCTGGTGCGCGACTTCCTCGGCCAGCTGTGCAAGCGCACGGCGGCGATCCAGTACTGCAGCGCGGGCCAGCACTTCACGCAGTACCTGAAGGTGCCGCCGGTCGTCGAGGTGCTGCCGCGGACGCTGACGGCGCGCAAGCCGGGCAAGCTGCGCTTGAAGCTGTCGAAGATCTCGCGCGTCAGCGTGCGGGTCACGCGTGGGACGGCAGTCGTGGCGACGCTCAACCCCGGCGTGCTCGGTCGCGGCACGAAGTCGCTGGCCTGGACAGCGCCGCGCAAGACCGGGGCGTACGGCGTGACGGTCACCGCCACCGATCTCGCCGGCAACGCCGCGAGCGCGTCCGGTCAGGTGACGGTCCAGAAGCGCCCCTAGAGTAGAGGGGGTGCGTCCGCGGACCATCCTCTACACGGGCAAGGGCGGAGTCGGGAAGACGTCGGTCGCGGCGGCGACGGCGCGCCGCTGCGCGGCCGAGGGCCTGAAGACGCTCGTGATCTCCACCGACCCGGCGCATTCGCTCGCCGACGTGCTGCAGGAGGAGGTCGGCGGCGAGCCGACGAAGGTCGGCAAGCGCCTGCGGGCGCAGCAGGTCCAGGCCCAGGACGAGCTCGAGCAGCACTGGAGCGCGGTCTCGGACTGGCTCGGCGGGCTGCTGATGGAGCGCGGCGTCGACCGGATCGCCGCCGAGGAGCTGACCGTCCCGCCCGGCGGCGACGAGCTGTTCTCGCTGCTGGTGCTCAAAGGCCACGTCGAGTCGGGCGAGTGGGACGTGATCGTCGTCGACTGCGCGCCGACCGGCGAGACGCTGCGGCTGCTCTCGTTCCCGGACGCCGCGCGCTGGTGGCTCGACAAGATGCTGGGCAGGGAGCAGTCGATGCTCTCGGCGGCGCGCCCGCTCGCGCGCATGTTCCTCGACGTCTCGCTCCCGGACGAGCGCGTCGTGGCCGAGGTTCAGCGGCTGATCGGCAACCTGGTGGCGATGCACGACCTGCTGCGCGACGCCTCGCGGGTGTCGATGCGGCTCGTGATGACGCCGGACCGGATGGTCGTCGCCGAGGCGATGCGCACGTTTACCTACTTGAACCTGTACGGCTATCTGACCGACGCCGTGATCGTGAACCGCGTCTTCCCGGACGAGCTGTCCGAGGGCTACTTCGGCGCCTGGCACGCGGTCCAGCAGGAGCAGCTTGGGCTGGTCGCGTCCGCCTTCGCGGTCCCGGTGCTGAAGGCGCCGTACTTCGCGTCGGAGGTGATCGGGCCCGAGCGGCTCGACGAGCTGGCCGCGGCCGTCTTCGACGAGCACGCGCCCGCGGCGGTCCTGCACGACCGGCTCACCCAGGAGCTGAGCATCGTCGATGGGCACGCGTCGCTGCGGCTCGATCTGCCGTTCGCCGAGCGCGGCGACGTGTCGCTGAAGAAGATCGGGCTCGAGCTCGTCGTGCGCGTTGACGTGCACAAGCGAACGATCGTTCTGCCCGGTGCGCTGGCCGGCTTCAAGCCGATCTCGGCGACGCTCGAGGAGGGCTCGCTGATCGTGGGGTTCGAGCATGCCTGAGCCCGACCGCGAGGCCTACGAGGCGGCGGAGAAGCTCGTCCGCGAGGCGTCCGAGCGGGCCGAGGAGGCGGCGCGGACGGCGGCCGGCGAGGCGCCGCCGCGCGGCTGGGCGAGGTCGGCCGCACCGCCGCCGTCGTCGTTCCCGGATCTGAGCGCGCTGCTGGCGCTGGTCGACGGACTGCGCGGCCAGCTCCCGCCCGAGCTCGCGCGCCAGCTCGCGGAAGCGCTCCGCGAGCTGCTGGTCGCGATCCGGGCGGTGCTCGACTACACGATCGAACGGCTCGAGCAGCCGCCGAAACCCGAGCGCGAGGTGGAGGACATCCCGATCGGATGAGCCGCTTCTCCGGCCTGTCGAAGGAGCTGCAGCTCGCCGCGGTGGCGGCGATCGCCCTGGCGCTCTCGCTGCTGCTGCCGTGGTACCAGAAGTCCTACTTCCAGGGCGGGCAGGTCGTCCAGGCCAACGTGTCCGCGCTCGGCGTCTTCTCGTTCGTCGAGGCGGCGGTGCTGCTGGTCGCGCTGGCGGTGCTCTTCCTCGTCTGGGCGCGCGCGCAGCAGAAGGCCTTCCACCTGCCAGGCGGCGACGGCGTCGCGATCACCCTCGCCGGGGCCTGGGCCGTGCTGCTGCTCGTCTGGCGGCTGTTCGACAAGCCCGACATCCAGGGCGCGGGCGCGACGATCGGCATCCAGTGGGGGATCTTCGGGGCGCTGCTCGCGGCAGGGTTCTTGATCGTCGCCGGTGCCCGCGTGCGCGCCGCGCATGCCCCCGAGCCGCCGAACCCTGCGGCCGACGACGTCGATTGGGTCACGGCCCCGAAGCGCGAGCGCTCGCCGGACCGCCGGCCGCGCGACGCGACGGCCGTCACCGAGATGCTGCGCGACCGGCCCGCGTGGGAAGGCGAGCCGCCCGACCCCTCGCGCGAGAAGACGACGCGGCTCGACGACGCGCCGACGACGCGCTTGCCCGACGATCCTTCGCGGGAGGAGACGACGCGGCTCGACGAGGCGCCGACCACGCGGCTGCCGCCCGAGGGCAGGCTTTGGGACGACGAGCCTCGGTAGTCCTCGCGGCGCCTTCGAGGGATCAGCGAACTGCGCCGGTAAAGGAGGTGGCCGGGTTGCCGCCGCGACCACGATCGCGCACCGTTCACGACCGTCCGAGCACACTCGACCACGAGGGAGCGCGGCTGGAGGGGGGTGCCGCAATCTACCTGCGCGTGAGGCAAGTCAGTGACCGCACCCCCCAGCGCCGATGATCGTTTCGCCACGCGGCCGGTCTGACCACCCCTTCACCGGCGCAGTTCGCCGATTCCACGCCGCCGACGAGGGACCGCCGATCAGGGCTAACACTCCCGGCACCGGCGCAGTTCGGCGATCCACCGCGCCGACGAGGGACGACCGACCACGCGGGGCTGCCCGCGCACGAGCTCACGCCATGACGAGCGGCCGCGCCTCGGCGTGCAACTCGGCGAGGATCCCGGCGAGCGCGAGCGAGAGGTCCTCGTCGAGCAGCGCGCCGTCCTCGCCGAACGCGTCGTCGGCCATGGCGATCGGGAGCTCGCGGTCGATGACGCGGGCGCCGATGGCCGCCAGCACCTTGCGGCCCTCGGCCTGCGCCCAGACGGCGCCGAACAACCCGGTGGAGGCGCCGATGACGGCGGCCGGCTTGTTGCGCAGCGGCGAATCGATCAGCGGGCGCGAGAGCCAGTCGAGGGCGTTCTTGAGCTGGCCCGGGAGCGAGTGGTTGTACTCGGGCGTGGCGACCAGGACCGCGTCGGCGGAGGCGACCGCGTCGAACAGCGCCTGGACCGCTTCGGGCCGGGCCTGCTCGTCGTCCTCGTCGTACGGCGGGATCTGCTTGAGCCCGTCGAAGACGACGAGCTCGGCGTCCGGGGGCAGCAGGTCGCCGGCCGCCCGGAGGAGCTTGGAGTTGTGCGAGCCGGCGCGCAGGCTGCCGGAGAGGCCGAGGACCTTCACCGCTACGCCTTGGCCAGCTCGAGCTCGACGATCAGCTTGACCTCGTTGGCGAGCGCGAAGCCGCCCTTGGGCAGCGGTGCGTTCCAGTCGAGGCCGTACTCGGTGCGGTCGACGATCGCCTCGAGTTCGAGGCCGAGCTTCTCGACGTCGCCGAGGGTGACGTGCGGCTCGGTGATCGTCCCGCGCGCCTCGATCGGGCGCGTGGTGCCCTTGATCGTCAGCTCGCCGTCGACGATCAGCGCGCCGTCGTCGGTCCGCACCAGCGTCGAGCTGAACGTCACGTACGGGTGGCGCTCGGTGTCGAAGAAGTCCGGCGCGCGCAGATGCGCGGCCAGGTTGTCGTCCTTGACGACGATCGAGTCGGCGGCGACGCGGCCCTCGAGGCGCAGCGACCCGTCCGCCTGCGCGGTCAGCGTCGCGTCGTAGTCCTCGAAACGACCGCGGAAGGTCGAGACGACCATGTGCTTGACGGCGAAGCCGACGTTCGAGTGGACCACGTCGACGGCCCAGGTCGTGCCGGCCGGGATCGGGGTGGTGGCGGTGATGGCGGTCATGTCAGCTCGTCCCTCTGTGCTCGTTATCCGGACCGTGGTCCGCTTGTTGGCGACACTGTAGCACGGTAAGCGGACCACGGTCCAGTTCGGCTACCATGAAGGTCGATGACCAGCCCGCTCCCCCTCTTCGGCGATGCCCGCCCCGAGCGCGCCGACGCCGCCGAGAACCGCCGCAAGGTGCTGGCGGCGGCCGAGCGGCTGTTCGCCGGCTGCGACCCGGCGAAGGTGACGATGGAAGCGGTGGCCGCGGAGGCCGGCGTCGGCAAGGGCACGCTCTTCCGCCGCTTCGGCGATCGCGCGAGCCTCGCGCGAGCGATCATCTCCGAGCACGAAGGCGCGTTCCAGGACGAGCTGATCCGCGGCGCGCCCCCGCTCGGCCCCGGCGCACCGCCGCTCGAGCGCCTGAGCGCGTTCGGCCGCGCCTACCTGGACTTCCTCGACCGCCACGGCGACCTGCTGCTGCGCGGCCGAGGGCTCGCACGAGACGCACCTCGCCAGCTCGCCGTACGGCCTGTACCGGACCCACGTGGCGCTGCTGTTGCGCGAAGCCGGGCTGGGCGACCGCAGCGACTACCTGGCCGACGTCATCCTCGCCCCGCTGGCGGCGACGATGTTCGCCTACCTGCGCGGAGCCCGCGGCCTGTCGGTGCCCGAGCAGGCCGACGCGCACGCGGACCTCTGCGCCCGCCTCCTAACATCAACGCGATGAGCGCAGCCCCGGTGGTTCCCGCGTCCGTCGAGGAGGTCGCCGACGGCCTGCAGAGCGTGGGCTACCTGCCCGGCGAATCGACCGCGCTCGTCGCCTACCTGGCCGCGCGACTCGGCAAGCCGGTGCTCGTCGAAGGCCCGGCCGGCGTCGGCAAGACCGAGCTGGCCAAGGCGATGGGCAAGTACCTGAACCGCACGCTCGTTCGCCTGCAGTGCTACGAGGGCCTCGACGAGGCCAAGGCGCTGTACGAGTGGAACTACCGCAAGCAGCTGCTGCGGATCCAGACCGAGGCCGCGGACACCGGCTGGCAGGCCGTCCAGGACGACATCTTCGGCGAGGAGTTCCTGCTCACGCGCCCGCTGTTGCAGGCGATCGCCTCGCCCGAGCCCGTGGTCCTGCTGATCGACGAGATCGACAAGACCGACCAGGAGTTCGAGGCGATGCTGCTCGAGCTGCTGAGTGACTTTCAGATCTCGATCCCCGAGCTCGGGCGGATCGAGGCCCGCACGCACCCGGTCGTCTTGCTCACGTCCAACAACTCGCGCGAGCTGACCGAGGCGCTCAAGCGCCGCTGCCTGTACCTGTGGCTCGACTACCCGGACGCCGAGCGCGAGTTGGAGATCGTCCACCTGCACGCACCCGGGCTGCCGGAGACGGTCGCCAGCCGGCTCGTCGAGGTCGTGGGCATGGTGCGCGAGCTCGACCTCAAGAAGCCGCCGTCGATCGCGGAGTCGATCGACTGGGCGCGCGCGCTGCTGCTGCTCGGCGCGCAGGACATCGACCAGCAGACGTTCCGCGACACGCTCTCGATCATCGTCAAGCACCGCACCGACCTCGACACGGTGGCCGAGCGCGTCGGCGTGCGCCTCGCCGCATGACGCTGCCTCGCCACCTGATCGGGTTCGCGGAGGCGCTCCGCACCGAAGGGGTGGCGATCGGGACCTCCGAGCTCAACGACGCCTTCGCCGCGCTCGGCGAGGTCGAATGGACCCGCGCGGCGCCCTTCAAGGAGGCGCTCGCCGCCACGCTGGCCAAGTCGCCCGACGACCGCCGCGTGTTCGACCTCGTGTTCGAGCGCTACTTCTTCCGCGCCACCGAGGAGGCCGCGCTCGAGGCCGGCGTGCGCGAGGGCGGCGAGGCGGTCACGGACGGCGACCGGATCGACTTCGAGGCGCTGCGCGAGCAGATCCTCGAGGCCATCCGCAACGGCGACGAGGCCGCGCTGCGCGACCTCGCCCGGCTCGCGATCGCGGCCTTCGGCCGGCGCGGCGAGGGCTCGGGCGTGCTCGGCGTCGACGTGCAGCGGATCCGGCGCTCGCTGGGCTTGAAGTCCGAGCCGTCCGGGCTCGTCAAGGGCGAGGGCGCCGCGCAGGAGCTGCCGCTGACCCGCGACCAGATCCGCGCCTTCGAGGCCCACCTGCGGCGCGAGCTCGAGCGCGCGCAGATCGAGCGCACGCAGGCGCTGCCGCCGTCGCGGCCGCTGAACGAGCTCGACCGCGCGCTGCCGTCGGGCCCGGCGCAGGACCTCGCGGCCGTCCACCGCGTCGTCACCCAGCTCAAGCGCCGGCTCGCCTCCCAGGGCCACCAGGCGCGCGGCCACGCCCGTCACGCGCACGTCGACGTGCGGCGGACGATGCGCGCCTCGCTCGAGACCGGCGGCGTCCCGGTCGTGCTCAAGTACAAGCCACGCCGGCCGCGCCGGCCCGAGCTCTACGTCCTCTGCGACGTCTCGACCAGCGTGACGAGCGCGAGCGTCTTCTTCCTGAGCGTCCTGCACGCGTTGCACGACTCGTTCCGCCGCATGCGCTCGTTCGTCTTCGTCGAGCGCATCTCCGAGGTCACCGACGTCTTCGAGCGCGAGCGCTCGTTCAAGGCCGTCTCGGACGCCATCTCCAAGGACGCCGGCGTCGCCGACGTCTCCGGCTACACGGACTACGGGCGCGTCTGGCGCGAGTTCCTGATCAGCGTCGAGGACGACCTGCACCCGCGCGCGACCGTGATCGTGCTCGGCGACGCGCGCACGAACGGGCGCGACCCGCGCGCGGACATCTTCGCGCGCGTGGCCGAGCACGCCGGCCGCACGTTCTGGCTCAACCCCGAGCCCAAGCTCTACTGGAACTACGGCGACAGCGTGATCAGCGCCTACGAGCCGTACTGCGAGGCCTACGAGTGCTGGACGACGCGCCAGCTCGAGGACTTCGTGAAGGCGCTCACGCGTCCGGCGTACGCGTGAGCGCCCTGTGGGTCACGGGCTCGTGGTCGAGAGCGTGAACGTCAGCGTCTTGCTGTAGCTGCCGGTGCGCAGCGGCTCGTCCGCGCCGATCGACTGCCGGAGCTCGACCGGGACGGCCTCGCTCGCGGTCGGGGCGCCCCAGAACCTGATGCCGGCGGGCAGCGTGCCGAACGCGCCCGTGCTGTTCCTGGCCTGCAGCGGCCGCGCGAGCGCGCTCGAGCCGTTGACCAGGTGGTTGGTGTAGAACGGGCTCGGGTCCTGGACGATCAGCGCCGCGTTGCCCGCCGAGGACGTCACGGTCGCGGTCGTGGAGGCGCTGTAGTCGCGCGCGACGCCGGGCGTGAAGGCGCCGAAGCTCGCCGGCGCGCCGAGCGTCAGCGACAGCGTGGGCGGCACCGTGCCGCCGACGGTCCCGCCCTCGCCGATGTCGACGCTCTGCGTCCGCGTCGGCTCGAGGTTGCCGGCCGCATCGACGGAGAACCACTTGAACGTCGTCGTCCGCTCGACCCACAGCGTCTCGCCCGGCTCGCGGAACTCGGTCGCCTTGTAGCGGCTCGACTGCATCGTCGGCTCGCTGCCGTCGGTCGTGTAGTAGATCGTCGCCGGCTCGCTTGTCTCGAAGCGCACGCCGATCGGCGAGTCCGACTGCGCCGGGGCGAGAAGCGTCGACGTCGCCGCCGTCTTGTCCTTGCCCCAGTCGCCGGCGATCCGGAACATCTCCATCACGCCGTTGGCGTACTCCATCGTCTCGTCGTGGCCCGAGATCAGGCCGCCCGCCGCCCACGGCGGCTGGAACGAGCCGTCCTGCCAGCGCTGACGGACCGGATCCCACACCGAGCCGCCGACCTCCCAGCCGAAGGCGTAGACGCCGTAGTTGTGGTACAGGTCCTCGCGGACGTTGCCGGCCGACGAGTACAGGACGTCGGACGAGCCGCCGACGTTCTGCGTCTTCACGACCGTCTGCCGGTAGGCGCGCACGTGCGACAGGATGCGGTTCGCGGACTGCCAGTAGTACGCCTCGTGCCCGAGCGGCGGCCGCGGCGTCGTGACGCGGCCGTCGGCGATGTACGCGCCCGGCTGCCAGAACAGCTGGCCGCCGTTGGAGTGCACGGACATGAAGAACTTGATGTTCCGGAAGGTCTCGACCATCCAGATCGCGTTCTTGGCCTCGGGCTCGGACAGCTTCGAGGGGCCCTGGAAGGTTTGGTTCGTGCAGTTCGCCGATGCCCCGTCGTAGCCGTCGAAGCCTGAGCCGACGCGATAGTTGCGGTTGAGGTCGACGCCCCAGGTGTTGCGGAAGCCCGGATCGGCGGTCGGATCCGGGCAGTAGTTCGTCATGTTCTTGCGCTGCAGCGCGTAGTTGTAGAACGAGTAGTTGGCTCCGTCCGGGTTGTTGACCGGCACCAGGAAGATGTCGACGTTCTCGAGGATGTCCATCGTCGCGGGGTCGGTTTCGGCGTTGGCGACGAGCCGCTCGGCGGTCTCGGCCGTGATCGTCATCGGAACCCACTCGCGGGCGTGGTCGGACGCCTGGATCAGCACGCCGGGCTTGGAGCCGTCGCGGTGCTTGCCGATCCGCAGCGCGCGGATCGTGTACGGGCCGCGCGGCGGATCGCCCACGGGCGCGCCCTCGCGCTTCTGGTCCAGGAAGTCGGTCAGACGAACCGGTGCGGCCGTCGGCTGGACGATCCCCGTGCCGGCGTTCGTCCGGTAGGGATGGGCGCGGTTGATCAGGCCCTGCGAGCCCGTCTCGATCGCGGCCGCCACCTGTGCCGCCGTGCTGGAGACGCCGCCGGTCGCGTTCGTCGCGAGCAGGACCCGGACGGCCGTGCCGTCAACCTGCACCGACAGCGGCTGATCGTTGCCCGTCCGGGTGACGAACTCGACCGTGATCTCGTTGCCGCCCTCATGGCCCCAGGCGGCCGAGCTGACGACCACCGCGGACTCGCCGGTGCCGCCGATCGTGGCCTGCGCATGGCGCTGGTAGCCGTTGGTGTTGTACGGCATCTCGACCATCTCGGCGATGTCCGGGAACTGGTCGGCGATCTCCTCGAAGCGGCCGTAGAGCTGCTGCGGGTGCTTGTACTCCTGGATGAAGTCCGACCTGTAGCCCGGCGCCGCTGTCATCGGGGTCACGTCTCCGAGCCAGTCGTTGACCGTGCCGACCGCCTCGCCGGCGGAGCTCGTGACGCGGATGCGGCTCGGGCGCTGGTCCGGCCTCGCCTCGAGGCGGTGGAACATGTAGACCGGGTCGTCGGTGCCGGGAACGTTCGCGGACTCGTCGAAGAACGGCTCCATCTCGATCGGGGTCCCAAAGCCCGTGCCGGGGCCGGCGTCATGCTGCACGTACATGTCCAGCGCCGGGTTCGTGGACCGCGCCTCCACGTAGAGGAAGCCCTGGCCCTTGGTGATGAACCAGTCGGCGCGCGCGATGCGCACGGTCGGATCGGGCGGCCTCGGCAGCGCGATGGCCGCCGCGGGCGCCTTGAGCTCAGACGACTTGAAGCCCGTGCTCTTCTCGTAGCCCCAGCGGAACTCCTCGCCCGGCTCGAGAACCTCGGCGCCGCGGGCCACGAGCGCGACCTCCTGCGCCGGCGTGACGAGTGCGTCGACCTCGAGCCCGTCCGGAACCCGGGTCAAGTTGCCCGAGAAGTCGAAGCCCGCCGATTCGAGCTCCGCGAGCGCGACCCGGCCGTCGACCTTGACGCGGATCTGCTCGACGGCGTCCGGCGTTTCCAGCGGCGATCGCTCCTGCGCCGCGGCCGGGCAGGCCGCAATCGCGGCCAGCGCGAGCACCAGCAGACCGATGCGTGTACGCACCATTCCCCCCACCCCCGATTCGGCCCTACCTACTGGTCGCCGATGGTCTCACCGTGCGCTCATTCGGTCAAGGCGCGGTGGCTACCCTCAACGGCTTGCTCCGCCTGGTCACACTCGGAATTGTCGCCGCGCTGACGCTTGCGGCCCCCGCGCGCGCCGCCGGGCCCGCCGACTATGTCCGCGGCGCCCAGAACGCCGACGGCGGCTACGGCATGACGCAGGCCGGCGGCTCGTCGCAGCTGGCGACGGGCTGGGCCCTGCTGGGGCTCACTGCCGCCGGGCAGCGGCCGGGGCCGGCCGGCTTGGCCTACGTGCGGCGCGGGCTGGGCGTCGCTGCGGGCGATCGGCGACGTCGAGCGGACCGTGCTCGTCGTCCGCGCCGCCGGGCAGGACCCGCGGCGCTTCGGGGGCCGCAACCTGATCGCCGACATCATGCGCCACCGCCGCAGCGACGGCTCGTTCGACGGTTACGTCAGCTACACGTCGTTCGCCATCCTCGCGCTCCGGCGCTCGGGCGTGAGCCGGTCGTCAGGGACGATCCGCACGGCCGCGCGCTGGCTCGAGCGCCACCAGAACTCCGACGGCGGCTTCAACCTCGGCGGGCGCGGGGCGAGCGGGATCGACGACACCGGCTACACCGCGCAGGCGCTGGTGCTGGCCGGGCGCCGCGCAGCGGCGCGCCGCGCGGCGTCCTTCCTCGCCCGCCAGCAGGGGCCGCAGGGCGGCTTTCCGCTGACGCGCGGAGGCGTTCTGAACTCGCAGTCGACGGCCTACGCCGTCCAGGCGCTGGTGGCCGTGGGCGGCTTCGAGGGCGCCGTGCGGCGCGGCCAGGCCTACATCCGCTCACTGACCGAGCCGAACGGGCTCGTCCGCTACTCGCGCACCGGACGCCAGACGCCGGTCTGGGTCACGGCTCAGGCGCTGCTGGCGCTGCACCGCCGGCCGTTCTAAGCCAACCCGAACGACGCCGGCGAACGCGATCTCGCGGATCCGCCGGTGGTCGTGCGTGAGCGTCAGCTTCGACCAGACCGTCGCGTCGTACGCCGGGCCGCGTCGCGGATGGCCGGTCTGAGTCGAGCGCATCCAGAGCACGTCGGGGACGTCGAAGTCGGCGTGGAGCGCCTCGACGTGCTCGGTGAGGTCCGGATAGACCTTCTGCATCGCGCGCTGCGTGGCGAGGTAGCGCCTGGCGTCGTGACGGCGGCCACGGGCGTCGATCATCACGAAGTCATCGGCCAGCCAGTCCTCGAGCGCGTGCGTGCCGCTCCTGACCGCGTCCATCAGCCGGTCCGGGAAACCGTCCTCGACCGGCTCGGCGCCCTTCGGCGGACCGGCGGAAGGGTCCACCATGCGACGCAGGCGCGCATGCAGGCGATACGGCAGCCAGGCGTGCAGGTAGAGATGCGGGCCGAACATCAGCGCGACGATCGCCAGGATCGCGAGCCACAACGTGGGCACCCCGGACACGGCCAGCGCGAAGCCGACGAGCGCGCCGATCAGGATCGCGACAAGGAGCGGCGTACGCGGCATGCCGTAACGGTAGGCTGTCTGGGACTGTGAATCAGGGGGGCTGGGAGGCACGCCCGGCTGAGATAGCGCCCCGGACCGGCGCTGACCCTTCGAACCTGTTCGGGGTAATGCCCGCGGAGGGAGCGGATGCGAACCGAGATCGAGGCTCCTGTCATGGAGCCTTCGTACGTGAGGGGCGTCACGGTCAGTGGTGTGCACAAGGCGTTCGGGGACGTCGTCGCCCTGGACGGCGTCGATCTGCGCGTGGCGGCGGGCGAGCTGGTGGCGGTCGTCGGGCCGAGCGGGTGCGGGAAGTCGACGCTGCTCGAGCTCGTGTGCGGGCTCGCGGAGCCGGACGCCGGCGTCGTGAGCGCGCCGCCGGCGGCGCTGATGCCGCAGCGCGACGCGCTGCTGCCGTGGCTGAGCGCACTCGACAACGCCGCGCTGGCGCGGCGCGTCGCGGGCGATTCGCGCGCGGTCGCCCGGGCGGCGGCGCATCAGCACTTCGCCGCCTTCGGGCTCGAGGGCTTCGAGCGCTCGCGACCGGCGGCGCTGTCGGGCGGGATGCGCCAGCGCGTGGCCTTCCTGCGCACGCTGCTCGCCGGGCGGCCGCTGCTGTGCCTCGACGAGCCGTTCGCGGCGCTCGACGCGCTGACGCGCTCGCAGGCGCAGTCATGGCTGGGCGAGGCGCTGGCGCGCGAGCCGCGAACCGTGCTGCTCGTGACCCACGACGTCGAGGAGGCGGTCCTGCTGGCCGACCGCGTCGTGCTGCTGTCGCCGCGGCCGGGACGGGTCGTGGCCGAGATCGACGTGCCGCTCGAGCGCCCGCGCGCCCGGACCGACCTCGCGGTCGTCGAGTTGCGCGAGCGCGCGCTGGCCGCGCTCGGGGTGGCGACGATGAGCGCCCCACGCCCGACGGCCGCGCCGGCCGCCGGCGAGACGCCGCGCGACGAGGCGGCGCCGGCCGCCGGCGAGGCGCGCCGCGACGAGGCCGCGTTCGCCGCCGGCGAGGCGAGCCGCGACGAGGCGCGCGCGCGGCGGCGCGGACCGGAGACGCCGCGCGACGAGGCGGCGCCGGCTGCCGGGACGACGCGCGCCTCCGAGCCGCCGCCGCCGCTTGCGGCGGGCTCGCGCACCCGGCGCGGACGCGCGCGGGACTGGGCCGCGCCGCTCGGGGTCGTGCTCGCGCTGCTCGCCGTCTGGGAGCTGGTCGTGCGGGCCGGGCTCGTCGACGAGCTCCTGCTGCCCGCCCCCACGCAGATCGCTCCAGTCGCTGTGGGAGGACCGCGCGCTGCTCGCGCCCGACCTGCTCGTCACGACCTACGAGGTCGTCGTCGGGCTCGCCGTGGCGCTGATCCTCGGCGTCGCGCTCGCCGTGGCCATGCACATGGTGCCGGCGCTCGATCGCGCGCTGCGGCCGCTCGTGGTCGGCTCGCAGGCCGTGCCGATCCCGGTGATCGCGCCCGTGATCGTGCTGATCTTCGGCTTCGGGCTGGCGCCGAAGATCCTGATCATCGCGCTGATCTGCTTCTTCCCCGTGACGGTCAACGTCGCCGACGGGCTGCGCGACAGCGACCCCGACGCGCGCAAGCTGCTGCGCTCGCTCGGCGCGACGCAGTGGCAGCGGCTGCGCTTCCTCGACGCGCCGTCCGCGCTGCCGTCCGCGTTCACCGGCATGAAGGTGGCGGCGGCGATCGCGGTCATCGGCGCCGTGCTGGCGGAGTGGGCGGGCTCGGACGCCGGGCTCGGGCACCTGCTGATCACCGCCAACGGGCAGCTCGAGACCGCGCGCTCGTTCGCCGCGACCGTCGTTGCTGATGGCCGAGGCGATCGCGCTCTACGCGCTCTTCGCCGCGCTCGAGCGCCGGCTCGTCAGCTGGGCTCCGAGGACCAAGGTCATGAAGCGACTCATCGTCATCGTGGCGGCGCTGGTCGCCGCTCGCCGGCTGCGGCGAGAAGGCCGAGCCGAGCGGCGACGCCCCCGCCCGCCAGGAGCCGTTCACGGTCATGCTCGACTACTTCCCCAACGCCGACCACGCGGGCATCTACGCCGCCGAGGCAGCGGGCCTGTACGAGCAGGCCGGGCCTGGACGTCAAGATCCAGCCGCCGCCCGACCCGTCGGCGCCGCTGAAGCTGCTGCGCGCCGGCCGCGCCGACGTCGCGATCTCCTACGAGCCCGAGCTGCTGCTCGCGCGCGATCAGGGGGCGGAGAACCTCGTCGCCGTCGGCGCGCTCGTGCAGGCGCCGCTGACGTCGCTGATGGCGCTGCCGGCCTCGGGCGTCCGGACGCCCGCAGACCTCGCGGGCAAGCGCGTCGGGACCTCCGGCATCCCGTACCAGAGCGCCTACCTGAAGGCGATCCTGGAGAAGGCGGGCGTCGACCCGAGCACGGTCAAGGAGACCAACGTCGGCTTCAACCTGACGCCCGCGATGCTGTCCAAGAAGGTCGATGCCACGCTCGGGTCGTTCTGGAACTACGAGGGCGTCGACCTCGAGCGCCGCGGCCGCGACCCGGTGATCCTGCGGATGGAGAAGCTCGGCGTGCCGACCTACAACGAGCTGATCTTCGTCGGCCGCCGCGAGGCGCTCGACGAGGCCGGCGCCTCGCGGCTGCGGCGCTTCCTCACCGCGACCGCGGCCGGCCACCGGCTGCTGCGCGAGGACCCGGCGTCCGGCGTCGACGCGCTGCTCGCGGCCGACAAGGGCCTCGACCGCGGCCTCCAGGAGGCGGTGGTGAAGGCGACGCTGCCGGTCTTCTTCCCGGCCGACGCCGAGAAGCCGTGGGGCTGGCAGGAGCCGGTCGAGTGGGCCAACTACGAGCGCTGGATGCGCGCCGAACGGCCTGCTCAAGCGGCCGCCCTCCGAGGCGCCGCCGCTGACCAACGAGTTCCTGCCCGGCGAGGGCCTGGGAGACTCCGCGCGCGGATGAGGTGCGACGCCGCGAGGCCGGCCCAGGGCGCGTAGGGGGCGAAGAACCCGCGCACCTCGGCCTCGTCGGCGACCGCCTTCGGGTTGCCGGTCGTCAACCGCCCGACGAGCTTCAGGTAGCCGAGGTCGCCCGCGGGCACGACGTCCAGCCGCCCGAGCCCGTGCAGCGCGAGCATCTCGACCGTCCACGTCCCGATCTCGGGGATGGCGAGCAGCCGCGCGAAGTCCGGGCGAGGCGGGCGGGGCGCGCGGCCGAGCGCGGGGCGTCCGAGCGCGCGCGGGGCGCCCGGCGCGAGCGCGAGCCGCCCGCTCGCGACCTCGCGCGCGGCCCGCCGCATCGCCAGCGCGCGCTTGCCCGCCAGCCCGCAGGCCTCGAGCTCGGCCGGCGCGCAGTCCGCGATCGCCGCCGCCGACGGCGAGTCGCGCAAGCCGAACGCGCGCCGGCCGAAGCGCGCGGATCATCGCGCCGCTGGATCGCCAGCGCGCGCGGCATGTCGATCAACTGCTCGGTGATCGCCCACATCAGGGCCTCCCACGGCGACGGCGTGCCGCCGCACCCGCAGCCACGGCCGCGCCCGGACCGCGCGGCCGATCACCGGATCGTCGCGGAAGCGCGCGTAGAACTCCGCCAGGTCGTCGTCGACGCCGACCGCGAACCGCATCCGCGCGATCCCGGCCCGCGCGACCGCCTCCGAGGCGGCGCGCGCGGCGAACACCGCGCCCGACACCGCCACCACGACCGGCGCGCCGTCGACGTGCAGCAGCCGCACGAGCCCGTCGCCGTGCCGGCGCGTCAGCCCGTCCAGCGACGGCGGCCCGAGCCGGAACGTCCAGCGCGGCCGCACGACCTCGCGGACGAGAACGGTCGGTCGGTCAACTCCGCGGCGCAGCAGGTGGACGTCGATCAGGAACGAGTTCGACGAGACGATCTCGCCGATCGCGCCCGCCCTTCTTGCGCTTCTTGCGCCGCGCGCCGGGTGCGGGCGCGCGAGACGACCGCGACCGTCGCGGCGCCCGCGACGAACCCGGTCGCGGCCAGCGCGGCGGCCTGCACGGCCGGGACCGCGGCGCGGCGCGGACGCTCCTCGACACGCCGGCCTCCGTGACCACGGGGAGGCCGTCGACGACCTCCCCTTCCTTCCGTTCGTCATCCACGAAGGACAGACACTACCGCCCTCGACGGACGTGCATGGTGCCGAACACGCGATCCCAGTACGGCGCGCTGATGCCGAAGCCGCGCTCGTCGTCCTGGAAGTGGTGGCGCATGTGCAGCTCCCGCAGCCACTTTCCGAGCCCGCGTCCGCGGCGTGTGGTGGTGCAGGTGGTAGTGGATCATGTCGTAGGCGAGATAACCGGCGAGGAAGCCGGCGCCGAACGCGAACGCGCGATCCGCGCCCAGCACGAGCCAGAACGGCCGCGTAGAAGATCAGCGCCAGCGGGACCGACGCGCCGCGGGCGGCATCACGAGCCGCAGCGGGTCGTTCGGATGGTCGTGGTGGACGCCGTGGACCATCCAGTGCAGCCGCGCGCCGATCCCCTCCTCGGGCTCGAAGTGGAAGATCACGCGATGGATCCAGTACTCGGCGAGCGTCCACAGCAGCGTAGCCGCCGACCGCGTACCCGAGCGCGGGCCACCAGGCCCACGCGGTCGACGCCGAAGCCGAACAGGATCACGATCGCGGGCAGGAAGATCACGACCGGCACGAGGTGGTGAACGCGGGTGAACTTGTCCAGCAGACCCGACTTGAACATCGGCGGGGAAGCCCTCAAGAACTCGCTGCGATCCATGCCTAAACCCTACAGATCGCGTTCGTAGACCCGAAAACGCCGCACCACGCGGCCGCCCATGGCCTCCATCGCGCGGTTCATGTTGCGGTTGGTCTCGAGGATCCAGCCCATCTCGCCCCACTTCTGGCGGACCCGCGTTGGCGGTGTCGAAGTGCTCGACGTAGAGCGCCGCCGCGACCCCGGTGTGCTGGTAGGCGTGCTTGACGCCGAGGAAGCCGACGCGCACGCGGTCGATCGTGCGCGCCCTTGCGCAGGTAGTGCCACCAGCCGAACGGCAGCAGGCGCCCGTTCATCTTGGCCAGCACCTGGTTGACGTCCGGGCACGGTGATCGCGATCGCGGCGGTCTCGCCCGCGGCTCGGTCTCGGCGACCATGAACCAGTTGCGGTCGAAGACGAGCTGCATCTCCTGCGCGTAGACGTCGAGGTCGCGCTCGGTGTAGGGCACGAAGCCCCAGTTCTCGCTCCAGGCCTCGTTGTAGACCTCGGCGAAGCGGTCCAGGTCGCGCCGCAGCGAGCGCCGCGACATGCGCCGGATCGTGATCCCGTGCCGCGACTCGACCTGCTCGGCGAGCTTGAAGACGACCGGCAGGATCTTCGAGCGGTCGTCGATCACGAGCTCGTACATGAACAGGTCGACGGCCTTCGCCAGCCCCGCCTCCTCGCAGCGCGCGGCGTAGTACGGCGGATGCCACGGCTGCTTGATGAACGGCATCCGCTCGAAGCCCTCGATCTGGACGCCGCACTCGTCGTTCATCGTGAAGTCCATCGGCCCGACCATGTGGTCGCGGCCGTGCGCGCGCAGCCAGATCGACGCCGCCTCCAGCAGCGGCGGCAGGATGTCGGGCGCGTCCTCGAGCTCGAGGAACCCGAACATCCCGCGGCGCGGGTCGCGTCGAAGTTGTCGTCGTACTGGGCGCTGATGCGGCCCGACGACGCGCCCGTCGCGCCAGGCCAGGAAGAGCTGCGCGTCGCCGTGCGAGAAGAACGCGTTCTGGGAGCGCATCAGGAAGATGTGGCGCTCCAGACGCAGCGGGGGCACCCAGACCCCGGAGGTAGAGTGCAGCCGGTACGGGAGCTCGACGAATTCCCGGCGGTCCCGCCAGCCAGAGACGGGACGGACGACCACGCTCATCGACAGACGGACCCTACCAATGCCGACTGCCACCGACGTCTTCGCCAAGGTGCGCGGGCACGAGCGCTCGGAGCAGCTCCGCGCGGCCCGCGAGGCGGATCTGCTGCCCTACTTCCGCCGCCTGGAGGGCCCGGCCGGGCCCGTGGTGGAGATGGAGGGCGCCGAGCGCATCATGCTCGGCTCCAACAACTACCTCGGCCTCACCGCCGACCCGCGGGTGCGCAGGCCGCGCGCGACGCCCTCGACCGCTACGGCACCGGCCTGACGGGCAGCCGGCTGCTCAACGGCACGCTCGACCTGCACCTGGACCTCGAGCGCGAGCTCGCGGAGTGGATGGGGACCGAGGAGGCGATCGTCTTCTCGACCGGCCACCAGGCCAACGTCGGCACGCTGGGGACGATCCTCGGCCCCGGGCGACACCGTGATCGTCGACTCCGCCGACCACGCCTCGATCCTCGACGGCTGCCTGATCTCGCGCGCCAAGCTGCGCCCGTTCAAGCACAACCGGCTCGAGAAGCTCGAGAAGATGCTCCAGCGGGCCGCCGACGACGGCGGCGGCGTGCTCGTCGTCGTCGACGGCGTCTTCTGCATGGAGGGCGACATCGCGCCGCTGCCGCGGATCGTCGAGCTCTGCCAGGCCTACGGCGCGCGGCTGATGGTCGACGAGGCGCACGGCGCGGGCGTGCTCGGCGCGCGCGGCGCCGGCGCGAGCGAGCTGTTCGGCGTCGAGGCCGACGTCGACCTGCGGATGGGCACGTTCAGCAAGTCGCTGGCGTCCTGCGGCGGCTTCATCGCCGGCCCGCACGAGGTGATCGACTTCCTGCGGATCTCCAGCCGCGCGTTCCTGTTCACCGCGTCGCGGCGTCCCGGCCGCCGTCGGCGCCGCGCTGGCCGCGCTGCGGATCATCCGCTCGCCCGAGGGCCCGGAGCTGTTCGCGCAGGCTGCTCGACAACGCGCGCTACCTCAACCGCGGCCTGCACGAGCTCGGCTACCGCGTCATCGAGGCCGAGCCGACGATCACGCCGGTCGTGCCCGTCGTGGTCGGCGACGACTGGAAGGCCGTGCTGCTCTGGCGCGCGCTCTACGACGCCGGCGTCTACGTCAACGTGGCGATACACCCGGCCGTCCCGCCCGGCGGAGCGCTGCTGCGGACGAGCGTCATGGCGACCCACGACCAGGCCGTTCTGGACCGTGCGTTGGTTGCATTTGAAAACGTCAAGCAGAACTTCGAGCGCGAGCACGGGCCGCTTCCCGGAGCCGCTCACATAGCAGATTCACCGAACGGCAACACCACAGACAAATTCCTTGCTCTTTGCGAATGCGGAGGGTGGTTGAGCGTTGCGGCTCACGCGTCTGGCGGGCTAGCCTGCTCACCGGTCGAGCGCGAAGGGCGCGAGCAAGGTCCCGGGAAAGGGACGACCGGGACACATCGCAGGGCGAAATATCACGGGTGGCCGGAGGGCTCGCCGCACTGTCGGGTGCGACGAGCGGGGGACGGCCCCGTGCTGCGCGTGCGCTCGGCCGGGACATGCAAATCACGACGGACCCCACCGGAGCGAGCGGTGGGACAGCGGGGAGGTTCGATGGAAGCAACTGCGACAGCACCTGCGCCACAACACATGCGGGCGCTCGCGCAGGCCAACCGCGTGCGGCTGGCGCGCGCCGAGCTCAAGCGGCAGGTAGCCGAGGGCGAGGCGACGGTGGCCGAGATCGTGCTCGGCCGGCCCTGGGAGGCCGAGAGCATGTCGATCGCGGACCTGCTGATGAGCCAGCACCGCTGGGGGCGTACACGCTGCCGCCGGTTCCTTGCGTCGATCCCGATGGTGGAGACGAAGACCATCGGGTCGATGACCGAACGCCAGCGCAACGAGCTGGCGCGACGCCTGAGCGGGGATCACGAGCGCAGCTTCGCCTTGACGGCGTAGCTGACGGATACGGTCGCGGCGTCGGCGAGTTGGTCCGCTAAGCGGGCGGCCCGCCGGCGCCGAAGCCGGTGCCGCGCGTCGCGATCTCGACGACGTGACCGTCCGGGTCGCGGACGTAGATCGAGCGGAACGCGCCGCGATCGAGCACGTCGGTGCAGTCGACGTCGTGCTCGCGCAGGTAGTCGCGCCACGCCTCCTGCTCGTCCTCGGACTCGACCCGCAGCGCGAAGTGGTGCGTCGAGCCGACGCCGACGACGCCCTCGGGCAGCCGCGCGTACTCCATGAAGCTCACGTACGTGCCGTCGCCGGGGCCGAACCACACGTGGCGGGCCTCCGGATCGTCGTCCGACGGGCCGTCGTGGACGATCGCGAGACCGAGCACGTCGCGATAGAACGCGATCGTCCGCTCGAGGTCCGAGCAGATCGCCGTGACATGGTGCAGCCCGCGCAGCCGCATGCGCTTCTCATCCGACACGCGGCGGAAGGATACGGCGCCCGCCGGAGCGAGCGCCCTTCCGTGCGTCAGTGATCGCGGTCGCGATCGTCGCCGTCGTCGCCGATCTGGCCGCGGATCTCGCCGCCGCCGAACGTCGTCGTGTGGACGTTGGCGTAGGCGGCGCCGGCGCGCAGCGCCCGCACGAGCTCGCCGAACTCCCCGCGGCGATGCCCTGGCCGGCCGGGCCGACCACCTGCGTCGGGCGTGATCACCCCGCTCACGCGTGCCCTCGGCCGGGCACGGCGGCGTGCCCGCCGGGCCGTTGCCGAGGTTGCTGCACAGGAACGCCGAGATGCCGCCGTTGACCGCGCGGGCGCCGAGGTGGATGTGCGCCTGGGTGACGGTCCCGCCCGCCGCGTTGGCGTCGAACGGCCCGCGGTAGCTGAGCGTGTAGCGGATCTCGCTCTGGCCGCGGTTGATCGAGGCCTTGAAGAAGCCGTTGCCCGATGTCGAGAGCGTCCGGCACCTCCTCGTAGCCCGACAGGCCGGCGCGAGAACTTCGAGCGGTCGTGGGCGATCGCCGCCGTCCCGACGCCGGCGGCGCCGAGCACGGCCACCCCCACGGCGAGCTTGATCCGTAGCGACTGCATGGACCTGCCTCCTCTCCTGGTACGAAGAGGGCTACGCAGGCGTGCGCTTGGAGGTTCGGTCCCAGATCCGGCGCAACGCCGTGAAGGCGAGCGACGAAGACGCCCGCGGTCAGCGCCGGGACGAGGAAGCGCGGGCACGCCCGCGAGCGCGGCGCAGGACCGTCGATCGTGACCGCGGGGAACGCGCTCAGCACGAGCGTGTGCGAGCGGTAGCCGGCGAAGTGCTCGCGCACGGTCGGTGTCGAGGCCGCCGAGCGCGCCGAGCGCGAAGCCGAGCGCGAGCAGCGCGCGCCCGCCGGCGTCGTCGCGGCGCAGCAGCCCGATCACGATGCAGACGATCCCGATCAGCACGCACGATCTCGACCAGCGGGAACGGGCTGCCAGGGCGCCTTCGGGCGCTCGGCGCCGCGCCGCGGCCGGCGCGGCGGCCGCGGCGGGACCTGCGGCGCGGTGGTCTTGCGGCGACGCTTGCCCTTGTTGTGCCGGCTCACTGGCAGCCAGCGGAGACCTTGACGCGCCAGCGGGCGCCGAACAGGCGGGAAACGACGGTGGAGCGGGCGGCGGGTTCGGCGTCGGTCCACAACGCGGTCATGCTGTACCGAGCGTACCTCCTCGCTCCCTATCCTCGGGGGGTGCCGCGCAACGATCCGACCGACACCGGCGGGCTCTTCATCGGGCGCCGCCCGGGGACCGGGCCGCTGCATTTCCGCGGCTCGCCGGAGCGCGGCGGCGGCGGCCGGCGGCGCGCGGACGGCGTGCTGGCGGCGGTCGCTGCTGGCGGCCGAGACGCTGCTCTGCCTCTCGGTCTGGGGCCCGCAGCCGCTGGCGTGGCTGTGGATCGGCTCGCAGGTCGACTACCACGCCGGCTCGCACATGCTCGGGATCGTTCGTCGCGTTCGTCGGCATCCTGGCGTCGCTGTTCGTGACGCTCGTCGCTCGCCTCACGGCTGGACCGCGTCTGGCGGCTCGTGCGGCGCGCGGCGGGACACGACCAGCGCGACGGTGCGCTGGCGCGGATCTTCGGCGCCACCGCGGTGATCGCGCTCGTGGTCTTCGTCGTCTGGTTCCTGCGTGATCGAGGGCCCGGCGCCGTCGCTCGCGCCGCGCTGATGCGGCGGCTCTTCGGCTACTACCGGCAGTTCGACGAGCTCTCGCCCGGACGAGGTCTCGCGCGAGTTGCGCGAGCGCCGCGATCAGAGCGCCGGCGCCACCCGGTCGGCCGCCGCCGCTCGACCTCTCCGGCGCCGCCTGGCACGGCCCGCCGCACGCCGAGGTCGATCAACGCGGCGACGTTCGCGCTGCGCCGCGCGGTCAACGCCTACCCCGACGACGGCGCGCTGCGGGCGGCGATCGCCGCGTCGCACGACATCGACCCTGCGCGGGTCGTGATCGGGCACGGCGCGGGCGAGCTGCTGCGGGCCGCGCTGCGCGCGGTGGCCGACGCCTCGGAGGTCGAGATCGTCTGGCCGGGCTGGGGCCTGCTGCCGTCGCTGGTCGAGCGAGGCGGGGGCGACGCCGATCCCGGTCGCGCAGGCCGAGCGGCGCGCGGACCGCCGTGCTGTGCCGGCCGAACGATCCCGACCGGCGCGGTGCCCGAGTCGAGCCCGGCGAACACTGGCTGATCCTCGACGAGGCGCTGGCGGGCTTCGTCGAGGAGGCGCCGATCCTCGATCACCCGCGCGTGATCCACGTGCGCTCGTTCTCGAAGGCGCACGCGCTGGCCGGGTTGCGGATCGGCTACGCGGTCGTCCCGGACGGCGGGCCCGACCTCGCGCCGGTGCTCGGCGTCGGCGCGCCCGCCCTGGCGGGCGCGCTGTGGGCGGTCGAGCACGGCGCCGAGTCCGTGCGCCGGCGGCGCGAGCAGGCCGACGCCGAGCGCGCCCGGCTCGCCGCGGAGTTCGACGTCGCGCCGGGCCGCGGTCCCTACGCGTGGCTGCGCGCGCCCGTCGCCGAGGAACTTGCGGCGCGGCGGATCTACGTCGCGCCCGGGACGGCCTGGGGCGACCCCGAGCACGTCCGCGTGACGCTGCGCGACGCCGGCGCCACCGACCGGCTGCTCGCCGCGCTGCGAGACCTCCGCTGAGCCTTCACGGCGTGAGGACGTCCCAGGCGGTCCAGAGCGCCTCCTCGACCGCGAGTTCGGGCACGCCGGCGGCCGTGATCGCGTAGAGCGCGAGCCGGCGCGCTTCCGGCGTGACCGGCGCCGGCGGCGAGAACAGCGGCGCGAGCGTGCGGGCGTCGTCGGCGACGACGATCGCGCCCGCCGGCGAGCGCGAGCCGGGGCGCACCGACCAACGCGGCGGCGTCAAGCGCCCAGACGCCCACCTCGGTCTCCACCGTCGCGATCAGCAGCGCGTCCGCCAGCAGGCCGCGCGAGCGGTAGGCGCCGCGCCGACAGGCGCTCGAGCATCAGCGCCTCGACCGGGATCCGGGTCGTGTCGGGCTCGAGCCCGAGATGGCGGAACAGCACCCGGTAGGCCTGCGGGACCGCGCGGCTGGAAGCGCGATCGCCTGGGCGCCGCGCAGGCGATCGCTGAGCGCCCGCAGCGCGTGCGCAGTGCGGGCGGCGAGCGCCGCAGCGGGTCACCGGCGAGCTCGAACGAGCACCACGCGAGCCCGAGCCCGGGCAGCTCCGCTGCGATCCCCGCCTCGACCGCGCCGAGCCGGACCGGAGGCTCGGCGCTCACGCGGCGACGGCGCGGCGGCGGGCGGGGCGCGTGGCGGCGCGGCGCTCGGCGAGCACGAGCACGGCCGGGAGGACGATCAGCACGCCGAGCAGCGAGACCGCGAGGTCGATCACGGTGACGAGCCCGAAGTCGCGCAGCATCGCGATGTCGGAGGCGATCAGGACGGCGAAGCCGGCGATCGCGGTGACGCCGGAGGCGAGCACGGCGGCGCCGGTCGAGGCGTAGGTGCGCGCCAGCGCGTCGGCCGGCTCTCGGCCGTCGGCGCGCTCGGCGCGGTAACGCGCGCTCAAGAGCACCGAGAACTCGGTCGAGATCGCGATCACCAGCGCGCTCAGCGCGGCCGACATCGGGTTCAGCGGCACGCCGATCAGCCACAGCACGAGCGCCGACCAGCCCGTGGCCAGCGCGATCGGGACGAGCGGCACCCACGCGCGCGTCCACGAGCGGTAGACGGCGAACAGGGCGAGCAGCACCGCGGCCAGCCCGGCCAGCGCCGTCAGCAGCCGCCGCAGCGGATCGCTGAGCGCATGGTTGGCGTCGGCGGCGAGCACAGGCAGCCCGGCGACCGTGGCGCGCACGCCGGCGGGCGGGTCGAGCCGTCCGCGCATGTCCTCGATCACCTCACGCTGGGCCTCGAGCGACTGCAGCCGGAGCCCGAACGCCAGCACCGCGGTCTTGCGGTCGGGCGTGATCGCGGCCTGCGAGAAGTACGGCGGCACGGCGTCGAGCAGCGCGCGGATCTGCTCGCGCGTGCCCGACAGCTCCGGCGTCCGGAACAGGTCGGGCAGCGACAGCGCCGGGCACAGCTGCGCCCCCGTGCAGCCCTTCTGCGCGTTGTAGCCGTGCCGCGCCAGCAGCTCGCTCTGGTAGCCGCGCATCCAGGCCACGACCTTGGGCTCGGTCAGGTCGGCGCCTTCGATCAGGACGTCGACCTCGCCCGCGACGCCCGTGTCGCGCTGCAGCGCGTCGAGGTCGCGCACGGCGGCCAGGTCCTGCGGCACGAGCGAGGGCAGGTCGGAGACGACCGCGATCCGCGAGTCGAGCGCCCATCCGGCACCCGCGGCCACGACCGCCACCGCCAGCACGCGCGCGGGGTGGCGCACGCTGACCGCGAGCGCCCGCCGGGCGAGCCGCGCGCCCGGGGCGACGACGCGCTCCGCCCGCCCGCGCGCCCCGTCGACGAGGTCGCCCGCGCCGCGCAGCGACCGCGCGACCGCGCCGTCGGCGCCACGCCCGCGCCGGGCCAGCGTCAGCGCCGCCGTGCCCGCGGTCAACGCGATCACGAGCGCCACGGCCACGCCGACCACCAGCAGCGCCCCGAACCCGCGCACCATCGGCACCGGGGAGAGCAGCAGCACGAGGAAGCCGACGCAGGTCGCCAGCGCCGCCGTCGCCAGCGACGCCACCGACGCCGCCCGCGCCTGGTACTGGACCGCGTAGTCGACCGCCAGCCCCAGCAGCACCGGCAGCACGGCGATCGACGCCATCGTCAGCGGCAGCCCGAGCACGGCCAGCGCGCCGAAGACGATCGCGACGGCGCACAGCGCGAGCCCGAGCGGCAGCAGCCGCGGCCGCGAGCGGAACAGCAGCGCCAGCACGAGCGCCATCACCGCCACGGCGACCAGCAGCAGCCGCAGCGTCGAAGCGGCCAGCACGTCGGTGAGATCGCCCGCCAGCACCGGCACGCCGGTCACCACGTAGCGCCCGCCGCCGTCCAGGCGCCACTCGTCCATCGCCACCGCCGCGCGCACGAGCGCCACCGCCCGCGCCCGCTCGGTGTCCGACAGCCCGGCCTTCAGCCGCACCGACACGAGCGCGGAGTCCGCCGACGGGAACAGGTAGGCGAAGCGCGCCTTCGGCACCCGCGCCCCGCGCGCGGGGTCGAACACGAGCTGGTAGACGAAATCCGGGTCGTTGACCTTCGGCGCGCCGGTCAGGTTGAGGCCGTACTTGGCGTTGAGCTCCAGCAACTCGCGCGCGAACTGCGCGTAGACGAGCTGCTCCGCCTGGCGCCCCAGCCGCCGCGCCTCGGCCGCCGAGCGGCCCTGCGACACGGCCACCCGCCGCGCCGCCTCGCGCGCCCGCTCGGCCTGCGCCGCGCGCGCCCGCGTCTGGGCCTGCAGCTGCTCGGTGATCTCCGCGACCGACGAGTTGATGAACGTCCCCGGCCCGTACACGACGCGCACGGGCTTGGTGCGGGCCAGGGCCGCGCACGGCGACCCGGCCCCGCCCGGCGCCGCCGCGCCCGCCGGCACGTTCCCGGACAGGCAGCCCTCGAGGCCCAGCAGCTTGTTCAGGTCCGCGGTCAGCACCAGCCGCGCGAGGTCGCCGCGCACCAGCACGTAGACGGCGTCGTCACCGAAGCGCGACTGCACGGTCGCGGTCGCCCGCCCGGCCGCCGAGCCCGAGCCGACCAGGGCCGAGGTCGAGGCCGACGGCGCGAGCCGCCACAGCGCCAGCCCGCCGCCCAGCACCGCCAGTACCAGCACGGCCGCGAGCACCCGCCCCGGCCGCGCCGCCGCCCACCCGACCATCGCCGCTAGCCCCCGCTGCGAGCGTTCACGTGCGGGTACAGCGTGGTCTCGCCGCCGAACGTGAACGGCCCCTGCTTGCGGCACGGCGGAGCGGTCACGCCGGCGGCGCCGCCGAACGCGAACAGCTGGATCCGCGCCAGCAGCTCGTCCGGGATCAGCGCCTGCGCCTGCTCGGGCGTCAGCGGCACCTGGGGGATCGGCGGCAACGAAGCGGCGCCGGTGACCGGCGCGCTGACGGCCGTGGTGGCGGGCGAGGCGGGCACGTTGGTGACCGTCGGCACCAGGTTGGCCGCGTTGCACTGGCGATCCTCGTAGACCGGCAGGCCCCGCGGCAGCTCCTCGAAGCTGCCCGGCTGCCGGTACGGGTTCGGGCGGTTGGTCGGCAGCCGCCGCGGATAGACGGCCAGGTTCTCCGGGTTCAGCGGGTTGCTGGTGCGCAGGTAGTGCAGCTGCGTGCTCGGGTCCTTGGCCTGCGTCGCGGCCGTCGTGCCGGCGAAGAACGACGTCAGCTCGCGCTTGTACTGACCCAGGAAGTCGACCGCCGGCGTGAGCTGGCCGGTCGCGGGATCGAGCTGGGCGACCAGCGGCCGCAGGTCCTGCAGTATCTGCTCGGCCGCCGGGAAGCCGTCCTCGGAGGCATCGATCAGCGGCCCGAGCTGAACCAGCAGGTTGCGCAGGTCGGGCGCGATCTCGCCGAGGTCCTCGAGCGTCGGCGAGAGCTCACGCGCCGCCGGCCGCAGCTGGGTCACCAGCGGGTCGGTCTCGTGCCGCGAACTCGTCCAGGCGCTCGAACGTCAGCTTCGACTCGCGCTCGAACGTCGGCAGCGCCCGGAACGCGGCCTGCAGCTCGGCGTCGCGCGCGGCGGTGGTGGAGAACACCGTGTTCGTGTTCTCGATCAGCGAGCGCAGCTGCCCGTCGCGCTCGGTCAGCGCCCCGAACACGATCCCGGTGTTCGCGATCAACTGCGAGAGCGCGCCCTCCTGGCGGTTGAGGATCGCCACCAGGTCGGCGGTGTCCTCGGCGAACGGCCCGAGGTTGCCGAGCGCGTCGTTGAGGTCCTGGCCCTGCCCGGAGATCGCCTGCGCCTGCGTCTGCGTCCACTCCTGGAAGGCGGCGCGCGTCTTGGGGTCGAACGTGCGCAGGATCTCGTCGAGCTCGACCGTGTCGGACACCTGCGAGGCCGCCAGCTGCCCGCCCTCGCTGATCGCCGGCGCCGTCCGCCGCCCCGGCGTGAGCTCGACGTAGGTCTCCCCCAACAGCGTCTTCTGGCGCAGGATCGCACGCGCGTCCGAGGGCAGCGGCGCGTAGCGCGAGTCGAGCTGGATCTCGACGTCCGAGCGCCCGGTGACCTTGTCCGGCGTGATCGTCTTGACCTTGCCGACCGGCACGCCGGAGATCCGCACGTCGGCCTCGAGCGCCAGCTGCCCGGCCTCGGCGAATGACGTGTGGAAGCGGTAGCCCTTGGGCTTGAGCGGCACCGGGCCGCCGAACGCCAGCCACAGGAACAGCAGCAGCCCGAAGCACGACAGCGCGAACAGCGCCATCGCCGCGATCTTGCCGAACGAAGGGGCGTCCTTAACCACCGGTCCCCCCGCTTGAAACCGGCGCCGTCGACGGCGGGCAGATCTGCTCCACCGACGGTGCGTTGAGCAGGTCGATCAGGGTCCCGAGCTGCGGGTTGGCCTGCGCGACCGAGTCCAGCAGCTGCGCCGTCGAGCACGAGAGCACGACCAGACCGCGCCGGATCGGCCCGTGCGCATCCTGCGTGGAGAAGATCGCGTTGCCGGCGTGGTTGACCCACGCCTGCCAGAAGAGGAAGCCCTCCTCCTTGTTCCCCGGCGGGTTGTAGGCGGCCGTGTTCAGCAGCCGGTTGACGACCGAGAACGACGCCGTCAGGTCCGGCGTGGCGGCCGCCAGGTCGCGCATCGCGGGCCGCAACTCCTTGACCGTCGGCAGCGCGGCGCGCGTGAACGGGCGGATCTCGTCGCGGATGATCGGCGTGGATTCACGCAGGAACGGCCGCGTCTGTTGCAGCGACGGCCCGAGCGAGCGCGCCGCGGGCCGCAGCGACTCGAGCGTCGGCCCCGCCACGGCGGCGAACGTCTCGACCTTGCCCAGCGTCGCCTGAGTCGTGTTCAGCGTGCCCGGGAGCTTGCGCAGGATCTCGCGCAGCGCCGCGTCCTGGGACGCCAGTGACTCGAAGACCGCGTTCGAGTTCTGCACGAAGTTCGCCAGCTGCGTGTCGCGCCGGCCGAGCTCGTCGGTCACCAGCGAGAAGTTGTGCACGACGCGAGCCAGGTTGCGCCGCCGCTGGGCCAGCCCTTCGTTGATCTCGCGCGCGTACTTGGCGGTCGGCTCGAGCTGCCGGATCGCCCGCGCGAGCGCCCGCCCCTTGGCCTCCGAGCCGAGGCCCTGCGCGCCGTCGTTGAGCAGCAGCACGAGATAGTCGCGCGTGTCGGCGTCGAGCGAGGCCAGGATCTCGTCGAGGTTGACGTCGGGCAGCGTCTGCGAGATCGGGATCACCGCCCCCTCCTCGAGCTGCCCGGCCTCCTTGGTGCCCGGCGTGAGCTCGGCGACCATGTCCTTGAGCCCGGTCTTGGGCCGCAGCAGGATCGAGGCGTCCTTGTAGACCGTCGCGTACTCCGGCTCGAGCTTCATGCCGATGATGGCCTTGCCGTCGCGCAGCTTCACCGAGGCGATCTCGCCGACCTCGACGCCGGCGACGTTGACCGTCTGGCCCTGGCCGGGCGTGACGGCCTGCGCCGTCGCCATCTCGGCCTCGAGCATGAAGGACTCCTGGCCGATCAGCGGCACCCACGCGGGCAGCGCGAGCCGCTGCTTGCCCAGGATCACGGACGCCACCACGGCGGCCACGAGCACCAGCACGATGATGGCCAGGAAGTCCACCCAGTGCTTGCGGATCGCCAACTTCACTTGGCCTTCTCCTGCTGCGGAGCGCGGCGCTTGGCGCCGAACGGGTTCAGCTTCGCCCGCACGGCTTCGAGGTCGGCCTCGCGGCGCAGCTTGTCGCGCACCGAGCGCACCTGCGCCGTGACCGCGGTCCCGCCGGTCGGCGCCGAGCGCGCGGCCGCCGGCCCGTTGACGTCGGCGATCTTCTGCTTGTAGCAGGGCTCCTGCGGCTTGTACGCGGGCCGCCGGCCCGGGAAGGCCGGGCGGTTGCCGAGCGGCACCTGGACGTTGTTGCCGAACAGCTGGCCGGAGCTTGAGGTTGCGCTCCCGAGCGAGATCGGCTGCGAGCCGCCGCCGGTCTGGAAGCGCACGTACATGCCGTTGCCGTCGGTGTTCTGGCCCTCGCCGGCGATCCCCGCGAGCGCGTAGAAGAACTCCTTGTAGTTCTCTCGGCCGGTCGCGAACTCGTCGTTGATAACGAGGTCGCCGGTCGGCAGCACGACGTCGCGCAGGCACTTGGAGGCCAGATCGGTCTGCGGCAGGAGGTCGGTGGCGCGGTCGATCAGCCGCGCGAGGTCGGCCGACGCGGGCGAGAGCTCCGTGGCCAGCCCGCCGAGCTCGTCCTCGCCGACCAGCGCCCGCATCTGGTCGATCCACGGGAACGCGGCCTCGATCGTCGCCGGCGTCTCGCGCACGCCCGGGCGGATCTCGGTCGCGAACGCCCGGATCGACGGGAACGCCGCGTTCAGCGACGCGAAGGCCGAGTTCGCGTTGCGCAGCGTCGGCTCGAGCTCGCGGATCGAGGCCCGCAGGTTCGTGGACTCGCTCGCGAAGGCCGCGGTGGTGGTGTTGAGATTGGTGATCAGATCCTTGAGCTGGTTCTCGTAGCGGGCCAGCTCGTCGGCGGTGTTGGCGCTGCCGCGGATCAGCCGCGCGACGTCGCGGCCGGGATCGGTGCCGAGCAGCGCGTCGAGCACCTGGGCGGTCGAGCGCTCCGCCGCGGGGATGTCGTCGAGCGCCGCGTTGAACGACTCGGCCGCGGTGCGTCCCTGCGCGTCCGCGGTGTTCAGCGACGCGTTGAGGCCCTCGAGCAGTGCCTTGAGATCCTCGCGGGAGTCGCTCTGCAGCGACGTCAGCACCTCGTCGAGTTGGACCGGCGTGGCCGTCTGGGTGATCTTGATGGTGTCGCCCGAGTCGAGTACGGCTGCACCTGGGGTGCCCGGCTTGAGGTCGACGAAGAAGTTGCCCTCGAGGAAGATCCGCGGGCGGATCTTGGCCGTCGCATCCTCGTGCAGCGGCAGCGCCGCGTCGTCGAGCTCCATCACCAGCACGGCGCCGTTGGAGCCCTCCATCCCCTCGACCGCCTTGACCTTGCCGACCTCGACGCCGGCGATCCGCACGGGCGAGTTGGGGCGGATCGAGTTCGCCGACTCGAACTGCGCCTTGACCTGGAAGCCGTGCGTGAACGGGATGTCCTTGGTGAAGCCGAAGAACATCACGAGCGCGACGACGGCGAGCGCGATCAGCCCCACGACGACGTTGGAGCGCTTGGGGGTGTGGCGCCGGCGGCGGGCCATCACTCGTCGTCCTCCGCGTAGCCCTCGGTCCGCGCCTGCTGCGTGCCGGGGACGTTCGAGGTCACCGTCCGCCCGCGCAGGAACGTCTCGTTGCCGGCCTCGCACTCGCGCGGCTGCCCCGGCGCGGCGGTGTTCGGGTACGGGAGCGTGTGCAGGTGGTTGGACTCGGTCGGCCCGTTGGCGGGCGCCGACGCCGGCCCGCCCTCGTTGTTCGGGCCCTGCGGAGTGGTGACGATGATGAAGCGCTGCCAGGTGCCGTTGCGGTCGCCCTCGGAGAGCAGCGAGGAGATGTTGCGGAAGAACAGCGTCAGGTAGTTGCAGACGGTCTGGGCGGGCGCCAGGTAATCGAGCGTCGGCTTCAGCGTGCGCACGAGCTCGGTCGTCGAGCGGATCCCGCGCGGGACGAGCGGGTCGTTGGCGAACGTCGCGACCTCCTGCAGCAGCGAGTCCAGCCGGCGGTTGAACGGCGGCGTGCGCGGCAGCACCTCGATGCCGGCGCCGAGCGCGTCCGAGAGCGCCGGCGCGGCCGTCCGCAGCGCCCGCGCCCCAGGCTGCAGTTCGCGCATCAGGCCCTCGCTGTTGCGCAGGAACGGCCGCTGGCGCGGGAAGCTCTCGATGCCGGCGTCCATCGCCGGCTTGGCACCCTCGATCGAAGCCTGGATCTCGGGCGTGACCTCGCGCAGCGCGGCCATCGTGGCGTCGAGGTTGCGGAACAGCGAGGCCTGCTGCTCGGCCGCCGGCGCGACGATCGCGGCCGCCTCTGAGACCTCCGTCACCAGCGTGCCCAGGCCCGTCTCGGGCGAGGACAGATTGCGCATCACCGGGATCACGTCGCGCAGCAGCGGCCGGAAGGCGCCGATCGCGGTGTTGATCGACTCGCCGCGCCCGGCGAGCGCGGTCCCGAAGCCCTCGAGGTTGGCCTGCGAAGCCGCGCGCGTCTGCTCGTCGAACATGTTCAGGAACTCGTCGAGCTCCACCGGGACGCGGGCCTGTGCGAGCCGGATCGTGTCGCCCTCGTCGTAGGTCTCGCGCGAGCGCCCGCGGGTGAGCTCGACGTACTTGAGCCCGAGTGCAGAACGCGGGCGGATCAGCAGCGTCGAGTCGCGCGGCAGCGGGCCGGCGTCCTGGTCGAGCGTGAGGCCGAGCACCGCGATCACGCGCCCGTCGCGCAGCGTCCGCGGCTTGATCTCGGTCACCGCGCCGACGCGCGAGCCGCCGATCTTGACGTCGTTGCCGACGACGAGCTGGGCGGCGTTGGGGACCTCGGCCTCGACCTCGTAGGTCGGCACGAACGGCAGGCCCTTGTTCGCGTTGTAGGACAGGAACACGGCGACCAGCACGATCAGCACGGTCGCCGCGCCGATCAGCACCGGGTTGCCCGCGATCCCGCCGCCGCGCGATCTCATTGCGTGCCGTCCTGGCCGAACAGGTACTCGAGCAGCGCCGCGGACGGCGAGGGCGTCGCGGTCGCCACGGGCGCCGGCGTCGTCACGGGCGCCGCGGGGGCGGCGGTCGCGGCCGGCGCGGCGCTGGGCGCGGGCGCGGCCGGGTCGACGGTCGGCGCGGCCTCGGGGACGGGCTCCTCACGCTTCGGCTTCGCCGCCTTGGGCTTCGGCGCCGGCGTCACGGCGGGCGTCGCCGCGGCGGCGTGGGCGCCGCGACCTGCCGGCGCGCCTTGTCGACCTCGTGCCCGAGCGCCTTGGCCAGCGCCGCCGCGGTGGCGCGCAGCACCGGATCGTCGCCCGCGGCGGCGATCGCGTTCGTCCCCGTGGCGCGCGCGGCCGACGCGGTCGCCGAGCCCGGCGGGAAGCGCGCCGAGCAGCCCGCGACCGGCTCGACGGCGTAGGTCGCGCACTGGTTGACGATCAGCATCGCGCGCAGGTAGTGGCCGACCGCGTCGTAGCCGTTGACGGCGAGCGCCTGGTAGAAGATGTAGTCCATCAGGCGCTCGATGCCGCCGGTCTCCTGGAAGGACTCGAGCACCTGCCGCAGCGTCGCGCCGACGGGCCGCACAGTGGTCGCGAGCGCGCGCACGTCGGCGATCACCGGCCGCGCGTCGATCACCGCCTGCGTGCCGCTCTTGGACGCCTCGCCCAGCGAGTCGATGGCCGGGATCGCGGCCTGCGAGAACGGCCCGAGCCGGCGCACGAGGCTGTTGATGGAGTCCGGGTCGGCGCCGAGGTCGGTCAGCACCGGCGTCGACTCGTCGGCCAGCGCGCCGAGGCGCACCATCGTCGGCTCGAGCTCGTCGAGGAAGCGCGGCAGCGTCTGGATGTCGGCCTCGAGCGCCTCGCGCTGCTCGGCCGTCGCCTTGGCCACTTCGCTCGAGTTGCGGATCGCGCCCGCGACCTGCGCGCGGTCGCGCGCCAGCGGTGCCAGCACCCGGTCCGAGTTGACCGCAAGCTGCTCGAGCTGCGTGTTCTGGCGGGCCAGGATCTCGAGCACGCGGTTGGTCTCGCGCAGGGCCGGGTTGGCGCGCCGGATGACCGCGTTGAGGTCGCGCCCGCGGCCGGCCAGCCCGGTGCCGAGCTCGTTCAGGATCAGCGACAGCCGCTCGCGCTCGGGCTCGCGCATCGTGTTGCCGACCAGGTCGATGTCGACGGTCTGCATCGTGTTCTCGACCGGCAGCAGGTACTGGCCCTCGCCCGCGCCCTCGTCGATCTCGCGCAACGCCGGCGGCGGATCGCTGTTGGCCGAGCGCGGCTGCGTCGGCGTGCACTCCACGAAGCGCTCGCCGATCAGGCTCTGCGGGCGCACGATGCAGCTCGCGTCGGAGCGGAAGTCCTGATAGCCGGGCTCGGTGATGTCGAGCACGACCGCCGCCTTGAAGTCCTCGGTCACGTCGAGGTCGGCGATCTTGCCGACCTTGACGCCGGCGATCTTGACGTCCTCGCCGGGAATGACGAACCCGGCGTTGTCGAAGATCGCCCGCACCTGGTAGCGCTCGGCGTCCTCGCGCGAGCTGATCACCACGACGGCCACCACGACCACGACCGCGACGAGCGCGACCACGGCGAGCACCTTCGTCATGGGCCCACCACGATCTGGGTCGGATCGCAGTCGAGGTTGCCGCCGGAGTCCCTGAACGGCGCCGACCCGTCGGTGTTGGGCTGGCTGGCGGCGCCCGGGCAGCGCCGGAGGACGCCGGTCTGCAAACCGTCGAGGCGCTGCGCGACCGGCAGCGGCACGAGCTGAGCCGGACCCGCCGGCTGCTCCATCAACTGGAAGGCGTTGAAGATCGGCTGGATGCGCGCGTAGTGGCCGTTGGCGTCGTAGTTGGCCGAGCCTGCGCCGAAGTCGCGGAACCAGCCGACGAGCTCGGGCATGTACGGGCGCACGAACTCGAGCACGGGCTGGCCCTTCTGGAGCGCCTCGGTTCCGCTCTTGAACGCCGGGCTGGCGACGCGCTGGAAGCCGGGCAGCTTGCGCGTGGCCTCGACCAGGTCGTTGTCGCTGCCGGGGCGCCGGACCGCAGTCGAGAGGTCGGCGACCACCGGCTTGGCGTCGCGCACCAGCGGCCGCAGCTCGCGCAGAAACGGCGCCAGGTCCTTGGTCGCGGGCTTGGCCTCGGCGACCAGCGGGTCGAGGTCGTCGAGCGTCGCGCGCAGGTTCACGAACGTCGAGTTGCCGCGCCGCAGCGTGGTCGGCAGCAGCGCCAGCGCCTCGCTCAGCGCGCGGTTCTCGGCGGCGATCGCGCCGGTCGTGGCGTTGGCGTTGCCGACCAGGTCGGCGAGGTCGTCGCGGCGCTCGGCGACCGCCGTGACGGCGCGCGAGGAGGAGACGATGAAGCGCGTCAGCGCGTCCTCGTCCTGCGTCGTCTCGTTGACCAGCCGGCGCGCGCTCGAGAGCAGCGGGTTGAAGTACCTGGTGGCCTCGGCGGCCTGCTCGCCCTTGCCGTCGAGCTGCGTCCTGAAGCCCTCGATAATGCCCTGCAGGTCGGCGCGCGCTTCCGGGTCGAGCGTGTTGAAGAGCGCGTCGAGGTCGACCGCGGTGGTGGTCGAGGCGGTCGTCAGCGTCGAGTGCTCGGGCAGCGTGCGGCTCGCGTCCGGGCCGGGCGAGAGCGCGACGTAGCGGTTCGCGATGCCCGACAGCGAGGTCAGCCGGATCACGGCCTGGGTGCCCTCGCGCAGCGGCGCGTAGGGCTCCTCGACGGAGACTCGGACCGCGGCCTGGTTCGTGTCGGTGAGCTGGATCTCCTCGACCGTCCCGACCGCCCGGCCGCCGATCTGGACGTTGTCGCCCGTTACGAGCTGGCCGGCGTTCTCGAAGATCAGCGTGTACTCGGTCCCGCTGCCCCGGAAGGCGAGCACGTAGATCGCCAGGGCCGCGACGAGCGCGACGGCGATCAATACGAGCGAGCGGGCCGGCGTCACGCAGCTACTCCATGCCCAGCGGGCCCTGCGAGGCGCCGGACAGGAACTGGCGGACGAACTGGTTGTCGGAGTCGAAGAGCTCCTCGGCCGGGCCGGACTCGACGATCCGGCCCTTCCACAGCACGGCGATGTACTCGGCGACGCGCTTGGCCGACATGATGTCGTGCGTGATCACCACGTAGGCGCCGCCGTTCTCCTCGTGGATCTCCTGGATCAGCTCGCACAGCAGCGCGGTGCGGACCGGGTCCAGGCCCGAGTCGGGCTCGTCGAAGAGCACGATGTCGGGGTCGAGCACGAGCGCGCGCGCGAAGCCGGCGCGCTTGCGCATGCCGCCGGAGAGCTCGTTGGGCATCTTGTCGCTCGACCCCTCCAGGCCGACCTCGCGCAGGCGCCCGTTGACGATCTCGCCGATCTCCTCCTCGCCCTTGTCGGTGTGCTGGCGCAGCGGGAAGGCGACGTTGTCCCACAGGTTCATCGAGCCGAACAGCGCGCCGTCCTGGAACAAGCACGCCGAACTTCTTGCGCATCTCGAACAGCTCGTCGTCGGCCATCGCCGGGACGGACTCGCCGTGGACCAGCACGTCGCCCTCGTCGGGATACAGCAGCCCGACCATGTGCTTGATGCAGACCGACTTCCCGGTCCCCGACGGCCCCAGGATCATCGAGATCTTGTCGTTCGGGATGCCCATGTTCAGCCCGCGCAGGATCTTGTTGCGCCCGAACGCCTTGTGGACCTCGACGAACTCGACCGCGTCCTCGACGCCGCTCGGCCGCTTCGTGCCCGTGTGCCAGCGATATTCGTCTTGGTGCTCGCTCACTTCAGCCTCCGATGGGCGCCCGCGGGTTCGCACCCCAGAAGATCTGGGTGCCGAGCATGCCGATCAGGTGGACCAGCACGATGTTGAGGACCATCGACTTGGCCGTGGCCGTGCCCACGCCGACCGGGCCGCCGCTCGCCGTGTAGCCGTAGTAACAGCCGACCAGCACGATCACGGTCGCCATCACCATCGCCTTGATCAGGCTGAATAAGAGGTCGGGTGGGTTCTGGAACATCCAGAAGATCAGCGAGTAGCCGCCGCTCGAGACCTCGCCGATCTGCTCCACCACCGCCAAGTACGAGGCCAGGAAGCCCGCGCCGATCCCGGCCAGGTAGATGAACGGGAGCACGAGCCAGGAGGCCAGCAGGCGGGTCGCGCACAGGAACGTGATCGAGGAGATGCCCATCACCTCGAGCGCGTCGATCTCGTCCGAGATCCGCATCGAGCCCAGCTCGGCGACGATCCCGGTGCCGACCTTGGCGGCCATCATGTAGCCGAAGGCGTAGGGGATCAGCTCGCGCAGGTCACACCACGCGGCGAACACGCCGGCGTAGGCCGGGGCGCCCGTCGCTCGGTTGAAGTACGCGGCCTCGATGCCGCACTGCAGGCCGATGATGAACGTCAGGCCCCAGATCACGAGCGTCGACGACAGGATCAGCACGCCGGCCTGGCGCAGCGCCTCACCGAAGTAGCGGAAGACCTTCAGGCCGAAGACCTCGCCCATCACGCGCCCGCAGAAGCGGACGATGTCGCCGAACGACGCGAGCCAGTCGCGTGGTATGGCGAACCAGGTGGCGTGGGGGCGGGTGGCAGATCCCATTTATTTGATGTTGAGGATGTCGGGGTGGGTGGCCAGCAGTGTCTGCGTGAAGACGTAGTTGAACGCGAACACGCCGAGCGTGGAGATGACCACGGCCTGGTTGACGGCCCGGCCGACGCCCGCCGCGCCGCCGCTCGCGGTCATCCCCTTGTAACAGCAGACGACGGCGATGATCGCGCCGAACAGCGTGCACTTCAGGACCGAGCCCCAGAGGTCCGGAATGCTGGCGTTGGTCAGCAGGTTGGCGAAGAACGGGCCGACCGGCTGGTGGTTGACGGCGTTGGCCATGAGCCCGCCGAAGATGCCGAACAGCACGGCGAAGACGTCGAACATCCCCGTGACCAGCATCAGCGCGAGGAAGCGCGGCACGACGAGGTTCTTCACCGGGTCGACGCCGAGGACCTGCAACGCGTCGAGCTCCTCGCGGATCTTGCGCGCGCCGAGATCGGCGGTGATCGCCGTGCCGGCCACGCCGGCCAACACGATCGCGGTCACGAACGGCGCGAACTCGCGGATCGAGGCCAACACGAAGAAGCCGCCGAGGCGGTCGTTGGCGCCGAACAGCGTGAGGAAGTTCGAGGCCTGCAGGCCCGGCGCGGCGTAGCCGAAGGCGATCGTCGAGATCATCAGCGGGAACCAGCACAGCCGCAGCGCGAACAGGAACTGCTGGACGAACTCGCCGCCGTAGGGATAGGGAGGCCGCAGCGCGGAGACGATCGTCTTCCCCGTCAAGATCATCATGTCGCCGACTTCCTCCAGCAAACCCTTTGCCGGTAGGAAGACGCGATCGGCGGCGCTGCGAACCAAGACTCTCCTGTCCCCTCAAACTCCGCGGGCCCGCGGAAGCGCGAAGGTTATGGCACGGCGATGTAAGCGCTCAAACGGCAACCGTCCCGGCTACTGACGCAGCCGGCCGAGGATGACGACGTCCACGCGCCGCCCGCGCTCGAAGTTGCGGCCGCGCATCACGCCCTCCTCGGCGAACCCGAGCGACGCTGCCAGCTTCCGCGCGGGGCCGTTGTCCGGCGTCGTGGTGATCTCGATCCGCTCGAGCTCGAGCGTCTCGAAGGCCCACTCGACGAGCAGCGAGACCGCGGCCGCGCCAACCCCGCGGCCGCGAGCGGTGGGCACCAGCCAGTAGCCGATCTCGGCGCGCCGGTGCCGCCAGGCCAGCGTGTGCAGCATCACGTGGCCCATGAACGGGCGCCGCGTCTCGTCGGTCACGGCCAGGCCGAGGAACTCGCCGCGGGCGCGCAGGCCCGGCTGGCGGGCGATGAAGCGACGCACGCCGTGCTCGGTCGGGTCCTCGTCGGCGCCGATCAGCACCCCCAGCGCCGGGTCGTCGCGAAAGGCGGCCGCGAACGGGCCGGCGTCACGCGCCCGCAGGCGCCGCAGCGCGATCCCGTCGCGCGCGAGATCGTCGGGCACCGGCAAGCTGGGCACGGCGGCGATGGTACGTTTGCGCGCGATGCGCCGCCTCGTGATCGTGCTCGCCGTGCTGGCCGCGGGCTGTGGCAGCGATCCGCGCCAGGACGCCGACGAGCCGGAGGGCACGTTCAAGGTCGAGGTCGTCGACGCGTCGTTCCCGGAGCGCCAGCACATCGCCGAGCCGGTCGAGCTGACGCTGAGCGTGCGCAACGCCGACGACGAGACGCTGCGCAACGTCGCGGTCACCGTCGAGACCAAGCCCGAGGGCGCCAACGCCGCGATCTCCTTCGGTCAGCGCTCGAGCGGGGCCGGCCTGGCCGACTCAGGGCGCCCGATCTGGGTGCTCGACGAGGGCCCGCTGGGCGGGGACGTGGCCACGGTCAACACCTGGTCGGCGGGCACGTTGCGCGCGGGCGAGACGCGCGAGCTGACCTGGAAGCTCGTCGCCGCCCGGGCCGGCACGTTCACGGTCGACTACCGCGTCTCGCCCGGTCTCACCGGCCGTGCCGAGGCCGCGCAAGGACCGACCAGCGGCGGCTTCGAGGTCACGATCTCCGACGACCCCGTTCCCGCGCGGCTGAACGCCGAGGGCGACGTCGTCCGCTAGAGCGGAGTGACGTTGACGGCCTTCGGGCCCTTGGGTCCCGACTCGGACTCGTAGGAGACGCGCGCGCCCTCGCGCAGCGTGCGGAAGCCGTCGGAATTGATGCCTGAGTGATGGACGAAGAGGTCGGCGCCGGGGTCGTCGGGGGTGATGAACCCGAAGCCCTTGTCGTCGTTGAACCACTTCACGGTGCCGGTGGGCAATGCCTCGTCTCCAGGATCGGGGCGCGTGAACCTACCATGATCCGGCCCGTCAGCGTTCACAGCGGCGTAGACGGTCGTTGCGGTCCGCTCGGACGGTGTCGCGCCCGGGCCCGCAGTCGATGACGTCGCGGGTTCCGTCACGCGCGTCGACCGTGTCGTTGCCCGCGCCGGAGGAGACCAGATCACGTCCCGGGCCGGCCTCGATGCGGTCGGAGCCGCTGCCGGAGGAGACCTCGTCGTCGCCCGCTCCGGCATCGATCCGATCGTTGCCGGTCTCGGTGGCGATCAGGTCGTCGCCGGCGCCCGCTTCGATCCGGTCCGTCCCCGGCCCGGTCGCGATCCAATCGTCGCCCGCCCCGGCGTCGATCACGTCCAGCCCCGTCCCGCCGTCGATCTCGTCGTCGTCGGCCCCGGCGGCGATGCGGTCGTTGCCGGCGTCCCCGGACAGCGAGTCGATGCCCGTCCCGCCGTCGAGCTCGTCGTTGCCGCGGCCGCCGAGCAGGATGTCGTCGCCGTCGCCGCCGCGCAGCACGTCCTCGTCGCCGGAGCGGTCGTCGCCGTCGCCGCAGTCCGTCGGCCGGACCGCGCCCGCCAGGCAGGTGCCGTCGCCGACCAGGCGGTCGCCGCCGGGGCCGCCGTCGAGCCGGTCCTCGCCGCCGAGGCCGTAGACGGTGTCGTCGCCGCCCTTGGCCAGCATCGTGTCCTCGGTCGGCGTCCCGGCCAGGAAGTCGCCCAGGTCGGTGCCCTCGAGCTGCGCCGCGGCGGCCGGAGCCGCCACGGCGAACAGCAGAGCCACCGCCGCGGCCGCGATCCGTCCACTCATCATGCTGGGCATTTCAACCCAGCATGACGACGAAGAGTTTCGCCCGTCCGGTCACTCGGGGCGAAAGCCCAGGCCGGCGACGGCCCGGTGACCTCCGGGCGACGTTACCTGTGCAGGCGGGGAGCGATGATGCGATACGCCTTGAGCCCGAGGCCGAGCCGCTCGCGGTCCTCGGAGAGCAGCGGGTCGAGGCCCGTGAGCTCCTTCACGCGCTCGAGCCGGTAGGCGACCGTGTGCCGGTGGGCGTAGATCGCCGACGCGGTGGCGTTCATGTTGCAGTTGCGCTCCAGATACGCACTCAGCGTGCCGACGAGGTCGGTCGAGTACTGCGCGTCATAGGCCACCAGCGGCGCGACCGTGTCCTCGTAGAACGAGCGCACCTCCTCGGGATGCGACGCCAGCACGCGGAACAGCAGCCGGTAGGTGCCGGTCCCGATGTCCTCGTCGATCGGCACGTCCGAGCGGCGCAGGACGTCGAGCACGAGCTCGGCCTCCTGGATCGCGCGCCCGAGGTCCGCGACGTCGGCGTAGAACGACGACACGCCCACGGTCCCGTGCCGCTGCAGCCGCGCCGCGAGCCGCCGCGCCGCGGTCAGCGTGGCCGTCGCGTCCGCGGCGCCGACCGCGGGCAGCAGCGCGTAGACGCGCCCCGACCCGCCGCCGCCGTCCATGTGCTGGGCCAGCGCGCCCGGGTGCTCCCCGGCGATCGTCGCCACCACGTGCCGCGGCCGGTCCGACGAGAGCTCCGCGCACAGCGCCACCGCGCCGCGCGAGAGATCGCAGCCGAGCCGGGCCGCGCGCCGCAGCACCTCGTCGGCCTCGAGGTCGTCGCGTCCGCGCAGCTCCTCCAGGAACGAGCCGCGAAGGTTCTGCTCGACCTCGAGCCGCGCCTCCTCGACGGCGACCTCGGTCAGGCAGGCCACCGCCGCGACGTGCAGGAACTCGAGCGCCTCGGGCGCCGGCTCGTCGTCGCCGAGCAGCAGCACCGCGCCGAGCTGCTCGTCGCCGGTCGCGATCGGCACCTCGGCCACGACCCCGGCTGGGACCGCGGCCGCGCGGCTGCGCGCCCGCTCGCTGACGTAGCGGCGCACGGCACTCAGGTCCGCGACCGGGCCGGAAGCGGCCGCCGCGCCCAGCCTGGGCACCACGATCGCCACCACCCCGCCGGTCTCGCCGGCGGCGAGCGTGGCGACGCCCTCGAGGCCGTCGCCCCCGAGCACCGCATCCACCATTCGCAGGTGCACCGCCCGCACCCGCTGCATCACGGTGGTCCCGCGGTCGTCGGACTGGGCCTCCATCGCCACGTTCAATACGCCTCCTTCACTACGCGGGGCGGCCGTGGTGAGCCGCCCCGCGAAATCCGCCTATGGTTCAGGACGCCCGCTAGGAGGCCGCCTGCGCGGCGACCCCGGGGTGGGCCTGCAGGGTCTCTTCGCCGGACTCGCCGGTGCGGATCCGGTAGGCCTCCTCGACCGGCAGGACGAACACCTTGCCGTCCCCGATCGAGCCGGTGCGGGCGTGCTTGAGGATGGCGTCGACCACCGTCTGCACGTCACCGCTCGCGACCACGCACTCGATCTTGACCTTCGGCCGCAGCCAATTGGTCAGCTCGGCGCCGCGGTAGCGCTCGGTGATCCCCTTCTGGCGCCCGGAGCCCTTGACCTCCGAGATCGACAGGGAGGGAAAGCCCAGCTCCAGCAACTCCATCCGGATCGGCTCGAACGACTCGTGCCGGACGAACGCCTCGATCTTCTTCATGCGGGAACCTCACGGGTCGTGGCCGCCGGGGTCTTCCCGGACACGACCGGCGTCGCGGCCGGCGCGTACCCGACGAGCTCCGGAGCCGGGATGAACTGCTCCGGATACCCGTACATGCCGTGCTCGGAAATGTCCAGTCCGGCGTCCTCCTCCTCGGCGCTGACGCGCAGCCCGATCGTCTTCTTGATCAGGTAGAAGGTGATGAACGAGAACACGAACACGAACACGAACGCCGAGACGACGCCGACGAACTGGCCCCACAGCTGCCCGAACGAGCCGGTGTAGACCAGGCCGCCCTCGCCGACCGCGTTCTTCTCGGCCAGGCGCGGCGCCGTGAACAGACCGCAGGCGAGCGTGCCCCAGATGCCGGCCAGGCCGTGCGCGGAGAGCGCGCCCACCGGGTCGTCGATCTTCTTGTCGATCGCCAGCACGCCGAAGACGACGACCACGCCGGCCACGGCGCCGATGATCGGCGCAGCCCACAGCTCGACGTAGCCGGACGGAGCCGTGATCGCGACCAGGCCGGCGATCGCGCCGTTGCCGGCCATGCCGATGTCGATCCGCTTCGTCTTGGCGTACATGACGGCGACGGCCGAGAGCACGCCGGCGGCGGCGGCCAGGTTGGTGACCATCGCGATCTCCGGGAAGCGCCCGTCGAGCGCGCTCAGGCCGGAGCCCGGGTTGAAGCCGAACCAGCCGAGCCACAGGATCAGGATGCCGAGGCCGAACAGCGGCATGTTGTGCCCCGGGATCGCCCGCGGCTTGCCGTCAGCCCCGAACTTGCCGCGACGCGGGCCGAGCAGCAGCAGGACCGCGAGGGCGCCGGTGGCGCCGATCAGGTGGACGACCGTCGAGCCGGCGAAGTCCTGCACCGAGAACTGGACGGCCAGCCAGCCACCGCCGAAGATCCAGTGCGCGCCGAGCGGATAGATGATCGACGAGAACACGATCGCGTAGATCACGTAGACGCCGAACTTCACGCGCTCGAGCGTCGTGCCCCAGACGATCGCCAGCGACACGGCGCAGAAGACGAACTGGAAGAACCACAGCGTCTCGACCGTGATCGTGCCCTCGGCCACGTTGACCAGGGCGAAGTCCGAGCTGACGTCGGCGCCGGCCAGGAAGAACCCGGAGGTGCCGATGATCTCGTTGCCGTTGCCGAAGGCGAAGGCGAAACCGACCGCCCAGAAGCAGATCGCCGCGATCGAGAAGTTGACCAAGATCTTCGCGATCACCGTGCCCGCGTTCTTGCCGCGGGAGAAGCCGATCTCCAGGAAGGCGAAGCCCGCCTGCATGAACATCACGAGGATGCCGGCGACCAGCACCCACACGGAGTTGATACCGACCTCTTCCGGGAGCTTCCCGGCGTTGTAAAGGTCGAGGGTAGAGCCATCAGCGAACGCCACCCCTGGCGCCACCAGTAGTGCGAGCAGCCCGGCCCCCAAACCGGCAGCCCAACGGGTCCTGCGCATCGATCCTCCTCTGTCAAACAGCATCGATCCGCAGTCTGTTGGGGTACTGGAGCTACGACATTGTCCCCGATGTCGAAGATTCCTCGCGAGGCTTTCTCCCTGCGGTCGAGGGCGCTCAGCCCGACCTGCACGACCAGCACCGCGATGTCGTCACGGGTCTCTCCGGCACCCGCCGCGATCGCGCTGGACAGGCAGCCTTCCGCGGTCTGGGCGGCCGTTTCGCCTCGCACCTCGGCCAGCAGCGCCGCGACCTCGGAGGTGGTCAACGTGACCTCCGGGGCGCCGGCCTCGGTCAGCCCGTCCGTGTAGAGCGCCAGCGTGTCGCCGGGCTCGAGGTCGATCGCGTCGCCGGCGATCCGGGGGTCCTCGATCACGCCCAGCAAGGTCCCCGCGCACGCGAGCTCGCGCGCGAGGCCGTCGGCGTCGATCACCACCGGAGGCGGATGGCCGCCGCACGCCAGCGCCAGCCGGAAGCCGCCGCGCGACAGCGGCTCGAGCCGGGCGAAGACCGCGGTCAGGAACTGGCCCGGGCGGCTCTCGTCGAGCACCGCCCGGTTGAGCGCCTCCAGCACCTGCTCCGGCGAGCGGTAGGCGTGGGCGGCGGCGCGGATCGTGTGCCGGGCGAGCGCGGTCAGCGCGGCGGCGTCGACGCCCTTGCCGCAGACGTCGCCGATCGCGATCCCCCACGCGCCGTCGTCGAGCGCGAACGCGTCGTAGAAGTCGCCGCCGACCTCGACGCCGTGGGCGCCGGCCTCGAGCCGGCCTGCGAGGTCGAGGCCGGGCACGTCCGGAAGCGCGCGCGGCAGCAGCGAGGCCTGCAGCGTCTGGGAGACCGCGTGCTCGCGCTCGTAGAGCTGCGCGCGGGCCAGCGCGATCGCGGCCTGGGCGGCGAGCGCGTGCAGCAGCCCGCGTTCGCCCCGGTCGAAGGCGACGGTGCGTGTGAAGCCGAACGAGAGCACACCGAGCGTGCGGCCGTAGGCCACCAGCGGCACCGCGGCGTAGGAGCCGGCGCGCGGATAGGGCGCGTCGGCCAGGCCGCGGGAACTGCTCGAGCAGCGACGCCTCGTCGCTCATGAACACGCTCGTCCCCGTGCGCGCGGCGCGCGTCGCCGGCATCGGCTCCGAGAGCGCGACCGTGCTCCAGCGCGACGAGGCGCTGTCCGTCAGCCCGTCGCCGTCGACGAGCTTCAGCCGCTCGCGCTCGGCGTCGAGCGTCAGCAGCGCGGCCACGTCAGCGTCCAGCGCCGCCTTGCCCTGCTCGATCGCCACCCGCGCGACGTCGACGACCGTGACCGCGCGTGCGAGCGCCGCGGTCGCGTCCTGCAGGTGCGCGCGAGCCGCCTCGGCCTGGCGGCGCGCGGTCACGTCGGACATCGCCTTGCCGACCGCGAGCAGCTCGCCGCGGTCGTCGCGCACGGCGAAGTAGCTGGCCTCGAAGCGACGGCCGTGGAGCGCGATGTCGAGATCGAGCAACGGCTCGCCGGTCTCGACCACGCGCCGCAGCGCACGCTCGATGTCGTGCTGGCCGGTGACCTCGCCGACGCGGCGACCGAGATGCTCGGCGGCCGGGACCTGGTTCATCCGCGCGAGCGCCTCGTTCACGCGCAGGAAGCGCAGGTCGAGGTCGAGGAACGCGATCCCCAGCGGCGAGTCGCGGAAGACGGCATCGAGCTCGGCGATGTGGCGGTCGTTGTCGCGCTGCAAGGTCTCGGCGCTGCGGTTGAACGCGCGCGCGAGCTCGACGAACTCGGGCGGCCCGGTCTCCGGCAGCCGCGCGTCGAAGCGCCCGGCGCCGAGCTCGCGGGCGAAGCGCTGGAGCCGGTCGACCGGCCCGACGATCGCCCGCACGGCGCCGATCGCGATCGCCACGATCAGCGCCAGCAGCAGGATCAGCCCACCGGCGGCGATCCGGATCGAGCGCGTGCGCAGGCGCGTGCCCTCCGCGCGCAGCCGCATCTGCTCGACGCGCTTGGCGGCGGCGAAGCGGTCGAGCTCGGACCGGAAGGCGGCGAGCCCCGGCTCGGTCGGCGAGGCCGCGTACGCCGTCAGCTCGCGGTTGAGCTCCGCGACCGCCGCGCGGTCGGGCGGGTCGCGCTGAAGCGCCAGCAGCCGGCGCTCGGCGGCCACGAGGTCGTCGCTGCGATCGCCGCGCGCGATGTCGAGCGCGATCCGCTCGAGCACTCCCGCCTGCGTCACCGAGTCGTTGGCCGCGCGCGCCTTGACGGCCTGCTCGCTCTGGTTGTCGAGGCCGTCGAGCAGCACGGCGAACGTGATCAGCGAGACGATCGCGATCAGCGCTGCAGCCGCCAGCACGCGGAATCGAAGGCTCCGAGGTCGGCGCACGCGAGGCACTCTAGAGTTCGCTCACGTCCGCTTCTCCCCCACTCCCCGGCGGCGCCGAGGCCGCCCATGCCGAGCGTCTCTTCGCCCTCTCCCAGGATCTGCTGGGCGCCGCCGACGCGGAAGGGTACCTGCGCTGGGTCAACGCCGCCTGGGAACGGACGACGGGCTGGACGCCGGCCGAGCTCTACGAGCGCCCGTACGCGGAGTTCATGCACCCGGAGGACCGGGCCCGGGTGCTGGCGTTCGCCCGCCAGCTCGAGCACACGCCGCGCGGCGAGTCGCTGCAGGTCGAGGCGCGGGCGCTCTGCAAGGACGGCTCGTATCGCTTCTTCCGCTGCAGCGCCGCGGTGGCGGACGGGCCGGAGCCGCTCGTCTACCTGTCGGCGATGGACGTCACCGACCTCTACGAGGCCCTCCAGCAGCTCGCCGGCGAGCGCACGACGTCGGTCGAGCGCGCGGCCGAGCTGGAGCGCTCCAACGCCGAGCTCGAGCGCTTCGCGTCGGTCGTCTCGCACGACCTGCGCCAGTCGCTGACCGCCGTCTCGGGCTTCCTGGCGCTGCTCGAGAGCCGCCACGGCGCGGCGCTGCCCGCGAACGCCGCCGAGCTGCTGGCGCTTGCCCGCGAGGGCGGCGAGCGCATGCACGCGCTCGTCGAGGACCTGCTCGCGTACGCGCGCGTGGGACATTCCTCGCGGTCGCCCGAGCGCGTCGACACGGCCGAGCTCGTGCGGCGGATCGCGCCGACCGCGGCCGCCGGCGGGCGCCTCGAAGCCTCCGAGCTGCCCGTCGTGGTGGCGCGCCCGCGCGAGTTCGAGCAGTTGCTGGCCAACCTGGTCGCCAACGGCGTCAAGTTCGTCGCGCCCGGCGTCGAGCCCGTGGTGCGCGTGTCGGCGGTTCGCGACGGCGAGGGCTGGCGCTTCGAGGTCGCCGACAACGGCATCGGCATCCCGGCTCCGCACGCGCAGCGGATCTTTGGCATGTTCGTCCGCGCGCCGGCCGGCGAGGACTATCCCGGGACCGGCATCGGGCTGGCGATCGCGCAGAAAGTGGTCGAGGCCGCGGGCGGCCGGATTTGGGTCCAGGCGGGCGATGGCGGCGGCAGCGTGTTCTGCTTCACGTGGCCCAGGCTCACATGAGGCGAACGGCGCACCCCCCGATTTGGACACGTGGACAAAGAGCCGCGTCGCTCGTCGTCCTACGTTAAGGCGCGCTGTCTCTGATCCTGAGGAGGACCACGCCCGCATGCCGACCCGCACCCGCACGCCCAATGTTGCCGCCGCCCAATGGAGCCCCAACGGCGGCGCCATTGGTCAGGCGGATCTGACCCAGCCCAGCGCGAACGTCTACGGCGAGAACGTCTTCTCGGTCGCCGTCCAGCGGCAGCGGCTGCCGAAGGGCGTCTTCCGCCAGCTCGAGGCCACGATCGCCAAGGGTGAGCCGCTCGAGCCCGCGCTCGCCGACTCCGTCGCCTCGGCCATGCGCGAGTGGGCGATGGAGCGCGGCGCGACGCACTACACGCACTGGTTCCAGCCGCTGACGGGCTCGACGGCCGAGAAGCACGACTCGTTCTACGGCCCGACCGGCGACGGCAACGCGCTCGCCGAGTTCTCGGGCAAGGAGCTGATCCAGGGCGAGCCGGACGCGTCGTCGTTCCCGAGCGGTGGCATCCGCTCGACGTTCGAGGCCCGCGGCTACACGGCCTGGGACCCGTCCTCGCCGGCGTTCATCCTCGAGAACCCGAACGGCGCGCTGCTCTGCATCCCGACCGCGTTCACGTCGTGGAGCGGCGAGGCGCTCGACAACAAGATCCCGCTGCTGCGCTCGATGGACGCGCTGTCGCGCTCCGCCATCCGGGCGCTGTCGCTGCTCGGCGACACCGGCGCCTCGCACGTGTTCACCACGGTCGGCCCCGAGCAGGAGTACTTCCTGATCGACGAGCAGTACTTCTTCGAGCGTCCCGACCTCGTGATCACCGGCCGCACGCTGTTCGGCGCCAAGCCGCCCAAGGGCCAGGAGCTCGACGACCACTACTTCGGGTCGATCCCCGAGCGCGTGCTGGCCTGCATGCTCGAGACCGAGCAGGAGCTGGCCCGGCTCGGCGTGCCGATCAAGACCCGCCACAACGAGGTCGCCCCGGCCCAGTACGAGGTCGCGCCGATCTTCGAGAACTCGAACGTCGGCTCCGACCACCAGCAGCTGACGATGCAGATCATGCAGAACGTCGCCCGCCGCTACGGGCTCGTCTGCCTGCTGCACGAGAAGCCGTTCGCGGGCGTCAACGGCTCGGGCAAGCACAACAACTGGTCGATGGGCACCGACACGGGCATCAACCTGCTCGAGCCGGGCGAGACCCCGCACGAGAACCTGCTCTTCCTGTTCTTCTGCTCGGCCGTCATCCAGGCCGTCAACAAGCACCAGCAGCTGCTGCGGGCCTCGGTCGCGGCCGCCGGCCAGGACCACCGCCTCGGCGCCAACGAGGCGCCGCCGGCGATCATCTCGGTCTTCCTCGGCGCCGAGCTCGAGAAGGTCTTCGGCGCGATCGAGTCCGGCTCGGGCGACGCCGCCACCCCGCAGGCCTACCTCGAGATGGGCGCCTCGGTGCTCCCGCGGCTGCCGCTGCACGGCGGCGACCGCAACCGCACCTCGCCGTTCGCGTTCACCGGCAACAAGTTCGAGTTCCGCGCGCTCGGCTCGTCGATGTCGCTGTCGATGCCCAACACCGTGCTGAACACGACCGTCGCCGAGGCCATCGACGCGCTCTCGGACAAGCTCGACGCGGCCACCACCGGCGGCGCCTCGATCGAGGAGGCCGTGCTCGACGTCGTCAAGTCGACGTGGACCGAGAACAAGCGGATCGTGTTCTCGGGCGACAACTACTCCGACGAGTGGCACGCCGAGGCCGAGAAGCGCGGGCTGGCCAACCTGCGCCAGAGCCCGGACGCGCTGCCGTGGTACATCGAGCCGAGCACGATCGAGGTCTTCGAGCGCTACGAGGTGCTCTCCGAGCGCGAGCTGCACTCGCGCTACGAGGTCGCGGTCGAGCAGTACGTCACCACGATCAACATCGAGGCCGAGACCGCAGCCTCGATCGCACGCACGATGCTGCTGCCGGCCTCCGTCCGCTGGCTCGGGACGCTCAAGGAGGTCGGGGTCGAGAAGCTCGTCGCCGAGTCCGAGGCGCTGGTCGACGAGTTCGTCGAGCGCATCTTCGAGCTCGAGGCCGCCAACCTGGGGCACCCGGAGGACGCCGAACTGATCGACGAGGCCAAGTACGTCCAGAACGACGTGCACTCGGCGATGCACGCCGTGCGCGAGGTCGCCGACAAGCTCGAGCGGATCGTGCCCGACGACCTCTGGCCGCTGCCGAAGTACTCGGAGATCCTCTTCATCAAGTAGCGCCCGTCCGCGGCAAGCAGACGTTTTCGGCGGCCCCGCACCTGCGGGGCCGCTGTCGTTTCACTCGAGGATCGAGCGTCCGCGCCGGGCGCGGCCCGGGCCGAGCACGTCGGGCTCGGGCGTCGAGAGCGCCAGCCGCAGGAAGCGGCGGAGCACGGGCGAGGTGGCGCTCGGGCGCCACACGACCGCGGTCTCGACGGCCGGGCGGTGCTGGCGCAGCGGCACCGCCACGAGCCCGCGCCAGGCCACCGCGGCGAGCGCCGCGGGCATGATCGCCACGCCGCCACCGCCCTGCACGAGCGCGAGCGCGGTCGTGGTCGAGCCCGCCTCGTGGATGCGGTCCGGATCGCCGTCGACAGAGCGCCAGGCGGCCACCACGTGCTCGTGCAGCCCCGGACCGCTCGAGCGCGCGGGCGCGATCAGCACGTCGCCGCGCAGCGCCTCGAGATCGACGCGCTCCGCGCCGGCCTGCGGGTGACCGGCGCCCAGCACGGCCACCAGCGGCTCGCGGTCGATGACGGCGATCTCCAGCACGTGCTGCCCGGCGCGCGGCTTGGCGTTGGCGCCGGGCGGGCCCGTCGGGTCGGCCGGCGCGAGGTGGATCAGCCCGGTGTCGGCGTCCGAGTGCCCGACGGCGTCGAGCACCTCGTCGCCCGCCGCGTCCGTGACCGCGACCTCGACGTCGGGCGCGCTCGCTCGCATCTGCGCGAGCAGACCGGCCAGCAGCGACGGCGCGACGGTCGCCCCGACGGTCACGCTCAGATGGCCGCGCATGCCCTGGCCGACCGAGCGCACGGCCTCGGCCGTCGAGTCGGCGTCCGAGAGCAGCCGCCGCGCCCGCTCGGCGAGCACGCGGCCTGCGGCGGTCAGCTCGACCCCGCGTCCGTGGCGGACGAGCAGCGCGGCGTCGAGCTCGCGCTCGAGCGCCTGCAGGCGCACGGACAGCGGCGGCTGCGACATGTGCAGGCGCAGTGCCGCGCGCGTGATCGAACCCTCCTCGGCGACGGCCAGGAAGCAGCGCAGCGTGCGCAGATCCATACGCAGATCATATGGCAAGGTCTCCGATAATCGAATTGACGTATCTGTCGCCGGGGTGCATGCTGAGACTCCCCGTCCACGACGGCCCGAGGAGAGAGATGCAGGACCTGACGGATGCCGCTCCACGCGGCGACGAGCACGTGCTGGCCGACGAGCGCGAGCGCCGCGTCACCGACGAGGTGCTGGCGAGCTTCGACGACACGCCGGACGAGCGCCTGCGCGAGATCCTGCGCTCGCTGGTCGAGCACCTGCACGGCTTCGCGCGTGACGTGCGCCTGACCGAGGCGGAGTGGACGCAGGGCATCGAGTTCCTGACCCGGGTCGGCCACATCACCGACGACCGCCGGCAGGAGTTCATCCTGCTCTCGGACGTGCTCGGGCTCTCGATGCTGACCGTCGGCATCAACGCACCGGACGAGCCTGAGGCGACCGAGTCGACGGTGTTCGGCCCGTTCTTCGTCGAGGACTCGCCCGAGATCGAGCTGGGCGGGGACATCGCCGAGGGCGTCAGCGGCGAGCCGTGCTGGGTCGAGGGTCGCGTCACCGCCGTCGACGGGTCGCCGCTGGCGGGCGCGAAGATCGAAGTCTGGGAGGCCGACGACGACGGCTTCTACGACGTCCAGCAGGGCGAGACGCTGTCCGGCCGCGCCCACCTGTTCGCCGACGACGAGGGCCGCTACGGCTTCTGGTCGGTCAAGCCGGCCCCGTACCCGATCCCCGACGACGGCCCGGTCGGCGACCTCCTCAAGGCCGCCCGCCGCAGCCCGTACCGCCCGGCGCACATCCACTTCATGGTCAGCCATCCGGGCCACCAGACCCTGATCACGCACGTGTTCATCGCCGGCAGCCCGCACCTCGACGACGACGCCGTGTTCGGCGTCAAGGCGTCGCTGATCGCCCCGGCCGAGCAGCAAGCGCCCGGGGAGGGACCGGGCGGCCGCACCCTGGATGCGCCCTGGTGGCGCATGACCTTCGACCTCCGACTGGCATGAGCGAACATCTCACCACCGACGTCCTCGTCATCGGCTCGGGCCCCGCGGGCGCGTCCGCCGCGCTGTTCCTGGCCACCGCCGGCGTGGACCACATCGTCATCACCAAGTACCGCTGGACGGCCAACACGCCGCGCGCGCACATCACCAACCAGCGCACGGTCGAGATCATGCGCGACCTCGGCATCGAGGACGACATCCTGGCCAACGGCACGCCGCAGCGACTGATGGGCGACACCGTGTTCTGCACCAGCCTGGCCGAGGACGAGATCGGCCGCGTGCGCACCTGGGGCACGCACCCCGCGCGCCAGGCCGACTACACGCTGGCCAGCCCGAGCGAGCCCTGCGACCTGCCGCAGACGCTGTTCGAGCCGATCCTGATCGGCCACGCCGCCGACCGCGGCTCGCGGATCCGGTTCGACACGGAGTACGTCGGCCTGGTCCAGGACGACGACGGCGTGACCGTGACCGTGCGCGACCGCCTGTCCGGCCACACCTACGAGATCCGCGCCAAGTACGTGATCGGCGCCGACGGCGGGCGCTCGAAGGTGGCCGCCGACGTCGGGCTGCCGTTCGAGGGCCAGATGGACGTCGCCGGCTCGATGAACATCGTCTTCCACGCCGACCTCTCGGCGCTCGTCCAGCACCGCCCGAGCGTCCTGTACTGGGTGCTGCAGCCCGGCTCGGACATCGGCGGCATCGGCATGGGCCTCGTGCGCATGGTGCGCCCCTGGGACGAGTGGCTGATCGTCTGGGGCTACGACATCGACGAACTGCCGCCCGAGCTCGACGACGAGGCCGCGACGCGGATCGTCCACAGCCTGGTCGGCGACGACTCGATCCCGGTCACGATCCGCTCCACGTCGCTGTGGGGCAACAACAAGATGTACGCCACGCGCTACCGCGAGGGCCGCGTGTTCTGCATGGGCGACGCCGTCCACCGGCACCCGCCGAGCAACGGCCTGGGCTCCAACACCTCGATCCAGGACGCCTACAACCTGGCCTGGAAGCTCGCGCTGGTGCTGCACGGGCAAGCCGGCGAGGGCCTGCTCGACAGCTACGACGCCGAGCGCGTGCCGGTCGGGCGCCAGATCGTGCTGCGCGCCAACCAGTCGATCGAGGAGTTCGGCCCGATCTTCCAGGCGCTGGGCTTCACCGACACGAGCGACCCGGAGGTGATGGCCGAGCACATGCGCGCCCGCGCCGACGACACGCCCGAGGCGGCGCGCCAGCGCATCGCGCTCAAGGAGGCGCTCGAGCTCAAGGACTACGAGTTCAACGCCCACGGCGTCGAGCTCGGGCAGCGCTACGCGTCCTCGGCCGTCGTGCCCGACGGCTCGCCGGAGCCCGACTACACCCGCGACCGCGAGCTCTACTACCACCCGACGACCTGGCCGGGCGCGCGCCTGCCGCACTGCTGGCTGGGCCGGGGCGGCCACCGGATCTCCACGCACGACCTGGCCGGCAAAGGCCGCTTCTGCCTGCTGACCGGCATCTCGGGCGGCGCCTGGGCGGCCGCGGCCGAACGCGCCGCCGCCGCGCTCGGCATCGACCTGGTCGCGCACGTGATCGGGCCGGGCCGCGAATACACCGACCTCTACGACGACTGGGCGCGCGTGCGCGAGGTGGCCGAGGACGGCTGCGTGCTCGTGCGTCCCGACGCGCACGTCGCCTGGCGCTCAGCCGCGCTCGTCGACGACCCCGAAGCCGCACTCACGGAGGTGCTGCACACCATGCTCGACCGCGCCCCGGTGCCGGCATGACCGCGCCGCGCGAATCCGCCCTCCCGCTGGCCGTCGACTGGGCGGCCGAGCGCCCCGACGCCGAAGCCGACGTGGTCGTCGTCGGCGGCGGCGCCAGCGGCCTGCCGGCCGCGCTGTTCAGCCGCTGGCTGGGCAACGAGGTGATCCTGCTCGAGAAGGCCGCGATCCTCGGCGGGACGGCCAACAAGGCCGCCTTCTGGTACTGGGTGCCGAACAACGTGCACCTGGACGCGGACCCCGAGGACGCGTTCCTGCGCTACTGCGCGCGGCTGTCCGCGCCCGAGCGCTACGACGCCGACAGCCCGACGCTCGGGCTCGACGCCTGGGAGTACGAGGGGATGAAGGCGATCTACGCCTCCGCGTCACCCGCCGCCGAGCTGCTGGCCGAGCGCGACGCGCTGCCCTACCGGCACTGCGAAGCCGTGCCCGACTACTGGTCCGAGCTGCCCGAGGACGCCGCCCCGACCGGCCGCGTGTTCGTCCCCCGCGACGCGCGCGAGTCGATGTCCGACGGCGGCTTGAACGGGATCCGCACGCTGAGCGCGGCGGCGAGGCGCGACGGCGTCGACGTGCGCGTCTCGCACCGCGTCCAGCGGCTGCTGACCAGCGGCGGCGCGGTGGCCGGCGTCGAAGCCACCCGCGACGACGGCACCCGCGTGCGCGTCCGGGCCCGCAAGGCGGTGATCTTCGCCAGCGGCGGCTTCACCCACGACGTCGAGCTGCGCCGCAACCACCTCAGCGCGCCGGTCTTCGGCGGCTGTGCGGCGATGACCAACGAGGGCGACTTCGTCCGCATCGGCACGCCGCTCGGCGCCCAGCTGCGCAACATGAACTACGCGTGGATGTGCCCGGTCCCGCTCGAGAAGGCCGTCAACCGCGACCCCGAGCTGAGCGGGATGTTCAGCGTGGCCGGCGACTCGATGCTGTTCGTCGACAAGCGCGGCCGCCGCGTCGTCAACGAGAAGCTGCCCTACAACGAGCTGGCGCAGAAGTTCTTCGAATGGGACGCGACCGCCGGCGAGTACCCCAACCTGGTGCTGGTCCAGGTCTGGGACCAGCGCAGCGAGGAGCACTCGGCGTCGGACGAGTACGGGCGGTTGATCGTCGGCAAGACCGGCGCCGGCGACGCGCACGTGCTCCGCGGCGAGACGTTCGAGGAGCTCGAGGCCGCGGTCCGGGAGCGGCTCGCGCAGTACGCGCATGTCACGGGCGGGCTGAGCCTGGCCGACGACTGGGCGGCGCAACTGCGCAGCAGCGTCGAGCGCTTCAACGCCCTGGCCGCAAGCGGCGTCGACGAGGACTTCGGCCGCGGCGAGCGCGCCGTCCAGCAGCTGTTCAACGGCGACGTGCGCGAGGAGCCCGGCCGCCCGAACCCGACGCTGTGGCCGCTCAGCCTCGAGGGCCCGTACTACGCCGCGCTGGTCACGGGCGGCACGCTCGACACCAAGGGCGGCCCGAAGACCGATGCCGAGGCGCGCGTGCTCGACGACCTCGAGCAGCCGATCGGCGGCCTGTACGGCGTCGGCAACTGCGTCGCCTCGGTGTCGCGCCGTGCCTACTGGGCGGGCGGTGCCACGATCGGTCCGATGATCGCCTTTGCCTACCGGGCGGCGCAGGCCGCCGACGCCGAGCCCGTCAAGGGGCCCGCGCTCGCGGGCGCCGTGTCCTAGGAACTGGAGGAGAACGAGATGGCTTTGACGCGTGAGACCATGACCGACGAGCAGCGCAAGTCGGTCGCGCTCGAGTACCTGAAGGCCTTCGACAACGGCGGCGTGACCTCGACCGGCGAGAGCATCCTCGAGCTGTTCGCCACCGACGCGCAGGTCTACTTCCCCAAGTGGGGCATCGCCAACGGCCGCGAGGAGATCGGCAAGCTGTTCGGCGACGTCGGCGCGACCCTGCGGGGAATCCGCCACGACTACGCCAACTTCAACTGGGTCTTCTCGGGCGGTGACACGATCGTGGCCGAAGGGACGAGCTACGGCGAGCACCAGGACGGCCCGTGGCGCGCCGGTGTGCCCGACTGGGGCGCGGGCCGCTGGTGCGACGTCTTCGAGATCCGCGACTGGCAGATCCAGCGCTGCTTCATCTACCTCGACCCCGACTATGCGAGCGGCGACACCGAGCGCTACCCGTGGCTGACGGAGCGCGCCGCGACGGTCTAGCTCATCATGGCCCGCCGTGAGGCGGATCGTCGACCGAGTCCTGCTCGCGCTCTGGCGCGCGTGCGTGGAGTTCGTCGACGACCGCGGGCACCGCGACGCGGCGCAGATCGCGTTCTTCGCGGTGCTGTCGTTCGTGCCGCTGGCGATGCTGCTCGTCGGCGGCTTCGGGCTGTTCTTCCAGGACGAGGAGATCCGGCGGCGGGTCGTCGAGGCGGTGTTCGAGAACGTCCCGCTCTCGCAGGAGGCCGATCGGGCGCGGCTCGCAGCGCACGGTTGACGACGCGCTCGACAACACGGGGCAGCTCGGGCCGGTCTCGGTCGTGCTCCTGATCGCCGCCGCGAGCGGCGTGATGGGGGCGCTGCGCCACGCCATCAACCAGGCGTGGGACATCGAGACGCGTCCGCCGCTGCTGCGCCGCAAGGCGCTCGACCTGGCGCTCGTGCTCGGCGCCGCGCTCGTGCTGGTGTTCAGCCTCAGCCTCAGCGCCACCCGCCGCGCCGCCGAGTGGCTGGGCGACGCGGGCTGGCTGCTCGACCTGGTCGGCGACCTGCTGCCGTTCCTGTTCACCACCGGGGTGGTGCTGTTCCTCTATCGCATCCTGCCGTCGCCGCGGCCGCGGACGCGGGAGATCTGGCCGGGGGCGATCGTGGCCGCCGCGCTGATCAGCCTGGTGCGCGGCGCGCTCGAGCTCTACTTCGAGCACCTGGCCGACTTCGGCGCGCTCTACGGCTCGCTCGGCGCGCTGATGGCGCTGCTGATCTTCGTCTACGCCGTGTCGCTGGTGCTGGTGTTCGGCGCCGAGTACGCGTCCGAGTGGTCGCGGCTGCCGGAGTCCGACGAAGCGGTGCGCTCAAGTTTGCGCGCGACGTTCCGATGACAGGAGTGGGTCCGCCCGGCGGATCCACCTCCCCCAATACCCCCGGTTTGCGGCCCCGTCGCCCCCGACGGGGCCGTGAGCTGTTAAACACCGGCACGATGCAGCCACGACGCGTGCTGATGACCGGCGCCCACGGGACGATCGGAACCGTGTTGCGCCCCGCCCTGCGCGAGGGCCTCGACGAGCTGCGGCTGTCCGACCTGCACGAGCCGGAAGGACTGCAGCCGCCGGAGACGTTCGTCGCCGCCGACCTGACGGACGCGGCCGCGGTCCAGGCCGCGGTCGACGGCGTCGACGCCGTGATCCACCTCGGCGCCGTCCCCAACGAGGCGCCGTTCGAGCGCATCGCCGGCCCCAACCTGCACGGCGTCTTTCACGTCTTCGAGGCCTGCCGGCGCGCCGGCGTGCAGCGCGTCGTCTTCGCCAGCTCCAACCATGCCACCGGGATGTATCCCGTCGGCGAGCCGCTCGACGTCGACCAGCCGCCGTGGCCCGACGGCCTGTACGGCGCGTCCAAGGTCTACGGCGAGGCGCTCGGGCGCATGTTCTGCGAGCGCTTCGGGCTGAGCGTGGTGTGCCTGCGGATCGGCTCCTTCCGGCCGCGGCCGACGGAGCGGCGCGAGCTGGCGACCTGGCTCAGCCATGCCGACGGCGTGCGGCTCGTGCGCGCGGCGCTGACCGCCGACGTCGGTTTCGCGATCGTCTACGGCGCCTCGGCCAACACGCGCCGCTGGTGGCCGCCGGACCGGCTGATCGGCTTCGAGCCGCAAGACGACGCCGAGGTCTTCGCGGACGAGCTCGAGGGTCCCGACTACCCGTACCAGGGCGGGCCCAACGCCGCGCGCGACCACGGCGGCTGGGCGGCGTGAAGGCCGACACGCTGCGGGCGCGCTTCGACGCCCCGGACGCGCTCGGGATCGGGATCGAGGAGGAGCTGTTCCTGCTCGACGGCGAGAGCCTCGACCTCTTGCCGAACGCCCGCGAGGTGCTCGAGCGCGTGCCCGGCGACCCGCGCTACAAGCTCGAGCTGCCCGCCTCGCAGCTCGAGATCGTCACGCCGCCGTGCCCCGATCTGCCGACCGCGGTCGAGTCCTTGCGCGCCGCCCGCCGCGATCTCGTCGCCGCCGCCGCGCCGCTCGGGCGGCTGATGACCGCCGGCGCGCACCCGACCACGAGCGAGCTGGGCACGCTGACCGACGACCCGCGCTACCGCCGCACGCTGCAGGAGTACGGCGAGCGCGCGCGGCGCCAGCTCGTGTGCGGCCTGCACCTGCACGTCTCGCTGGGCGGCGCCGACCGCACGCTGGCGGTCTACAACGCGCTGCGCTCGCACCTGCCGGAGCTCGCCGCGCTGGCCGCCAACGCCCCCTTTCACGCCGGCCGCGACACAGGGCTGGCCTCGATCCGGCCCACGATCGCGGTCAACCTGCAACGCCAGGGCGTGCCGCCGGCGATCGAGAGCTGGGAGTGGTTCGCCGACGCGCTGAGCTGGGGCGAGCGCTCGGACACCGTCCCGGACGCGCGCCGCTGGTGGTTCGAGCTGCGCCTGCATGCGACCTACGGCACGCTCGAGCTGCGCGTGCCGGACGCGCAGTCGAGCGTCGAGGACGTCCACGGCGTCGCCGCGTTCGCGCACGGGCTCATCCACGGCCTGGCCGCGCGCCACGACGCCGGCGAGCCGCTGCCGGTGCACGACGCGTGGCGGATCGACGAGAACCGCTGGGCGGCGATGCGCGACGGCGTCGAGGGCACGCTCGCCGACCTCGCGACCGGCGAGCGCGTGAACACGCGCGAGCTGCTGCTCGCGCGGCTCGAGGAGCTGCCGGGCGACTTCACGCACACGCGCGCGCTGATCGAGGCCAACGGCGCCATCCTCACCCGCGCGGCGGGCGTGGACGGCGCCGCGGCCTATCTCGCCGATCGGTTCTAGTCGTGGCGACCGCGCCCGCGGTCGTCGGCGTCGTCGAACCAGCCGTTCACGCGCCGCCAGGCCTCCTCGGCCGCCGGCGCGTTGAAGCGCGCCGCGTTCGTGTCGTTGAAGAACGCGTGCTCGCGCCTCGGTGAAGGTGAGGATCTCGTGGTCGAGCCGCGCGGCCTCGAGCGCCAGCCGCGCCGGCTCGCGCGTGGCGTTGACGCGATCGTCCATGCCCGCGTACACGCCGAGCACGTCGGCCCGGTTGCCGGCGAGGTTGCCGCCCGTCGGGAAACGGGCCGTAGAACGGAGCCGCCGCCGACAGCCGCCGCTCGCGCGCGGCCAGCAGCCGCCAGATCATGCCGCCGCCGAAGCAGAACCCGATCGCGGCCAGCGGCTCGCGGCCGACGCGATTGCCGAGCTCGGTCACCGCCGCCTTCATGTCGGCGTCGAAGCGGCCCGGGTTCGCACCCGAGATCTGCGAGAGCGCCGCCGCGACCTCGGCCTCGCCCGGGAACGCACCCGTTCCGCCCTCCTCCGAGAGCAGGTCGAGCGCCAGCGCCGACCAGCCCGTTGGCCGCGAAGCGTCCCGCGACGTTGCGGATGTGGTCCGTGAGCCCGCGGTTCTCGTGGATGACGAGCACGCCGCCGCGCACCCGCGCCGCCGGCGCCCAGGCAGCCATCAGCGTCCCGCGCGGGCCGGCGAACGTGATCGGCTGGGTCGCGACCGGCGCCCACATCGTCTGGCGCCCGTCGCCGCCATGCCCGTGCCCGTGCCCTCCGTCGCCGCCCTTCTCGCGCGCCGTCGCCTCGGCGGCGATCATCGCCGTCGCCGCCGTCGCGCCGACCCCGAGCAGCCCGAGCCTGCGGATCGCCTCGCGCCGGGTGATGATCCCGTCCACGTGGTCCTCGGCGACCTCCTCGGCCAGGTACCGCTGCAACTCCGTCATTCGTCCTCCCCCGATTGAGACGTCGACCGCTCTACGCAGGGTGCCAGATAGGGGTTCGATGAGCCGCCCGCGGCGGGCGGGTTGATAAGTGTGAATCGTGACCGCGATCGAGATCTCCGGCCTCGTCAAGACCTTCGGGGCCACGCGGGCGCTCGACGGGCTCGACCTCGAGGTCGCCGAGGGTGAGGTCCACGGCTTTCTGGGGCCAAACGGCTCCGGCAAGTCGACGACGATCCGCGTCCTGCTCGGGCTGCTGCGCGCCGATGCCGGCCAGGTGCGGCTGCTGGGCGGTGACCCGTGGCGCGATGCGACCGAGCTGCACCGCCGGCTCGCGTACGTCCCCGGCGACGTGACGCTGTGGCCGAACCTCTCCGGCGGCGAGGCGATCGACCTGCTCGGCAGCCTGCGCGGCGGCCTCGACGAGACGCGCCGGGCCGCATTGCTCGAGCGCTTCGAGCTCGACCCGACCAAGAAGGGCCGCGCCTACTCCAAGGGCAACCGGCAGAAGGTCGCGCTGGTGGCCGCGCTGGCGTCCGACGTCGAGCTGCTGATCCTCGACGAGCCGACGTGCGGGCTTGATCCGCTGATGGAAGCGGTCTTCCGCGACTGCGTGGCCGACGAGCGCGAGCGCGGCCGCACCGTGCTGCTCTCGAGCCACATCCTGTCCGAGGTCGAGGCGCTGTGCGACCGTGTGACGATCATCCGCTCCGGCCGCACGATCGAGACCGGCTCGCTCGCGGACCTGCGCCATCTCACGCGGATCACGATCGAGGCCGAGACCGCGGACGGCGAGCGCGTCGTCGAGCAGGTCGAGCCGGGCGAGCTGCAGGCGACGCTCGAGCGGCTCGTGCGCGTCGGCGTGACGTCGCTGGTCAGCCGGCCGCCGACGCTCGAGGAGCTCTTCCTGAGGCACTACCAGTGACTGGCGTCTGGCTGCTGCTCAAGCTCGCGCTGCGCCGCGATCGCGTGCTGATCCCGGCGTGGGTGCTCGGTCTCGGCGGCGCCGTGCTGATCACGTCCTCCTCCTACGCCGAGCTCTACGCGGACGCGGCCTCGCGCCGCGAGGTCGTGCGGACGCTCGAGTCCACGCCGGCCACGCTGGCGCTCTACGGGCGCATCTACGCCGACTCGGTCGGCGGGCTGGTGGCCTGGCGGCTCGGCGGGCTCGCGCTCGCGCTGGCGGGCCTCATGAGCATCCTGATCGTCGTCCGCCACACCCGCGCCGAGGAGGAGACGGGCCGCGCCGAGCTGATCGGCGCCGGCGTCGTCGGCCGCCGCGCGCCGCTCGCCGCGGCGCTGCTCGCCGCCGCGATCGCGGCGCGTCGCGCTCGGGCTCGCGGTGATCCTCGCGGTGCTCGCGGCGGGGCTCGCCGTCACGGGCGCGCTCGCCCTCGGCGCCGCGTTCTCTGCGGTCGGGCTCGTGTTCGCCGCGGTCGCGGCGGCGGCCGCCCAGGCCGCCGAGTCCGCGCGCGGCGCCAACGGGCTCGCGATCGCCGTGCTGGGCGTCGCGTTCGGCCTGCGCGCGATCGGCGACGCCGGCCCGCACTGGCTCGCCTGGCTCTCCCCGCTCGGCTGGGCGCAGGCGATGCGCGCGTACGCCGACGAGCGCTGGTGGCTGTTGGCGGCACTGCTCGCGCTCGCCGCGCTGCTGACGTGGGCCGCGATCGCGCTCGCCGCCCGCCGCGACGTCGGCGCCGGAATCCTCCCGCCGCGGCCGGGCCCGCCGCGAGGGAAGCTGCACACGCCGCTGGCGCTGGCCTGGCGCCTGCAGCGCGGCGCGCTCGCGGGCTGGGTCGCGGGCTTCGCGATCCTCGGTGCGGCCTTCGGCAGCATGGCCCAGGACATCGGCGACGTGATCGGCGACAGCGCCGGCGTGCGCGACGCGCTCGCGCGGCTCGGGGGCACCGAGAGCCTCGTCGACGCCTACCTGGCGGCGACGTTCGGGCTGTTCGCCCTGGTCGCCGCTGCGTTCGCCGTCGGCTCGGTGCTGCGACTGCGCGGTGAGGAGACCGACGGGCGCGCCGAGCCGCTGCTCGCCACCGCGGTCTCGCGGGCGCGCTGGGCGCTCGGCCACGCCGTCGTCGCGCTCGGCGGGACCGTCGTGCTGATGCTCGTCGCGGGCCTCGCCGCCGGCATCGGCCACGCCGCCCAGACCGGTGACGCGGCCCAGCTCCCGCGGCTGGTCGCCGCGGCGCTGGCGCAGGTCCCGGCGGCCTGGGTGCTCGGCCGGCGTCGCGCTGGCGATCTTCGGGCTGCTCCCGCGCGCCACGGTCGCGGCCTGGGCCGTGCTCGCGCTCTGCCTCGCGCTGGCCGAGCTCGGGCCGGTCGTCGAGCTCAGCCCGTCGATCATCGACCTGTCGCCGTTCGCCCACAGCCCGCAGCTGCCGGGCGGTGACGCGAGCGCCGCACCGCTCTGGCTCGCCGCGCTCGCCGCAGCCCTCGGCGCCGCCGGCCTCGCGGGCCTGCGGCGGCGCGACATCGGCTGAGAGCCGTGTGAGGTTCCGTTCGATGGCCTGGAGTCGCTGGTGCGATCGCCGCCCCTGGGCGTGGTGCATACCGCAACCGAAACACCGCACCTCCGCAGGCGCGCCGAATTCATACGTATTTCGAGGACGCACCCGGCTCACCTCGCCTTCGACACGACGCACGGCGCTCAGCGCCGGAGCTCGAACCTTGCCAAACTTGTGTCAAGGTTGCGCTAGCCTGTGTCCATGCGCGACTTCCTTGCCGCCACTCGTGACCGCGTCGTCGTCTTCGACGGCGGCATGGGCGCCACGCTGGAGCAGTTCGACCTGTCGCTGGAGCGCGACTACCGGCTGCCCGGCCGCTGCCACGAGGCGCTCGTGCTCAACCGCCCCGACGTCATCCAGGGCGTGCACGAGTCGATGGTCGAGGCCGGCGCGGAGGTCGTGGAGACCGACACGTTCCAGGCCTCGCGCCTGAAGCTCGACGAGTGGGGCCTGGGCGAGCACACGCTCGAGATCAACCGGCGGGCGGCCGAGATCGCGCGCCTGGCGGTCGGCGAGCAGCGCTTCGTGGCCGGCTCGATCGGCCCGACCGGCTTCCTGCCGGCCTCCGAGGACCCGTCGCTCGGCCAGATCCGCTTCCGCGAGCTGGTGGCGGTCTTCACCGAGCAGTCGCAGGGCCTGCTCGAGGGCGGCGTCGACCTGCTGATCGTCGAGACCGCGCAGGACATCCTCGAGGTCAAGGCCGCGATCTTCGGCATGCGCGAGGCGTTCAAGCTCACGGGCCGCGAGGTCCCGATCCAGGCCAGCGTCTCGCTGCTGCCCAACGGCGGCAAGATGCTGCTGGGCACGGACATCTCGGCCGCGCTGACGACGCTCGAGGCGCTCAAGGTCGATGTCATCGGCCTCAACTGCTCGACCGGCCCCGAGGACATGCGCGACGCCGTCCGCTTCCTCGGCGAGTACTCGCCGCTGCCGGTGCACTGCATCCCGAACGCCGGCATCCCGCATCAGGGGCCGGAGGGCGAGACCGTCTTCCCCGAAGGGCCGGCCGAGCTGTCCGAGGTGCTCGGCCAGTTCGTCGAGCGCTACGGCGTCTCGATCGTCGGCGGCTGCTGCGGCACGACGCCGGAGCACATCCGCGCGATCAAGGAGCGCTGCGCCTCGCATCCGGTGGAGTCCCGCCCCGCCCCGCGCCCGCCGCACGTGTCGTCGATGATCGCCGCCGCGCCGCTGGTGCAGGAGCCCGCGCCGACGATCGTCGGCGAGCGCGTCAACTCGCAGGGCTCGCGCAAGGCCAAGGAGATGCTGCTGGCCGACGACTACGACGGCCTGCTGCAGGTCGCCGAGGACCAGGTCGAGGGCGGCGCGCACGTGCTCGACCTGTGCGTGGCGCTGACCGAGCGCCAGGACGAGGACGAGCAGATGCGGCTCGTGGCCAAGAAGGTCTCGCTCACGCAGCCCGCGCCGATCCAGATCGACTCGACCGAGCCCGAGGTGATCGAGACCGCGCTCGACCAGATCCCCGGCCGCGCGATCATCAACTCGGTCAACCTCGAGGCCGGGCCGGACAAGCTCAACCGCGTCGTCCCGATCGCGCTCGCGCACGGCTCGGCGCTGATCGCGCTGACGATCGACGAGGTCGGGATGGCGAAGACCCGCGAGCGCAAGCTCGAGGTCGCGCGCCGGATCAAGGAACTGGTCTGCGACGAGCACGGGATGGACCCGGAGCTGCTGATCTTCGACGCGCTCACGTTCACGCTGACCACCGGCGACGACGAGTGGAAGCCGTCGGCGGTCGAGACGATCGAGGGCATCCGGCTGATCAAGTCCGAGCTGCCGGGCGTGAAGACGTCGCTGGGCGTCTCGAACGTGAGCTTCGGCATCGGGCTGCCCGCGCGCAGCGTGCTGAACTCGGTCTTCCTGGCGCACTGCGTCGAGGCCGGGCTCGACCTGGCGATGGTCAACCCGAACCACATCACGCCCTACGGCGAGATCCCCGAGGCCGAGCGCGAGCTGGCCGACGACCTCGTCTTCAACCGCCGCGAGGACGCGCTGGAGCGCTTCATCGCCCACTTCGAGGCCAAGGGCCCCGAGGCCGAGGCCGAGGCCGCCGACCCGACCGCCGACATGGAGCCCGAGGAGGCGCTGCACTGGCACATCCTGCGGCGCAAGAAGGACGGCGTCGAGGCCCAGATCGACGCGTCGGTGGAGAAGATCGGCGCCGTCCCGACCTTGAACGACGTGCTGCTGCCGGCCATGAAGGAGGTCGGCGACAAGTTCGGCGCGGGCGAGCTGATCCTGCCCTTCGTGCTCCAGAGCGCCGAGGTCATGAAGCGCGCCGTCGCGCAGCTCGAGCACTACCTCGACAAGCTCGAGGGCTACACCAAGGGCACGGTCGTGCTGGCGACGGTGTTCGGCGACGTCCACGACATCGGCAAGTCGCTGGTCAACACGATCCTGACCAACAACGGCTACACGGTCGTCGACCTCGGCAAGCAGGTGCCGATCTCGACCATCCTCGACGCCGCGGTCGAGCACAAGGCGACCGCGATCGGGCTCTCCGCGCTGCTGGTGAGCACGTCCAAGCAGATGCCGCTCGCCGTCCAGGAGCTGCACGAGCAGGGCCTCGAGTACCCGGTGCTGCTGGGCGGCGCGGCGATCAACCGCAAGTTCGCGCTGCGCGCGCTGTACCCGGGCGGCAAGGAGTCCGAGACCGTCTACGACCCGGGCGTCTTCTACTGCAAGGACGCGTTCGAGGGCCTGGCCGTGATGGACCGCCTGGTCGAGCCCGAGCGCCGCGCGGAGCTCGTGCAGGAGATCCGCGCCTCCGCCGCGCGCCTGCGCGAGGTCGGCGAGGAGGAGGAAGTGCTCGACACCTCCGACGACTCCGTGCGCAGCGCCGTGCGCACCGACGTCGAGGTCCCCGAGCCGCCGTTCTGGGGCGTGCGCGAGATCGAGGTCGACCGCGACGAGCTCTACACCCACCTCGACACGCACGTGCTGTTCAAGCTGCACTGGGGCGGGCGCGGCGTGAAGGGCGAGGAGTGGCGGCGGCTGCTCGACGACGACTTCCGCCCGCGCCTGGAGCGCATGTGGGCCTCGGCCGACTACCTGCACCCGCGCGTGCTGCTCGGCTACTTCCCGTGCTACTCGGAGGGCAACGACATCGTCGTGCTCGACCCCGAGGACCGCACGACGGTGATCGAGCGCTTCACCTGCCCGCGCCAGCCCAAGGGCGACCGCCTCTGCCTGGCCGACTTCTACCGCCCGAAGTCCTCCGGCGAGCTCGACGTCGTCGCCCTGCAGGCCGTCACGGTCGGCAGCGAGGTCACCGAGCTGATGGCCTCGCTCGAGGCCGAGGGCGAGTTCGCCGAGCAGCTCTTCGTCCACGGGCTCGGTGTGCAGACCGCCGAGGGCCTGGCCGAGTGGCTGCACTGGCGCGTGCGCTCAGACCTCGGGATCGACGTCCGCCAGGGCCGCCGCTACTCCTGGGGCTATCCCGGCCGTGCCGGACCAGTCCGAGCACCTGAAGGTCGAGAAGCTGCTGGGCCTCGATGCGATCGGGATGGAGATCTCCGACGGCTACGCCCCGATCCCCGAGCAGTCGACGCTCGCGCTCGTCGCCCATCACCCGCAGGCCGGCTACTACGGCATGCGCAACGGCCGCCTGCTGCCGGACGGCTCGCCCGACGACGTGATCCGCGGCACGGCGCGCGACCCCTCGCGCTTCGGCGACGCGGAGGCCTTCGAGGAGGAGCCGGCGGGCGCAGTCGGCTGATGCGCACCGCCGTCCTGCTCGCGGCCGCCCTCGCACTCGCCGGTTGTCAGCAGTCCGAGCAGGACCGGGTCGGCGAGACCGTCACGCGTTTCGTCCACGCCTACGCCGACGGCGACGCGAAGACGGCCTGCAGCCTGCTCGTGCCCGAGGTCCGCGAGGCCTTCGAGGGCGGCTGCGAGGCGGGTTTGAAGAAGGAGCACGCCGCGCTCGGCGCGGCCGAGAAGGAGCGCCTGCAGTCGCTCGAGGTCGGAGCGGTGGACGTCTCGGGCGACACCGCCCGCGTCCGCCTCGAGGGCCAGGCCGGCGAGCCCGGCACGCTGCGCAGGGTCGACGGCGTGTGGCTGATCGAGAACCGCTAGCGCCGATCCTCGGCCCCGACCTGCTGGTGCTGTTCGTCGGCATCAACCCGTCGTTGCGCTCGGCCGAGGTCGGGCACCATTTCGCCCGCCCCGGCAACCGCTTCTACCCGGCGCTGCACGCCGCCGGCTTCACGCCGCGGCGGCTGAGCCCCGAGCAGGACGGTGAGCTGCCGCGCTACGGCGTCGGCTCCACCAACCTCGTCGCCCGCGCCACCCGCGCGGCCGACGAGCTGAGCCGCGAGGAGCTGCGCGCCGGCGCCGCCGCGCTCGAGGTCACCGTCCGCGAGGTCGCACCGCGGATCGTCGCCGTGCTCGGCCTGACGGCCTACCGGACCGCGTTCGAGCGTCCCCGGGCGACGTGGGGCCGGCAACCCGAGACGATCGGCGGCCGCCCGGTCTGGGTCCTCCCGAATCCCAGCGGGCTCAACGCCCACTACAAGCCCGCCGACTTCGCGCGGCTGTTCGCGGAGCTGCGGCGCGCCGCCGAGGCTACGCCTCGGCCTCCGCGGTCTTAGGCGAGGAGAGCGAGACCGGGGAGCTGTGCATCGCGCGCAGCCGGACCTCGCGCCAGGACAGGCCTTCCTTGACGCAGCGCCGGGCGCGCCCATGACCACCGCGGTCGCGACCTCGACGGCCTGCAGGATGATCCCGTAGCCGAGCGCCTGCGCGGGCGCGACGCCGTACGCGCCCACCAGCACCGCCATGCACGCGGCCTGGAAGACGCCGAGGTTCGACGGCGTCACCGGCAGCACGGCGGTGACGTTGACCGCGAACAACACGGCGGCCGCCGCGCCGAGATCGGCTTGGTCCTCGAGCCCGAGCGCGACCAGCAGCACGTAGCAGGAGACCCACTGCAGCGCCCACGCCGAGAGCTGCATCGAGACCGCCACCGAGCCCTCGCGCGGGCGCATGAAGACCACCAGGCCGGAGCGCACGAGCGCCAGCGCGTCGCGGCCCTGGCCCGACCCAGCGCCCGACGCGCGCCGAGCGCGACGGGAGCCCGGAACGGGTCAGCGCGGGCGCGACGAGCACCACGCAGAGCACGGCGATCGGCGCGAGCGCGTACCACAGCAGCGCCTGCTGGCGGCCGGCGAAGAGCCCGATCGTGGTGAACATCACGGCGCCGAGGATCACGAGCGCGAGCACGTTCAAAAGCGTCTGGGAGACGATCGTCCCGAGCACGACCGGCAAGCGGTCGCGCGCGCGGCCGAGCCGGCGCGCGACCACGAGCGCGCGCGACGGCTCGCCGAGCCGGGCCGGCAGCGTCGCCGACATCAGCACGCCGATCGTCGTGCCCTGGACGGCGTCGACGATCCGCGGCCGGGCGTCGGGCAGCGCGGCCTTCAGGATCGCGTGCCAGGAGACGGCGCGCAGCAGCATCGAGGCGCACATCAGCGCCAGGCCGAACAGCACCCAGGCCGGGCTCGAGCGCACGAGCGAGTCGCCGATCCGGGCCAGCCCGATGTGCTGCACCGCCAGCACCGAGCCCACCGCCGTCGCCAGCGCCGGCCGCGCCCAGCACCGCGCGGCGCGCGAAGCGGCCGCGGCGAACGCCGGCGGGCAGCGGATCGAGCGACGGCAGCCGGCGCGCGCCGACGCGCGGCTGGCCGTCGGCGGTGCGCACGCCGACCTTGATCGCGGCGCGCTCGACGGCGCGCTCGGGCCGCGGAACCGCGCGCGCGTCGCCGTAGGCCTCGACGACCTGCTCGGCGACCCGCGGCCACGCGTAGCGCTCGGCGCTGGTGGCGGCGTTGGCCGCGAGCTGCTCGACGCGCGCCGGCTCGAGCGCGAGGTCGCGCAGCGTCTCGGCCAGCCGCGTCGCGTCTCCGCGCGGCACCAGCAGCCCGTCGACGCCGTCGGCCACGACGTCGCGGTAGCCCGCGATGTCGGAGGCCACGACCGGCGTGCCGGCGGCGAACGCCTCCGTCAGCACCATGCCGAACGACTCCCCGCCCAGCGACGGCGCGCACAGCAGGTCGGACTCGCGCAGCGCGCGCTCCTTCTCGGCGTCGTCGATGCGCCCGAGCGCGGTCACGCCGTCGGCCTCGACCAGCAGCGGCGCCAGCTCCTCGGCGGTCGAGCCGATCACGACCAGCTCGGCGGGGACCTCGCGGCGCAGCGCCTCGAAGGCGCGCAGCAGCACGGGCAGGCCCTTGCGCTCGACGGCCTGGCCGACGAACGCGATCCGCAGCGGCTCGCCGGGCGCGCGGCGGCGCGGCGGCGGCGCTCCGCCCTCGGGCAGGACGACGCCGTTCGGGATCACCCGGTAGCGGCCGCCGTAGAAGCGCTTCCCGGTCCAGGCCGCGGCCTCGGAGACGGCGATCCGGACCTGGAGGTGGTTGAGCTTGCGGCGGGCGCCGAGCAGCGCCGCGATCTTGTGCGCCGGGGGCGTCTCCGAGTAGCAGTGGAACGTCCCCACAAGTGGCGCGTCCGCGCTCGTCAGGGCGTCCCAGCCGACGACGGGCGCGACCGGTTCCTGGATGTGGACGACGTCGAATTGCCCGGCCCGCAGCTCGCGGCGCAGCTTCGACACGGCGCTGGGGTGGCCGGCGACGTTCGACACGGCGCCGTTGAACGGCCACCCGATCGTGCCCCCGAGCGGGATCAGCCAGTCCGGCACGTCGCGCACCTGCGGCCGCGCTCCGCGGTGCAGCAGCGCGGTCCGGCGCCGGTCGAGATCGAACGGCGCGAGCACTTTGACGTCATGTCCCGTGCGGTCCAGTTCCCGGGCGAGCGCCTCGACGTGGCGCGCCACGCCGCCGGGATACGTCCACGAATACGGGGATACGAGGGCCACCCGCATCCTTCCGATCCTATGAGACGCGGGAGACGGCCTCGGTACGGCTAACCGCTCTTCACCTATGCTGGAGGCCCCAGGCATGCCCGAGCGCCAGTTCGTCAAGTACACGTTTCTCAAGGTCGACCCCGCCTGGCGGCGCCTGGACGCCGACGAGCGCGCGGCCCACAAGCGCGAGGTCATCGCCGCCTGCGAGGACTACGCCGCGGACCGCCTGCTGCGGGCCTTCTCGCTGGTCGGCACGCGCGGTGACGCCGACCTGCTGCTGCTCAGCCAGGCGGCGAACCTCGAGCGCATCCACGAGTTCCACGTCGTGCTCGCGCAGACCGGCCTGCTGGCCTGGGCCGAGACGCCGTACTCGTTCCTGGCCATGACCAAGCCGTCGGAGTACTCCGACGAGTCGCGCCTCGAGGTCCGCCCCGCGCACTCGAAGTACCTGTTCGTCTATCCGTTCGTCAAGACGCGCGAGTGGTACGGGATCGATCCCAAGGAGCGCTGGCGGATCATGCAGGAGCACATCCGCGTCGGCCGCGAGTACCCGAGCATCGATCTCAACACCAGCTACTCGTTCGGGCTCGACGACCAGGAGTTCGTCGTCGCCTTCGAGGGCGACGAGCCGGCCGTCTTCCTCGACCTCGTGCAGCGCCTGCGCACGACCGAGGCGAGCGCCTACACCAAGCGCGACACGCCCACGTTCACGTGCGTGGCGATGTCCGTCGAGCGCGCGCTGAACGCGCTCGACGGCGCCGCGCTGCGCGTCACGGCGTAACGATCTCGGGCTTTCGCTCGCGGTCGAAGCGGCCGACGGGCTCGTCCTCGTCGTCGTCGTCGTCCACGCCCAGCATCGCGCGCTCGACCTCTGCGTCGACGTGCGTCGGGTCGTGCAGCACCTTCTGGAAGTGCTCCATGTCGAGCTCGCCCTGCCAGCGCGCGATCGCCATCGTCGCGACCGAGTTGCCGATCGCGTTGGTCAGCGCGCGGCCTTCGGACATGATGCGGTCGATGCCGACCACGAGCGCGATCCCGACGGCGATCGCCTCGGCCGAGAAGAACGTCCCGCCGAAGGCCTGCAGCGATGCGGTCAGCGTGACCAGGCCGGCGCCGGTGATGCCCGCGGCGCCCTTGGAGGTCAGGATCATCAGCCCGGCGAGCGCGATCTGCTCGCCGATCGCCATGTCCTGCCCTGAGGCCTGGACGATGAACAGCGCGCCCAGCGTGAGGTAGATGCAGGTGCCGTCGAGGTTGAAGGAGTAGCCGGTCGGGATGACCATGCCGACGACCTGCTTGGACGCGCCGGCGGCCTGCAGCTTGGCCAGCAGCCGCGGGAGCACGGTCTCGGACGAGCTCGTGCCGACGATGATCAGCAGCTCGTCGCGGATCAGCCGGATCAGGCGGAAGATCGAGAAGCCCGCGACGCGCGCGACCGTCCCGAGCACGACCACGACGAAGAACGCGCACGTGCCCCAGAAGACCACCATCAGCATCCCGAGGTTCGACAGCGAGCTCGCGCCGAACACGGCGACGGTGTAGGCCATGCCGCCGAACGCGCCCAGCGGGGCGGCCCACATGATCAGCCGGATCACGCCGAAGACGATCCTCGACATCACCTCGAAGACCTTCAGGATCTGCTTGCGCTGGCGGTCGGCCAGCATCGAGATCGAGGCCGCCACGAGGATCGCCAGCACGAGCACGCGCAGGATCTCGTTCTCGACGAACGGCGAGACGAAGCTCGTCGGCAGCAGGTCGTCGGTGATGAAGCCGGTCAGACCCGCCTCCGAGCCACCGGCCTCGGAGATCGACTCCTTGGCCGATTCGCGGGCGGACTCGCTCGCTTCGCCCTCGAAGCCCGAGCCGGGGGCGAAGATGTTCGCCGCCAGCAGGCCGAGCGCGAGCGCGATGACCGTCATCGAGAAGAAGTAGGCGAGCGCGCGCAGTGCCAGTCCGCCGGCCCGCGCGAGGTTGCCGAGCGACGCGATGCCGATCACGACGGTGAGGAAGATCACCGGGCCGGTGACCGCCTTGATGAGCTGGATGAAGGCGTCGGCCAGCCACTTCGCGTTCTCGGCCGGCCCTGGCGCCACGAGGCCGAACACGATGCCGAGGCAGATCGCGATGATCACCCAGAACCACAGCTGCTTGAGGAACCCTCTCTCCTTCATGTGACGGCTGTTACCCGCTCATGAGCGTTTCAGCGCCCGATAACGTTCCGCGGCCGTGAAGCCCGCCGACGCCCACCTCGCGCGCGACCCGGTGATGGCCGGGCTGATCGCCGAGTTCGGCGGGCCGCTGGCGGAGGATCCGCCGGCGCGGCGCCCGCCGGACGTCTACGGCGCGCTGCTGCGCTCGATCACCGGGCAGCAGCTCTCGGTCAAGGCCGCGGCCGCGATCTACGGCCGCCTGATCGAGCGCTTCGGCGGCCGGCCGCCGACGCCGCGCGAGCTGCTCGACGACGATCCGGAGGCGATGCGCGCGGCGGCGGGGCTCTCGCGCGCCAAGGTCGTGGCGCTGCGCTCGCTGGCCGAGCACGTGCTCGACGGCGAGCTGCAGATCGCCCAGCTCGCCGAGCTGCCCGACGAGGAGGTGATGCGCGAGCTCGTCGCGGTCAAGGGCATCGGCGAGTGGACGGCGCACATGTTCCTGATGTTCACGCTGCGCCGGCCAGACGTGCTGCCGACGGGCGACCAGGGGATCAAGAACGCCGTCATGCGCGCCTACGGGCTCGACGCAGTTCCGGCGCCGGACGCGCTGACGGAGCTCGCCGAGCCGTGGCGGCCGCACCGCACGCGCGCCTGCGAGTACCTGTGGCGCTCGCTCGACAACGCGCCGTACCTGAGCCGCGCCTCCTCGAGGTCGAGGTCGCGCTCGATCAGCCGCTGGACCTCCTGGCTGACCTTGCCGTCGTTGCGCAGGCCGAGCACCGCGGCGCGCTCGGCCTGGATCAGGTCGCGCCGGACGTCGCCGAAGCGCATCCGCTGCTCCTGCAGCACGTCCGGCGTCTTCTCGCCGCCGATCACCGCCACGCACTGGCGGAAGCGCGCGCGGTAGAGATCGCGCAGCCGCCGCAGCGGCTCGTCGCTGATCCGCTTCTCCTCCTCGAGCTCGTCGAGCCGGTCGAGCGCGGACTGCGCGGCCTCCAGGCGCGCGATCGCCTCCTCCGGGCTCCACTCGCGATCGGCCGCGAGCTTGAGCGCCCGGATCAGCGCGGGCAGCGTCAAGCCCTGCCCGACCAGCGTCACGAGGATCACGACGAACGTGAGGAAGATGACCTCGGCGCGGCCGTCGATGGTGGTGCCGATCGAGAGCGCGGCGGCGAGCGAGATCGCCCCGCGCATGCCGCACCAGCCGACCACCAGCCGCTCGCGGCGCGGGAGGCCGGGCGCGACCGGCAGCAGCGCGAAGACGACGCGGACGGCGATCACGAGCAGCGCCAGCGCGACCCCGATCGGCAGCCAGCTCGCCCGCCTCGCCCTCGCCGACCTCGTCGACCACGGACTCCAGCTGCAGGCCGAGCAGCACGAACAGCAGCGCCTCCAGCCCGAACGTCATGATGCGCCAGAACGCGCCCGCGGTCAGGCGCGTGTCGGCGTCGAAGTACTCCGACTGGTACCAGCCGCGTAGAGCCCGCAGACCGCCGCCGCGAGGATTCCGGAGGCATGGATCTCCTCGGCCGCGATGTAGCTGGCGTACGCGGCCAGGACGGTCAGCAGGACCGAGACCGTCACGTCGGGCTGGCGGCGGATCAGCCGCAGGATGAGCCAGCTCGACGGCGACGCCGATGATCGCTCCCCCGACCGCGGCCAGCACGAACTCGACCAGGGCCTTGCCGGCCGAGAAGCCCTCGGCGCCCGCGGCGGCGAGCGCGACGCGGAACGCGGTCAGGCCGGTGGCGTCGTTGATCAGCGACTCGCCCTGGACGAGCACCCGCACGCGGTCGGGGACGCGCACGCTGGCGAACGTCGCGACCGCCGCGACGGCGTCGGTCGGCGCGACCACGGCGCCGAGCATGAACGCCGCCGGCCATGACAGCCCGTCGACCAGCGCGTGCGCGGCGAGCGCGACCGCGACCATCGTCACCAGCACCAGCGCCAGCGCCAGCAGGCCGAGCGCGCGGCCCTCGGCGCGCAGCTCGCGCGGCGAGGAGTACCAGCCGGCCGACATCAGCAGCGGCGGGATGAAGACGAGCAGCACGACGTCGCGCGTCGAGCTCGATGTCCGGCATCCCCGGGCACGAACGCGAGCGCCAGCCCGCCGAGCACGAGCACGATCGGGTACGGCAGCCCGATGTGGTCGGCGGCCCGCACCAGCAGCACCGCCGCGAACAGCAGCGCGAAGAGAAGCTCGAGATCGCCCAAAGCCGCGCGGGAGTCTAGGATCGCCCGGGTGCTGCCGCCGCTTTCGTCCGAAGACCACGTCGCGGGCCGCCGAGGACGCGCCGCTGGAGCTGATCATGTACGGCGACTTCCAGTGCCCGTACTGCACGGCCGCGCAGTCGATCGTGCGGCGCGTGCGCGCGCGGCTCGACGGGCGGCTGCGCTACGCGTTCCGCCACCTGCCGCTGCACGAGGTCCACCCGGACGCCCAGCGCGCCGCCGAGGCCGCCGAGGCCGCCGCCGCGCAGGGGCGCTTCTGGGAGATGCACGACGCGCTGTACGCCAACGGCGGGCGCTTCGCGGCCGACGACCTGGCCGCGCTGGCGGAGCGGTTGGGACTCGATGTCGAGCGCTTCCGCGCCGAGCTGACCGACGGCGTGCTACGCGGCGCGCGTCGCGCGCGACGCCGACGCGGCGCGCGCGGAGGGGATCGCCTCGACCCCGGCGTTCATCGTCAACGGCCGCCATCACACCGACGCCTTCGACGCGGGCTCGTTGGTCGACGCGCTGGACGTCTAGGTCGGATTCGTGGGCGGGCCGTTCTACCCTAGCCCCGCCATGGTCGCGCGTCGTCGCCCTGCTCTCACGTGCTGCTGTTCGTCACCGCCTGCGGCGGCGGCGGGGACGAGTCCGCGCCGCGCGACCCGGTCGCGAACGTGCCGAGCGAGAACGGCATCCGCGAGTCGGTGCAGGCCGCCGCGTCGCCCGATCGCGACGCAGTTCCCGCCCGCCGAAGGGCAAGACGCTCGACGAGCTGGCGCAAGTCAGATGACGGCCGGGCCCGAGCTCGCGCTGGCCAGCTCCGTCTTCACCTCGCCCGGCGACAACCGGATGGCGTTCGGCGATGATCGCCTCCGACGGGACGCCGGTCTACGGGCCGACCGCGATCTACGTCGCGCCCGACCCGGGCGCGCCCGCCGAGGGGCCGTTCGTCGCCCCCGCCGACGTGCTGATGACCGATGCCGCGCTACCGCTCCAAGCAGGCCGCGACGACGCAGGACCCGTTCGTCGCCGTCTACGGCGCCGACGTCGAAGTTCGCCAAGGACGGCAAGTACAGCGTGCTGGCGATGACCAAGCGAGCGACGGCGGCTTCGTCGGCGCGACCGGGCAGATCGACGTCGCGACCGAAGCACGACTCGCCGGTCCCGGCGGTCGGCGAGAAGGCGCCGAAGGTCCACACCGACACGCTCGAGAGCGCGGGCGGCGACGTCTCGAAGATCGACACGCGCCAGCCGCCCAGCGACATGCACGCGGACTTCGCCGACGTCGTGGGCAAGAAGCCCGTCGCGCTGCTGTTCTCGACGCCGCAGCTGTGCGCCTCGCGCGTGTGCGGGCCGGTGACCGACATCGCGCTGCAGATGCAGGCCAAGTACGGCGACCAGATGACCTTCATCCACCAGGAGGTCTACGTCGACAACGACGTCAACAAGGGCCTGCGCGAGCCGCTGAAGCAGTTCAACCTGCCGAGCGAGCCGTGGCTGTTCGTGGTCGACAAGAACGGGACGATCACCGCGCGGCTCGAGGGCTCGATCGGCGTCGCCGCGTTCGAGGACGCGGTCAAGACCGGGCTGTGAGACGCGCGCGCGCGGTCCTCGCGGCGGCGTTGGCCGCCGCCGTGCTGGTCCCCGGAGTCGCCGAAGCGCACGGCCTCGTCCAGCGCCAGCAGCTCCCGATCCCGCAGTGGCTGTTCGCGTGGGCGGCCGCCGCGGTGCTCGTCATCTCGTTCTTCGCGCTGGCCGTGCTGTGGCCGCAGCCGCGGCTCGAGCGCGACGACTGGCGGCCCGCTGCCCGGCGGCCGCGGGCTCGCCTCGCCGGTCGCTGCAGCTGGTGTGGGGAGCGATCGGGGTCTTCCTGCTCGTCGTCACGATCCTCGCCGGCTACCTCGGCAGCGGGACCGCGCTCGACAACTGGGCGCCGACGTTCCTGCTGATCACGTTCTGGGTCGGGCTGGTGTTCGCGTCGATCCTGTTCGGCGGCGTCTACCGCGCGTTCTCAGCCCGTTCCGGGCGCTGGGCGCGCTGCTGCCGTAGCTCGACCGGCCCTATCCGGAGCGGCTGGGGCGCTGGCCGGCCGCGATCGGGCTGTTCGCCTTCACCTGGATCGAGCTCGTCGTCGGGCTGGGGCGAGGACCCGGCGATGCTCGTCACCGCCGCGCTCGGCTACACGCGTGCTGACGCTGGCCGCGCAGGTCTACTTCGGCGTCGAGACCTGGACGCGCAACGGCGAGGCGTTCGCGGTCTACTTCGACATGTTCGCGCGGATGTCGATCTGGGAGACGCGCGACTGGCGTGCTGGGCGTGCGCCGGCCGCTGGCGCGGGCTGACGCGGCTCGACGACGCGCCGGGACGGTGGCCTTCGTGACCGTGATGATCGGCACCGTCACCTTCGACGGGCTCTCGCAGGGCCAGCTGTGGCGGGACGTGTCCGAGAGCGTCGTCGAGGCGCTGGACGGGCTCGGGATCGGGGCGCTGACGGCCTCGAAGATCGCCGCCACGATCGGGCTGCTGCTGGGCGTCGGGATCGTGGCCGGCTTCTACCGGCTCGGGATCGAGGGCGCGCGCTCGGTCGGCGGCGGGCTGTCGTTCCACCAGCTCGAGTACGGCTTCGTCCACTCGCTGGTCCCGATCGCCGCGGTCTACGTCGCCGCGCACTACCTGACGTTCCTGGTCTTCGAAGGGCAGGCGATCTTCTACCTGGCGTCCGACCCGTTCGGGCAGGGCTGGGACCTGTTCGGCACGGTCAACTCGGGCATCGACTACACGATCTTCCCGCAGGAGGACACGTGGTACGTGCAGGTCGCGGTGGTCGTCGTCGGGCACGTCGCGGCGCTGATGCTCGCCCACGACCGCGCGCTGGTGCTCTACGGGGACTCGCGGCTGGCGGTGCGCTCGCAGTACTGGATGCTGGGCGTGATGGTCGGCTTCACATCGCTGGCGCTCTGGCTGCTCGCGCAAGCGACCGCCTGAACTCAAGGCAAGCGCGGCACGCCGCGCGGATGATGGCTGCTCAGCAGGCGGCAGGGGGCGGCGGCGCGGTCGGTGCGCGCGCGCCGCCCCACGCCGTCCACTCGGCCAGCGCCGGTCGGGTCGCGCTGAGATCGGTGCTGAAGAGCCCGGTCGGGAACTGGTCGTCCTCACGGACCGTGTACTGGAAGGCGACGGTCACGCGCGGGTCGTTGAACCACTGGACGAGCCGGTCGTGGAGCTTGCGGCAGCCCTCCTGCTCGTCGGTGATCGCATCGGCGGCGGACAACTCGCGCGGAGCGGCGCCGACGCCGGTCTCGGTGATCCAGATCGTGTGCGGCTGCGGGCAGCCGCGGGCAGCGAGCGCGGCGGCGACGGGCTCGACCGGGTCCTCACCGCCGATGTAGGCGTGCTGGGACCAGACCGTCGAGGCGCAGACGACGTCCTGCGGGCAGCCCGGCGACGAACTCGGGCACGGAGCTCGCGTGGCGGCTCGGCTTCAGATAGCCCGCGGTCTCGCCGAGCACGATCTGCTGCTCGCCGGGCGCCTGGTCGAGCGTCTGGAGCAGGGTGCGGGCGAGCTCGGCGTAGGTCGCCGGCGCGAGGCTGGGCGACGCCGGGTCGCAGGCCGCGCGCTGCGGGCTCACGAAGGCCGGGTGGTTGGGCTCGTTCCAGGCGCTCCAGAAGCGCAGGTCGGCGCCCTCCTGCTGAGCCGCGGCGAGCACGTCGGCGATCAGCTGCCGGTAGGCCGGGAGGACGTCCGCGCGCGGCGGGCGGTTGCGCGGCGCGCGTGCCGGCCCGCTCGCAGCCCGAGGGAGGCGCGGCGGCCCAGTCCGGGCGTCGTCGCGATCACCGCGAGGCCCTGCCAGCCGCCCTCGCGCTGGCGCGAGGCGAGCGACTTGAGCTGGTCGCGCACGCCGGCCCAGCCCAGGCACGGCCCGGTCGCCCGCATGCAGCCCGCGTGCGGCGCGCCGAGGTCGGCGGGCGCGTCCGCCGAGGGCTGGATCGAGGCCCAGTCGATCACGAGCCGGAAGTACGAGGGCCGGATCGCCCCGAGCGCGTCGCGCGCAGCCGCCCACGGCGGGGCCAGCGGCCGCTGCGCAGGGCTGGCCACGAGGTTCGCGTTGAACTCCGTCACGCCGACCGCCAGGCCGGGACCTGCGGCGGGAACGGGCGGCGGGGTCGGCGTCGCGACCGGGGACGCGGTCGCGGTGGCCGTGGGAGTCGGCGTGGCCGTCGCGACCGGCATGCCGACGACGGCATCGGCCCGCTGCACTTCGTGCATGACCGCGCCCGCCAGCACGGCCAGCGCCAGCGCCCAGCAGCCCACGGCAAGTCCGGAACGTCCCCACATAGGTCCCGTCCGAGGCTACGAATGAACCTTAAGCGCAGCTGTGCTGCAGGGAACGGCCCGGGCAGGTATGCGCGGCCGCCGGACCGTCACGAGCAGGAGTTCGGCGGTGGGCGGTCGGTCGGCTCCGGGCGGCGCGAGGACCCCCACGCCGTCCACTCTCCGAGCGCCGGGTAGCCGGCGGAGAGGTCCGTCGTCGCGAGCCCGGTCGGGAACAGGTTGTCCTCGCGGAACGTGTACTGGAAGGCGGCGGTGACGCGCGGGTCGCGGTACCAGCGGACGAGCCGCCGGTGCAGCCGCGCGCACGCGCGCCGCTGCGCGCGCCGGCTCGTGCGCCGCTCCTCGCCCGAGCGCGGCGCGCCGACGCCGGTCTCGGTGATCCAGATCTGCTCGGGCCGCTCGCAGCCCTTGCGCTCCAGCGCCCGCTCGAGGTCGTCGACCGGGTCGGGCCCGCCGACGTAGCCGTGCTGGGTCCAGATCTCCGAGCCGCAGGCCAGCGCGCGCGGGATCCGCGACACGAACTCCGCGATCGACGTCGTCATCGGCCGCCGCTCGTCGAGCCCCGCCAGCTCGCCCAGCACGAGCTGCTGCTCGCCGGGCGCCTCGTCCAGCGCGCGCTGCAGCGAGCGCGCCATCGCGACGTACGGCGCGACCGCCGCCGACGGCGCCGTGCTGTCGCAGACGCCGCCGCTGCGGCGAGATGAAGTACGGGTGGTTGGGCTCGTTCCACGGGCTCCAGTAGCGCAGCTCGGCGCCCGCGTCGGCGCGCCAGCTCGAGCACCGAGCGCACGAAGCGCCCGTAGTCCCCGACCAGCCGCGGCGTGCGCGAGCGCGGCTGCGTCTTCGGTCGCTCGCACCCGCCGGCCGAGCGCGCCGCCCACTCCGGCGTGCCGGTCAGCACCACCAGCGCGTCCCAGCCGCCCTCGCGTTGGCGCGCCGCGAGCGCCCGCAGCTGGTCGCGCAGGCTGTCGTAGCCGCCGCACGGCCCGAGCCCGCGCATGCAGCCCTCGACGAAGCGTGTCGAACTGCGTCGCGCCCGGTCGCGGCTCGAGCGACGCCCAGTCCACCACGAGCCGGAAGTAGGTCGGCTTGATCTCGGCCAGCGCGTCGCGCCAGCGCGCGAACTCCGGCGGGACGTTGTGCGCGTCCGCGGGCCAGACCAGGTTCGGGTTCATCTCCGTGATCCCGATCGCCAGCGCGCCCTCAGGCGACGGCGTGGGCGTCGGTGTCGCCGTGGGTGTCGGCGTCGAGGACGCCGTCGGCGTGGCCGACGGCGAGGCGGCCGGCCGCGCCGGCTCGGAGTCATCACACGGCCCGCAACCGCCCAGCGCGAGCAGCGCGCAGACGGCGGCTAGGACTCGAAGACGCATCCGGCGGGCTTCATACCCGCCCGGACGGGATTAGACGGCGGAGACTTCCTCTTCCTCCGCCACGCGGAAGGAGGAACCGCAACCGCAGGCCGCGATCACGTTCGGGTTGTCGACCTTGAAGCCCGCGCCCTGCATGGACTCGACGTAGTCGACGACGGCGCCGCGCACGTACGGCAGCGACGGCGAGTCGACGAGGATGCGCAGGCCGTGATCCTCGAACACGGTGTCCCCGTCGCGCTCGGTGTCGAAGGCCAGCGCGTACTGGAATCCCGAGCAGCCGCCACCACGCACGCCCACGCGCAGGCCGGACGTCCGCACGTCCGCGCTCTGGGAGGCGAGGAACTCATGCACCTTCTCTGCGCCCATCTCGGTGAAGCTGATCACGTGTCGAACTCCCGTGGTGGTCCAGCCAATACTTCCCGAAGTGTAGCGACCGCTACGCTCTTAGCCAGATGCCCTCCACGGACGACCTCAAGCAGCGTATCGAGGCCGCGATCCCCGGTTCCACCGCCTCCGTCACCGACCTCACGGGCGGCGGCGATCACTTCCGCGCCACGGTCGTGGCGAGCGAGTTCGCGGGGATGAGCCGCATCGAGCAGCACCGCCGTGTGTACGCGGTGTTCGGGACCGACATCGGCGGCCCCATCCATGCCCTGTCCCTCGAGACCAAGGCGGAATAGACCGTGAGCACCACGAACGCCATGCGCGACGAGATCCAGAAGGCGATCTCCGAGCACGAAGTCATCCTCTTCATGAAGGGCCGCCCGGAGCAGCCCATGTGCGGCTTCAGCGCCCGCACCGTCGCCGCGCTCGACGCGCTCGGCGCGACCTACGCCGCGGTCGACATCCTGCCCGACCCGCGGATCCGCCAGGAGCTGTCGGCGATCTCGAACTGGCCGACGATCCCGCAGCTGTTCGTCAAGGGCGACCTGGTCGGCGGCTGCGACATCGTGACCGAGATGTACGAGTCCGGCGAGCTGGCCCAGACGCTCGGGATCGAGCCGCCCACGAGCGCCCCCGAGGAGGCGCCGGTCGCCGCCGAGCCGGGCGCCCCGCCCCTCCAGATCCGCAACGACCTCGCCTAGACGCACTCCTCGCCACGGCCGCGATGGCGCTCGCCGTCGCGGTCACCGGCGACAACGAGCAGCCGGCCCGCCGGACCGAGCCGAAGCTGGTCACCGCCGCCGGCATCGAGGCCGCGCAGCGCTTCGCCGCTACGCGCCCCGGCCAGGTCGCGTTCGCGATCGTCACCGAGGACGGCCGGCTGCGCGGCGTCAATGTCGACGCGCAGTTCCGCTCGGCGAGCGTGACGAAGGCGATGCTGCTGGTCGCCGTCCTGCGGCGCGCGCCCCGCCGCTCGCTCAGCGGCGGCGAGAAGGCGCTGTTGGGGCCGATGATCACCGCCTCGGACAACAAGGCGGCGGACAAGGTCTACGACGGCGTCGGCGACCTCGGGCTGCAGGCCGTGGCCCGCGCCGCCCGCATGCGCCACTTCCTCGGCGTCGGCGCGCTGTATGAGACCCGCATCACCGCCGCCGACCAGGCCCGGTTCTTCCTGCGCATCGACCGGCTCGTCCCCGCGCGCCACCGCGCCTACGCCCGCGAGCTGCTCGCCGGCGTGATCGCCCCGCAGCGCTGGGGAATCGTCCCCGTCGCCGCCGCCCGTCACTTCACGGTGTTCTTCAAGAGCGGCTGGCGCGAGGGGATCGAGCACCAGGTCGCGCTACTGGAGCGCGCCGGCCGCCGGGTCGCGCTCGCGGTCCTCACCAGCGGCGAATCGGCGGCGGTCGGGCGGGCCACCCAGGCCGGAATCGCCGCCCGCGTGCTGGCGCCGTGACGTCCTGCGCCCGCGCATCGCGCGTCATCCATCATCTGCAGCAGCCGTTCCTGGGCCACGCCGCGCGCGCCGCTCGGGCCGGTCGAGGAGCACTTCGGGACGCTGCCGGACCTCGACGCGGTCGACGCCGTCGTCTCGCTCGGCGGCGAGCAGTCGGCCTGGGAGCCGGAGCTCGAGCCCGAGGCGGAGCTGATGCGCGAGGCCGTCGCGCGCGAGATCCCGCTGCTCGGCGTGTGCCTCGGCGCCCAGTTGCTGGCCTACGCGCACGGCGGCGAGGCCTCGCGCCTGCCGCGCCGGCTCGTCACCTGGGCGCCGATCCGCGTGCTGGCGCCCGACCCGGTGCTCGGGCACCTCCCGGCCGGCGCGCACGCCCTGCACTGGAACGAGGACGGCTTCGAGCCGCCGCCGGGCGCGGTCGAGCTGCTGCAACGGCCGCGAGGCGGCCGGGCGGAAGGTTTCCGCCTCGGCCGCCGCGCGTGGGGCGTCCAGTTCCACCCCGAGGTCGACGCCGAGGCGCTCGACCACTGGTACGCCGCGTGGGGCGACGTGCTGGCGCCGGCGGGAGTGACCGAGGCGGGCGCCCGCGCCGCGGACGCCCGCCATCTCCCGCTCAGGCGGCGCTCTCGACCGCGATCTTCGGCGCCTTCGCGCGGATCGCGAGCGCCGGGCGCTCGGCCCACGCCTGATCGCTCATGCGGGCGACCTTGACGCCGATCGTGCCGAACACGGCGCCGAGCAGCGTCGCGCCCGCGACCGCCGGGAGCAGCCCCGTGCCGGACACGAGCGGCGCCAGCCAGCCGACGGTCAGCGCGAACGGCATCCAGCCCTGGGCGACGCCGGCACGCCAGGCGGCGACGACGAGCACGACGGTGCCGACGAACACCGGCAGCACGCCGGACATGAACATCAGCGCCGGGGCCCAGCCCTCGGCCGCGGCGTCGGCGATCGCGACCGACTGCGCCCGCGGCAGCGCCTGCGCCAGCGCGAGGTCGTAGAAGTCGGTCACGAGCAGGCCGGGCAGCGTGGCCAGGCCGCCGACGGCGAGCAGGCCGCCGATGTGCGCGAGCTTGGGCGTCGCGCGGCGGGCGAGGTGCATCAGGCCCAGTGCAGCCGGGAGCAGCAGCACGAAGCCGAAGTGCAGCAGCGTGGCGGAGACCTTGGCCTGGGAGGCGTGGGCGGCCAGCGCGTCGTGGTAGCTGGCCGTGGTGGCCTCGTCCTCCCACGGCGTGGCGATCATGCCGGCGAGGACGACGATGGGGCCGAGAATCAGGGCGACAGCGGCGATGATGCGGCTGAAGCGGCGGGGTCGGTGAGCATCGACGGCACGCTACGGGCGGTTTCGTCACCCGTCGTCGCCCGGCGCGGCGATTCGCGCTCCCCGCGCGGCGGACGCCGCGATCATCATCGAGGACGACGAAGCCCGCGGCGCGGCACCGCTAGCGTGCGCGGCCTGCGAGTCGACCGCGCCCAGCTCATCGACCTCGCGATCGCGCTGCCGATCGCCTGCTCGGCGTGCTCGAGGCGCTGGCGCGCGACAACACCGGCCGCTGGCTGACGGCGGCCGTGGTCAATGGCGCGCGGTCGCGTTCCGGCGCCGCTCGCCGCTGGTCGCGCTGACCGCGGTCGTCGCCGTGCAGGCGCTCGCGCACGACGCGACCTACGACACCGATCCGCTGTCGCCGTTCCTGGCCGAGCTGATCCTGATGTTCACGGTCGCCTACCAGCTGCGGCTGCGGCTCGGCGCTGCTCGGCTACGCGATCGGCGTCGCCTACGTCGCACTCGACTTCGGCTCCGGTCGCATCGACGAGGTCGCCGAGGCGGCCGCGCAGTGCGGCTTCTACCTGCTGGCGTGGGACTCGGCCGGATGTTGCACGGGCCGAGGAGCGCCGGGTGGCGGCCGAACGACACGTCGTGCGGGTCGAGCTCGAGCGCGAGGAGCAGGCCCGCGCCGCGGTCGCCGACGAGCGCGCGCGGATCGCCCGCGAGCTGCACGACGCCGTCGCCGACAGCGTCTCGGTGATGGTCCTGCAGGCCGGCGGCGTACGCCGGCTGCTCGGCTCGGACCCGGGCGCGAACGCGAGCGCGAGGCGCTGGCCGGGATCGAGCAGACCGGCCGCCAGGCCGTCGGCGAGCTGCACCGGATGCTCGGGATCCTGCGCAAGAGCGAGCCCGACCTCGCGCCCTCGCCGTCGCTGCGGCGCGTCGACGAGCTCGTCGAGCAGGTCCGCAGCGCCGGTCTGGACGCGACGCTGAGCGTCGAGGGCGAGCCGGCCGAGCTCCGCCGGGCCTCGACATGTCGGCCTACCGGATCGTGCAGGAGGGTCGACGAACGCGCTCCGGTACGCGCCCGGGGCGACCGTCGGCGTGACCGTGAGCTACGGCGCGACCTGCAGCTCGAGGTCCGCGACGACGGCGCGCGGGTCAACGGCCGCGCGGCCACGCCCGGCTCCGGCGCACGGAATCGTCGGCATGCGCGAGCGCGCCGCGCTGTTCGGCGGCGAGCTCGACGCGGGCCCGGTGTCCGGCGGCGGCTTCCGCGTTCGTGCGAGGCTTCCGCTGTGCATCCGCGTCGTCGTCGCCGACGACCAGGCGCTCGTGCGCGCCGGGCTGAAGATGGTGCTCGAAGCCGAGGCCGACATCGAAGTCGTCGGCGAGGCCGCCGACGGCGAGGAGGTGCTCGGCGTCGTGCGCGCACGCACCCGACGTCGTGCTGATGGACATCCGCATGCCGGTGCTCGACGGGCTCGAGGCGTCGCGACGGCTGCTGGCCACCGACGACCCGCCGAAGGTGGTCGTGCTCACGACCTTCGACGAGGAGGAGTACCTCTACGAGGCGCTGCGCGCGGCACGAGCGGCTTCCTGCTCAAGGTCTCGCCGCCCGAGCAGCTGATCGGCGCCGTCCGGACGGTCGCCGCGGCAACGCGCTGATCGACCCCGCGGTCACGCAGCGGGTGATCGAGGCCTTCGGCGCCGTGTCGCGACCGCGCCGCCGCCGCCAGCGCTGCAGGAGCTGACCGCGCGCGAGCTCGAGGTCCTGCAGCTGATGGCGCGCGGCCTCTCCAACCAGGAGATCGCGAGCGAGCTGATCGTCGGCGACGCCACGGTCAAGACGCACGTCGCGCGGGTCTTGCATGAAGCTCGGGCTGCGTGACAGGGTGCAGGCCGTGGTCTTCGCCTACGAGCACGGGATCGTCGAGCCGTCCGGCACCTGACGCCGATCGCCTACGTGCGCGCCGCGCTCCCACCGCCGCCCGCCCGCGTGCTCGAGGTGGGCGCGGGCGAGGGCGAGCTGGCGGCCGCGCTGACGGGCGCCGGTGGCCTTACCTCAAGCAATCCCTTCGGATCTTTGGGATCCGCTGAAGAAGACCAATCCCGCATATACTCCGTATCGGAGTACACGTATGCTACGGGTCCCTTACCTCCGATCCAACACCCGTTTCCCCACTTCACGGTCTCGCTCAGCTTGGGCTCAATGCGTTTCACGAACCTCCGAAGCGCGCGGATGATCGCCTGATTCTTTGGAGACCGACCTGTGGTCTTCATCGAAGGTCGCATACGCCTTCATTTACCCATCGTGTAGCCATTCCTCGGCGACGCGTTCACATTGTACCGTGTCGGCCCGCGTTGAGGCGCCGCGCGCCGGCTCGTAGAGTTGCAGGGCCAAGTTACCCAAACAACTCGAGCTCGGCAATCTCATCATCACAGCAACCCCCGTTCATGACATAGGCGGCGCCCCAGAGGTCCCACCGATAGGACCGACGAATCTGCTCGTCGTATATGGCCTCAAACTGCTGCAAGGAATTGCGCATACGTGCGAGCGCTGGGCCGTGCTGGATCTCGAGCGGCTGATCGGCCCGCGGTGAGAGGTTCACGGGCCGTCCCGTAAGGACAAATAACTGTCCCCGAATGCAGGGTCGGCACATGGTACCTCGTCTAGGATGCGACGCCTTAAACGGTACGTTCGTCGTACGAAGGTGTAATCCGTGGGGCTTCGGAAATCTGCTTCGATCTGGTCTGCACCGTGCACTCGCAGCAGTGCTAGATGACGGATAAGGACGACCCGTCGCGGGTCACCGTTGAGTGGAACGGCATCGAGCGCCGCCGCCGCCCTTTACAGAAAAGCAGTTCTCGGAACGGTGCCGACGGGAATGGCACCCTCACGGGCGGGGAGCCTGCTATCGCGGATCACGCCCCTGCCGGCTTCGGTAGCCTGGGCCGACTGATCCTCGACACTTTCGATCGGGGGGTCATCGCAATCGACGCCGACGGCGCCGTCATCGACGCTAACCTCCACGCGCGGCGGATCCTCGACACGAAGGAGGCGATCCGTGTACGCAACGGCCGCCTCGAGTTTGTCGATCCCTGCGTCGACGATCAGCTCACCCGCCTGCTCGCCGCGCTTTCGTCAGCATCCACCACGCCGCACGGCTCCGTCGCGCACCTGAACCGTTGCAACGGTTCACGCCCCGATCGTGTCCTGGTCATGCCCCTACGCAGCGGGGCGACCAAACCCGCAGCGGTGCTCATTCACATTTTCGACACACACTGCGAGCGCGTCATCTCACACGCGGTGCTGCGCGGCCTCTACGGTTTGACCGCTGCTCAGGCCGCCGTCACCACTTTCCTGTTCGAGGGACAGTCGGTCGAACAGACGGCGCAGCAGCTGGGTCTGTCCGTGAATACCGTGCGTTCGCACCTGAAGCAAGTCTTCACGAAGTGCGGAGTCCACTCTCAGACTGAGCTACTGCACCTGCTCGACCTGGGCCCGCATGCGCTATAGGCACGGCGCAGTAAACAAGGCGAATCAGCTCGTCAGCATCAGTCCAGGCGCAGTCCGCAAAACTGCGCGAGCCACTCTGCGCACCCGTGGAATGCGGGGCCATCATCCATCTAGGTCATATCGAAGATCTCGCAGGTCGCGTATGCGTAGCGGCGGTCCGAGAGAGGCCGGTGTTGGGGTTGGAGTCTTCGTGCTAGCGACTCTTGAGCGTCAACCGGCGCATCAAGCAAGCGCACCCACGTCGGGCTCGAGCTGTAACCGTACCGGCTATTTAGGAGAGAGCGGCCTGACCGCAGGCAGCACGCCTTCAGTCGTGAGCGAAGTGCCAGGTTTATGGCCGGCCGCCCTAAAGCAATAATCGTGGAGACCGGCAAGGCCAACTGATCGACGCGATCACAACGAGCCCGGCCACGCGCCGGGCTTCTTGTTTTTGCGAGCTAGTGAGGATGTCCTGTCCTGTGCCGGCTAGCGCGAGCATTGCCCTTTTCTTCGTATTGAGAACGCATGGAGCTGTCCTGTCCGGCCTCCTA
>CAVWJU010000014.1:0-241913 GCA_963755275.1 uncultured Solirubrobacteraceae bacterium | reverse complement strand
GCTGATCTTCGAGGGCGTGCCGGTCGAGGAGCTCCCGCCGGAGGTGATGGAGGGCCATGGCTCGCTGCCGGACCGGATCGCCGCGGCCGGCGGGCGCGTGCTGCTCGGGCTCGCGCTACAGGACCAGTCGACCGCGACCGTGATCCGCGGCGAGCTGCTCACCGACGGGCCGTTCATGGAGACCAAGGAGGGTCTCGGCGGCGTGTTCGTGATCGAGGCCCGCGACCTCGACCATGCGCTCGCGCTGGCGCGGATGACCCCGATCGTCGAGGGCGGCGTCGAGGTCCGGCCGCTGCTCGGCCTCGAGGTGCTCTGACGTCGATCGAGCGCGCGGTGGCCGACGCGCACCGGCGCGAGTGGGCCTACGTGCTCGCCGCGACGGTGCGCGTGACGCGTGACCTGGACGCCGCCGAAGACGCGGTGCAGGAGGCCTACGTGTCCGCGCTGTCAGCGTGGGCGCGCGACGGCGTCCCGTCGCGCCCGGGCGCGTGGCTGACCACGGCCGCCCGGCGCAGCGCGCTCAACGTGCTGGCCCGTGGCAGGACGCTGCGCGGCAAGCTGCCGCTGCTACTCGAGCCCGAAGCGACCGAAATGACGCTCGAAGAACCCGGCGCGATCCCCGACGACCGGCTGCGGCTTGTCTTCACTTGCTGTCACCCCGCGCTGGCGCGCGAGGCGCAGGTGGCGTTGACGCTGCGGCTCGTGTGCGGCGTGGCGACGCACGACATCGCACACGCGTTCCTGGTCAGTGAGCCGACGATGGCGGCGCGCCTGACGCGGGCGAAGAAGAAGATCGCGTCGGCCGGGATCCCGTACGTCGTGCCGGGGCCCGAGGACCTCGCCGAGCGCTTGGACGCGGTGCTGACCGTCGTGCACCTGCTCTCGACGACCGCGCACGCCGCGCCGTCGGGCGAGGCGCTGGTGCGCGTCGAGGTGGCCGAGCGCGCGCTCGACCTCGCCCGCATGCTGCACGCGCTGCTCCCGGATGAGCGCGAGGTTGCGGGGCTGCTCGCGCTGCTGCTCGTGCATGCGGCGCGGGCCGCGACCCGCGTGGACTTGTCCGGGCGGCTGCTGCGGTTGCGCGAACAGGATCGGTTGTCGTGGAACGCGGCGCAGATCGCCGAGGCCGACCGGCTGGTCGTGGCCGCGCTGCGGGCGGGGCCGCCGGGCCGCTTCACGCTGCAGGCCGCGATCGTCGCGCTGCACGCCCAGGCGCCGACCTACGAGGACACGGATTGGCCGCAACTGCTGGTGCTCTACGACGCGCTGCTGGGCGTCTGGCCGTCGCCGGTGGTGGCGCTGAACCGCGCGGTGGTGGTGGCGATGGTGTCCGGGCCCGAGCTGGCGCTGGAGGAGGTCGGGCGCGACCCCCTCCTCTCCTCTCGCCGGCTCGGCCGCCACGAGGAGGCGAGCGACGCCTACTGGGCCGCGCTGGCCTTGACCGAGAACGAACCGAGCGCGCCTTCCTCACGAGCGTCTCTAGCCAGCGTTGGAGGTCTCCGCTGAGGATGACCTTGCCGGGCTCCTTCGCGCCCTCCCCGTCGAGCGTCACGAGGATCGTGTCGTACTTGGTGAACCACTGCGGGAACTCGTCGACGTCGTCGTTGCCGGGCCCGCGGACGTCAGCTCGCCGTTCTTCGCGACCGGGTCCTTGACATCGCCGAGCAGCTGGGCCGAGCCGTCCTCGCCGCGGAACCACAGCGAATAGGTCTGCCGACGCGTTGGGCGTGACGCCCTGGGCGGCGACCGCGAATCGGACCGTCCCGTCGTTGGCCTCGAAGAGCCGCATCAGCCCGACCGCGTTGGAGCCCGCCGGGCCCTTGAGCACGATGTCGTTGGCGCCCGCCGCGGGTGGCGGTGGCCGTGGCGGTCGCCTCGGTCTGCGCGGCCGGCTCGGGGTCGTCGCCGCGGGTGAGGACGAACGCGAGCACCAGCCGACGAGCACGACCGCCGCGCCGAGAAGATCGCGCCACCGAGCCGACGAGCGCCGCGCGACGCGGGGCGTCGGCGGGCGCGGGTTCGCCGGCCGGCGGCGCGGGCGAGTGCGCTCGCCGCCTCGTCGCCGCCCGTCCGGGTCGCCGTCGCCGCCGCCCCCGGCCGCTCACCGCCACCGCGCGCCGGCGTCCCGCCTCTCGCGCCAGCTCGCCGCCGCACCGCCGGCTTTGTTCGCAGCCTCGTCGCCGCCCACCGCGCCCTTCTCCAGCGCCACGCGCCCGTTCGCCCCCCGATCGCCGGTCGGCAACGGCGGCCGCGTCGCCGCCCGGGGCGGCGCGCAGCGGCTCGGCCACCGTGGACGCCCACTTCTGCGCGGCCGCAGCATCACGGCGCGCGGGTGCGGGCGGCGTGGGCCTCGGCCTGCTGGCCGAGCAGCCAGTCGGCGATCTCGCCGGCGCGCGCGGGCGCCGGCAGGTCCGGGGCGAGCCCGGCCAGCCCGCTGCGCGCACGGGCCCGGATCGTCTCCTCAGGCATCCCGAGCAGGTCGGCGAGCTCGCCGTAGCTCCGGCCCTGGCGGAGAACCGCTCGACGGCGGCGCGCTGGTCGGCGCGCGGCGTCGAGCGCGGTGGCGCGGCTGCGCGGCGGCATACTGCGGCCTAGCGTAGTGGACATGACGGCCCTGCTCGACATCGAGATCCTGGAACGCTCGGACGGCGAGGTCCGGGCGCGCCTCCCGGTGACCGACGCGTTACGCCAGCCGCTGGGGCTCGTGCACGGCGGCGTCTACGCGACGATCGCCGACGCGCTCACGGTCACCGAAGGCCGCGCGATCTCCAACCAGACGAGCTTCCTGCGCCCGATCACCGAGGGCACGATCCACGTCGCCGCGCGGCGCCGTCACCGCGGCCGCACGACCGCGGTCTGGGAGGTCGACGTCACCGACGACGCCGGCCGCCTGTGCGCGCTCGTGCGCGTCACCGCGGCGTACTGGCGCCCTGGCCCGAGGTAGGCCTCGGCGAACTCGTGCAGCTGCGGGTCGTCCGGCCCGGATGCTTCGAGCTTGCGCCGCCACGCCAGCGCCACCACGCCCGGCACGCCCGGACGCCGCGCCAGGATCACCGCCTGCCCGGCCGCCGCCAGCCCGGGGTCGAACGGCCCGGACACGTCGCGCTGCGAGTGCCAGCAGCTCCGCCGGCGGATCGGCGGTGTCGTAAGCGATCACGACGTTGCCGAGCGCCAGCGCTTCGAGCAACTGGTCCTCGGAGAGCTCGGTCGCGTCACGGGTGACCGGCTCGGGGCGGTGCGGCCCGCTCGTCGGCGGGTCGGCCGGGGGAGAGACGGGCGTCGGCGGCGCATCGTCGCCCAGCCGCCGCGCGCCGCGGTCGGGCTCGAGGACCCCCGGTCCCGACGAGCTGTCCACCTCGCTCGAGTCCTGCGCCACCAGCACCGTGATCAGCGCGATGCAGCCGCCGCGACGACTCCCACCACCGCGAGCACGATCAGGACGCGCTTCACGCGCGCGACGGCGCGCGCCGCCGTCGCTTGGCGACCGGCCCGGCGCCGGCGGCCGCGGCCAGTTCCGTGATCGCGCGGTCGAGATCGGCGGCCAGCTCGTCGATGTCCGCCAGCGCGTCGTAGTCGCCGAGCAACCCGAAGGAGATCTGCCCGTCGTAGGACATGATCGCGATCCCGAGCGCCGTGTTGAGCACCAGCGGGACCTTCGGATAGAAGGCCTCGAGCCGCCGGCCCATGACGTACAGCGGCAGCTGCGGCCCGGGCACGTTGGTCACGGTCAGGTTGAAGAAGCGCTGGCGCGACTGCAGCCGCCCCGCCTGGTTGAGCACCGTCGGCGCGGCGGCGTCGGCCAGCCGCGTGATCGCCTGCGCCCCGACCGCCTGGCCGGACTCCTTGAGGCCCTTCATCGCGCCGTGGACGGAGCGGTAGCGCTCGATCGGGTCCTCGAGCCCGACCGGCAGCGGCGCGTACATCGCCGCGACCTGGTTGCCGAGCGCGCCCCGAGCCGCGTCCGCGCGCACCGAGATCGGCACCATCGCTTTGAGCTCGAGCCCCTCGGGGTCGCGCCCGTGCCGGAACAGATGCGCCCGCAACGCGCCGGCGACGACGGTCAGGACGACGTCGTTGATCGTCCCGCCGAGCGCGTCCTTGATCGCCTTGAACTGCGCCAGGTCCGCCGTGACCCAGGCGAAGCGCCGGTGCGGCCCGATCCGGACGTTGAGCGGCGACGGCGGCGCGCCCGCGATCCCCGCCGCCGCCATCGAGGCGAGCCCGGCGACCGAGCGACCGGCGTCGGCGCCGGCGCGATCGGGATGCGCGAGCACCGAGCGCACGAGCCCGACCGGCGCGGTCGCCCGCTCCGCCAGCGCGTGCCCGAGCAGCTCCGCGCCGCTCGGCAACGGCTGCGGCGTCCACGGCGGGCCGGGCTCGGGCTCCGGCGCGTCGGGCGTGATGTCGAACAGCACGGTCAGGATGTCCACGCCCGAGATCCCGTCCACCAGCGCGTGGTGGGTCTTGCAGATCAGCGCGAAGCGCCCGTCGGCGAGCTCGTCGACGAGCCAGATCTCCCACAGCGGCTTCTCACGATCGAGCTGCTGTGAGAACACGCGCCCGGCGAGCCGCCGCAGCTCGTCGTCGCCGGCCGGCGGCGGCAGCGCCGTGTGCCGCAGGTGGTAGGTGGCGTTGAAGTGCGGATCGTCGACCCACACCGGGCGCGAGACCCCGAACGGCGGGAACGCGAGCCGCTGCCGGTAGCGCGGCACGAGATGCAGCCCGCGCTCGATGTGCGCGACGAACGCGTCGTAGTCGGGCGTCGGGCCCTCGAACACCAGCACCGAGCCGACGTGCATGTGCGCGCCGTCCTTCTCGAAGGCGAGGAACGAGGCGTCGAGTCCGGTCAGCCGGTCCATCCGCGTCCGGATTCTGTCACGGCGGTCTGTTTCGAAACCTTCAACATCGTGTATAACGTTCCTTGTGACAAGTGATCTGGCCGATCCGCAGGCCCTCCGCCGCGCTTTCGACGAGCATCATCGCGCCGTCTACACCGCCGCCTTCCGGATCCTGGGCGACGCCGCGCAGGCCCAGGACGTCGTGCAGGACGTCTTCCTGCGCGTGTGGCGCCGCCCGGGGTCCTACAACCCCGCCCGCGGCGATCTCGGAACCTACCTCAGGCTGATGGGCCGCTCGCGCGCGCTCGACCTGTGGCGCGAGAGCCAGGTCCGCGGCCGCGCGGCCGAGCGGCTCAAGCTGACCTGGGACGACGGGGAGCCGCGCGTCGAGGAGCATCCCGCGGTGCTGGCGGAGCGCGATCAGGACCGCGCGGAGATCCGCGAGGCGCTCGGCAAGCTGCCCGAGGCGCAGCGTGAAGCGATCGTCCTCGCCTACTGGGGCGGGCTCACCGCCGACCAGATCGCCCGCCGGGCGCAGGTCCCGCTGGGGACCGCCAAGAGCCGCATCCGGCTCGGGCTGGCACGCCTGCGCGACGAGTTCGCGCTCGCCGTTTGACTCGCCTGCTACCTGCTGCGCTCGTTCGGCCAAGCCGAGCCGCGGGCGCACGAAGTGCTCGCGGGTGGGGGATCCCTAGAACGGCAAGCGCTTCGGGAAGAAGCGCGCGGGGATCACCGTGAAAGCCCTGCAGGCAGACCTGGCGCGGACGTTGGAATACAGGAGGATCGATGTCGCGATCCACGCTGCGCCGCGCGCTGCGCGCCGGTGCACTGTGCCTCACGGCTACGACCACGGCGGCCGTTGTCCCGGCCGCGGCTGATGCTGCTCAAGTCGGCGTCAGCGCCAAGCGACTGAACGTCCAGGCCGGCAACCGTGTGACCGTCAAGGGCCGCCTCGCGGCGCCCGGGACGGCAAGACTGCAGATCCAGCGGCGCGGCCGCTGGGTGACCCTCGACCGCGACCGCACCGACGCCGCCGGCCGCTACGTGCTGCGCAAGCGCGTGCGAGGCGCGCTGAGCGCCCGCGCGCGCGTCCGCACGGGCGCGGGTCGGAAGCGGACGATCGGGCGGGTGAATGTTTATCGGCGCGCGCTCGCGTCGTGGTACGGCCCAGGGTTGTACGGCAACAAGCTGGGCTGCGGCGGCAGGCTCGGCTACGGCACCGTCGGGGTCGCCAACAAGACCCTGCCGTGCGGGACGAAGGTGACGCTGCGCCACCGCGGCCGTGTCGTGCGCGTGCGCGTTATCGACCGCGGGCCTTACGTCGGCGGGCGCGAGTACGACCTCACCGCCGCCACCGCGCGCCGGCTGGGCTTCAGCGGCCACGGGCCGATCCAGGTCACGCACTAAGGGCGAACATACGTGCGTCCGGGGCCGCTCTTACCATCGTGGGAGTGGCTCCGAAGCGCGTCATCGCCCACCTCGACTGCGACGCGTTCTACGCCACGGTCGAGCTGCTCAAGAGCCCGGAGCTGAAGGGCAAGCCGGTGATCGTCGCCGGTTCCGGGCCGCGCGCCGTGGTCACCACGGCGTCCTATGAGGCGCGCACGTTCGGCGTCGGCTCGGCGATGCCGGCCTCGCAGGCGCGCCGCCTCTGCCCGACGGCGATTGTGATCCCGCCCGACTTCACCGCGTACCGCGAAAAGTCGCGCGAGGTGTGGGCGCTGGTGCGCGAGCGGCTCGAGCGCCTGCAGGCGATGGGCCTCGACGAGGCCTATGCCGACCTCACCGGGATAGAGAAGCCGCTGCGCGTCGTGCGCGAGCTGATCGACGACGTGCGCAAGAAGACCGGGATCCAGATCTCGGTCGGCGTCGGCCCGAACCGGCTGATCGCGAAGTGCTGCTCGGACCTCGGCAAGCCGGCGGGCTTCGTCGCCATGGGCCGCGAGGAGGCCTGCATCCGCTTCGCGCCGGCGCCGACGCGCCGGCTGCCGGGCATCGGCCCCAAGACCGCCGAGCGCCTGGCCGAGCTCGGCTACGCCACCGTCGCCCAGCTGCAGGAAGCCGACGAAGCGCAGCTCGCGGCGCGCTTCGGCGACCGCACGGCGCGCTACCTGAAGGCCCGTGCGACGTTCCACGACGACTCGCCGGTCGAGACCGAGTCGGGCGCGGCGAAATCCGTCTCGACCGAGCGCACCTTCGACACGGACATCGCGTCGCACGAGGAGCTCGAGCAGATCCTGCGCACGCTCTCGCGTGAGCTCTGTGAAGGTCTGCGGGGCAAGTCGCGACAGGGCCGGACGGTGGCGATCAAGGTCCGGCTCGCCGACTGGACGACGGTGACCCGCGCCCGGACGCTCGCGGATGCGACGAACGACACGGCGCTCGTGACGGACACGGCGCTCGAGCTGCTGCGCGCGTACGCGCCTCCGCAGCCCGTGCGGCTGCTCGGCGTGCGGCTGGCCGCGTTCGACGACCTCGAGCCCGACCGGCCGCCGGCGCCGGCCGCGCCGGTGGGGCAACTCGCGCTCCCGCTGTAGCTCGACGGTGTCTTTGCTGCCGGCGAACTGCGCCGGTAAGGGAGTGGTCGGATCAGCGGCGCGGCGCTGCGCGAGGCGCCGCGTGGCACGTGCGGCTCGGACAAGCCGCGCGTGGTCACTTATCGTTGTACAGCAACGGTTAGTGACCACATGGCGCGTGGCCGCTCTGGCTCGTGGCCGGTGGTCACTCGTCCCCGCTTAGGGGACGCACGCGCAGTTCGCCGGCCGCGCGGAAGAGGGACCGCCGGCCACGCGGGCCGCACCACCTCCTTTACCGGCGCAGTTCGCCGGTCCTACCGCGCAGCTCTCAGTACAGCGCAGCGGCGAGCTTGCGCCGCGCGTCGCGCGCCAGCGGGTGCGCGGGGCCGAGCTCGTCGAGCACGCCGACCACGACCTGCCGCAGGGCGTCCTTGCGGTCGTCGTCGCTGCCGGGCATGGCCGCGATCAGGGCGTCGAGCCCCTGCTCGGTCAGCCCCTCGTCCAGCGCGGCGAAGGCCGGCGCCAACTCGACGTCATCGGCCAGCCGCAAGCGCGCGGCCAGGCCCTCCGCGGCGAACGAGCCGGCGACGTTGCCGAGCAGCTCCAGCGCGCCCTCGCGATCGCCGGAGGCGACCAGCAGCCGAGCGAGCGCGAGCGACGCGTCGGCGCGGCCGGGCTCGAGCTCCAGCGCGCGGCGCAGGTCCGCCTCCGTGCCCGAGGCGACCAGCGCGTCGGCCTCGGACGGGACGATCCGGTCGAGGAAGCGCTCGACTTGAGCGGGCGGCAGCGCGCCGATGAACTCGTCGACGACCTTGCCGTCCTTGAACGCCTTCACCGCCGGGATCGACTGGATCGCGAACGCCTGCGAGAGCCGCGGGTTGGCGTCGGTGTCGACCTTGACCAGCGAGACCTGCCCGTTGCGCTTCTCCACGGCCTTCTCGATCACCGGCCCGAGCGAGCGGCAGGGACCGCACCATTCGGCCCAGAAGTCGACGACGACGGGCTGCTCGAAGGAGCGCTGGATGACGTCGCGCTCGAAGGTCTGCTCGGTGGCGTCGATGGGCACGCTGCGAGGATAGACGCCATGGATCTGAGCATCGATGCGGACGGCGTCACCCTCTCCGGCGCCGAGGACGGCGAGGGCACGCCGGTCGTCTTGCTCCACGGCTTGACCGCGACGCGCCGCTATGTCGTGATGGGCTCACGCGCGCTCGAGCGCTCCGGCCACCGCGTGATCGCCTACGACGCGCGCGCCCACGGGCAGTCCGATCCCGGCGAGGACTACAGCTACGACCGGCTCGCATCCGACCTGTTGGCGGTGCTCGACGACCGCGAGCTCGAGCGCGCCGTGCTCGCCGGCGCATCGATGGGCGCCCACACGATTGTCACGTTCGCGCTCCAGCACCCTGAGCGCGTCGCCGGGCTCGTGCTCCTGACCCCGGCGTTCGACCCGAACGACAGCCGGGACTTCAAGCGCTGGGACTCGCTCGCCGAAGGGCTGCGCAGCGGCGGCGTCGAAGGCTTCGTGAAGGCCTATGGCACGCCGAAGGCGCCGGAGAAGTGGCACGAGACGATCGACCGCGTGCTGCACCAGCGGCTCTCGGCGCACGCCCATCCCGAAGCGCTCGCCGACGCGCTCCAGGCCGTCCCGCGCTCGCACCCGTTCGAGGACTGGGGCGACCTCAACGCGATCGACGCGCCGACGGTGATCGTCGCCAGCCGCGACGAAGCCGACCCCGAGCACCCGTACGCGGTCGGCGAGCGCTACGCCGAGGCGATCCCGGGCGCGAAGCTCGTGTCCGAGGACGAGGGCGCCTCGCCGCTGGCCTGGCAGGGCGCGCAGGTCTCGAAGGTGATCGCCGAGGTCGCGGACGCTTGAGCGCCGGCTACTCCGGAACCCCGCTGCCCCGCAAGCTCGGGATCAAGCCGGAGAGCCGCGTGCTGGTGCTCGGCGCGCCCGCGGGCTTCGAGCTCGAGGGCGTCGACGTCATCCGCCGCGCGCAGGGCCTGGCGGACGTGATCCTCAGCTTCCACACCGAGCGCCGCGAGCTCGAGCGCCGGATGCCGGCGCTGCGCGACCACATGCAGCAGAACGCGCGGCTGTGGATCGCGTGGCCCAAGCGGGCGTCGAAGCAGCCGACGGACCTGACCGAGGACGTCGTGCGCGAGCTCGCCATCGCCAACCGGCTCGTGGACAACAAGGTGGCCGCGATCGACGCGATCTGGAGCGGCTTGCAGCTCGTGATCCGCGTCAAGGACCGGCTACCTTGAGCCGCATGGAATTGCCTGAAGACCAGCGCCTGGTGAACATCTCGCCCAAGGCGTACGAGCATCCCGCCGACAGAGCCGCGACCGCCGCGCTGCAGCAGATCCCGATGCTCGACACGGTCGTGCGCAAGCTGATCGAGTACGGCTACGAGCGGGCGTTCCAGCAACTGTTGCTCGCCAGCGCGGTGAAGCTCGGCGAGGATCAGCTGCCCAGCGTATGGGCCTCGCACCGAGCGGCGCTGACGCGGCTCGACATCCACGAGATCCCGAACCTCTACATGGCGCAGATGCCGATCATCAACGCCATGGCGGTCGGCTCCCAGAAGCCGATGGTCGTGCTCAACTCGGGCACGGTCAACGCGCTGGACGAGGAGGAGATACGCACCGTCCTGGCCCACGAGGCCGGGCACATCCTCTCCGACCACGTCATGTACACGACGGCGCTGATGATCCTGATCCAGGTCGGCGTCGGGCCGCTGATGCGGCTGCCGTTCTTCGCCGGGTTCCCGCTGCTGGCGATCCAGCTGGCGCTGCTCGAGTGGTCGCGCGCCGCCGAGCTCACCTGCGACCGCGCGGCGACGCTCGTCAACCGCTCGCCGATGACGACCTGCCAGACGCTGATGGTCGTCGCCGGCGGCGCCGCCTCGCGCAAGCTGAGCCTCGACGCGTTCGTTCGCCAGGCCAACGAGTACGAGGACTGGGAGCCGGGCTGGGACAAGCTCGTGCGCTTCCAGAGCCAGCTCCTGGTCACGCATCCCTTCCCGGTCCGGCGCGTGAGCGAGCTGATGAAGTGGGTCCGCTCGGGCGACTATGACCGCATCGTGAACGGCGAGTACCGCAAGCGCGGCGGCAAGGCCGATGCGCGCGCCGAGGCCGGCGAGGCCGCCGACTTCTACGCCGAGAGGTTCCGCACGATCTTCAAGGAGGCCGGCGTGGGCGTCGGCAAGGCGGGCGACAAGGCCGGCGAGGCCGCCGAGAAGCTCTCGGACTGGCTCAAGCGATGACCTAGTGCCGCGCGCGCAGCGTCCTGCGCCGCGTCACGCCGTCGGCGATGACCGAGACGCGATAGAGCCCAGGCCGCATCGGGCGCACCTTCGTCGCGAAGCGGCCGCCGCGGACGTCGATGCGCTTGCGCTGGACGCGGACCCAGCGCGAGCCGACCTGACGCTCGAGTAGGCAGACGATCCGCCGCTGCGACGGCGCGAGCGTGCCGGAGATCGCGAACGCCGTGCCGGCCTTGGCGCGTCGCTTGTCGCTCGTCAGGCTCATGCTGGGGACGACGCGGACCGGGACCGGCGCCGATTCGAGCCGGCCGCGCGCGCCGTCGCCGGGGAAGACCGCGCGCACCTGGCCGCTGGCGGGCAGGACGGCGCTCGTGGCCCAGCTGCCGTCCGGGCCGCTGGTCGCGCTCGTGATCGGCGTCCAGGCCGAGCCGGCGGCGGTGTACTCGACTCCGACCGTGACGCCGCCCGGCGACGAGCCGTCGCCGAAGCGCACGCCACCGGAGATCGCGGTTGGCGCGACTCCCTTCTGGCTCGCCGCGCGCACGGTCACGGTCGAGACCGGGACCACATAGCGGGCCGCGCGCGCCCGCAGGTCGGGGAGCTGCGCGTAGAGCGCCTCGCCGGGGCACGATGTGGCGTCGGCGTCCCGGTGGCCGCTGACGCGCTCGAAGACCACTGGCGTGCCGGCCGGGTAGCGGTTGTTCGCACCGCCGCCCGAGATCAGCGTCACCTGGCCCTGCACGGGGACGCCGTGCAGCGACAGCTTCCAGCCGATCAGGCGCGCCAGCGACTCCAGCGCGGGGTCGTCGAACGGCAGGTTGATGAACGTGCCGAGGCAGGCGATGCCGGTCGAGTAGCTGTTGTAGCCCTGGGCCTGGGCGCCGATCACGGCGGCCTCGACGCCGCCGGCGCGGCCCTCGTAGACGACGCCGTAGCGGTCGACGAGGAAGTTGTAGCCGATGTCATTCCAGCCGTTGGAGTCCCGGTGGTAGCGCGCGATCCCGAGGACGATCCCGGGTGCGTCGGCGGGCGCATAGTCGACCGCCGTGACCGTGTGGTGCACGAACGCGGCCTGCACGGCCCCGTAGCCGGCGGGGTTGCGCGGCGGCACGGCGTCGGCGCCCCAGGCCGCGCGGGGGACGATCGCGGGCGCTGCGGTCTGACGGGCAGACGCTCGGGCGCGGGGCGCCGGAGCGTGGGGGAGGGCGCGGACGAAGCGGACCCTGAGGCCGGCGGCCGTGCCGCGCAGGCGCAGCTGGAGCTCGTCGGCGGTGCCGGTGAAGATGGGGTCGGTGCGGTCGCGCTCGCCGCCGTGGCTGTGCGGGAGCGGCGTCCAGCGCGTCCAGCGCCCGCCGGCCCTACGCGCGCGGACCTGGGCCTGGAACGTCGCGCTGGGGCGGTGGACGAGCCCGAGCAGGTCGAAGCGGCGCGGCGCGCGCAGCACCTTGGTCGTGCGCCAGGTTGCGGAGGCGACCCGCGCTGTGGCGTCGCCGACGGCGAGCTCGAACAGCTCCGGCCCGGAGGCGGCGAAGGCGGGTTCGGGGAGGCGCAGCGCGCCGACCGCGGCGGCGCCGGCGCCCAGGCGCAGGGCTTGGCGGCGGGTGAGGCGATGACCGTCCATCAGTGGTCTCCAACACAGCATGGTGACAATCGGTGCGGGGGAGAAAATGGGAATGAGTTTCACTAAGATGCCGCCCTGATGCCCCGGTGGACCGCACTCTTGCTCCTGCTCTTGCCGTCTGTCGCGGCCTGCGGGGGGGTCGGGGGAGAGGCGGCGAGCGGCCCGCAGATCGTCGCCACGACGCCCCAGCTCGCCGACATGGCGCGCAACATCGCCCCCGGGGCGGAGGTCACCGCGCTGCTGAAGGCCAACACCGACCCGCACGAGTACGAGGTGCGCCCGCACGACGTGAAGGCCCTGGCGCACGCCGACATCGTTCTGCGCTCGGGCGGCGAGGTCGACGAGTGGCTCGACGGTGCGCTCGACAGCGCCGGGGTGGACGAGCAGGACGTCGTCGACGCCGGCGCCGCGGCTGGGCTCGAGGGTGACGACCCGCACTGGTGGCAGGACCCGCGGCGGGCGGAGAAGGCGGCGGTGGCGATCGGCGCCGCGCTCGCGCGCGCCGGCCTGCCGCAGGACTCGGCGGCGTACGTGCGGCGGCTGCGGACCCTCGACGCCGATGTGCGCGCGTGCCTGGAGCGGGTGCCGGCGGCACAGCGCAAGCTCGTCACCAGCCACGATGCGCTCGGCTACTTCGCGCGCCGCTACGGCATCGAGGTGATCGGCACCGTGATCCCGTCGCGCTCGACCGCGGCCCAGCCGTCGGCGGGCGACGTGGCCGCGCTCGTGGACACGATCCGGCGCGCGGGGGTGAAGGCGATCTTCGCCGAGAGCTCGGTCAACCCGAAGGTCGAAGCCGCGATCGCCCGCGAGGCCGGCGCGCGCGTCGGCACGCCGCTGTGGGCGGACTCGCTCGGCCCGTCCGGGTCCGATGGGGCGACCTACATCGGCTCGATCGAGTCCAACGCCCGCGCGCTCGCGGACGGCTTCAGCGGTGGCGCGGTCGAGTGCCGCATCGATGCCTGACCTGGCCGCGCCGTACAACCGGATCGCCGAGGGCGGCGATGCCTGACGCGGCCACGGCGCAGATCCGCGCGATCGGCGATACTGAGCCGGCGGCGCCGCACGTCCGCGGGGGCAGCGATGCCTGACCTCGCGGCACCCTATATCCAGCGCGGGATCGTGGAGATCCTGCTGCTGGCCGTGATCGCGGGCGTGCTCGGCACGTGGGTCGTGCTGCGGCGGCTGCCGTTCTACACGCACGCGATCGGCACGGCGACGTTTCCCGGGCTCGTCGTCGCGGGGCCGTGGGGGATTCCGGCGCAGCTCGCCGCGCTGGTCTGCGCGGTCGGCTTCGGGGGTGCGCTCGAGCGGTTGCAGCGCACGCGCCGGATCGACCCGGACGCTGCGATCGGGCTGCTGCTGGTCGCGGCGCTGGCGATCGGCGTCGTGCTGGCCAGCGACGTCTACCACGCGGACGCGAGCGTCGACCGGCTCCTGTTCGGCTCCCTGATCGCGCTCACGCCGCTCGACGTCTGGCTCACGGCTGCCGCCGCCGTCGCCGTGCTGGCCTGCGATCGCGCCCTGCGCCGCGCCTGGCTCGCGACCGGCTTCGATCCCGACGGCGCCCGCGCCGTCGGCGTCCGCACCGCGCTCGCCGACCGCGCGCTGCTGCTCGCGGTCGCCGTCGCCGTGGTCGTGGCCCTCGACGCCGTCGGTGCGCTGCTCGTGACGGTCGTCCTCACCGTCCCGGCCGCCACGGTCCGCCTGTTCGAGCCGCCGCTGCGCCGCCAGCAACTCTTCACCTTCGCGCTCACGGCGGTCGAAGGCCTCGCCGCGATCTGGATCGCGGACGCGTTCAACGTCGGCCCCGGGCCGGCGCTCGCCGTGCTCGGCGCACTCGTCTACGGCATCGCGGCCGCAACCTCCTCCAGGTGGCTCGGTGCGCGGGACGCCGGGGCGGCGCGAGGGGTCGTCGCGTGAGCGCACTGGTCGCGACACGCGCGCTGCGGGGCGGGTACGTGCGCGGGCGCGAGGTGCTCGGCGGCGTCGACTTCGAGGTCGCGGCGGGGGAGATCGCGGCGGTGCTGGGACCCAACGGCGGCGGCAAGACGACGCTGTTCCGGGCGCTGCTGGGCGAGCTGCCGTTCCGGGCGGGCGAGGTGGAGCTGGCCGGCCGGCCCGCCTACGTGCCGCAAACCGAGGGAGCGCGGCTGGACTTCCCGGTCAGCGCGCACGACGTGGCGCTGATGGGCGCGTACGGGCGCACGCCGTGGTTCCGGCGCGTGGCGCGGGCCGATCGGGCGAAGGCCGAGCACGCGCTGGAGCGGGTCGGGCTGGGCGAGCAGGCGCACACGCGCTTCGGCACGCTCTCCGGGGGCCAGCGGCAGCGCGTGCTGATCGCGCGGGCGCTGGTGCAGGACGCCCCGGTGCTGCTGCTCGACGAGCCCCTGTCGGGCGTCGACCGCCCGAGCGCGGCGCAGATCGAGCGCGTGTTCGCTGAGCTGACCGCCGAGGGGCGCGCGCTGCTGGTCGCGACCCACGACGTCGCGCAGGCGCGCGCCTGGCCGCGCGTGCTGTGCCTCAACCACGGTCAGGTGGCGTTCGGCGCGCCCGCGACCACGCTGAGCACCGACGTGCTGCGCCGGACCTACGGCGACGAGCTGGTGATCCTCGACGGCTCCGGCCAGGCGGTGACCGTCTCCCACCACCATCACCACGACCACTGATGGGCGCCGAAGAAACCCGCGCGGGGCGCGGCGGAGAGCGATGAAGCGCTCGTCACGCCCACTGATGGGCGCCGCCGAGGGGACCCGCGCGGGAATCGGCGCCGCCGGGAGCCGCGCGGCCCGCGGAGGCGGGCGCTGATGCTCTCCAGCGGGATCATGCAGCGGGCGTTCGCGGAGGCGATCATCGTCGGCCTCGCCTGCGGCCCGCTCGGCGTCTGGATCCTGCTGCTACGCCGAGCCTATGCCGCCGAATCGCTCTCGCACGCGATGCTGCCGGGCCTCGTGATCGCCGCGCTCGCGGGGGTGCCGCTGCTGCTCGGCGCGGCCGGCGGCGTGCTGGTCGCGGCGGCCGGGATCGCGCTCGTGGCACGCGACGTGCGCGCCGGTGGCGATGTCGGCGTGGCCGTGGTCGTCTCCGGGCTGTTCGGGCTCGGCGGCATCCTCGCGCTCTCGCCCGAGACGCCGCCGCGGCTCGGCGAGTTGCTGTTCGGCGACCTGCTCGGGGTCACGAACGCCGACGTGGCCGCCGCCGCGGCGCTCGCGGCCGGTGTGCTGCTCGCGCTGGCCGCGGCCTACCGTGCGCTGACCGCGACCGCGTTCGACCGCGGCAGCGCGAACGCGCTCGGGATCCGGCCTGCGCGCGCCGACCTCGCGCTGCTCGCCCTGCTGGCCGTGACGACCGTCGCCGCCGTGCAAGGGCTCGGCAACCTGCTGCTCGTCGCGCTGATCCTGGCGCCCGCCGCCGCCGCGCTCAACCTCACCCCGCGGCTGCCGGCCACGCTCGCGCTGGCCGCCGGGCTTGCGGTTCTGGCGGGCGTCGCCGGGCTGGTCGTCTCCTACGAGCTCGACCTCGCGGCCGGCGCGTCGATCGCTCTGTGCGCTGTCGCACTCTCTTCGTTAGGACTTATGAAATCAAAGTTAGGCATGCCATAATCTGATCCGTGGCAACGCGCGAAACCCAGTTCTCCGCGGCCGTAGAGGACTACGCCAAGGCGATCTACGCCCTCCAGGAGGACGGAGCACCGGTCAGCACGACCGCGCTCGCGCAGCGCCTCGACGTCACGCCGGCGTCGGCCTCCGGGATGGTGCGCAAGCTCGACGAGCTCGGGCTCGTCACCCACGAGCGCTATCGCGGGGTGCGGCTGACCGAGCGCGGCACGCGGCTCGCGCTCGAGATGGTGCGCCACCACCGGCTGCTCGAGCTCTTTCTCGCCGAGTCGCTCGGCGTCCCGTGGGATCGCGTGCACCAGGAGGCCGAGGTCCTCGAGCACGTGCTCTCCGAGGAGCTCGAGGCGCTGATCGCGGACAAGCTCGGCCACCCGACGCACGACCCGCACGGCGACCCGATCCCGTCCGCCGACCTCGAGCTGCACGACGAGCGCACGGAGTGCCTGAGCGCGCTCGAGCCGGGCGCGGAGGCGACCGTGGTGCGGATCTCGGACGCCGACCCCGAGATCCTGCGCTACCTCGCCGCGCGCGCCATCGTGCCCGGCACCCACCTGCGCGTCGTCGACAAGCAGCCCTTCGGCGGCCCGTTGTTCGTCGAGGTCGACGGCGCGACGCATGCGCTCGGCGGCCTGCTCGCGACGTCGATGCGCGTGCGCAGCCAAGCGAGCCCGGCGCGGTGAACCCGCCGACCCTGACCGAGGCCGCGCGCCAGGCCACCGGCGCGGCCGCCCCGACGCCGCCGCGCTCGCCGCTTGCGCGAAACGCGCGCGCGCGGCCGCTTCCGCGGCCGGGTCGCGCTCTTCGGCCCCGCCTTCGTCGCCGCCGTCGCCTACATCGACCCCGGCAACTTCGCCACCAACATCGCCGGCGGCGCCAAGTACGGCTACATGCTGCTGTGGGTCATCGTCGGCGCCAACCTGATGGCGATGCTGGTCCAGTACCTGTCGGCCAAGACCGGCATCGCCACCGGCCGCAACCTGCCCGAGCTCTGCCGCGAGCACTTCCGCAAGCCGGTCACGCTGGGTCTCTGGCTGCAGGCCGAGGCGATCGCGATCGCCACCGACCTGGCGGAGTTCGTCGGCGCCGCGATCGCGCTCAACCTGCTGTTCGGCGTGCCGCCGTTCGCCGCCGGGCTGATGACGGCGGTCGTCGCCTTCGCCATCCTCGAGCTGCAGACGCGCGGCTACCGTCGCTTCGAGCTCGCGATCGCCGGCTTCCTCGGGATCGTCTTCCTCGGCTTCATGTACGACCTGCTGCACGTCGGCGTCGACCCGGCCGCGTTCGCGGGCGGCCTGATCCCGCACTTCGACGGCACCGACAGCGTGCTGCTGGCCGTCGGCATCCTCGGCGCGACGGTGATGCCGCACGTCGTCTACCTGCACTCGGCGCTGACCTCGAACCGGATCCCGCCGAAGAACACGGCCGAGAAGCGCGAGCTGCTGCGCTTCGAGCGCTTCGACGTGTTCCTCGCGATGGGTCTGGCCGGGATCATCAACATGACGATGCTGGTCGTCGCCGCCCAGCTCTTCCACGACAGCGGGCGCACCGGCGTGGACTCGATCGAAGGCGCGCACGCCGGCTTCGGCGCGCTGCTCGGGGGCGGCGCGGCGCTCGCGTTCGCGGTCGCGCTGCTGGCCTCCGGCCTGAGCAGCTCGAGCGTCGGCACCTACGCCGGCCAGGTCGTGATGCAGGGCTTCATCAACCGCCGCATCAACCTCTTCCTGCGCCGGGCGATCACGATGGCGCCGTCGCTGGTCGTTCTGGCGATCGGCGTCGATCCCTCCACGACGCTGGTGATCTCCCAGGTCGTCCTGAGCTTCGGCATCCCGTTCGCGCTCGTGCCGATGGTGCTGCTGACGCGCCGCGCCGACATCATGGGCGCGCTCGTGAACCGCCGCCTGACGACCGGCGCCGCGACCGTGGTCGCGGCGCTGATCATCGCGCTCAACTGCTTCCTGCTCTACGAGACGTTTCTGGGCTAGCGTGCTGATCCCGCGCAACCGCGGTTGACGCGTGGTCGTCCCGTTGCAGCCACGCAACCGCCTGTTTGGCTCTGTGGCGGGCGGCGCCCGGGACCCACGAGCGGGTTGGGTCCTCGGCCCTATTGACGCGCTGCGGGCCGTCGGTCAGCATCCGCGCGGGATGGACGCGAGGGCGCGCAGGGTCCGGGCGCAGCGCAACCGTCGACGGCTGCCGCCGCGACGGCGCTCGTTCCGCTGGGCGCGCCGGATCGCGGGGCTGCTGGCGACGGCCGCCTTCCTGGGCGCCGGGTTCGCGATCCTGCAGATGATCCTGCCCGACGGCGGTGGCCAGGAGAGCGTCGCCGCGACGCCGACGGCCACGCCCGAGGCGAAGCAGTCGACGAAGAAGAAGGCCAAGAAGAAGCCGAGCAAGCCGAAGGGCCCGACCAAGGCGCAACTCGCGGCGCGCAAGGATGCGATCGCCGTCGTCCGCGCCAAGGGCTTCACGACGCTCAAGCAGAGCGACTACGACCCCAAGGCCACGCTGCGGGTGCTGATCGGCCGCCCGGTCGGTGATTCCGCCGGCGGTCAGCGCGCGTTCTTCTTCAACCAGTCGACGTTCATCGGCAACGACGCGCTCGCGCCGAGCTCCAGGCTTCGCGTCTCCAAGCAGGGCAAGGTCACGGTCACGCTCTCCTACGGCGTCTACGAGCCCAACGACGCCGTTGGCGATCCGAGCGGCCGCAAGCGCGTCCGCTTCCGCCTCGCAGGACGGGACGCTGACGCCGCTGGACACGATCCCACTGGATTTCGCCCGGTTCCAGCGACGGCGGTAGGCTCAGTCCTCCGAGTAGAGGAGGAGAGCATGGAGCCGTCGTACGCATCCGGGACGTCGTCCACGCCGCTGCTGGGCGACACGATCGGTGACAACCTCGACCGCACGATCGAGCGCTTCCCCGACCGCGAGGCGCTGGTCTCCGTGCACCAGGACCTGCGCTACACCTACGCGCAGTTCGGCGAGGCCGTCGACCGCGCGGCGCGCGCGTTCATCGCCGCCGGGATCGAGCCCGGCGACCGCGTCGGGATCTGGAGCCCGAACTGCGCCGAGTGGGCGCTCGTGCAGTACGCGACGGCGAAGGCCGGGATCATCCTGGTCAACATCAACCCGGCCTACCGGACGTCCGAGCTCGAGTACGTCCTGCGCCAGTCCGGCTGCCGGATGCTGGTGGCCGCGACCGCGTTCAAGACCAGCGACTACGTGCAGATGGTCGACGACGTGCGGCCGCAACCTCGACGGGCTCGAGCAGGTCGTGTTCATCGGGCGCGACTGGGAGCAGTTCATCGCCGGCGGCGAGCGGGTCAGCCCGGAGGAGCTCGCCGAGCGCCAGCGCGCGACCCAGTTCGACGACCCGATCAACATCCAGTACACGAGCGGCACCACCGGCTTCCCCAAGGGCGCCACGCTCAGCCACCACAACATCCTCAACAACGGCTACTTCGTCGGCGCGGGCTGCGGCTACACGCCCGAGGACCGCGTCTGCATCCCCGTGCCCTACTACCACTGCTTCGGCATGGTCATGGGCAACCTGGCCTGCACCAGCCACGGCGCCTGCATGGTCATCCCGGCGCCCGCGTTCGACCCCGTGGCCACGCTGCAGGCCGTCCAGGACGAGGCGTGCACGAGCCTCTACGGCGTCCCGACGATGTTCATCGCCGAGCTCGAGCACCCCGAGTTCGGCGAGTTCGACCTCTCCAGCCTGCGGACCGGGATCATGGCCGGCTCGCCGTGCCCGATCGAGACCATGCGCCGCGTCGTGGACCGAGATGCACATGGAGGAGGTCACGATCTGTTACGGGATGACCGAGACCTCGCCGGTGTCGACGCAGACCGGCGCCGACGACCCGCTGGAGAAGCGCGTCGGCACGGTCGGGCGCGTGCACCCGCACGTCGAGGTCAAGATCGTCGATCCCGAGAGCGGCGCGGTCGTCGCCGCGCGAGACGCCCGGCGAGCTGTGCACGCGCGCCTACAGCGTGATGCTCGGCTACTGGGAGGAGCCGGAGAAGACCGCCGACGCGATCGACCGCGCGCGCTGGATGCACACCGGCGACCTGGCCCAGATGGACGAGGAGGGCTACATCAAGATCGTCGGGCGCATCAAGGACATGGTCATCCGCGGCGGCGAGAACGTCTACCCGCGCGAGATCGAGGAGTTCCTGATGGGGCACCCCGACGTCCAGGACGTGCAGGTCATCGGGGTCCCGGACCCGCGCTTCGGCGAGGAGCTGATGGCCTGGGTCGTCACGCGCGGCGGCGCGCAGCTCGACCGCGACGCGCGTGGCCGAGTTCTGCAAGGGCAAGATCGCCCACTACAAGGTGCCCCGCTACGTTCAGGTGGTGAGCGAGTTCCCGATGACCGTGACCGGCAAGGTCCAGAAGTACAAGCTGCGCGAGCAGGCGATCTCGGAGCTGGGCCTGGCGGAGGTCGAGACGGCCTAGATGTGCGGCCGCTACACGCTCTCGACCGTCGACGGCCCCGACCTGGCGCAGCGCTTCGGGCTGATCGAGCCGCCTGAGGAGGAGACGCTCGGGCGCTTCAACGTCTGCCCGACCGAGACGGTCGCGGCCGTGCTCGAGCCGGGCAGGCGGCCGCCGTGCAGTGGGGCCTGCGGCCGTTCCGCTCCCAGAACTACGCGCCGATCAACGTCCGCGCCGAGACGGCCGGCACGCGCTACAAGCGCCTGATGGACGGCGGCCGCTGCCTGGTGCTGGCCGACGGCTGGTACGAGTGGCTCAAGCAGGAACGCAAGGGCGCGCCGCGGCTGCCGTTCCGCTACACGGTCGACGGCGGCCGGCCGTTCGCGTTCGCCGGCGTCTACGACGGCACGGGCGCGGCGATCCTCACCACCGAGGCCAACGACGTCTGCCGTCCGATCCACGACCGCATGCCGGTGGTGCTCGAGGGCCCGGAGGCCGAGGCCGCCTGGCTGAGCGAGGACGTGGGCGTGCAGGAGGCGCTCGAGTTCCTCGTGCCGCTCGAGGACCGGCGCGTGTCCGTAGCACCGGCCAACCCCGCCGTCAATAAGGCGGGTGTCGAAGGCGAGGAGCTGCTGACGCCGCCCGACGAGGCTCTCACGGCGCACTCAGACACGCTCTTCTGAAAGGGTCCGCGGGTGGACGTCGGAATCGCCTCCCTCGTGGTGGGAGCACTGCTGGCTGCCGGGATCGCCGCCTCGCTGCTGGCCGGGCGCCTGCGGCTGCCCGGTCTGGTGCTGGTGCTCGTGCTCGGCATGGTGATCGGCTCCGACGGGCTGAGCTGGATCGACTTCGGCGACGTCGAAGCCGACTACGACGTGGCGCAGAAGGGCGCGGTCATGGCGCTGGCGCTGATCCTCTACGAGGGCGGTCTGTCCAGCGGCTGGGCCGAGATCCGCCCGGTGATCGGCGTCTCGATCGCGCTGGCGACGATCGGGACCGCGCTCACGGCCGGCCTGACCGCGGTCGCCGCCGGCTTGCTGTTCACCGAGCTGAGCACGCTCGAGGCGCTGATCCTCGGCTCGACGGTGGCCGCGACCGACGCCGCCGCGGTCTTCGCCGTGCTGCGCGGATCGACGCTGCGGCGCAGGATCGCGCGCACGCTCGAGGGCGAGTCGGGCATCAACGACCCGATCGCCGTGCTGCTCGTGCTGGCCAGCATCGAGGCCATCAACGACGCCGAGTTCGGCCTGCTGGACGCGGCTCTGGCTGGCCGTCAGCGAGCTGGCGATCGCGACCGCCGTCGGGCTCGCCGTCGGCGGCCTGGGCGTGATCGTGCTCAAGCGCGTGACGCTGCCCTCGGCGGGCCTGTACCCGGTCGCCTCGGTCGCCTTCGCGGGCCTGGCCTACGGCGGCGCCGACACGCTGCACGGCACGGGCTTTCTCGCCGTGTTCCTCGCCGGGCCTGGTGATCGGCAGCGCCTCCTCGCCCGCGCGGCGCACGATCGTGACCTTCCACGAGGGCCTGGCCTGGGTCGCCCAGCTCGCGCTCTTCCTGCTGCTCGGCCTGCTCGTCAACCCGGCCGACCTGATCGAGATCATCCCCGAGGCCACCGCCGTCGCGATCGTGGCCGCCGTGGTCGCGCGACCGCTGGCGGCGCTGCTGGTCGCGCACGGGTTCACGGTGCCCGAGCGGCTGATGCTGGGCTGGGCCGGCCTGCGCGGCGCGACCCCGATCGTGTTCGCGATCTTCCCGGTCATCGAGGGCGTCGAGCACGGCGATCTGATCTTCCAGGTCGCGTTCTTCGTCGTCCTGCTCTCGACGGTCCTGCAGGGGCTGACGATCGAGCCCGTCGCGCGCTGGCTCGGCGTGACCGCGGACGAGGCCGCGATCCCGGCGCCGCTGGTCGAGCCGGTGATACTCAACCGGCTGGGCGCCGAGACGATGCAGTTCCCGGTGCGCGCCGGCGACGCGATCACCGGCCACCCGGTGCGCGAGCTCGGGCTGCCGCGCGAGGCGCTGCTGAACGTGATCGTGCGCGGCGAGCGCGCGATCCCGCCGCGCGGCTCGACGATCATCCAGGAGGGCGACCACCTGCACGTGCTCGTCCGCCAGGAGGTCGCGGTCGACTTCCGCCAGCTGATGCGGCGCTGGCGGCGCGGCCCGGTCGGGCCCGAGGAGCGTCCGCGGCGCCAGCCCCGCAGCCGCCCGTCGGTGACCTCGATCCGGCCCTGGCAGCCCGACGACGGCGATCCGCAGCGCCCGAAGGTGCTCGCGGGCAACGAGGTGGTCGAGCAGATCCGCACGCGGCGCGACGAGCCGGGCGCGCTGGTCGTGCTCGAGGACGGGCGCTTCGCGGTCGCGGGGCCGCTGCTGGCGATCGGCCCGTCGGGCGAGCTGCAGGCGTTCGCGCGGCGGCGGCTGTCGAACGCGACCAGCCCGGGGGAGCGGGCGTGGTGGCAGGAGGTCGTCGGCGCGCTGGCGCGCTAGGCGAGCGCGAGGCGGCGGGCGACCGGGCGTGAGCCGTAGGCGGTCAGCGCGGCGGTGGCGATGATGAACAGCAGCGCCACGCCGAGCGTCGCGTAGCCGACGTCGGCGATGTACGGGACCTTGGCGCCGGCGCTGACGGCGGCGGCGACGTTGCGCGAGCCGTCGGCGTTCATGACCACGACCGACCAGTCGCCGGACTGCACGTCCCAGGTCAGCGAGTGCTGGCCCTTCGCCGCCCAGAAGCGCTGCTCGGCCGGCGGTCCCGGCGGATGCGCGCCCTCGAGCTGCGTGTAGCGCGGCCTTGAACGGCGCGAAGTCGATGTCCGAGACCTCGCTGTGCGCCGAGCGGTTCAGATAGCGCGTCGACGTCGGCGGTCGGGGCGATGCCGACGAACAGCGGCTTGCCGCCCTTGGCCATCGTCTCGAGCCGGATCGTGCCGTAGCGGTCGGCCTTGAGCAGGAAGCCGGGCGCGCCGGCGCCGATCTCGAGGTTCGAGGTCGTGACCGCGTAGGCGCTGGACTCGAAGCGCTGGCCGCCGGTCGTCAGGAAGCCGTCGGCGTCCTTGTAGTGGTGGTTGGCCCACAACAGCAGGGCGCCGGCGAGGAAGAGGGCGAAGGCGATCAGGCCCGTGACGGAGGCGCCCACGAGGGCGGCGGCTCCTGTGCGGTCGCGGGCATTCATCGTGTCTCCAAGATCGCACCGGCTGCCGGGTGCGACGAGGGAGGCAACCGGTTTCAAAGAGTGCGGTTGCCCGCATGTTGCTGGCTAGGAGAGGGTGATCACGCGGGCGCCGTTGACGTAGACGACGCGGGTGTCGCCGATGCGCTTGAGCAGGCTGCCGGGCATCGGGTGCGTGTGGCCGTGCAGCAGCCAGCGCGGGCGCTTCTCCAGCACCCACTTGCGCAGCGCGTCGTAGCCGATGTGGGCGGGATCGTCCGGGTCGTCGTTGACGCCGCGCGGCGGGCAGTGGCAGAGCAGGATGTCGGCGGGCGGGAGCTTGCGGATCAGCTTCTTGGCCTGGCGCTGCGTGTAGGAGGGCCCGACCTTGGCCGTGCCCGAGCGCCGGTAGCTGACGCAGCCCTCGAAGCCGCTGAACGAGACGCCGTTGTCGAGCTCGATCCGGTTGATGTGCACGTCGTCGATCCCGAACCACGTCATGTAGGGCTCGTCGTCGTGGTTGCCGTAGACGCCGAGCTTGGGCAGATGGACCCGGTCGAGCGTCTCCAGCCAGCTCGGCTGGAGGTCGCCCAGAGTGACGATCGCCTCGACGTCGCACTGGGACACGAGCTTCTCGACGTCGGCGTGGAAGGGCCGATCCGCCAGGGCCAGGACCCGCATGTACCGACGATGTGTATCGGATCGCCCGAGGATCCGCGCAGCGATCCTCGCAGCGACCGGATCAGCGGACGAAGTCCGCTCGCGAGGATCGCCCGGCACAATGACACCGATGGACCCCTACGCCGTGCTGGGTGTGCGCCCCGGATCGCCCGAGCGGGAGATCGCTGCCGCGTATCGCGAGCAGGCCAAGCGCTGGCACCCGGACCGCGCGCGGAGCGAGGAGGCGCAGCGCCGGATGGCCGAGGTCAACGCCGCCTACGACCTCGTGCGGGCGGCCGCCCAGCACGAGGCGTGGCGCCCAAGCGCTCCGGCGGGCGGGCCCCGGCTCCGCGCACGGGCAAGGGAAGCTGGCTGATCCCGCCGCTGCGGCTCGCGCTCGGGCCGGAGCTGCTGGACGCGCTGGGGGAGGGCGAGGCCGTGCGGCTGGTCACGCCGACGTCGACGTGGGCCAGCCCGCGCGCGATCCTCGCCGTCACCGAGCGGCGGCTGCTGTGGCTGCTCGACGACGCGCCCGTGGCCCGCGTGCACTCGCTGGCGTTCCGCAACGTCGCCGAGATCGCGCACAAGGTGCGCCGCAAGCACGCCGCTGCTGACCGTCCGGACGCTCGCCGGCCGCCGCCACGTCTTCCACGATCTGCGCCCGCACACTGCGGCGACGATCGAGCGCCACGTGCTCGAACGACCGGCGCGCTAGCTACCGTTGGAGGGTGCGCGCAGCCGACCCTGTCCCCAACGTCGAGCTCCGGCGCAACCACCACGGGCACGAGAGCGTCGTCTTCGCCTTCCCGTACCGGGCGGACATCGTGGACGCCGTGCGCGCGATCCCCGGCCGGCGCTTCGACTGGCAGGCCAAGGAGTGGTGGGCGCCGCGCGCGGACGCCACCGCCGCCTACGTCCAGGGCGTGATCGAGCGCTTCCCGGAGCTGGACGTCGCGCCCGAGGTCGAGGCGTGGCTCGCGCGCGCGGTCAAGGGCTGGGTCGGGCGCGTCAGCGCGGCGCGCCGCGCGGGCACGGGCTGGTTCGTGCTCGACGGGATCGCGGGCGAGCTGCCGGAGGAGCTCGAGTCGCTCGCCGAGGCGCGCGGCGATCGCCGCTGGCTGCCGTTCACCGAGGCCGTGGCCGAGGCGCTGCTCGAGCTGCCCGGCGCGCGGCTCGATCCGCGCGCCCTGCGCTGCGCCTCGCGCCTGCAGGTCGGGCTCCAGCCCGCGCCGGCGACGCTGATGCTGGTCGAGAGCTACGGCGAGTCGCGCTTCAAGCTCGAGGTCAACTGGGATCCGGACACCGTCGGCGCGTTCGTCGAGCTGCCCGCCGCCGAGGCGCACGGGCGCACGGTGCCGATCGACCCGTACCTGCTCGAGCCGCTCGAGCACTTCATCCGCCTGCACGGCATCGACGTCGGCGAGGCCGCCCGCGGGGCGCTCGACCGGCTGCGGATCGAGCACGACAACGCGATCGGCGCCGTCCGGCGCTCGCGCGCCTCCGACGGGTACACGCTCGCCTGCGAGGACCGGCTCGGCGGCAAGCTGCGCCCGTTCCAGCGCGCCGGCGTGGCCTACGCGCTGCAGTCGCGGCGGCTGTTCATCGCCGACGAGCAGGGCCTGGGCAAGACCGTCGAGGCGCTGGCCGTGCTCGAGGAGGACGACGCGTTCCCGGCGGTCGTGATCTGCCCGGCGTCGCTGAAGCTCAACTGGCAGCGCGAGATCGAGCACTGGTTGCCGCACCGCTCGCTGCACGTCGTGATCGGCACCGGCAAGTCGATCCCGCGCGCGGACATCACGGTCCTCAACTACGAGATCGTGCACGCCCACCGCGAGCGGCTGGCGATCAGCCGCCCGAAGGCGCTGATCCTGGACGAGTCGCACTACGTCAAGAACCCCGCCGCCAAGCGCACCCGGGCCGTCCGGCGGCTCGCGGAGTCGCTGTCGCCGGACGCGCTGAAGCTCGCGCTGACCGGCACGCCGGTGATGAACCATCCCGACGAGCTGATCGCGCAGCTGCGGATCCTCGGCCGGCTCGAGGAGTTCGGCAGTGGCGCCCGCTTCAAGCGCCGCTTCCAGGGCGCGGGCGCCGAGGAGCGGATCCACTGGCACCTGCGGCGGACCTGCTTCGTGCGGCGGCTGAAGAAGGACGTGCTGCCGCAGCTGCCCGAGAAGCGCCAGGTCGTCGTGCCGGTGGCGCTCGAGAACGAGCGCGAGTACCGGCTGGCCGAGCGCGACGTGATCGCCTGGCTGCAGGAGCAGCCGCTGGAGCTCTCAGAGCTCGAGGCCAAGGTCGCGTCCACGCTGCGCGCCGAGCGGCTCGCGCAGCTCAACCTGCTGCGCCGGCTCGCCGCGCGCGGGAAGCTCGGGCCGGCGCTGTCCTGGATCGACGACTTCCTGGCCTCTGAGGAGCCGCTCGTGGTCTTCGCGTCGCACCGCGAGATCCAGGAGACGATCGTCCAGCGCTTTCCGGACGCACTGCACCTCGTCGGCGCCGACAGCGCCGCCGCGCGCGACGCCGCGGTCCAGGCCTTCCAGGACCCCGACGGCCCGCAGCTGATCGTCTGCTCGACGCGCGTGGCCGGGCAGGGCATCACGCTCACGCGCGCCTCGAACGTCGCCTTCCTCGACCTCGAGTGGAGCCCGGCGATGCACGACCAGGCCGAGGACCGCTGCCACCGGATCGGCCAGCGCGACGCCGTCACGGCCTGGTACCTGCTGGCGGCCGAGAGCATCGACGAGTCGATGGCCGAGGTGCTCGCACGCAAGCGCGGGATCGTCGGCGCGGTCACCGACGGCCGCCGCGACGAGTCCGAGGCCGTCGTGCAGTCGGTCGTGAAGGCGCTGCGCGGCAAGCCGCTGCGGCGCCTGCGCGCGGTGGCCTGACGGGACTCAGAAGCGGCTGACGGTCAGGTCCTCGACCGTCGCGTCGCGGGTGACGAACTCGATCCGGACGGTGCGGCCCGCGAAGCGGCTGAGGCTGACGGTGGCGTTGGCCCAGCCGCCCGAGCGCCCGCGCTCACGGAACAGGTTGCGGGCCACGCCGCCGGTCACCTTCAGGCGCACGGCGCTCGTGCGCCGGCTCGCGCGGTAGCGGAAGCTGACGCCGAAGTTCGTCCCGCCCGTGAGCGCGATCGGCGGCGAGACCACGTCGGCGTCGCCGGTGAAGACCGTGGTCGTCGGGGCGGTCGCGCAGTAGCGCGCCGCCTTGCCGATCGCGGCCTGCGGGCAGGCGGCGTTCTCGAGCAGCAGCAGCACGGCCTCGCGGTTGCGGCTCGTCTCGCGGGCGATCAGCTCGTCGCGGCGGGTAGAAGCCCGACATGCCGCCGCCATCGGGATACATCTCGAACGTGAAGGCGAAGACCTTCTGGTTGCCCCACAGCCAGTCGTCGATCGCGCCGTCGGTGACGTAGAGGTCGCTCGACTGCTCGGCGGTGTAGCCGTTCGTGCGCGCCATGCTCGTGGCGAGCGCGGCGAACGTGTCGCGGTCGTCGCGCGTCAGGCTGGCGGTGGTGTCGGCGCGCGTGTGCCCGTACGGCCACAGGATCAGCTCCGAGTAGGCGTGGAAGTCGATCGAGGTCTTGATCTGCTGGACGCCGCCGATCACGCGGCTGAAGACGAAGTCGCGCAGCGCGCGCGTCTCGGGGGCCGAGAACGCGGACGGGCCGCGGTAGGTCTCGAGCGCGAACGCGCCGCTCGAGCCGCCGCAGCAGCCCCACCGGTAGCCCCAGTTGCGGTTGAGGTCGGTGCCGGTGAACTCGGAGCCGGGGTTGGGCTGCCGGTTCTTGCGCCAGGACCGGTAGCGGCCGTCGGCGATGTCGTACTCGCTGCCGTCCGGGTTGACGTTCGGGACGATCCAGATCTCGCGCCCGTCGACGATCCCGCGGACCCGCGCGTCGGTGGCGTAGCGCGAGGTCAGCTCGCCGATCACGTACAGCGCCATCTCGATCGTCAGGTGCTCGCGCGCGTGCTGGCCGGCGGTGAAGAGCACCTCGGGCTCGCCCTCGTCGGCGGCGACGTTGTCGGAGATCTTCACCGCCCACAGCTCGCGGCCCTCGTGGCTGGTCCCGATCATCGTCCGCGACGCGATCGCCGGGTACGCGGCCACGGTGGCGTCGATCTGCGCGCGCGTCTCCGCGTCGTTGTGGTAGCCGGCGTCGCCGGCGGGGAAGTCGGCGGCGGCGCTCGCAGGGGCGAGGATCAGGGCCGCGCAGGCTGCGGCGACGGCGAAGGCGAGCCTGCGCATGGGGGGCGAGACTGCCGTGCTCGGGCCCGGTCCTGTCAAGCCGACGGTCAGCGCGAGCCCGCCCAGCACGACCGCCGCGCCGGCGAGCTCGGGGACGGTCGGCGTCTCGCTCAGGCACAGCCAGGCGGACGCGATACCGACGACGGGCACGAGCAGCGTGAACGGCGCGACGGTCGAGGCCGGGTGCCGTCCCAGCAGCCAGGCCCACGCGCCGAAGCCGATCAGCGTCGAGAGCGCGACGACGTAGAGCAGCGCGAGCACGCCGGAGGCGCCGAGCTCGACCGCCTGGCCGCGCTCGGTCGCCAGCGAGAGCGCGAGCAGCGGCAGCGGCGGGATCAGGCTCGAGTAGACGAGCAGGCCGAGCGGGTGGGGGGACTGCGCCTTGCGCGTGGCGACGTTGCCGACGCCCCACGACGCGGCGGCGCCGATCGTGAGCGCGAGCGCGCCCAGCGGGACCGCCGACGCGCGGCCGGCGGCGATGATCCCGATCCCGACGAACGCCAGCGTCCCGCCCGCGAGCTGCGCCGGCTTCGGGCGCTCATTCAGGAACAGCACGGCGAGCCCGACGGTGAACGCGGCCTGCAGCTGGAGCACGAGGCTGGCCAGGCCGGCGGGCATGCCGTGGTCCATGCCGACGAACAGCAGCGCGAACTGGCCCGCGGAGAGGAAGGTGCCGACGGCGACGACGTAGCGCACCGGCACGCCGGGCCGCGGCACGAACGGCAGCGCGAGCGCGACGAGCGAGAAGCGCAGCGCGGCGAACAGCAAGCGGCGGGAAGGACTCGAGGCCGACGTGGATGACGACGAAGTTGACGCCCCAGATGACGGCGACGGCGGTGGCGATGGCGACGTGGCGGCGGGGCATGCGCAGCAACGGTGACGGTCGCGACCGAAAAGAGCGATTGGACATTGTGGAGGCAACCCGTAAGATCGACTTCATGGTCGACCTTCGACGGCTGCGAGCCCTGCGGGCGGTGGCGGATCACGGAACGCTCGCCGCGGCGGCCGAAGCCCTGCATCTCACGCCCTCGGCGGTCTCGCAGCAGCTCGCGGCGCTCGAGCGCGAGCTCGGCCACGCGTTGCTCGAGCCGGCGGGCCGCAGTGTCCGCCTGACGCCCGCCGCGCATGTGCTGCTCGGCCACGCCGACACGCTCTTCGCCCAGCTCGAACGGCTCGAGGGCGACCTCGCGGCGCAGGACGCGGCGCCGCGTGGAGAGGTCCGCGTCGCCGGGCTTCCCGACCGCGCTCGCCGGCCTCCTGGCGTCGGCCGCGCGGCCGCTGCGAGGCGCTGCGCCGGCGGTCACGCTGCGGATCGAGGAGGCCGAGACGCCCGCGGCCGTGGCGATGCTCGTCGCTCGCGACGTCGAGGTGATCCTCGGCATGGAGTGCTCGGCGGCGCCGCGCCGCGACGACACCCGCTTTCACCGCGAGGAGCTGCTCGGCGACGCGCTCGATGCGGTCCTGGCCACCGACCACCCGCTGGCGGGCCGGGCGCGGATCGAGCTCGCGGAGCTGTCCGGCCGAGGGCTGGGTCGCGCCGCCGGTCGGCTGGTCGTGCGACGAGGTGTTCGTCGCGGGTTGCCGGACCGCGGGCTTCAGCCCAAAGGTCGCCCACCGCGCGGGCGACTGGCAGGCGGTGATGGGGCTCGTGGCCGGCGGACTCGGGATCTCGCTCGTCCCGCGGCTCGCCCACAGCGCGCCGCCCGCGGGCGTCGTGATCATCCCGCTCACGGGGATCCCGCCGCAGCGGCACGTGTTCGTGGCCTGCCGCGCCGGGGCGGAGTCCGCGCCCGCGATCCGCGCCGTGCTCGACGCGCTGGCCGACAGCGCGCGCCGGCAGCTGCCGCTGGTGCGGGCGGCATGAGCGGCGTGATATTCGACCTCGACGGCGTGCTCGTCGACTCCGAGCAGGTCTGGGACCAGGCGCGCCGGGACGTCGTCGACGCGCACGGCGGCACGTGGAAGGACTCGGCCACGCGCGACATGCTCGGCATGAGCTCGAAGGAATGGCCCGTGTACGTCGTCGAGGATCTCGGTGCGCAGCTGACGCCCGACGAGGTCAACGAGGCCGTCGTCGAGGCGATGCTGGCCGGCTACCGAGAGCACCTGCCGCTGCTGCCGGGCGCGCGCGAGGCGATCGAGCGCGTCGGCGCGCGCCACACGCTCGCGCTCGCGTCCTCCTCGAACCGCCCGGTGATCGATCTCGTGCTGGAGACGATGGGCGTCACCGACCGCTTCGCGGCGACCGTCTCCTCCGAGGAGGTCGCGCGTGGGAAACCCGCACCGGATGTCTACCTTGAAGCGATGCGACGCATCGGCATTGATCGAAGGAGTCGCGATCGAGGACTCCGAGAACGGGATCAAGTCCGCGCACGCCGCCGGCCTGCGCGTGATCGCGATCCCGAACCCGCACTTCCCGCCCGCGGACGACGCGCTGGCGCTCGCCGACGAGGTGCTGCCCAACCTCGACGCGCTCGTGCTGTGACGCGCGTGATCGCGGTCGCAGTGATCGCGGTGGTCGGGATCGGCGCCGGCGTGTACTTCCTTACGCGCCCGACGGCCGACATCGACAACCTCCACGGCCACGGCACCCGGGAGTGGGGCGGCATCCGCCTCGACACCGAGCACCGGCGCAGAGCTACACCGGCACCGGCACCGTGGTCTCGTGGTTCACCGGAGGTGATCAGCTACCAGTCGAGGTCGAGACGATGGCCGGCGACCTCGTCTTCAAGTCGTGCTAGACGGCGGCGAAGGCCGCGTCGCGCGAGCCGTGCAGCGAGAAGCGCGACGCCGTGCCGGTGATCTCCAGCAGGCGCCGGACCGGCCCTTCGGGGGCCACGACGTGTAAGCGCTTGCCGGAGGCCTCGAGCTGCTGAGCAGCGCGCAGGATCGTGCCGAGGGCACTGGAGTCGATGAAGTCGACCGCGATCAGGTCCAGGACCACCGAGTCCTGCGGGCCGGCGGCAGACATGGCGAAGATCGCGCTCATCTCGGACGTGGCGGCGAGGTCGAGCTCGCCGCCCGCGACGATCAGATGGCTGCCGTCGACGGGATCGTGGTCGAGGGTGAACATGTGCTCAACCTACCTCAGCGGCGGCCCTGCATGCTGCGCATCATTCCGGGTCCCTTCCACAGCAGCGCCGGGAGGTCGCGGCGCGAGCGGCTGAGCGCGTCGAGCAGCGCGGCGGCGGCGTTGCCGCCATGGACATCGTCGCCGTGACCGACCAGCAGATGCTCGGGCAGGAAGGGCTTCAGCCGCGTCGGCGGGAGCGCCCGGCGCATCACGTGCACGCCGGCGGGGCCGGGGCCGAGCGCGTAGTGCGTGGCGGTGCCGATCGACTCGGCGACGACCAGCCCGCGCGGCTCGGGCCACCACAGCGCGCGTTCCTTCCACGGGCCGAGATCGAGGTTCAGGACCGAGAACGGCGATCCGGGCAGGACGTCGGGAAGCTTGTGGAACGGCACGCCCAGGCGCTTGGCGACCGCCTGGCCGTCGCGCGCGTGGGCCACGAACAGCTGCAGCACGCCCGCGGGCTCGCCCAGCCCGGCGGCGCGCTCCATCGCCTCGGGCACGTCGACCGGGTCGACGAACCAGACGCGCCCGTCGGCGGCGAGCGCGTGCGAGGCCCGCAACAGCGGATCGTCGGCGACCCAGGTCAGGCCGAGCGGATGTTCGGATAGCTCCCTTATGCGCATGAGGCGGGGTGTCTACCCTACGGGGCGGTGAAGTAGCCAGCCACCGCACTGATTGTCTTTCGATCCGGCACACGGCCGGGCGTGCGGTGGCGTGGCGTTGCTCCCAGAAGAGCCCCGGCTGCCGCGCGCCCGCACGTCCGGTCCTCACGAACTGCGAGGACCACATGCTCAAAGGCACCGATCTCACGAAGTCCCACGACGGCGCGCCGCTGTTCGAGGGCGTGTCGCTCACGCTCGACGACGGCGCGCGCGACCGCGCTGGTCGGCGTCAACGGCGTCGGCAAGACGACGCTGCTGCGGCTGCTGGCCGGCGTCGAGCGTCCTGATCGCGGTGCGGTCGCGCTCGGGCCCGGCGACCGCGTCGGCTACCTGCCGCAGGACGTGCTCGACCCGGCCTCGACGATCGACGACCTCTTACGCGCCGCGCTGGGCGAGGTCTGGGAGGTGAGGCTGCGGCTCGATGCGCTGGAGGCCGAGCTGACCGACCTCGAGGCCTACGGCGAAGCGCAGGCGCGCTTCGAGGCACTCGGCGGCTGGGCGCTCGAGGCGCGGCTGGACGAGGCGCGCCGCCGGCTGGGGATCGAGCACCTCGACCGGCGCTCGCCGCTCGGCCGCGTCTCCGGCGGCGAGGCCGCCCGCTGCCTGCTGGCGGCGGTGACGCTCGGCGAGCCGACCGTGCTGCTGCTCGACGAGCCGACCAACCACCTCGACGCCGACGGCCGCGCCTGGCTGAGCGAGTGGCTGGCGGGCTTCGGCGGCACGCTGTTGACGGTCTCCCACGATCGCGACTTCCTCGACGCGACCGTGACCCGGGTGCTCGAGCTCTCACCCGACGGGCTCGAGGCCTTCGAGGGCGGCTACACCGCCTACCGCTCCGAGCGCGAGCGGCGGCGCGAGCGGCTGGCGCTGCTGCTCGAGGCGCAGGACAAGCGGCGCCGGCGGCTCGAGGCCGACATCGACATGACCAGCCGCCAGGCGAGCTACACGGAACGCCACGTCAGCCGCGCGGCGGCGCCGCACGTCAAGCGGCTCGCGGCCAAGGTGGCGAAGAAGTCCAAGGTGCGCGAGCACCGGCTGCGGCGCGAGATGGCGTCCGAGGCCTGGGTGCGCGCGCCGCGCGAGCCGGCGGCGTTCAAGGTCGCGCTCGAGTCCGCGGACATCGGGCGGCGTGTGGTCGCCGCCCTGCGCGACGTCAATGTCGACGGCGTCTTCGCCGGTGCCGATCTGGTGGTGCGCGGTGGCGACCGGGTGGCGTTCGTGGGTCCGAACGGCGCCGGCAAGAGCACGCTCCTGCACCTGCTGGCGGGCGTGCAGGCGCCGGACTCCGGGCAGGTCGACGTGCGCGGGACGGTCCGGCTGCTGCCGCAGACCCCGGCGCGATTGCCGGGCGAGCGCGGGCTGTTGGAGTGGTTTCGCGAGCAGACGCGCTTGCCCGAGGACGAGGCGCGCACGCTGCTGGCCCACTACCGGCTCGGCTCCGACGCGATCGACCGGCCGCTCGGGCGGCTCTCGCCCGGCGAGCGCGCACGCGTGCACGTGGCGGCGATGGTCGGCGCGGGCGCGGATCTGATCGCGCTCGACGAGCCCACCAACCACCTCGACTTCGACACGCTCGAGGTGATCGAGGCCGCGCTGCGCGCCTACCGCGGCACGCTCGTGATCGCCTCGCACGATCGCGCGCTGATCGCCGCCGTCGGCTGCGAGCGCGTGATCGAGGTTCGCGACGGGGCGCTAGCCGATGCGGCGCTCTAGCACCGCGCCCTCGGTGAGCGCGAACTCTGACGCGATCAGCTCGTAGGAGCGCCGGCGCGCCTCGTGGTCGTAAGTGATCGTGACCACGATCACCTCGTCGGCGCCGTACTCGGAGGCGGCCGCCTCGATCCCTTCGCGCACCTGCGCGGCGGTACCGACGATCGTGCGCCGGCGGGTGGAGAGCCCGTCGCCCTCAGTGGCCAGGAAACGCTCGGCCAGCTCGGGCGGCGGCACCGCGATCAGGCGCCCGCGCCGCAGCATCGTGAACGCCATCCGGCTGCTGGTGGACAGGCGGATGGCCTCCTCCTCGGAGTCGGCGGCCAGCGCCCACACGGCGACGACGGTGCGCGGCGCGTCGAGCCGCACGCCGTCGGCGAAGCCGCGCCGGTAGAGCGCCGCGATCTCCGCGCCCGCCGGGTTGATGAAGTCCGCGAACGCGTACGGCAGCCCGAGCTCACCCGCCCACACGGCGCTCTGCGGCGAGGACCCGAGCAGCCAGGGCTCCGGCGTCTCCGGCCGGCCGGGAAGGACCTTGGCCAGCCGCGCGAGCGGGCTCGACGGCGGCATCGCGTCATCGAAGTAGGCCAGCAGCTCGGCGAGCTGCTGTGGGAAGTCGTCGGGCATCGCGCGCGAGCGGTCGCGCTGCAGCGCGTGCGTGGTCATCGGGTCGGTGCCGGCCGCGCGCCCGAGGCCGAGGTCGATCCGGCCCGGATACAGGCCGGCCAGCAGGCTGAAGGTCTCCGCGACCTTGAACGGCGAGTAATGCGGGAGCATGACGCCGCCGCTGCCGACCCGGATCCGCTCGGTCGCGGACGCGATCGGCCCGATCAGCGCCTCCGGGCTCGGCCCCGCGAGCATCGGCCCGCCGTGATGCTCGGCCACCCAGTAGCGGTGGTAGCCGAGGCGGTCGGTGAGCTGGGCCAGATCGATCGTGTTGTGCAGCGCCTCCGATCCCGTCATCCCGTCGGAGATCGGCGACTGGTCGAGCACGCTGAGGCGGAGGGCCATGGTCTGAGGGTAGGAGACCGGTGGGGGCGGGGAGGATGGCGCCCATGATCACGCTCGAGAAGGCCGTCGCCCTGATCGCCGCGGGGGAGGAGGAGGCCCGCCGCCAGGACCTCGCGCTGGCGTTCGCCGTCGTCGACGAGGGCGGGCACCTGGTTGCGTTGCACCGCATGGACGGCGCGCCCTGGATCGCACCCGAGGTCGCGATCGGCAAGGCCTGGACGGCTGCCGCCTACCGCGCGCCGAGCGCCGCGCAGGGCGAGAAGATGAAGGAGCTGCACGCGTTCTCGGCCTCGATCAGCGCCGCCACCGGCGGGCGCTTCACGCCGCAGATCGGCGGGCTGCCGATCACCGACGACGGCGGCGCGGTCGTGGGCGCGATGGGCGCCAGCGGCGGGACGGGCCAGCAGGACGAGGACGTCGTGCGCGCCGCTCTGGGCTAGGCGCGGCGCGCCGCGAACAGCCGCGCCTTGATCAGGTAGTGCTGGCCGGCCCGCAGCGTCCGCGTCCCGCGCGCCGCGCGCACCGACACGCGCCCCGTGCGGACCTGGGTGAGCGTGCCGTTGCAGCGGTCGGACACGGTCCAACTCGCGTTCGTGCCCTTGACCACGCCCGCGCCGGCGACGGTCCGGAACAGGCCCTTGGCCGTCACCGAGAGCCGGCGGACGAGCCCCTTGGGCGGCGGCCGGCGCGCACAGGCGCGGCTCTGGCCGGCCGGGGTCACGAGCACGAGATCGGTCGAGACCGTCGCGAGGCCCCGCGCTCGCGCCTGGCGGATCCGGAAGATCCCGGCGCGCAGGCGGGCCGATGCGACGCGGCCGCGGGCGTCGGACGCGGCACGTGAGGGTCAGCTCGCCCTTGCGCGCGTCCACCACCGCGCCGACGGGCAGCGAGGCCGCGCCCTTGAGCGGCACGAAGCCGCTCGCGTCCGGGAGCTTGACCAGCAGCTCGCCGGACGCCGCCACCGACCGCACGCGCTCTCCGGCGATCGGCGGCAGGTTGCCCGGCGGCAGCGTGTCCTCGGCGTCCGGGATGCCGTCACCGTCGCCGTCGGCCACGGGCTTCGGGAGCTCCGGAATCGGGGTCTGCGCTGGGACGACCGGCGTTGGTTCGGACGGCGGTGTCGGGACGGCCGGGAGCGCGGCCACCTGCGCCGTGCTCAGCGCGCGGTCGAAGACCATCACCTCGTCGACGTCGCCGCTGAAGCTCGTGTTCTCGACGCAGCCCGAGGGCGGCGAGTTGCCGATCACGAACGCGTTGTTGGTCAGCCCGTAGGCGATCGCGCCGTTCGCCGGCGTCGCGCCGACCTCGACCCCGTCCAGATAGAGCCGGACCGCCGTCCCGTCGAAGGTCCCGGCGACCATGTGCCACGCGTTGTCCCACATCGTGGCCGGCGCGGGCGGGGTGACGAAGGCCGCCGCGCCGTTGTGGATGTAGAAGCGGATGCCCGCCGTGTCCTGCCCGCCGCCCGTATAGAGCGAGTACGACGAGTACGCGCACGTCGTCTGCGCGCCCTGCGAGACGACCGACTTGACCACGCCGGGCACCGTCGGTGCGCGTACCCAGGCGGCGAGCGTGACGTGCGCGGGCTGCAGCAGCGGGTTCTCGGCGACCGTGAACGCGTCGCCAGGGTCCCCGAACCGGAACGCGCCGCCGAAGCGCCCGTCGGCGACGCCCGCCGGCAGCCGCCCGGCAAGCCGTCGAGCCCGTGTCCTGAGCTGTCGGTCGCGCCGCCGTCGAGGTGGTAGCGGGCGACCAGGTTCGGCGTCTGCGCCGCGGCGGCCGGTGCGAGCACGAGCGCGGCGAGCACGACGGCGACGATGGCTGGCCGGGCCACGGCGCCGAGTATGTGCCATCCGATCGGGCGGGTGCAAGCGGAGATACCCGTGAGGACCGCCCGGGACCCGTCGCTGATACGCTGGCGCGCGGCGCTTAGGTGGCGAATCGCGACCGGCTCGATCGCGTCGCCGAGCTCGAAGCCCAGGATCTGGGCGTAGAACGAGAGCTCGGCCTCGGCCGCGCGACGGAGGTTCTCGGCCTTGCGGAAGCCGTGCTGCTCGCCCTCGAAGGCCAGGTAGGCGTGCGGGATGCCCTTACGCGCGAGCGCGGCCACGATCACCTCCGACTGCGCGGGCGGGACGACCTTGTCCTCGAGTCCCTGCAGGACGATGACCGGCGCGCGCAGCTCGTCGACGTGGTTGATCGGCGAGCGCTCGCGCCACAGCTCCTCCGCCTCGGGCCACGGCCCGACCAGCCAGTCGTTGTAACGCGACTCGAACTTGTGGGTGTCGTCGACGAAGCCCATCAGGTCCGAGACGCCGAAGTAGTCGGCGCCGGCGGCGAACACCTCGGGCCGGAAGACCAGCGCGCACAGCACCGTCCAGCCGCCCGCGCTGCCGCCCGTGATCGCCATCCGCTCGCGATCGGCCTCGCCGGCGCGGGCGAGCGCCAGCGCCGCGTTGACGGCGTCCTCGGTGTCGACGATCCCCCACTGCCCGCGCAGGCGGTCGCGGTACTCGCGCCCGTAGCCGGTGCTGCCGCCGTAGTTGACGTCGCAGACGGCGAACCCGCGGCTGGTGAAGAACTGGATCTCGGGCGAGAGCGTGGCCGTGACGTGCGCCGTCGGACCGCCGTGGACCCGCACCAGCAGCGGTGGCCGCTCGTCCGCCGGGCCCTCGAAGTCCCGGTTGTACGGCGGGTAGAAGAGCGCGTGCGCGGTCCGCTCGCCTGCCGTCGGGTATTCGAGCGGCCGCGGGACGGAGACGTAGGCGGCGTCGACGATCTCCTCGCCGTCGTCGCTCAGCCGCTCGATCGCGCCGGTCTCGAGGTCCGCCGCGACGATGCCCGGCGAGCGCGTGGGGGAGGCGCCGACGAACAGCGCGCGCTCGCCGTCGGTGGTCAGGTCGACGATCCGGGACAGCTCAAGCGGCACGAAGCGCAGCCCGCCATCGACGATCGCCAGCCGGTCGGAGCCCTCGCTCGAGACCGTGCAGATGATCCGGCCGTCCGGCAGGAACGCGTACCAGGACTCGCCGAACACCCACAGCGCTCCGCCGATCTCGGCCTCGACCGCGGTCACCGGCTCGGAGTCGCCGCGGTACAGGTTCCACCAGCCCGTGCGGTCCGAGGCGAAGTGCAGCACGCCGTCCGGGCTCCACTCGGGCTGCACGATCGCCTCGGCCGGCCCGCCGGCCACGCGGCGCGGCTCGCCGCCGAACTCCATCACCCACAGCTCCGACCCCTCCCACGGCATCCGCGGGTGGTCCCAGGTCAGGAACGCGAGCTGTGTGCCATCGGGCGAGACGCGCGGGGCGGCGTAGAAGTCGTGGCCGGAGGCGAGCACGACCGGCTCGGCGGAGCCGTCGAGCGCGATCGCGACGAGCTCGTTGACGTGCTCGGGCTCGCCGTCGCGCTCGCGGACGCAGATCACGCGGTCGCCGGCGACCCGCAGGTCCGCGTAGCGCAGGCCGAAGGGCGTGTCCGGCTCGGGCGTGATCGGCTCGGCGCCGCGGTAGACGCGCTGGTCGGCGTCGTTGCAGAAGATGACCGCGCCGTCGTGGACGGTGTAGGCGCCGCCGCCGTATTCGTGCACGCGCGTGCGGGCGCTGAACGTCGCCGCGATCGCGTCGACGGGAGCCGCGTCGCCGCGTTTGACGACGATCGCGTCGCGGCCGTCCTCGAGCGGACGCGCCTCGGACCAGTAGACGTCGCCGCCGGCCGCGGTGACCAGCGAGTACGTCCAGCCGCGATCGGCCGCCACCGCCGCGCCGTCGATCGGCGACTTCCAGGTTCCGTACGGGGCCTCCATGACGCGCCACCGTAAGGGGTGATCACGACGGCCGTAAGCATCGTTGCCGATGCAACCGGCTCCATTCGCCCGATGCCGCCCCGCCCGCCGCGCGCCAGCATGCTGGGCGTGTCCCTCCCGCTCACCGCCGCCGCCGGAGCGCACTCCCCGCGTTCCGGCGGCCGGCGGCGCGATACTTGGGTGATGGCGTCCAGACTCACCAGCACCCGCTTCGTCGGGCGGACGGCGGAGCTGAGCGAACTGCGCGCCGCCGTCGGCGAGGCCGTCGCCGGCCGTCCGTCGCTGGCGTTCGTGGCCGGTGAGTCCGGCGTCGGCAAGACGCGACTGCTGGCCGAGCTCAACCAGGCCGCACGCGCAGGACGGCGTGCGCGTGATCGGCGGCGACTGCGTCGAGCTCGGCGAGGGCGAGCTGCCCTACGCGCCGATCGTCGGCGCGCTGCGCCCGCTGGCCCGCGCCGGCGACCCGGCGTTCGCCGCGCTCTCGGACGCCTCGCGCGGCGCGCTGGCGCAGATCCTCCCCGGCCTCGGCGCGAGCGAGCGCAGCGACGACGAGTCGACCGCCCAGGCGCGCCTGTTCGACGGCCTGCTCGAGCTGCTGGAGCTGCTCGCCGGCGACCACGGCCTGATGGTCACGATCGAGGACCTGCACTGGGCCGACCGCTCGACGCGCGCGTTCCTCGTCTACCTCGCGAGCTCGCTGTGCCGCGAGCGCGTGCTGGTCGTCACCACCTACCGCCCCGACGAGCTGCACCGCCGCCACCCGCTGCGCCCGCTGCTGGCCGAGCTCGAGCGCGACGCCCGCGCCCGCCGCGTCGAGCTGCGGCCGCTGACGCGCAGCGAGCTGGCCGAGCAGCTCGGCGACATCCTCGGCGCCGTGCCCGGCGAGGACCTGCTGACGCGGCTGTTCGCGCGCTCGGAGGGCAACCCGCTGTTCGCCGAGGAGCTGCTCGCCGCCGGCACCGACGGCCGCGGCTCGCTGCCGCCGACGCTGCGCGACGCGCTGATGCTGCGGATCGAGCGGCTCTCGCCCGACGCGCAGGAGACGCTGCGGCTGCTCGCCGCCGGCCGCCGGCTCGATCACGAGATCCTGGCCGAGGCGTCCGGCATCGACCCGCGCGCGTTGCGCGACGCGCTGCGCGAGGCGGTCGCGGCCCAGCTCGTGGTCGCCGACGAGGAGAGCCGCTACGCCTTCCGCCACGCGCTGCTGCGCGAGGTCGTCGTCGACGACCTGCTGCCCGGCGAGCGCGCCGAGATGCACCTGGCGCTGGCGCGCGCGCTCGAGCGCCGTGCCGAGGCGCTGCCGGGCCATGGCGGCGCGCACCTGGCCGCGGGCGTCGCCTACCACTACTACGCGGCGGGCGACCAGCCGGCGGCGCTGGCGACGAGCGTGCGCGCCGCGCAGGCCGCCGAGGCCGTGCACGCCAACGGCGAGGCCGCGGCGCTGTACTCGCGCGCGCTCAAGCTGTGGGATCGCGTCGCCGACGCCGAGGCCCTGACCGGGCTCGACCACGTGGCGCTGCTGCGCGCCGCGGCCTGGACGACCGAGCGCGAGCACGAGCCCGCGCGGGCCGAGACCTACCTGCGGGCCGCGCTGGCCGAGCTCGGCGACCGCGACCCGATGCGCGTCCGCGGAGCTGATGGAGCATCTCGCGCGCAGCCAGTTCAACCTCGGCCGCTCGGCCGAGGCCGCGGAGACCCGCCGCGAGGCGCTCGAGCTGCTGCCCGACGAGCCGAGCCAGGTCCGCGCCACGCTGCTCGCCAGCGTCGTCAAGGAGCTGATGCTCGAGTCGCGCCACCAGGAGGCCGTCGACGCGGCCCAGGAGGCGCTCGAGGTCGCGCGCGCCGCGTGCGACGAGGTCGCTGAGCTGCGCTCGCTCGACGGCATGGGCGTGGCGCTGTTCGGGCTCGCCCGCTACGACGAGGGCGAGCGCGCGCTGCGCGAGGCGCTCGACGCGGATGCGCGAGCGCGGGCTCGTGCACGACCTGTACTCGCACGTCAACCTGGCCGACGCGCTGGCCTCCGCGGGCCGCCTGGCGGAGGCGCGCGAGATCGTCGAGGAGGGCGACGCGCACGCGGCCGAGAAGGGCGCGCCGCGGCGCTGGCTGATGATGCTGCGCTCCGAGCTGGCCTTCGAGGCCGGCGACTGGGAGGCGGCCGAGGCCGCGCTGCCGACGCCCGCGCGCCCCGCGATGGGGATGACGTTCATCAACGACGCGCTGCGCCGGACCGAGCTCGCGCTCGGCCGCGGCGAGCACGACGTCGCGCGCCGGCTGCTCGACGTCGCCGACGACATCGCCGCCGACACGCGCGAGCCGCAGTGGATCGGCCCGCTGGGCTCGCTGCGCGCGGAGCTCGAGCGCCGCACCGGCGACCTCGACGCCGCGCGGGCGGCGATCGACGACGCGCTCGACCGGCTCGACTTCTGCTCGCAGGACGTCGGCCGGATGGCGCGCGTGGCCGCGACCGGCACGCGCGTCGAGGCCGACGCCGCCGTCCGGGCGCGCGATCTGGGCGAGGATCCGTCGTTCGCGATCGCGTCGGCCGAGGCGCTGATCGCGCGCGTCGAGGCCTGCGCCGAGGGCGACCGGCCGGTCGAGGCCGCGTTCCTGGCCAGCGCGCGGGCCGAGCAGGCGCGCGCGGCCGGCGAGGACGACCCCGACCTGTGGACCGCGGCCGATCGGCGCCTGGCAGGCGCTCGGGCGTCCCTATCGCGCCGCGCAGGCGCTGCGGCGCAAGGCCGAGGCACAGCTCGCGCGCGGCGAGCGCGAGGCCGCCGCCGAGAGCGCCGCCGACGCGCTGGCCGCCGCGCAGGAGATCGGCGCGACGTGGCTCGAGTCAGAGGTCGAGGGCTTCGCGCTGCGCGCGCGCTTGCGGCTCGAGCCCGACGAGTCTTCGCCGGCGCCCGCGCTGACCGCCACGGACGCCGGCGAAGACCCGTTCGGGCTCACGCCGCGTGAGCGCCAGGTGCTCGCACTGCTGGCCGACGGGCGCACGAACCGCGAGATCGGCTCGGCGCTCTATATGGCGGAGAAGACCGCGAGCGTCCACGTCTCGCGCATCCTCTCCAAGCTCGACGTGCGCTCGCGGACCGAGGCCGCGGCGCTGGCGCATCGGGTGGGTCTGGTCTAGCCGCCCAGTCGCGGCGCTCTCTGGATCACGCCGATCGCCTTGGCCGTGCCGGTCGTGCTCACGTAGATCGAGAACAGCGCGGCAGTGATGAGTGGTTCCCGCATGGTTGGAATTGTGCGGGAGGTCAACACGCGTTCGACAGTGGCCCGCGGTCCAGAGTTCTTCGACCGCGCGTCCAGCAATATCGTGCGGCCCATGGCAAGCACGCACTACTGCCCGACGGACCGGGTGCACTTCACGTGGGACGCCGGCACCGAACCGCTGCTGACGATCGCCGACGGCGACACCGTGATCTTCGAGACCCGCGACGTCAGCGACGACCAGATCGGGCCGGGCTCGGACTCGAGCGCGATCCCGAGCATGGACTGGGACCGCGTCTATCCGCTGGCCGGGCCGGTGTACGTCGAGGGCGCGGAGCCCGGCGACACGCTGGCGATCGAGATCATCGACCTGCACACCAAGGGCTGGGGCTGGACGGCGATCCTGCCCGGGCTGGGGCTGCTCGCGGACGACTTCACCGAGCCCTACCTGCGCGTCTTCGATCTCTCGCTCGGTGACCGGACGCTGTTCCGCGAGGACATCGTGGTGCCGCTGGCGCCGTTCATGGGCACGATGGGCGTCTGCCCGGCGGGCGCCAGCGCGCAGCCGGTGATGCCGCCCGGCACGTTCGGCGGCAACATGGACACGCGCCAGCTCGTCAAGGGCACGACGCTGTATCTCCCGGTCCAGGTCGAGGGTGCGCTGTTCTCGACCGGCGACGCCCACGGCTGCCAGGGCGACGGCGAGATCTGCGTCACCGGGCTGGAGGCCCCGATGTACGCCGTCATGCGGTTCTCGCTCGAGAAGGGCCGCTCGATCCCCGCGCCGCAGTACCGCACGGCGCCCGGCCCGCTGACGCCGAAGGTCGACTTCGGCCGCTTCTACGGCACGACCGGCGTCGGCCCGGACCTCTACGAGAACGCCCAGAACGCGACCCGCGCGATGATCGACCACCTGACGTCGAACTACTCGCTCTCGCGCGAGGACGCCTACCTGCTCTGCAGCCTCGTCGTCGACCTCAAGATCTCCGAGATCGTCGACGCGGGCCAGTACGTCGTCTCCGCCGTGCTCCCGGAGTCGATCTTCGTCTAGAGCGCGGCCTGAAGGACGCGCTTGGCGATCGGCGCCGCGCTGGCCCCGCCCTGGCCGGCGCCGACGAGCATCACGGCGACGGCGGCGCGGGGCTTGGCCGCGGGCGCGAAGGCCACGAACCAGGCCGTCGTGTTCCTCGCGTTCTGGGCGATGTCGGCGGTCGAGACGAGCTCGGCGGTGCCGGTCTTGCCGGCGACGGTCACGCCGGGGATCGCCGCTGCCGTGCCGGTCCCGCCCTGGACCACCGCGACCATCATGCCGCGCACGTTCGCGGCCACCTTCGCACTCACCACGCGCTTGCGGGCGTTGCGCTTGCCCGCCAGCCAGGGCTTGATGCGGACGCCGCCGTTGGCGATCGTCGCCGCCACCGAGGCCATCTCGAGCGGCGTGGCCAGGTCGCGGTCCTGCCCGATCGCGCTCGCGCCGACGGCCAGGCTGTCCTTGAGCTTGCGCGGGATCGTGCTCTTCTTGGCCGCCGGGATCTCGGGCTGCTCGTTGAAGCCGAAGCGCTCGGCGGCAGCCACGAGGCGCTTGGAGCCGAGCTTGGCCCCGAGCGGGCCGAAGACCGAGTTGCAGGAGTGCGCGAACGAGTTCGTCAGGCTGCCGCCGCAGGACTCGTCGCCGGCGTTGCGCAGCGCGACGCCCGAGAGCGTCGCGGCCGTGCGCACCGGATAGCTCGAGCTCATCTTCGCCACGCCGTTCTGCAGGGCCGCGGCGGCCGTGATGATCTTGAAGCTCGAGCCCGGCGGCTGCGGGGCCGAGACCGCGAGCCCGGCCAGCGCGAGCACGGAGCCGTCGCTGGGCTTGATCACCGCGACCCCGCCCATCCGGTCACCCAGCGCTTTCTGCGCGCTGCGCTGCAGGCCGAGGCGGATCGTGGTCTTGATCGAGCGGCCGCGCTTGGCCTTCACGCGCGCGATCACGCGGTCACCGAAGCGCAGCGTCGAGCTCGGCGTGCCGCCGAGGCGGTCGTCGTAGATGCGCTCCAGGCCGGTCGGCTTCTTGCCCGCCGTTCCGGCGATCGAGGCGCCCAGCGGGTCGGAGTTCAGGAGCTTGCCGCCCGGCGGCGTAGATCGTCCCGCGGCTCGGCTGTGCGCCGCTCTTGCGCCGCACCTCCTCGCCCTTGCGCAGGCCGGGCAGGCGCTGCTCGCGCGACCAGGCGATCCGGGTGACGCCGTCCGTCTCCGTCGCTTTGAACGTCAGGGTGCCTTTGAGCGTCTTGAAGTACTTGGTCTCGACGGTCACCGGCACCCGCACGGTGCCACCGCTGAGCAGCGGCCCGACCGTGCCGATCTTGACCTTCTCGACCGTCGCCGCGCGGTTTGCGCGCCGATAGTCGGCGAGGAACGAGATGCGCGGGTTGGCGCGCCGGCTCGGCGCGTCGAGCAGCTCGTACATCTGCTCGTAGTCGCCCTTGCCCCAGGCGGCGACGAACTGCTCGACGGTCGCGCGGCGGTCGTCGCTGTCGAGCTGCGCGCGCACGACCTCGTAGCCGCCGTAGCCGAGCGCCGCGAGGATCACGACCAGCACGAACAGGACCGACAGCGACGGCGCGGGCCCACCGCGGCGGCGCCGCCGGCGCGCGTTCTTGGGCGGGGAAAGGAACAGCGAACCGGCCCGGGGGGCATACCCGAGCGATCCGGAGCGACGTCGACGCCGGCGGGCCACCGCCTATTCGTTCTAGCGGGTCGACCGGATCTATTACCCTCGGATCCGGATGAGCACGGCCGCATTTGCCAACGACGAAGCGGCCTACCGGCGCCTTGTCGAGCCATATCGCCGCGAGCTGCACGCCCATTGCTACCGGATGCTCGGCTCGGTGCAGGACGCCGAGGACGCCCTGCAGGACGCACTCCTGCGTGCGTGGCGCGGGCTTGACCGGTTCGAGGGACGAAGCTCGCCGCGCTCGTGGCTGTACCGGATCGCGACCAATACGTGCCTGGACGCGATCGCCAAGCGCCCGAAGCGGATCCTGCCGGTCGACAACGAGCAGCCCGTGGTCGAGGGCGTCTGGCTCGAGCCGTTCCCCGACGAGCTGCTCGCCGACGACGGCCTGGCCGCGCCGGAGGCACGCTACGAGGCGCGCGAGAGCATCGAGCTGGCGTTCATCGCGGCGCTCCAGCACCTGCCGGCGAACCAGCGCGCGGTGCTGATCCTGCGCGAGGTGCTCGGGTTCTCGGCCAAGGAGGTGGCGGCGATGCTCGACACGACGCCGGCCTCGGTCAACAGCGCGATGCAGCGCGCGCGGACGTCGGTCGAGGAACGGCTGCCCGAGCGCTCCCAGCAGGAGACGCTGCGCTCGCTGGACGACGAGCAGATCCGCGAGCTGGTCGAACGCTACGTCGAGGCCTGGGACCGCGGTGACGTCGACGCCGTCGTCGCGATGCTCGCCGAGGAGGCGACGTTCTCGATGCCGCCGAACGTCGAGTGGTTCAAGGGCCGCGAGGCGATCCGCGACTTCCTGCCGCGCGGACCGCTGTCGATCCCGCGCCGCTTCGTCCGCACGCGCGCCAACGGGCAGCTCGCGTTCGGCACCTACAAGCTGATCGATGGCGCGTGGCTGCCGAACGCGATCCACGTCATCACACTGGACGGCTCCGGTGCGATCACGGACGCCGTCGCGTTCCTCGACGCAGGGTTGTTCGGGCGCTTCGGGCTCCCGCCCGTGCCGTAACGCAACCTAAAAGCTCGCGGTTCCGATCGACGGACGGCGTACCATCTCCCGGATGAGGCGAGTAGCCCGCTCCGTCGCCCTGTAGCCCCGGCGCTCACGCCGGGAGGGCGGCGGCATCCCGCCCAGCGAACCCCGGAGCACGACATCATGGCCCTCTCGCCCGCCGCGCCGCTCGCCGGCGCACCACTCTCCCGCCGCCTGGCGGACACCCAGTCCTCACCGGTCCGCGAGCTGCTCGCGCTCGCCATGCAGCCGCACATCATCTCGCTCGCCGGCGGCCTGCCCGCGGCCGACACGTTCGACGTCGAGGGCCTGCGGGCGGCGTTCGACGAGGTGCTCGGCGGTCCGCGCGCGCTGCGCGCGCTGCAGTACTCCCGGACCGAGGGCGATCCGGCGTTACGCGACCGGCTCGCCGCCTTCATGTCCACCCGCGGGCTGGAGACGACCGGCGCGGACCTGCTGATCACGACGGGCTCGCAGCAGGCGCTCGGGCTCGTCGCGTCGGCGTTATTCGATCCGGGCGACACGATCCTGGTCGAGGATCCGACCTATCTCGCCGCCCTGCAGACGTTCCAGCTCGCGGACTTACACGCGCACCCGATCCCGAGCGACGACGAGGGCCCGGAGCCCGACGCGCTGATCGATGCCGCCCGCCGGACCGGGGCGAAGGCTGCGTACCTGATCCCGACCTTCCAGAACCCGACCGGCCGCACGATCGGCGCCGAGCGCCGCGCCGCGCTCGCCGAGGCGGCCGCCACCGCCGGGCTGTGGCTGGTGGAGGACGACCCGTACAGCGCGCTGCGGCTCGACGGCGAGCCCGTCGACCTGCTGGCCGGCCACCCCGCCGCGCGGGAGCGCACGATCGTCGTGCAGACGCTCTCGAAGGTGCTCTCGCCGGGGCTGCGGATCGGTTACCTGCGCGCGCCCGCCGCGCTGCGCGGGCCGCTCACCGTGGCCAAGCAGGCCGCCGACCTGCACACCTCGACGGTCGCCCAGATGGCCGCCGAGCGCTGGCTGGCCACGCACGACCTGGGCGGCGCACATCGCCGGGCTGGCGGCGCACTACCGCCCGCGGCGCGACGCGCTGCTCGCGGGGCTGGAGGAGCACCTGCCGGCCGGCTCGCGCCTGACCACGCCCGAGGGCGGCCTGTTCATCTGGGCCGAACTGCCGCCCGGCCACGACGCCGAGCAGATCCTCCCGCGGGCGCTCGAGCGCGGCGTCGCCTTCGTCCCCGGCTGCTACTTCTACGCCGGCGAGCCGGTCCGCGAGACGCTGCGCGCGTCGTTCGCCACCGCCACGCCGGCCGAGTTGGCCGAGGGCGCGGCGCGACTCGGCGCGGCGATCGCCGGGTAGGGACCCGGCATGCCGGAACGCCCACGCCCCGACCTGAACCGCGTTCGCGAGGCGCTCGAGAAGCGCGACGAAGACGTGCCCGAGGAGCCGCAGGAGCCGCAGGAGGAAGAGCAGGACACAGAGGACGATGGAGACACGTGAGCTCGGCCGCGGCGGCCCGCGGGTCTCCGTCGTCGGCATGGGCACGTGGCAGACGCTCGACGTCCCACAGGGCCGCGACGACGTCGTCGCTGCGGCGCTCGACGCCGGTTCGACGTTCGTCGACAGCTCGCCGATGTACGGCGAGGCCGAGCGGACGCTGGCGCAAGGGCTCGGCGCGCGTCGCGACGAGGCGTTCGTGGCCACGAAGCTGTGGACGCCCGACGACGACGAGGCGCGGCGGCAGGCCCAGCGCGCGCTGGAGTGGTACGGCGGACGCGTCGACCTCTACCAGGTCCACAACCTGGTCGGGACCCGCGCCCGGCTCGACCTGCTCGAGGAGCTACGCGAGCAGGGAAAGGTCGGCGCGATCGGCGCGACCCACTACAGCCGGGCGGCGTTCGCCGAGCTCGAGCAGGTGATGCGCAGCGGCCGCATCAGCGCGATCCAGATCCCGTACAACCCGCGCGACCGCGCCGTCGAGCAGCGGATCCTGCCGCTCGCCGCCGAGCTCGGGCTGGGCGTCGTCGTGATGCGCCCGCTCGGTGCCGGCGCGCTCGTCCGGGACACACCGCCGCGGCACGAGCTCGACGCGCTCGGCGTGCGGACGTGGCCGCAGGCGCTGCTGAAGTGGGTGCTGTCCGACCCGCGCATCACGACCGCGATCCCGGCCAGCTCGAAGGCGCAGCGCGTGAGCGAGAACGCCGCGGCCGGCGATCCGCCCTGGTTCGACGCGGACCAGCGCGAACGCGTCGCTCGTCTCGTTCACACCCCGTAGGAGACGTCGAGGACGTCGATCGCGTTCTCCAGGCGGCCCCGCAGCAGCAGCATGTGGCGCTCGTCGGCGGAGACGGCGAGCTCGATCCGCGGGTGCGAGTACGTCATCGCCAGCACGCGCGCGCCGCGGCGCTGGCAGATCCCGAGCACGCGCAGCAGCACGCCGGGGTGGTCGGCGACGTCGACCGACAGCCGCGTGACGGAGGAGGGGGCGACGCCGGGGGGTAGGAGCAGCATGTGGGGACCTTTCCGTCCCCGAGTCATCGCGCAAGCCCATCCGCCGACGTCCTCAAGGACGACAGAGGCCCGCGGTGGAGTTCCGCGGGCCTAGCGAATGATGGAAATGACGATGAGGCAGGCGGAGCCACGCGTCACGAACGTGGTGGCGGCGGGCTCCATGCCGAAGAGAGTAGCCGGTCCGTCAAGCCGCCTCGACGGCTTCGCCGAGCGCGACCAGCTCCGGCTCGGGCAGCGCGCTCTCGATCAAACCGAAGAGCACGTTCTCCTCGTGCCGGATGTGCTCGCTGAGCCGCTCGCCGAGCTCGTGCAGGTCCTCGAGGGGCGGCTGGGCGTCGTTCGCGACGTCCGCGGCCCGGCGGCGCAGGTCGACGTGCTCGACCAGCGTGCGCACGATCTCCTGGTGGTCCGGCCCCACATGGCGGGCGAAGGCCGGCAGCAGGATGTCCTCCTCGACGTGGAAGTGGTGCGCTCCGTCGGAGCTCCAGAAGGACAGGAAGGCCTCGCGGGCCTCGGCGGCGTCGGCCTCGGTCGCGCGCCGGAGCTTGAGCGCCGCGAACAGCCCTTGGTGATGGTCGCGCGAGAGCGGCGCGAGCGCATCGCTTCGCTTCATGTGGGAAGTATCACCGCTGTGAGCCCCTTGATCGTGCGGCGCTGCATCGGCTGCGGCGGGGTCGACAACGGCCAGGCCTGCCTGGGCACGTGCGCCGAGCGCCGGCTCGACCTCGTCGAGTCGGACGCGCACGCCGCGGCCGAGGCGCGGCTCGCCGCCGCGGAGGACGCGCTGGCGTCGTTGCGCGGGATGGCCGCTCGGCTGGCGCGCGGCGCGCCGCGGGAGCCGGAGTGGGGCGCGCTGCGGGCGAAGGCCCGGGCGGCGCTGCGGTCGCTCGGCGACCCGGCCGAGGGTGGCGCGTCGATCACCGCGTGGGCGTGCGACTCGTGCGGACGGATCGAGGCGCCGCAGCCCTGCATCGGTGTCTGCATCCGCCCGGAGACGCCGATGGTCGAAGTCGCGGAGCATCAGGCCGTGCTGGCGCGCGACGCCGCGCTGCGTGACGCGCTCGTGCCGTTCGCGGCCTTGGCGCGGGCGCTGGCGTGGAGCACGCCGCGGCCGGGGCAGTGGGAGCGCAGCGCGAGCGCGCTGGCCGAGCGGGCGCGGGGGTTGGTCGAGGAGTAGCCGCCCAGCGGCGCCGGTGAAGCTCGCGGCGATGATCGCTCGCCCCTGGCGTCGCCGGTGGTCGATCGGGGCGTCAGCGCTTCGAAGACCAGTTGACGGGCTGCAGCGGAAGGCCGAGCACCGCCTGCCAGGTCAGCGCGTCGGTGGTGCCGGTCACCGGCAGGGCGCGCTGGGTCTGGAAGTTCCGCAGGGCCTGATCGGTCGCGGCGTCGAACGTGCTCGTCACCGTCGACGGCCGGGTCGAAGGACGCGAGATGCTGCTGCAGCCACACGACCTGGTCGCCCTTGCGCCCGCGCTCGAGCGCCGGCCAGCCGGGGTCGGCGGGCGGCAGCGGCGGTGGGGCGACCGGCTGGGTGAGCGTGGCCCAGCGCGGCGCGCGGTCGTGTGCTGCCACGACCACCACGAGAGCCCGGCGCTGCCGTAGGCCGCCCACAGCGAGCGGAAGCGCGCGATGTCCGCCGGCGCGGCGTTGCCGTAGGTCTGCCCGAGCGGCGCGATCGCGGTGCCGTAGATGCGGTTCTGGGCCAGCGTGCGGGCCGAGACGGCGTCGACCGTCCCGCCGATGTCCTTCCAGTAGACCTGCGGCAGGTTGGCCTGCGCGGCGCCCGGGGCGAGGAAGACGGAGTACGGCAGGCGCGAGTGGTAGTCGACGTAGGGGAACGAGGTCAGCCCGATCGGGTAGGCGGGCCCGACGGTTGCGCGCAGCGCGGCGACGTACTGCTGCGCGGCGGCGTACTTGCCCTCGTACTGCGACTCGGCGTCGATCACCAGGCAGTCGGCGCCGTCGGCGATCGCGTCCGCGCCGAGGCTCGCCTCGGCCACCGGGTCGTTGCCGTAGACGAACTGCCACGCGCAGGCGCGCAGCCCGTTGGCGTGCAGCGCCTGCACCAGCGCCGGGTTGAACTGCGGCCAGCGACTCGCGGGACCGTCCGAGCTCTTGACGAACACGGTGCCGATGCCCGCCGCATGGGCGCGCGCGGCGATCGCCGCGATGTCGCCGCCCTCGGCGCGCCCGAGCTCCCAGATCCACATCCCGTTGCCCTTGAAGGCCTCGGGCAGCGTCCCCGGCGCGGGCGCCGGCCCGCCGATCCGGGGCGGCGCGCTGACCCGGATGCGCTTGACGTTCGAGCGCCGGCCGGCGCGATCGGACACCGTCACGGAGACGGTTCCCGCGCGCGTGCCCGCCGGCACGCGAACGGTGTAGCCGACGCGCGTGCGGTCGAGCTTGGTGGCCAGCGCGCCGCGCGACCAGCGGAACGAGACCCGCATGCCCTTGGAGATCCGCCGGCCGCTGAGCTGCAGCTGGCGCCCGATCGTCACCTTGACCGACGTCGTGCAGCTCGGCGTCGTCGCGGGCACGCAGCGGATCCGGGTCAGTTGCGGCGCTTTCTTGCGCGCGGCCTGGGCCGGGCGCCGGCCCGCCGAGCGCGAGCAGCGCGGCGGCCAGGGTCAGTGTCCAGCGTCCCTTCACCACCGTCTGCCAACAGCCGAGGCCGTCGGAAGTTCCGGACCTCACACTACGCTTCTGCGATGCCTTGGCGCCGGAAGAGCATGGAGAGGCCGCCGCACGTCGGGGCTCGCATGTTCGCGAAGGCGCTCGCGGGCGTGTTGGTGATCTTCGTCGCCACGGGCGCCGGCGTCGCCGGGCGCGGGCTACTTCCAGATCCCGGTGCCCGAGCCGCCGCCAGGGCGTGCACGTGGAGCCGCCGATCAACCTCGGCCGCGAGGAGGAGCAGCTCGTCGAGCCGCCGGAGCCGGGCGGCCCGCGGACGATGCTCGTGCTCGGCTCCGACCGGCGCGCGAAGACCTCGACGCGACGCGCGAATCTACGGGCAGAACGAGAAGCCGCACTCGGACACGATCGTGCTGATCCGGCTGGACTCCGAAGCGCAACCGGATCGCGGTGCTCTCGCTGCCGCGCGACCTCGCGGTGACGATCCCGGGCTACGCCGACAACACGAAGATCAACGAGGCCTACGACGAGGGCGGCGCGGCGCTGACGCTGAAGACGGTCAAGCACCTGTTCGAGAGCGCGACGGGCAAGCAATTTCACGGTCAACGGCGTCGTCGACGTCAACTTCAACGGCTTCCAGCGCGCGGTCAACCACATCAAGGGCGTCTACATCGACGTCGATCGCGAGTACTACAACCCGTCGGGCACGAGCTACGCGGCGATCGACATCAAGCCGGGCTACCAGAAGCTCGTCGGCTCGGACGCGCTGTCCTACGTGCGCTTCCGCCACACCGACTCCGACCTCTTCCGCAACGCGCGCCAGCAGGACTTCCTGCGCCAGGCGGCGAGCATGCCCGCCGTCGACGAGCTCAAGAGCATCGACGAGGCCAGCGACTTCGCGGGCGAGATGCGCGAGTACTTCCGCTTCGACAAGAAGCTTCCTGTCGCGCCGCAACATCGCCGGGCATGCTCAAGACCGCGTTCTACCTCGCCGCCAACCACGCGCCGGTCAACCAGATCGCGCTCGAGGGGATCACCGAGACCGAGAACCCGACCGAGGACACGCGGCTGTTCATCTCCAACGAGAACGTCCTCGAGGCCTACGACGCGTTCATGACCGGCGCAGAGGGACCCGCAATCCGAAGCGCGTCGACGCAAGGCGCAAGCAAGGTCAAGAAGGCGACCAAGGCGTCGCGCACGCGCGGCCTGGAGAACGCGCGCCGGCTGGGCGAGGACATGGCCGTCGGCACCGAGCGGCGGCTGAAGAAGCTGCCGTTCTACTTCCCGGAGTACCGCGCCACGGGCTCGCGCTACACGAACGACTCGCCGCGCATCTACTCGATCCCGCGACGAGCGCGGCAAGCAGTATCGCGCGTACCGGATCTCGATCTCCACCGGCGCGCCGGGCGAGTACTACGGCGTGCAGGGGCATGACCTGGAAGGACCCGCCGCTGCTGGCCAACCCCGACCGCGTGCGCGAGCACAAGGGCCGGCGGCTGCTGCTCTACTACGACGGCGCCAAGCTGCGCCGGGTGGCGTGGCGGACGCCGCGCGCCGTCTACTACGTGTCGAACACGCTCAACTACAAGCTCTCGAACGCGAAGATGCTTGCGATCGCGGCGTCGCTGCGGCGCGCTGAGACTCGTAGGCGCGCGACTCTCGCCGCCGGGCCGGGTTACGGGACCCTGATGCTCCTGCGCCTCGTTGCTGCTCGCTGCCGTGCTCGCCCTGCTCGCCCCCGCCGCGGCCTCCGCCGCCGCTGCCCGGGCGCCGATCCCTGCCCGTACGCCGCCGCCGGCCTGGTCGGCCAGCGCGCCGAGGGCGTGCTGCGCTTCCCGCAGGCGTCGGCGGTCGGCCCGGACGGCTCGGTCTACGTCGCCGACCAGTACACGCACGCGATCCAGGTCTTCGGGCCCGACGGGGCGTTCCGGCGCGAGCTCGGCGCCGCCGGCTCGGGGCCGGGCGGGCTGAGCTCCGTCGGCGCGGTCGCCGTCGCCGCGCGACGGCGTCGGTCTACGTGGCCGACGGCGCCGACCGGATCGACCGCTTCGCCGCCGACGGGTCGCTGCTGAACTCGTGGGGCCGCAGCGGCGACGGGCCGGGCGAGTTCCGCTTCGGCGCGGGCGGCGGGAACGACTCGGGCGCCGGCGGCGGGATCGCGATCGGCCCCGACGGGACGGTCTACGTCGCCGACACCCGCAACGACCGCGTCCAGCGCTTCGCCGCCGACGGGTCCAACCCGATCGTGATCATCCCCAAGGGCCAGGTCGTGCGCCCGCAGGGGCTGGCCGTCGTCGGCTCGCGGCTGATCGTGGCCGACAACTGGCGCCACAAGCTCGCGGTCTACGACACCGGCGGGCGCTTCATGCGCACGTCGGCGACGGCGAGGGCGCCGCGCCCGAACCAGTTCTTCCATCCCTACGACGTCGCCGTCGACCCGGCCGGGACGGCTGTACATCGCCGACAACTCGAACCACCGGATCGTGCGCTACGGCCCGGCGCCGGCGTACAAGTACCGGGCGCGCTGGGGCGCGTTCGGGACCGGGCGCGGCCAGCTGCAGTACCCGCGCGGGCTGGCGGTGGACGCGCAGCGGGCGCACGTTCGTGGCCGATCCGGGCGGCAACCGGATCGACGTCTTCGACATCGGCGGCACGTCGCTGGGCTCGTTCGGCAAGTCCGGGCCGCGAGGCCGGGCAGTTCATCCGCCCGCATCGGGCGTCGGCGCCGACGCGGGCGGCACGCGCGCGGTCGCCGACTCCGTCAACGGCCGCATCCAGCTGCTCAACCCGGACGGCAGCGTCGCCGCCATGTTCGGCGCGCCGGCGCCCGGGCCGACGCTGCTGCCCGATCCCGAAGGCGTGGCCTTCGACGGCTCCGGCCGCTGTACGTGCTCGACCAGGCCGCGCGCGCGCGTGATCGTCTTCGACCGCGAGGGCGCGATCATCCGCACGATCGGCTCGCGCGGGCGCGGCCCCGGGCAGCTGCTCGCGCCCTCCGCGGTGGCCGTCGACGGCCGCGGGCGTCGTCTACGTCGCCGACACCGGCAACGGGCGGATCGTGCGCTACTCGACGGGCGGCACGCACCTCGGGTCGTTCGGGCGCTTCCGCACGCTTCGCGGCGTCGCCGTCACGCCCGACGGCAGCCGCGTCTACGGCGCCGACGCCAGCACCAACCGGATCTCGGTGATGACCGGCACCGGCGGCGACCTGGCCGAGATCGGGCGCACGCGGCTCCGACCCCGGCGAGCTGCGCGACCCGGGCGGGCTCGCGCTCGACGGCGCCGGCAACGTCTGGGTCGCCGACCGCGGCAACCACCGGATCCAGGCCTTCTCGCCCGGACGGCGTGCCGCTGCTGCGCTTCGGCGAGCGTGGGGTCGGCGTCGGGCAGTTCGTCGAGCCGACGAGCGTGTCGGTGGCCTGCAACGGCCTCGTGACCGTGACCGACACCGACAACAACCGCGTCCAGCAGTTCGCCTTCCCGCCCACGAGCGCCTGCGCGCCGCTGCCGGCGGTCAAGAACCCGCCGGACCCGATCCTCTACAACCAGCCGCAGCCGCTGCCGCCCGAGCTGACGGTGCGGCCGACGCGCACGAGCGGGATCCTGGCGATCCGCCAGTTCCCGCTGCGGGTCAGCTCCGACCTGCCGGCCAAGATCGCGGTCACGGTCACGCTCAAGCCGCGCGCGGGCAAGCGCCGGCCGGCCGTGAAGCTGGCGTTCGCAGCCCAGCAGGTGGCGGCGGGCCGGACGGTCACGCTGCGGCCGCGGCTGAGCGCGGCCGGCGTGCGTACGCTGCGGCGCGCGCTCGGCTCGCGGCGCGGGCTGGTGGCCGAGGTGCGGGTCGTGGCCACGAACGCCGACAGCTCGCCGGGCGTCGTGACGCAGCGCCTGAACGTCAGCGGCTGAGGTTGAGGATCGAGATGAAGATGTTGATGACCGACACGAAGATGCCGGTCGCCAGCCAGATCACGTCGTCCTCGGTGGCGTGCTTGCGGATGTAGTTGAAGTCGACCAGGATCAGCCCCGCCGAGGCGGCCAGGATCACGATCGAGATGATCGGCGACAGCGCGCCGATGCCGCCGAAGACGATGCCGAGGATCGAGATGACGACCGCGCCGAGGACGATGAACGACAGCGGGCGCATCCAGCCCGCCAGGTCCTTGCTCATGGCGAAGCCGGCGGCGCCCATGGCGGCGACCGTGAGCGCGGTCAGCGCGACGGCGGTCGTCAGCGTGCTCGGGTCGACGGTGGCGAAGTAGGCGATCATCGGCCCGAGGCCGAAGCCGATCAGGACGGCAAGGGCGGCGAGCCAGCCGATGCCGAGCGCGCCGTAGCGGAGCGGGCGCACGAAGCTCTGGGCGATCAGCATGCCGAGGCCGGCGAACGAGCAGAACGTGGCGGCGCCGTCTGACAGGTCACGGCCGAGAACCGAGCCGAGCGCGCACAGCCCCAGGGCCGCGGCGACGAGGAACATGGTCTGCCCCATGATCGTCGGGACACTGCGGACGCCTGAAGCGGATGAGGCGGCGGTGAATGACATGGTTCGGAAAGATAGAACGGGAAGCTTTCGGCAGGTGAAATTCACCCACCGGCGACATCGCGCCGCAGGAAGGACGTGAACGCCCAGCCCAGCGCCGGGATCGCGAACAGCGCGCTGATCCAGGCCGCGCGGATCACCGGCGCCCAGTCGATCGGCTCCCGCAGCAGGCCCTGCCAGGCGTTGAACTGCGTCGGCAGCAGGTACGGGCGCAGGAAGTCGAGCGCCGAGACGATCCCGAGCAGCTGCATGATCAGCGACAGCATCAGCGTGGCCACGACCGCCGCGGCCGAGTTGCGCGTCAGCGTCGAGAGCAGGATCGCGAGCGAGGCGACGCCCATCGTCGGCAGGAAGTAGGCCAGCGTCGTCGCCGCCGATCAGCAGCAGCGAGCGCTCGACCGAGATCACGCTGCCCGAGAGCGAGATCAGCGGGTCGAAGCCCCAGATCAGCCCGCCGAGCACGAGCCCGACGCCGACGTACAGCACGAGCGCGCAGAACGCGTACGTGAACGCGGCCAGCACCTTGGCGACGAAGATCTGCCAGCGCTCGACCGAGCGCGTGAGGATCGTCTTCAGCGTCCCGTTGCCGTCCTCGGTGGCCACGATGTCGCCGGCCACGAGCGCGGTGACGAGCGGGAAGAACCAGAACGCGCCGAAGAACAGCCCGACGAGCGGGATCGCCAGCCCGGACTCGCGCACGTAGTCGCCGAACGGGATGCCCTCCGGGCCGCCGTCGTCGGCCAGCAGCGAGGTGATGAAGATCAGCGGGACGAGCAGCGCGCAGGCCGAGCCCGATGTACGTGCGCTTCTGGGCGGCGAGCTTGCGCAGCTCCCAGGCGTAGACCGTGCGCACGCCGGGGCGGCGCGCGAGCGTGGGCGCCGCGACGCGGCGGACGCGGCGCCGGACCGGCGCGCCGGCCTCGGCCGACGGCGCCGCGCCGGCCTCGGCGGACGCGGCTGCGGCCCCGGCCTCGGCGTGGGCGCTCACGTCGGGTCTCCTTCGGTCATGCGGAAGAACAGCTCCTCCAGTGTGGCGGTGCGCGGCACGAGCGCGCGCAGGCCGATGCCGGCCTGGGCCAGCTCGAGCGTCAGCGCGGCGACCGCGCGCTCGTCGCCGGCCAGCGACAAGCCCGCCCGCGGCGGCCGTGACGTCGTCGATCCCGTGCGCCCGGCGCGCGATCGCCGCGGCGGCGCCGTCGTCGGTCGTGCGCAGGTCGTAGCGGCCGGCGGTGCCGGCGATCAGCTCGTCCAGCGCGCCCTCGTAGACCACGCGCCCGCGGGCGACGATCGCGACGCGGTCGCAGAGGTCCTCGACCTCGTCCATCAGGTGCGAGGACAGCAGCACGGTCAGCCCGTCCTCGGCCAGCCGGTGCACGAGCGCGCGCATGTCGCGCATGCCCGCGGGGTCGAGCCCGGTCGTCGGCTCGTCGAGCAGCAGCAGCCGCGGATCGCGCAACAGCGCCCCGGCGATGCCGAGGCGCTGCTTCATGCCGTGCGAGTAGCCGCCGACCTTGTCGTGACTTCGCGTGTGCAGGTCGACGGTGTGCAGCGCGTCGTCGATCCGCTCGGGCGCGTCGCCGCCGTCCAGCGCCGCCACCAGTTCGAGGTTCTTGCGGCCGGTCAGGTACGGATAGAAGCGCGGCGCCTCGACGAAGCCGGCGACGCCGTCCAGGGCGCGCGCCCCCTCCAGCGAGGGGGTCGCGCCCGAACAGCTTCGCGCTGCCCGCGTCCGGCCGGATCAGCCCGAGCAGCATCCGCAGCGAGGTCGTCTTGCCGGCGCCGTTGGGTCCGAGGTATCCGTAGACGTCGCCCGCGCGGACCGTCAGGTCGACGTGGTCGACGGCGGTGACGGGCCCGTAGCGCTTGAGCAGGCCACGGGCCTCGACCGCTGCCGTCACTTCAGATCCCGAGCGGCGTTCTCGGCCGCGACCGGCGGCACCGAGCCCGCGACCAGGTAGCTGATCCCGTCGGACTCGAAGCTCACGAGCGTGCCGAGCGCGGTCGCGAGCTCGGTGCCCGGTGGCGCCGTCGATGTTGACCTGCGGCAGCGTGATCCCGTCCCGGCCGCCGCCGCCGAGCGGCTTGTCGCCCGGCTCCGCGCGGCGCTGGAAGACGACGATCTGGCCGAGGCCCTCGCCGTAGCCGCAGCAGCGCGCCCTCCTCGTCGCCGAACTTCACGAGGCTGACGCTGCGGCGCGGCAGGCCGGCCAGCGTCTCGGGCGCGGCGAGCGGGAAGTCGAGCCGCTTCTGGACGGCCTCGAGCCCGGTGACGTGCGTCGGCCGGCCCTGGGCGTCGACGCCGGTCGGCGGGTTGAGCTCGGTCACCTTCGCGCCCGCGGGCGGCGTGGCGTCGACCTTCGAGGCCGCGATCGGGCCGTAGTCGATCTCGGTCGCCTCGAGCTCGAGCACCGGGTCCTGCGTGCCCTGCGCGTAGACGGCGGCGCGCAGCGGCACGCCGCGGACGGCGTCCCAGGCCATTTCGGCCGCGCCGAGCAGCCCGCCGTCGTCCTTGGGGGCGATGCGGACGGTGTAGCTCGGCCGGTCGGCGGTCACGCCCGGCCGGGCGCCGGACAGCGTCCACAGCTCGCCGAGCTTGGCCAGGCCGCGGCGCACGCCGTCGAGCGTCGCGGGCTCGCGCTTGGGCTCGCCCTTGTCGTCTCTGCGGGAGCGAGCCGGTGAACGCGCGGTTCGAGGTCGCGTCGTAGACCAGGAAGCGCTTGCCGTCGGAGACGATCTGCGCGTCGCCGCCGGGTGACTGCAGCTCGAGCCGCAGCCGGCCGTCGTTCGCGAGCCACAGGCGGCCGTCGGCGCCGGTCAGCGTGGGGGAGGCGTTCTCGCTCGGGAGCGAGCCGGAGGGGAGGAGGTTGTTGGTGAACTTGATGCGCGCCGTGACGCCCTGGACGGGCTCGGCGTTGGCGGCGTCGAGGAGTCGCGCGGTCGAGTGGCTTGGGAGCTGGCGCGGCCGCGTCGGTGAGCGCGGCCTGGGCGATGCCGGCTCCGGCGACCACGGCCACCAGCACGGCGACGATCGCCAGCAGGCGGGGGGAGGAGGTGGTGCGGAGTCTTTTCATCTTGCGGCAGTTGTACGCGGCGACCTTGAGAGTTCTTTGACAAGCAGCGTGAACTTCGCGCCGTCGACCTCGATACGGCCGCCGTGGCGCTCGGCGATCGCCTCGCACGATCGCCAGGCCCGAGCCCCGAGCCCTCGCCGCGCGCGGTGCTGCCGCGCGCGAAGCGCTCGAACACCGCGGCGGCCTCGGCGGGCGGGATCCCGGCGCCTTCGTCCTGCACGCTGATGAACGCCTCGCCGTCGCGGTCGCCGACGGTGATCGTGACGCGTGCCGCTGGCCGTGCTTGCGGGCGTTGCGGACGAGGTTCTCGACCGCGCGCTCGAACGCGGGCCGCTCGACCCGCGCGGTCACGTCGCTGCTCGACGATCACCTCGTCGGCGCCCGTGCGCCAGCTCGCGCAGCGCGACCGGCTCGCCCTTGGCCGGGGCGGCGGCGTCCTCGCGGGCGAGCGCGAGCAGGTCGTCGAGCAGCGCGGTCAGCCGCTCCGCGCCGGCCTCGATGTCCTGCAGCACCGCGGGATCCGGGCCGTAGCGGGCGATGTAGGCCGCGTTCCCGCGCAGCGCCGTGAGCGGGGTGCGGAGCTCGTGGCTGGCGTCGCCGACGAAGCGGTGCTCGGCCTCCTGCGCGCGCTCGAGCGAGGCCAGCATCGCGTTCAGCGTGTCGGCGAGCTCGCCGACCTCGTCGCGGGATTCGGGCGCCGGGAGCCGCTCGGCGGGATCGCCGGAGCGCTCGATCGCCCGCGCGCCCGACGACAGCCGCGTCAGCGGGCGCAGCGCGCGGCGGGTCAGCAGCGTGGCCAGGCCGGCGGCGAGCAGCGCCGGCGACGAGCGCGCACAGCGCGACCAGCCGCCGCGTGTGGTCGAGGTGCGCTCGATCTCGGCCAGGCTGCCGGCGACGATCACCGTCCCGCCCGCCGCCTCGCCGCGCCCGAGCTCGCCCAGCGGCGCGGTGTAGAGCCGCAGCCGCTCGCTCGCCGAGCGCGCCGTCGCTGAAGCGGCCCGGCGGTCGCGCAGGCGCGTCGGCGATCACGATGCGGCCGCCGAGCGCGCTCGAGCGGGCCACGATCCGCCCTCGCGGTCGACGACCTGCACGAACAGCGTGCTGCCCGACAGCCGCCCCTCGAGCGCGCCGGGCGCGGTCAGCTGGTCCGGGCGTGGTGGCGTTCAGCTGCGCGACGTCGGCGGCGCGGCGCACGAGCGTGTCGTCGAGCGTGCTCCGCAGCTCGCTCGCGAGGAACTGCGGCACGGCGATCACGAGCAGCGCGACCGCGAGCACGATCGCGGCCGCGGCGGCCAGCGCGACGCGGGCGCGGAGCGTCACTCGGGCCGGTCGAGCCGGAAGCCGACGCCGCGCACGGTGTGGATCAGCGGCGGCTCGCCGAGCTTGCGGCGCAGGTAGGCGACGTAGCGGTCGACGGCGTTCATCGTCACCTCGCCCTCGCCGCCCCAGACCTCCTCGAGCGCGAGCTCGCGGGTGACGACGCCGCGGGCGTTGCGCAGCAGCAGCGCGAGCAGCTCCGCCTCGCGCGGCGTCAGCGCGAGCTCGCGGCCCGCGCGCGGCGCGCCACGCCGCTCTCGAGCGTCAGGTCGGCGAAGGCGAGCGTCTCGGCGCGGGCGCGTTGCGGCGCAGCAGCGCGCGGACGCGCGCGGCCAGCTCGTCGGCGTCGAACGGCTTGACCAGGTAGTCGTCGGCGCCGGCGTCCAGCCCGGCGACGCGCTCGTGAACGGCGTCGCGCGCGGTCAGCAGCAGGATCGGCACGCGCAGGCCCTTCGCCCGCAGCCGCCGCGTCACCGACAGCCCGTCCATGCCCGGCATCGTCACGTCGAGCACGATCGCGTCCGGCACGCTGCGCTCGACCGCGGCGAGCGCGGCGCCGCCGTCCGCCGCGGCCTCGACGTCGTAGCCCTCCGCGGTCAGCGTCCGTTCCAGCATCCGCCGGATCGGGGCGTCGTCGTCGACGAGGAGCAGTGCGGCTTCGGACATCGACCCAAGAAGGTACGTCACATTCCGCGGGTCATCAGAGTCTTCTCAAAGATGGCCCGTAGAACTGTGCCCGCGTGACGGGCTTGAACCACATAGAGCGATTGATCGACGGCGTGACGCCTGCGCGTGGCCGGCGAGCCCGCGCCGCGTGCCCACGGTCGTGGACCGCGGTGCCTACCGCGTGGTGCGTGACGCGCTGGCCTCGGCGCACCGAGGCGACGGTGGCGATCGAGTACATGCCGGGCGCCGTGGCCGTCCAGGTCGAGCGCGACGGGCGCCGGCGTGAACTGGAGGCGGCCGCCGCGCTCGCCGCCGTCGCTCGGCGGCGGGCTCACGGCCGCCCGGGCGCCGGGAGGCTTCCGGGTGCGGGCGTGGCTGCCGACCGAAGGCCAGCCGCCGTGTCGCGAAGCGCCGCTCGCAGCGCATTGAGCGCCGGCCGCCGCGCGCTGCCGCGGCGGATCGCGCCGAAGACGGTGCGGGTGAGCGGCGCCTCGGCGACGTCGCGGGTGACGACCGCCGGCTCGCGGTCGGCGCGCACGAGGTCCGGCAGCAGCGTCACGGCCTGGCCGTTGGCGACCAGCGCGAGCAGCATCAGCAGGTCGTTGGAGCGGTGGCGGACGTCGGGCTCGAAGCCGCCGAACGTGCGGCAGGCGCGGATCGCCAGCTCGGCGTAGGCCGTGTCCGCCTTGCCGATCGCCCACGGCTCATGCGCCAGCGCCGCGAGCGCCACCGGGCCGCCGCCGGCCGCCAGCGGGTGGCTCGAACGGCAGCACGATGCGGAAGCGCTCCTCGAGCAGCGGCTCGAGGTCGAGCCGCGGGTCCGGGCGCGCTGGGGAGGAACGGGTACTCGTCGGCGAGCACCAGGTCGAGGCTGCCGAGCGCCAGCGACGGCATCGAGGTCTCCGGCTCGGCGTCGGTGACCTCGACCCGCAGCGCCGGGTGCTCGTCGCGACAGCCGCCGCAGCGCAGGCGCCAGCAGGTGCAGCCCGGCGGACTGGATCGCGGCCACGCGCACCGTTCCGGTGATCAGCTCGGCGGTGGCCTGCAGGTCGGCCTCGGCGTCCTCGACGCGGGCGAGGATCACGTCGGCGTGGCCGACCAGCGTCTGCGCCGCGGCGGTCAGGCGGACGTTGCGCCCGACGCGCTCGAGCAGCGGCACCCCGGCCTCCTTCTCGAGCTGGGCGAGCTGCTGGGAGACCGCCGACGGGCTGTAGTCGAGCTCGGTCGCGACCGCGCCGATCGTCCCGCGGGTGGCGAGCTCGCGCAGCAGGCGGAGGCGTTTGAGGTCGAGCATCGTGAAGGAAACATGCACGATATTGCTCAGAACTTCCAGTGGATACGGACGATCAACGCTGCTGAGATGCCTCCCATGCGCGACCGGAGCCCTCCTCGTCCTCGCCTCGGCCGTCGCCTTCGGTGTGATGCCGATGTTCGGCAAGCTCGCGTTCTCGGCGGGCGTCGGCGTCGGCACGCTGCTGTTCGTGCGCTTCGCGATCGCCGCGCCGATCCTGTGGTGCGCGGTCGCGGTGCGGAAGACGCTTCCCGCGCGTGGACCGCGGCGTGCTGGCGCGCGCGCTGGCGCTCGGCGCCGTCGGCTACGCCATGCAGGCCGGGCTGTACTTCCTGGCGCTGCAGCGGATGGACGCCTGCGTCTTGTCCCTGATCCTCTACAGCTACCCCGCGCTGGTGACGGGGGCGGCGATCCTCCTCGGACGCGAGCCGGCCAACCGGCGGCGTCTCGTCGCCCTCGTCATCGCGTCCGGCGGCCTCGTGCTCGTGCTGGCCGGCGCGGGCGCCGGCGATTTCGACCTCGCGGGCATGGCCTTCGGCGTCGGCGCGGCGCTGACCTACACGACCTACATCCTCGTCTCGGACGGCGTCGCGGACGAGCTCGACGCACTGCCGCTGGCGGCGCTCGTGGCCACCGGCGCGGCCGTGAGCCTCGGCGCCGTCGCCGCGGTCACCGGCTCGCTGGAGCTCGGCTTCGAACCCGCGGGCTGGCTCTGGCTCGGGCTCGCCGCGCTGGTCTCGACCGTCGGCGCCGTCGTGCTGTTCTTCAGCGGCATGAGCCGCGTCGGCCCTTCGACGGCGGCGATCCTCTCGACGCTCGAGCCGCCCGTGACCGTTGCGCTCGTCTTCCTCACGTTCGGCGAGGCGCTGGGCGTGGTCCAGATCCTCGGCGCGCTGGCGGTGCTCGGCGCGGCCGTGATCGTGAACCTGCCCGGGCGGGCCGCGGTCGCCGCCTGAGTAGGCTGCGGGGGTGCCCCGCGTGATCTCCGTGAACGTCGGCCGGCCGCGGCAGATCTCCGTCCGCCGGGGCCGCCCGCTGATGAGCGCGATCGTCAAGGAGCCCGTCGAGGGCCCGGTCCGGGTCGAGGGCGTCAACCTCGCCGGCGACGACCAGGCCGACCGCCGCGTCCACGGCGGGCCCTACAAGGCCGTCTACGCGTATGCGCGCGAGGACTCGGACTGGTGGGCGGCGGAGCTGGAGCGCGAGATCCCGAACGGCATGTTCGGCGAGAACCTGACCGTCGAGGGGATCGACGTCTCGCGGCGCGGTGATCGGCGAGCGCTGGCGCGTGGGGACGGTCGAGCTCGAGATCTGCCAGCCGCGGCTGCCGTGCGCGAAGCTCGGCACGCGCTTCGGCGACCTGAAGATGGTCAAGCGCTTCGGCGAGGCCAGCCGGCCCGGCGCCTACTTCCGGATCGTCGGCGAGGGCGAGCTGCAGGCCGGCGACGAGATCACCGTGCTCTCGACGCCCGAGCACGGGATCACGCTGGCCACCGTCTCCGACGCGATCCTGCTCGACGACTCGCTGCTCGAGCGCGCGGCGTCGGCGCCGCAGCTCGCCCCGGGTCTCGCCGAGGCGATGCGCGCCAACGCCGCGTAGGCTCGTCAGTCGGCGGTGAGAACCGCGTTCGCGGGCGCTTCGGCGGTGCGGCGGCGGATCAGGAGCGCGCCGGCGATGGCGCCGGCCGCGGCGAGACCCGCTCCGGCGAGCAGTGCCGTGTGCATGCCGTCGACGTAGTCGGTGGCCGAGCCGCCGCGGAGCAGATCGCCGGTGGGGATCAGCGCGCCGAGGGCGGCGACGCCGATCGCGATGCCGGCCTGGCGGAACGTGTCGTTGATGCCGGCGGCGAGGCCGCTCTGCTCGGCGGGGACGGAGTTCAGCGCGACGGCGCTGACCGACGGGTTGAACAGCCCGGTGCCGATCAGGGCCACCGTGATGCCCGGGAGCAGCGCGGTCCACGACGAGTCGACCTCGGCGACCGTCAGCATGGCCATCCCGGCGGCGACCAGGAGCAGGCCGCCGGAGATCAGCACGCCCGGGTGCACGCGCTGGTTGAGCTGTGCGGTGGCGCCGGAGACGACGACCATCACGAGCGTGCTGGGGACGAACACGAGGCCCGCCTCGATGGCGGACAGGCCGAGCACGTTCTGGAGGTAGATCGAGCAGTAGAGGTAGATCGCGAAGAATGAGCCCGAGATCGCGAACGCGGTCAGCTGCGCGCCGGTGAACTCGCGCGAGCGCAGCAGCTGCAGCGGCAGCATCGGATGCGTCGAGCGCGCTTCGATCGCCACGAACGCGGCGAGCAGTGCGGCGGCGCCGGCGAGCGCGGCGACGATCAGCGGGCTGCCCCAGCCGTCCTCGTTGCCGCGCAGCAGGCCGAAGACGAGCAGGAACAGGCCCGTGGTCAGCGTCGCCAGGCCGGGCACATCCACCCGCGGCGCGCGCGGGTCGCGCGACTCGCGGACCTCGCGCAGCGTGACGGCCAGCGCGACGATCCCGATCGGGATGTTCACGAGGAACACCCAGCGCCAGTCGAGCGCGCTGGTCGAGCACGCCGCCGACCGCCGGGCCGATCGCGAACGACGCGCCGATCGTCGCGCCGTAGGCGGCCAGCGCGCCGGTCCGCTCGCGTTCGCTGGGAAAGGCGTCGGCCAGCAGCGCGAGTGAAGTGGCGAACAGGATGGCCGCGCCGAGGCCCTGGATCGCCCGCGCAGCAACGAGCATGTCGATCGAGCCGGCGGCGGCGCAGAGGGCCGACGCGACCGTGAAGACGACGAGCCCGGAGGCGAACACGCGGCGGCGGCCGAAACGGTCGGCGAGCGAGCCGGCGGTGAGGACGATCGCGGCGAGCGCGAGCGTGTAGGCGTCGACGACCCACTGCAGGCCGCCGATCCCGGTCTTCAGGTCTTCGGCGATCGACGGCAGCGCGGTGTTCACGACCGCGATGTCGAGCATCAGGATCGCGGTGGCGGTGCACACCACCGCGAGCGTCCAGCGTTGCACGGCTGTCATTTCGGGAGCGGTCCTTTCACAGGCTGGGGAGGACCGCGAGCTTGCCGAGCCGGGATTGCCGCCGGCTTGCCAGGAGGTTGCCGTCAGGCGGCTTCGCGGGCGGCGGCGACCGCGAGCTGGTCGGCGCGGTCGTTGAGCGCCTTGTGCGCGTGCTCGGCGCCGGTCTCGTGCCCGCGCACCCAGTGCCAGCGCACGGAGCCGAGCCGGTTGACCTCGGCCTCGAGCGCCATCAGCAGGTCCTGGTTCTTGACCGGCTTGCCCGCGGCGGTCTTCCAGCCCTTGCGCTTCCAGCCCGGCAGCCAGACCGTCATCGAGTTGAGCATCAGCTGCGAGTCCGTCACCACGGTCACGTCGGCGCCGTCCGGCGAGCGAGCGCAGGCCCTCGAGCGCGGCCGTCAGCTCCATCCGGTTGTTGGTCGTCGTGTGCTCGCCGCCGGAGAGCTCGACCGGCTCGCCGCCGTCGGCGGGCATGACGATCGCGGCCCAGCCGCCGGGGCCGGGGTTGCCGCTGCAGGCGCCGTCGGTCCAGATCAGCGCCTCTCCGGGGCGCTGCTCGACGGGGGCTTCCTTGATGGCGGGTCGGCGGCGGCATCGGCGGGCGATGGTAGCCGGGGGTGGGGACAGCCTCAGTACCGGACGCCATCGCGCCCCAGCGAGAAACCCGCCCGGCCGCGCGATCTTGAACGTCATGGACAATGAACTCATGACCGACGAGCCGCGCAGCGAGATCGACTGGCGCGTCGTGCACACGATGCAGCTCGGGATCTCCGCGCTGATCGTCTTCGTGATGGTGGTGATCTGGGCTGCAACCGGCTTCGGTGATTTCTGGCCGATCTGGGTCTGGTTCGGGCTCTCGATCCCGCTCGCGGTGCAATACGCGGTCCGAAGGGCCTGCGCAGGGCCCGAGACAGTGGCGAGCGCTGAACACGCACGCCGGCCTGTCGACCGTGGTCGGCCGGGATCCTGACCTTCGTCTGGGCGCTGACCGGGCTTCGGCTTCTGGCTCTTCTGGCCGCTGTTCGGGCTGACGATCGCGCTCGGCCTGCACGCGCTGATGACGTCGTGGTGGCGCGCGCTGCATCCCGCCCGCGAGCGCGAGCTGACCGAGCGCGTCGACGTGCTGACCCGCACGCGCCGCGGCGCGCTGGACGCCCAGGCCGCCGAGCTGCGCCGGATCGAGCGCGACCTGCACGACGGCGCGCAGGCCCGGCTGGTCGCGCTGAGCATGCAGCTCGGCCGCGCCGAGGACCGCCTCGACGAGCACCCCGAGGCCGCCGAGCTGGTCCGCAACGCCCGCGTCGAGGCCTCCAACGCGATCAAGGAGCTGCGCGACCTGGCCCGCGGCATCGCCCCGCCGGTGCTCGCCGACCGCGGCCTGCCCGCGGCCGTCGTCGCGCTCGGCGAGCGCTCCGCGCTGCCGGTCAAGGTCAGCGCCAACCTCAAGCGCCGGCTGTCGCCGGTGGTCGAGTCCGCCGCCTACTTCGTCGTCGCCGAGTCGCTCACGAACGCCGCCAAGTACGCGCGCGGCGCCGCGGCGCGAAGGTCACGCTGCTCGAGGAGGGCGGGCGCCTGATCGTCGAGATCGACGACGACGGCCCCGGCGGCGCGGACCCGCACGGCAACGGCCTCAGCGGCCTCCGCAGCCGCGTCGAGGCGCTCGATGGCATCCTGGTCGTCCGAAGTAATCCAGGGGAGGGGACGACCGTGCACGCCGAGCTGCCGTGCGAGTAGTCATCGTCGAAGACCAAGCGCTGCTGCGCGAGGGGATCGTCGCGCTGCTGCGCGAGAAGGGCATCGACGTCGTCGCGCAGGCCGAGGACGGCGCCGGCCTGCTGCGGATCCTCGCCGGGCACAAGCCGGACCTCGCGATCGTCGACGTCCGGCTCCCGCCGACGTTCACCGACGAGGGCATCCGCGCCGCGCTCGAGGCCCGGGCCAAGTACCCGGGCCTCGGCGTGCTGATCCTCTCCCAGTACGTCGAGCCGGTCTACACCGCCGAGCTGCTGGACTCCGGCGAGGGCGGGATCGGCTACCTGCTCAAGGAGCGCGTCGGCGACGTCAAGGCCTTCGTCGCCGCGGTCGAGAGCGTCGCGCGCGGCGGCACCGCGCTCGACCGCGAAGTCGTCTCCGAGCTCGTCCGCCGACGCGACCCGGACGGCGGCGACGGCGCGCTCGGCGCGCTGACGCCGCGCGAGAAGGAGGTGCTCGGCCTGATGGCCGAGGGCAAGACCAACACCGCGATCGCGCGCGCGCTGGTCGTCACCCCCGGCGCGGTCGAGAAGCACATCTCCAACATCTTCAGCAAGCTCGACCTGCCCGCCTCGGACGAAGACCACCGGCGGGTTCTCGCCGTTCTGGCCTTCCTCCGCCAGGGGTAGGGAAAGCCTCAGTCCCAGACGCCCGCGCGCCGCATGGCCGCGGGCCGTCGCGGCGACGAGCATGGAGTCCATGCTCCCTTCCCCGACCGAACCGCCCGCGACATCGCCTACCTGTCGCTCGGGCCTGCTGACCAGCATCGTCGCCTTCGCCGTCTGGGTCACCGCGATCTCGCTCTCCGCTCTCGCTCGCCGATCCTGATCGTCGGCCTGCCGGTGATCATCGGCTCGGCCTACGTCATGCGCTGGACGGCCGAGCTCGACCGCCGCAACGCTGCACTCGTCTTCGGCCGGCCGGTGCGCGGCGCCTACCGCCGCTCGCCGCGGCGGCTCGCTCGATCGGCCGCGTGCTGGGCACCCTGCGCGACCCGCAGGTCTGGCGCGACCTCGCCTGGCTGATCACGCACTCCGTCGTCGGCTTCGCGTTCGGCGTCCTCGCCGTCACGCTGGTCGGCGACCGTCGCCGGCCTGGCGACGCTGCCGCTCTGGTACTGGTCGCTGCCCGACGGGCATCGAGTTCGGCCTCTGGGACGCCGACACGCTGCCGTGGGCGATCATCAGCGCGTTCCTGGCCGTCCCGCTCGCGTGGGTGACGGTGTGGGTCCTCCGCGGGCTGGCCAAGTTCCACGCCTCACTGGCCGTCGAGCTGCTCGGGCGCCGTTAGGACGCGAGTGCGTCGCGGTCATCCGTTGGGGGTAGCATGACGGAGGCAAATGAGCGAGACTCCTGCGCCATATGCCGACTTTCCGACTCAGTGGCACGAAGCTGCTCGCGGTCGACATCCACGGTGAGACCTTCAGGGCGCTCACCGGGTCGATGGTCGCCTACGAGGGCAACGTCCAGTTCAAGAAGCAGGGGATGGGGTCGAGCGGTGGGATCAAGGGCGCCTTCAAGCGCAAGCTCACCGGCGAGTCGATCTCCCTCATGGAAGTGACCGGCCAGGGCACCTGTTACATCGCCAACATGGCCAACGAGATCAATCTCGTGGAGCTGCGCGGCGAGAAGATGTGGGTCGAGGCCTCGAACCTCGTCGCGCTCGACAACGGCCTGCGCACCGATCAGACCTTCAACGGCCTGCGCGGCGCGTCGACCGGCCAGGGCCTGTTCACCACCACCGTCGAGGGCCAGGGCACCGCCGCGATCGTCTCCGACGGCCCGGCGATCATCCTCGAGGTCTCGCACGGCATGCCGCTGTGCGTGGACCCGCAGGCCTACGTCGCCCACACCGGGCCAGCTGCAGCAGGACTTCATCACCGACGTGAACTGGCGCATGGCCGTCGGCCAGGGCTCGGGCGAGGCGTTCCAGCTGCGCTTCCAGGGACAGGGCCTCGTCTACATCCAGCCGGCCGAGCGCGCCGCGGGGATCGACGTCTGATGGCCACCTACAACCAGATCAACTCCAAGATGATCGAGGCCACGCATCAACCACGGCGAGCAGATCTACGCCCGCCGCGGCGCGATGCTGGCCTACACCGGCCAGGTCAACTTCCATCCGATCGTCGACCGCCGGGCAGGGCCTGGGCGGGTTCGTCGGGCGCATGGTCGCCGGCGAGCAGGTGCCGCTGATGGTCTCCGAGGGCATGGGCACCGTCCTCTACGGCCACGGCGGCATGCAGACCAAGATCGTCCAGCTCGCAGGGCGATCAGCTGACCGTCGAGGCCGACAAGCTGCTCTGTTACGACAGCGGCCTGCAGGCCGGCACGATGTTCCTGGGCCAGCAGGGCGGCCTGCGCTCGATCGTGCAGGGCCAGATGACCGGCCAGGGCCTGTTCACGACCCAGCTCACCGGCCACGGCCAGGCCGTCCTGCTCTCGCACGGGCCGGTGTTCGAGCTCGCAGGTCGGCGGCAACGTCGTCTCGGTCGACCCGCAGGCCTACGTCGGCCACAAGGGCATGATCGACACCAAGCTCGACTCGCAGCGTCGGCTGGCGCGACGCCGTCGGCCGCGGCTCGGGCGAGGCCTTCCAGATCAAGTGCTCCGGGACAGGGCACCGTGTACGTCCAGGCCTCGGAGATGAAGTTCTAGATGTCGATCACCACGTACAACCCGAACACGCTGCCGGTCGACGACAACATCAACGCCGTACTCGTTCTGCGTCGATCTGAACGGCCAGTACTTCGTTCAGAAGGGCCGGATGATCGCCTACTACGGGCAGATGAAGTTCGAGTCGCTCAACGCCGGCCCGCTCTCGGGCCTGATCGCCGCGCACTTCTCCGCGCCGCTCTACCACAACGAGTTCATGGTCGCGACCGGCAGCGGGAAGCTGATCATCGGCGACCGCGGGTTCGACATCAACTCCTACGACCTCGAGGACGGCAACCTCACGGTCCGCGCGTCGAACCTGCTCGGCTTCGCGCCGACGCTGGAGCTCAAGCAGTCGATCATCCCCGGCTTCCTGGTGCTGATCGGGACGGGCAAGTTCCTGGCCTCCTCCAACGGCCCGGTGCACTTCGTCGAGCCGCCGGTGCGCGTCGACCCGCAGGCCGTCGTCGGCTGGGCCGACGTGCCCGTCGCCGTGCCACCACTACGACCACTCCTACATGCAGGGCGTGATGGGGATGGCGCGAGCCTTCAGCGGCTTCGGCGGGCAGTCCGGCGAGGAGCACCAGTTCGACTTCGGCGGCAAGGGCACCGTGCTCATGCAGTCCTCCGAGGCGGTCGTCGAGACGCCGGCGATGGTGGCCGAGATCGAGGGCCAGATCGCGATGCTCGGCGTGCCGGGGCTGCAGCGCGTCCAGCAGCGCGTGCAGCAGCAGCTCGCGGCGCAGCAGTCGCAGCTCTAGCGGCTTGCCGGCACGCGGCGCGCGCCACCTGCGGCGGTGGCGCGCGCGCTTAGCGCGGCGAGCTGCCGACGCCGGTTCGCCGAGAGGCACGTTGCGCGAGGCTATCTCAGAGATCTGAGGGCGAATTGGGACTGCGACGGCCCGGTCCGCCCCAGGTGCAGCGGCTCAGCCCCACGAGGAGCGGAAGGTCGTGAACGTCGGCTCGCTGGCGTTCTCGTCGGACCCGCTGTCGCCCTCGTTCTTCTCGATCGGCTCCGCGGTCGGCTCGATCTCGACCGCGGTCTCACCGGTGCGTGGCGCTATCGGCGGCCTCTTCGACCGACTCGACGGGCGGCAGGGCCTCTTCGGCGTCCGGTGTGGCCGGAGCGATGAGTGCCGGGGCCGGGATGCGCATCTCGATGCTGTGCGATGGTGCGGCGCGGCCGAGGCCGGTCCGGCGAGTACCGCGGTCAGCGCGGCTGCGGCGGCGAGCGTCTTGCAGGCGTTCAGAAGGCGTGAGTTCACCGCCATCACTATCGCCACCGCCCGGCGAAACCAACAGTAGACGTGGTGCTACTTCGCCCGGGTGAACGTTGTTCTACCGGCGCGCTGCGTGGGTTTGCGCCAAGCCAGGAGGCGCACGCGACGGCTACGGCGCCCGCACCGCGGTAAACGCCAGCACCTCCCCGAGCGCGTCGTAATGCCGGTCGACGTGCAGCACGTCGGCCGAGTGCTGCTGAGCGCAGGCTGCGATCAGCAGATCGGGGACCGCGACGCGGTGGTGACCGTGCGCCGAGAGGTCGCGCTGGGCGCCGAGCGCGGTGGCGAACGTCTCGGCGTTCATGCGCAGATCGCGAAACTCGCCGAGATCGCGCTCGAGCTCGACGTAGTGCGACGGCGAGCGGGCGCTGTAGAGCAGCTCGAGTCGCGTGACGGCGCAGAGGCACAGCTCGGTCTCGAGGTCGAGCTCCGGCAGTCCGCGCACGTACGCCGACTTGTCGATCAGGAGCAGCCTCAACGCCACGCCGCGTCGGCCCGCAAGGCCTCGGCGTCCACGAGGTCGCCGGCGCGCGCAAGAGCATCCAGCTGCCGCTGCCTGCGGTCGCGGTCGCGCTCGGCGATGTCGACCGCGTTGCGCGGCGATCGCGTCGCGGCCGGCGGCCGCGGCCTGGAGCCGTCCGCAGTTGCGCGCGACGGATCGTCGATGATCAGCGGCTCCGCCGGCCTCGATGATCCGGCCGTTGCAGGCGCAGCGCGCGAGTCGTCGACGCGAGCGAGCATCGGCCGAGTGTTCCGCGATCGAGACGACGCTGATCGCCGTACGCAAGCCGGAGGGACGTCGGATGGCGGAGATCAGGACCGACGTGTCGAGGCGACGTCGATGGTGCAGGGACCAGGGTCGCGCAGCTCGCCGCCGACGCTCGATCCGGACCAACGCGGCGGTAGCGACCACGGTCCCGCAGCTGAGCGCTGTCGACCCGACGCTGCCGTGCAGCCGGTCCGAGCTGGGCCACCGCGGTCGAACGTGATCGTGAATCGCTCGCACGGCCTCAGCGCGTCGCAGGATCTCGCTCGGAGTTGTTACGCAGCCGCGGATGTCGGCCCGGCCGCATGTAGCGCTGGCTACGCGAGCGCAAAGCTGCTCGCAATGCCCGCTAATCGACGTTATGTGAACTACGAATGCGAGGCGGGCGCGGCCGGCGCGCCATCGCCGGCGCCGCGGCGCTCAGTCCGAACCGGCCGCTGCGAGCAGCTCGTCGAGGCGCAACGTGGGCAATGCGAGCGAGGCAGCGGTCAGCTGACCGCCGGCGGGCACCTCGAACCGGTGCGCGTAGCCCTCGGCGCGCGGGTCACGGTGGCAGATGAGGCGATGCCCGTCGAGGTCCAGCACCCAGTACTCCGGGATCGCCGCAGTGGCGTACAACGCGGCCTTGACGGCGAGGTCGCGCGTGAGTGACGACACGGCGACCTCGATCACCAGCGCCGCTCCGCCGGGATGGTACGGCTCGGGGGTTCCGCGCTCGATCACGGCCAGGTCCGGCTCCGGTTCGGAGCCGGCCAGCGTCAGCGACGCCGCGACGCCGATGTCGTACTGCTCTGCGTCGGTTGCATCGTGCAGCCAGCGGCTCAACCAGCGGATCGCGCGTTCGTGGCGCGGCGTGCGCGGGCTCATGCGGACCAGGAGCCCTTCGAGCAACTCGACCCGCTCGTCCTCGAACGCGCCGGCTTCGACGAGCCGGTGGTAGTTCTCCAGTGACAGCGGAAGCAGTTCCTCGACGCCGACATGCTCGGATGCGGCCACCCGAGGAAGGATAGGCGCCGCGTCTAACCGCGACGCATGAGCCGGCCGACGGCGCTCATCAGCTCGTCGGCCTGGTCGTCCGTGCGATCGGGCCCGGACCCGTCGCCCAGCAGGCAGTGGCGGGCGTGGTCGTCGAGCAGCCCGAGCGCGACCTTGTCGAGCGCGGCCTGGATCGCCGAGATCTGGGTCAGGACGTCGATGCAGTAGCGGTCCTCGTCGACCATCCGGGAGACGCCGCGGACCTGGCCCTCGATCCGTGCGAGGCGCTTGTTGAGCTGATCCTTGGTGGCGGTGTATCCGCGTTCGGCCATCGAGGCCGACAGCCTAGCAGCTACCCCGGAGGGGTATTCAGACGGCGATCCGCTCTTCCTCGTGCAGGAGGAAGCCGGCGGCGTCGAGGACCTTGCGGTCGCGCAGGCGCGTGAGCCGCTCCTGGGCGTCCTGGTCGGTCTCCCAGGCCGCGACGGCGGCGGTGTCCTCCATGGTCTTCAGCCCGTGGTCGCCGGGCTCGTCGTAGGCCTGGCGCAGCCACGCGAGGTCGTCGGAGATGCGCCGCGGGCGCTCGGCGCGGGCGCCGCCGGGCTGCCACGGATCCTCGCCGCCGCGCCGCTCGGGCACGCCCTCGCGGGCGGGTCAGTGGCGATGGTCAGGGCGCCGATCCAGTCGGGGCGCGAGGTCACGAGCTCCAGAACGGCCATGACGGAAGTCTTACCCTTTCTGTTGGCACTTCATGGCAGGTTCCCGTTCAGCGCGTCGATGTAGCGCTGGGCGGAGCGACGCACGATGCCCTTTCCCGTCCGGTCCGATCACGGTCCCCCACCACGCGCCGTAGATGCGCTCGAACGCGAACGGCTCGAGCGCGGCCTCGAGCGCCCGGATCGACGCCTCCGGCAGCGGGATGTGGTTCGGGAAGCTGTACATGAACGACACCCAGGCGCGGTCCGGGATGACCTGGACGATGTCGCCGGCCAGCAGGTCGCCGTCGCGGTGCAGGACGGTCCCGCCGGCGAAGTGCCCGCCGCAGCGGATCAGCGTCAGCCCGTCGCCGAGGTCGCAGGTCTCGCCCGACCAGAAGCGACAGCGCCGGGTCGTCGCGCATCACCCACTCGCGGTCGTCGGCGTGCAGCTACACCGGGCACGAGAAGCGGTGCGCCCATTCGACCATCGTCGAGTAGTAGTGCGGGTGCGAGATCGCGATCGCGCGCAGCCCGCCGCGCGCCTCGATCGCGTCCGCGGTGGCGTCGTCGAGCAGCGTGACGCAGTCCCACAGCACGTTCTCGTCGCCCACGGGCACGAGCAGCGCGCGCTGGCCGATCGCGAACTTCGGCTTGGTCCCGATCCCGGTCAGCTCGCCCTCGGGCCGGATCGCGTTCGTATGACGCGGCCGCAGCTCGGCCAGCGTCGTCCACTGCTGGCCGCTCATCGGGCACGTACTGGCGCGGGTCCTCGCAGACGGGGCAATCCTCGCGCGGCGCGGCGTACTGGACCCCGCACGTGACACAGATCGGGTGCGACACGCGGAAATGGTCGCATGAGCCATCCCGCGCCGCCCTGGCAGCTCAACGGCGAGTTCGTCGTCGTCCCCGCGCGCGTCACGCCGCGGGCGCTCGGCGGCGTGCTGCTCGCGAACTACACGTCGGGCACGCTGGCCTACCGCGAGCTGATCGTGTTCTCGCACGCGACCGCGGCGCGGGATGGTCATCAGCCACATCTACGTCGACGACGAGCAGTCGCTGCAGCGGCGGCCGCGAGATCTGGGGCCTGCCGAAGGAGCTGGCGACGTTCGAGTACGGCCCGACGCACTTCAAGGCCGGCCAGGAGGGCGAGACGCTGCTCGAGGCCCGCATCCGGCGCCGCCGCGGACGGCTCCCGATGGTCGTCCCGGCGCCGATCGTGAGCGAGGCGGGAGCGACGCTCGGCCGCGCCCGGGTCAGGGCCGCGCCCGGCGCTCGTGACGCTCGACGTTCCGCCCCACAGCCCGTTCGCGCCACCTGGGCCTCGAGCGGCACGCATCTGGCGCTCGCCGGCGACGACCTGCGGCTGACGATGCCGCCGCCGAAATAACGTGTCCGCGCAGACATGCGCCACATCCTTCGCCCCCTCTTCGATCGCGTCGTCGTCAAGGAGCTCGAGCCGGACCGGATCCGCCAGTCCGGCCTGCTCGTCCCCGGCCGGGACCCACGAGCCGCCGCCCCAGCACGGGATCGTGCTCGCCGTCGGCCCCGGCCTGGACTGGTGGGAGCAGGCCGGGATCGCGATGCCGGTCAAGCCCGGCGACCACGTCGTCTTCCCGGCGTCGGCGGGCGCCTGGGTCGAGGTCGACGAGGAGCGCCTGCTCGTCTGCCGCGTCGGCGAGCTGCTCGGCGTGCTCGAGACCGAGTCCGAGAGCGCCGCGGTGTGAAGACGGCTCGCCGACGGCCTCTGGTACTGGACCGCGCGGCATCCCGAGTGGCACCCGGGCGAGTTCGGCGCGCAGGTCGGCTGCTACCTCGCGCACGACGGCGGGCGGACGATCATCGATCGACCCGCTGGCTGACCGAGGACCTCGACGACCTACATCGACGGCGACGTCGTCGTCGCGGTGACGATCCCGTACCACGTGCGCGACAGCGCCGAGGTCGCCAAGCGCTTCGACGGCGTCGTCAGCGCGCATCCCGACGTGCAGCGACGGCTGCCCGACGGGCACGCCGTTCGATCCCGACGCCGGCCTGCGCTGGCACACGCTCACGCGCGGCAAGGAGCGCCCGCTCGAGCTGCCCGACCACCGCGCGCTCGTGTTCGGCGACCGGATCGTCGGCGTCGACGGCGGCCTGCGCTACTGGATCAACGAGCCCGTCGACCGACAAGCGCAAGGACTACTTCCGCCGCGTCACCTCCCCGCAGCTCGCGCATCCTGCTCGAGATCGACTTCGAGCGCGCGCTCGTCACCCACGGCGAGCCGGTGCATGAAAGACGCGCGCGAGGCGCTCGCGGACGCACTCGCCGGCGAGCCCTGGTATCACCGCCCGTCATGAGCGATCACGTCTACAAGTCGGTCGAGATCACCGGCTCCTCGCCGGATGGTGTCCAGCAGGCGATCGACAACGCCATCGCGAAGGCGTCCCAGACGCTGCGCAACCTCGACTGGTTCGAGGTGGTCGGCATCCGCGGCGCGCTCCGAGGGCGTCACGCACTACCAGGTGACGCTCAAGATCGGCTTCCGGCTCGAGTAGCGCGCCGCCGTCTAACGTCCCCGCCGTGGACAACGCATTCACCGGAGCGGCGCTCGACCGCGCGGGCGACTCCCGCCGCCGCGACCAGGCTGGCTGGACGAGCAGCGCGCGCACCCGGGCGCGCGCGCCGTCGTGGCCGGCGACCGCGGGCTGCGGATCGTCGACGGGCGCCTCGAGCTCGTCCCGCTGGCGCAGCTCAACGGCGCCGAGCCGCTGCTGCTCGGCCTCGACGAGCACGGGCCGCTGTTCGCGGTCGACGAGGACCCGCTGCGCGAGGGGCGCGTGCCGATGGTCGGCTCCGGCGGCGTGCGCGGCGAGCCGCCGGCGAGGCGCCGGAGAGGAGCGGCTGTCGCCTGCGCCAGGCCGCGGCCGTGCTCCCGCAGGCCGAGGGCGGCCTCGTCGCCTACACCGCCGCGCTGCTGAACTGGCACCGCCGCCATCGCTTCTGCTCGCGCCTGCGGGCGGCCGAGTCGGACATCGTCGAGGGCGGCCTGACGCGCGCTGTGCCCGAACTGCGGCGCCGAGCACCACCCGCGCACCGACCCGGTCGTGATCATGCTCGTCACCGACGGCGACCGGCTGATGCTCGGCCGCCAGGCGAGCTGGCCGAGCGGCCGCTACTCGGCGCTGGCGGGGTTCGTCGAGCCCGGCGAGTCGCTCGAGGAGGCGGTCGCGCGCGAGGTCTGCGAGGAGTCGGGCGTGCGCGTCGGCCGCGCCGCGTTACGTCGACTCGCCAGCCGTGGCCGTTCCCCGCCTCGCTGATGCTCGGCTTCAGCGCGCCGTACGAGAGCGGCGAGCCGCGAGATCCGCGACGACGAGCTGCAGGACGTGCGCTGGTTCGAGCGCGCCGAGATCGAGGCGGCCGCCGCGCGACGACGGACAAGCGACGACTGGGGCACGCCCGGCGATCCCGGCGGTCCGCTGCGGCTGCCGCCGAGCCTCGCGATCGCCCGCCGGCTGATCGACGACTGGCTAACGGAGTGACCTTGCAGACACCGCTTGCCTGGCTTAGGCTTTCGGCGAGGTGTCCCTGGAGGGGTGGATCTTCATGGTTGGGCTCCGAGTCTTCGACGTCGGGGCACTCGTCGTGTGGCTGGTGTGGTTCTTCCGGCTGCGCGACGACGACGATGACGACGGCGACGATTTCCGCCGCGGCAAGGACGGCGGGTCCGAGCCCGAGGAGCCGTGCGGCCCCGGCGGCCTGAAGCTGCCGCTGCCCGAGTCCCAGCCGTGGCACTCGCGCCGGCGCGACCACGGCGGCGACCGCCGTGGCGCGCCGCTCCCGACGCCGCCGTCAGGCGCCGCATCGCGCGCCGATCCGCACGCGTCACCGCTGAAGACCATCGACGGATTGGTAGCGTCCGGGTACCAGCCCGAGTCCATGGAGGTGCGCGATGGCGCGCTTGACGCCCGATCCGACGTTCTACCCGTCCCCCGCGGAGGCCGCCGCCGCGCCGGTGGAGACGCACGCGTACGTGGTCACGCTCAACACGGGCACGAACGGCGACCGCGCGCCGGACGCGCTGACCGTGATCGACCTCGCAGGACGGCTCGTCGACCTACGGCCAGCTCGTCGGGCGGCTCGACATGCCCGGCATCGGCGACGAGCTGCACCACTTCGGCTGGAACGCCTGCTCGTCGGCGCTGTGCCCGTGGGCGCCGCACCCGCACGTCGAGCGCCGCTACCTGCTCGTCCCCGGCCTGCGCTCCTCGAACATCCACGTCGTCGACACCAAGGGCGACGCGCCGAAGCTGGTCAAGACGATCGAGGCGGAGGAGATCGCGCGCAAGGCCGGCTACTCGCGCCCGCACACGATCCACTGCGGCCCCGACGGGATCTACGTCTCGGCGCTCGGCAACCCCGAGGGCGACGGCCCGGGCGGCATCTTCCTGCTCGACCACGAGGACTTCTCGCGTCAAGGGCGCGTGGGAGAACGACCGCGGCCCGCAGGAGCTGGCCTACGACTTCTGGTGGCACCTCAACTACGGCACGGTGATCACGTCCGAGTGGGGCACGCCGAAGATGGTCGAGGACGGCCTCGTCGGCGAGCTGCTGCTGGGCAACCAGTACGGCCACAAGCTGCACGTCTGGGACCTCGACAAGCGCAACCACGTGCAGGAGATCGACCTCGGCCCGGAGCACCAGATGGTGCTCGAGCTGCGGCCGGCGCACGACCCGTCGAAGGCCTACGGCTTCGTCGGCGTCGTCACCTCGACCGCGGACCTGTCGCGCCTCCGTGTGGCTGTGGGAGCGCGCCGGCGGACGGCACGGTCAGCGTGCTCGAAGGTGATCTCGATCCCGGCCGAGCCGGCCGAGGCCGACCAGCTGCCGCCGCTCCTGCAGCCGTTCGGCGCCGTGCCGCCGCTGATCACCGACATCTCGCTGTCGGTCGACGACAAGGACCTGTACGTCTCCTGCTGGGGCACGGGCGAGCTCAAGCGCTTCGACGTCTCGGACCCGCGCGCGCCGCGCGAGACCGGCTCGGTGCGGCTCGGCGGGATCGTCTCGCGCGCCGCGCACCCGGCCTCCGGGCCGCTCAACGGCGGCCCGCAGATGGTCGAGACCTCGCGCGACGGCAAGCGCATCTTCCTCACCAACTCGCTCTACGCCGCCTGGGACGAGCAGTTCTACCCGGAGGGCATCGACGGCTGGTTCGTCAAGCTCGACGCCGGCGCCGACGGCTCGCTGACCGTCGACCCGGACGTCTTCGTGCCGTTCACGCGGCGAGCGCCCGCACCAGGTGCGGCTGAGCGGCGGCGACGCGTCGTCGGACTCGTACTGCTTCCCGGCACCGTAGTGAGCGACGCCTGGCCCTACATCCTGCTGGGCCTGCTCGGCGCCTATCACGGGCTCAACCCCGCGATGGGCTGGCTGTTCGCGGTCGCGCTGGGGATGCAGGAGCGTTCCCGGCGCGCCGTGCTGCGCTCGCTGGTGCCGATCGCGATCGGCCACGAGGCGTCGATCGTGCTCGTGGCGGTCCTCGTCGTCGGGCTCGGGCTGCTGGCCGACACGCACGCGCTGCACGTCGGCGCCGGGATCGCGCTGATCGCGTTCGGCGATCTTCCGCTTCGCGCGCCCGCGCGCGCACTTCCGCTGGACGAAGCTGCAGGTCAACCGGCGCGAGCTGGGCTGGTGGTCGTTCCTGATGTCGACCGCGCACGGCGCGGGGCTGATGGTCGCGCCGGTGCTGATCGGCGCCGGCGCCACGGCCGAGGCGTCGGCCAACGACAGCGTCGAGCACGTGCAGGGCGTGCGATCGACGCGCCGCTGATGGGCGGCCTCGCGCTGCTGCTGCACGTCGCGTCGATGATGCTCGTGATGGCCGTCGTCGCCGTCGTCGTCTACGAGAAGCTCGGCGTCGCGATCCTGCGCCAGGCGTGGCTGAACACCGAATGGCTGTGGGCCGGCGCGTTTGTGATCGCCGGTTTCGTGACACTGTTCACGTAGGTGCTGCCCCATCGCGAGTACGCGCGGGAGCGGATCGCGCAGACGGCCGCGCGGCTTGCCGTGCACGGTCCGCCGATCCCGCTGTCCCTGGAGCTGAGCGGGCCGGTCGAGCGCGGCGAGCCGGCCGGCGAGTACCGGCCGGTGGCGATCGGCGAGCCGCTCGGGCCGCTGTTCGCCACCTACTGGCTGCGGGTGCGCGGGCGCGCGCCGCGAGGGCGCGCGCTGTTCCTCGACTTCGGCGGCGAGGCGACGGTCTGGCACGACGGACGCGCCGATCGAGGCGCTCAGCTCCGGCCCGCGGCAGGCGCGGCCTGTGCGTGCCGGTGCCGGCGGCGAGCTGGAGCTCGAGCTCGAGCTGGCCTGCAACGACCCGTTCGGCTACGGCGAGTCCGGCCAAGGGCTGGCGATGGAGTTCCGGCTGCGGCGCTGCGAGCTCGCCGCGCGTCGACGCCGACGCTGTGGGAGCGCTTCCACGACCTCGCGTTCCTGCTCGCGCTCGAGGACGTGGCCGAGCCCGACTGGGCCGGCGAGCTGCTCGCGCGACCTGCACGCGGCCACGATCGACGGCGCGCCGCTCTGACGCGCTGCTCGCGCGGCCGCTCGGGCGCGCTGCACGAGATCTCGGCGATCGGCCACGCCCACCTCGACACGGCCTGGCTGTGGCCGCTCGAGGAGACCTACCGCAAGCTCGTGCGCACCACGACCGCCCAGCTGCGGCTGCTCGACGACTATCCCGAGCACGTCTTCGCGCACTCGCAGGCCCAGCACTACGCGTGGCTGCGCGAGCGCGCGCCGGAGCTGTACGCGCGGGTGCGCGAGGCCGTCGCCGGCGGGCCGCTGGATCCCGGTCGGCGGCACGTGGATCGAGCCCGACTGCAACCTGCCGTCCGGGCGAGTCGCTGGCGCGCCAGTTCCTCTACGGCCAGCGCTTCTTCGAGGCCGAGCTCGGCCGCCGCTGCACGGAGTTCTGGAACCCCGACGTCTTCGGCTACACCGCCCAGCTCCCGCAGCTGATGCGCGAGGCCGGGATCACGCGCTTCCTGACCCAGAAGCTGTCCTGGAACCGCTTCACGCAGCCCGAGCACCACACGTTCACCTGGCAGGGGCTCGACGGCTCGGAGGTGCTGACGCACTTCCCGCCCGCCGACACCTACAACGCCGAGGCGACCGTCGCCGAGCTGCACCGCGAGGGCGCGACCTACAAGGACCACGGCCGCTCGCGCCACTCGCTGCTGGTGTTCGGGCACGGCGACGGCGGCGGCGGGCCGACGGCGGAGATGCTCGAGCGGCTGCGCCGCGCGCGCGACATCGCCGGGCTGCCGCGCACGACGGTCCGCTCGCCGGTCGAGTTCTTCGACGCGCTCGAGGCGCGACGCCCGCGACCTGCGCACCGTCGTCGGCGAGCTCTACTTCGAGCTGCACCGCGGCACGTACACGTCGCAGGCGGCAGATCAAGCGGCTCAACCGCCGCGGCGAGGGCGCGCTGCGCGACGCCGAGCTGCTGGCCGCGCTGGCGGGCGAGCGCGTATCCGCGCGAGCAGCTCGCGCGCGCTGTGGCAGACGCTGCTGCTCAACCAGTTCCACGACATCCTGCCCGGGCAGCTCGATCACCGAGGTCAACGTGCGCGCCCGGGCCGACCTCGCGCGGCGTCGTGGACGGCGCCGAGGCGATCTGCGCCGCCGTGCTCGGCGAGCCGGAGCGGCCGGTCAACCTGACGCCGTTCGCGCGCCGCGAGGTCGTCGGCGACGCGCTCTACGCGACTTCCCGCCGTACGGCGCCGGGCGAGCCGGTCGCGGGCGAGGTCACGCGTCGACGGGCTGCGTGCTGGCCAACGAGCACCTGCGGGCGACGCTCGTCGCCCGACGGCACGGTCACGAGCCTGCTGTGCGGCGGCCGCGAGGCGCTGGCCGCGCCCGCCAACCGGCTCGAGCTCTACGAGGACGAGCCGACGCACTGGGAGGCGTGGGACGTCGACCCGGCGCACCTCGAGACGCGGCGAGGACGCTGCCGCCCGCGCGGCTCCTCCGCGTCGAGGCCACCCGCTGCGCGCCGAGGTGCGTCTTCGACCGCGACTGGATCACCCAGACGATCCGGCTCGACGCCGGGTCGCGGCGGCTCGAGGTCCACCCCGAGGTCGACTGGCAGTTCGACCGCCAGCTGCCTGAAGGTCGCGTTCCCGCTCGCTGTGCGCGCCACCGACGTCACCTACGAGGTCGCCTTCGGCGCCGTGCAGCGGCCGACGCACTACTCGACGCGCGCCGACCTGGCGCGCTACGAGGTCCCCGGCCACCGCTGGGCGGACATGTCCGAGCACGGCTTCGGCGTCGCCGTGCTGACCGACTCCAAGTACGGCTACTCGGCGTTCGGCGACACGCTGCGGATCTCGCTCCTGCGCGCCCCGCGCAACCCCGACCCCGAGGCCGACCGCGGGCCGCCACACGTTCGCCTACGCCCTCCTCCCCCACCCCGGCACCTGGCAGGACGCGGGCGTGGTCGCGCGAGGCGGCGGCGTTCAACTCGCCCGGTCCGCTGGGGCGCGCTGCCGCCGGGCTCGCTGGCGAGCGCGACCGGCGGCCTCGTGCTCGACACGGTCAAGCGCGCCGAGGACTCCGACGCGCTGATCCTGCGCCTCTACGAGCCGCACGGCGGCGCGCGGCATCGCGCGCATCGTCCGGCGTGCCCGCGACGCCGCGCCTGGCGCGCGAACCTCCTCGAGGAGCCGCGGCGAGGCGCTGGCGATCGAGGACGGCGAGATCCTCGTCCCGTTCCGGCCGTGGGAGATCGTGACGGTCTACGTCCTCGTCCTCCTCGTCGGAGTAGATCTTCACGATCTCGCTCCACTCCCCCGTGCGCTGCTCGTAGTCGGCGAACTCCTCGTCGGCGCGCCGAGAGGATCGTCGCCGTCGGACTCGACGTAGAGCACGACCCGCTCGCCGGGCAGGTCGTCGAGGCTCGGCCTCCGCGTGGTCGGACGGGTCGACCGCGAACGCCCGCACGCGTGCCAGCGGCCAGCGGGTTGGAGCCGTCGTCGGCGACGCCGGTCAGCAGCAGCGCCCACGCCACCGCGAGCACGGCGCTGTCGGTGACCCGCGTGCGGTCCTCGATCCAGCCGACGCCGATCGCGCCGCCGCCGTTCTCGTCCTCCTCGCCGAAGCCCTCGGTGCGGGCGACGACGAAGAAGCTCGCGTCCGGGCCGAGGTCGGGCGGCTCGTAGTCGGTCAGGAACTCGCTGGTGATGAGCACGCGCACGGCTTCTACCAGCCCAGCGTGCCCGGCGCCCCCTTGAACGGCCCGGCGAGGTCCGCGGTGATCCAGCCGCCGTAGAAGTCCCCCTCCTGGGCGAGCGACGCGCTCGTCGTCGAGCCAGGCGGCGTCGACGCGCCCCGGGTAGAACGCCACGTGGTCGCGCAGCGCCTCGTAGCCCGGCGAGGGGTCGGGGTACGTCCAGGCCACGGCGCGCACGTCGCCGGCGTCCAGGTAGCGCGCGGTGCCCTTGAACTCGCACCAGGTCGAGCGGCGCGCGGCTCGGGCACGAGGCCGTGCACGTGCTGCGGCGGGACGTAGATCGTCGGCGGGTGGCTGGTCTCGAGCACGCGCAGGCGAGCTCGGAGTCGGCGAGCAGGACGCCGCCGAGCTCGACGCGCACGCGCCGGGTGCACGGCTCGACCGCCGGCGGCCGCGGATAGTCCCAGACGTTCTCCACGCCGGCGATACGGACGGACGCCTGCTCGCGGATCGCCGGAATACGGCGGCGGCGGCGGCCGTCCTTCTGGAGAGGTATGCGCATCCTCTTCGCCACGACGCGCGGCGCCGGGCACCTCGGGCCGCTCGTTCCCTTCGCCCACGCCTGCGTCGCCGCCGGACACGAGGTGCGCGTCGCCGCCGCGCCCTCGGTCGAGCACCACGTCCGCCGCTCCGGGCTGCCGTTCGCGCCGCTGGACGAGCCCGACGAGGCGATCATGGCCGCAGCTGTGGGCGACGGTGCAGCGCCGCGCCGCCGCTCCGAGCAGGCGCGGATCGTCTTCCAGGAGGTCTTCGCCGGCGAGTTCGCCCGCTCCGCGCTGCCGCGGATGCTCGAGATCGCGCGCCGCTGGCGCCCGGACGTGATCGTGCGCGAGACGAGCGAGTTCGCGTCCGTGCTGGCCGCGGACGACGATCGGCGTGCCGACCGTGCACGTCGCGTGCTTCCTCGTCGGGCGTCGGCGATCGCGAGCTCGACCTCGACGAGGCGCTGGGCCGCCTGCGGCCGGGCTTCAGGCTGCCGCGCGACGAGCCGTTCCTCACGCTCGCGCCGCGCGCGCTCGAGCACCCCGACCACCCCGAGGCCCCGGGCGTGCGCCGGTTCCGCGCGCCGCGGCTGCCGGCGCGGCCGCTGCCGGACTGGTGGAACGGCTCCGCCGGCGCCGCTCGTCTACGTCTCCTTCGGCTCCTCCGCCGCCGGCAACGGCTTCTTCCCCGACGTCTACCGCGAGGCCGCCGACGGCGCTGGGCGAGCTGCCCGGTGCGCGTGCTGCTGACGCTCGGCACCGAGGTCGACCCCGCCGACCTCGGCCCCGTGCCCGCCAACGTGCACGTCGAGCCGTGGGTGCCGCAGGGCGCGGTGATGGCGCACGCGTCGGCGATGGTCGGCCACGGCGGCTCGGGCTCGACGCTGGCGGCGATGGCCGCCGGCGATGCCGCTCGCGGTCGCTCCCGCTGTTCGCCGACCAGCCCGAGAACGCGCGACCGCGTCGCCGAGCTCGGCGCCGGGCCTGCGCGCTCGACGGCACCGCCGGCCTCGCCGACGCCGTCATCGAGCTGCTCGACGATCCGTTCTACCGCGCCAACGCGCGCTCGGTCGCGGCCGAGATCGAGCTGCTGCCGCCGGTCGACGACGTCGTCGAGTCGTGCTCGAGGAGCTCGCGCGGCGGACGAGCCGGCTCAGGCCGCCGTACGTCAGAGATCGTCGCGGTGAGCTGGCCCGCGTAGGGGCCGCGGCCGGTGAGGTTCGCGGCGCCGGCGCGGGCGGCGAAGGCGAGCGCGTCGTCGATCTCGTAGCCCGCGCCGAGCGCGTAGGTGACGCCGGCGGCGAACGTGTCGCCGGCGCCGTAGGCGTCGACCAGCGGGCCGGGCAGCTCGGCGACCTCGAAGCGGCCCTTGCGCTGCTCGCCCGCCTGCCAGGTCCCGCCCTCCTTGCCGGCGGTGGTGACGATCAGCTTCGGCGGCGGGTCGAGCGTGTCGGGGTCGACCTGCTCGAGCCGGTCCTTGCCGCTGCCGACAGCGCGTCGAGCTGCGACGCCGGCCAGCGACTCGACCGCGCGCGGCGTCGCGACGAGCAGCTTCGCGCGCCGCGCCTGGCGCATCGCGGCGTGGTCGCCGCCGGAGACGAAGCACGGCGTCGGCGCCGTCGAGGCGCTCCCACGGCAGGTCGTCGTCGCCGTGCGGCGCGTGGCGCTCGCCGACGATCGAGATCGTGCGCTCGCCGTCGTCGGTGAGGTGGACGAAGCCCCAGCGCTGCATCGCCTCGCGCGGCGCGGCGTGGACGCGCACGCCGAGCTCGGTCAGCCGCTCCTGCGCGCGCCGGCCGCGCTCGTCGGTGCCGAGCGCGGTGAAGAAGTCGACGTCGCCGGAGAGCTTGGCGAGCTGGACGGCGACGACCGCGGCGCTGCCCGGCGGCCTCGGAGAACCACTCCGTGGCGTCGATGATCTCGCCCGGCTCCGGGACGTGCGTGAAGCGCCCGAACTCGATCCACTCGACGTGGCCGACGACGGCGAACCGCGTCATGGCACGCAGCTCGCGCCTCGGCGAACTCGCGCATGCCCGCGTCGAAGTCCTCGACGGCGCGGAAGCCGAGGTCGTCGCCGCGCGCTCGGGCGAGGCGAAGACGTGGCGGACGTCGCCGCCGCGCCACTCGCCGGTCACGACCGGGGCCAGCGCGGCGTCGACGGCGCGCGCCAGCGCCGCGGCCATCTCCCCCACGCTGCGCGGCGTGCCGCTGGCGACGTTGAACGCGCCCGGCGTCCCGGCGTCGCGAGCGCCTGCAGGTTGGCTCGGGCGACGTCGCGCACGTGGACGAAGTCTCTCCGCTGGGCGCCGTCCTCGAACACGCGCGGCGGCTGGCCGGCGGCCAGCGAGGAGCGGAAGATGCTCGCGACGCCGGCGTAGGGCGTGTCGCGCGGCATCCGCGGGCCGTAGACGTTGTGGTAGCGCAGGGCGGTCGACGGTCGCGCCCGTCTCGCGTGCGAACGCGTTGCACAGGTGCTCCTGCGCGAGCTTGGTCGCGGCGTAGACGTTGCGCGGGTCCAGCGGGGCGTCCTCGGGCACGGCCTCGGGCTCGAGGTCGCGGCCGCAGACCGGGCAGGGCGGCTCGAAGCGGCCGGCGTCGAGGTCCTCCGGCGCGCGCGGCCCGGGCCGGACGATCCCGTGCTCCGGGCAGCGATAGCGGCCCTCGCCGTAGACGACCATGCTCGAGGCGAGCACGAGCGTGCCGTCGAAGCCGCGGGCCGCGAGGGCGCTTGCAGCAGCGTCGCGGTGCCGAGGTCGTTGTGGGAGACGTAGTCGGCGATGTCGCGGAGGTCGACGCCGAGGCCGACCATCGCGGCCTGGTGGCTGACGGCGGTCACGCCGTCCAGCGCGCGGTCGATCGCGTCCGGATCGCGCACGTCGCCCTCGACGAAGTCGGCGCGCTCGTCGAGGTAGTCGGGCCGCTCGCGGTGCGCGGCGTCGAGCAGCAGTGTCGAGGATCCGGACGTCGTGGCCGCTGCTCGAGCAGGGCGTCGACGACGTGCGAGCCGATGAAGCCGGCGCCGCCGGTGACGAGGATCACGGCGCGGCAGGCTAGCGTCCGCGCCCGTGCCCGACGTGATCCTGCCGGTCCTGAACGAGCGCGAGGCGCTGCCGTGGGTGCTCGAGCGGATGCCCGCCGGCTACACGCCGATCGTGGTCGACAACGGCTCGACCGACGGCTCGGGCGAGCTGGCGGCGTCGCTCGGCGCGCGGGTGGTGGTCGAGCCGCGTGCCGGGCTTCGGCGCGGCGTGCTTCGCCGGGCTGAGCGCGGCGGCCGACGAGCGTCGTGTGCTTCATGGACTGCGACGCCTCCTTCGACCCGCGCGACCTGCCGCGCGTCGCCGATCCCGGTCGCGGCGGGCGAGGCCGACCTGATGCTGGGCGCGCGCCGGCCGACGCAGCGCGGCGCGTGGCCGCTGCACGCGCGGGCGGCGAACGCCGTGCTCGCGGTCGAGCTGCGCCGGCGCACGAAGGTCCCGCTGCGCGACCTCGGGCCGATGCGCGCCGCGCGCCGCGAGGCGCTGCTCGCGCTCGGGATCCGCGACCGCCGCTTCGGCTGGCCGCTGGAGATGGTGCTGCGCGCCGCCGCGCCGGGCTGGACGATCCGCGAGGTGCCGGTCGCCTATCACCCGCGCGACGGGCGCTCGAAGGTCACGGGCACGGTGCGCGGGACCGTCCGCGCCGTGCGCGACATGACGAGAGTCTTACGGTGACGCCGAATCGCGAGTGATCCGCGCAGGGCTGCGGGCACGCTAGCAGAGCTCTGTGGCCCCAGCGCTGATCGTGATCGCCAAGGCGCCGGTCCCGGGGCGGGTCAAGACCCGGCTCAGCCCGCCGTGCACGCCGGACCAGGCCGCCGCGCTCGCGCGGGCGGCGCTGCAGGACACGCTCGACGCCGCGGCGCGCGCGCACGCGCGCCGGCCGCCGGGTGGTCGTGCTCGACGGCGCGCCGGGCGCCTGGCTGCCGTCCGGGCTTCGAGGTCATCGCGCAGCGCGGTGACGGCCTCGAGCGAGCGGCTGGCCGCGCGCGTTCGAGGACGTCGGCGAGCCCGCCTTCCTGGTCGGCATGGACACGCCGCAGGTCACGCCGGCGCTGCTCGACGCGGGCCTGCGCGCGGTCGGAGCGCGGCGACTCGGCGTTCGGCGCCGCGCTCGACGGCGGCTACTGGGCGATCGGCCTGCGCGCATCCGGACCCGCAGGTCTTCGCCGAGGTGCCGATGAGCACCGCCGCGCACCGGCGCCGTCCAGCGCGCGCGGCTCGCGGCGCTCGGCCTGCGCCCGGCGATCCTCCCGCCGCTGCGCGACGTCGACACGCTTCGACGACGCGCTCGCCGTCGCCGCCGAGGCGCCCGGACGACGCCGCTTCGCGGCCGAGCTGGCCGCGTGATCGCCGACGACGCTGCGGGTGGCGGCGTGACCGCGCTCGACGGGCGCACGCCGCCGCTCGTCGCGCCGCCGCCGCGCGCCGTCTCCCCCCTCCCCGCCGACGCGCTCTACGGGCGCCTGCTCGCGTCGGCCGCGCAGCACCTGCTCGGCGCCGGCCCTGCCCCGCGCGCGCGGCTGCGGCTCGCCGACGGGCGGCTCGAGCCGCTGCCGCTCGACCGCTGGCTGGCGCCCGCGGACGCGACCGACATCGCGGTCCTGGAGGGCGTCGAGGCGCCCGTGCTCGACCTCGGCTGCGGCCCTGGCCGCCATCTGGCCGCGCTGCGCGGCGGCGGGCAAGCGCGGGCTCGGGGTGGATCTCTCCCCGGTCGCCGTCCGGCTCGCGCGCGGGCGCGGCGCGGCGGCGATCAACGGCTCGCTGTGGTCGCAGGTGCCCGCGCGCCGGCACGTGGCGGACGATCCTGCTGCTCGACGGCAACATCGGCATCGGCGGCGCGCCGATCCTGCTGCTGCGCCGCGCCGGCGAGCTGCTCGCCCCGGGTGGCGCGATCGTCGTCGAGGCCGACCCGCCGGGCGCGCCGACACGCGCGCGTCGCGCGTCCGGCTGGAGGCGCCGGGCGTCGTGTCCGAGTGGTTCCGCTGGGCACGGGTCGGCAGCGACGGCATCGCCGAGGTCGCGGCGCGGGCCGGGTTCGAGGTCGAGGCGGTCCGCGCGCTCGCGCGTCGCACGCTTCGTAACGCTTCGCACGCGACCGCCACGCTCAGCAGGCACGTCGCGAAGTCCGCGCCGGTCACAGCGCGCAGCCCGGGTCGCCCCGGTCCGCCGCGCCGGCCGTCCGCTCGCCGGCGGCCGCTTCCGGCCCGTTCCGCCGGGCTTCTTCCGCTCGCCGCTGCGCGGGCCGTGGCTGACCAGCGTGCTCGGCTCGATCCTGCTCGTGCTGATCGCGATCGTGGCGCCTGACCGGCTTCCTCTCGCACGCCGCCTACCTGCCGGACCTGCGCCGGCAACGCGATCGTCCCGCCGACCGCGACCTGCCGTTCCCTCGACTGGCCGACCGGCCCGTCGTGGCTGTACGCGCTCACGCAAGGGCCTGCACACGAACGTCGGGCTGGTCGCGATCCCGTTCCTGCTGGCGAAGCTGTGGTCGGTCATCCCGCGGCTGTTCGCGTTCCCGCCGGTCAGAAGCCCGGCGCAGGCGATCGAGCGGCTCTCGATCGCGCTGCTGGTCGCGAGCGCGGTGTTCGAGCTCGTGACCGGCGTGATCAACGCGCAGTACTGGTACCCGTTCAAGTTCAACTTCGTGGTCGCGCACTACTACGGCGCGATCGTGTTCGTCGCGTCGCTGGCGCTGCACGTGATCGTCAAGACGCCGGTGATCGATCCGCGCCTACCGCGAGCGCGGCGTGCTCAAGCCGCTGCGCGACAACCTCGAGAACACGAAGCCCGAGCCCGAGGGCGAGCTCGTCTCGCCCGACCCGGCGGCGCCGACGATCTCGCGCCGCGGCCTGCTCGCCTTCGCCGGTGCGGGCGCGGCGACGCTGCTGGTCGCCAACGCCGGCCAGTCGATCGGCGGGCCGCTGCGCAAGCTGGCGTTCCTCGCGCCGCGCCGCGAGGACTTCCCGGTCAACAAGACCGCGCGGCCGCGGCCGGCGTGGACGTGCGGATGACCGGCGCGGGCTACGCGCTCAAGCTGCGCGTGGGCGACCGCGAGATCGTCGCTGCACCCGCGACCAGTTGCTGGCGCTCCCGCAGCGGACGGCGACGCTGCCGATCGCGTGCGTCGAGGGCTGGTCGACGACGCAGGAGTGGACCGGGGTGCAGCTCTCGGTGCTGGCGGAGCGGGCGGGCGCGCCGGGCGCGAGCGAGGTCCTGGTCGAGTCGCTGCAGCCCGCGGGCGTGCTGCGCCGCGCCTCGCTCTCCGGCGCGCAGATCGCGGCCGACGACGCGCTGCTCGCGCTGAAGGTCAACGGCGCGGACCTCTCGATCGACCACGGCTACCCGGCGCGGATCATCGTCCCCGCGCTGCCCGGCGTGCACAACACGAAGTGGGTCGGCCAGATGACGTTCCGGGCGGCGTGATGCGGCGCTACGGCGCGTCACCCGTGCACCTGCTCGCCCACCTCGCGCTGCTGCCGGTGGTCGCCTGGGCGCTGCTCACCGTGCTCGACTTCCGCGCGGCGTCGAACGTCGTCCTGTGGCTGGTCGCGCGCCGTGATCCTGCACGACCTCGTCCTGCTGCCGGCGTACTCGCTGCTCGACCGGCTGGCGCGCACCGCGACCGGCAGCGCGGTCAACTACGTCCGCGTCCCCGGCGGGCCTCGCGCTGCTCCTGCTGCTGGTGTTCTGGGGCACGATCGCCGGCAAGGGCGCAGGCGCGTACCGCCGCGTGTCGCGGGCTCGAGTACGAGGGCTACCTGGGGCGCTGGCTGCTGGTCACCGGGCTGCTGTTCGCGCTCTCGGGCGCGCTCTACCTGCTGCGGAGGCGCACGACCTGACGCGCGTCCTCGCCGTAGACGGTCACCTCGTCCGCGCCGACCGAGACCACGCGTGCGTTGCGGATCGACGGGACCGTCGCGCGCCACACGGGGCGGCTGCCGGCGGCGAAGTTGGCGAGCTTGTTCGCGCCCGGCAGCGCGAGCCACAGGCCCCAGCGCTCGCGGTCGAAGGCGATCGCGTACGGTCCGCCGATCACGTGCACGCGGCGGACGAGCTCGAACCGGGGGCGCAGGTGGAAGACGAGCAGCGCGTCGCCGAGCACATCGGTGACGTAGAGGATCTCGACGCCGTCGGTCGTGAGCGAGGTCGGCCCGATTCCCGCGCCGGCCTTGCCGAGCCGCTTCAGCGTGCGCGCGTCGTAGAGCTCGAGCACCCGCTCGCGCGTGCACAGCACCGCCACCTTCGCGCCGCGGTCGAGCAGGCGGACCTGCGTCGGCTCGGCGCCCGTCCTCGTCGCGGCCACCTCGCGCCCGTCGACCCTGAGCCGGAGCCGGTTCGCGCGCGGATCGACCGAGTACTCGCGCGCCCCGTCGCGTACCACCGTGCCGGACGCGGCCGCCGGTCGCTCGACCTCCCCGGCGGGCCGCTGCGTCAGCGGCGGCGAGACCGGCGGCCCGGCCGGAGCGGGAAGCTCGTCGGCCGCCAGCGACCCGCAGCCGGCCAGCGCGAGCATGGCGAGGACGGGCGCGAGGCGACGCACGCGTCGAGCATGGCAGCGTGACGGCCGGGGTCTGCCCTGGCTCGGCGTGGTCGTCGCCGTGGCGACGGTCGCGGTGGGGCTGGCGCTGGACGCGAGCGGGCGGCAGCTCGGGGTGCCGCATCCGCCGTTCATCGGCGCGTTCGGGCCGCAGGCGAACGTGCTGGCTGCTGGTGGCGATCCCGTGCTTCGCCGCCGCGGTCGCGCTCGTGCCCGCGCTGCTGAAGGCGCGGGCCGGGGTCTTCGCCGCCGCGCTGTTCGTGATCACGGCGGTGCTGCGCGTCTCGCTCAGCACCGCGCGCGGCGGGACGCACCGGCTCGACAGCGCGCTGTTCGTCGGCCCGGTCGGCGAGGGCAAGAACGAGTACCTGCCGTCGCTGGCGGCGTTCGACTACGGGCCGCGCTTCGTGCTCGACCGCTTCGCCGAGCTCGTGCCGTCGCTGCCCGTGCACAGCGCCGGCCACCCGCCCGGGCTGCTGCTGACGATGCACTACCTCGGGCTCGACACGTCGCCGAGGCTGGCCGCGTTCTGCATCGTCGTCGGCGCGCTCAGCGCGCCGCTCACCTACGTGCTGGCCAGAAGACTGTTCGAGGAGCGGACGGCGCGGATCGCGGGCGTGCTGGCCGCGTTCTCGCCCGCGCTGCTGCACTTCGGCGCGACCTCGGCCGACGCCGTCTACCTGACGCTCGGACTGCTGGCCGCGATCCCGCTGGTGTCGCAAAGCGCCGCCACCCGCGCGCTCGGCGCCGCCGTGCTCGCCGTCGTCTCGCTGTTCGCCTGGTCGCTGCCGGCCGTCGCCGCCTGGGCGGTGATCCTCACGCTCGCCCGCGACGGCCTCAAGCCCGCGATCAGGCTCGCCGCCCTGACCGGCGCCGCGCTGCTCGTCTTCCACGCGGCGTTCGCGCTCGCCACCGGCTTCGACCCGATCGGCACGCTGCGCGCCACCGAGCAGGTCTACGACGTCGGGATCGCCTCGCGCCGCCCGTACGCGTACTGGCTGTTCGGCTCCCCGACGGCGTTCCTGCTGATCCTCGGCGCGCCGATCTTCTGGCTCGCGCTCAAGGCCTTGCCGAGCGCACGCCCGAAGCGCTGGCGATCGCCGCCGTGATCGCGGTCGCGGCGGTGCTCGGCTTCACGAAGGCCGAGACCGAGCGGATCTGGCTCTTCCTGGTCCCGTTCGTGATCCTCGCCGCCGCGCCGCTCGTCCGCCGTCCCCAGCTGCTGGCCGCCGCGCTGGCCGTCCAGGCGCTGGCCTACGAGCTGCTGTTCGACACGCTCTGGTGATCGAGCGGTCGCAGCTCCTCCGCGTACGACAAAGAGTGCCGCCGCAGCTCGCCGCCCGGCAGGACCTCGTAGGCGCCCATCCGCCACAGCGGCGGCGAGTAGGCGTGGATCGTGACCGCCGGGGTCGAGCCCGTGTGACGGACGCGGTGGATGTCCGACGCGCTGAAGTGAAACGCCTCGCCCGTCGTCGAACGTCCGCGTGACCGGCGGGCCGCCGAGCGCGAGCCGGTCCTCGGCGACCTCGCCCTGGACGACCGCCACCGCGCCGCCGGACAGGTCGTGGTCGTGAAAGCCGGTGTCCTGATCGTCCATCCAGCAGATCAGCCAGACGGCGACGTCGTCGTCGCGGCGCAGCTCCTCGTAGAACCGCTGGTCGGGCGAGTGCTGCACGAGGTGCTCCCAGACCGCCGGGTCGGCGGCCAGGTCGCGGACGAGGGACTCCAGGGCGGAGCCGTCCAGCTCGGTCATAAGAGGCGCTCCGGGTTGGTGACGGTGATGGCGTGCTCGGCCGCGGCGCCGAGCGCCGCCAGGGCGACCGGCTCGATCACCGGCCGGTCCGAGCCGTACAGCAGGCGGTCCACGCCGACGACGCGCAGCATCGCGTCGACCGCGCGCGGGCCGTAGGACGAGGTGTCGAAGAAGGTCAGCGGGTCGTGCACGGCCTCGCTCGGCCCGCCGCGCGCGGCCAGCCGCTCCGCATGCAGCGGCGCGAGCCCGGCCAGCATCGCGAACACGACCCGCAGCGTCGGGTGCGCCGGCCTCCCCCACTGCGCCCACGCGTGCCAGGCGGCCGACATCTCGGCCACGTACGCCGTCAGCGCCGGAAACCACGCGGGCGAGCCCGCCGCCGGCCCGGGATGGACGAACAGCGGCGCGTCCCGCGCGCTCAGCGCCTCGAGCGCCGGCCCGAGCCTCTCGATGCCCGCGGGCCCGCCGAGCGCGCCCGCGGGCAGGGAGAGTCCGGCCGCCCCCGCGTCGAGGAGAGCGTCGACGCGCGCCGCGCTCGGATCGCGCAGCACCAGGCTTCCCCACAGCTCGAACGGCGCGCCCAGCTCGAGCACGCCGGTGTGGAAGTCGTCCAGCAGGTCCTCCGCCTCGGGCAGCCACTCGATCCCGAGCGGCGTCGACGGCGCGACCACGATCCGGTCCGGCCCGATCCGCGTCGCCGGGTCGTGGTCACGCGGATCGAACGGCGCGGGAGCATCGCCCGCCAGCTCCAGCAGCCAACCGGCCCCGTCGCGCCGCAGCCGAGGAGGAGCCGTGCGCCGCGCCAGGGAGGAGAGCAGCCCTTCAGGCCACAGGTGCTGGTGGACGTCGACGCGGCGCACGGTCGCGCAGACTATACACGACTAATCCGGTCGAGTATCAGGTATTTAGCCGGTCGACCATCACCGAGGTCGCCTTGACCGCCGCCGTGGCCGGCACGCCGGGTGCCAGCCCGAGCTCCTCGACGGCGTCGCGGGTGACCGCGGCGACGAGCAGGAACGGGCCGGCCTCGATCTCCACGAGCGCCATCACGCCGTCGACCTCGACCGACTTCACGACGCCCGGGAACCGGTTGCGGGCGCTCAGCGTGTGGCCGGTCTGGTGGCGGCGCGGCGCGCCCGAGAGCCGCTCGACCTCCTCCGGCGGGACCAGCCGGCGGTTGCGCGCGTCGCGCGTGGTGCGCAGCTTGCCGGCGCGGTCCCAGCGCCGCAGCGTGTCGGCGCTGACGCCGATCGCGCGCGCCGCCTCGCCGAGCGTCAGGTCGGCCACGACGGCAACACACCCTCCACGCGCTGCGCGCCCTCGGGCGTGAGCTCGACCTTCCAGATCGGCGCCTCGGCCTTCACGCGGTCGATCAGCGCGCGCGCCCCGTCGAACGCTTCGCCGCGATGACCCGCGCTGGCGGCGACGATCACCGACGGCTCGCTCAGCGGCACGCGCCCGACGCGGTGGATCAACGCCACCGCGCACAGCCCGTGGCGCGCCGCCTCCTCGGCTCCGATCGCTTCGAGCTTGGCGCGCGCCATCTCGACGTAGGCCTCGTAGTCGAGCGCCTCGACCTCGCGCGTGACGCCCTCGAAGCAGACCACCGCGCCCGCGCGCGGATCGCGCACGGCGGCGGCGACCGCGGCGAGGTCGAGCGGAGCGTCGGTGACCTCGACCAGCCGCACCGCGCCCGCTCCGCCGCTGACCGGCGGGATCAGCGCGACCTCGTGATCGGCGCGCACGCGCTCGTCCGGCCCGGCGTACTCGCGGTCGAGCGCGACGATGCACTGCCCCGGCTGGAGGTCCATCGCGGCCAGCACGTCGGCCGCGCGGGCGTCGTCGGGAAGCTCGAGCTCGATGCGGTCCGAGCCGGCGCGCTCGCGCAGGCCGGCGAAGAGGCGGACGGTGATCCTCACGGCCCCGGATCTTACGGGCCCTAAGATGGAGTGAGTGGAGGGAACCCTGACCCATCTCGACGCGGCCGGCAACGCCCGCATGGTCGACGTCAGCGCCAAGGACGAGACGTCGCGCTGGGCGCGCGCCCGCGCCGTCGTGCGGATGTCGCCGGAGGCCGCCGCGCGCGTCGCGGCCGGGGACGCGCCGAAGGGCGACGTGGCCACGGTCGCCCGGCTGGCCGCGATCCAGGCCGCCAAGCGCACCGACGAGCTGATCCCGCTGGCGCACTCGCTCCCGCTCACGCACGTCGAGCCGACGGTCACGGTCGACGCCGAGGCCGGCACCGTGACGCTGGTCTCCGAGGCCCGCACGAGCGCCCGCACCGGCGTCGAGATGGAGGCCATGGTGGCCTGCAGCGTCGGCGCGCTGGCCGTCTACGACATGGTCAAGGGGATCGAGCCCGGCGTCGTGATCGAGCGCGTCGAGCTGCTCGACAAGACCGGCGGGAAGGCGGACTACCACCGATGAGAGCCGCTCGTCGACGGCCACGGCCGCTGCATCGGCGACGTCCGGATCTCGGTCACCGACCGCTGCAACTTCCGCTGCCAGTACTGCATGCCCGCCGAGGGCCTGCCGTGGCTGGACCGCGACGAGCTGCTCAGCTACGAGGAGATCGCGCGGATCGTCGGCCTGCTGGCGCGCATGGGCGTGCACGACGTGCGCCTGACCGGCGGCGAGCCGCTCGCCCGGCGCGAGCTGTGGCAGCTCGTCGAGCTGCTCTCGAGCGCCGACGAGAACGTCCACGACCTGTCGCTGACCACCAACGGCTACCTGCTCGAGCGCCAGGTCGAGAAGCTGGTGCACGCCGGCCTGCGCCGCGTCAACGTCTCGCTCGACGCGCTCGCGCCCGACCGCTTCTTCCAGCTCACCCGCCGCAACTCGCTCCAGCAGGTGCTCGAGGGCCTCGCCGCGGCCGAGCAGCTACCCGGAGCTGCGCCCGATCAAGGTCAACGTCGTCGCGCTGAAGGACTTCACCGAGGACGAGGTCGTGCGCTTCGCCGAGTTCGCCCGCAAGCACCCGTACGAGGTCCGCTTCATCGAGTTCATGCCGCTCGACGCCGACCGCACGTGGTCGCGCGACCGCGTGCTGCCCAACGCCGAGGTCCGGCGGCTGATCCACGCCGCCTACCCGCTCAAGGACCTCGGCCGCGAGCGCCACGGCACGTCGCGGCGCTGGGAGTTCGCCGACGGGCAGGGCTCGATCGGCTTCATCTCGCCCGTGAGCGAGCCGTTCTGCGGCGACTGCAACCGGATCCGCGTGACCGCCGAGGGCAAGCTGCGCACCTGCCTGTTCTCGATGACCGAGACCGACCTGCGCGGCCCGCTGCGCGCCGGCGCGACCGACGCCGAGCTCGAGACGATCGTGCGCGACGCGGTGTGGGCGAAGGAGCTCAAGCACCACGTCAACGACGAGGGCTTCGTGCAGCCCGCGCGCACGATGTCCCAGATCGGCGGATGAAGGACCTCGATCGAGGCGCTCGCGCTCGTCCTCGAGGGGGTCGAGCCGCTGGAGGGCGAGCGCGTGCCGCTGCACGACGCGCGTCGGGCGCGTGCTCACCGCCGAGTCGCAGCGCGACGATCGACCTCCCGCCGTTCGACCGCACGGCGATGGACGGCTTCGCGGTCCGCGCCGCCGACGTCGCGCCCGGCGCGGAGCTGCGCGTGATCGGCGACCTGGCGGCGGGCGGCGACACGCTGGTCGTCGCGCCCGGTACCGCCGCCCGGATCTCGACCGGCGCCGCGATCCCGGAGGGCGCCGACAGCGTGCTGCGGATCGAGGACGCCGAGGTCGCGCGACGGCCGCGTGACCGCGCGCGCCGCGGTCCCCCCCGGGCTGCACATCCGCCGCCGCGGCGAGGACCTGCACGCCGGCGACGTGCTCGCCCGCCCCGGCGACGTGCTGACCGTCCCGCGGCTGTCCGCGCTGGCCTCGGCCGGCGTCGCCGACGGTCGACGTGCCGCGGCTCCCGCGCGTGGACCTGATCGTCACCGGCAGCGAGCTGCTGCCGCCGGGCGCGCCGCCCGAGCCGGGCAAGATCTACGAGTCCAACTCGCTCGCGGTCGGCGCGCTGGTCGAGGCCGCGGGCGCGCGGCGTCGTGCACCATCCGCCGGTCGCCGACGACTTCGAGGCCACGCGCGAAGCGATCGAGCGCGGTCTGGAGGGCGACATCCTGATCGTCTCCGGCGGCGTCTCGGTCGGCCCGCACGACCACGTCAAGCCCGCGTTCGAGGCCTGCGGCGTCGAGGAGGTCTTCTGGCGCGTGCGGATCAAGCCCGGCAAGCCGCTGTGGTTCGGCCGCCGCGGCCGCACGCTGGTGTTCGGGCTGCCGGGCAACCCGCTGTCGGCGATCGTCGGCACCGCGATCTTCGTCCTCCCGGCGCTGCGGCGCCTGCGCGGCGAGGCCGACGCGGCCCGCGGCTGCGAGCGCGGCCGCCTCGGCGAGCCCGCCGGCCCGTCGGACAACCGCACGACGTTCCTGATCTCCAAGCTCGTCCGCGACGCCGACGGCGTGCTCGTCGCCTACCCGACCGAGCGCCAGGGCTCGCACATGACCGGCGCGCTGGGCGAGAGCGACGGCTTCGCGATCGCCCCGCACGGCTCCGGCCCGCTGCCCGCGGGCGCCGACGTCGACCTGCTGCGCCTGTAGCGCGGTTGATGGCATCAGACCGCGGGCGGCGCGGTCCGTTACGTTCGGCGCATGCAGTGGCCGATCCTGGCGGGGATTCCCGAGGAGGACGCGCGGCGCATCCTGCAGATCGCGCGCCGGCGGACGTTCGGGCGCCGCGAGGTCGTGTTCCACCGCGGCGACCCGGCCGACACGCTGCACCTCGTCCACACCGGGCGCTTCGCGGTGCGGATCGGGACGCCGCTCGGCGACACGGTGATGCTCAACCTGATCGGGCCGGGCGAGACGTTCGGCGAGATCGCGCTGCTCGACGACAGCGGGCCGCGCAGCGCGACCGTCGTCGCGGTCGAGAAGGCCGAGACGCGCGCGATCCACAAGCTCGACTTCGACGCGCTGCGCACGCGCCATCCCGGCGTGGCGGACATCCTCGCGCAGCGCGCTGGCGCTGCGTGTCCGGCGGCTGTCGGAGCTGCTGGTCGAGGCCCACTACGTACTCGGCCGACCGGCGCGTGCTGCGGCGCGTCGCCGAGTTGGCGTCGACGGCGGCGTGGTGCCGCTGACCCAGGAGGAGCTCTCGAACCTGGCCGGCACCTCGCGCGCGACGGTCAACCGCGTGCTGCGCGAGGCGCAGGGCCGCGGCGAGGTCGCGCTGCGGCGCGGCCGGATCGAGGTGCTCGACGGCGCGCGGCTGGCCGCGCGGGCGTCGTAGCGCGCGCTACGCGCGCGTGAGGTAGTCCTCGACCATCCGCCGCTGCAGCGGCGTGAGCGCCGCGACGCTCGCTCGCCGCGCTCCGAGGCACGCGGCGGCCTCGGCCAGCGTCAGGCCGGTGCCGGTGAGGACGTCGCCGATCAGCGGCGGGACGTCGCCGCCGCAGATCCGCCGGACAGCTCCTCGCGGGTGTCGATGTCGGCGGCGCTGGCCAGGTGCCCGGCCTCCCAGTCGCGCACCCGGAAGCGGGCGAGCAGCTCGCGCGCGCCGACGTCGCCCTCGAGTTCGCCGACGGCGTCCATCACGCGCCGCGCGAGCACGACCGGATGCCCGGGCGCGCCGTCGTAGATCGCGCGCACCGCGTCGTGGTCGCCGAGCTGGTCGAGCGCGCCGGTGATCACCTGCGGCGTGATGAACGGCTGGTCGCCGAGCGTGATCACGACCGCGTCGGCGTCGGGGAGCGCGGCGATCCCGCGCCGCAGCGAGAAGCCCTGCCCGCGCGCCCAGTCCGCGCAGACGACGACCTCGGCCGGGCCGAAGTCGATCCGCCGAGGATCTCGTCGGCGTCGTGGCCGAGCACGACGACGCACCGGGTCGAGCGCGGGACGGCGAGCATCGCGTCGACGCGCGTGCTCGAGCAGCGGGCTGCCCGCGCAGATCGGCCAGCTGCTTGGTGTCGCGCCGAAGCGCGTACCGGCGCCGGCGGCGAGGATCAGCCCCGCGGCGCGTCAACGCGATGCCCTCCTCCATCAGGTCCGCGAGCGTCTCCAGCGACGCGATCGAGTTGCCCGGCAGCAACCGGTCGACGTGCGGCATCGCGGCCTTCATGCCGCGCGTCAGCGGCTCGTAGCGCGGGTCGGCGGCGAGCGGGTTGAGCCAGACGACGCGGTGCGCGGTGCGCGCGAGCCGCGCCATCTCCTCGGCGAGCTGCTCCGGCTCGCCGCGATCCCAGCCGTCCGAGAGCAGGATCACCATCGACGCCGCGGCCGATCCGGCGGCCGTGCTCGCGGTTGAGCTCGCGCGATCGCCTCGCCGATCCGCGTCCCGCCCGACCAGTCGTTGACCGCGGCGGCGGCGCGCGCCAGCGCGCGGTCGGAGTCGCGGCCGCGCAGCTCGCGCGTGACGCGCGTCAGCCGCGTCCCGAACGCGAACGCCTCGACGCGCGCCCGTGCGGCGACGCAGGCCTGCATGTACTGCAGCAGCATGCGCGAGTACGGCGCCATCGAGCCCGACACGTCGCAGATCAGCACCAGCCGCCGCGGGCGCAAGGCCGGCTCGCGGTAGCGGCGCTCGAGCAGCTCGCCGCCGTGGCGCAGCGAGGCGCGCACGGTCGCGCGCAGGTCGTGCTCGTCGCGGCGGCGCTTGGTCGGGACCGTCCGGCGCGAGCGCCGCAGCGGGCCGCGCAGCGCGAGCCGCGCCAGCAGCCGCCGGGCGATCGCCCGCTCGGCGTCGGTGTAGGCCGCGAAGTCCTTCTCGCGCAGCAGCTCCTCCTCGCTCCAGGCCGCGGGCGCGGGCGTGAGGTCGGCGGCGGGCGCCTCGTCGCCCTGCTGGCGGGACCGCGACCCGCGGCAGCGCCTGCTTGGCGATCTCGCCGAGATCGTCGAGCGGGTTCGCGGGCTCGTCGGAGCCGAACACGACCGTGAACGCGACCGCGAACGCGGCCAGCTCGGCACGCGTCGAGCACAGCGCGGCGCGCAGCGCGTAGAAGACCTCGGTGCGGTCGGAGGCGTCGACGGCGGCCAGCGCGCGCTCGGCGGCGAGCACCTCGCCGAGCCCGACGCGGGCGCCGTGCGCGCGCATCTGGGCGGCGAGCGCCGCGACCTGCGACGAGAGGTGCGCGCCCATGGCCGAGACGGCGAGGTCCGACGGGACGGCCGGCGCCGTGAGGCGCGGCGCGTGCGAGGCGTCGTGAGGAACGCGCGCCGTTGGCGCCCAGCGCCTGGTACTCGGCCAGCGCGGCCTCGGCCGCCGCCACCGTGCGCTCGTCGTCCTCGGCCGCGCGGGCGCGCGCGGCGACGTTCGCGCGCGCCTTCTCGGCGATCTCGCCGTGGCCGGACGCCGGCGGTTCGCCGCGGCGCTGCGCTCAGGCACCCTCGAGGACCCGGTCGCGGCGCACGCGGTCGATGTCCTCGCGCACCTTCAGCGCGACGCCGAGCGTGTCGTCCAGCGAAGCGACGCCGTCCAGCGCGAGCAGCGCCCGCGCCCAGGTGATCGTCTCCCCCACGCCCGGGCAGCTTGTAGAGCTCGTGCTCGCGCAGCCGCGCGACCGCGGCGCAGACCCGCGCGGCGACCTCCTCCGGCACGCCCGGGCAGCCGCGTGCGCACGATCTCGGCCTCGCGCTCGGGCGTCGGGTAGTCGATCCAGTGGTACAGACAGCGCCGCTTCAAGGCGTCGTGCAGCTCGCGCGTGCGGTTCGAGGTCAGCACGACCAGCGGCCGGTGTGCGGCGCTGATCGTCCCGAGCTCGGGGATCGTGATCGCGAAGTCGGCCAGGAACTCCAGCAGAAACGCCTCGAACTCGTCGTCGGCGCGGTCGATCTCGTCGATCAGCAGCACCGCCGGCCCGCCCTCGTGCTCCAGGGCCTCCAGCAGCGGCCGCCGCAGCAGGAACTCGGGCCCGAACAGCTCGCGCGCCGGCGCGCCCGCCTCGGCCGCCCGGATCGCCAGCAGCTGGCGCTGGTAGTCCCAGTCGTAGACGGCGTGGTGGAGGTCGATGCCCTCGTGGCACTGCAGCCGGATCAGCTCCGCGCCCAGCGCGGACGCCAGCGCCCGCGCGACCTCGGTCTTGCCCACGCCCGCCTCGCCCTCCAGCAACAGCGGCTGCTCGAGCGCGAACGCGAGATAGGCGGAAGTGGCGAGGCCCTGGTCGGCGAGGTAGCCCTCGCCGGCCAGGGCCCGCGTCACGTCCTGCGGGGTCTCAAACTGCACTACGGTCATTGTGACGCGGACGTCAGCGCGCGCTTGCACAGCACCCGCGCCAGGTGGCGCTTGTAGTCCTGCGAGGCGTTGAGATCCGACGGCGGCTCGGTGCCCTCGGCGGCGTTCTCGGCCGCCGCGGCGATCGTGTCGGCGTTCAGCGGCTGGCCGCGCAGCGCCTCCTCGGCCGCGGTCGCCCGCAGCGGCGTCGAGCCCATGTGGGTGAGGCCGATGCGCACGTCCTCGCACGTGCCGTCGCCGGCCTTCTTGACCAGCGCCGCCGACGGCCACCATCGCCCAGTCCTCCTGGCGGCGGTTGAACTTCTCGTAGCCGTACCCGTAGCCCGAGAGCTTGGGCATGTTGATCGAGGTGACGATCTCGTCGTCGCCGACCGCGGTCGTCAGGAAGTCCTCGAAGAAGTCCGCGGCCGCGACCTCGCGATCCCCGGAGCTCCCGCGGACCGTGACCGACCCGTCGACGGCGAGCAGGATCGCCGGCAGGTCGGAGGCCGGATCGCCGTGCGCGATCGTGCCGCCGATCGTCCCCATGTTGCGGACCTGCTGGTCGGCGATCGTCGCCGCCGCGGCGGCCGCCAGGCCGTAGTTGCCCGTCGCCACCTCGTGATGGCGCACCATCGCGCCGAAGCGCAGCACGCCGTTGTCGGCCTTGACGCCGCGCAGCTCCTCGACGCGCCGCAGGTCGACCAGCAGCGCGGGCGCCGCCAGCCGCAGCTTCATCAGCGGGATCAGCGAGTGCCCGCCGGCGAGCACCTTGGCGTCGTCGCCACCGTCCTTGAGCGCCGCGAGCGCATCGTCGAGCGACCCGGGCGCCACATAGTCGAACTCAGCGGGGATCACGACTTCGCCTCCTCGATTTCCTCCCAGATCCGCATGGAGCTGAGCGGCATGTTCAGGTACGTGACGCCGAGCGGGCGCAGGGCGTCGATGACGGCGTTGGTGATGGCGGGCGACGCGGCGATCGTGCCCGCCTCGCCGATGCCCTTCACGCCGAGCGAGTTGACCGGCGACGGGGTCTCCGTGCGGTCGAGCTCGAAGGACGGCACGTCGGCAGCGCTCGGGAGCGCGTAGTCGGCGAACGTGCCCGTGACCAGCTGGCCGTCCTCGTCGTAGTGGATGCGCTCGAACAGCGCCTGGCCGATCGCGTGCACGATCCCGCCGTGGACCTGGCCGTCGATCAGCTTCGGGTTGATCGCCGGCCCGCAGTCGTCGACCGCGACGTAGCGCACGACGTCGACGTTGCCCGTGTCCGGGTCGACCTCGACGACGCACGCGTGCGCGCCGAACGGGAACACGAAGTTCTCCGGGTCGTAGAACGCGAGCTCCTCGAGCCCCGGCTCCATGCCCTCGGGCAGGTTCTCGGGGATGTAGGCCGCGCCGGCGATCTCGCCGATCGTCATGCCCTTGTCGGGCGAGCCCTTGACGGCGAACTTGCCGGCGGTGAGCTCGATGTCGTCGGGCGCCGCCTCGAGCTGATGGGCGACGATCTGGCGCGCCTTGTCGACGATCTTGGCGCGTGGCGCGGGCGACGGACTCGCCGCCGACCGCGGTCGAGCGCGAGCCGTAGGTGCCCAGGCCCTGCGGCCCGGTGCCCGTGTCGCCGTGGATGACCTCGACGTTCTCCGGATCGCAGCCGAGCCGGTCGGCGACGATCTGCGCCATCGTCGTCTCGAGCCCCTGGCCGTGCGGCGAGGTGCCGGTGTAGACGGTGACCGCGCCCGTGATGTGCACGCGCACCATCGCCGACTCCCACAGGCCGGTCTGCAGGCCGAACCCGCTCGGGCCCGTCACGCGCGACGGCGCGAGGCCGCAGATCTCGGTGTAGGTCGAGTAGCCGACGCCGCGCAGCTTGCCCGCGGGCGCCTGCGCCTTCTCGGCGTCGCCGTCGAAGTGCTCGAGCAGCTTGTCCAGCGCGGCCGGGTAGTCGCCGGAGTCGTAGACGACGCCGAGCGCGGTCTCGTGCGGGAAGCTCGCCGGGTCCATGAAGTTCTTCCGGCGCAGCTCGAGCCGGTCCATCCCGAGCTCGGCCGCCAGCTGGTCGACGCAGACCTCGATCATGTGCGTCGCCTCGGGCCGGCCGGCGCCGCGGATGGCGTCCGTCGAGATCTTGTTCGTGAACACGCCGACGATGTCCGTCTGGACCGCCGGGATGTCGTAGACGCCGCTCATCACGAACGCGCCGAGCGACGGGATCGTCGGCGTCAGCAGCATCAGGTAGGCCCCGAGGTCCTGCAGGATCTTGGTGTGGAAGGCGGTGATCTTGCCGTCGCGCGTGGCGCCGACCCGTACGTAGGCGATCTGGTCGCGCCCGTGGTGGGTGGCGAGCATGCCTTCCGAGCGCGATTCGACCCACTTGATCGGCCGCTCGAGCTTGCGCGAGGCCCACGCCAGCGCGATCTCCTCGCCGTAGATCTGCAGCTTGGAGCCGAAGCCGCCGCCGACCTCGGGCGCGATCGCCCGGACCTTCTCCTCGCTGATCCCGAGCTGGAGCCCGAGGAACAGCCGCAGGAAGTGCGGGACCTGGGTGCTGGACGTCAGCGTCAGCGACCCCGAGCGGTAGTCCGCGAGCACGCCGCGCGGCTCGATCGCCGCGCCCGCCGTGCGGTGGTTGACCACGCGCCGCTCGACGATCACGTCGGCGGCCGCGAAGCCGGCCTCGATGTCGCCGCCGCCCAGCGACCACTCGTGGCACTTGTTCGTGCCCAGGTCGGCGTGGACCAGGTCGGCGCCGTCGTCCAGCGCCGTCTCGATGTCGGTGACCACCGGCAGCGGGTCGTATTCGACGACCACCTGCTCGGCGGCGTCGACGACCGCGTAGCGGTCGGAGCCGATCACGAGCGCGACCGGGTCGCCGACGTGGTGGACCTCGTCCTTGGCCAGCGCCCAGTGCGGCGGGTTCTTGACCTCGATCCCGGGCGGGACCCAGGCCATCGGCAACGGCGCCTCGAGGTCGAGGTCGTGGCCGGTGAAGACCGCCTGCACGCCCGGGTACTCGCGCGCGGCGGAGGTGTCGACCGAGACGATCTTGGCGTGCGCCTCGGGTGAGCGCACGAACGAGGCCCACAGCTGCCCGGTGACGTTGATGTCGTCGATGTAGCGGGCGCGGCCCATGATCAGCCGCGGGTCCTCCTTGCGCTTGATCGCCCGGCCGACCCAGGGCTCGGCGACAGTTGCCGTCATGCGTCGGAGGCCGCCAGCACGGCCTTCACGATGTTGTGATAGCCCGTACAGCGGCACAGGTTGCCGGCCAGCGCCTCGCGCACGTCCTCCTCGGACGGCGACGGGTTGCGCTCCAGCAGGTCGGCCGAGGCCATGATCATGCCCGGCGTGCAGTAGCCGCACTGCAGGCCGTGGTGCTCCCAGAACGCCTCCTGCAGCGGATGTAGCGCGCCTTCCTGGCCCATTCCCTCGATCGTCTTGACCTCGGCGCCGTCCGCCTGGACGGCCAGAAGCGTGCACGACTTGACCGCGTCGCCGTTCAGGTGAACCGTGCACGCGCCGCAGTTGGACGTGTCGCAGCCGACGTGCGTGCCGGTGAGCCCGAGCGTCTCACGCAGGAAGTGGACCAGGAGCAGGCGGGGTTCGACCTCGGCGCTCTTCTGCTCGCCGTTGACCGTCATCGAGACCCGTAGAGAACCAGCCATGCTTCTCCTCCCAGTCGGAAAACCGGGGGGATCATATTCGCCCGCGGTGAGCGCGCGCTACTGCAAGGCGCCGCGGCGGTGGTAGGCGAAGGTCAGCTGCGCCAGGATCGGCGTCAGGCGGCGGTGCGCTGCGTGAGGCTGAACCAGTTGCCCGAGTTGTCGCGAAACATGGCCTCGACGCCGTAGAAGCGCTCGGCGGGCTCCTCCAGGAACTCGACGCCCTTGCCCTTGAGCTCGGCGTAGGTGCTGCGGCAATCGTCGGTGCCGAACACCCCGCTGCCCATCGCGCCCTTGGCGATCAGCGCCTTGATCTGCTCGGCGGCCTCGGGCGGCATCGCCGGCGGGCCGGGGACCATCAGGATCAGCTCGAGGTCGGGCTGCGACGGCGGGCCGACGGTCAGCCAGCGGAAGGAGTCCATCGTCTGGTCGGTGCGGACCTCGAACCCCAGCTTGTCGCGGTAGAAGGTGAGCGCCTCGTCCTGGTCGAGGACCCAGATCGTGGCGTGTGAGAGACGGGTGATCATGGCCCGACGGTATCCCGGAGGTCGTCGTCGGGCTTCTGGAAAAGTGCTGGCTTGCGCGTCCACATCATCGTGAAGCAGCGCGGGACCATCGGCGGCGGCGCGCCGCGGTGGCGGTCGCGGTAGGCGGTCGGCGTCTCGCCCATGATCTCCTTGAACGCGGTCGTGAACCAGCCGAGGCTGGCGAAGCCGACGTCGAGCGCGATCTCGGTCACGGGCTGGTCGGTTTCTCGCAGAAGGTCGGCGGCGTGCTCGATCCGGCGCCGCTGCAGGTAGCGGTGCGGCGTCTCGCCGAACTCCTTCTTGAACTCGCGGATGAAGTGGGCCTCGGACGTGAGCGCGGTGTGCGCGAGGCCCTTGACGTCGAGCGGCTCGGCGTAGCGGCGATCCATCTCGTCGCGGGCGCGGCGGAGGTGGTCTACGGCGCCCACGCGACCTCGTGGTGCGTGTGCTCGGGCGCGCAGAAGCGGGCGGTCCGCAGCGCCTCCTCTTCGACGCCTTGGCGCGGGAAGTCGACGTGCGGCGTGAGCGTCAGCTTCGGGCCGTCCATCGTCCAGCTCGCGACGACGCGGCCGTCGACGGTCAGCGTCGTGTCGCCGCTCAGCGTCAGCTTCAGGGGTTGGATCTCAGGCGGGATGATCCGGTCGCGGTCGGCGTACGCGAGCAGGGGCTGGTCCCAGTGCGAGAGCAAGCGCGGCGGCAGCTTCGTGCCCGCGGGCGGGAGCGGACGGCCGGGCAGGTCGAACAGGATCCGGTCCTGCTCGTCGCGGTAGGACACCGTCTGGACGCGATGCCACGGGAAGTCGCGCTGGGCGACGCCCGCCCAGGCGGCGGCGTCGCGCTTGAGCGCCGGGCCGAAGGCCTCCAGGTAGCGGGTGAGCACGAGCGCGGCGGCGTCCTCCGGGTCGGGCAGCGGGCGCGGGTCGAGCACGTGACGCGAGTTGCGGGTCGTGTCGCGCCAGTGGCCCGCGGGCGGGAGCTGGACGAGCGGGAGGTACGAGCGCGCCATCAGGATCGGCATGTAGCGGTCCTGCGGTGCCCCGGGGTGGGCGGCGACGCGCGCGCGGATCTCGAGGTTCGAGCGCGGGGTGGCGAGCCACGTCTCGAGGTCGCGCAGCAGGCGCTCCTCGTCGAGCTGCGGGTGCTTGTTGCGGAAGGTCCGGATCCGGGCCTGGCGGACGAGCTGCACATAGGCCGGGAAGTCCTCGGCCGCGGCCAGGTGCAGCGTCATCCGCATGATCGTCGACTTGACGACGGTCCTGGCGTCGAGCGCCGCGTCGAGGTCGGCCTGCGTGAAGTGGCGCAGGCGGGCCGCGAGCGCGATGTGCGGTGCGGGCGGGTGCTGGCCCTGCAGCGGCGTGAGTCTGCGGATCGCGGTCGTGGGGTCGAGCGGCACGCGCTCGATCAGGAACTGGCGGGCGGCGAGCGCCGCCGTCAGCTCCTTCCGCGTCAGCGTCCGCATCGGTGCTGAGCGTAGGCTGGATCGCATGGACCTCGCCTTCACGCTGCCCGATACCGACGGTACGCCCACACCCCTCCATGTCGATGGCGCGCCCGCTGCGGTCGTCGTCTTCACCTGCAACCACTGCCCGTACGCGCTGGCCTGGCACGAGCGCCTGCAGGCGGTCGCGCGCGACTACGCCGACCGCGGCGTGCGCTTCCTGCAGATCAGCGCCAACGACGCGGCGAAGTACCCGCGCGACTCGCTCGAGGCGATGAAGGCCCGCGTCGACGCCGGCGAGTTCGCCACGCCCTATCTCTACGACGAGACGCAGGAGGTCGCGCGCGCCTGGGGCGCGAAGACGACGCCGGATGTGTTCGTCACCGACGCCTCGGGGATCGTCTACCGCGGCGCGCCGGACGCCGACCACGGTGACCCGTCGCTCGACGCGGGCTGGCTGCGCGCCGCGCTGGACGACGTGCTGGCCGGCCGGCCGGTGGCCAACCCTGAGACGAAGCCGGTCGGCTGCTCGATCAAGTGGAAGTAGAGCTGCTCTTCTGGGCGGGCTGCCCGTCGCATCCGGCCGCGCTGGCCGAGTTGCGCGCGGCGCTCGGCGGTGCTGTTCCGGTCGTCGTGCGCGAGATCGCGACCGAGGAGCAGGCGGTCGCCGAGCGCTTCCCGGGCTCGCCGACGATCCGCGTCGACGGTGTCGACCTGTTCCCGGTCGACGACCCGCCGTCGCTCAGTTGCCGCGTCTACCGGCTCGCGGATGGGCGCTTCTCCCCCACGCCGGACCCGGGGCTGCTGCGCGAGGCGCTGGCGCGGGCCTGAGCCGCGAACCGTGCCCGGGCCCCGGCCGGCGCTTCTGGCCGGGGCCCCGCCTGGGGAGGGGATCTTCGCCCGCGGTGCCGGCCGAGACCGGCTCCGCCGTGCAGGCGCGCGGCGGAGACCGGCGACATGAACGCCGGCGGCGCCCGGCCGGCGGCGCCGGCCGGGCCCGTCGGGGCACGTCTCGCTGCGCGGGAGCTCACAGCGGCTGAGCCGAGGGGTCATAGGCGATCCCTCCAGCCGACGGCGGCGCTGGCCACGTCGCCGAGCGCGTTCGTCAGCCCGCGGCGGTCGCCGGCCGCGCGGGCCTTGTGGAGCGTCCGCAGCGCGTTGGCCATGACCGCCGGTCCGGTCGGGCCGGCGTCGCGCAGCGCCGCCAGCTCGGCACGGGTCAGCTGCCGCGGCTCGCCGCAGACCAGCGTCGCCAGCTCGCGGGCACGACGCTCGGCCGCGGCCGCGCGGTCTTCGGCCGCACGCGCCACCGCCATCGCCGAGCCCACGGTCGCCGCCGCCTCGCGCTGCGCGCTCGTCACCGCTTCGCTCTCGGCCACCGCCGTGCGGCGGATCGCCTCGCTGGCAGCCAGCAGCCGCTCCGCGGCCTCCGCACGCGCCTCGGCATCCGCGGCACGCACCTCGGCGGCGAGGACGGCCCGGCGGGCCTCGAGCGTGTCGGCGACCGCGGCCTGGGCCTGGTCGTACGCGGCCCGCACGCGGGCATCCGCGTCCGCGGCCAGCGACTCGACGCTCTCGCTCGCCACGCGCTCGGCCACCCGCACGCGCTCGCGACCGTTGCGGGCACGCCGCTCACGCTCGCTCGCACGCCGGGCGCGCGTGCGCGCGTCGCCCAGCCGGTCCTCGGCACGGTCGGCACGGCGCTCGCCAGCTCCAGCTCGCGCTCCAGCGCGGCGATCCGGCGCTCCATCGCGCGCAGACGCTCCGAGGCCTCCAGCAGCGCGTCGTCGACGCTGCGGGGTGCCAGCGGCGCGCGCTGCTCCACGGCGGGACGCGCGACCCCGGCCGGGCGACGGCGCGGTCCGGAGCGGTGCGGCTCCAGGCCGGCCGCACGCACGGCGGCGTCGAACGACCCGCCGAACGGGCGCTTGGCGGCGTTGGTCGAGGGCCAGACCCCCTCGCGGTACCGCTCGATGCGCCACTCCTGGGCGCGCCAGCGAGCCAGCGAGGGATTCCAGTCAGCCGAGCACGGCGGCTCGCCGAAACGGTCGTTCCACTCGAGGATCTTCTCGATGATGGTCTCGCGGGTCCAGCGCGTCACTCGACGCCCGCCCGCGGTGTTCGCGGACGGGTGCATGTGAGCTCCGTTCCGCTAGTAGCCGCGCGGCTGCTGGCCGTTGATGAGGTTCGCCGTTGCGCTCACTCGGGCCTTGGACCACGACATGATGCCCGCGGCGGCGGGCACGAAGATGTCGCTGTAGGCGCGGTGGGAAGCCATCGGTCTGTCCAAGGTACAGGCTCGGCCGGCGTCCGTCCAGCGCCTCAGGGTTCGAACCCTGCGAACCTTCCGCGCCATGTCCGACGCCCCCACGCAGGTGGCCCCAGGGGTGCACCGACTCGGCAACGCGCTCGTCAACTGCTACCTGATCGAGGACGGCAACCGGATGACGCTCGTCGACGGCGGGCTGCCCGGGTTCCGTCCGCAGCTCGACGCCTACCTGCGCTCGCGCGGCCGCAGCGTCTCCGACATCGACGCGGTGATCCTCACGCATGCGCACTCCGATCACGTCGGGATGGTCGAGGCGGTGCGCGAGCGACGCGCCGGCCACGGTCTACGTGCACGAGGCCGACGAGCACATGGCCCGCACCGGCAAGGTCCACCCGCGCGACGGCTCGCATGCTCCCCTACCTGCGCCGGCCGGCGGTCTGGAAGCTGTTCTACGTCGGCGCCCGCAACGGCGCCATGCGGACGCCGAACGTCGAGCGAGGTGACGACGTTCACGCGACGGCGACCTCGACGTCCCCGGCCGCCCGCGGATCGTCCCCACGCCGGGCCACTCCCCCGGCCACGTCGCGTTCCACCTGCCCGACCGCGGCGTGCTGATCGCGGGCGACGCGCTCTGCACCTACAACCCGCTGACCGGCAGCGCGCGGGCCGCAGATCCTGCCGCGGGCGTTCGCCGCCGACGCGCAGCAGGCGCTCGCCTCGCTCTCGGCGCTCGAGCGCATCGAGGCCGGGATCGTGCTGTTCGGCCACGGCGAACCCTGGACCGAAGGCCCGGCCGCGGCGGTCGCCCGCGCCCGGGAAGTCGGGGTGACCTGACCTGGGCCCCGCCTATCCTGGTCGGGTCCCTTGAGCACCGAGACGCCCACCTCTGAGCCTCCGCTCGCGGCCGTGGCGCCGCCCACGCCCGCCGCGCGCCGGCGCCGGTCGCCCCTGTCGCTGCTCGGGGTCGTCGTCTCGATCGTGTCGCTCGGCGGCGTCGTCTGGTGGGCGACCAAGCAGGACGCGCCGCAGCTCCCGCACACCGCCGGCGAGTTCGCCGCGCTGATCGGCGCGATCGCGCTCTACGGGCTGGCGACCGTCGTCCGGGCGGAGCGCTGGCAGCGGCTGCTGGTCGACGAGCGGGCCACACCGCACCGCGCCGACACCTACTCGCTGACCGTCGTCGGCTACGCCGGCAACAACATCCTCCCGGCGCGCGCCGGCGACGCGATCCGCGTCGTCCTGATGGCGCCGCGCGCCGGCGCCTCCAAGCGCTCGGTGGTCGGCACGCTGCTGGCCGAGCGGCTGCTCGACGTCGTCGTGCTGCTCGCGATCTTCGTGATCGTCGGCTGGGGGCTGCTGGGCGAGGTCGGTGGGCACTCGGTCGAGCTGATCGCGCTGATCGCGATCGTCGGCTGCTCGCGCGGTCGGCGTCGGCTGGTGGTTCGTGCGCCGCAACGAGAAGCTGCACGGCGTGCTGGCCCCGATCGCGTCGGCGACGCTCGGCCTGCGCCGCGCGCACCACGGGCTGCTGCTGCTCGGCATGACGCTCGCTGATCTGGGCGATCGAGGCCGCGGTCTGGATGTCCGTCGGCGCCGCGGTCGGGTTCGGCATGGACCCGATCGAGGGCCTGTACCTGGTCGCGCTGGCGAGCGTCTTCTGCCTGATCCCGTCCGGTCCGGCCTACGCGGGCACGCAGGACACCGCGGTGGCGATCGGGATCAAGGCGATCGGCGGCACCGGCTCGATCGCGGTCGCCTACCTGCTGATGCTGCGCTTCGTGATCGTCGTGCCGATCACGCGTCGTCGGCCTGATCCTGCTCGTCACCCGCTACGGCGGGCTGTCGAACCTGCGCGCGGCGCGCGCCGAGGCGAGGCGTTGACCGAGGTCGTCGACGGCGGCCCCGAGCCGCCGGCGCACGCCGGCGGCGCTGGTTCGCCGACCAGAACCCGCGCGAGCTGGCGCTCTGGGGCGTGCTGATCGCGGCGGCGCTGATCGTGCGCTTGATCGGGCTCGGCGACCGGGCGTTCCACCACGACGAGAGCCAGGACGCGTACTTCTCCTTCCTGTTCCGGCAGACCGGCGACTACGAGTACAACCCGCTGCTGCACGGGCCGCTGCGCTTCTACCTGACGGCGCTGATGTACGTGCTGTTCGGCGACTCGGACTTCACCGCCCGGCTCGCGCCCGCGCTGATGGGCGCTGTCGATGATCCCGCTGTGCTGGCCGCTGCGGCCGCTGCTGGGGCGGATCGCGGCGTTCGCCGCCGCGGTGCTGCTCGCGTTCGGGCCGAGCTACCTGTACTTCTCGCGCTTCGCCCGCGAGGACATCTACGTGGCGGCGCTGACGCTCGCGCTGATCGTCGTCATCTGGCGCTTCCTCGACAAGCCGCGGAAGTTCTATCCGGCGCTGATCGGCCTGCTGCTGGCCGCGTCGTTCGCGACCAAGGAGACGACGTTCATCACGGTCTTCGTGATGGGCTCGTTCTTCCTGGTCGCGCTGGCGATCCCCGCCTGGCGCGACCAGGTCTGGGGGCCGGTGCGCGCCGCCGGGCTGGGAGGGCTGGGGCTGGTTCCTGGCCGCGTTCGCCGGGCTCTTCACGCTCCTGTTCACGACCTTCCTGACGCATCCCGCCGGGCTCTGGGACGGCGTCTACACCGGGCCTCGAAGTACTGGCTCGGCCAGCACGAGGTGGCGCGCGGCGGCGAGCCCGCGGTCTTCTACACCGCGGTCCTGCTCACGATCGAGTGGCCGGCGCTGATCCTCGGCACGATCGGCGCCGTCGTCGCTGTGGCGCAAGCGCCCGCTGTTCGCCGCCTTCCTGGTCTGGGACTTCTTCGTCTCGCTGGCCGTCTACTCGTGGGCGGGCGAGAAGTTCGCGTGGCTCGTCCTGCACCCGCTGCTGCCGCGTGATCCTGCTGGCCGGCGCCGGGATACAGGGGATCTGGGAGGCGCGCGGGAAGCTGCGCTGGGTCGGGCATCGTGGCCGCGGCGGTCGCGCTGCTCTACGTCGGCGTCGCCTCGTGGTGGGTGAACGTCGAGCGCGGCGCCGACCCGCGCGAGATGCTCGTCTCCACCCAGTCCTCGACGCAGGTCAAGGACGTCGCCGACCAGGTGCTCGCGCTGGCCGAGAGCCGCGGGCCGGGCGCGCCGCCGCTGAGCGTCACGATCGACTCCGCCGAGGGCGCGACGTTCCCCTACGCGTGGTACTTCCGGCACCTGCAGACGGGCTACATCGACCTCCAGCAGGCGAACGCCGCGGCGCCGACCACCGACGTGATCGTGATGACCGAGGCCAGCCACGCGCGCCTGGCAGCCGTCGCTGACCGACTACGACTGCCGCCAGTTCGACTTCCGCGTCTGGTGGGTGCGCGAGTACGGGAAGATGTGGAACCCGGCAACTTCTGGCGCTACATCACGCAGCGCGAGACCTGGAATCCCACGGGCGGGATGAAGGAGTGGCTCTGCGTGCGCAAGGGCCTATAGCGCCCAGATCGTCGTGCCGTCGCGCTCGTAGACGCGCTCGGCCGAGCTGGTCCCACTTCGCCGTGCCCGCGTCGCCGTAGGTCGTCTGCTCGATCGGGCCGACGACGACGTAGCGGATGCCGTAGCGATCGATCAGCGCGCGCGCGGCGGCCACGTCCGTGGTCGTGTAGAGCGTCTGGACGTCGGCCGAGCGCGAGCCCGGGTCGTGCTGCCACTGGACCTCGTGGCCGGCCCAGCCGATCACCGTCGGGCGGCCGCTGAAGGTCGAGATGCGCCCGTGGCCGAACGCCGAGTAGTCCTCGCCGAAGGCCTCGAGCACGACGGCGTCGCCCGCCGCGTGCTCGCGCAGCCACTCGATCGCGCCCGGGTCGCCGGGCGAGCGCGCCGACAGCCACTCCAGCCCGTCGAGCGTCGGGCGCGTTGGCGAAGCCGCCGGTGCGCGCGTAGCTGCCCGCGTAGGGGTAGACGAGCCCGAGCATCAGCAGCACCGCCGCGATCGCCGCCCACGGCGTCCAGACGCCGCGCCGCGGCAGCCAGACCGCCGCCCACGGCAGCGCGCAGCCCGCGGCCAGCCCGAGCAGCAGGAAGGCCTGATAGCCCGCCTTGAACACCGTGTTCATGCGAAACAGCGCCGAGCCGTCGAACGCGTCGCGCAGGTACAGGAGCTCGGGAATCAGCAGCAGCGCCGCGCCGCCGGCGATCAGGATCCAGAGAAAGCGCGCGGGCGCGATCACGGCCGGTGAGAGCGCCGCGCGCGATCCCGACCGCCATCAGCGACCGCGACCAGCAGCGCGCCGGTCAGGTCCTCGGAGGCCAGCAGCGAGCCGGCGACGACGAGCGCGGTCGAGCCCCCACCCCACCCAGCGCCACCGTGTGCGCGGGCCGCCGCCAGCCGGCCGGCGAGCGCGGCGCAGCAGCGGCCAGATCGAGGATCCCGTAGATCAGCGCCATGTCGCCGAGCCACTTGCCGAACGGCCGGCGCACGTGCACGACCCCGATCCCGCGCGCCTCCGGGTCGAAGTCGAGCACGAAGGGCGCGATCAGGACGAAGCTCGCGACCAGCACGAGGCCGAGCCAGACGAGCGGGTAGCCGCGCCGGCCGCCGGCGCGCGATCCAGGTCACGACGCGCGGCGGCCAGCACGCCCGCGGCCACCGGGTACGACCACGAGTTGATCGCGTACAGCGCGCCGACGCGCGAGCCCGGCGGCGAGCACCTCCGCCACCGCGCGCCACAGCAGGTCGCCGCGCGGCCCGCACCAGCGCCACCTGCAGCGCGAACGCCAGCGCCAGCACCGTGAACGGCAGCGCCAGCACGTGCGCGTGCAGGTCGCCGAGCAGGAACGAGAACGACGGGAACTCGTTGATCGTGTCCGGGATCACCCGCGACGGCTCGAACCAGGCGTAGTCGCGCGGCGGGTCCGCGGCGTTGACCCACGTCCGCACGCCCGCGAGGTTGCCGAGGATCGCCACCAGCGCGGCGGCCACGAGCCCGGCGAACACCGGCCCGCCGCGCGGCGCGCGCTCGCCGAGCGTCGTCCCGCGCCGCCGCCCACAGCGTGCCGGCGAACGCGTACACGGCGGTCGCCGTGAGCGCCAGCAGCAGCGCCCCAGCGACAGCAGATAGCCGGCGTCGGGCGCGAGGCCGAGCAGCTTGATCGGCCAGGCGAAGACGACGTGGCCGAAGTAGTAGTAGTTGAGCGTCTCGCCGCTCATCCACGGGTCGTGCGGCGGGAAGTGGTCGGACGCGTTGATCGCGGTGATGAACGCCATGTCCATCGGCTTCTCGGTGTTCCAGACGTCCGGCGCGAGCGACGCCAGCAGCGCGCCGAGCGCGTAGCAGACGGCGAACACGGCCTCAGCGCCCCAGAACAGCCGCCGCCGGACCGGGTCGTCGAGCGGCAGCGCGCGCCGCAGCAGCCGCCGCGACGTCGCGCCCTCCTCCACGCGGCTGCTCAGCGAGCGCAGGCGCAGGACCACGAGCAGGCTCACGACCGCGACCAGCACGAGCACGCCCGACGATCAGCGGCACGCCGTAGGCCACGACGTGCAGCGACGCGGCCATCCACACCAGCCAGGTGACGAGCAGCAGCCCCAGCACCTTCGCGAAGCCGAGCCCCGCCCCGGGCAGCCGCCCGAAGACAGCGCGGCCAGCGGCGCGGCCAGCAGGCCCACCACCTCGATCACAAGGAAGAGCCCGAGCGCAGCGAGCATCGCGGGCGGGGAGGGTACCTTGGTCGCCCATGTCGCTCTACGACCTCATCGCCCCTCTCCCGCTGCGGATCGAGGGCTACTCGCTGGACGGGCTCGCGCGCACGGTCTCCTCCGGCTTCGAGCGCAAGAGCACGATCATCGCGCTCGCAGGCGCCGGCGAGGAGGGCCGCGGCGAGGACGTGACCTACGAGGCCGAGGCGCACGACGCGCAGCTCCAGGCCGGCCCGGTGCTCGACCTCGCGGGCGAGTTCACGTTCGACTCCTTCTCCGAGCACCTCGGCGACGCTCGACCTCTTCCCCGGCTTTGAGCCCCAGCAGGAGGTCTACCGCCGCTACCGGCGCTGGGGCTTCGAGTCGGCCGCGCTCGACCTCGCGCTGCGCCAGAGCCAGACGTCGCTGCACGAGCTGCTCGGCCGCACGCCGGAGCCCGTCACGTTCGTCGTCTCCAGCCGCATGGGCGAGCCGCCGACGATCGCCCCGGTCACGCGCCGGCTGGCCGTCTACCCCGGCCTGCGCTTCAAGCTCGACGCCACGCCCGACTGGCCCGAGGAGCTGATCGGCCAGTTGCAGGAGACCGGCGCCGTCGACTCGATCGACTTCAAGGGCGCCTACAAGGGCACGGCCGTCGACACGCCGACCGACCCGGCGTTCTACAAGCACATCGCCGACGTCGTTCCCGGACGCCTGGCTCGAGGACCCCGACCTCGAGACCGAGGAGGCCCGCGGCGCGCTCGCCGCCTATCCAGGACCGGATCACCTGGGACGCCCCGATCCACTCCGTGCAGGACATCCTCGACGCGCCCGTGATGCCGCGCACGGTCAACCTCAAGCCGAGCCGGTTCGGCTCGGTCAAGTCGCTCTTCGAGGGCTACGAGTTCTGCGAGCAGCGCGGGATGGGCGCCTACGGCGGCGGGCAGTACGAGCTCGGCGTCGGCCGCGGCCACGTCCAGCTGCTGGCGGCGCTGTTTCACCCGCAACGCGCCCAACGACATCGCCCCGGGCGGCTATGACGCGCTCGACCCCGAGCCCGGGCTGCCGACCAGCCCGCTCGACGTCGACCCGGCGCCGATCGGATTCCGGCGCGCCATAGACTAAGAAGCCGCCATGCCGCCGAAGCCCAGACAAGTCCGCATGGAGTCGAAGTCGGCTCTGAATGCGATGCAGCAACTCGAAGGCCGCTCCGACGAGGAGCTGGCGAAGGAGACGCGCTTCAAGGCCGCCGCGCAGGCGATCCTGGGCACGCGCGCGGCCGAGCGCATGGACGCGGCCAAGGCGCGCGAGCACTTCCGCGCGGCGATCGCCGCCGCCCGCCCGCAGGAGCGCCTGCAGCTGCGGCGCATGGCCGAGGCCTCGCTGGCGCTCGCCGAGCGCCGCGCCGGCGACCTCAAGGTCGCGACCGAGAAGCTCGGCGGCACGCCGCCGACCAACCGCCAGCTGCTGATGCTGCGGGTGATGAGCGTGATCGCGCCACCCAAGAGCGCCGGCTGGCCGCGCCGGATCGGCGGCATCCTGCTCGTGATCCTGGCGGTCGTGCTGATCCTGGTCGCCGGCTGGGCGATCGTGAAGCTGATCGCGCTGCCGTTCGGCGGGATCGGCAACACGGCGTGGTTCTACGGCTTCCTGCTCGTGGTCGTCGTCCTCGGCGTGCTGGCGTTCTTCGGCCGCAGGCGCCAGAAGGTGGCGCGCGCCAAAGCCGCGGAGCAGCGCGCCGCGGCGTTCGGCGGGCGAAGCGTAGGCTCACATCGCAGGCGGCTCGCGCGTTGTACCGAGCGTGCTGCCACCGTTCTGGACGCTCGTCGAGGCCCACGGCGACGAGCTGCTCGTGCACGCTCGCCGGCTGACCGGCGACGAGCACGCCGAGGACGTCCTGCAGGACGCGCTGCTGCGCGCGCTGCGGGCCTATCCGCGGCTGCGCCACGCCGACCACCTGCGCGCGTGGCTGTACCGCGTCACGACGTCGGCGGCGATCGACCACCACCGCGCCCGCCGGCGCGAGATCGCGACCGACGACCCGCCCGTCGGCGCCACCCACGACACCTATGACGACGGCGCCTTCGAGAGCCTGATCGCGCCGCTCGGCGAGGGCACGCGCGACGCGCTGCGGCTGCGCTTCGTCGACGACCTCGACTACGACGGCATCGCCGCGCGGCTCGGCTGCTCCACGGCGGCCGCCCGCCAGCGCGTCTCGACCGCCGTCCGCACCCTCCGGGAGAGCTTCGCATGACCCCGCTGTCCGAATCCCTGCTCGAGTCCGTCGCCGCCGCCGCGGTCCGCGAAGGGCTGGCCGACGCGATCTTCACGCGCCTGAACAGCCCGCTCGGCCGCCTGCTCGTCGTCCAGGGCCCCGAGGGCCTCGTCCGGATCGCCTTCGAGGGCGAGCCCGAGGACCGCGTCCTGGCCGATGTCGCCGCGGCGCTCGGACCGAACGTGATCGCGTCCGACCGCGAGCTGGCGCCGCAGCGCGACGCGCTGTCGGAGTACCTGGAGGGCGATGCGACGACGCTCTCGCTGCCGGTCGACCTGCGGCTGATGCACGCGCCGTTCCGCCGCGCCGTGCTGGAGAAGCTGCGCGAGGTCCCGCGCGGGCAGACCGTCAGCTACGGCGAGCTGGCCGCGCGCGCCGGCAACCCGCGCGCCTCGCGCGCCGTCGGCAGCGCCTGCGCCCGCAACCCGATCCCGATCGTCGTCCCCTGCCACCGCGTGCTCCCGAGCACGGGCAAGCTCGGCAACTACGGCGGCGGGCCCGAGCGCAAGCGCGTGCTGCTCGAGCTCGAGGGCGCGTTCCCTAGCTCTCTTCGACCGTGATCGACTTGATGACCACGGGGCTGACGGGCGCGCCCGTGTTCGGGTCGGCCTCGATGCCGCCGATCTTGGTCGCCACGTCCATGCCCTTGGTGACTTCGCCGAGCAGGGCGTAGTCGGGGGTCAGCGACGCGGCGCCGGCACCGGTGACGACGAAGAACTGCGAGCCGGACGTGCCCGCCGGCTCGGTCTGGGTCTTGGCCATCGCGACGAGCCCCTCGGTGTACTTGAGCGAGGACGGCGGCGCCTCCTCGACCGAGTAGCCGGGCCCGCCGGAGCCGTCGCCCGCCGGGTCGCCGCCCTGGATCACGAAGTCGGCGACGATGCGGTGGAACGTCGTGCCGTCGAAGAACTTCTGGTCGGCCAGGTACTTGAACGAGCCGCCGGTGACCGGCGCGCGCTTGGCGTCGAGCGTGATCTCGAAGTCGCCGCACGTGGTCGAGACGGTGGCGACGTAGGTCTTCGACTTCGAGAGCTTCTCGTTCGGCTTGGAGATCTCCCCGGCGTCCTTGGGCGCGGGCTGCTCGACGGTCTCGCAGCCCTCGGGCAGGGCCGCGCTGGCCGTCGGCGTCTCTTCGGCGGTGGCGGTGCTCTCGGCGGCGGGCTCCTCGGAGTCGTCGCCGCACCCGGCGATCACGAGGGCGAGGCAGGCGATGAGGACGGCGAGGAGTCGTGGCACGGCGGGCAAGGATAATGCGGCCGGGTGCCGATCTCCGCACGTGTCCGTCCGTACGACAATCTGCTGCTCGACCTCGACGGATGCGTCTGGGTCGGCGATGCCGCGGTGCCCGGCGCGGTCGACGCCGTCGCCGCGCTGCGTGAGGCGGGCAAGCGGCTCGTCTTCTTGACCAACGACGTGCGCCACCCGCCCGAGGGGTTCGTCCGCAAGCTCTGGAAGCTCGGCTTCCAGGCCTCGGTCGACGAGGTGCTGAGCGTCGGCGCCGCGCTGCAGTTCGAGCTCGCCGAGCGCTATAGCGGGACCGCCTACGTCGTCGGCTCGCAGGCGCTCGTGGATCACGTCGCCGACGCCGGCCTGCGGGTCGTCAACCACACGCGCTTCGCGACCCGCGCCGACCTCGTCGTCGTCGGCGGCCACGACGACTTCTCCTTCGAGGAGCTCAAGATCGCCGCCCAGGCCGTGATCCGCGGCGCCGAGCTGATCGGCGCCACCCGCGACGCGAACTTCCCGATGCCCGACGGGCCGTGGCCGGGCACGGGCGCCGTGCTGGCGGCGATCGAGGTCGCCGCAGGCCGCCAGGCCTCGCACGTCGTCGGCAAGCCCGAGGCCGTCATGTACGCCGCCGCGCTCGACCGCCTCGGGTCGGGCCGCACGCTCGGCGTCGGCGACCGGCTCGACGTCGACGTCGCCGGCGCCCGCCGCGCCGGCCTGGACTCCGCGCTGGTGCTGACCGGCTCGAGCCACGCGCGCGCAGGCCGAGGCCGCGCAGCCGCAGCCCACCCACGTCGCGGACTCGCTCGGCGCGCTGGTGCTCGGTTAGCCCTTCGCGAGGATCGGCCACCGTCTTCGGCGCGAGGCCGGCGCCGATCTCGGCGAGGTCGTCGTCGTCCAGCAGCCCCGAGGACGCTCCCGCCCACTCGGACAGGCCCGGGTCGAGCTCCTCGGCCGCGACCAGCCGCGCGCCGGCGCCGACGAACTCGACGTCGAGGATGCGGATCACGTCGCGCTCGGCGAGGTCGAGCAGCAGATCGAAGCCCGCCGTCGTCGGCTTGCCGTCGGGGAACTCGACGGCGAGGAAGTCGATCGGGCCGAGTTGGTCCTCGGCCGTCGGGTCCGTCACGGTGGCCTTTCGCTCGATCTCGGGGCGACGGCCACCGTACCCGATGCGACGCAGTGTCTCGTCTAGCCTGCTCGGCCGATGGACGGCCCGGTCTGCCTGATCGTCAACCCGCACGCCGGCGGTGGCCGTGCGCTCAAGCTGCTGCCCGGCGTCGAGGCGGAGCTCCGCGCCCAAGGGCGGCCGTTCCGGGTCGAGCGCACGACGTCGATCGAGCACGCGCGCGAGCTCGCCCGCGGTGCGCGCGACGCGGGCGAGATCGTGGCCGCGATGGGCGGCGACGGGCTGACGGGCGCGATCGCGGGCGAGCTGCGGGGCGGGGCGGGCCTGCTCGCCGTGCTGCCGGGAGGGCGCGGCAACGACTTCGCGCGCAAGCTGGGGATCCCCTCCGACCCGGTCGCGGCCGCGCGGCTGCTGGCCGAGGGGTGCGAGCGGCGCGTCGACGTGGCCGACGCCGACGGCGCCACGTTCCTCGGGATCCTGTCGGCCGGGCTGGACTCCGACGTCAACCGGATCGCGCTCGAGACGCGGCTGCGGCTCGGGACGTTCGTCTACACCTACGGCGTGCTGCGGGCGCTCGGGCGCTGGCGCACGGCGTCGTGGCGGATCACGCTCGACGGCCGGGAATCGGGCTTCGACGGCTACTCGGTCGCGGTCTGCAACTCCGGCGTGTTCGGCGGCGGGATGTTCCTGGCGCCGGACGCGCGGCTCGACGACGGCCTGCTCGACGTCGTGCTGATCGCCGATCAGCGCAAGCTGCGCTACCTGCGCGGGCTGACGCGCGTGTTCAAGGGCACGCACCTGCGCGACCCGGCGAGCACGCTCGTCCAGTGCCGCGAGGTGACGTTCCACGCCGATCGGCCGTTCACCGCCTACGCCGACGGTGACCCGATCGCCGAGCTGCCCGTGACCGTGCGCGCGCAGCCGGGCGCGCTGCGGGTGGTGGCGCCGCGATGATGCGGCTCGCCGCCGGGGTGGCCGCCGCGAAGGCGGTCGGCACGCTCGCGCGCACCGCCGGCCGCGGCGGCGGCACGTCGCTGCCCGGGAAGGTGCTGACGCGGCTCGAGCCGCACGCGATCGGACGCTTGGCGAGCCACCTGGACCGCGGCAGCGTCGTGATCAGCGCCACCAACGGCAAGACGACGACGGCAGCGATGGTGGCCTCGATCCTCGAGCGCACCGGCGCGCGTCTGGTCCACAACCGCGCCGGGGCCAACATGGCGGGCGGGGTCGCCAGCGCGCTGGCGAACGCGTCGCGCCGCGGCGGGCGCGCCCTGAGCGGCGACTTCGGACTGTTCGAGGTCGACGAGTTCTGGCTCGGCCCGGTCGTCGAGGAGCTCGAGCCGCGGGCGATGCTGCTCGGCAACCTCTACCGCGACCAGCTCGACCGCTACGGCGAGCTCGAGACGATCGCCGACCGCTGGGCGGCGATCGTGGCCGCTCGCGCCGGCCGGACGGCGCTGATCCTGAACGCCGACGACCCGCTGGTCGCCGATCTCGGGCGCGTCCACGAGCCGGCGCCGGCGGGGCGCGGCGAGGGCGCGGCGGGCGACGATGGCGCGAACGCGGCGATCGCGCCCGGCACGGTCTACTTCGGCGTCGACGACGACTCGCTCGCGCTGCCGGAGCTCCAGCACGCGAGCGACTCCAAGCACTGCCGCCGCTGCGGCCACGCGTACGTCTACAGCGCGGTCTACCTCGCCCACCTCGGCCACTACCGCTGCCCGAACTGCGGCCAGCAGCGCCCGCAGCCGTCCGTCGTGGCCACCGACGTCGAGCTGCGCGGCATCCGCAGCGCCGCCTTCACCCTGCGCGAGCGCCGCGTCGAGCTCCCGCTCCCCGGGCTCTACAACGTCTACAACGCGCTCGGCGCCGCCGCGCTCACCCTCTCGCTCGGCGTCGAGCTCGACGACGTGGTGGGCGGCCTGGAAGCCGTCGAGCCCGCGTTCGGCCGCGCCGAGACGCTCGACCTCGGCGGACGCCCGGCGAGCCTGCTGCTGGTCAAGAACCCCGCCGGGGCGAACGAGGTCCTGCGCACGCTGGCGCTCGAAGGGGGCGAGCTCGACCTGTTCGGCGTGCTCAACGACCGCACCGCCGACGGCCGCGACGTCAGCTGGGTCTGGGACGCCGACTGGGAGCTGCTGGTCGGCCGCGTGCGGCGCTTCACGTGCAGCGGCACGCGCGCGGCCGAGCTCGCGCTGCGGATGAAGTACGCCGGTCTCGATGCCGACCGCATCCACGTCGTCGACGAGCTCGAGCGCGGCCTCGACGAGGCGCTGCGCCACGGCGACGGCCCGCTGTACATCGTCCCCACGTACACGGCGCTGCTCGAGCTGCGCGAGTTGCTCACGCGCCGCGGCCAGGTGGAGGCGTACTGGCGATGAAGACCGCGGCAATCGTCCGGTGGCGTTGTGGCGCTTGATCACGTCGTCTGGCACGACGTCGAGTGCGGCAGCTACGCGGCCGACCTGCCGGTCTGGCGCGAGCTCGCCCGCGACGCGCCCGACGGCGTGCTCGACGTCGGCGCCGGCACCGGCCGCGTCGCGCTGGACCTGGCCTCCGCCGGTTACGCCGTGACCGCGCTCGACATCGACGCCGACCTGCTGGCCGAGCTCGAGACCCGCGCCGCCGCTGCCGGACTCGACATCGCCACGATCGTGGCCGACGCCGCGGGCTTCGAGCTCTCCGACCCGGTCGGGCTCGTCGCCGTGCCGATGCAGACGATCCAGCTCCTCCCCGAGCGCGACGGCTTCTTCGCCGGCGCGCGCCGTGCGCTCGTCCCGGGCGGGATCGTCGCGATCGCGATCGCCACCGACTTCGAACCCTACGACGGCAGCCCGCCGCTGCCAACGCCCGACCTGGGCGAGGCCGATGGCTGGACCTACATCTCGCAGCCGACCGCGATCCGCGTCGACGGCGACCGCGTCCGGATCGAGCGCCTCCGCCACCTGCTCGGCCCGGACGGCGAGCGCAGCACCGCCGACGACGAGATCGAGCTGTTCGCGGTCACGCCCGGCGGCCTGGCCGAGGAGGCCGCGGCGCACGGCCTGGTGGCCGAGGATCTGCTGCACATCCCCGAGACGCTCGAGCACGTCGCGGCCGAGGTGGTGGTCTTCCGTGGCTGACCGGCTGCGCGTCTGCGCGCTCTACCCGGACCTGATGAACATCTACGCCGACCGCGGCAACCTGCAGCTGCTCCAGAAGCGCTGCCACTGGCGCGGTCAGGGGTTCGAGCTCGCGGGCTCCGGGCTCGGCGACGCGCTCGACCCCGACGCCCACGATCTGTTCTACATCGGCGGCGGCCAGGATCGCGACCAGGTGCTGTGCGCCGAGGACCTGGCCACGGTCAAGCGCGACGCCCTGCACGCCGCGGCCGCCTCGGGCAAGGTGATCTTCGCCGTCTGCGGCGGCTACCAGCTGCTCGGCCACGCCTACGAACTCGGAGGTGAGCGGCTGCCCGGCGTCGGCCTCGTCGACCTGGAGACCGTTCGCGAGGACGGCCCGCGGCTGATCGGCAACGTCGCCATCGAGGTCAACCTCGACGGCGCCCCGCGCGTCCTGGCGGGCTTCGAGAACCACGGCGGCCGGACCCGCCTGGGAGCGGCCGAGCGCCCACTCGGCCGCGTCCTGCGCGGGCACGGCAACGACGGCCGCAGCGGGCGCGAGGGCGTCCGCGGCGGTCCGCAGCGGACCGTCGTCGGAACCTACCTGCACGGCCCGCTGCTGCCCAAGAACAGCTGGTTCGCGGACTGGCTGACGGCCACCGCGCTCGGCCGTGACCCGGGCGAGCTGGCCCCGCTCGACGACGCGCTCGAGGACGCCGCGCACGCCGCCGCCCGGCGTGCCGCGGGCCTGTGACCGGGTAGCATCGGGCGCTCCCTTTTCCGGGATGCCCTCTTGACCAAGTCCAACTCCGCCCAGCCCGAGGGGTCGTCCGGCTACCGCGAAGCGGTGGAGCTGGAGTTCGTCGACGCGACGAAGCGCTATGCCGGGAGCCGACCACGCCGCGGTCGACGAGCTCTCGCTGAAGGTCCCGGCCGGGGAGATCTGCGTGCTCGTCGGCCCGTCCGGCTGCGGCAAGACGACCGCGATGCGGATGGTCAACCGCATGATCGACATCACCTCCGGCGACATCCTCGTCGGCGGCCGCAGCGTGCGAGACCGCGACGTCGACGACCTGCGGCGCGAGATCGGCTACGTGATCCAGCAGATCGGCCTGTTCCCGCACCGCACGATCGCCGACAACATCGCCACCGTCCCGCGCCTGCTGGGCTGGGACAAACGCCGGGTCGCGGAGCGCATCGAGCAGCTGATCGACCTGATCGGCCTGCCGCAGGAGATGGCCCGCCGCTACCCGGCGCAGCTCAGCGGCGGCCAGCGCCAGCGCGTCGGCGTGGCGCGCGCGCTCGCCGCCGACCCGCCGCTGATGCTGATGGACGAGCCGTTCGGCGCGATCGACCCGATCAACCGCGAGCGGCTGCAGAACGAGTTCCTGCGCCTGCAGGCCGAGATCCGCAAGACGATCGTGTTCGTCACGCACGACATCGACGAGGCGATCAAGATGGGCGACCGGATCGCGGTCCTGCAGGTCGGCGGCAAGCTCGCGCAGTACGCGCCGCCGGCCGAGCTGCTGCTGCATCCCGCGGACGCGTTCGTGGAGGACTTCGTCGGCGCCGATCGCGCGCTCAAGCGGCTCGCGCTGATGCGCGTCCGCGACGTCCCGCGCGAGGCGCTCGGCAGCGCCAACGGCGGCCCTGACCTGGCGCTCGACACGCGCCTGCGCGACGCGTTGTCGGACCTGCTGGCCCACGGCGCCCTGCACGGGCGCGTCGTCGACGACGACGGCGCGGCGCTCGGGACGCTGACCGTGGAGACGCTGGCCCGGCTCGCGCACGGGGAGAGCGCCACGTGATCCTCCTGGCCCAACTCGACATCCGCGAGCGCGGCGGTGAGCCCTCTTGCGTCGAGCGCAACGGGTTCTGCCCGGACTGGATCGCCGACAACCTGGAGCGCTACAAGACGCCGCTGATCGACCACATCGAGCTGACGCTGATCGCGGTCGCGATCGGCTTCGTGATCGCGTTCTCGCTCGCGCTCGTCGCGCACCGCCGGCGCTGGCTGATCCCGCCGATCACCCAGATCACGGGGATCCTGTACACGATCCCGAGCGTCGCGCTGTTCTTCCTCTTGCTGCCGCTGACCGGCCGCGGCAAGCTGACGGCGCTGATCGCGCTCGTCTCCTACACGCTGCTGATCATCTTCCGCAACGTGATCACGGGCCTCGAGGGCGTCCCGCCCGAAGCGCGCGACGCCGGGCGCGGGATGGGCCTGACCCAGCGCCAGCTGCTGTGGAAGGTCGAGCTGCCGCTGGCGCTGCCGGAGATCATGGCGGGGCTGCGGATCGCGGTCACGACCACCGTCGGGCTGACCGCGCTCGTCTTCTTGGCCGGCGCCGGCGGGCTGGGCGAGGCGATCTTCGCCGACACGCAGTTCCGCTCCAACGTCGTCGTGGCGGGCGGGCTGTGCGTGCTGCTCGCGGTCGTGCTCGACCTGCTCGTCCTGCTGCTGCAGAAGCTGTTGACGCCGTGGACGCGGGCGGCGGCGCCATGAGCGCGACGTTCGCCGCCCTCGGCGAGTTCGGCGACGCGATCTCGTTCATCTTCAGCGAGCGCGAGATCCAGCGCGGCTCGCCGGTCGGCGGCAGCCACAACCTGCCGCTGATCTGGGAGCACCTGAAGCTGTGCGCCGCGGCGATGGCGCTGGCGCTGGTGATCGCGCTGCCGCTCGGGCTCACGCTGGGCCACACCGGCAAGGGCTCGTTCCTGGCCATCTCGACCTCGAACGTCGGCCGCGCGGTGCCGAGCGTGGCGCTGATCGCGCTGTTCATCGCGTTCTTCCCGGGCAGCCCCGAGTTCGTGAACGTGACGCTGGCGCTGGCGGCGCTCGCGATCCCGCCGATCCTCACCAACGCCTACGTGGGGGTCCGCCAGACGAACCGCGACGCGGTCGACGCCGCCCGCGGCATGGGAATGTCCGGCATGCAGATCATCCGCACCATCGAGCTCCCGCTCGCCCTGCCGCTGATCTTCGGCGGCATCAAGACCTCGACCGTCAACGTCATCGCCACCGCGACGATCGCGCCGCTGGTCGGCGTCGTGACGCTCGGCGACCCGCTCGTGGCCTTCGCGGTCTACGGGAACGAGGGCCGGATCGGCGCCTCGATCATCGTCGCCGTGCTGGCGATCGCCGCCGAGGTCGGCCTGTCGGCCGTCCAGCGCGCGGTCACGCCCGCCGGCATCAAACTCGAGCGCGGCGCGGAGGGCGCCGCGCGCGACCCGCTTCGGTCTCACCAAGAGGAGGATTCAGACCGCGCCATGAGAAGAGCACCTGCCCTGCTGGCCACCGCGCTGGCCGCCCTGTCGTTGGGTCTCGCCGCCTGCGGCGACGACGAGGATTCGTCGGGCGAGACGGCGGCCACACCCGAGGCCACCGAGGCCCCGAGCGGCCAGATCACCAAGAACGCCGACAACGCCAAGGTCTCGCTGAAGATCGGCTCGAAGAACTTCACCGAGCAGAAGGTGCTCGGCGAGATCTACGCCCAGGGCCTCGCGGCCGCGGGCTACACGACGACGACCGACCTCAATCTCGGTGACGAGCAGACCGCGCTCAAGGCCGTCAAGGACGGCCAGATCAGCGCGTACCCGGAGTACACCGGCACCGCGCTGCTGTCGTTCTTCGACAAGGACGCCGCCGACCTGCCCAAGGACGCCCAGGCCGCCTACGAGGAGGCCAAGAAGGGGTTCGAGGCCGAGGGTCTGACCGCGTTCCCGCCGACGCCGTTCACGAGCTCCAACGAGGTCGCGGTCACGCAGGAGACGGCCGACAAGCTCGGCCTGAAGACGATCTCCGACCTCAAGGACAAGGCCGGCGACCTGACGCTCTACGGCACGCCTGAGTGCCGCCAGCGGATGGACTGCCTGCTCGGCCTGGAGCAGGTCTACGGGCTGAAGTTCAAGAAGTTCGTGCCGGTCGCCCCCGACCAGCGCCACGAGGTCTTGAGCTCCGGCCGCGCCGACGTCTCGATCGTGTTCACCACCGATCCGCAGATCACGCGCAACAAGGAGGTCCTGCTCGAGGACGACCAGGGCATGTTCCCGCCCTACAACCCCGTGCTCGTGATGAAGCAGGAGACGGCCGATCAGGCCGGCCCGGACCTGGCCAAGACGATCGACCTGATCCAGAAGCCGCTGACCGACGACGCGATGCAGGAGCTCGACGCGCGCGTCGACCTCGACAAGAAGGACCCCGCCGAGGTCGCCAAGGAGTACCTGCAGGAGACCGGGCTGGTCCAATAGCGCGCCGAGATCGTTCGGGCGGCGCACGCCGCCCGAACGGCTAGGGCTGTATTTCGGTCCGGTCGGTGATACTCGGTAGGGAAATGGACGCCCTCGACATCCCTCGTCTGCGCGGGGTCACGCACGCCTACACCTTCTGGCTCGCGGTCGTCGCCGCGGTCGTGCTGATCGCGATCTCGCCCGAGGGTGCGCCGCGGGTCGCCGCGGCCGTCTACGGCGTCGGGCTGTGCGCCCTGTTCGGGGGCTCCGGCCTGTATCACCGCTGGCGCTGGCATCCGCGCTGGCGACCGGTGCTGCGGCGCATCGACCACTCGACGATCTACGTCTTCATCGCCGCCAGCTACACGCCGGTCGCGCTGCTGGTGCTCGAGGGCACGACGCGCTGGGCGGTCCTGATCACGGTCTGGGCCGGCGCCGCGCTGGGCGTGGCCTTCAGCGTCGCCTGGATCAGCGCGCCGCGGGCGCTGTGCGCGGCGACCTACGTCCTGCTCGGCTGGGTCGCGGTGATCTGCTTCCCGCAGATGGCGGACGCGCTGCCCGCGACGCCGGTCGTGCTGATCGCCGTCGGCGGCCTGCTCTACACCGCCGGCGCGGTGATCTACGCGCTCGGGCGCCCGAACCCGTGGCCGCGCACGTTCGGCTTCCACGAGATCTTCCACGTCTTCGTGATCCTCGCCGCGGTGACGCACTTCGTCGCCATGGCGGGCTGGATCGTGATGCACGAGGCCTGACGTTCCGTCCGCCGCGGCTGGTTGGCTTCACCGCCGATGGCCGTGATGGCGCCGCCCGACGAGCTCGCGATCCAGCTGCTCCACCCCGCCGCGCGGGCGCCCGCGCGCACGCGCGCCGGCGACGCGGCCTACGACCTCGCCTGCGTGGAGGCCTTCGCGCTCGAGCCGGGCGAGCGGGCGATGGTCCCGACCGGCATCGCGGTGGCGATCCCGCCGGGCCTGTGCGGGCTCGTCCTGCCGCGCTCCGGGCTGGCGCACAAGCACGGGATCTCGTGCGTCAACGCGCCCGGGCTCGTCGATCCCAACTACCGCGGCGAGCTGCGCGTGATCCTGATCAATCACGGCGCCGAGCGCTTCCAGGCGCAGGCCGGCGACCGGATCGCGCAGCTGCTGATCGTGCCGTTCGCCGCCCCGGCGCTCACGGTCGTGGACACGCTGCCCGACGGCGGCGACGACCGCGGGACCGGCGGGTTCGGCTCTAGTGGTCTCGGCCAGAAGGACGGCGCATAACCCGGCGAATGCACCGGTCGTCGCTGCCCGCGGCGGACGCCGCTCGCATACTGGTGGTACGTGTGCGGCGGCCGCCGCCCGGCAGCGGCGGGCGGGGCCCGCCGGAATGCGTCGTACTTGTGGCCGCGTCTACCGCGGCCGTTGACCGCGTAGCGGTCGTAGCGCTCGGCCACGACCGTCGGGAGGCGGGCGCTGATGCGCACGCCCTCCGGCGTGTCCTCGCGCTCCATCTCCCCCGCCACGTCGTGCAGCTCGGACAGCAGGCCGCCCTCGGAGAACGGGACGAGCAGCTCGACGTCGGACAGCGTGCGCTCGAACTCGGCGACGATCCGCTCGCGCAGGTCGTCCAGGCCCTCGCCGGTGACCGCGGACACCAGCGCGGCCTCGGGGTGCCGGAAGCCGAGCTCGCGGCGGCGCTCGTCGTCGAGGATGTCGGCCTTGTTGAGCACGAGCATGCGCGGGCTCGAGCCGGCGCCGATCTCCTCGAGCACGTCCTCGACCGCGCGCGTCATCGCCAGCAGCTCCTCCTCGGGAGCGCTGGCGTCGACCACGTGCAGGACGAGGTCGGCGAGCTTGGTCTCCTCGAGCGTGGCCGCGAACGCGTCCACGAGCTGATGCGGGAGCTTGCGGATGAAGCCGACGGTGTCGGTCATCAGGAACGCGCGGCCGTTGAGCCGCAGCGTGCGCGTCGTCGGGTCCAGCGTGTGGAAGAGCCGGTCGCGGACGCCGACCTCGGAGCCGGTGAGCGCGTTCAGCAGCGTCGACTTGCCGGCGTTGGTGTAGCCCGCGAGCGCGACGTTGGGCAGGTGCGCGCGCTCTCGCTCGGCGCGCTGGGTGGCGCGCGTGGACTTCACGTCATCCAGGCGGCGGCGCAGGACCGTGATGCGGTCGCGCGCGAGCCGGCGGTCGGTCTCGATCTGTGACTCGCCGGGGCCGCGCGTGCCGATGCCGCCGACGCCGCGGCCGGCGCCGAGACGCTCGAGATGCGTCCACAGCCCGCGCATGCGGGCCATGTTGTATTCGAGCTGGGCGAGCTCGACCTGCATCTTGCCCTCGGCCGTGTGCGCGTGGCCGGCGAAGATGTCGAGGATCAGCGCGGTGCGGTCGAGCACCGGCGTGTCGAGCTCGGCCTCGAGGTTGCGCTGCTGGCGCGGGGTCAGCTCGTCGTCGGCGACGACGAGGTTCGCGTCGGCCTCCTTGAGCAGCGGCTTGAGCTCGGCGGCCTTGCCCGACCCGAGGTAGAGGTTCGGGTGCGGCTTGTCGCGCTTCTGCACGAGTTCGCCGACGGTGGCGACGCCGGCGGTCCGCAGCAGCTCCTTGAGCTCCTCCAGATCCTCGTTGTCCGGTGTCGCGGCGATGCAGTAGGCGCGCTGCTTGGCCCGGCCGGCATCGGGCGACGGGGCGTAGCGGGATTGGGTTGTGCGGCCGTTGCGAGAGCGTTCCAAGACCAACCATTCTAGAGTCCCCGCGAATGCCCGTCGCGCCTGCGCCCAGCGAGACCGAGCTCGCTTCGCGCCTGGCCGCCCGGACGCTCGAGCTGATCGACGTGCCGTCGGAGTCGCGCTCGGAGGCGGCGCTGGCCGAGCACGTGGCCGGCGTGCTGCGCGCGGGCGGCGCCGTGGTCGAGGATCTGGGCGATTCGTGCGTGCTGGCGTACCCGCGCGAGACGCGCCCGCGGGTCCTGCTGGCGGGCCACCTGGACACGGTCCCGGCGCAGGACAACGTGCCGGGGCGGATGGATTCGAACCGCGTCCACGGGCTCGGCGCGAGCGACATGAAGGGCGCGCTGGCGGTGATGATCGAGCTCGTGCTCGAACGGGCGCCGTACGCGGCGCTGTTCTTCCCGCGCGAGGAGCTGCCGTCGACCGAGAGCGCGTTGACGCCGCTGCTGTAGCGTTCGCCGGTCGAGGCCGACTTCGTCGTCGTGATGGAGCCGACCGACAACGAGCTGCACGCGGGCTGCGTCGGCAACATCAACGCCAGCTGGGAGTTCAGCGGGCGCTCGGGGCACTCGGCGCGGCCCTGGCAGGCCGACAACGCGATCAACCGGGCCGCGATCGGGATCGCGGCGCTGGCCTCGGCGCCCGTGCTGCCGGTGACGTTCGAGGGCCTGACGTTCTACGAGGTGGCGTCGGTGACGCGGGTCGCGGGCGGGATCGCGGGCAACGTGATCCCCGAGACGTGCACGGCGCACGTCAACTTCCGCTACGCGCCGGGCCGGACGCCGGCGCGAGGCCGAGGCGCGGCTGCTCGAGCTGACGTGCGGGCTCGGCGAGCTGACCGTGACGGGCAACTCGGGCTCGGCGCCGGTCGCGGTCGACAACGAGTGGGCGCGCAAGCTGATCCAGGCCGGTTCGCTGCCCGTCGCGCCCAAGCAGGCGTGGACGCCGGTGGCCGAGTTCGCCGCCGCGGGCTATCCGGCGGTCAACTTCGGCCCGGGCGCGACCTCGCAGGCCCACCAGCGCGCCGAGTGGGTCGAGATCGCCGCGCTGCTGCGCTCGTTCCAGGTGCTGGAGGCCTTCGGCACGTGAGTGTCCGCCTCTCCCCCGTGCTCGCCGGGCTCGGCACGTACCCCTTCGTGCGGCTCGAGCAGGCCCGGGCGCGGCTGCGCGCGGCGGGCGTCGAGATCATCGACTTCGGGATGGGCGAGCCGCGCGAGGAGACGCCGGCGTTCATCCGCGACGTGCTGGCGCAGTCGATCACGCCGCTGGCGCCGTATCCGAGCGCGGTCGGGCTGCCCGAGCTGCGCGCCGCGATCGCCGGCTGGGCGTCGCGGCGCTTCGGCGCGACGCTCGACCCGGACACGCGAGATCATCCCGACGCTCGGCTCCAAGGAGGCCGTCTTCGCGCTCGCGAACGTGTTCGCGGGCGACGTGGTCGCGGTGCCGACGCCCGCCTACCCCGTCTACGAGCGCGGCGCCGTCTTCGCCGGCAAGCGCGTGCTCGAGCTGCCGCTGCGCGAGCAGCGACGGCTGGTTGCCGGACCTCGACGGCGTCGACTGGGAGCGGCGTCGGCGTCCTGTGGCTGAACTACCCGAACAACCCGACCGGGCGCGCGCGCGCCGGTCGCGTTCTACGAGCGGGCGGCGGCGCTCGCGCGCGAGCACGGGTTCGTGCTGGCCTCCGACGAGGCCTACTCCGAGCTCTACTTCGCCGGCGAGCCGCCGGCGAGCGCGCTGCAGGTGCGCGATCGCGCCGCACGTCGCGGTCTTCAACACGCTCTCCAAGCGCTCGTCGATGCCCGGCTACCGCTCCGGGTTCGTCGCCGGCGACCCGGAGATCGTCGCGGCGCTGAAGAAGTACCGGCCGAACGTCGGCGTCGCGCCGCTGGAGCATCGTCCAGCGCGCCGCCGTCGGCCGCCTGGGGCGACGAGGCGCACGTCGAGCAGGTCCGCGAGCGCTACCGGGCCAAGCGCGAGGCGCTGCTGCCGGCGCTGGAGGCGCTCGGGCTGCGCAACGCGGGCGGCGACGCGACGTTCTTCCTGTGGCTCGACGCCGGCCCGGACGCCGACGCGCTGGCCGCGCGCTGGCTCGAGGCCGGCGTGGTCGTCGCCCCGGGCTCGTTCTTCGGCGCGCCGGGCTACCTGCGGCTCGCGCTCGTCCCGCCGCCCGAGGACTGCGCGCGCGCGGCCGAGATCATCCGCGACCTTGCCTGACCTGCACGCCGATCGCGCGCGGGCGGAGTCGTTCGGCGTGATCGCCACGGAGTACGACCGGCTGCGGCCGACGTCCGCCCGCGGCGTTCGTCGACGATCTCGTCGCGCTGGCGCCCGAGCGCGTGCTCGACATCGGCTGCGGGACCGGCAAGGTCGCGAAGGCGCTGGCGGCGCGCGGGCTGTCGGTGCTCGGCGTCGAGCTCGATCGCGCGGATGGCGGCGCTGGCGGCAGGGTCGAGGTCGAGATCGCGGCCTTCGAGGAATGGGACGACGCGCGGCCGGACGTTCGACCTGATCACCTGCGGCGACGCCTGGCACTGGATCGACCCCGAGCGCGGCTGGCGCAAGATCGGGCGGGTGCTGCGGCCGGGCGGGACGGTCGTGCGCTTCTGGAACCCGCACGAGGTCGACGAGCCGCTGCGCGCGGCGCTCGAGGCCGTCCACCGCCGCGTCGTGCCCGAGTTGCAGGACGCCGTCACGCCGGCGGACGCGCTCGACGACCCGCGCGTCGAGCGCCGGACGTATCCGTGGACGGCGACCTACAGCGCCGACGACTACGTCGCGCTGGTCTCCACCTACAGCGTGCAGCAGTCGCTCGCGCCGGAGCGGCTGGCGGAGCTCCAGCGCGAGCTGCACGCCGCGATCATGGCCGCCGGCGGCACCGTCACCGCGCGCTACCGGACGGTCGTCAGTCGTTCGCGTGCAGCGCCGCGTTGAGCCCGGCCCACGTGCCCGAGCGCGGCAGCGCCTCGACCGTGCCGGTCTTCGAGTTGCGCCGGAACAGCAGTCCGCTGGCGCCGCTCAGCTCGCGGCCCTTGACGACCTCGCCGTCGGGCAGCGTCACGAGCGTCCCGGCGGTGACGTAGAGCCCGGCCTCGACCGTGCACTCGTCCCCCAGGCTGATGCCGATCCCGGCGTTGGCGCCGAGCAGGCAGCGCTCGCCGATGCTGATCACCTCGCTGCCGCCGCCGGAGAGCGTGCCCATGATGCTCGAGCCGCCGCCGATGTCCGACCCGTCGCCGACGACCACGCCGGCGCTGATCCGGCCCTCGACCATCGAGTGCCCGAGCGTGCCCGCGTTGAAGTTCACGAAGCCCTCGTGCATGACGGTCGTGCCCTCGGCGAGGTGGGCGCCGAGCCGGACGCGGTCGGCGTCGGCGATCCGCACGCCCGCCGGCGCGACGTAGTCGGTCATGCGCGGGAACTTGTCGACGCGAGAAGACCTGCAGCGGCGTCCCGCTCTCGCGGGCCTTGAGCAGCACCTGCGTGAGGTTGGCCGGGTCGACCGGGCCCGCGCTCGTCCAGGCGACGTTGGGCAGCGCGCCGAAGACGCCGTCGAGGTTGACGCTCGTGGGGCTTGACGAGCCGGTGCGAGAGCAGGTGCAGGCGCAGGTAGGCGTCGGCGGTGCCGTCGGGCGGCTGGCCGAGGTCGCCGATCGCGGTCAGGACCGGCGCCTGGCGGACGCCGCGCAGGTCGTCGGTGCGCTGGGCGCCCGAGAGGCCGTACGCCTCGGCGTCGTCGGCGCTCAGCTCCGTGAAGCCCGCCTCCCGGTCCTCGAGCTTCGGCTCGGGATAGAAGACCTCGAGGACCCGGTCCCCGGAGAAGGTCGCGAGCCCTGCTCCCCAGGCGCCGCTCATGCTTCGGCCTCCTTGAACGCGTCGATGTGGTCCTTGGCGAAGGTGTCGATGTCGCGCGGGTCGCGGTCGAGCACGTCCTTGACGCCCGACGTGACCATCTGCGCCCCGCCGCCGGCGTAGACCTCGAACAGCTCGGCCAGTCCTTCGGCGTTCCAGGGCGGGACGCCGGCGCGGACCAGCTCGCGCTTGAGCGTCTCGACCGGGATCTCCTCGACCTCGACCTCGCGCCCGGCGGCGGCGAACACGCGCTTGGCCTGGTCGCGGTAGGACACGGCCTCGGGGCCGCTGAGCCCGTACGCCTTGCCCTCGTGGCCGTCCTCGGTCAGCGCGACGGCGGCGACCTCGGCCACGTCGCGCGCGTCGACGATGCTGAACGCCGCGTCCGGGACCGGCGAGTAGAACGTGCCGTCGAGCACGCGCTCGCCCCAGGCCAGCGTGTTCTGCATGAAGCCGGTGGGTCGCAGCAGCGTCCAGGCCATCCCGGACTCCTTGAGCGCGTGCTCGACCTTCGCGTGCGTGCGCGCGAAGCGCGTCGGGGCCTCGGTGCTGGCGCCGATCACCGACAGCTTGACGATGTGCTTGACCCCGGCCTCCTTCGCGGTCTCCAGGAAGGCCTGCTCGAACTCGGACTGCATCGGGCTGATCGGCGAGACGAGGTAGGCGCGCTCGACGTCCTCGAGCGCGGGGCCGAGCGTGCGCGGGTCGCCGAGGTCGCCCGTGGTGGGCTCGAAGCCGAGGTCGCGCAGATGGTGCGCCTTCGTCTCGTCGCGCACGAGCGCTCGGGCCTCGGCGCCGCGGTCGGAGAGCGCGCGCAGGACCTCCATGCCGGTCGTGCCCGTCGCTCCGGTCACCAGCAGCGTCATTCGGCCTCCATCTGTGTCGTGAACTCCTCGCTCAGCTCGCCGCGATAGATCGGGACCGCCCAGCCTGTCAGGTCGACGTGCAGCGCCTCGTCGACGTCGACGGTCAGCTCGCCGCCGTCGAGCTTGACGGTGACGGGCGAGTCGCCGCCGCGCAGGACGTGGGCGACGGCGGCGCCGCTGGCCCCGGTGCCGCTGGAGAGCGTCTCCCCCACGCCGCGCTCGAAGATGCGGGCGCGGATCGTCGTCGGCGGCGAGCTCGCGCCAGAAGCTCACGTTCGTGCGGTTGGGGAAGATCGGTGCGAGCTCGATCTGGCGCCCGAGGACGGTGATGTCGATCGCGTCCGGGATCGTCGACGCGGATCGCGCACTGCGGGTTGCCGATCGTGACGTGCTGGAAGCGGCAGCCCGTACAGCTTGCCCTGGCCGTCGGGCGGGCCGTCCGGGAAGTGCTTGGACTGCAGGTGCGCGCGGCCCATGTCGACCCGGCACGTCGTCGGGCCCGTGATCGTCGGGCGGATCTCGCCCGCCGGCGTCTGGATGCTGAACGTGTCGGCGTCCGTCCAGCCGTTGCGGCGCAGGTAGAGGATCGCCTCGCGCGCGCCGTTGCCCGACAGCTCGGCCTCGCTGCCGTCGGGGTTGAAGATCCGCAGGCGGGCCACGAACCCGGGCGCGTCGGGCTTGCGTCAGCACGAGCACGCCGTCGGCGCCGGGCCCGAAGTGCGGGTCGCACAGCCGTTTGACCTGGTCCGGGGTCAGGCTGACCTCCTCGAAGATGAGGTAGTCGTTGCCCAGCGCCTGCCACTTCTCGAAGCGCACGGCCTCAGATCATGCCGTCCAGCTCGGCGGCGACGTCCTCCGGCGTGCGCTGCGTCACGTCGATCAGGTGCGCGTTCGGGAGCTTGCGCAGCCAGGTGAGCTGGCGCTTGGCGTAGCGGCGGGTGCGGGTCCGCATGGCCTCGATGTCGCCGTCGAGCAGCTCTTGGAAGCCCAGCGCCTTCCTGGCCGTGGGCGACGCGCCGGCCGCGTCCGCGGTCCTCACCTCGTCTTCCACGCCGGCTTCGAGCATCGCGTCGATGCGGGCGTCGATGCGGGTCGTGAGCTCGTCGCGGTCGCAGATCAGCGCGGCCAGCAGCGTGGGATGGCGCGTGTGGGCGGTCCAGAGCTGGCTGGGCGCGTGCGCGGGCGGCGGCGGCTCGTGGCCCGCCGCGATCAGCTCGTGGGCTCTCAGCACGCGCTGGCGGTCGGTCGGCTCGATCCCGGCCGCGACGGCCTTCGGCAGCTCGGCGTGGAGCGCTTCGATGGGGCGCGGGTCGGTTGCGAGGCGGGCGCGGATCTGCGGGTCGACCGGGGGTTTGAGGTCGAGCTCGGCCAGCGCCGCACGCAGGTAGAGGCCGGTGCCGCCGACCACGATCGGGCGCCGGCGTTGGCTGAGCAGCGCGTCGATCTCCGCGTGCGCGTCTCTGCGCATAGGCGCCGGCGGAGAAGGTCTCGGTGATCGGCACGAACTGCAGCAGCCGGTGCTCCAGCCGCGCCTGTTCGGTCTGTGAGGCCGCGCCGGTCAGGATCGGCGAGCCCTTCGTAGACCTGCAGCGCGTCGGCCGACACGGCGACCGGGTCCTCGCCCCGGTTTCTGCAGGCGTTCCGCGAGCGCGATCGCGACGGCGGTCTTCCCCACGCCCGTGGGTCCGAAGACGGCGATGACCTCTGGCACGGCGCTCAGTATGGGAGCCGCGCTCGGCGACACCGGGGCCCAGTATCGTCAACCCGTCATGCCCGTCCGCATCGGCACCGGCCTTTCGACCGTCCCGGAACCACGCACCGCTGCGCTGGAGGCGGCCTCGGCCGCGGCTTCCGGCTTGAACGGGGCGCCGTGCGAGCTGGCCGTCGTGTTCATCTCGGGGGCGATCCTGCGCGCGCCGGACGCGGCGCTCGAGGCGATCCACGAGGTGCTCGAGCCCGAGGGCCTGATCGGCTGCGGCGCCGGCGGCGTGATCGGTCACGGCCGCGAGATCGAGGGCGGCTCCGCCGTCTCGGTCTGGGCCGCGTCGCTGGGCGACGGGACGGCGACGACCTTCCACGCGACAGTCGAGGAGCTCGAGGAGGGAACGGGCGCGCTGACCGGCATGGCCGACCTGTCGGGCGCCGACGGCGCGATCCTGCTCGCCGACCCGGTGACGTTCCCGACCGACGCCGTGCTGCGGTTCCTGACCGAGTCGGCGCCGCTGCTGCCGCTGCTGGGCGGTCTGGCCTCGGGGCGCACGCTCGACGACGAGAGCGTCCTGTTCGTCGGCGACGAGGTCGTGGCCGAGGGTGCGGTCGGAGTCCGGTTCGACGGCGTCGAAGTGCTGCCGATGGTCTCGCAGGGCGCCGCGCCGATCGGCCCCGAGCTGACGATCACCGCCGGCGAGGGGCACGTGATCGGCGAGCTGGCGGGCAAGCCGGCGCTGGAGAAGCTCAAGCAGACGATCGAGGAACTACCGCCGGAGGACCTCCAGCTCGTCCAGGGTGGCCTGCTCGTCGGCATCGTCGTCGACTCCAACAAGCCCGACTACCTCCAGGGCGACTTCCTCGTGCGCGGGCTCGTCGGCGCCGACCCGGAGACCGGACAGGTCTCCGTGGCCGCCGATGTCCACCCCGGCCAGGTCGTGCGGCTGCACGCCCGCGACGCCGAGAGCGCCGACCGCGACCTGCGCGAGGCATTGTCCGTCCGCATGACCGCCCTCGGCGGCCGCACCCCGGCGGGCGCGCTGGTCTTCGCGTGCAACGGCCGCGGGCGAAGCATGTTCGGTCGCGCCGACCACGACGCCGAGGCGGTCGCCGACGCCCTCGCCGGAGCGCCCTCCGCGGGCTTCTTCGCCGCGGGCGAGATCGGGCCGGTCGGCGGCGGCTACTTCCTGCACTCGTTCACGGCAACCGTGGCCGTGTTCGCGTGAACGGCGCCGGCGAGGCGGTTGGTGGGCGCGGCGCGAGCCGGGCGCGGCGCGACCATGGCCGGCGCGTCGCGGCGCGAGCCGGGCGCGGCGCGACGGTTGGCCGGCGCGTCGCGGCGCGGCCTGGGCGCGGCGAGACGGTTGGCCGGCGGCGCGGCGCGGCCTGGCGCGGCGAGACGGTTGGCCGTCGCTCGCGCGCGGCGGACGCGGCGAGACGGCTCGGCTGCTCGCGGCGCCGCCTGGGCTTGGCGAGACGGAGGGGCGCACATGAAGCTCGACGGCGCGCGCGTCCTGCTCACCGGCGCGACCGGGGGGCTCGGGCAGGCGATCGCGCGGGAGCTGGCCGCGCGTGGCGCGACGCTGACGCTCACCGGGCGCCGGGCCGAGGTGCTCGAACCGCTCGCGGGCGAGACCGGTGGGCGCGTGATCGTGTCCGACCTCTCGCTGCCGGACGCGCCGGAGCGGCTGCTGGCCGAGGCCGGCGAGGTCGACGTGCTCGTGGCCAACGCCGCCCTGCCCGGCAGCGGGCGGCTCAACTCGTTCTCGACCGAGGAGATCGACCGGGCGCTCACGGTCAACCTGCGCGCGCCGATGCTGCTCGCGCACGGCCTGGTCGATCAGCTGGTGGCGCGCGGGAGCGGGCACCTGGTGTTCATGTCCTCGCTCTCAGGCCGTGCCGGCGCGCCCGGCTCGTCGGTCTACTCGGCGACCAAGTTCGGGCTGCGCGGCTTCGCTCTGGCGCTGCGCGAGGACCTCGTGCCGAAGGGCGTCGGCGTGTCCGTGATCCTGCCGGGCTTCATCAGCGAGGCCGGCATGTTCGCCGATTCCGGCGCGAAACTGCCCGCCCTACATCGGCACCAAGCGGCCCGAGGACGTCGCGCGCGCCGTGGTCAAGGCGATCGAGGGCAACCGCGCCGAGCTCGACGTCGCGCCCTCCCGCTGCGGGCGGGCGCCGTGCTCGCGTCACTTGCTCCCGGGTCCCGCGGGCGTCGTGCAGCGGCGGCTCGGCGGGGCTTCGACGGCCGCGCAATTCGAGCGCGGCCAGACGGACAAGCGCTAGCGGCGCGGCGCGCCGCGCAGCGGCCGGGACGGGCTTGCCGCGCGAGGTGGCGCCGCGCGCGGCGATGACGGATGTCGCGGGTCGAGGCGGCGCGGGCGGCGACCCGCGACGTCGCGGCTGCGCGAGGGCGTCAGGTCTCGTCGTCTTGTGTCGCGGCCCCGACCGCGGCCAGGACCTCGTCGGCGAGGCGGGGGCCGTCTTCGTCGGAGAGCGGGGTGGCCTGGATGCGGACGACGACCTCGTCGGCGTCGATCTCCTCGAGCGCGATCGTCGGCTCGCCGCGCACCGGCGTCGCGATCGACTCCTGCAGCATCGCCTGGATATCGCTCGGCTTGACGTCGGGGCGCAGGCGCGCGCGCAGGTCGACCGACGCGGGCTCGCGCAGCGGGACGACCGCGGCCGAGAGCACGACGTTGTTGGGCACCATCACCGAGTCCGCGCCCTGGGCCAACGTCGTGTAGAGCAGGCCGAGCGAGGCCACCACGCCCTCGATCTGGCCGGCGAGGCCGCCGGACTGCAAGCGCACGCGGTCGCCGACCTTGAACGGGCGCACGGCGATCAGCACGATGCCCGCGAACACGTTGCCCAGCGTCTGCTGGGCCGCGAGGCCGAGGACGACCGCGGTGATCGCACCGCCGAGCGCGAGCGTCGCCGGGGTTCAGGCCCGCCACGCGCAGCGAGACGACCGCCGCGACCACGAGGAAGACGAGACGGATCAGGAAGCCCGCGGTGCCGGCAGTCGCGGGGTCCATGCGCCGGAAGAGCGCGGGCGCGGTGAAGCGGCCGAGGTCGCGCGCGAGCGCCCAGCCGAGGATCACCATCACCACCGCGGCGGCAACGCGGACCGGCGTGTCGACGCCGAAGATCGACTCGCGCTCGACGTAGGCGACGATGCGTCAGGGCGAAGAGCGGGATCAGGACCAGCAGCTCCCACTTCGCCCGGCGGGCGCGCTGCGCGGTCTGGAGGGTCAAGGATCGCGCCATCGGCGCGACGTGTGGTCGGTGTAAACGTGGCACGTACATAGGCAACACTGCCCGTCGCACCAGGTTTCAGTTCCGTGAGCACCGTCACAAGCCGTTCACCTCTGGCCCGCCGCGGACCGGGAATGTTCGGCCCGGCAGTTCCTAGAACCTGGAAGAGGAGGCACGGATGCGCGTTGTGCGCATGGGAACGCTCGCGGCGGTCGGGCTCGCGGCGTGTGCCGCGGCGGTCGCCGTGGGTCAGGTCGGGCCGGACAAGAGCGCCGATCTCAAGGCCGAGATCGACATCTCGAAGCCGAAGAACATCATCCTGTTCATCGGTGACGGCATGGGCGAGCAGGAGGTGACGTCCGGCCGCTACTACGGCAAGGGCGCCACGGGCCGGCTCGCGATGGACTCGCTGAAGTTCCGCGGCGACGTCACGACCTACAACGTCGGCCCGGCGGCGGCGCCGCCGTATCCGCCGAACTACGTGCCGGACTCGGCGCCGACGGCGGCGGCATGGTCGAGCGGCATCAAGACCCTCGACGGCCGCCTCGGCCAGGGCCCGAGCTCCGGCGTGACCGTCCCGGGCAGAACTTCGAGACCTACATGGAGATCGCGCGCGACCGCGGCCTGTCCACCGGCAACGTCTCGACCGCGGAGATCACCGACGCGACGCCGGCCGGCCCGTCCGCGCACATCTCCCAGCGCGGCTGCCAGGGCCCGAACGACACGCGCACCGCGTGCCCGACCGAGACCAAGGCCGCCGGCGGGCTCGGCTCGATCGCCGAGCAGCAGGCCGACGCCCGCTTCGACGTCGTGCTCGGCGGCGGGCGCGCCCGCTACCAGCAGCCGCTCGAGGCCGGCGGCACGCGCAACGTCATCGACTACGCGACGCAGGACCGCGGCTACAAGTACGTGGCCACCGAGGCGGAGATGAACGCCGTCACGCTCGCTCGCTCCCGGCGAGCGCCTGCTCGGCCTGTTCCACGCGAGCAACATGACGACGGAGTTCAACCCGCTGATCGCCTCCGACAGCGGCGCGGGCTCGCCGACGACCAAGTGCACGCCGTCCGAACCGCGGCACCGAGCCGACGCTTGACGGAGATGACCGCAGAAGGCGATCGCGCTGCTGCAGGGCAACCCGAAGGGCTTCGTGCTGCAGGTCGAGGGCGCCTCGATCGACAAGCGCGACCACGCCGCCGACGCCTGCGGGCAGATCGGCGAGCTGCTCGGCATGGACGACGCGATCGCCGTCGCCCAGGAGTTCCAGCGCACCCATCCGGACACGCTGATCCTGGTCAGCGCCGATCACTCGCACACGAGCCAGATCATCCCGGTCTACCAGACCCCGCGCGGCGCCTACACCACGCTGCAGACCGTCGACGGCCAGCCGATCCGCATCGCCTACGGCACCGCGGCGGTCACCGGCAGCCAGGCGCACACCGGCGCCACCGTGCCGGTCTTCGCCTCCGGTCCGCGAGCGGCCGACATCGTCGGCACGATCGACCAGACCGAGCTGTTCCCGGTCCTGACCAACACCCAGGCCGGCGACGGGCCGGCGACGCCGACCGTCGTCCCGGCCGACGTCGGCGGCAGCGTGCCGGCCACGCTGGCGCTCACGACCGGCGCCGCGGCGTCGTTCGGTGCGTTCCAGCCCGGCGTGGCGCAGGACTACACGGCGTCGCTGCAGGCGAACGTCGTCTCCTCGGCCGCGAACGCGACGCTGAGCGTCGCGGACCCGAGCGCGACGGCCACCGGGCATCTCGTCAACGGCTCGTACTCGCTCGCCACAGCCGCTGCAGGCCAAGGCGGGCACGGGCGCGTTCGCGCGCGGTCGGCGGCAGCGCCACGCCGACGACGCTGGCTGACCTGGACCGGCCCGGTGTCCAACGACGCCGTGACGACTCGACTTCAAGCAGTCGATCGGCGCCGGCGACGCGCTCCGCACCGGGCACCTACAGCAAGACGCTCACGCTCACGCTCAGCACGACCGCGCCGTAGCAGCACGGACGCGCCGGCGTCGCCAGCGCGCGCCGCGCGACGCGGCGGAAGACGCGCCGCGCGACGAGCGGGCGGCTGCGCCGCGACGCGCCGAGCTCAAAACAGGCTCTCCTGGACGATGGTCTTGAGCGGCGGTTGCGGGGACGCAGCCGCCGCCGAGGCCCGGAACCCGCGGCGGTGGCGGTAGCGGTCCGCCGGATAGTCCCGCGACACCCACGGCGCGCCCGCGGCCTCCTCGATCTTGCGCCGCTCCGCGGGCGCGAGGTAGGCGCCCGTGGCGTACAGGCGCTCGTAACGCGGGAGCAGGTCCGGCCGGTGCTCGCGCAGCCAGGCGAAGAAGACCTCGCGCACCGACCCGCGCAGGAACAGCGTCTGCCCGCCGATGTAGGTCGCGTTGGCCTCGGTCGCCGGCCTCGACGATCCGCTCGACCTGCTCGCGGCCGTCGTTGATCCCCGGCATCAGCGGCGCGACCAGGACCCCGGTCGGGATCCCGTTGCGGTTGAGCTCGGCGACGGCCTCGAGCCGCGCCTTCGGGTTCGGCGTGTGCGGCTCGGTCGCCCGCCACGCCTTCTCGTCGAGCGTCGGCACCGACAGGCACGCGCTCATCTCCGTCACCGCCGCGATCTCCTTCATGCAGGTCGAGATCGCGCAGCAGCAGCGGCGACTTGGTCAGGACCGAGCACGGGTTGCGGAAGTCGCGCAACGCCTCCCAGATCCCGCGCATCAGCTTGTAGCGGCCCTCGACCCACTGGTACGGGTCGGTGTTCGTGCCCAGCGCGACCCGGTCGCCCTTCCACGACGGTCGCGCCAGCTCGGCCCGCAGCACCTCCGGCACGTTGACCTTGACGACGATCTCGCGCTCGAAGTCCCGCCCCGCGTTCATGTCGAGGTACTCGTGGGTCGGGCGGGCGAAGCAGTAGACACACGCATGGGTGCAGCCCCGGTACGGGTTGACCGTCCACTCGAACGGCAGCCGGGACGCGGCCGGGACGCGGTTCAGTGCCGACTTGGTGCGGATCTCGTGGAAGCGGATGTCGAGCGCCTCGGGCGCGTCGAAGCGGCGGACGACCGCGTCGGCGTCCATACCCGGGAGGCGGCCCGCGTCGTCGGCGTCGACGTTCTGCGATTCCCAGCGCATCGAACACATGTTCGCATGGCCGTCGGACGGACTGCACTTCCGGGCGGTGCGCGAACCGGCGGCGGTCAGGAAGATTCGCCGTGGCGCCCGCGTGCCGGCGGAGTCGGTCCCCCCTTGCTTCATCCGGCACGCGGGCGCCGACCCGAGCGCTCAGGCAGCCCGGGAGAGCAGCGACTCGGTGCCGCTGAGGGTCTGCGAGGTCGCGGCCCCGATCTCGACCGCGACGATCTCGCCGGGCGAGGCCAGGCCGTCGAAGTTCACGACCTTGTTGTGCGTCGTGCGGCCGCGCAGGCGCGAGGGATCGTGGCGCGATGTGCCCTCGACGAGCACGTCGAGCGTCCGGCCGACGAAGCGCTGCGCCCGCTCGCGGGCGCGCCGCTGGACGACCTCGACGAGCCGCTCCATGCGCTCGACCTGCACGTCGTGGGCGATGAAGTCGTCGACGAACTCCGCCGCCTCGGTGTCGCGGCGCGGCGAGTAGATGAACGTGAAGGCGCCGTCGAAGCCGACCTCCTCGACGACCTCGAGCGTCTCGGCGAAGTCGGCCTCGGTCTCCCCCGGGAAGCCGACGATGATGTCCGTGGTCAGCGCGCAGTCGGGCACGTGCTCGCGGATCAGGCGCCACGCGGTCGAGGTAGCGCGCGCGGTCGTAGGTCCGGCGCATGCGCTTGAGCACGCGCGACGAGCCCGACTGCAGCGGCAGGTGGATGTGCTCGCAGACGGTCGGGAGCTCGGCGTGCGCGCGGATCACGTCCTCGCGCATGTGCGCGGGGTGCGGGCTCGTGTAGCGGATGCGGTCGATGCCCTCGATCGCGTCGATCGCGTAGCAGCAGCTCGGAGAACTTGCGCGGCTGCGGGCGCAGTCGCAGGCCGTAGGAGTTGACGTTCTGGCCCAGCAGCGTGACCTCGCGCACGCCCTCGTCGGCGAGCGCCCGCACCTCGTCCACGAGCTCCTCGAACGGTCGCGAGACCTCGCGTCCGCGCGTCGTCGGCACGATGCAGAACGAGCACTTCATGTTGCAGCCGGCCGAGATCTGCACCCAGGCGTGGACGTCGCGGGCGCGCTTGCCGGGCAGGTGGCCGGTGAAGCCCTCGAACTCGAAGAAGCCCTGGGCCGTGAGGCTGTCGCTGGTCAGGAACTCCGCGAGCTTGTGGACCTGGCCCGGGCCGAAGGCGACGTCGACGAACGGGAACTGCGCGAACACGCGCTCCTTCATCGACTGCGCCCAGCAGCCGCCGACGCCGATCACGCGCTCCGGGTCGCGCCGCTTGAGCGCCCGCGCCTCGTACAGGTGCGAGACGAAGCGCTCGTCGGCCTTCTCGCGGATCGAGCAGGTGTTGAAGAGGATCAGGTCCGCGTCCGCGCGCTCGGGCACCTCGGCGTAGCCGAGCGACTCGAGCATGCCCTTCATGCGCTCGGAGTCGTGCTCGTTCATCTGGCACCCGAACGTGGTGACGTGGAATCGCTTCATGCCGCTATCGAGCGTAGTCCGTCGCTCGCGACTCCCGGATCACGGTGACCTTGATCTGGCCCGGGTACTCGAGCTCCTGCTCGATCTCGCGGGCGATCTCGTGGCTGAGCAGGACCGCGCCGTCGTCGTCGAGCGTCCCGGGCACGACCATCACGCGGATCTCGCGCCCGGCCTGCATGGCGTAGACCTTGTCGACGCCGTCGTGGCGGGTGGCGATGTGCTCGAGGTCTCGCAGGCGCTTGACGTACTGCTCGAGCGACTCGCCGCGGGCGCCAGGGCGGGCGCCCGAGAGGGCGTCGGCGGCCTGGACGATGACCGCTTCGACGGTCTGCGGCTCGACCTCGTTGTGATGGGCCTCCATCGCGTGCGCGACCGCCTCGGACTCGCCGTGGCGGCGCGCGAGGTCGCCGCCGACGAGCGCGTGCGGGCCCTCGATCTCGTGCGAGACCGCCTTGCCGATGTCGTGCAACAGCGCGGCTCTGCGGGCCGTCTTGGGACTGGCGCCCAGCTCCTCGGCCATCATCGCCGCGAGGTGGGCGCACTCGATCGAGTGCGCGAGCACGTTCTGGCCGTAGCTCGTGCGGTACTTGAGGCGGCCGAGGATACGGACCAGCTCGGCGTCGAGCGCCTGCACGTTGGCGTCCAGCGCCGCCTGCTCGCCGGACTCGATGATGTGGCTCTCGAGCTCGGACTTGGCCTGGTAGTAGGTCTCCTCGATCCGGGCCGGATGGATCCGGCCGTCGGAGAGCAGCTTCTCCAGGGTCATGCGGGCGATCTCGCGGCGGACGCCGTCGAAGCCCGAGAGGATGACGGCGTTGGGCGTGTCGTCGATGATGAAGTCGACGCCGGTGAGGTGCTCGAGGGCTCGGATGTTGCGGCCCTCGCGGCCGATGATCCGTCCCTTCATGTCGTCGGCGGGGAGCTGGACGACCGAGACGGTCGTCTCGGCCGCGTGCCCGGCCGCAAGACGCTGCATGACGACGGCGAGAATGTTGCGGACGCGCCGGTCCGCATCGCGCTTGGTCTCCTCCTCGATCTGGCGCACGAGCCGCGCCGAGTCGTGGCGGATCTGGTCCTCGAGCTCCTTCAGCAGCAGATGCTTGGCCTGGCTCGCCGAGAGTCCCGAAAGGCGCTCGAGCTCGCGTACGTAGCGCTCGTGAGCTCTGGGCCGCCTGCTCGACGCGCTCCTCGACGCGCTGCTCGCGCACGTCGAGCTCGGTGCTGCGAGCGTCGATCGCCGCTTCGCGCGAGACCAGGCGCTCCTCGAGCCGGCCGATCTCCTGCCGGCGGGCGAGCGCGTCGTCCGTCTCCTTCTTGGAGCTGTGCTCCTTCGCGGGCGCGCTCGCGGGCCGGGGGGCCGGCGGGGCGGTGCCGGCGGGCGCGAGCCCGGGGGCACGCTTCACCAGCAGCAGCGCCGCGACCACCAGGCCAGCCGCGAGAACGGCTGCCGCGATCACGATTTCCATTGTCCGAGTCCTCTCTCCGAACGCCGCCCTGCAGGGCGCGGCGAGATCCGATCCATCGATTTCAGGGAGCGGCAGATCGGGTCGAGCCCGGAGCCCGAAGCGAGGTCAACCAGCATGAAGGCGGCCGTCAGGCCACCGCGTCAGTCGTGGCGGCTCAGTGGTGTGTTCGAAGGGTCCGAGCCGAGCTCGGTGGGCGTTCTCGCCCGGGATGGTGCGTGGTCGCCGTCATTGCTGAAGCTGCTGGAAATCGCTCGAAAATTGGTTGGTCTGCTGCAGTGTCAAGGGGCCCGGACGGACCCGGTCTGTCGCTGCGCGGGATCGTAGTACTGGAACGTGTCACACGCAACGCGAGTCAGGGCTGCGGCGAGTCGGAATACGCGAGACCGACCCCGCAATGGCGACAGCGGAAGCGGTACGCGGTCTCCCCCGCGACCTCCGTGCGCGCGATGAACGCGGCGCCGTCGCTGCAGTGGTAGAGCCAATGCTCCTGCTGGTGGCCGGTGAACCCGGGCGTCCGCTGGGCGATCTGGTCGAGCACCCGGCCTGGCACGTTCGCGGGGATGTCATCGCCGCGCACGTCCGTGAACTCGACCTTCAGCCGTGTCGCCGCCGAGCCGTCGGCGATGCACCACGGGCACAGCGGGCCGGTGATGCCGTCGTCGGCGCTGAACACCGGGCCCGTGTAGACGTAGCCGTAGGCGTTCCCGCAGAGGATGCAGGCCACGCCCGAGCCAACGAACGAGCCGGTCTTGCGCGGGTCGGGGTGGTACGGGAAGTCCGGGAACGGGGGCTCTGGCTCGGGAGCGCTCGCCGCGGCAGGGTCAGGTTTCGCCTTGCGGTGCCACAGGGCCATCGATTAATCGTCTCATAGCAGGGGAATCGCCGTGGCCGCCAACGACGGTGAGTGCCCGGGCGCGCTTGGACAATCGGCCGCGTGCCTCGCCCGCCGACCCAGGCGCTCGTCGCAGCGGCGCCGGGCATCACGCGACGGCGAGTCACGGACTTGCGAGGGGGCGTGGAGCGGAAGCGGTGTGGAGCGACGGTCTCGCTCCACACCCCCTCGCCGACGACCCGCGTGGACTGGGAGCCGAGCGCCCGCCTCAGACGTCAGCCGCGGCCACGGTCGAGGCGTGGCGGCGCAGCGCATCGTGCGCGAGCTCGAGCTCGTAGCCCTTGCGGACGAGGAACCCGAGCGCCCGCTCGAGCTCCCTCGGGGTGGCCGGCGCGACCGGGAACCGGCGCGCGAGCAGCTCGCAGGCGGCGTCGAGCTCGTCGTGGGCGCCGGCTTGCAGCGCGGCGCGGATCTCGCCCCGCTCGACGCCCAGTTCGGTCAGGCGGCGCTCGATGCGCTCCGCGCCCCAGCCGTCGAGGGTGCGGCGATCCTCGGTGAAACGGCGGGCGAACGTGGCGTCGTCGAGATAGCCGCCCTCGAGCAGCGCGGCGACGACCTCCTCGACGAGCGCCGGGTCGACGCGCTTGCGCGTGAAGTTGCGCCGTACCTCGGCCTCCGTCCGGTCTCGGTGGGCCAGGAACCGCCAGGCGACATCGAACGCCTCCTGGCGGCGCTGCTCGGCCTCGTACGCCGCCTCTGAGCCCGCGGACGGCGCGGTCTGGCCGTGGTCGTGACCGGGCGTCACTAAGCGGCGCCCACCAGGGCCGCGGCGGCCGCCGGGTCGCCTTCGATCGGCTCCACGAGATCCTGGTTGACGCCGAGTATCTCGTAGACCTTGGACTCGATCTCCCGGGCCACCTCGGGGTGCTGGTCCAGGTAGACCTTGGCGTTGTTGCGACCTTGGCCGAGCCGCTCGTCGCCGTAGGAGAAGAACGAGCCGGACTTGGAGACGATCGAGTGCTCGAGCCCCAGGTCCAGGATGCAGCCGGCCGTCGAGATGCCCCGGCCGAACTCGATGTCGAACTCCGCCTGGCGGAACGGCGCGGCGACCTTGTTCTTGACGACCTTCACGCGCACGCGGTTGCCGACCGCCTCCGTGCCGTCCTTGAGCGTCTCGATCCGGCGGATGTCGAGCCGTTGCGACGAGTAGAACTTCAGCGCGCGGCCGCCCGGCTGGGTCTCCGGCGAGCCGAACATGACGCCGACCTTCTCGCGGATCTGGTTCGTGAAGATGCACAGCGTCTTCGTGCGGTTCAGGTTGCCGGCGAGCTTGCGCATCGCCTGCGACATCATCCGCGCCTGCAGGCCGACGCTCTGGTCGCCCATCTGGCCCTCGAGCTCCGACCGCGGCGTCAGCGCGGCCACGGAGTCCACCGCGACCACGTCGACCGCGCCGGAGCGCACCAGCATGTCGGCGATCTCGAGCGCCTGCTCGCCGTAGTCCGGCTGGGAGACCAGCAGCTCGTCGATGTTGACGCCGATCCGCTGGGCGTACAGCGGGTCCATCGCGTGCTCGGCGTCGATGAACGCGCACACGCCGCCGAGCTTCTGCGCCTCGGCGATGACGTGGTAGATCAAGGTCGTCTTGCCGGAGGACTCCGGGCCGAAGACCTCCACGATCCGCCCGCGTGGGATGCCGCCGATCCCGAGCGCGAGGTCCAGCGACAGCGCGCCGGTGGGAATCGCCTCGACCTTGACCTGAGCCCCCGGATCGCCCATCCGCATGACGGAGCCCTTGCCGAACTGGCGCTCGATCTGGGTCAGGGCGCCCTGCAGGGCTGTGTCTCGTGCCTTCGAGGGGTCCTGGTTGCTCATGGACCCCACGCTAGGGCCAGGATCGGACAGAAGACAACACGCGAATGTGACGATTCTGTGCCAATTCTGTGCCGAAACTCCGCGGCGTCAGTCCGGCAGCACGAGGCGCAGCGAGATCCGGTGCCCGCCGAGGCGGCCGGTGAGACGCCCGTTCGAGCGCAGCGTGACCTCGCCGCGCGCCGCCTTGGACCCCGTGATCCGCAGCCGGTACGTGCGGCGCGCGGTGCCCGAGACCTCGACCCCGCGCACCGCCTCGTAGTCGCGCAGGTGCAACTGTCCCTCGCCGATCTCCCACGTGCCGCCACGCAACCCGCCGCCCGCGGTTTCGATCGAGCCCGAGGAGAGCGCGAGCAGGACGTCGTCGACGGTCGCGCCGATCGCGCGCACCGTGCGCCCGACCTTGAGCGGCAGCCCCGGATAGCCGCGCAGCGAGTCGAAGGCGGCGGGCGCGGGGTCGACCGCCGGAACGCCGGTCCGGACGCGCGGGCACGACGACGGCGGCCGCCTGTCGCGCGCGAAGCGCAGGATCGCCTCGCCGGCGCATTCGCTCGAGCCGATCGTCGAGTGCCCGACGCCCTTGATCACGATCCGCTTCGAACCGGGGATCCGCGCCGCGATCCGGGCGGACCACTCCGGCGGCGTGCGGAGGTCCTCGGCGCCCTGCAGGATCAGCGTCGGCACGTTCGGGTACGGCGCCGCGAGGCGTCGCCGCGGCGGGGTGCGGCACGTCCGGCCAGCCGAGGCAGAGGTCGATCTCGTCCTCGGTCACGACGCCCGCGTCGAACGGCGCGAACGTGTTCGCCGGCAGCGCCGCGATCCGCTGCTGCACGATCGCCGCGCCGCTGGTCGAGCGGCGTGCCGGCGTCCCACGGCAGCGGGTTCGTCTCGCACATCGTCGCGTAGCGGGCGACCGAGAAGTCGCGCGGCGAGCCGAGCTCGCTCGAAGCGCCTGCGAGTCGCGCAGGAGCGCGCGCCAGCAGTGCGCCGTCGCCCGCGAGCGCGGCGTGGACGGCGATCGGCACGACCGCCCGCAGCGCGGGCAGGTAGTCGGAGAGGAACATCAGGTCGAAGAGCGCGACCGGCGTGATCGTGACGCGGTGCGCGCGCCCGCGGGCGTCGTAGGCGAGCGGCCCGCAGCGGCCGCGCGCGGAGGCGGGCCACGAGCTGGGCCAGCTCCGCGCCCGGGTCGGGCGTCAGGCAGCGGCGCCGCGGGCACAGCGATCGCAGCGAGGCGCTCATGGCGCGGAAGCCGGCGGTGAAGAACGGGTCGGGGTCGTCGGCGTCGACGACCGAGTCGAGGATCATGCGCTCGACGTGCTGCGGGTAGGCGCGCGCGTACGCGATCGCGAGCTCGGTGCCGTAGGAGATGCCGAACAGCGTGAGCTTGTCGACGCCGAGCTCGGCGCGGATCGCCTCCATGTCCTGCACCGAGTCCGGCGTCGTGTAGTGCCGGCGGGCGACGCCGATCCGCTCCGCGCACTTCGCGGCCGCCGCCGTGTTGCGCAGCTGCGGGTCGCGCTCGAGCTCCGGGCAGCGCAGGAGGCCGGAGCGGCCGGTGCCGCGCTGGTCGTAGCCGATCAGCCGGTAGGACTGTCAGGAGCTCGGGCAGCGCGGGGAGCACGCTCAGCATCTCGTTGAGCCCGGCTCCGCCCGGGCCGCCGGAGAGGTACATCAGCGTCTTGCCCGGAGTCTGCGCCCGACGCGGCCGACGCGCAGCTTGATCGTGCCGGGGTCGACGCCGCGTGCGGTCGAGCGGGACGCTCAGCGTCGCGCAGCGGACCCCGTCGAAGTCGACGCACGAACCCCAGCGCAGCGCCGCCTGGGCGGCGTGTCGGGAGCGCGATCAGCGCGGCCACGGCGAGCAGCGCGGTGAGAACTGCTCGGCGGAGCATGCGCGGCTGAGCGTAGCGTCAGCCGCAGGCTCGCGCGCGCGAGCGGCTCGTAGCGCGCGCCGGTGGGGTGCGTCGCGAGCGGTAGAGCGTGACCGCCGTCGCCGGGGAACGCGAGCGATTCGACTTCGAGCGCCGGCGGCGCGCGGCGGCCGGACGCGCGGCCGCAGCCGGGCGACCGTGACGTGCGGCGCGGAACGGGCGCTTCTCGGGCGTGTAGACGCCGGCGGCGGCCAGCGCGCCGAGAGATCCGCGCCTGGAGGGCGCGCAGCGTGCCGTCCGGGTCGTCGAGCGCGACCGTGAGGACGCGCGCGCGGCGCGGCGGGAAGCGAGCACGCGTCGGCGAGCGCGAGCCGCGGCGCCGGGCCGCCGTCCTCGGCGGCGACGATCGGCTCGATCGCCGCCACGTCGGCCGGCGGGCGCGAGCCGAGGAACGCGAGCGTGACGTGCAGCGACTGCGGCGGCGACCGCCCGCCAGACCTCGGGATCGGCGGCGGCGCCGACCGCGGCGAGGGCGTCGCGCGCCGCGGGCGGGAGGTCGAGGGCGACGAAGAGGCGGAGCGGGCGCTCGCTGTCGGGGCGCGGTGAGGCGCGGCCGGATGAGGCGTCGGCGGCGCGGCCGGGCGCGGCGTCGGCGGTGCGGCGCGGTGAGGCGCGGCTCGACGACGGCTCGCCGGCGCCGGTCATGCCCGCAGCAGCAGCGCGCGGAGCATGTGCAGCGCGACCGTGGTCGTGCGGTCGCGGACGTCGGCGCGGCCGCCCGGGCAGGCGGACGGTGCGCTCCTCGGCGTCGTCCGCACGTCGAGACCGAGATGCAGACGGTGCCGACCGGCTTCGTCCGGCGTAGCCGCCGCCCGGGCCGGCGATGCCGGTGATGCCGATCCCGATGTCGGCCCCCAGCCGCGACGCGCGCGCCCGCGCGACAGCGCCGTCGCGACCTCCGGGCGAGACCGCGCCGTGCGCCTCGATCAGCGACGCCGGAACGCCCGCCAGCGCGGTCTTGGCCTCGTTCGAGTAGACGACGAGCCCGCCGAGCACGTACGCCGACGAGCCGGCGAGGTCGGTCAGGCGGCCCGCCATCAGCCCGCCCGTGCAGGACTCGGCGGTCGCGATCGTCCGCCCGGCCAGCAGCCGCGCGACGACCTCGTCGATCGTCGCGCCGTCGTCGGAGAACAGCACGTCCCCGTGGCGCGTCGCGCAGCGCCGCCTCGAACGCCGCGTACGCGCGAGCCTGCCGACGGCGCGAAGACCGTCGCCACCTCGAGCTCCCCGCGCCGCAGGCAGGTCGTGACCTCGAACGGCAGCGCGTCGGCGTCGAGCTCGCGCAGCGTCGCCGCGATCTGCGGCTCGGGCAGCGGGAAGAAGCGCAGGATCCGCTGCTCCAGCGTCCCCGCCCGCGCCAGCAGCTCCCGCAGCGGCGAAGCCGTCGACCGCGTCGCGCCCACATCGTCTGCAGCTCGCGCGGCGGCCCGGGCAGCACCGCCACCAGCGGCGACGTCGCCCACGAGCAGCCCCGGCGCCGTCCCGACCGGCTCCAGCACCGTCGCGCCCACGGGCACCATCGCCTGCTTGCGCGCGCCCGCCCGCATCGCCTCCTCCTCCCACGGCATCCGCGCGCGCAGCCGCGAGACGATCGCCCAGATCCGCTCCTCCAGCGCCGGGTCGTGCTCCATCGGCGCGCCCGCCCACTCCGCGACGACGTCGGCGGTCAGATCGTCGGCGGTCGGCCCGAGCCCGCCGCTGGTGACGATCAGATCGACGCGCCCGCCAGGAAGTCCAGCGCCGACCGCAGATCGGCAGGCCGGTCGCCGACGACGACGATGTGCGACACGACGACGCCGCGCGCCCGCAGCGCCTCCGACAGCCACGGCCCGTTGGCGTCCGGGATCAGCCCGGACAGCACCTCGGTGCCGGTGACGACGATCCCCGCGCGCACGCTCACGTGGCGCAGAGTCCCACGCGGACGCGACTCGGAGAGCCGCTGCGGCTTCTTGCCGGGCCGGAACTCGTAGCCGATCGGCTTGCCGATGTCCGCGGCGCGGTAGCGCTTGCCGTTGACGCTCATCCGCACGCTGCCGTTGCCGAAGTTCGCCCGGAAGCGCTGGGAGCGGAACGGCCTGCGTGCGCTGGCCCGGCCTCGAGCTTGACGCCGTCGAGCACCTTGCGGCCGGTCGCGTCGACGAGGCAGACGAAGACGGCGTCGGTCGCGGTCAGCCGCAGCGTCACGCGCGGCGGCGGCGTCCTCTTCTTCTTGCGCGAGGACTTCTTCTTGCGGCGTCGCGGTCGGCGGTCGCCGTCGGCGTGGCCGTGGCGACGGTGTTCGGCGGCGACCTCGTCCTCCGGCGGCTCGCCCCAGACGACGCCGAGCAGGTAGAGCGCGCCGAGCAGCGCGACGACGCCGAACGAGCATCACGATGAACGGCCCGATCGGCCGCCGCGGGCGCTGCCGCCGGCGCCGCTGCGCCGCCCATCCCGGGCCCGAACGGCGTCAGATCCTGCGTCGAGGGCCGCTCGAAGCGCTGGCGGTACTCCTCGACCAGCAGCCGCGGGTCGAGCTCGAGGTACTCCGCGTAGGTGCGCAGGAACGTCTTGACGAACGTGGGCCCGGGCAGCAGGTCCCACTCCTCGTTCTCCAGCGCGCGCAGGTACTTGGCCCGGATCTTCGTCGCCGCCTCGACCTCGGTCATGTCGATGCGGCGGCGCATCCGGGTCTCCCGCAGCGTTTCCCCGATCTCCGGCATCCCGCCTCCGAGGCTACAAGCGTCCTATTCGGGCTCGTCCGGCACGGTCTGAGGATCGCCCGCCAGCGCGGCCAGCACGCGCGGCAGGTCGGCCTCGGTGACCAGCACCTGGCGCGGCTTGGAGCCCTCGTAGCCCGAGATCACGCCGCGCCGCTCGAGCATGTCGATCAGCCGCCCGGCGCGCGTGTAGCCGAGCCGCAGGCGCCGTTGCAGCATCGAGGTCGAGGCGGTCTGCATCTCGGCCACGAGCCGGATCGCGTCGGCCAGCAGCGGGTCCTCGTCGGGGTCGAACTCGTCCGGCGCGCGCTCTCCGACGCGGCCTCCTCCTCGACCGCCTCGAGCAGGTCCTCGCGCAGCTCGGGCTCGCCCTGGTCGCGCCAGGCGTCGGTGAGCTCCTCGATCTGCGCCTCGTCGATGAACGCGCCCTGGATCCGCTGCAGGCGCGAGGAGCCGACCGGCGAGAACAGCATGTCGCCCATGCCCAGCAGCGACTCGGCGCCGTTCTGGTCGAGGATCACGCGCGAGTCGGTCTGCGAGGAGACCGCGAACGCGATCCGCGACGGCACGTTGGCCTTGATCATGCCCGTGATCACGTCCACGCGCGGGGACTGCGTGGCCAGCACGAGGTGGATGCCGACCGCGCGCGCCTTCTGGGCGATCCGGATGATCGAGTCCTCGACGTCGGCCGGCGCGACCATCATCAGGTCCGCGAGCTCGTCGATCACGCACAGCACGTACGGCAGCGGCGCCTCGTCGCGCGACGCGCGCACGCTTGTTGAGGTCCTTCAGCGTCCGCGTCCGGGCCAGCGCCATGTAGGCGTAGCGCTGCTCCATCTCGCGCACGAGGTTCTGCAGCGCGATCGCGGCCTGCTTGGGCGAGGTGATCACCGGCGTCAGCAGGTGCGGGATCGAGTCGTAGTGCGTGAGCTCGACCTGCTTGGGGTCGACGAGCACCATCCGCACCTCGTGCGGCGTGGCCTGCAGCAGGATCGAGGACAGCATCGCGTTGATCGCGCCCGACTTGCCCGCGCCGGTCGTGCCCGCGACCAGCAGGTGCGGCATCTTGGCCAGGTCGGCGCCGATCGAGCGGCCCGCGACGTCCTTGCCCAGCCACACCGTCAGCGGCGACCAGTCCGGCGGCGGGGCCTGGAAGACGTCGCCCAGGTGCACGATCCGGCGGCGCGCGTTCGGGACCTCGATGCCGACCGCCTGCTTGCCCGGGATCGGCGCCAGGATGCGGATGTCGGCCGCCGCGAGCGCGTACGCGAGGTCGTCCTTGAGCTGCGCGACCTTGCCGACCTTGATGCCCGGCGCCAGCCGCAGCTCGTAGCGCGTGATGTGCGGGCCCGGCGACCATCCCGATCACGCGCGCCTCGATGTTGAAGTGCCCGAGCGCCTCGATCAGCTGCGCGGCGACCTTCTCCTGGCCGGCGGTGTCGGGCCGCGCGGCGTCCTCGGTCGAGCGCGTGAGCTTGGCCGCGTCCGGCAGCTCCCAGACGAAGTCGGGCGAGTCGGTGACCTCGGGGCGGTAGCGGCCCTGCGGCGTGAGCTGCTCGGGCTCGACGGGCTCCGACGGCCCGCGCGTGACGCCCTCCTCGTCCTCGGCGGGTCCTCGGCGAGGCGCTCGAGCTCCGCGACAGGCTTCGGGCTCAGGCTCTCAGGTTCGGGCTCGTCGCTCGAACAGAATCGCGCGCAGCCGGCTTGCGCTGGCTCGGACCACTCCGGCGGCTCCCCGAACACCTCGGGCCGCTTCACGCGCACGCGCGGGGAGCGCTCGAGCGTCGCCAGGTCGTCGGTCGCGCGCGCGGCCGCCGCTTGGCCGCGGCGCCGCGCAGCTCGCGCGTGGTCGAGGAGACCGAGTCCGTCGTGGCCTTGATCACGCCCGCGACCGACGCGCCGGTCAGCAGCAGCACGCCGGCGATGAACAGGAAGATCGGCGAGGATGTGCGCGCCGACGCTGCCCGCGAGCGTCGTCACGACCCAGTCGAAGCGTCTCCCCCACCATCCCGCCGCGGGTCTTGACCCACTCCGGGTCCCACCAGTCCGGGCCGCGCGCCGCCCGGGCCGACCCGAGCGTGCCCGCCGACAGCCCGAGCGTGACGGCCAGGAACAGGCAGATCGCGCCCGAGCGGAACGGCCGCACCGCGGGCAGCACCGGGCGCAGCATCAGGATCGCGCCCGCGGCGGCCAGCGCGACCGGCACGAGATAGTGCGCGGCGCCGAGCAGCCAGCGCAGGCCCTCGACGGCCTCGCGAGCCGGCGCGGCCGCCGTCCCAGCCGAAGTAGACGAGGAAGGCGAAGAACAGCGCGAGGCCGACGAGGCCGAGCCCGATCAGGTCGAGCTGGCGCTGCTCGAGCGTGGGCAGGTGGAGGCGCGGCGCAGCAGCGACGGGCGCGCGCCGGCTTGCGGGCGGGCTTCTTCTTGGCTGGCATCTGGCGCGGCCCCCTTCGACGCGCGCGCGCCGAAGCCCTGCCTCGCTCAGCGTAACGGCGGCTGAAGGTCAGGGCGATTCCGCCGATCGAGCCGTAACATAAATGCGCGATGGAAGCCGCCAGTCGTCCCGTTCGCGTGCTCGTCGTCGAGGACGACGAAGAGATCGCGCAGGTCCTGCAGCGCTCGCTGCGTCTCGAGGGCTACGAGGTCAAGCTCGCGGGCGACGGCGTCCGCGGGCTCGACGAGGCCCACGCCTTCCTGCCCGACATCATCGTGCTGGACCTCGGGCTGCCGCGCCTGGACGGCATCGACGTCGCCCGCCGCCTGCGCGACGACGGCGACGACACGCCGATCCTGATGCTCACCGCCCGCGACGCGCTCGAGTCGCGCGTCGAAGGCCTGGACGTCGGCGCCGACGACTATCTCGTCAAGCCGTTCGAGCGCCAGGAGCTGCTCGCGCGCATGCGCGCGCTGCTGCGCCGGCGCCCGCCGCGCGGCATGGCCCCGCTGCGCGTCGGCGACCTCACGCTCAACCCCGACACGCACGAGGTCTCGCGCGACTAGCCGTCAGATCGATCTCACGCAGCGCGAGTTCGAGCTGCTCGAGTACCTGATGCGCAACGAGCGGCTGGTGATCTCGCGTCAGAAGCTGCTCGACGAGGTGTGGGGCTATGACCCGTTCTCGATCACGAACACGATCGAGGTCTTCGTCTCGAACCTCAGAAGAAAGCTTGAAGCCGGTGGCGAGCCTCGTCTCCTCCACACGGTCCGCGGCGCGGGCTACGTACTCCGCGTATAAGCGCCAGCCGATCCGCTGGCGCCTCGCGGGCGGCTCCGCGGCACTCACGCTGGTGATCCTGCTCGGGTTCGCGGTGATCGTCGGCACGCTCACGACGCGCGCGATCTACAAGGACTTCAACCGCCAGGTCGCGGCGGCCGCGGACAAGCTGCAGGCCCAGCTCGTCTACTCGCTTCGACCGCTACGAGGACGGCAAGGCGAAGTACAAGCGCGACGGCGACCTCGACGCCTACGCCGCCAGCTACAACGCGGCGATCCGCGTCGTCTACCCCGACGGGCGCCGCTTCGACAGCTCCACCGGCGCGCCGAGCTGGGGCACCGCCGAGCTCGAGCAGCGAGGACGTCGACGGCTGGCGGGTCGAGACGCGCGAGATCCAGCTCCCGACGCCCGGCCGGCAACTTCCCGCTCTACGTCCAGTACGGGCGCCGGATCTCCGACGTCGCGTCGACCGCCAACCGCGTGAAGCTGTTCCTCGGCCTCGGCGTGCTCGGCGGCGCCGCGCTCGCCCTGCTCGCCGGCCTGGCCACCGCGCGGCGCGCGATGGAGCCGATCGCGGAGCTGACCGACGCCGCGCGCGAGATCGAGCGCACCCGCAACGCCGGCGCTGACGATGCCGCGCCCGGAGGCCGACGACGAGGTCGCCGAGCTGGCCACGACGCTCGAGTCGATGCTGCACGCGCTCGACGAGTCGCGCACCGAGACCGAGGCCGCGCTCGCGCGCCAGCGCGAGTTCGTCGCCGACGCCTCGCACGAGCTGCGCACGCCGCTGACCTCGGTCCTGGCCAACCTCGAGCTGCTCGAGGAGACGCTGACCGGCGAGCACCGCGAGGCCGCCGCCTCCGCGCTGCGCTCGAGCCGGCGGATGCGCCGCCTGGTCGCCGACCTGCTGCTGCTGGCCCGCGCGGACGCCGGCCGCGAGCCGCCGCGGCGCACGGTCGACCTCACGCACGTCGTCGCCGCCGCGGCCTCCGAGCTCGAGCCGGTCGCGGGCGACCACGAGATCACGATCGCGGCCGAGCCGGGGCTCAAGATCGAGGGCGTGCAGGACGAGCTGCACCGGCTGGTGCTCAACCTGATGGAGAACGCGCTGCGCCACACCGATCCCGGCACGGCGGTCGAGGCCAGCGTCGGAACGCCAGAACGGGCACATCGTGCTCGCGGTCGAGGACGACGGGCCGGGGATCCCGGAGGAGCTGCAGGACAAGGTCTTCGAGCGCTTCTTCCGCGCCCATGGCGACCGCTCGGGCTCCTCAGGGCTCGGGCTGGCGATCGTGCGCGCGGTCGCCGAGAGCCACCACGGCTCGGTCCGGCTCGAACCGCCGCTCGACGGTCGCGGCGCGCGCTTCGTGGTGCGCTTTCCCGTCGATCGCTGACGACACGACGTCCGCGGACTCGGCTGCGGTCGAGTGGCGGGCGGCGGGGGCTTTGAGCCGGAGCTACCCTGTCGCCGGTGCGGAGGCGTCTCGAACCGCTGCGCGTACGGCCGTTCGGGCGCCTGCTGGCCTCGTACACGATCAACGACCTCGGGGACGCGATCGGGGTCGTCGCCCTCTCGGTGCTGGTCTACGACCGCACCGGTGCCGTCGCGCCCACCGCCGGCTTCTTCCTGGTCGCGAAGTTCCTGCCCGCGCTGCTCGCGACCGCGCTGACCGCCCACCTGGACCGCTTCTCGCTGCGCCGGACGCTGCCCGCGCTGTACGCGGTCGAAGCGGTCGCGTTCGCGGCGCTGGCGCTGCTCGCCGACGGCGACCGCTTCGTGCTGGCGCTCGTGCTCGCGCTGGCCCTGGTCGACGGCACGCTGGCGATCACCGGGCGCGGGCTCACCCGCGGCGCCGTCGGCGTCCTGCTGCAGCCGCGAGGCCTGCTCAGCGAAGGCAACGCGCTGATGAACGTCGGCTTCGCGGCCGCCTCGGTCTTCGGCGCGGCGATCGCGGGCGGGTTGATCGCCGTCTTCGGGCTGTCGGTCGCGCTGCTGGTGGACGCCGCGTCGTTCGCGCTGATCGCGATCGTGCTCGCGGCGGCCAAGGACCTCCCCCGCCCCGAGCACCAGGACCGCACGCCGTGGCACGAGCGCTATCTCGACGGGCTCGAGTTCGCGCGCGACAACCGGCTCGTGCGCAGCCTGCTGGTCGGGCAGTCGCTGGCGCTGATCTGCTTCACGATCGTCGTCCCGATCGAGATCATCTACGCCAAGGAGAGCCTGGGCACGACCAGCGCCGGGTTCGGCGTGCTGATGTCCTCCTGGGGCGCGGGGATCGTGCTCGGCAGCCTGCTGTTCCTGTGGCTGCGGCGGAGATCGCGGGCTGGCGATGATCCTGCTCGCGACCGCCGCGGTCGGCCTCGCCTACCTCGGCCTCTCCCAGGCGCAGACGCTGCTCGTGGCGTGCCTGGTCTCGGTCGTCGGCGGCGCCGGCAACGGCGTGCAGTGGGTGGCGGTCATGACCAGGCTCCAGGAGGCCACGCCGCCGGAGTTCCAGGCGCGCATGTCCGGCCTGCTGGAGTCGCTCGGCGCCGCGATGCCGGGCGTCGGCTTCCTGCTCGGCGGCGCTGATCGTCGCGCTCGGCTCGCCGCGCACGGCGTTCGCGATCGCCGGCGCGCGGGATCCTCGCTGCTGGTCGTCGCGGCCGCGATCGTCGCGGCCCGGCCGATCAGACCTCGACGACGACCGGGAGCACCATCGGGCGCCGCTTGAGCCGCTCGTAGATGAACGTCGCGAGATCGTCGTGCAGGTGCGACTCCAGCACGTCGATCTCGGTGATCTGCTGCTCGGCGGCGCCGTCCAGCGAGTCCTCGACCGCCTCGCGCAGCTCGTCGATGAACGCGCTGTTGCCCTCCAGGAACGGCACGCCGCGGGCCAGCACCTCGGGCGGCACGACCGACGAGCCGTCCTGCTCGGAGACCGTGGCGACGATGATGAAGATGCCGTCGGCGCTCAGCATCCGGCGGTCGCGCAGGGCGACGTCGCTGCACATCGCCGATGTCGACGCCGTCGACGAAGATCATGCCCGCCGGCACCTTCTCGCCGAAGCCGCGCGCCGTCGGCGTCGATCTCCAGCGGCGTGCCGTTCTCGGTCCGGAAGATGTGCGACGCCGGCACGCCGACGGCCTGCGCCAGCTGGCTGTGGATCAGCATCCGCTTGTAGTCGCCGTGCACCGGCATCACGTACTTGCGGGCGCGTGAGGTTGATCATCATCTTGACCTCCTCCGCGTAGCCGTGGCCGGAGGCGTGGATCGGCGCGTCGCGGGCCGTCACGACCTCGCAGCCGATGTGGTACAGGCGGTCGATCGTCTCGTTGACGGCGCGCTCGTTGCCGGGGATCGGCGTCGCGCTGAAGACCACGGTGTCGCCGGCCTTGAGCTCGACCTGCGGGTGGTCGCGGTAGGCCATCCGGCGCAGGGCGCGCAGCGGCTCGCCCTGTGAGCCGGTCGAGATCACGACGATCTTCTCGTCGGCCCACTGGTCGATCTCGCGCGGCGGCAGCAGCATCCCCTCCGGGATGTCGATGTGCCCGAGCGAGCGCCCGATGTTGACGTTCTTGCGCATCGAGCGCCCCACGAGCGCGACCTTGCGGCCGTTCGTCTCGGCCGCGTGCACGACCTGCTGGACGCGGTGGATGTTCGACGCGAAGCAGGTGACGACGATCCGGCCCTCGCAGCGCCCGAACACGCGGTCCAGGTGCGGGCCGACGATCGACTCGCTCTCGGAGATCCCCGGCGCGGTCGACGTTCGTGGAGTCGCCGCACAGCAGCAGCAGGCCGTCGCGGCCGAGCTCGGCGAGCCGCGCCATGTCCGCCGGCGCGCCGCCGACCGGCGTCTGGTCGAACTTGTAGTCGCCCGTGAACAGCACGGTGCCGAGCGGCGTCTTGAGCGCGACGCCGCGAGGAGTCCGGGATCGAGTGCGTGAGGTGGATGCGCTCGATCTCGAACGGGCCCGCCTCGCACGACGTCGCCGATCGGCAGCACCTCGAGGTTGACGTCGCGCAGCTTGTGCTCGTCGAGCTTCGAGCGCGCCATCGCGACCGTCAGCTGGCCGCCGTAGACGACCGGGATCTTCTCCTGGCCGAGGTCGCGGATCACCCACGGCAGCGCGCCCAGATGGTCCTCGTGGCCGTGCGTGATCACGATCGCCTCGATCGCGTCGACGTTCTCGCGCAGGTACGTGAAGTCGGGCAGGACGAGGTCGATGCCCATCATCTCGGCCGTCGGGAAGCGCAGGCCGCAGTCGACGACCACGATCCGGCCGTCGTACTCGACGACCGTCAGGTTCTTGCCGATCTCGCCGACGCCCCCCAGCGGGAGGACGCGGAGTTTGCGCGCTCACCCGGCGGTGACCCCCGCGAGCAGCCCGTGCTGCGCGAGCACGTCGTGGATCGCCGTGCGCTCGGTCTCGTCGCACTCGACCAGCGGCAGCCGCAGCGGGCCGCAGTCGTGCCCCTGCATCTTCAGCGCGGCCTTGACCGGCGCCGGGCTGGCGGTGATGAACATCGCCGCGTAGACCTCCTGCAGCGACGCGTCGATCTCCGCGCGCGCCTCCGGCTCGTCGTACATCCGGCGCATCTCGTTGCCGACGACGTGCGAGGCGACGCAGATCCCGCCCGCGCCGCCGATGTCCAGGCAGCGGCCGTAGATGTCGTCGTTGCCGGCCAGGATCGCCAGCCCGTCGATCAGCTGCAGCTCGTCGGAGTTGGCCTGCTTGACGGCCTCGATGCCGTCGATCTGGGCCAGCTCGGCCAGCAGGTCCGGGCGGCATGTTGACCGCGGTGCGGCCGGGGATGTTGTAGAGCACGACCGGCGTGTCGCCGGCGGCGCGTGGCCACCTCGCCGAAGTGGGCGAGGATCCCGCGCCGGTTGGGCTTGTTGTAGTACGGCGTGACGGACAGGACCGCGTCCACCCCGGCCTCGACGGCCTTCTCGGTCAGGTGGATGGCGTGGCGGGTGTCGTTGGAGCCGGTGCCGCCGATCACGACGCACTCGTCCCCGAGCTCGCGGACGATCAGCTCGATCAGCCCGAGGTGCTCCTCGTCGGTCATCGTCGCGGCTTCGCCCGTCGTCCCGGCCACGACCAGGCCGTGCGAGCCGTTCGCGAGCAGGTGGCGGCCGATGGCGACCGCGCCCTCCTCGTCGACGGAACCGTCGGCACGGAAGGGGGTGACCATGGCCGTGAGTAGGCCTTCGTAGGGACGCATGCGCTTAGGATGGCACGCGGGCCGGTCAGTCGTCTTCGGCGGGCGGCAGCCCGGGAGCGGGCGGCGGCGGCTCGGCTGCCCTTCTTCGGGCTCGGACGGGTCGGTCGGCGGCACGCCGGGCGTCGCGATCAGCGGATCGCCGTGGGGCGGTGTGCGTCTCCATAGGGTCAGGCTTCCTCGAGCGACGCTGCGCGGGAACGCCTTTGCGTCTGGCGTCGATGCTCCTGCCAGGGATCGCCCTGCCCGACGACTGCGGTCGGCGATCTCGCGCAGCTTGAACTGCCGCGGGTGCAGGGCCGCGTCCGCGACCTCGTCCCAGGTCACGGGCATCGCCACCGGCGCCCCGGGCAGCGCGCGGACGGCGTAGGGCGCGACGATCGTCTGGCCGTACGTGTTGCGGGCGACGTCGACGAGGATCCTCCCGTCGCGCTTCTCCTTGCGCCAGGCCGTGGTCAGCGTGTCGGGGTTCTCGGCGGCGACGCGGTCGGCGAGCACCTGCGAGCCGGCGCGGACCTCGTCGGCGGTGCGCGTGCGCTTGAGCGGGGCGATGATGTGGATCCCGCGCGAGCCGGAGACCTTGGCGTAGGGCACGAGGCCGAGCTCGCGCAGCATCTCCGCGACCGCCAGCGCGCCCTCGCGCACCTGGTCGAAGTCCTCGCCGGTCGGGTCGAGGTCGAAGACGATCCGGTCGGGCGTGTCGCGCTTGTCGCAGCGCGCGTTCCAGACGTGCGGCGTGATGCAGTTCTGCTGCGCGAGCCAGCGCAGCGTGTCGGCGTCGTTGATCATCCCGTGCGTGATGTCGCCGCCCTTGCGGCGCGGGACCTCGCAGCGCGTGACCCAGTCCGGCGCGCCCTTGGGCAGCGACTGCTGGACGACGACGTCGTGGGCGATGCCCTTGTTCCAGCGCCACAGGTTCATCGGGCGGTCCTTGCAGTGCGGGACCATCAGCTCCGCCACGCGCGCGTAGTGCTCGGCCAGCTCGGCCTTCGTGATCCCGTCGTCGGGGAACAGGACCTTGTCGGGGTTGGAGAGCTTGACCTCAGGCATGCCGGCGGCGTCGGAGCGCGTCGTGAACCGCTTCGGCACCTCGCGGGTCCTCTCCTCCCTCCCACAGCGTCACGACGATCAGCTCGCCGCGCGGCTTGTCCTCCATGCAGACGTAGACGAGCGTCGGGGCGCTCGAGGTCGCGGACGTTGAGTCGCGCCGCGCTCGCCGGGCTCGATGCGGCCGGCCTGGAGCGCCTTGCCGACGCGCGCGGTGATCTCGGCCCGCGGGTCGAGCGCGCCGCGGACGCGCTGGAGGTAGCGCTCGACGGCGTGGTCGGTTACGGCGACGAGGGCCACAGGAGCTTGTCGAGCCCGAACACCGGGGACTCGGGCAGCTCGGCCACGTGGCGGATCGCGAGCAGGACGCCGGGCATGAAGCTCGTGCGGTCGGTCGTCACGTGGCGGATGGTGAGCGTCTGGGCGACGTCGCCGAGGATCACGTCCTGGTCGGCGACGATGCCCGGCAGGCGGACGGAGTGGATCGGGACCTCGCCGTCCATCAGCGGCCGCCGTGCGCGCGGCGGTGCCCGACGGCGTGTCGAGCTTGGCCGGGTGGTGGTACTCGATGATCTCGGCGGCCTGCATGTGCTTGGAGGCCTCGGCGGCGAAGCGCATCATCAGCACGGCGCCGATCGCGAAGTTGGGGGCGGCGAAGACCTTGCCGGGCGCGCCGGCGACCGCCTCGCGCAGCTCGCCGCTCGTCCCAGCCGGTGGTGCCGATCACGACGTGCACGCCCGCGTGCGGCGGCCTCGCGCGCGTTGCCGACCGCCTGGGTCGGGATCGTGAAGTCGACGACGACGTCGGCGTCGTCGAGCACGGCGTCGAGCGGCGTGTCGAGCGACGGGTCGGCGCGGCCCGTCAGCTCCATGTCCTCCGCGCCCTCGACGGCGGCGCAGGTCGTCGCCCCCATGCGCCCGGCGGCGCCGGCGACGGCGACCCGGATCATGCCGCCGGCTATCGCCTCGCCCGCGACGCCCTCGACGGCGCGCGCAGAAGCGTCCTCGTCGGGGCCGATGCCCGCCGCGGACAGCCCGCCCGGCGCCCACAGCTCGTCGACGAGCGAGCGCATGTCGTCCAGCGTCACGGCGTCGATGCGCTCCATGACCTCGTCGGTCTCCAGCAGCGGCAGGCCGAACAGCAGCGAGCCGCCGAGCCGGTGCATGCGCGCGCCCGTGGACTCCATCCCGAGCACGACGCGCGCCTTGACGTTCTCGCGCGCGCGCACGAGCTCGGCCTCGGTGGCCGGCTCCTCGCGCAGGCGCTCGAGCTCGTCGCGGACGACCTTCATCGCCTCGACGAGGTTGTCCGGGCGCGTGCCGACGTAGAGGCCGACCTGGCCCGTGTCGGCGTACTGGCCGGCGAACGAGTAGACGCTGTAGGCCAGCCCGCGCTCCTCGCGCACGGCCTGGAAGAGCCGCGAGCTAGGACAGGCCGCCGAAGATCGCGTCCAGCACGCGGGCGGCGAAGCGGCGGTCGTCGCCGCGCTGCAGCCCGAGGCCGCCGAGCGTCGACGTGGACCTGCTCGGTGTCCTTGCGCACGAAGCGCACGGTGGCCGCCGGGCTCGTCCGGCGCGGGCTCGGGCGCCGGCGCGGGCTCGAGCGCCGTGCGCGCTGCCGAGCGTGCGCTGCGGCGAGCTCGACGATCTGGTCGTGGTCGACCGAGCCCGGCCGCGGCGATCACCACCGAGCCGCGGGACGTAGCGGCGCGCGTGGAAGTCCGCGATCACGTCGATCGGCGTGTCGCGGATCACCGGCGCGCGGCCGATGATCGGGCGCCCGAGCGGGTGCGTGCCGAAGACGGCCTCGCCGAGCACGTCGAAGACCGTGTCCTGCGGGTCGTCCTCGTACATCGCGATCTCCTCGAGCACGACCTCGCGCTCGGGGTCGACGTCGCGGAACGCCGGCCGCCACACCATGTCGGCCATCACGTCGAAGGCCGCCGGCAGGTGCTGGTCGAGCATCCGCGCGTAGACCGCGGTGCTCTCCTTGTCGGTGCCGGCGTTGAGCTCGGCGCCCATGCCGTCGAACAGCTGGTCGATCTCCGCGGACGCGTAGCGCTCGGTGCCGCGGAAGAGCAGGTGCTCGAGGAAGTGCGAGAGCCCGGCCTCCGCCACCGCCTCGCCGCGCGAGCCGGTGGCCACGAAGAAGCCCAGGGCCGCGGACCGCACCGAGGGCATGGCCTCCGTGACGATCCGCAGCCCGGAGTCGAGCTCCGTGATGCGATGGCCGGGGATGGTGGCTACCGGCGGTCGGGGTCTTTGTCGCCGCGCGGGGCGCGGTCACGGTCACGGTCGCGCCCGCGGGCCGCCGCGGTCACGGTCGCGCCCGCCGCGGCCGTTGCGGTCGCCGCCGTCGCGGCGGCGCGGACGGTCGCCGCCGCCCATCGTCGGGTCGCCGGTGCCGACGGAGGCGAGCTCCTCGGCGGTCTTGCCGGCGATGTCCGGGTCCTCGGCGAGGCGCAGGCCGATGCGGCCGCGCTCCTTGTCGACCTCGACGACGCGGACGTCGATCTCGTCGCCCTTGTTGAGCACCTCCTCGACCGTGCCGACGCGGTTGCCCGGCGAGACGTTGGAGATGTGCAGCAGGCCGTCGGTGCCCTTGGCGAGCTCGACGAAGGCGCCGAAGGTCGTGGTCTTGACGACCTTGCCCGTGTACTCGTCGCCGACCTCGACCTCCTTGGTCATCGAGCGGATGCGCTCGACCAGCGCGTCGCCCTTGGCGCCGGTGACGGCGTAGACGAGCACCTGGCCCTCGTCGTTGACGTCGATCTGGGACTCGTACTCCTCCTGCAGCGAGCGGATCGTCTCGCCGCCCTTGCCGATCAGCAGGCCGATCTTCTCCGGGTCGATCTGGATCGAGCTGATCCGCGGGGCGTGCTCGGAGAGCTGCTCGCGCGGGGCGTCGATCGCCTCGGCCATCTTGCCGAGGATGAACGTGCGGCCCTCGTGGGCCTGCTCGAGCGCGTCGCGCATGATCTCGAACGTGACGCCCGTGATCTTGATGTCCATCTGCAGGGCGGTGATGCCCTCCGAGGTGCCGGCGACCTTGAAGTCCATGTCGCCGAGGTGGTCCTCGACGCCGGCGATGTCGGAGAGCACGACGTAGTCGTCGCCCTCCTTGATCAGGCCCATGGCGATGCCCGCGACGGGCCGCTTGAGCGGCACGCCGGCGTCCATCAGGCTGAGGCTGGAGCCGCAGACGGACGCCATCGAGGACGAGCCGTTGGACTCGAGGATGTCCGACACGACGCGGATCGTGTACGGGAACGTCTCCTGGTCGGGGATCATCGGGACCAGCGCGCGCTCGGCGAGCGCGCCGTGGCCGATGTCGCGGCGCTTGGGGCCGCGCATGAAGCCGGCCTCGCCCACGGAGAAGGGCGGGAAGTTGTAGTGGTGGAAGTAGCGCTTGGACGTCTCGAGCCCGAGGTTGTCCAGGCGCATCTCCTCGCGCGTGGTGCCGAGCGCGACGACGCTCAGCGCCTGCGTCTGGCCGCGCGTGAACAGCGCCGAGCCGTGCGTGCGCGGCAGCGGCTTGACGTCGATCGTGATCTGCGCGGATCTCGCGCTCGGAGCGGCCGTCCGGGCGCTTCTTGTGGACGGCGATGCGCTGGCGGATGATGTGCTTCTCGAGCGCGTCGAACGCGAGCTGCGCGGCCTGGCGGTACTCGCCGTACTCGGGCGCGTCGGCCGGCCCGGAGTACTTCTCCAGCACCTCTTCCTCGACGGCCTTGGTCGCGGCCTGGCGCTCCAGCTTGTCCGTGACCGAGGTCGCCTGGTCGAGCGCCTCGCCGTGCGACTCCGCGATCTCTCTCATCAGGTCCTCGTTGGCCTTCGGGACCTCGATCTCGAGCTTGGGCTTGCCGGCCTTGCTCTGCAGCTCGACCTGCGCGGCGCACAGCTTCTTGATCGCGGAGTGCGCGATGTCCAGCGCGTCGAGGATCTCGGCCTCGGGCACCTCGTTGGCGCCGCACTCGACCATCAGCACGGCCTCGTCGGTACCGGCCACGACGAGATCCATGTCGGCGGTGAGCAGCTGCTCCTCGGTCGGGTTGACGACGAAGTTGCCGTCGACCTTGCCGATCCGGACCGCGCCGACGGCCGTCGGGTACGGAATGTCGGAGATCATCAGCGCGGCGGACGCGCCGTTCATCGCCAGGACGTCGTACGGTGTGGACCTGGTCCACGGACAGCGTGAGGTTGACCAGCTGCGTCTCGCGCCGCCAGCCCTTCGGGAAGAGCGGCCGCAGCGGGCGGTCGATCATGCGGGCGATCAGCGTCGCCTTCTCGCCGGCGCGGCCCTCGCGCTTGAAGAACGAGCCGGGGATCTTGCCCGCGGCGTACATGCGCTCCTCGACATCCACCGTCAGCGGGAGGAAGTCGACGTCGCGGAGATTTCCTGCGGTGGCGGTGGACAGCACCACGGTGTCGCCCGCCGTGACCGTCACGGCGCCGGAGGCCTGCTTGGCCATCTTGCCGGTCTCGAAGGCGATCTCGGTCCCGCCGATCTCGACGGCGACCCGGTGCACTTCAGACATATGTCCCTTTCTCGCGCCCGCCTCGGAAGTCGGCGGGGCCCTCTGCATCGTCTTGACGCTTCGGTAGTCGTTGACAGGCATGTTAGTAGGCGCTTTCGCAGCGAGCGTCGCCGGGTAGCCTGGGCCGCTATGGCTTCACGGATCGTCGTCTTCGGCGCGACGGGCTACACGGGACGGCTGATCGCCGAGCGCCTCGTCGCCGCAGGGCGTGCGGCCGGTGCTCGCCGCGCGCTCGGAGGAGCGCGTGGCCGCGCTGGCCGAGCGCGCTCGGCGGGCTCGAGTGGGTGCGCGCCGACGTGATGCGCCAGAACACGGTCTTCGACCTCGTCGGCAGCCCGACGACGTGCTGGTCTCGACCGTCGGGCCGTTCGTGAAGTGGGGCGCGCCCGCGGTGCGCGCGGCGGTCGCCGCGGGCTGCACGTACCTGGACTCGACCGGCGAGCCGCGAGTTCATCCGGCGCGTGTTCGAGGAGTTCGGGCCGCCGGCGGCGCGCGTCGGGCGCGCGGCTGCTGACCGCGATGGGCTACGACTTCGCGCCGGGCGCGCTGGCGGGCGCGCTGGCGCTCTCGGAGGCGCGGTGCGGACGCCGTGCGGGTCGACGTCGGCTACTACGCGCTCGGCGGCGGGCCGACGTCGCTGTCGGCGGGCACGCGCGAGTCGGTGGTCGGCGTCACGCTCGGCGACAACCACGCGTTCCGCGAGGGCCGCGTGCGTGACCGTGCGCCCGGCCGAGCGCGTGCGCTCGTTCCCGGTCGCGGGCAAGTCGCGCGAGGCGATCTCGGTCGGCGGCGCCGAGCACTTCGGGCTGCCGGCGTCGTATCCGCGGGCTGCGCGAGGTCAACGTCTACCTGGGCTGGTTCGGGCCGCTGGCGCGGCCGCTGCAGGCGGGGTCGTTCGTCGGGCAGTTCGTGCTGCAGCGTGCCGGGCGTCGCGCTCGGCGATGCGGGTCGCGGGCGAGCGGACGCTGGGGCTGGTCGGCGGGCCGGAGGCCGGGCACGACGCCGGGCGGGCGCTCCTGGATCGCGGCCGAGGCGTACGACGGCGCCGGGCGCCAGCTGTCCGAGGTCCACCTCGCGGGGGTCGACGGCTACGAGTTCACGGCGTCGTTCATGGCCTGGGCGGCGCAGCAGCCGGTGTCGGGCGCGGGCGCGCTGGGGCCGGTCGAGGCGTTCGGGCTCGAGCGGCTCGGAGGAGGGCGCGCGGGTGGCGGGGCTCGAGCGCGTGCGCTGAGCTCTCGGCGCCGTGCGGGGACCGGCGAACTGCGCCGGTAAAGGAGGTGATCGTCTGGAGGTCGGCTGACTCCGCGGGAGGTGCGCCGGATTCATACGTATTTCCGTGATTCCCCGGCTCACCTCGTGCCGGCGGATCGATCTCGCGCGGCAAGGGGCGCGCGGAGGGGTGTGGAGCGTGATACGCATGGCGACGGTTTCGCTCCACACCCCCAGGTCCGTGGTCTCGCGTGATCGACCGTGCGTTCGCGACCGTCGCGCGGTCGACCACGAACGATCACGCCCAGAACCGCGGGACTGACCGCCGCCCTTACGCGCTGTCGCCGGCCCACGGGCCGCGATAGAACGGCGCGACCGCGCGGGACCACCCCCTTACCGGCGCTGTTCGCCGGCACCACCTGGCGGCGATAAGCGGCGCGCCGCGCGCCACCGCGGCGCCGAGCCGAACAGCGTGCGCCCACAACCCGCGGTTCCGACCGTGCCCCCAAGTACGGTCGCCCGCCATGAGCACGACGCCCTGGTCGGTTCCGATCGCGACGGCACGCCGCCCGACCGCGGTGCTCTCCGCCACGTCCCCGCCGTCGCGCTCGTGCTCGTCGTCGCCGGCGCGTTCGCGGTGTTCCTCGCCTTCCCGACCTATCCGGCCTACGACTCGCTGTACTCGCTGCTGTGGGCGGAGGAGGTGCTGGGCGGCCAGCTGCCCGGCTTCGACGCCTACCGCGCGCCGACCGAGCATCCGCTGCTGCTGCCGGTCGGGCTCGTGCTGGCGCCGTTCGGCGACGCCGGGCGCGCGGGCGTTCGTCGCGCTCTGCCTGGCCGGGATGGTGGCGCTGCTGGTCGCGATGTACCGGCTCGGGCAAGCTCGTCGCCGGCGTGCCCGGCGGGCTCGTCGCCGCCGGCCTGCTGCTGACGCGCTTCAACTTCGGGCTGCTGGCCTCGAAGGGCTATCTCGACATCCCCTACTGCGCGCTCGCTGACGTGGGCGATGGTGCTCGAGGCCGAGCGGCCGCGCCGCGGCGGGGCGGTCTGGTGGCTGCTCGGGCTGGCCGGGCTGCTGCGGCCCGAGGCGTGGCTGCTCGCCGGCCTCTACGGGCTCTGGCTTGGACGCGGCGGGATCGTCCCGCGCGCTGCGGGCGCTGCTGCCCGCGGCCGCGGCGCCGGCGCTCTGGGCCGCGCTCGACTTCGTCGTCACCGGCGACCCGCTGTTCTCGATCCACCACACCGACGCGCTGGCGGCCGAGCTGCAGCGCGACATCCCGCTGTCACAGCATGCCCGGGCATGACGCTCGTCGCTGCTGACGGAGATCCTGAAGGTGCCGCTGCTGCTGCTCGCGGCGGTCGGGATCGTGCTGGCGGTGCGCGACCGGCGACGCGCGCTGGCGGTGCCCGGCGCGGTGGCGATCGTGACGCTGGCGACCTACCTACGTGATCGCCAGCGGCGGGCTGGCGACGGTCTACCGCTACCTGCTGCTGAGCGGGATCGGGCTGCTGGCTGTTCGCCGCCTACGCGCTCGCCGGGCTGGGCGCGGCTGGACGCGGGCTCGCGGGCGCGCGGGCCGTGGATCGCGGCCGCCGTCCTCGCCGTCGCTGGTCGGCGCCGGCTACACCGCGACCGCGGCTGAGCCCGTCCGACATGGTCGACCAGCTGCGCGAGCGGACGGAGATCCGCAGCCGAGCTGGCGGCCGCTGCTGCACGACCCGGCGGTCGCGAGCGACGTCGGCCTGCGGCCCGATCACGGTCCCCAACCACAAGCTCCTGCCCGAGGTGCGCTGGGCGCTCGCGCTGCCCGAGCACGGCGTGCGCGCGCGCTCGGACCGACACGCTGGCTGCCCGGCGCCCGGGCGTGGCGATCACGGTCCGGCGGCTCTACGAGGAGCGCCCGGCGCTCAACGTCTACGAGGTTCCCGCCGACGGCGCGGCGCTCAACCTCGCGCCGGCGGGCTCACGTCGGCTCGCCGAGATCGCGCCGCTTCGACGCCTGGGGGCGCTGCTGATGTGCGGGATCGCCGGGATCCTGCTCGCCCTGCCGGGCGGCGCGCCGCCGACGCCGGCCGAGCTGGCGACGATGGCGGCCGCGCTCGCGCACCGCGGCCCCGACGGCGCCGGCCATCACCTCGACGGCGTCGGCGGGGCTGGCGATCCGCCGGCTCGCGCTCGTCGATCCCGAGCACGGCGATCAGCCGATCGCCAACGAGGACGGCACGATCCACGTCGTCTGCAACGGCGAGCTCTACGACCACGCGCGCTGCGCCGCGACCTCGAGCGGCGCGGCCACACGTTCCGCACCGGCTCGGACGTCGAGGTGCTCGTGCATCTCTACGAGGAGCGCGGCCCGGCGTTCGTCGAAGGCCTGCGCGGGATGTTCGCGCTCGCGCTCTGGGACGCCAGCGAGCGTCGGCTCGTGCTGGCCCGCGACCCGTTCGGGATCAAGCCGCTCGTCTACGCGCACATCGCAGCGCCGGCTCGTCTTCGCCTCCGAGCTGAAGGCGCTGCTGGCGCTGCCGGGCTTCCCGCGCGACATCGACCCGGAGGCGGTCGAGGCCTACCTCGCGCTCAACGCCGTCCCCGCGCCGCGCGACGATCTTCCGCGCGGCGCGCAAGCTCGAGCCCGGCCAGCGGCTGATCGCCGACCCGGCCGGCGTGCGCCTCGAGCGCTACGCGCGGCCGCGTCCGCTCGCCGGCGGCCGAGCTGCGCCGCGAGCCGCTCGAGGCGCTCGCGGCCGAGACGCGCGAGCGGCTGGCGAGCTCCGTGCGCGCGCACCTGGCCGCCGACGTGCCGGTCGGCGTGCTGCTCTCCGGCGGTGTCGACTCGAGCCTGATCACCGCGCTCGCCGGCACCGCGCTGAAGACGTTCAGCATCGGCTTCGACGTCGCGGCGTTCGACGAGCTCGCCGGCGCGCGCGCGGTCGCCGAGCGCTACGGCACCGACCACCACGAGCTGCGGCTCGGGCCCGAAGCGGCGGCGGCGCTCGAGGGCGTGGCGGCGAGCTACGACGAGCCGTCCGGCGACGCCACCGCGCTGCCGTACTGGCTGCTCGCCCGCTTCGCCGCCGGGCACGTCAAGGCGGTGCTCACGGGCGAGGGCGCCGACGAGCTGTTCGGCGGCTATCAGACCTACGCCGCCGACCGGCTCGGCGGCGTCGGCGGCGCGCGCCGCCGCGGCGCTCGCGCCCGCGGTCGCGCGCTGGCCGAGCTCGTCCGGGCGCCTGAGCCTGGACTTCCGCCTGCGGCGGCTCGCGCTCGGCGCCGGGCTCGGGCCGCTCGAGCGCCACCACGCCTTCAAGGAGACGTTCGACGCGCGCGCTGCGCGCCGCGCTGCTCGGCCGCGCGGGCGACCCGCTCGCGCCGCTGCGCGCGCGCTACGCCGAGACCGCCGGCGCGGAGCCGATCGCGCGCCTGCAGGACGTCGACATCGGCTCCTTCCTGGCCGACGACCTGCTGCCCCAGGCCGACCGCGCCGGGATGGCGCACGGGCTCGAGGTGCGCGTCCCGTTCCTGGACCCGGAGGTCGCCGAGCTGGCGTACGCGCTGCCGCTGGGCGCGCGCGTGCGCGGCTTCGAGACCAAGCGGGTGCTGCGCCGCGCCGCCGCGCCGCTGCTGCCGCCGGCGATCGTGCGCGGGCCCAAGCGCGGCTTCTGCACGCCGGTCGCGGCCTGGCTGCGCGGGCCGCTCGAGGAGCTCGCGCGCGACCTGCTCGCGCCCGCGCGCGTCGCCGCCAGGGCTGGTTCGCGCCCGCGCCGGTGTCCGCGCTGCTCGAGCGCCACCTGGCGCGCCGCGAGGACCTCGGGCGGCCGCTGTGGGCGCTGATCGCGTTCGGGCTCTGGCACGACGCCTGGGCCGCGGCACCGCCCGCGCGTCTGCAGACGCCCGAGCCGATTCTCCGGGCGGCGGCATGATTTCCGATCCGCGCCGCCGAATAGCGTGCCGACCCGGATGCGTCGTGCATCGCGGCTCGGCAGCCGTCCTGACCGCCCTGCTCGTGCTTGGCCGCGCCTGCCTGCGCGCAGGACCCGGAGGCGCCGGACGGCGCGCCGAAGCACTGGCTGGCCAACGAGCCCTGGATCAACTACCTCTGGCTGCCGTACGAGGAGGCGCGGCTCTACGAGCTGATCGGCAAGTCGCGCGGGGACGTGTTCCGCTGGGTCCGTGACGAGCGCACGATCGCCGCAGCTGCGCCCAGAAGCAGGGCTGGGAGCCGCGCAAGCTCGCCGAGGCGCTGGTGGCGCCGCGGCGCGGCGAGGTCAGCCCGGCGATGCTGCGCGAGCTCGCCGACCGCGCCGAGCGCACGCTCACGCAGGGCCACCTCGGCCAGCACATCCTCTTCCACGCGCTGCACCAGAACGCGGTGCCCGAGCGCGCGACCGGAGATCTTCGGCACGCGCGACCGCGACGAGTTCGTCAAGTTCCGCCGCGCCGAGCTGAGCCCGCTGCAGATCTGCGAGCTCAACGGGCGCACGCGGGTCGAGGCCCAGCGCGGCGTGTCGGACGCGCTGCGCGACGCCGCGGCGCGCGGCGTCGCAGGACGGCTCGCTGCCGCCGCGCGCAGGCCGAGGTGATGCTGGACCGGCAGCTGCGCCAGGTCCCGCGCTGGCTCGGCCAGAACCGCTACAACGGCCCGTCCGGCGGCGTCAACAAGCCGGACCTGCCGGAGGCCGACGTCGCCAAGCACCCGAGCATCTCCGCCGACGGGCGCACCGTCGTCTGGGACGCCTACCGCGCCGACGTCGTCGGCGGCCGAGCGGCTCGGCGAGATCCACGTGCGCGCGGCGCGTGCTCGGCGCAGCGCCGGTTCTCGGTCACGCCGCCGAGCCGGACGTCGACCAAGCGCCCGCGCTCGGCCTACAACTCGGTCGTCTCCGCCGACGGCGACGACCGTGGCGTTCGAGACCGCGGAGTCGACCTATCCCGCTGGCCAAGCGCGTCGGCCAGATGACGGTGCTGGTGCGCGACCTCGCGACCGGCGCACAGGACGAGCGCGTGAGCCACGCCTACCGCCGCACGGGCGCGCCGACGCGCACCGCGTTCAACCCGGCGCTGTCGGCCGACGGGCGGATCGTCGCCTTCGAGGCCACCGACGCCGGCCGCAACGGCGCGCCGTCGCGCAACGGCCTCTGGGTCGTGGACCGCAAGGCCAAGCGCGAGCGGCTCGTCACCGACGCGTCGCGCGGCGCGGCCTACCTGCCCGAGCTCGCCGGCGACGGCCGCGCGGTGGCCTACACCTCGGCCAAGCTCGACAACAACGGGCTCACGCACGTCTACCTGACGTCGCTCAAGACCGGCCGCACGTCGCTGGTCTCGCGCGCCGACGGGCGCCAAGGGCACGCCGGCGGCCGGCGACGCCTACGAGCCGAGCGTCTCGCGCGACGGCCGCTTCGTGGCCTTCACGAGCCGCGCCCGCAACCTCGGCGGCGACGGCCACGCCGACATCTACGTGCGCGACCTGCGACAGCGGCACGACCCGGCTCGTGACCGGCGCGATCAAGGGCGACGCCGGCGCGCCGTCGCTGTCCGCGGACGGCCGCTACGTCGCGTTCGCCGTCCGCGTCGGGCGCCCGAACGGCACGCCGCGAGAGCCTGCGCACGAAGATCTGGCGCCACGACCTGACGACCGGCGAGAACGTCCTCGTCAGCCGCGCGACCGGCGCGCGCGGCGTGTCCGCGGACGGCTACGCGACCGACCCGTCGATCTCCGAGGACGGCCTGCGCGTCGCGTTCGCGTCGACGGCCGGCAACCTCGCCGAGGCCAAGCCGGACGGGATCGCCGGCGTCTTCGTCCGCGACCTCGCCCGCAACACGACGACGCTGCTGAGCACGCACGCCCGCCGCCCCGGCTCCGGCAGCGACACCGCTGCTCTACCTGGCGCTCGCCGGCCTGGTGGTGCTCCCGCTGGGGTTCGGGCTCGCGGGCTGGCTGTTCGTCCGCGCGCCGGCGCCGGCGAGCGCCCGAGCCCGGCCTGAGCCGCGCCGCCGCGGTGGTCGCCGGCGGCCGGCGCTCCGTACTCCGGACGTGTTCGGCCACCACACGCTGACCCGCGAGCAGCGCCTCCCGGGCCGCCCCGACGAGGTCTTCCCGTTCTTCGGCGATGCCGGCAACCTCGAGGCGATCACGCCGCCGTGGCTCGGCTTCCACGTCGTCACCCCGCGGCCGATCGAGATGCGCGACGGCACGCTGATCGAGTACCGGCTGACGCTGCACCGCGTGCCGGTCCGCTGGTTGACCCGGATCGACGAGTGGGTGCCCGGCGCGCGCTTCGTCGACAGCCAGCTCCACGGCCCGTACAAGCTCTGGCACCACACGCACGAGTTCGAGCCCGACGGCGAGGACCACACGCTGATGCGCGACACCGTGCGCTACGCGCTCCCGCTCGGCCCGCTCGGCGAGCTCGCGCACCGGCTGTTCGTGGCGCGCGACCTCGAGCGGATCTTCGACTACCGGACGGTCATGGTCCACGGGCGGACCGCCGCCCGTCAGGACAATTTCGCCCCGAGGATGTCGTAGGTCTCGACGTTGCCGTTGCTCAGGTGCTCGCGCCGCACGAGCCGGATCCGGTCGTACTGGCCGCGCTTGACCGCGGTGGTCAGGATCACGTACGCGTTGCCCTTGGCGTCGACGCTGGAAGGTGCCCGCGCTGGCGCTCCAGCCCTTCGCGTCGCACCAGACCTCGTAGACGTCCTTGGTCCCGCCCGGCAGGTTGTTCACCCACAGACGGACGACCGTTCCCGACTGCGACGTCCGCAGCCCGGCGCGCGCGCTGGCGTTGGCCGGCGCCGGGCCGATCTGCTCGAACGCGAGCCGGTACTGCGACGGCGCACGGCCGCCGTTGCGCTCGAAGCCGAAGCCGAAGATCAGCGCGGCGACCGCGATCGCGGCGCCCGCCAGCGCGGTCGCGAGGCCGAACGCGATCCGCGGCCGCCAGCGGCGCTTGCCCGAGGGTTCGGTGCGCTCGCGCGCGAAGCGGTCGAGCAGGCGCTCCTCGATCGTCGGGCGGGAGCGGCTCCTCGTCGGTCGCCCCGGTCACCATCGCGAGGTCGAGCAGCGCCGGGATCCCGGCCACCTCGGCGTGCGCGGCCGCGCACTCCTGGCAGGACTGCAGGTGCTCGCGGACCCGGCGTTCGGCCTCGGGGTCGAGCGCGCGCAGCACGTAGGCGCCGATGTCCTCGTGGACGTGCGTCACGCGTGCACCCCCATCTCCTCCAGCACGAGCCGGAGCGAGCGCAGCGCGTACCACGTGCGGCTCTTGACCGTCCCCTCGGGGAGCCCGAGGCGCTCGGCGATCTCGCGCACCGACAGCCCTTGCACGTGCGCGAGGCGGATCACCTGCCGGTGCTCGGGCGTCAGCTTCTCGAGCGCGCCGGCGACCTGCCAGCCCAGCATCGCGCGCTCGATCGAGAGCCCTTCCGGGTCCTCCCCGTCGCGCGGCTCGTGCAACGCCAGCGCGGGGCGCACGGCCGCTCGCCGGCGGGTGTCGATGATCGCGTGCCGGGCGATCTGGTAGAGCCAGGTGCGGACGCTGCCGCGGGTCGGGTCATAGGCCTCGGCGTGCCGCCAGGCGCGGGTGAAGACCTCCTGCACGACCTCCTCGGCCGTCCCGCGGTCGCCGAGCGCGTTGAGCGCGAAGCCGTAGAGCTCGCCCGCGTAGGCGCGGTAGAGCGCACGCAGCGCCTCGCCGGTGGCGTCCGACGAGATCCGGGCCAGGAGTTGAGCGTCCGTAGGCATCGACCGCGGGTTAATACGTAGCGGTCCAGTTCGAGGTTCGACATCAGGGTCCCACATCCGCGTGGGTCCTTCGGCCCCTGCGAAGTTGAGACGCGGGCCTCACGACAAGCGCGCGGCGCACGCGTACCGTCGACCCGTGCGCTCGGAGCGTGGCCAGACCGCTGCGGAGTACCTCGGCGTCCTGCTCGTCGTCTCGGTGATCATCGCCGCCGTCGCCACGACGAGCGCCGGTACGGCGATCCGTGACGGCCTGAAGGAACAGGTCTGCAAGATCGCCGGGTACGGCGACTGCCCGAGCGGCTCGGCCGACGCGCCGTCCGGCGGACCGGACAGCGACGGCGACGGCCTCAGCGACGCCGACGAACGCGAGGCGGGGACCGATCCGGGCGACCGTCGACTCCGACGGCGACGGCCTCGCCGACGGCGACGACCCGGTCCCCACCGGCAACGACGTCGACGGCGACGGCCTGCTCGACGGCGAGGAGCTCGCGCTCGGCTCGGACCCGAGAAAGAGCGACTCCGACGGCGACGGAACGCCGGACGGCGAGGAGTTCGAGAACGGGACCGACCCGGCCCAAGGGGTCCTGCCGCTGACCGAGGAGAACGCGCTGCGGCCGTGGGAACGCGTCGGGATGACCGAGGAGGAGTGGTTCGAGTTCAGCGACGCGATCCTCGACGAGGTCAACCCCGGCGGCTGGGAGGGCTTCCTCTTCGGCAACCCGTACTGGGGCGTCACGCTCGACGAGGACGGCAACCTCCAGCTGCTCGAGATCCAGCAGGCCGGCCTGAACCCGGCGCCGCTGCTGCGCCTGCTGGGCGTCGGCAGCAAGGCGCTCAGTGCGAGCGCCGGGGCGGCCCGGGCCGCCGCGAAGCTGCCGGCGGCCGCGCGCGCCGCGCTGATCGCACGCGGCGTCATCCCCGGCGTGGCGCGGGTCCGCCCGCCCGTGCCGCCCTCCGCCCCGGGCACCGCGCTCAGCGAGCTGGACGCGCTCGGGCGCACGACCGGCGCGTCGGCCACGATCACCCGCAACATGCTCAACACCGGCACGAGCGCCTCGCGCTCGATCACGCCCGCGGGCTACACCGCAGGCGCGGGCCAGGCCCGCGGGCACCTGATCGCGCGCGTGCTGGGTGGCAGCGGCCGCGACCCGCGCAACCTGGCGACGATCTATCAGAACCCGGTCAACACCCCGATCATGCGCGGCTTCGAGCAGCAGGTGGCGAACGCCGTCCGCGCCGGGGAGACGGTGAAATACACCGTGACCCCGATCTATCGCGGCAGCGAGCTGGTCCCGCGCGCGTTCACCCTGCGCGCGACCGGCAGCGGCGGCTTCAAACTCGACGTGTCGATCCTCAACCGGATTCCATGAGCGACCTCGACGAGCTGATCCGGCTCGTGCCGCCGCCCGAGCGCCCGCCGGCGCTCGGGGAGTGGAGCGCCGACGTCCCGGCCGACTACCGGGCGCTGGTCGAGGTCTACGGCCCGGGCGCATTGGCCGGGCTCAACCTGCTCGTGCCCGGGCACCCGAACGAGTACCTCGACCTGATCCGCCAGACCGAGCGCCAGCGCTGGGCCCTGCGCTACCTGATCGACGAGGGGATCGAGCTGCCGTACGCGCCCGCCGATCTGCTGCCGTGGGGCATCGACGAGTCCGGCAACGTCGTCTGGTGGCTGATGGAGGGCGACTGGCCGGTCGTGGCCGGCGAGGCGCGCGGGCCGCTGTGGGACCGCCATGACGGCAGCGCCACGAGCTTTCTGGTCGCGATCCTCGGCGGCGCACTGCAGAGCGACTTCCTCGTGATCGAGGGCGACGACTTCGTGCCCTACGACAGCGGGCCGTAGATCCCGATGTCGTAGCGGCGCTGCCCGAACGCGCGGCGGGCAGCCAGCAGGCGGTCGGTGACGTCCTCGGGCGGCTCGCTGCCGCGCGTCTTGGCGTCGGCGATCGCGTCGAAGGCCGCGGCGACGTCGCGGTGCGGGCCGGACACCTCCTCGGGCGGCTCGAGCGCGCGCAGCTTGCCCGCCGCGGCGCGCAGCGCGGCCGGCGTCTGGCCCGCGGCGCGGGCCTCGGCCACGATCGCCCGAAACGAGCGCTCGTACTCGGCCTTGTCGGCGCCGCCGCAAGCGCCCGCGAGCAGCGCGACCGCCACGAGCGCGACCCGCCTCACAGCGCCCTCAGCGGCGCGACCCGCCTCACAGCGCCTCCAGCAGCGAGCGGCCGGGGTACAGCCGCCCGCCCATGAACGCGCTCGGCGTCGTCACGACGCCCGCGCGCACACCGGAGCGGAACTGCGCCTTGACCGACCGCCGCGACCGCGTCCGAGCGGCGGTCGGCGTCGAAGCGCGCCACGTCGAGCCCGAGCCGCTCGGCGCGCGCCCACAGGTGCGGGTCCTCGAGCCGCCCCTGGTCGGCGAACAGCGCGTCGTGCATCGCCCAGAACGCGTCCTGCAGTCCCGCGGCCTCGGCCGCGCAGGCCGCCGCGAACGCGCGCGGATGCGAGGACTTCACCGGGAAGTGGCGGAAGCAGACCTGGACGCGCGTGGGCTCCGCAGCTGGGCCTCGAACGCGGCGCAGTACGGGCACTCGTAGTCGCCGTAGACGATCACCGGCCGGCCTTCGCCGCGAACGTGGTCGGCGGGACCGACCGGGGGCAGCGGGGCGGAGCCGAGGTCGCTCAGAGCGCGTCGAAGATCAGGTTCGCGCCGGGCAGGTCGCCGGGCGAGGCGGCCTGGTGGCTCCAGCGCACCGTGCCGTCGGGGTCGGTGACCACGAGCGCCCGCTGCGGGAAGCCGCCCGGGTGATAGACCCCGAACGCCTCGCAGGCGGCGCCCTTGGGCTCGAAGTCCGAGAGCTGCTCGATCTCGATCCCGAGCTGCTCCTTGAAGGCCGTCTGCGAGTACGTCGCGTCGCACGAGACGCCGTAGAGCGTCGCGCCCTTGGCCGCGAAGTCCTCCAGCACCTCGTTGTAGAGCGAGAGCTGGTCGGTGCAGACCGGCGAGAACGCGAACGGATAGAAGACGAGCACGGTCGTGCGCCCGAGCAGCTGCTCGCGCGTGAAGGGCTCGCCCTTCGCAGTCTTCAGCGTGAAGTCGGGCGCGGGTTCCCCGGCCGCGACGATCGTCACTAGCGGCGCAGGCCGAGCTCGCGGATCAGCGAGCGGTAGCCCTCGAGATCCTTCTTCTGCATGTAGTTGAGGAAGCGGCGACGGCGACCGACGAGCATCAGCAGGCCCCGGCGCGAGTGATGGTCATGCTTGTGCTCGCGCAGGTGCTCGGTGAGGTGATTGATGCGATGCGTGAGCAGCGCAACCTGGACCTCGGTCTTGCCCGTGTCGTTCTCGTCGCGGCCGAATCGCGAGACGATCTCGCGCTTTTCCTCTGCAGTTATGGTCATGTGCGGCCGTGCAGGGTAGCAGCCATCAGACCAGCCGCGCGACCTCTTCGACGTCGCGGTGCATCTGCTCGATCAGCGCCTCGGCGGAGTCGAAGCGCCGCTCGCCGCGGATCCGCTCGAGGAAATCGAGCCGCAGCTCGCGCCCGTAGAGGTCGTCCGTCGAAGTCGAGCAGGTAGGCCTCGACGAGCAGGCCGCGGCCGGTGACGAACGTCGGCCGGACGCCGATCGAGACCGCCGCGGTCCACTCCCCCATCCCCGGGACGGTGGCGTGGCAGGCGTAGATCCCGTGATCCGGGACGGCCAGCGCCGGGTCGGGGACGAGGTTGGCGGTCGGGAAGCCGAGCGTGCGCCCGCGCTTGTCGCCGTGGGCGACGATCCCGCGCATCCCGAACGGCGCGCCCAGCAGCCGCGCGGCGTCGGCGACGGCGCCGGTCGCGATCAGGCCGCGGATGTGCGTCGAGGAGACGATCTCGCCGTCGATCTCGACCAGCTCGCACGACCCGTGTCTCGAACGCGTCCTGTGCGGCCAGCAGCGCCGCGTCGCCCTTCGCGCGGTGCCCGAAGCGGAAGTTCTCGCCGACCGACACCTGCGTGCGCGCCGAGCCGCTCGACCAGCTCGTGGTCGATGAACTCCTGCGCGGTCTGCGCCATCCGCTCGCCGTCGAACGGGATCACGATCAGCTCGTCGCACGCCGAGCGCGGCGATCAGGTCGGCCTTCTGCTCGAGCGTCGTCAGCAGCTTGGGCGCCGACTGCGGGCGCGACGACGGTGCGCGGGTGCGGCTCGAACGTGAGCACGCTGTCGGCGCCGCGGATGACCTCGCGATGGCCGGCGTGCACGCCGTCGAACTCGCCCACGGCCAGGCGGCGCGGACGCGTCGTCGCGTCGGGGAGCCAGGTGATGTCCATCAGCCGCGGAAGCCTACGACGGGCTTGAGCGTCGCGCCGCCGCGCGGCTCGGCGAGCGCGATCAGGCCCTCGTCGTCGCGCAGCCGCACGATGCCGGTGGCGCGGCCGGGGACGGTCACGCCGTGGGCGGCCTTGCGCGCCGCGTCGCCCGTCCAGCTCGACCGACCGGGAGGAACGACAGCGCGTCGTCGAGCCCGATCAGCCGCTGCTCGTCGGCGTCGGCGACGTCGAACGACGCCGATCGCCGTGCGCCGCAGCTCGAGGCAGTAGGCGTCGCCGAGGTCCATGATCAGCGAGCGCACGTACGTGCCCGACGAGCACTCGATCGCGAACGCCACGCGGTCGCCGTCGCGCCACAGCGGGTCGAAGCGCGTCACCGTCGACCTCGCGCTCGGGCACCTCGACCGCCTCGCCCGCGCGGGCCAGCGCGTAGGCGCGCTTGCCGCCGATCTTCACGGCGGTGTAGGCCGGCGGGCGCTGCCGGATCACGCCCGTCGGCAGGTGCAGCTCGGTCGGCATCCGTCCCGGGCGCGATCTCCCCCTCGGGGTCGCCCGTGGTCGACGTCCAGCCCAGCCGCGCGACGGTCTCGTAGCGCTTGGGCAGCTCCATCAGGAAGCGCTGGATCGCGCGTCGCCCGGCCGACCAGGATCAGCAGCAGCCCGGTCGCGAACGGGTCCAGCGTCCCGGCGTGTCCGACCTTGACGCCGCGCCCGAGCTGCCGCCGGATGCGCGCGACGACGTCGTGCGACGTCACGCCCGCGGGCTTGTCGACGAGCAGGACGCCGTCCGTCTACAGAGCTGTTCGGCGACCTGCGCGCGCAGGACCTGCACGAGCTCGTCGAACTCGAGGTCGGTCGAGAAGCCGGCCGCGCGGCGGTGCCCGCCGCCGCCGCAGCGCGCGCGCGATCCGCGAGACGTCGATGCGGTCGTCGGTCGCGCGCAGCGACACCTTGCGCGCCGGCTCGCCGGCCAGCTGCTCGCGCACCAGCCCGGCGACCGCCGTGCCCGCGACCGAGCGCAGGTGGTCGACGACGCCCTCGGAGTAGCTCTCGTCGGCGCCCGCGGAGCGGTAGTCGTCGCGCGTCAGGTGCGTCACGGTCAGCAGCCCGCCGTCGAAGCGCTCGACGTTCGAGAGCCCGCGCGCCAGCAGCTCGAGCTTGCCCTGCGGGATGCCCTCGTAGAGCTGCCGGTAGATCGCGTGCGCGTCGACCCCGGCGGCGATCAGCTCGGCCGCCATCTCGTGCGCGCGCGGCCCGGTGTTCTCGTACATGAAGCGGCCGGTGTCGGTCACCAGGCCGACGTACAGCGCCTCGGCGATCGCCTGCGTGACCTCCACGCCGAGGCCCGTGCATCAGGTCCCACACCATCTCCGCCGTGCACGACGCGTGCGGGTCGACGTGGTTGATCGTCCCGAAGCGCGTGTTGTCGTGGTGGTGGTCGATGTTGACGATCAGCGCCGTGCCGTCGTCGCGGCGCAGCTGCTCGACCGGCGTGCGGTCGATGTTGCCGCAGTCGAGGAAGATCAGCGTCCGCTGGCAGAGGTCGGCGGGCGGCTCGGTCGACGAGGCCCTCGAGCTGGATGAAGCGGTACTCGTACGGGAGCGGGAACTCGTCCGCGGGCAGGAACGCGACCGCGTCCTTGCCGAGCGCGCGTCAGCACCTGCTGCATCGCGGCCAGCGAGCCGACCGCGTCGCCGTCCGGGCGCTCGTGCGTCGTCAGGCAGAAGCGCTCGTGCTCGCGGATCGCTCGCAGCGCCTCCTCGCGCGACGGACAGTGCGCCGTTGGAGCCGCTCATCGGGATCGGTCTTCCTGATCGAGCAGCTCGGTGATCCGCATCCCGCGCTCGGGCGTGTCGTCGTAGACGAACTGCAGCTGCGGCGTGTGCTTCATCCGCAGCTCGGCAGCCGACGCGACGCTGCAGGAAGCCGTGCGCGGAGTCGAGCGCCTGCAGCGAGCGGCGGCGCTCGCCGGGGTTGCCGAGCACCGACACGAACACGCGCGCATGGCGAAGATCCGGCGATGTCTCGACTGCGGTCACGGTGACGAATCCGACCCTGGGGTCCTTCAGCTCTGAGGTGATCGCGCCGGACAAGACCTCCCTCATGGCCTCGTTGACCCGGCGCATCCGATCGCTGGTCATCCTAGTGACTCCAAGTCTCCCCAGGAGGCGAGCCTGTACTCGATCCGCACGCCCTGGGGGAAGCGGCCGTCGAGCGCGCGCTGCACCGTGTCGACGGTGTCCTGCGCGAGCGTGGCCGAGCGCGCGGCGATCGCGACCGCGAGCGTCGAGCGCTGCCAGGAGTCCTGATGGCCGACCTCGGCCACGGACGTGTGCAAGCGCTCCCGCAGGAGCGCCTTCACGCGGTTGAGCTCGGCGCGCTTGCCCTTCAGCGAGCCGGCCTCCGGGAAGAACAGATGGACGCGCATGAGGACGACGTATCGCGCGAGCGTCGGACACTGCCCTGACGGACTAGCTCAGCGTCCGCTCGACCTGCCGGGTCTCGTAGACCTCCATCGTGTCGCCCTGCTTCCACGTTCACGTAGTTGGCGAGCACGACGCCGCACTCGAAGCCGGACAGGACCTCGCGGACGTCGTCGTTGAAGCGCCGCAGCGAGCCGATCTCGCCGTCGTGGATGACCGCGCCGTCGCGGATCAGGCGCACCTTGGCGCCGCGCGTGACCTTGCCGTCGGTGACCATGCAGCCCGCGATCACGCCGATCTTCGAGGCGCGGAAGATCTCGCGCACCTCGATGTTGCCGACGACGTCCTCGACGGTCTCCGGCGCCAGCATGCCCTGCATGGCGTCGCGCAGCTCGTCGATCGCGCGGTAGATGACCGAGTAGGTGCGGATCTCGACGCCCTCGCGGTCCGCGAGCTGCGCGCGCGTCGCCGACCGGGCGCACGTTGAAGCCCATCACGATCGCGTCCGAGGCCGCGGCCAGGTTGATGTCGGACTCCGTGATGCCGCCGACGCCGGCGAGCACGATCGAGACCTGGACCTCCTCCTGCGGCAGCTTGGCGATCTCGTCCTCGAAGGCCTCGAGCGAGCCCGACACGTCGGCCTTGAGCACGAGGCTGAGCTCGTTGACGTCGCCGCGCTGGTCGAAGATCGTCGCCAGCGAGCGCTTGATGCCGCTGCGGCGCGCCTGCTGCTCGAGCTTGAGGCGGTTCGCGCGCTCGTCCGGCGAGCGAGCGGGCGCGGCGGTCGTTCTCGACGACGTGCGCGAACTCGCCGGCCTCGGGGACGGTGTCGAAGCCGAGCACCTCGACCGGCTCGGACGGCCCGGCGGTCTTGACGCGCTTGCCCGTGTAGTCGGACATCGCGCGCACGCGGCCCCAGTGGGCGCCGGCGACGATCGCGTCGCCGATCTTCAGCGTGCCGCGCTGGACGAGCACGGTGACGACCGCGCCGCGGCCCGGATCGAGCTTGGACTCGATCACGGTGCCGGAGGCCTCGGTGTCCGGGTTCGCGGTCAGCTCCTCGACCTCGGCCATCAGCAGCAGGCCCTCGAGCAGGTCGTCGAGGCCCTCCTTGGTCTTGGCCGAGACGTCGACGAACATCGTGTCGCCGCCCCACTCCTCGGGCTGGAGCCCGAGCTGGGTCATCTCGGTGCGCACGCGGTCGGGCGCGGCGCCCTCCTTGTCGATCTTGTTGACCGCGACCAGGATCGGCACCTCGGCCGCCTTCGCGTGGTCGACGGCCTCGCGCGTCTGCGGGCGCACGCCGTCGTCGGCGGCGACCACGATCACGGCGATGTCCGTCGCCTGGGCGCCGCGGGCGCGCATGGCGGTGAACGCCTCGTGGCCCGGCGTGTCCAGGAACGTGATCGTCTTGCCGTCCTGGTGGACCTGGTAGGCGCCGATGTGCTGCGTGATGCCGCCGGCCTCGCCCGCGGCCACCTCGGTCTGAGCGGATCGCGTCCAGCAGCGACGTCTTGCCGTGGTCGACGTGGCCCATGATCGTGACCACCGGCGGACGCGGCTCGAGGTCCTCGTCGGCGTCCTCGAACGTCGGGCTCGGCGTTCGCGTCCTCGGCCGCGCGTGACGATCTCGATCTCCTTGTCGAACTCGTCGGCGAGCACCTGGATCGCGTCGTCGGACAGCGTCTGCGTGAGCGTCGCCATCTCGCCGAGGCCCATCAGCTTCTTGATGATCTCCGGGCACGGCCACGCCGAGGTACTCCGCGACGTCCTTGACCGTCGAGCCGGAGTTGACGCGGATGACGTCGGCCTTCAGCGCGCTGACGTCCTGCGCGACGGGCTCCTCGTAGGTGCCGCGCCGGCGCCGGCCGCCGCGACGCCGCGGCGGGCGCTGCGGCGGACCGCCGCCGGGCCGCCACCGGGGCCGCCGCCCGGGCCGCCGCCGGGCCGCCCTGGCGGCGCGAGGCCTGCGAGTCGATCACCACGCGGCGCACGCCGCCGGCCGAGCCGGGAGCGCGCTCGCCCTGCAGCGAGGAGCGCGTCGGCCGCTGGCGCTGGGCGCCGCCGTTGTCGCCGGCGGCGGCTCGGGCTTGGGCTTGGCCTTCGGCTTCGGCGGGGTCTTCGGGCGCGAGGTTCTCCGCGCGCGGGGCGCGGGCGGTGCCGTGGCCGAAGCCGGCGCGCTGCTGGACGCACCGGCTGCGCCGCGGCCTTCTTGGCCGCGCCGTTGGCGGCGCGCCTTGGGCTTGGGCTTGCCGGTGAGCGCGGCGTCGGCGAGCTTCTCGTCCACGGCGGTCGCGGCGGCCTTCACGTCGAGGCCGTACGCCTTCAGGCGCTTGAGGACCTCCGGAGGTCGGCATCTGGTACTGCTTGGCTAGCTCGTGGACGCGCTTCTTGGCCATGTTTGGGTTAAGTCTACGGTGTCCTGTGAGAGGGAAACTGGCGCGCGGAAGGCGCGATTGAAGGCGCGACGAGCCGTCGCCGCCTCGAAGCATTCGCGTGCCGGGTGCAGCCAGGCGCCCCTGCCGGGCAGGGTCGCGCGAGGGTCCGGCACCGCGCACCCACTCACGTTAGCGAAGCGGACGAGACGCGCTCGCGGCGCGACCGTCCGCACCCGACGCAGCGGCGATGCGGCGCGCCTTTAAGGTCGGATGATCGGGGTGGGGCGGAGGGGCTGCTCGCCTTTAAGCCCCGACGCGGTCGGTGTCCTTGTTGGCGAGGGCCTGGTGGGCGTCCAGGCCGCAGTAGCGCGAGCCGGGCAGCGCGGCGTTCGGGCACCGGCGGCCGTTGCCGAGGATCGCGGCGCAGCGGCCGCCGGTCTCCTCCTCCTCGCCGTACCCGGTGTCCTGCTCCTCCTTGGCGAACTCGGTCTCTGAGCGGATGTCGACGCGCCAGCCGGTCAGCCGCGCGGCGAGCCGCGCGTTCTGGCCCTCGCGGCCGATCGCCAGGCTGAGCTGGTCGTCCGGGCACGATCACCGTCGCCTGCTTGTTGGAGTCGTCGACCAGCACCTCGCGCACGCGCGCGGGGCTGAGCGCCTTGGCCACGAAGCGGGCCGGCTCGTCGTTGTAGGGGATGATGTCGATCTTCTCGCCGCGCAGCTCGGAGACGACCATGCGCACGCGCGAGCCGCGCGGGCCGACGCACGCGCCGACCGGGTCGACGCCGTCGGCGTGCGAGACGACCGCGATCTTCGAGCGATAGCCGGGCTCGCGGGCGACGCCGGTGATCTCCACCAGGCCGTCGGCGATCTCCGGCACCTCGAGCTCGAACAGCTTCTTGATCAGCTCCGGGTCGCGCCGCGAGACGATGATGCTCGGGCCGCGCGTGCGAGGACGAGACCTCCTTGATCACGGCCTTGATGCGCTGCGAGTGGTCGTAGCGCTCGCCGTCGACCTGCTCGGACTTGGGCAGCAGCGCCTCGACGCGCTCGCGCAGCTGCACGAGCGTGTAGCGGGAGTCCGACTGCTGGACGATGCCGGTGATCAGCTCGCCCACGCGGTCGCGGTACTCCTCGAACATCATGTCGCGCTCGGCCTCGCGGATCCGCTGCAGGATCACCTGCTTGGCGGTCTGCGCGGCGATCCGCCCGAAGTCGTGCGGCGTGACGTCGCGGACCTCGATCTGGTCCTCGAAGTCGCTCAGGCGCGCCGGGATCGATGTCCGGCGCCTCCGGGATGATGACCTCGCCGGTCTCCGGGTCCACGCGGCGCTCGAGCGCGCCCGTGGCCTGCTCCTCGGCCTCGTCGAGCAGCTGGTCCTCGAGGTCCTCGGGCAGCAGGAACTCCTCGACGATGAAGTCGCCGGAGTCACGGTCCATGCGCACGCGGGCGTAGCGCGCCGCGCCCGGCTGCTTCTTGTAGGCGCTGAGGCAGCGCATCCTCGAGCGCGCCCATCAGCTTCTCCTCGGAGATGCCCTTCTCGCGCCCGAGCGTCTTGACTGCTTCGACGATCTCTGCGGACATGGCCTCAGTCTCCCACGAGGTTCGAACGATGGATGTCGGCGTAGGCGATCGAGACGACGCCGGTGGCCGCGGCCACGGTGACCGCGTCGTCGGTCGCGTTCAGAAGCTCGCCGGTGAAGGAGCGCCGACCGTCGTGATCACCGCGCGTGCGCACGCGCGCGCGCCGGCCGACGTAGCGGCGGAAGTGCTCGGGCTTGCTGACAGCGGGCGCTCGATGCCGGGGCTCGAGACCTCGAGCGCGTACGCTCCCGCACCTCCGGAAGATGGTTGGTCACGCGCTCGCAGAGGTCGAGCGTCACGCCCTGCGGGTGATCGATGAAGAGGCGGACGAGGTCGCGCCCCGACGACCTCGGCGAGCAGGACCTCGACTTCGGGCTCCACCTCGGCACAGGCGGGCCTCGATATCGGCCTGGATCGTGCTCATGTCACCTCCTCATTCAACAAAAAAGCGGGCTCTTCGCCCGCTTCCCAAAGTGGCCTTTCGGCCGCGAAAAGCTGTCCGTTCAGAGTAGCAGTGCTAGGCAGCCTTGCGCGCGCGGTCGCGGTAGATCCGGTAGTCGCGCCGCTTCGGGTTCATGTTCGCCGCGAGCGTCAGCGGCTTGCGCGCCTCGGCGGCGCGCCCGAGCTGCATCAAGCGCGCGGCCGAGGCAGAACAGCGCGTAGTCGTTCGTGGGCGCGCGCTCGACCACCGCCTCGAACTCCGCGCGTGCCGCCTCGAAGCCGCCGGAGCGGAAATACGCCCGTCCCAGCGCCTCGCGGATCGAGGTCTTGTCGGGCTCGAGGTCGCGCGCCTTCGCGAGCGGGATCGTGGCCTGGTGGAAGTGTCCGTCCTCCAGCAGCGCCATCCCTCGCTGATAGAGGTCATAGACATCGTCCATCCCCTCAATTGTAGGCGTGCCGCTAGCGCGGCGGCAGGGCCCACCAGGCACGCAATCGACCCAGCGATGCCGCCGCCTCGTCCGAGCTCCGAGCGCAGCGCGCGACGCTGTGCGCGGGTCGGGCGGCGCGGCTCGTCGCGGTAGCGGCTCTCGCGCAGCGCGCGCACGTAGCCGGCGGCCGCGGGCGTGGCGGAGAAGCGCAGCTCGAGCGCGTGCAGCGTGGTGCCGGGAGCGGGCTCGCGGCGCGTCCGGCGCAGCGCGCGCTCGAGCTCGGTGAGCGCCGGTGGCGCGCCGCGGCGCCAGCGGCGCAGCGCGAGCCAGAACAGCCCGAGCAGCGCCAGCGCGCCGGCCACGAGCGCGGGGATCCGCCACCACGGCGCCTGCTCGGCGGCGATCGCGACGCCGGCGCCGCGCTCGGACAGCGGGTCGCCGCCGAAGCTCGTCCCGCCGGCGCTGCCGCCGCTCGACGTGCGCGCCCGGTCGGAGGGCTGGCTGCGCGCCGGCGAGGCGGCCGGCGTCGGGTCGAACGTGAGCCAGCCCCAGCCGGGGTAGTAGACCTCGACCCAGGAGTGCGCGTCGAAGTCGCGCACGACGTACTCGCCGGTCTTGGTGTCGGTCGCGCCGGTCGAGAAGCCGGTGACGACGCGCGCCGGGATGCCCGCCATCCGCAGCAGCAGCGCCATCGCGCCCGAGTACTGCTGGCAGTAGCCGGCCTTGCCGTCGAACAGGAAGCCGTCGAGCGTGCTCGACCGCTGGCGGCGGCGTCTCGGTGTAGGTGAACGTCGTCCTGGCCGAGGTGGTTCAGGACGCGCTGGACGTAGTCCTCGGGCGTGCGCGCGCCCTCGGCCAGTTCCCGCGCGAGCTGCGTAGGTCCGCAGGAGCCCGGCGCCGGCGAGCACCGCGTCGGGCGACTCGTCCCGCGTCGCGGCGGCCCGTACTCGATCGCGCCGGGGTCGGTCGCCGAAGAACGGGAACGTCATCCGGACGTGGTTGGCGCCCGGCACGCCGGCTGATCGTCGGCGTGGATCGTCGTGTAGGCTCGGCCAGCGTTCGGGCCGATAGTCGATGCCCGCGCGGCGGCGCTGGTTCTCCGCCGGGCGCGGCGTGTAGACGCGCGCGGTGTAGGTGTCGCCGCGGCGCAGCGTGCGCGGCGGCGACGTAGAGGCCGTCGAGCGTCGGGACGTCGTTCAGCCGCGGGATGTCGACGTCGCGCGCGTAGCCCGCGGTGATGAACTGGTCCGTGCGCAGGTTGCGGATCGAGACGCGGATCTGCTGCGTCCAGCGCTCCGACGAGCCGCGGGTTGTCGTCGGGTACTCGGGCACCGCGATAGCGGACCCGCGAGCGCACGCCACGCCTCGCCGTCGAAGATCGTCGAGGTTCTCGGCCTTCCAGTACGCGGGCTGGCGCGCGCGCACGCGCAGCAGCTCGCGGCCGTCGCGCGGCCAGTTGAGCGCGTCGTAGCTGTGGTCCCAGGTGAACGTCGTCGACTTCGAGGACGACGTCTCGAGCGCCCACGTCTCGTAGTCGAACCACGGCGTGTCGCGGTTGAGCACGGGCGCGGCGACGAGCGCGACGAGCGTGGCCAGCGAGCGCCAGCGCGGCGGCGCCGAGGGCGTCCGGGCGGCGCAGCTTCTCGAGCCGCAGGAACGCGACCATCAGCAGCGTGAAGATCGGCGCCGCGGAGGAACTCGACGGTGAAGTCGAGCGCGACGACCGGCACGACGTAGAGCGCGATCAGCAGCAGCAGCGCGAGCGATCGGGAAGCCGAGCTGTCGCGCGGCGCGGCCAGAACGCGAGCAGCGCGGCGAGCAGGACGAGCGCGCTGGCGCCGAGCGGCGAGCACGGTGCGCACCCAGTCGTCGAGCCCGCGGTAGGGCACGCGCACGCCGGGCAGGTCGGAGATCCCGCGCGAGATGCCGCCGGCCAGCTCGCTCCAGCCGCCGGGCAGCAGCAGCTCGTCGGGGACGCGCCCGGCGAGCAGCATCAGCGCGGTCAGCGGCACGATCGCGCGCGACGGCGGCGAGCGTCCGCCGGCGGCCCTCGAGCCGGCCGGCGGCCGAGCATCGCCGCGACCGCCAGCAGCCCGACGCCGACGACCGGCCAGCCGCGGCCCGGCTCGGCCGGCTCGAGCAGCGACATCCAGTGCAGCGCGCCCCACGCCGCGAGCGCCGCGAACGCCAGCGCGCGCGCGAGCGCCACCGGCAGCACGCGGCGCGCCCGTGGCGGCGCGGATCGTCGGGCGCGAGACGGTCGCGCGGTGACGCGCTCGTGACCGAGCCTCCGCGCGCCGGCTCAGCGACCTGCGGCCTGCGCGGCGGCCGTCCGGCGCCGTCCCGACGCCGTCCATCAGGCCGCGCCCTCGAGCGCGGCGACCGCGGCCGCGCCGCTCTGGCGGCCGGAGACGTAGCCGTAGCAGCCCGCGACCTCGAGCATCGCGCGGCGGTTGCCGATCGCGCCCGGGCACGACCACGAGGCAGCCGCCCGGCGTGCGGCCGAGCCCGCGCGGCGCGCGGTCGACCGGGCGGGCGGCGACGTAGACCACGAGCCCGCGGCGGTTCTGGGCCGCGGCCAGCGACGGGCCGGTGTGGTCGTCGAGCAGCGCGAGCCGGACGTGCAGCGCCGGCCAGGCCAGCAGGTCGTGCTCGATGATCGACGCGCGGCGGTCGCCGGGCAGCAGCAGCGAGCAGCCCGTCCGGCGCGCGAAGTGCACGGCGAGCGAGCCGGCCGCGCGGACCGCCGCGTCGAGCGCGTCCGGCGAGGCGGGCGCGCGCGGGTCGATCACGACCAGCGGGCGCGAGTCGGCCTCGGAGATCAGCTTGCGCTCCATCAGCCCGGCGCCGCGCGCGAACGTCTGCCAGTGGATGCGCGACGCGGGCGAGCCCTCGCGCCACGGGCGCAGGCCGTCGATCTCGGTCTCGGCGGCGGCCAGCAGCGACGCGCGGGCGTGCGCGGGCGTCGCGTCTCCCCCGCCCGCGGTCAGGTTCACCGGGTACGACGCGCGGCAGCACGAGGATCTCGTCGGTGGCCGGGCCGCCGATGACGCGCTGGGCGAGCCCGAACGGGTCGCGCAGCACGAGCGCCGGCGGCGGCAGCCGGCGGCGCCCGCGGCGGCCGAACGTGACCTCGATCCGCACGCGCGCCTGGCGGCGTCCCGCGGGCAGCCGCAGCGGGCTCGGGCAGCAGCGGCTCGTCGATCCAGCCCGGCGGCAGCGGCAGCCGCCCGGACTGGACGTGCAGCTTGACGTGCAGCGGCTGCTCCTCGATCACCGAGCGGTGCGCGATCTCGCGCGTGAGCTTCGCGCCGTGCCCGCCGATCCCGATCCAGGCCAGCGCGCCGGCGCCGAGCAGCAGCAGCGCGGCGCCGGTGACGTACAGCGGCTCGGCGTCGAACGTGCCGGCGACGACCAGCAGCAGCACCCCGAGCGCCGCGCAGCCAGCGCCGACCGCATGCGCTACAGCGCCGGGACGGCGGTGATCGCGTCGGCGACGATCTCCGCGCGCTGCACGCCCGCCGCCTCCGGGGCGAGCATCAGGCGGTGCGAGAGCACGGCGTCGGCGAGCGCCTGGACGTCGTCGGGCAGCGCGTGGTCGCGACCGTGCACGAGCGCGCGCGCCTTCGCGGCGCGCAGCAGCATCAGGCCCGCGCGCGGCGAGGCGCCGAGCTCGACGCGCTCGTCGTCGCGCGTGCGCCGCAGCAGCGCGACGATGTAGTCGCGCAGCGCCTTGGACGCGTGCACGCGGTGCGCGGTCTCGACCGCCTCGACGATCTCGGCGCGGTCGGCGACCGGCTCGAGGTCGAGCACGCGGTCGCGCGACTCGTGGCCGGCGAGCATCCCGGCCTCGGCCTCGGCGTCGGGGTAGCCGAGCGAGAGCCGGACCATGAAGCGGTCGACCTGCGCCTCGGGCAGCGGGTAGGTGCCCTCGTACTCGACCGGGTTCTGCGTCGCGAAGACCATGAACGGCCGCGCCAGCTCGTGCGACATCGCGTCGACGGTGACGTGGCGCTCCTGCATGCACTCGAGCAGGCCGGACTGCGTCTTCGGCGAGGCGCGGTTGACCTCGTCGACGAGCACGACGTTGGCGAAGATCGGGCCCGGGCCGGAACTCGAAGCGCGCCTCGCGCTGGTTGTAGATCTGCGTGCCGACGATGTCGGCGGGCAGCAGGTCGGCCGTGCACTGCACGCGCGCGAACTGGCAGTCGATCGAGCGCGAGAGCGCGCGCGCGAGCGCGGTCTTGCCGACGCCCGGGTAGTCCTCGACGAGGATGTGGCCCTCGGCGAGCATCGTCACGGTGACGTGCTCGAGCACCTCCGGCGCGGACCTGCGACCGCGCGCCGGATGTTCTCCGTGACGCGGCGCGCGACGGATACCGCGGCTGTCGATCTCCGCCTGTGCGAGCCGCTCGGGGACGGCCTCCTCCAAGGGTTCCATTCAGCGTCGAACCTTTATGTTGGTTGATGAACGGCGGCTCAAGACGGCATCGAGGATCGCGGCGGCGATCCGGTCGCCTTCGATGCCTTCGGCACGTGCTGCTCGCCGTCGGCCGTGACGATCCAGACCTCGTTGTCGGCGGACTCGAAGCCGATCCCGGCGCCGCCGATGTCATTCACGATCACGGCGTCGAGTTTCTTGCGCGCGAGCTTGTCGCGCCCGTAGTCGAGCGCGCCGTCGCCGTGCTCGGCGGCGAAGCCGACGAGCAGCTGGTCCGGGCGGCGGCGGTCGGCGAGCGAGGAGAGCACGTCCGCAGTACGGACGAGACGCAGGTTCAGTTCCCCGCCGGTCTCGATCCTTCTTGAGCTTGCCCGCGTGCGCGTCCTCCGGCCGGTAGTCGGCGACGGCGGCCGCCATCAGCAGCACGTCGCACGCGTCGAAGCGCGCGGCGCAGGCGTCGGCGAGCTCGGCGGCGGTCTGCACGTCGACGTACTCGATGCCCGCTGGGCGCGGGAGCGACACGTTCGCGGCGACGACGGTGACGTTGGCGCCGCGCCGCTGGGCCTCGTCGGCGAGCGCGAACCCCATGCGCCCGGACGAGCGGTTGCCGACGAAGCGCACGGCGTCGATCGGCTCGCGCGTGCCGCCCGCGGTCACGAGCACGTTCAGCCCGTCGAGCTCGCCGCCGACGCGCAGCACGGCCTCGACCGCGGCCAGCAGCTCCGGCGGCTCCGGCAGCCGGCCGATCCCGAACTCCCCCGGCGAGCCGAGCGAGCCCGGTGCCCGGGCTCGAGCACGGTCACGCCGCGCGCGCGCAGCGTCGCGAGGTTCGCCTGCGTGGCCGGATGCTCGTACATCGCGTTGTTCATGGCCGGAGCGACGATCAGCGGTCGCCGGCAGGCGAGCGCGGCCGCGGTCAGCAGGTTGTCGGCGTGCCCGTGCGCGAGCTTGGCGAGCGTCTGCGCGGTCGCCGGCGCGATCAGGTAGACGTCGGCGCGCTCGACCAGCGCGAGGTGCGAGAGCGGCGCGTGCTCGGGCAGCGGGTCGCCGGGGAAGACGCCGCGCAGCGGGTCCGGCTCCCACTCGGTGATCAGCACCGGCGCGCCGGTGATGCCGGCGAACGACGCCGGCCCGACGAAGCGCGTGGCCGCCTCGGTCTGGACCACGCGCACGCTGTGGCCCGCCTTCAGCGCGAGGCGCGTGAACTCGAGCGCCTTGTAGGCCGCGATGCCGCCGCACACACCGAGGAGGATGCGCGGCACGTCCGTCAGCCTAAGGTCGGATGATCGGGGTGGGGCGGAGGGGCTGCATCCTTAGCGATATCGGTACGCGACCTTGCCGGTCGCGACTTCCTCGAGCGCGATCGTCAGGTAGTTCTTCGACGCGGTGTCGACCATCGGCGGCGGGAACTCCTCGAAGGTGCCCTCGCCGAGGTTGTGGTAGTACGAGTTGATCTGACGGGCGCGCTTGGCGGCGACGATCACGCTCGCATACGGTGAGTCGACATGCTCGAGCAGGCGGTCTACGCGGGGAGAAATCACACGTTCAGTCTAGCCGCACGCCCGTCAGCCGCCCTCGTGGGCGATCCAGCCGCCGGCGACGACGAGGCGCACGTCGTCGAGCGCAGCCAGGTCCGCGAGCGGGTCGCCGCCGACGACGATCGCGTCGGCCGCGTAGCCGGGCTTGAGCCGGCCGAGCTCGCGCTCGCGTCCGGCGAGCGCCGCGTTGGTCGTGGTCCCCGCGCGCAGCGCGTCGAGGTTCGAGAGGCCGAACTGCGCGAGCAGGCGGATCTCGCCGGCGATGCTCGAGAGCGACGCCGCCGTGTAGGAGGTGTCCGTTCCGGCGGCGATCGGGATGCCGCGCGCGGAGGCCGCCGGAACGGTCACGCGCAGGACGGCCAGCATCTCGCGGCCACGCTCGACCAGCCGCGGATCGGTGTACTCCCCGCCGGGCTCGGCGAGATCCACGACCGCCGACAGCGTCGGCGTGAGGAACGTCCCGCGGGCGCGCATCAGTCGAGCGTCGCCGCTGAGGCGAACGTCCCGTGCTCGACGGAGCGGACGCCCGCGAGCACGGAGTCTCGGATTCCCTCGTCGCCGTGGCCGTGGCACATGACGCCGCCGCGCAGGCGCCGGGCGGCGCTGACCACGGCGCGGATCTGACGCTCGTCGTAGACCTGGACGCGCGGGTCCTGCTCGGGCAGGCCCGCCCGCTCGGTCGAGCGCGTCTTGATGTGGTCGACGCCGCGGGCGATGTTGACCTGCACGACGAGCTGCAACGCCTCGGGGCTGCGGACGCCGTCGGGCAGCGCGGCCAACGGCGCGAGCCGCGGGTCGGCCAGGATGCTGTCGCCGAGGTTCGGGGTCACGAACAGGCCCGCCGCGAGCGTCCGCGGAACCATCGAGGCCGCCGAACTCGCCGAGCGCGCGCAGCCCGATGTCCTGATAGAAGCTCGACGAGCCCGAGCGGATCGTCGTCGCGCCGCCGGTGAGCGCGAGCCGCGCGGACGCCACGGTCGACGCGTGCGTGTGGGCGTCGATCAGGCCCGGGAGGACGAACGCCCCGCCGACGTCGATGACCCTCCCGCCTCGCGCCGGGCGGACGCCGCGGCCGGCGCGCTGGACGACGCCGCGCTCGAAGACGATCGGTCGCACCGTCGGTCACGTCGCCGCCGGCGGGATCGAACAACCGTGCGCCGGTGAGCGTGAGCGGCAGGCGCCACGCGCTGCGTGCCGTGCTCCGTCGACCGTGCTCGTCGCCGTCGCGGGCGTCCGCCGCCCGCGGCCCTGCTCAGCGCCGCCGCGCCCGCCGCGGCGGCGCTCGCCGCCAGTGCCTGGCGCCTCGTGAGCCCACGATCCGACTGCATGCCGCCCTCCCCGGTCGTCTGATTGCGCGGGACGTTACTCCGCTCGGACTAGAAGACGTCGATGGCGACGATCCGATCCTCGGCCACCGCCGCGGCGGGCGGGAAGCCGAACTTGGAGTCGACGACGAGCAGGCTGGCCGCGCGACGCGCTTGGCGGTCGTGAACGTGCGGTCCGCCGGCGTCGGGAGCACGTGCTCGACGCTCGCGCGCGCGTAGTCGGTGCCCGAGCCTCAGCGTGCTGATCTGGCGCGCTGAAGTTCTGCACGACCCAGAGCGTGCGCCCGCGCAGCACGATCCCGTCGGCGTTCGTCAGCCGCACGCCGCCGAGGTCGACCTCGGCGATCCGGCGCGTGCGCAGGTCGATCCGCCACAGCTGCCCGGTCGTGCCCTGCGTCGTGAGCAGGAAGCGGCCGTCCGCGGTCGACACGATGCCGCCGAGGTCGAAGTCGGTCAGCGCCGGCGTGTAGGTGATCGTGCCCGAGACGTCGAGCCAGCGCTCGATCCGCCACTGCCCGCGGCGCTCCGACACGCGCCAGATCACCGGCAGCGACGAGTCGGTGACGTAGGCCGCGCCGTCGGGCCCGACCCAGACGTCGTTGAGGAACGAGCCGGTCGCGCCGGTCGGCAGCTCGGCCAGCAGGTCGCCGCGGCGGTCGAACACCCGCACCTCGGCGGCGGGGCCGCCGGCGACGTAGACCCGGCCCGCGCGGTCGACGTCGATCCCGCGCCCGTTGTTGCCCGCCGTCGGCGGCTGCCAGAGCTCGAGCACCTGACCGCGCGCGCGCGTCCGGCCGCGGTAGATGCGCGCCGCTCGCGATTGGTCGCGCTGACGTAGAAGACGCCGGCGCGTTCGTCGACGCCGATGCCCTCGAGGAAGACGCCCGCCTCGGGCAGGTCGGCGTCGCGGTCGCCCCGCGGCGGATCGGCGCTTGCCATGGCGCTCGTCAACATGGCCGCTGTCGCCGCGAGCGCGGCCGTCATGTACCTCAATCTGCGCATCGTTCCTCCCGACTGGACGCTTGGAGCGCCCTACGCAGACCTCCGGCGAAGAGTTCAGCTGATGGCGCGGCTACAGCGAGGCGCGCACGACGCGCTCGAGCTCGGCGGTCGCCGTCTCGAGGTCGTCGTTGTGGACGACGTGCGCGAACTCGTCCTGCGCCGCCAGCTCGGCCTTGGCGACGGTCAGGCGCGCCTCGATCTGCTCCGGCGTCGTCGTGGCCGCGGCCGATCGAGGCGCAGCGCGCAGCGTCGTCCTCCGACGGCGGCGCGATGAAGATGCGGATCGCGTCGGGCATCGTGTGCGCGACCTGGCGCGCGCCCTGGACCTCGATCTCGAGCACGACCGAGGCGCCCTCGGCGGTGCGCTTGTCGAGCTCGGAGCGCAGCGTGCCGTAGCGGCGGCCGGAGTACTCGGCGTGCTCGAGGAAGTCGCCCTCGACGCACGCGGCGGTCGAACTCGATGTCGTCGAGGAAGTGGTAGTGCGACGCCGTCGCTGCTCGCCCGGGCGCGGCGCGCGCGTGGTCGCGGAGACCGCGAGCTCGAGCTCGCGGAACGCGCTCGAGCAGCGTGCGGATGAGCGTGCCCTTGCCGACCCCGGAGGGGCCGGTGATGACGAAGACCTTCCCGGCCACGGCGACTAGCGCCGCAGCATCGAGACGAGCTCGGCGCGCTGGCGCTGCGAGAGACCGCCGATCGTCTTCGACGGCGAGATGCGGCAGAGCTGCAGGACCTTGTTCACCTTCACGCGCCCGTACTTCGGGCACGGCGAGCAGCAGGTCGAAGACCTTCGCCGAGTCTCGACGTACTCCGGCGGCTCGAGCAGCAGGTCGTGGATGCTGGCCTTGCCGGCCTTGAGGTCGCGCTTGAGCGTCGCGCGCTTGGTCCGGATCTCGTTCGCGCGTTGGAGCGCCTCCATGCGCTGGACGAGGGAACGCTCTGGGGCAGCCGTGGTGGGCTTGGCGGGCGTCTTCGTCGCTGGCGGCATGGGCGGCGAGTCTACAGCGCTGGGAGCCGCCGACAAGGCCTTGGGAAGGGAATTCGCCTTGACCTTAAGTTGAGGTTCAACGCTGTCGAGGGCGCTTGACGGTAAGCCTGCCGTTTGCAGGAGCTTTTGGACACCTCAACGCGGCACGGCGGAGCGTCCAGGCCGGATGGCCCGGAGCTCTCGTCCGCACGCGATCGCCGGCCAGCGGATCCCGGAAAGACTCGGTGCCGACGGCGACCAGATCTGCGCCCGCACGCAGGAGATCGTCGGCGTGACGGCCGCACTGTACTCCCACCCATACCGACGATGGGAATGCGAACGCGCGCGCGTACCTCAGAAACCTGGGCGAGTGCGACCGCGCGGACCGCCGGTCCGGACACGCCGCCGGTCTTCGCCACCGAGCCACGGCTCGCCCGGCCGGTGCGGATGCGGCGCCATGCCGCGCAGCGTGTTGATCAGCGAGACGGCGTCGGCGCCGTGCGCCTCGGCGGCGGCGGCGACGTCGGCCGGCGACGCGCAGTTGGGCGTCAGCTTGACGATCAGCGGCTTCGCCGTGTCGGGCTCGAACCGCGTCGAGCAGGCGCGGCGAGCTCGCCGGGGTCGGCGCCGAACATCAGGCCGGTCTTGACGTTCGGGCAGGAGACGTTGAGCTCGAGCGCGGTCACCTCGTCGCGCTCGCCGACGGTTCGAACCAGCTGCGCGACCTCGTCGTGCGGCGCCGCCCATCACGTTGACGATCAGCGGGACCGGGCAGCTCGGCGAGCTGCGGCAGGTCCTGCGCGAGGAAGCCGTCGAGGCCCTTGTTGGGGAGCCCGATCGAGTTCAGCAGGCCGGACGGGAGCTCGTACAGCCGCGGCGGCGGGTTGCCCTGGCGCGGCGCGAGCGTGACCGTCTTGGTCACGAACGCGGCGAACGGGAAGCGCTCGAGCAGCGCGTCGCCGAACGCACGCCGGGCGGCGATCGCGTCGAACGTGCCTGACGCGTTGACGACCGGGTCGGCGAGGTCGAGGAACATCACGGATGCGTCACCGCGTCGAGCGTGCCGCGTCGAGCACCGGGCCGTCGACGCACAGCCGGACGTAGCCGCTCGTGGTCGGCACGACGCAGCCGAAGCAGGCGCCGTAGCCGCACGCCATCCCGGACTCGAGCGCGAGCTGCGCGGGGACGCGTGCTCGGCGCAGATCGCGCGCACGGCCTCGAGCATCCCGGGCGGGCCGCAGGCGTAGACCTCGACGTGCGGGTCGCGCCCGAGCTCGGCCAGCAGCAGGTCGGTGACCGGGCCCTGGTGGCCGACCGAGCCGTCGTCGGTGGCGACGCGCGCGCCGCGCAGCAGCGACGCGCCCGCGGCGTGCGTCGCCGTCGCGGAAGCCGAGCAGGACGCGCGTGCGTCGCCCGAGCGCGTCCTGCCAGATCGCCAGCGGCGCGGTGCCGACGCCGCCGCCGACGAGCAGCGGGCGGCGGCCGTCGCGCGGCGGCGCGAAGCCGATCCCGAACGGGCCGGCGAGCCACAGCCCGTCGCCCGGCGCGCAGCTCGCCGAGCCGGGTGCGTGCCGGGCCCGACGGCCTCGAGCATGAACTCGAGCCGGCCGTCGGCGCGGCGCATGACGCTGAACGCGCGCGGCAGGAACGGGCGCTCGTCGGCTCCCCCGCCCCAGCGCTCGGCCGCGGCCAGCATGTAGAACTGGCCCGGGTCGGGCGCCGGGCCCGTCCGGGTCGTCGCAGACGAGGATGTCGTAGGCGCCGACGCGCCGGTACTCGCACGACCTCCGCGAGCCGGCGCCCGAGCGGCGCGAGCGTGCGCGTCATGCGTGGACCCCGTTGCGCGTGCAGCTCCTGCAGCGAGAGCACCGGCGGCTCGCCGACGCGCGCGGCGGCGATCGCGCGCGCGGCGGCCATCCCGCCCGCGATCGTCGTGATGCACGGGATGCCGCGGGCGACGGCCGCGCGGCGGATCTCGTAGCCGTCCGAGCGCGCCGCGGTGCCGGTCGGCGTGTTGATCACGAGGTCGACGTCGCCGCGGTCGATCCAGTCGACGACGTTGTTGCGCGCCGTCCTGGATCTTGTTGATCGTCTCGACCGGGATGCCCATGCGCTTGATCGCGCTCGCGGTGCCGCGCGTGGCGACGATCCGGAAGCCGAGGTCGTGCAGCTGGGCGGCGATGCCCATCGACCGCCGGCTTGTCGGAGTCGGTGACGGTCAGGAACACCGTGCCGCTGCTCGGCAGCCGCGAGCCGACCGCGGCCTGGGCCTTCGCGAACGCGGTCGGGAAGTCGGCGGCGACGCCCATCACCTCGCCGGTCGAGCGCATCTCCGGGCCGAGCAGCGCGTCGGTGCCGGAGAAGCGGTCGAACGGCAGCACCGCCTCCTTGACGGAGACGTGGTTGCCGCACGGATCCTCCGGCAGCCCCATCGTCGCCAGCTTCTCGCCCAGCATCACGCGGCAGGCGAGCTTGGCCAGCGGCAGGCCGGTGGCCTTGGACACGAACGGGACCGTCCGCGACGCGCGCGGGTTGGCCTCGATCACGTACAGGTCGTCGCCGTAGACGCCGTACTGGATGTTGATCAGGCCGACGACGCCGAGCGCGAGCGCGAGGTCGCGCGTGGCCTGGCGGATCTCGTCGAGCATCTCCGCGCCGAGCGAGTGCGGCGGCAGCACGCAGGCCGAGTCGCCGGAGTGGATGCCGGCCTCCTCGACGTGCTGCATGATCCCGCCGATCCAGACGTCCTCGCCGTCGCAGATCGCGTCGACGTCGACCTCGATCGCGTTCTCGAGGAAGCGGTCGAGGAAGATCTCGCCCTGCGGCTGCGTGCGCGCGAAGTAGTCGGCGAGCATCGCCTCGTCGTAGGCCAGCTCCATCGCGCGCCCGCCGAGCACGTAGCTCGGGCGCACGAGCACCGGGAAGCCGACGCGCGGGGCGGCGGCCAGCGCCTCCTCCGGGCGTGTTGCGCGAGCGCGTACGGCGGCGCCTTGAGCTCCAGCCGCTCGAGCAGCGCGCCGAAGCGGCCGCGGTCCTCGGCGAGGTCGATCGCCTCGGGCTGGGTGCCGAGCAGCGTCACGCCGGCGGCCTCCAGGCCCGCCGCGAGCCGCAGCGGCGTCTGGCCGCCGAAGGACACGATCACGCCCTCGGGCTGCTCGACCTCGACGATCGCCAGCACGTCCTCGAGCGTCAGCGGCTCGAAGTACAGCCGGTCGCGACGTGTCGTAGTCGGTCGAGACCGTCTCCGGGTTGCAGTTGACCATCACCGCGTCGCGGCCGGACTCGCGCACGGTCATCGCGGCGTGCACGCAGCAGTAGTCGAACTCGATCCCCTGGCCGATCCGGTTCGGGCCGGAGCCGAGGATCATCACGCTCGGCCGGTCGCCGCGGCGGACCTCGGACTGCGCCGGCCCGTTCCCAGGCGGAGTAGTAGTACGGCGTCTCGGCCTCGAACTCGGCCGCGCAGGTGTCGACGGCCTTGTAGGTGCGGACGCCGTCGAACGCGCGGTCGAGCTCGCGCAGCTCGTGCAGGAACCACGGGTCGATGCCGGTGCGGGCGCGGATCTCGCCGTCGGAGACGCCGCGCTGCTGCAGCTCGAGCAGCACGTCGAAGCGGTCCGCGCTCGGCGACTCCAGCCGCGTCAGCAGCTCCTCGTCGGAACCCTCAAGCGCAGGCTGAGCGTCAAGCTCGCGCGAGCGCAGGGCCTTTCCGAAGGCCTGGCCGAACGTGCGCCCGATCGCCATCACCTCGCCGACCGACTTCATGTGCGTCGAGAGCGTGGCGTCGACGCCGGGGAACTTCTCGAACGCGAAGCGCGGCCACTTGACGACGACGTAGTCGAGCGTCGGCTCGAAGCTCGCGGGCGTGGCGCGCGTGATGTCGTTGGGGATCTCGTCGAGCGTGTAGCCGACCGCGAGCCGGGCGGCGATCTTGGCGATCGGGAAGCCGGTGGCCTTGGACGCCAGCGCCGACGACCGCGACACGCGCGGGTTCATCTCGATCACGACGATCTCGTCCGTCGCCGGGTTGACCGCGAACTGCACGTTGGAGCCGCCGGTCTCGACGCCGACCGCGCGGATCACGGCGATCGCCTGGTCGCGCAGCTTCTGGTAGGTGCGGTCGGTCAGCGTCTGCTGCGGCGCGACGGTGACGCGGTCGCCGGTGTGGACGCCCATCGGGTCGATGTTCTCGATCGAGCAGACGATCACGACGTTGTCCGCGTGGTCGCGCATGACCTCGAGCTCGAACTCGCCCCAGCCGAGCACCGACTCGTCGATCAGGATCTGGCCGATCGGCGACGCGGCGAGGCCGCGCGCGACGATCTGCTCGAACTCCTCGTCGGCTGCGCGCGATGCCGCCGCCGCGGCCGCCGAGCGTGAACGCCGGGCGGATGATCAGCGGCAGCCCGAAGCGCGTCGAGCGCGACGCTGCGCCTCGTCGAGGATGGTGGCGATCGTGTTGCGCGCCGTCCGCAGGCCGGCGGCCTGCATCGTCGCGTCGAACTGCTCGCGGTCCTCGGCGCGGCAGATCGCGTCGTAGTTGGCGCCGATCAGCTCGACGCCGAACTCGCTCCAGCGTGCCGTCCTCGTACAGCGTCTTGGCCAGGTTGAGCGCGGTCTGGCCGCCGAGCGTCGGCAGCAGCGCGTCCGGCCGCTCGCGCTCGATCACCTGGCGCACCGGGCCCGGGCAGCAGCGGCTCGACGTAGGTCGCGGTCGCGAACTCCGGGTCGGTCATGATCGTCGCCGGGTTGGAGTTCACGAGCACGACCTCGTAGCCCTCCTCGAGCAGGACCTTGCAGGCCTGCGCGCCGGAGTAGTCGAACTCGGCGGCCTGGCCGATCACGATCGGGCCCGAGCCGAGCACGAGGATCTTGTGGAGGTCGTCCCTACGCGGCATGGGCGAACAGGTCGATGAACTCGTCGAACAGGCCGAGGGAGTCGTTCGGGCCGGGGCCGGCCTCGGGGTGGTACTGCACGCAGCCGGCGGGGACGTCGAGCAGGCGGATCCCCTCGATCGTGTTGTCGTAGAGGTTCACGTGCGTGAGCTGCGCGGCGCCGAGGTCGGACTCGATGATCTCGCCGGGCGTGCCGGCGACCGCGAAGCCGTGGTTCTGGCGACGTGATCGCGATCCGGCCGGTGCGCAGGTCCTTGACCGGGTGGTTGGCGCCGCGGTGGCCGAACGGCAGCTTGAACGTCTCCAGGCCCGCGGCGCGCGAGAGCAGCTGGTGGCCGAGGCAGATGCCGAACACCGGCTTGGTCGTCAGCAGCGTGCGGATGTTGTCCACGATGTAGTCCAGCGCCGCCGGGTCGCCGGGGCCGGGCACGAGGAAGAACCCGTCGGGGTCGCGCGCCAGCAGCTCCTCGGCGGTGCGTCGTGCACGGGCAGGATCTCGAGCGTCGCGCCGCGCGACGTGAAGTTGCGGATGATCGAGCGCTTGATGCCGGTGTCGAGCGCGACGATCCGCGGCCCGTCCGTCGCCCTCGAAGACCTGCGGCGCGGGCGTCGTCACCTCGCGCGCGAGGTCGCGGCCGACCATGCTCGGCTCGGCGTCGATGCGCTCGCGCGCCTCGGTGACCGGCACGTCGGCGGAGAAGATCCCGCCGCGCATCGCGCCCGCGGAGCGGATGTGGCGGACGAGCGCGCGCGTGTCGACGCCCGTGATCCCCGGGATGCCGTTCGCGCGCAGCCAGCTCAGCCAGCCCTGCTCGGCGCCGGGCGCGTCGTCGTAGTCGACCGCCGCGCGCATGATCGCGCCCGCGGCGTGGATGCGGTCGGACTCCATCGCGGCCTCGCGAGACGCCGTAGTTGCCGACGTGCGCGGTCGTGAACGTGATCAGCTGGCGCGCGAAGCTCGGGTCGGTCATCGACTCCTGGTAGCCCGACATGCCGGTCGTGAAGACGACCTCGCCGGTGACCGAGCCGTGCGCCCCGACGGCCTCGCCGTCGAAGCGCGTGCCGTCCTCGAGCAGGACGTAGGCGCTCATACGGCAGTCAGCTTCCGCTCGCGGTAGACGATCCCGCCGGCGGCGATCGTGGTCAGCACCTTGCCGTTCAGCGTGCGGCCGGCGAAGCAGCAGTTCTCCGAGCGCGACTCGTAGCCGGCCTCGCCGACCTCCCACTGCGCGTCGAGGTCGATCAGCACGAGGTCGGCGGGCTTGCCGACCTCGATCGCCGGCGTCGGCAGGCCCATCAGCGCGGCGCCGGCGCTCAGCTTCTCGACGACGAGGCCGAGCGGCAGCACGCCGGGCTTGACCAGCTCGGTGTAGACCGCGGCGAACGCCGTCTCGAGCCCGGTGGTGCCCATCGGCGCCTCCTCGAACGGCACCTCCTTCTCCTCGCGCGCGTGCGGCGCGTGGTCGGTGGCGATGCAGTCGATCGTGCCGTCCGTCAGGCCCGCGATCAGCGCCTGGCGGTCGGACTCCGAGCGCAGCGGCGGGTTCATCTTCAGCCGCGTGTCGAGCCGCTCGAGCAGCACCTCGTCGGTCAGCGTGAGGTGGTGCGGGCTGGCCTCGCAGGTGATCCGCACGCCGCGCGCCTTGGCCTCGGCGACGGCCTCGACCGACTCGCGCGCGCTCAGGTGCTGGATGTGGATGCGGCCGTCCTCGTAGCCCGCGATCGCGGCGTCGCGGGCGATCAGCGTCGACTCGGAGATGCTCGGGATGCCGGCCAGGCCGAGCCGCGCGGAGACCTCGCCCTCGTGCATCGACGCCGCGGCCGCGAGAGCGTCGGGTCCTCCTCGTGCAGGGCGATGATCCGCGCCGACGAGCTTCTGGTACTGCAGCGCCTTGCGCAGCAGGCCGGCGCGGTGCACGGGCTTGCCGTCGTCGGTGAAGCCGAGCGCGCCGGCCTCGCGCAGCTCGGCCATCTCGGTCAGGGCCTCGCCGGCCAGGCCGGTCGTGACGCTGGCCAGGAAGCCGACCGGGACGCGCGCCTCGCGCCGGGCGGACTCGCGCAGGCTGCGCAGGATCGGGGCGGAGTCGACGGTCGGGCTCGTGTTCGGCATCGCCACGATCGCGACGAAGCCGCCCGCGGCCGCGCGAGCGGGTGCCGGTCTCGAGGTCCTCCTTGTGCTCCTGGCCGGGCACGCGCAGGTGCACGTGCGGGTCGACGAAGCCCGGGAAGAGGTGCTTGCCCTCGCCGTCGATGACCTCGCCGTCGTGCTCGAGGTCGGTGGCCGAGCTCGGCGATCCGGCCGTCGCGGACGAGCACGTCGAGCCGCGCGTCGATGCCCGCGCGCGGGTCGAGCACGTGGGCGCCGCGGATCAGGACGTCGGCGGGCGGGGTGTCGCGGTGGTCGAGGTGATTCATGCGGGCACCGGGGTCGAGAGGCTGGGCTGCGGCGCGGAGCGGCCGGCGAGCAGCTCGTAGAGGACGGCCATGCGCACGACGACGCCGGCCTCGACCTGCTGGCCGATCACGGCCTGCGGCGAGTCGATGACCTCGGCGGCGAGCTCGACGCCGCGGTTGACCGGGCCGGGGTGCATCAGCACCTGGCGCGCGTTCAGGCGGCGGCCGTCGATCTGGTACTGGGCGGCGTACTCGCGCAGGCTGGGCACGAAGGAGTCGGTCATCCGCTCGTTCTGCATCCGCAGCGCGTAGACGACGTCGGCCTCGGGCAGCCGGTCGAGCGTGTAGGCGACGTCGCAGCCGAGCGCCTCCATCCCGCGCGGGATCAGCGTCGGCGGGCCGCAGACCGTGACCTTCGCGCCCATCATCGTGAACGCGAGGATGTTCGAGCGCGCGACGCGCGAGTGCGTGACGTCGCCGACGATCCAGATGTTCAGGCCGTCGAGCGAGCCGAGCCGCTCGCGCAGCGTGTAGACGTCGAGCAGCGCCTGCGTCGGGTGCTCGTGCTTGCCGTCGCCGGCGTTGATGACGCCCGCGGTCGTCCAGTCGGCGACCAGCGCGGCGCGCCGACGTGCGGCGTGCGGATCACGATCAGGTCCGGCCGGTAGGCGCTCAGCGTCTGGACGGTGTCCTTGAGCGACTCGCCCTTCTCGACCGCCGAGCCGGAGGAGGCGAAGTTGATGACGTCGGCCGAGAGCGACTTGGCGGCGAGCTCGAACGAGGAGCGCGTGCGCGTGCTGGCCTCGTAGAACAGGTTCAGGACGCGCCGGCCGCGCAGCGCCGGCACCTTCTTGATCTCGCGCTCGGAGACCTCGGTGAACGTCTTCGCGCGGTCCAGGATCCGCTCGATCGCGGGCCGGTCGAGGTCCTCGATCGACAGCAGGTGCCTCATGTGTAGACCTCCTCGAGCTCGGTGATCGTGACCTCGTCGGCGCCGTCGACCTCGCGGACGTGGACGTTGACGCGCTCGCCGCGCGCCGTCGGCAGGTTCTTGCCGACGTAGTCGGGGCGGATCGGCAGCTCGCGGTGGCCGCGGTCGGCCAGCACGGCGAGCTGCACGCGCGCCGGGCGCCCGTAGTCGAACAGCGCCTCGATCGCCGCGCGCACGGTGCGGCCGGTGTAGAGCACGTCGTCGACGAGGACCACGGTGTAGTCCTCGAGCCGGAAGCTCAGGTTGCGAGTCGTGCACGGCCGGGTCGACCGGGCGCGTCGAGACGTCGTCGCGGTAGAACGCGATGTCGATGTCCCCGAGCGGGACGTCCTGGTCGAGCAGGTCGCAGACGAGCTGGTGCAGGCGGGTGGCGAGATGCGCGCCGCGGCGGTGGATGCCCACGAGGGCGACGGGGCGGCCGCTGTTCTTCTCGACCACCTCATGCGCGATGCGCACGAGCGTACGGCGGATGTCGTCCTCGTCGAGAACGACCTTCTGTTCGGGCAAACCGTTCCTTCCTGGCCTCACGGGACCGGGTTAAAGGGACTCGGGTGTGTTCTAGCAGGGCGTCAGGACGGCTCGGCGTCCGGCCTGACCAATTCCGGGTCGCCGCGCTCCGGGAACGGGACCTCGATCGCGTCGAAGTCGCGCGGGACGACGGTGTTCTCGAAGATCTCCCTGGCCTCGTCGCGGACCTCGCGCGGGAAGTAGCGCGTCGAGAGGTGCGTCAGCGCGAGCAGCTTGACGTCCGCCTCCTTGGCCGTGCGGGCGGCCTGGCGGGCGGTCGAGTGGCCGGTCTCGCGTGCGCGGTCGCGCTCGTCCTCGCAGAACGTGGCCTCGTGGATCAGCACGTCGGCGCGGTGCGCGTAGACCTCGATCGACTGCGCGGGAGCGGTGTCGCCGCTGTAGACGATCCTCCGCCCCGGCCGGTCCTCCCCCACGACCTGCTCGGGCGCGACGCCGTCGACGGTCTCGCCGCGCTGCAGGCGCCCGAAGTCCGGGCCCTCCGTGATTCCCAGCCGGCGCGCGGCCTCGACGTCGAAGCGGCCCGGCCGGTCGTCCTCGACGAACGCGTAGCCGTAGGCCTCGACGCGGTGGCTGACCGGGAACGAGGCGACCATGAAGCCGTCGAAGCCGACCTCCTCGTGGTGGTCGAGCTCGGCGACCTCGAGCGGATAGCGGGTGCGGCCGATGACCGGGCGCAGGACCTGCTGGAAGAGGCTCGCCAGCCCGGGCGGGCCGAAGACCTCGAGCGGGCGGTCGCGGTCGCGCATGTCGAACGTCTTGATCATCCCCGGCAGCCCGAGCCAGTGGTCGAGGTGCAGGTGGGTGATGAAGATCGCGTCGATCTCCGGGAGCCCGACGCTGCGCAGGAGCTGGTGCTGGGTCCCCTCGCCGCAGTCGAGCAGGATCCGCTCCCCGCCCGCGCGCACCAGGATCGCGGGCAGCCCGCGCCGCGGCGTGGGGACGGAACCGGCGGTGCCGGCGAAGAACAGCGAGAGGTCCATGGGCGCCCGGCGAGGCTAGCGAGGGAGGCGCCGGCCGAAGCCTGGTCGCCTAAGGCAAGACGTCGTTGAGCACGACGAGGAAGCGCTCCTCGGCGGTCAGGACGAGCTGGCCCTCGATGTGCAGCCGCGCCGGCCCCTCGTCGGTCCAGAGGTCGAGGAAGTACGACCAGCCCTCGCCCTCGAGCTCCTCCGAGCGGGAGATGGCCTCGACGCCGTAGTGCTCGCGCGGCGGCAGGACGAGCGCCTCTGGCAGGTCGTCCTCGACGCGGCGGCGCAGGTCCTCGACCGCGAGCCGGTTGCCCGACAGTTCGTGCAGCTCCTCGTAGTCGCCGTCGACGACGGCCTCGACGATCGTCTCGAGCGCGGAGTACGTGCCGTCCGGCAGCGGCTCGAGGCTCGCGGGGAGCGGAGCGCGCGGGTTGAGCGGCGTGTCGGGGCTGAGCTCGAGCCGGTTGTAGAAGTAGTCCTCGCAGGCGGTGCGGGCGTGGCCGCGGATGCCCTGCGGGACGCCGGCTTCGCGCAGCGCGACGATCGCCGCCCGCAGCGCTTCGGTCAGCGTCCCGTGCGGCTCTTCGAGCTGCGCCGTGACGGCGCGCCCGTGCTCCGAGCCGCGGTCCAGCGACGAGCCGTGCATCAGCATCGAGGGCGCCTCGTGGCGGCTGTAGCCCGGCAGGGCGCGCACCGCCGAGTGCATGACGATCAAATGGTCGCCCATTAGTGTCCGCCTTCGGGCCTACGACGGGTTCTGGCGGGCCCCGCTCGCCGCTGCCGGGCGGCGGCCGCCGCACACGTACCACCAGTATGCGAACGGCGGCCCCCGCGGGCAGCGACGACCGGTGCATTCGCCAGGCGACCCGCCGTAGTCCCGAATCCGAACACTAGGCGCGAGAGGGTGACACGTCGCTGCGGATCATTCGCACGGAGGCACTGAGCTCGGACTCGGCGGTGCCGCGGAAGACGCCCTTGATCGGCGGGACGTCGGCGTAGTGGCGTCCGTGGCCGATCTTGACGTGGGTCTCGCCGCCCAGCGTGCGGTTGGTGGGATCGAGCGCGACCCACGTCAGCCCGTCCGGCGCCGGCAGCAGCGCCTCGACCCAGGCGTGGGTCTCGACCTCCGCCGACGCCTCGTCATCGCCGGCCGGCGCCCACAGGTAGCCGCTGACGTAGCGCGCGCCGATCCCGTGCCGGCGCAGCAGCAGCAGCGCGAGATGCGCGAAGTCCTGGCAGACGCCGGCGCCGGCGGCCAGCAGGTCGCCGACCGTCGATCCGACGTAGGTCACGCCCGCGCGGTACTCGAAGCGGTCCGGGATCACCTCGCCCAGCTGCTGCACCGTGGCCAGCGGCGAGTCGGCGCGGGTCAGCCCGACGAGATCGTCGAGCGCCACGTCGTCGGGCTCGGAGCCGTCGAGCAGCAGGAACTCCGCGGCCGCGCGGTCGTAGGAGCGGTCCTCGATCGCCGACCAGTCCGTCTCCGGCGGCACGTCCGGAGAGGTCGTGCGCACGCGGGCGCGGACGTCGATCGAGAGGTGATCGTGCGGCCGCGAGATGCCGAACTCGATCACGGTCGTGCCGAAGTAGTCGAGGTGCTGGTTGAGCCGCGTCTCGGGGTCGACGCGCACGACGAACTCCTCGACGCTCTGGTTGGCGTTCGTCGCCGGCTTGACCCGCAGCGCGTTGAGGTTGTCCGTCACCGGCCCGGTGTAGCGGTACTCGGTCAGGTAGCGGATGGCGAAGTTCATGCCGCCACCGGCCGGGCGGCGGGCTGGGCCGGGCCGCCGAAGTAGCGCTGGGCGATGTCGGAGTCGACCAGCCCGAGCTCGTGCTGGACGACCCCGAGCGTGCCGCCGTCGGCGTCCGCGGTGCGGGCCCGGAAGTCGAGGTCGGCCATCAAGCGCGACAGCCGCAGCACGGCGGGCGAGCTGCGATACGACGGGTCGGCGGCCGTCAGCGCGGCGTGCAGGGCCTCGATCGAGAAGGCCACGGAGTCCGGATAGTCGCGCTCGAAGAGCAAGAAGCGCGCGACCGGCCCGGCGTTGGGCGGCGCGGGGACCGAGCGGCGGTAGGCCTGAAAGCCGCCGACGGCCTGCAGCAGCGCGAGCGCCTGGCCGTCGCGCGCGTGCGTCTCGTCGTCGGCGCCGTCCGCAGGCAGCGCCACGCGCAGCATCCGCAGGACCATGTCGGCCGACTCGATCGCGGACCCCGCCTGCAGGAAGGCGTGCGCCTCGTCGCGCAGCATCGTGCGCCCGGTCACGCCCCAGAACTGCCCGCAGCGCTCGCGCACGAACGCGTAGATCGAGTACGGGCCGGTCTGGACCGACGCGGAGATGTCGCGCTGCAGCAGCCCGAGGTGGAAGGTGTTGATCGTCTCCCACATCTCGCCGCTGAAGACGTCGCGGACGGTGCGCGCACCCTCGCGGGCGTGCGCGATGCAGTTCAGCACCGACGTCGGGTGGTCGGGATCGAGCGTCAGCAGCCGCAGCACCTCGTCGCGCGAGGCGGAGTGCTCGGGCGGCTCGCCTGACACGATCGTCAGCAGCGCGTCCCACGACAGCCGCACGCCGGCGGGGTCGTCCGGGCGGCCCTGGAGGTCGGCATGAAAGACGCCGTCGAGCATCCGTGAGGTGTGCTCGGCGCGCGCCAGCTGACGGCCGATCCAGTACAGCTCGTGCGCGATCCGGGCCAGCATCTACTGCTGTTGCTGCTGTCGCTGCTGCGCGGACCAGGAGCCGCCGAGCGGGAGCCCCGGCATCCGCGGCGGCGACCACGTCGCCAGCGGCGCGCTCTGGGGCAAGGCCTCGGCGTCCTCCTCGAGCACCCACGTGTCCTTCGAGCCGCCGCCCTGGCTCGAGTTGACGATCATCGAGCCCTCGCGCAGCGCGACGCGCGTGAGCCCGCCCGGGACGATGTGGATGTCCTCGCCGAAGACCGCGAACGGGCGCAGGTCGACGTGCCGGGGCGCGAGCCGGCCGTCCGGCCCGGTCGTCGGCACGGTCGAGAGGTGCACGAGCTCCTGCGCGATCCAGCGCTCCGGCGTGCGCTTGAGCTCCTCCGCCTGGCGGACCAGCTGCTCCTCGTTCGCGCGCGGGCCGATGAAGACGCCCTTGCCGCCGGACTCGCTCGTCGGCTTGACCACGACCTCGTTCAGCCGCTCGAGGATCCACTCGCGCTGCTCGCGATCGGCCATCAGATACGTCGGCACGTTCTGCAGCAGCGGCTCCTCGCCGAGGTAGTAGCGGATCATCTCCGGCACGTAGTGGTAGATCGCCTTGTCGTCGGCGACGCCGGTGCCGACGGCGTTGACGATCGCCACGCTGCCCGCGCGGTAGGCGCGCATCAGGCCCGGCACCCCGAGCATCGAGTCGGGGCGGAACTCGAGCGGGTCCATGAAGTCGTCGTCGATCCGCCGGTAGATCGCGTGCACGCGCTGCAGGCCGCGGGTGGTGCGGATGTGGCAGACCGCGTCGCGCACCACCAGGTCGGACGCCTCGACCAGCTCGACGCCCATCTGGCGCGCGAGGAAGGCGTGCTCGAAGTAGGCGCTGTTGTACGGGCCGGGCGTCCAGACGACGACCGTCGCCTCCTCCTCCCCGCCCGTCGGCGCGACCTCCTCGAGCGCGGTCCGCAGCAGCGCAGGGTAGTGGTCGACGGGCCGCACCCGGTAGTGCTCGAACAGGCCGGGCAGCAGGCGCGTCATCGCGCGCCGGTTCTCGAGCACGTAGGAGATGCCCGACGGCGTGCGGACGTTGTCCTCGAGCACCTTCCAGGCGCCGTCGGAGTCGCGCACGAGGTCGCAGCCGGAGACGTGGCAGTAGACGCCGCCGGGCGGGCGGATGCCGTGCGCGGCGCGGGCGAACGCCGGCCGCGACACGACCAGGTCCCACGGCACCTTGCCGTCGTGGATGATCTCGCGCGCGTGGTAGACGTCGTCGACGAAGTGGTTGAGCGCGCGGATCCGCTGCGCGAGGCCGCGCTTGATCGTCCGCCACTCGTCGGCCGGGATGATCCGCGGGACGAGGTCGAGCGGGAACGGGCGATCGCGCACCGGCCCGCTGTCAGGACCGCCGGCGTCGAACGTGATCCCCTGCTGCATGAAGATCGCGTCGCGGCGGCGGCCGGCGGCGATCAGCGCCTCGGCGCCGAGCGTCCTCCAGCGCCTCGACGAGCGTGCGCGCATGGGTTCGCGGCTGCCCGTCGGCAGCGACCAGCTCGTCGTAGAAGTCGTGATCGACGGCCGCCACGGTCCGTGCATCCTAGTGAGCACTCGCCCCCGGCCGCGCAGGCTTGGACCACGCGGTAGAACGCGGTCGTGCACTAGGGCGAATCGAGGTCGATCAGCTCGAAGCGCAGCTCGCTGCCGTCGATCGTCGCGAGCCCCATCGTGTGCCGCGGCGAGCGCCGGCGCTCGGTCGGCGAGCCGGGGTTGAAGATCTGAAAGCCGTCGCGCTGCTCGTGCAGCGGGATGTGCGAGTGGCCGAAGACGACGGCGTGGGCGTCCGGGAATCGCCGTCGCATGCGCTCGAGCCGGCCGGTCGCCGCGCCGGCGTCGTGGACCATGCCGATCCGGACACCCCCTTCGAAGGACACCGTGCGCATGCAGCGGCAACCGCGCGATCAGCTGCGCGGAGTCGACGTTGCCGCGTACGGCGTGCACCGGCGGCCCGAGGCCCTGGAGCATCTCCAGGACCTCGAGCTCCATGAAGTCACCGGCGTGCAGGATCGCGTCCGCGCGCTCCAGCCGCTCGACGCAGGCGTCGGGGAGCCGGCGCCCGCCGCGCGGCATGTGGGTGTCGGAGATCACCGCGACGAGCACTGCGGCGCTAAGCTAGCGCCCCCGAGCGCCCGTAGCTCAGTGGATAGAGCGCGCGCCTCCGGAGCGCGAGGTCGCAGGTTCGAATCCTGCCGGGCGCGTCACGCGAACCCGCTGCTAACGGCGGGTTTTCTCGTTCCTGAACGCGTCGTTAGATCGTCGGCGAAACGCTCTCCGGCCCGATTTGTGCCCGTTGGTGCCCAATCGTCCGACGCCTCGCTCACCGCGCACGGTGTGATCGAGCCCGCTGATTTCGACCGCATCGAGGCCTCCGCGAGCGTGCCGACCGGCCGCTCCACAGTGGTGCGCGCCACAACTTCAAGGTGCACGTCCGTCACCTGGTTGACGACCGACTGCTCGGCGAGCTGACCGTGTGCGCTTACGTGACGGACTCGGCGCTCGGCGCCGCCCAGCGTCCCGTCGAGGAGTACGTCGCGCGCTGGGTCGAAGGTCCGCCGGCGATCGCAACCGCGGCCGTAAGCTCGAAGTCCTGCGGGAGTGCGTCCGGGACGGCGACGGGGCACTCCATGTGTCGCGCACCGCCGACCCGCAGGACTACGGTCAGCCGCTCACGCCGCGCGTCATGCTGCCCGTGGCGTTCACGTGTCCGGCGTCGCGCGGCTCGAGCTCCCCACCGTCGACGAGCGCCCGGAGTCTCTCCTCCTCCACGGGCTCGGACTGCATCCGGTGCGTGTACAAGCGCAGCGTGAACGCCGGGTCCGTGTGGCCGATCTGCTCCATCACGTAGCGCGGGTTCTTGCCCAGCGCGATCAGGATCGACGCGTACGTATGGCGGAGCCCGTGCGGGGTCAGGCCGGACGGGAGCGGCGTGTCGTCGGCCGCCTCGCGCGTTTCGTCGGCGAGCTTGATCGCGGCACGGATGACCCGGCTGCGCAAGTTGTCCTTGCTCGGCCGCCCGCCCTTCTCGGTCGCGAACACGTAGTCGGAAGACTTCGCCCTGGGTGCCCGGGCCTTCCATGCAAGCAGCTCGTCACGCAGGATCGGGAGCATGTCGACGAGGCGCACGCCCGCCTCAGTCTTCGCTTCCCCGACTCGGATCCGGCCGCTGGCGAGGTCAACGTCTCGCCACCTCAGGCCGCACAGTTCGTCGATCCGTAGCCCACCAAACACGAGTGTGGCGACGATCGCTCGGCGAGCGATGTGCCGGCGGTCCGCTCGCGCCCGCGAGTCCAGCACGGCGGCCGCGGCGAGCAGCGCGAGGATGTGGTCGACGCGGTCGAGGTGCGTGCGCGCGTTCTTCGGCGCCTTCAGTCGCCGGCGCTTGCCCTTCGCGGGGTTGCGGTTGATCAGCTCGTACTCGACGGCGTCCTCCAGGATCTGCCCGAGCCGCGTGATCGTCTTGTTGATCATGCTGGCGCCGAACGGGCGGAGCACGCGGCTCTCCTGGTCGAGCAGCGGCTGGCCAGCTGCGATCGCCGTCCGGCGAGCCTCGCTTTCGCGCAGCTGCGCCTGCCGGTAGCGGTCTACCTCCTGGACGGTGATCTGGGAGAGCCGGTGGCCGGCGAAGAACGGCAGCAGGTGCAGGCTCAGCTCGTTCTTGTACGCGGTCCGGGTGTTGGGCCGTAGCTCGGCCTTCTTGGCCCCGTACCACTCGCTAGCGAACTCGTGGAACATCGGGTCCTTCGGGGCCTCCGAGACCGGCTCCGGGAGGGGTGGGCGCCAGATCCCGCGGCGGACGTCGGCCAACACGTTGGCGAGCTCGAGGTCCGCCCGCTCGCGCGTCCAACCGTCAGCGGAGCAACCGAGCGTGACGTACTGGCGCTCGCCGAGCGCACGGAAACGCAGCGCGAACGTCATGCCGCGCTTGTTCGGGCGCTCCACGACCTGGCCGGTTGCGGGTCGGGGCATCAGATCCTCGCCTTCTCGCTCGTCAGTCGTCTCCGTCGCGCCGAGGCCAACGCTCCGACCGTCGCAGCGCCAGGCTCGGGCTGAAGATTCGCACGTACGCCGCGCTCGGAGGCGGCCGATCGGGCGGACGTCGGCGCCGCGTGATCTTCGAGGTTCGCGCCGACGGTGCGCTCGCTCGAGATTCCGGATACCGGCGGGGTTCGAACTGCCGGCTCCGCCGCCCAACCCTCGCACCGCGACGACCCGTGAACAAGCTCAGGCGCCCGTGAGCCGCGATGAGGCCGCGCGGTCCCTGGTCCCGTCCGCTGACGTCGGCGCGAGGTTCCGCCGAGCCTGCGCAGCCTGCCTGGTCGCGTAGGTCAGCGAGGTGTGGCGGATCCGGTGCGCGCCGCTCGGCCGCGTCAAGCACATGCGGGCCGACGCGCCGCCCGCCGCCTCCGGGACCCAGCAACGGAACCGCCGGTCGAGCAACCCGGGCCGATGTCCCGCGCCGGCCCCGCTCTGAGGGCGAGCGTGCACGTCGCTGCGACCTCGACTGTCCTCGCACACTCGGTCCCGGCGACGCGCCGAGTAGTCCGTACGCGAGACACCCACGACGCCTCGGGGGCTGGCATCAGGCGGCCTCACGACCTCGGATGGGCAGAAGCGGGACGTCTGTGCCGATCGAGCGCCTCGTGCGACCACGCCTCGTCCCCCCGGTGGCGCGGGATGCGATCGGCTGCGAACCCGCCCGTACGTCGTGCCTCGCCCACGCCGCGACCGCCCTATCCAGGTCGAAGCGCAGCCGCGGACGCGGCCCATCACCGATCCGCAGGACGCCCAGCTCGGCCGCGTGAGCGTAGACCGTGTCCCGGGTCACGCTGAGCATCGCAGCGACCTCCGCTGCCGTCACCAGACGGGACGACGACCCACGCTCGCGCGGCAGCCGTCCCGTCGTGCCCGGCTGCATTCCGTCCCGGCCGGCGGCCAAGGCCTCTGCGATGCGGGGCGCGAGCGCATCGGCGATCGCCTCGATGTCCTCGTCATCGAGCGTCATCAGCCAGCTTCTGAGCCGACCACGTCCGGCTCGGGTGTTCGAATCCCGTCACGGCGTACCTCTTGGACGAGATAGCGGCCGGCGCGCGCGATGCCTGCGTACGTTTGCGCGGTTCCCCGGCCTCGCGGTTGGCCGCCGATCGATCCGGCATCCTGACCTGGTGGTCAGCCATCCGCGTCGACAGCAGTTCCGCCGCGTGCTCACCGCTGGCGTGCGAGGAATCGCGGCTGTGATCGTGGCGGCCATGGGCGTGTGGATCGCCGTGGCGGGTCATGGCCCGACGGCGTTGATGCTCGCGCTCGGCGCCAGCATCCTGGCGTTCAGGACGTCGCACGATCTCAAGGTTTCACGCCGCAACCGCGTCGGCGCGGACTCGGAGGCAGCGGTCCGGTGCGCACTCAGCCGCTCGCGCGCGACGGGTGGAGCGTCCGGCACGGCGTGCGCGTGCGCACGGGCGGTGACCTCGACCACGTGCTGCGCGCCCCATCCGGCGTCGGCTTCGTCATCGAGACCAAGACGGCCCGCTACACGCAAGCGCACGCGGCACGAACCATCCACGCGGCGCGCCGGCTTGCGAGACACGGCCGCCGGTATCCCGGCGGCGTGGTCGCGGTGCCGTGCATCGCGCGCGCTCGCCACGTCGAGCGCATCGAGTACGACGCGCTGCTCGTCGTCTCGCTCGATCGCCTACTCCTAGCGCTACTCGGGGCGGCGACCGCACAGACGCGCTGATCGGGGCCACGGTCGCAGGCGCAGACCTCCCCGAGTCGCTATCTCGCCAGCATGACCTTCGTGGCGACGCGAGCGCGGCGACGCCGTGACCAGCGACACCACTGCTCGCGTCACCCCGGTGCCGTACCTGCTTCACCGGCCGAGCACCTTGCGGCGGGCGCGCTGGAGGGCGTTGTTGACCGCCCGTGGCCGCACGCCCAGCCGGGCGGCGATCTCCCGGTGACTGCAACCGTTGGCCGACAGCGTCAGGCAGCGGCGCTCGAGCGGCGTGAGCGTCCGCGCGCGATCAAGGACGCCCTGCAAGTGCTCGCGGGCGAGAGTCTTGGCAACGGGGTCCTCGTCAGGGCGGCCGGTGGCCTCGATCGTCTCGGCCAGCGGCAGCCCGTCGTCGCCGATGTCATCGAGAGGGCGGGCGCCGTTGAGAGCCTGGTGATTGCCCGAGCGCGCCGAGGTGACTGCCATCCTCGCCTCCCTGACGCCGCACAGCCACGCGAAGGCCCGGAACGGCACCCGCCGGCCCGGATCCCACGAACGAGCAGCGTCGACGATGCCCAGCCGTGCGCGTTGGGCGAGATCGTCGCGGTCGCCGCCCGGCAAATACAGCGACCGGGCGATCCGCGCACGAGCGGCTCGTAAAGCTCCAACAGCTTCGCCTGCGCCACCCGGTCGCCGCTCTTGGCCCGCTCGATCAGCCGCCGCTCCCACAACGGCGTCGGGCTCGGTGGGTATCCCGCGTTCCCCGTGCTCACCATCAAGGACCGTAGGCGTGGCATTAGACGATTCGCGAGGTCACTTACACGCGGCGAACCTTTCGGGTGCTCGAGCGCAACCTCGCCGAACTCACGCGACCCATCCACGACGCTGACGGACGCACGCAATGCCTGGGGATCGGCCCGATCGGATACGCGATCCGGGTGAGCGGCGCGGTGAGCGGGCCCCGGGTCGGTTCTCGAGGGCGAGTCACCGACGATGGACGATGGGACGCTGATCGCGGTCATCGCCAACCATCGCGAACCCGTTCCGCGGTTTCGCGTCGTGTCTTCCGTTGGCACCCTCGCTCGAGCCGCGGGCGTAACGGTCGGCGCACAGGTCTCAGGCCAGAACGATGCGTCTCACGAGAGTCTTGAGATCGTCGGATTCTCGAGGCTTCGCCCACTGCCCCGTTTTGCGCATTGCGCAAGCCAGGCTTCTCTCTCGCTCACCATGGCCATCGCTGAGGCGCTTGCCTAGGCAGACCGCGGGCGGCGGCCGGAAACGCGCCGCTTCTGAGATTCGTCCATTGCGAGCGTCGTCGGCAACTCCGCGGGGCCGCCTCCTTTCATGGTTCTCGGGCTCGATCGACGCAGCGCAGTCGCGGGGTTAGGATCGCTGCGATGGGCCGTGGTGTTCAGTTCGGCCGCACGGAGGTTGCGCTGATGGTCGCCGTCGCGGTTGCCTGGGCGGTGCTGCTGCTTTTCCATCCGACCGGCGACGGTGACGAGTTCTATCCCATCGTCAAGGACCAGCTCACCGCCTGGCAGGTCGTCCACGTCGGGACGCTGCTGTTCGTTCCGCTGCTTGGGGGCGTGGTGTATCTGCTGCTGCGCGGCGTCGGAGGCGTCGCCGCGCTGCTCAGCCGCATCGCCCTCGCGGTGTTCGTCGTTTTCTACACCGCGTTTGAGGTCCTGATCGGGCTCGGCACCGGCATTCTCATCGAGCAGGTCAATGGGCTTCCTGCAGCCGAGCGGGCCACCGGCGCACGTCTGGTCGAGGATTTCACCGGCAGCTCCCTCATTCGCGCGTTCGAGCTGATCGGCAGCTTCGCGTGGCTGATCGCAGTGGTCGCGGCTGGGGTCGCTCGATTCCGCCGGGCCGACGCTCGTAGCTCGGTCGCGGTCGTGCTGTTGCTCTTGGTCTCGGCGGTACCGATCACCTGGCACGTACCGCCATTCGGACCGGTCGGTCTCGCCCTCTTCATCATCGCCATGCTCCTGGTCCTACGCGGCCGGTCGTCGGCTCGGGCGTCGGCCCCGGCCGGTCAGCCTGGTCGCGCGTAGCCCGCACGCACGGATCGGCGGGGTCGGGGATCGAGGACCGCTGCAGTGCCGCTTGGTACCGGGCGCAGCGACCGCGCAGGTGCTCGCCGCCCTCGGGCTTTCCGCTGCGCGCGTGAATGCAACGGCTCACGAGGCACAGCACGGATGGTCGAGCGCTACCGCGTTGGAGGAGTGCGACCGGCGCCGGCGCCGGCCCCAGGATTGGTTTCCAGGTACCGGTCGAAGAAGTGCACCAGGTACCTCCGTTGTTGGGTGAGCGCGCGCCGCCCGGCCCGCAGACTGTCGAGCGTGCCCGTGAAGAACATGGCCTCAAGGGCACTCCCGAGCGTCGGGTCGGCTCGCTGTGCCTGGGGGTTGAAGACGACGAAATCGCTGAAGCCGTAGTGGTGTATCTCGAGCGACCGCACGGGGTGCGGGGCCCGCATGTTCGACAGGAAGGTCTCGATGTCACGCAGCTCCTCGGGGCTCGCGTCGAGGCCGAGCATGAGTCCGTATGGCCGGTCCAGGCCCGCGGTGATCAGCTCGACGGGGATGAAGCCGTCGAGGTTCACACCGGCCTGGATCTGCGGGTGCCGCCCGATCGCCACGGCCGCCGCCGCGCCGCCGTTGGAGTGCCCGAAGATCCCGATCGGCGTGCGCGGCCGCGCCTGCCGGAATGAGGTCTTCGAGGGCGCCGAGCACGACGCCGATGTCGCTGAGCCGGGCCTCGAACACCGGGCATGCCGACGGGCCGCTCGAGCAGTCCCGGCCGGGGCCGGCGTCGTCCACGAGGTCGTTCGGGATCACTGATCCGTCGGGCTGGTCGACGACGAAAGTCTCGTGTGGATGGTCGAACGCCACGACCGCGTACCCGCGCGAGGCCAGCTCGGTGATCAGGCCGCTGTAGAGCGCGACCGGGACGGCGAAGCCGCCCGTGAACAGCAGCACGCCGCGCACGTGCCGGCGCGCGGGCGCGTCGGACCTGGCGTGGGTGTCGATGTCGAAAAGGCCTGCCGGCACTCCAATACCCTCCTCGATGGCGGCCTGGACGGGCGCGGAGAAGTAGCGGGCCGACGAACCTTGACGGTGCTTGGCGGGATACCAGACCCAGACCGGGATCGCTCGCGGCCCGCCGGTCTTTGGCTCAGTCCGGGCGGGGTCATGCACGAACGTTCGGCGAACCCCCACGGGATGCCGTCCCGTCGGCCGCGGCAACGACAGCCCGACACCGCCGGAGGACACCACCGAAGGCCCGACACCAGCCGCCCCCGCAACCGTGTCCGTGTTGCGCTCGGGCGCTGCCGCAGCCGACGACGCGCCCACCCCAAAGACGGTCACGAGTCCGCACGTCAGACACACCATCAGAGCTGTCGCGCACCGGTGCCTCACGGCAGTCATGGCGCTCCTCCTGATCGGGGTATCGCCGGCCGGACTGCCCTCATCGTCGACGCTGGCACCCGGCCTGGCGCCCGACATAGCCTCTGACGATGCGACGTGGATGTCAAGTCAACCCTAACGCGCAGCGTCGTGGGGCAATCGGCCATGCCGTCCGGACAACTGCCCCGGGGCCTCGGTGAGGTCGCGTCGCCGCCCGCGTGACAGCTGCGGTGCGGAGCCGGTCGGTAATAGTTGGTGCGAGCGTGCGGCATCCCGGCCCCGATCTCCTCCGTCGAGTTCCTCGATGACGCTCACGCCCGCCGCGCGCTCTCGACAGAACTTGCGGCGCCTGCGGGCGCAGGCGTGGCCGATCCTGGAGACGGCGGGCGCCGCCCTGGTGGCTTGGTATTTGGCGAAGCTGCTGCTGGGCGAGCGGGAGACCGGGTTTGCCCCGATCGCCGCCGTGATCTGTCTCGGCGCCACGATGGGCCAGCAGCGCGAGCGGGCGCTGGAACTGACCGGCGGCGTGGTGCTCGGGGTGCTGATCGCCGACCTGCTCGTTCGCCTGCTCGGGAACGGCCCGCCGCAGGTCGGCCTGATGATGGTGTTGGCCATGTCGGCGGCCGTGTTGGTCGGCGGTGGGCCGCTGCTGATGACCGAGGCGAGCGTCTCGGCAATCATCATCGGCTCGACGGCCCCGTCGAATCTTGGTCTGTTTCCGACGCGGCCGATCGAGGCGCTCGTGGGCGGAGTGGTCGCCTTCGCCGTGCACGCGCTCGTGTTCCCGCCCGATCCCCTGCTGCACGTCAGTCGCGCGGCCAACGCCGTCTTCGGCAGCCTCGGCCGCACCCTGGAGGACCTGGCCGCGGCGCTCACGACGGGCGATCGGGCGCGGGCCGAACGTTCGCTTGAGGCGGCGCGCGGCATCGACGGCGACGTTCGCGCGCTCGGCGAGGCCCTGACCATCGGGCGAGAAACGTCCCGTTCCGCGCCGCTGCGCTGGCCGGCGCGCGCCGCGCTGGAGCGCCAGGAGCAGATCGCCCGGCATCTCGACTTCGCCGTCCGCAACACGCGCGTGCTGGCGCGCGACACCGTGCGCTATGCGCGCAGCGGCGCCGCGCCCGCGCCCGATCTCGCCGACGCGGTCGCCGATCTGGGGCTGGCGATCTGGGCGCTCGCCGCCGCCTTCGACGACCCCGGCGCGCGCGAGCAACCGCGTCGTCTCGCGCTCCGGGCCGCGGCGCGCGCGAGCGACGCGATCGCGGGGCACGCCGACCGCACGCTGATCGAGATCGCCGGCCAGGTCCGCTCGACCGCCGCCGATCTCGTGCGCGCCTCGCAGGCGGGAGCGCCCGACGAGGCCGACCTGGCCGACGCCGCTACCGAGGAGATACTCGCCGAACCCCCGCCCCGCCGGCCCGCGGACCGCGAATGACGCCCGCTGGCCGGGGCTAACCCGCACGCGCCGCCTCGACCGGCAGACTCTAGTCCCCGCCGGAGCCGACCACGACCACGTTGCCCCGCGGCGACGAAGCCCGAGCACACCTTCGTGAGCGATTCGCACCGTTGTTTCGACGCTCAGAAGCCCCTTGTGACAAGTACGCGCCGAAATCGGCGCGCTGCGGTACGGGATCGGCGCTCGCGTCGATGGTGACTCGGGCCGTGAGCAGGCGCGGCGTCTCGGCCTGCCCCGGTTCTGGAGAGATCCAGCAACATCCCTGCGGCCTCCGCCGTCAGGCGCATGCCCCGGTGCGGACCCTCGGCGAACAACGCCGCAGATGCATCGCGAGCGCCCTCGTGGTGGCGCTCGAGCGCCCGATAGGCGGGGCGGTTGCGAAGCGCGGTCGGGCCGGCGGCAGTGCTCCTGGCGTCTCGTCCACGAGGACGTGCCACCTGGCCTCCGTGCTCGAGGGCGCGAACTAACGCCCGCCTCGACAGGAGTCTGTGCCTGCCTACGTGTGGCGCGAGGCGGTCCGCGGGCGTGGTTCGGTCTCGGCGGTTCGGCTCAGGGCCGCCGGCGGCGGGTCGGGCGCCACGGCTGACTCCCGGAGCGCTGCGCCGGCACGAACGGGCGCCGGGATCAGCGCGGCCCCCGCGAGGATCAGGGCGAAGGCGGCGACGCGCACGCCGATCAGGAAGGGGTCGGTGCCCAGCCGGTCTCCGAAGACCGCGAGCCCGGCGACGATCGTGGACAGGTTCGCCGCGACCGAGGTGACGGCGATCACCGCCACGCCGTCGCCGATCTGGAGGCTGCGAGCGGAGGCGTAGAACGAGAAGACGGCGGCCGTGACGATGACGACGCTCCAGGGGCTGAGCAGACCGACCGGCCCGGCGTCGAGGTCGCCGGAGAGCGCCTTGATCGCCACGTCCGAGATCCCGAACCCGAGGCCGGCGGCGATGCCCAGTAGCACGCCGCGCTGCACCGGGATGCGCTCGATCAGGTGCGAGAGCATCAGCAGCAGGCCGACGGAGACGGCGATGCCCTCGAACACGATCATGCCCGCGAGCGAGTACTCGGACTGCGCGCCTGCTTCGCCTCCGCCGGTCAGCGTGAGCAAGCTGAGCGAGACCGCGACCAGCCCGATCCCGATCCACTGGCGACGGCCGAGCTCGAAACCGAAGAAGCGCTCGGCGAGCACCGCCAGAAAGACGAGGCCTCCCGCGAGCACCGCCTGGCCGATCGAGATCGGGGCGAGGGTCAGCGCGGCGACGTGCAGCGCGAACGCCGCCGCCGCCACGCCCCAGCCGATGCTCCACCACTTCGAACGAAAGAGATCGATCGCGCTGCGCAGCGGATGTCGCATGTCGACGTCGGGAGCCGCGAGCGCCCCCCTGTGCTTGAACAGGAAGGCGAGATTCGTTCCGAGCGCGGACAGCAGCGCACAGATGAGACCCACGCCGACGGCCAGCGAAACGCTGGTCACTGCGAGACCGTCTTTCGAGAGTTGATCGGGCGCAACAGCACGAACCGCTGGTCTGAGGTCGATACTCCGCCAACCAACGTACATCCTGCCCGGCGTCGTGCCAACGGCAGCACTGAGGCGACCCACTGCCGCCCCGTGCGGAGCAAAGCAGAGCCACAGACGCCACCGCCCGGGACGCGCGTCGCACAATCCATTGAACGGAGCAGCACCATCGCCGACCCCTCCAGAGTGCCCACGTGTGTCGATTCGGGCACTCCCGCTGTCGCGCGCAAGGAGGCGTCCCGGTCGAGACCCACGAGACGCTCGGAATGGACGAGCACCGGCCGTCTCGCGGTCACCGTATGGGGTGAGCAGACGCTCGCTTCCGATTCGCAGCGGCGACCTCGACGGTCCCCATCTCGTGCGTGACCAGAGCCAGGACATGCGCGCGATGCGCGACGCTCCCTCGACGGCGACGTCCGGCCGTGGTCTCGGCCTGGTCGCCGCACTCGCGACCCGATGGGGCGCGGATCTCACGGCCGACGGCAAGGTCGTCTCGGCCGAGCTCGGCCCGTGAGTCCAGGAAGGAGGGCTGCGCCGCGGCGGCTAGCTGCGGCTTGTGCCGGGGCGCCGCGACCCCCGCTTGATCCGAGGGTGGATCGCGGCGCACGGCGGTGTCGAGGCGGGACATGATCTCGATCACGCGCTCATCCACTCGCTGCTGAGCGTCATGCGACACATTGCCACGCGTCTGCTGCGAGCGAGCGAACCGTCTTCGTTCCTGGCCGGAAGCCATCACCGGCTCCTTTCCTGCTCTCTCAGACAACTCGCGCGGCGGGCGGTGAGAGCGAAGCTCCCGGCGGAAACCGGCCCGCGGCCGCAGGCCAGCCCTCCCCAGGAGCCTACTCCTCATCGTGTCGGCTGCGGCTCAACCGTTCGCGAGCTCACGCTCGGTGGCGTGGAGGACGCCGCGGCGGTGCTTGTGGGCGAGCTCGTAGGCGCGCACGCGCGCGGCGAGGTCCCCGCCGGCGCCGTGGAGGCGCGTGTTGATGTCGCCCACCCGCTGCTCGTCGTAGCCGGGCCATGGGGCGTCGCCGTTCGGTGAGGGGGTGCCGACGCCGGCCGCGTCGGCGAGCTCCCGCAAGGCGGCGAGGAAGTCGTCGGCGAGGTCCTCGAGGTCGGGCAGGGCATTGAAGTCGCCGACGAGTCCGAAGTTGAGCGTGCCGTTGTAGGAGACGATCGCGATCCCGAGGTTGAGGTTGGAGCCGAGCGGCACCATCGGGAACATGTCGGTCAGCTCGCGCCCGTCGAGGTAGAGCGGGAACTGCGGCCCCGGCACGTTGGTCACGACGAGGTTGACGAAGCGCTGGCGGGTGACCAGCCGCGACGCCTGCTGGATGACGGTCGGCGGCGCGAAGCCGCTGAGCTCGGTCAGCGCCTGGGCGCCGACCGCCTGCCCGGACTCCTTGACCACTCGCATCTGCGCGGAGATCGTCGCCAGGCAGCGCGTCGGGTCCGAGCCGGAGACCGGCAGCGTCGCGATCATCCCCGACACCTGGTTGCCGAGCGTCCCGCGCTGGTCCTCGCTGCGCACGCTCACCGGCACGAACGCCTTCAGCTCGAGCTCGTCGATGTCCTCTCCGCGCCGTTGCAGGTGCCGGCGCAGCGCAAGTGTTACGACGGTCAGCACGACGTCGTTGACGGTCCCGCCGAGTGCGTTCTTGATCGCCTTCACGTCATCGAGCGACGCGCGCGTCCACGTGAACCGCCGGTCGGGGCCGACCTTCTGCGCGTTGTACGGCGTCCGCGGCGCGGGCTGCATCCCCGCCCACGCCATCGCACCGGCGCCGACCGCGGTCTCCGCGATGCGGCCGAGCGCTCGGCGCGGCCGGCGGGCGGCGGCGCGCAGCGGCCCCAGCAGCTCGCCGGCGGTGGTCGCGCGCTCGATCAGCGCCTCGGCCACCAGCCCGGCGGTCGACGGCGACGGCTGCGGGCGCCACGGCCTCCCGTGCTCCTCCGAGTCGGGCGCGAACAGCACGCTCAGGATGTCCAGGCCCGAGACGCCGTCAACCAGCGCATGGTGCGTCTTGGAGAGGATCGCGAAGCGTCCACCCTTCAGGCCGGAGACGAGCCACATCTCCCACAGCGGCCGGTCGCGGCGCAGCGGCTGCGAGAACACGCGCCCCGCGAGCACCTGCAGCTCGTACTCCGTCCCCGGCTCCGGCAGCCCCGTGTGGCGGACGTGGAAGCGCAGATCGAAGCGCTCGTCATCGACCCACCGCGGGCGAGCCTGCGCGAACGGGACCTCGGCCAGCCGCTGACGGTAGCGCGGCACCAGGCCGAGGCGCGACTCCACGTGCGTCAACAGGTCGGCGTATCGCGGGGACTCGCCCATGAAGAGCAACGCGGCCGCCACGTGCATGTGCGAAGACGCGTCCTCCAGGTGCAGGAACGACGCGTCGAGCGGGGTCAGCCGATCCTTGGACATGCGCTCCACCAGTGTCCCCTAACCGAGGCAGGCGCGAACTGCGGTGTCGTTTCGAGACTGTGCGCCCGCGAGCACCCACGGGTGTTCGAGCTCCGCGGCACGCCGCCGCCGCAGAATCCGCCGCTCGACGACCGACGGACACGTCGCGCTCACCCGCGGCCGCCGCCCAAGCGGGATCGCCGTCGGCGACGGTCTCCCCGCGCATGAAGCGCACCGCGCAACCGCCGATCGCCTCCGCGGCCCGACCATCGGTGACGGAGCGGCCGCGGCCAACGCCGCCTGCAGCTCGAAAGCTCCTCGCGCGACGCTGGCCACGCGGCCGCGGGCCAGCCCGCTGCATCCCCGCCGGGTACCCGGGGCGAACGATCGGGAAGGGCCGGCCTACCAAATCTCGCGCATCGCGACCCGGCGCCCACCAGGAGAACGTCGGCGAGCCGTGTGCGGAGAAACCGCACGCACGGATCGATGGGGGGCGAGATGAAACCAGGAGTCAGTCGGCCACGCCGCGCGACACCGGGCGCCTCTCGCCTACCTGACCACCCTTCCTCGCGACGACGGGGTGGGCTGCACGCGGTGGTGGCAGTCGCGTTTCGGTGCCGGCGCCAATGCGACGTTCATCGTCGCCGGGTACGCGCGTTCTGGTCGTGGGTGCTGCTGGCGCGGCTCGTGCCGCGACCGGGGTGCACGCGGGGACGCGACTCTTGGCCGGCTCACGTGGGCGCAACCTCCGTGCGGGAGGGGCGTTGGAAGCCGTATGAGAGCGCGACTCGCGCGGACGCCGCACACCACATAGGAGGTCGTCATGCGGGCCCGCAATAAGACTCTCACCTTGGGCGCAACGATGATGCTGCTTCTGGGCTTCGCGGTGCCCGCCGTCGCGGCGATCTGGACCACCGAGTCCGTGCCGGCTGGCCCGGGCGCGCTCGGCCCGGCCCGCCTATCGTTCGACGCCCGGGGCCGCGCGCTGTTCCTCTGGGACGGGGCGCCGACGGCGTCGCAGCCGCGGTTCACCGGCGTGGCTTCGCGCGCGCCAGGCGGCGGCTGGACGCGCCTGGCGAACCTGCCGGACGTGGGTTGGGGCAACGCCCAGGCGCTGCAGTACGCCACCACGCGCGTGCTGTTGGTGAGCGGCCAGGTTGCCTCCGTCGGCGCGTATAACCGGGCGAAGCTGCGCCTCGTCGCCGCCTACGGCCGCTCGGACGGCAGCGGCCTGGGAGGCTGGCAGACGCTGGCGCCGTACGAGACCGGGTTCGTCGCGGCGGCCGATCGTTCGGGTCACGCGATCGTGCTCTTTGACGCCGGCGGCAACGGTCTGTCGACGATCGAGCGGCCCTCGGGCGGGAAGTTCGGCAAGGCGAGGAAGGTTTCCTCGCCCGGCGCGTTCACGCCGGCCGTCGCGATCAACACGCACGGCGACCGCATCGTCACGTGGATCCGGTCCGGGCGCATCGAGGCGCGCGTGCGCCACGCGGGCCACGGTTGGGGCTCGGTGCTCAACGTCGCGAAGGCTCCCGGCGTGCCGAACACCTCGCTGCAGGCGGCCGTGACTCCGGGCGGCAGCTTCGTCGTGGCATGGGACGCGGCCGATATCCGCGAGAGCCGGCCGACGCGGCTGATCGCGGGCACCGCCCAACGGCGGCCCGGGAAGGGCTCGCACGCCTACCCGCTGGAGAAGGCGACGCTGCGCATCAACGGTAGCTTCGTCACGGAGAACGCGATGGCGTTCCCGCTCGTGACCGGCAGCGGCGCCATCGCCATCACCTGGACCGGCGCGGTGCACGCCAACACCGGGATCGGTGTCAAGGCCGCCCGGCTGACGAGCGACGGCCTGCGAGCCGCCCAAGTCGTCTCGAGCGACGCGGCGAACGCCGCGGTCGGCGACGCGGCGGTGGGACCGAGCGGCCAGGCGGCGATCGTCTACTCGCAGTTCGACACGCAGACCCGCACCTCCACCTACACCGCGCTGTCGCCCCGGCCAGGCGTGCCGTTCGGCGCGCCCGACCTACTCACGCCCATTGACGCGACCGGCGTCAGCGGACCGACAGTGGCGTTCCAGACGGTTTCCGGCCAGCCGGTCGCGATTGTCCCGATCATCCAGGACAACAGCGGCGGCTTCGTGTCCGCATCGCGCGCGCCGTAGCGTTGCCAGCGCCGAGATGTCAGCCCGGCCAGAACGCGCGAAGACCTCCAGTCACCCGCCGCGCGCCGGACCGGTCCGCCGTCATGGAATGCGCCAACCCGCTCGCCGAGGCCGACCCACGATCCTGCTGCGTCCGGCTAGCCTCGGTGCGCCCAAGCGGCCCGGCTGCAGCCAGCCGTCCTTCGCTTCAGCTCGGACCGTTCAGGTCAGATGATGGAGGCACAAGCGATAGCGCTGGCGCTCCTCCTCCGATCGCGCGTGAGCGGAGTCCCTGAGAGTGATCAGAGTGACGCTTCCCAAAACGCACTTCTTGCCCGCGAGCTGCGGCCGTCCCGCTTCCTTGCGACTGGGGAGGGCAACGGTGTTCGAGCCCGCCCTGTTGAGAGGTCATGCGGCGGCGTGGTGCCGATGCACCGCATTCATCCGGTCGAGCCGGAGGGCGCTCGTGGTGTTCGTGCGCGGCGGGAGTGATCGGTCGCCGGCAGAGACGCCGGGTCGTCTGCGCAAGCGGAGCGAACGGCGTGCACTGAGCGGGAATAGGATCGCGTCGTGCAAGCGGATAACGGAGCGCTTCTGGGGAGGGCGCAGCGGGCGATCGAGGCCGGTGAATGGTCCGCGGCCAAGGCGGCGTTTGAGGCGGTGCTCGAGTGCGAGGAGTCGGGTGAGGTGCTGTTCGGGCTCGGCGTGGCGTTGTGGTGGCTTGGTGAGACGGAGGACTCGCTTCGTCACTGGGAGCGGGCGTACGCGGCGTTTCGCCGCCGGCCGGCCCCGAAGCAGGCTGTGCTTGCCGCGTTTTATCTCTCGCTGGCCTATCGGATGAGCCTCGGCAACCACGCCGTCGCGGGAGGTTGGCTGGGCCGCGCGGCGAGTCTGGTCGAGGAGTTCGATCTCGGCGCCATGAACGGTTGGGTCCTGGTCGGCCGCGCCTATGTGGCCACTGACACCGGACATCCACAGGCGGGTGAGGGGTACGCGCGCGACGGGCGGGGACGCACGTACCAAGGGCGGATTCTGACGACGATCAGCGTCCAGAACGCCGGGCGATTGGCGCGGGCGATGGGCTACGCGCCGTGCGAGGTCGACGGATGCTGATCGCAGACGAGCCTCCGGAACCGTCCGACCTGACGCGGATCTGCGCCGGCTACCGTTCGCCGGACGGGTGGCATGCGGTCTACATCGCGCTCGACGAGGCCGGGCGCTGGCAGATCTTCGACGCGTCAGCGGCGGGTCTCGTGCTGGTCGAGACGTTGACCGGGCACGACGATCTGGTCAGTCAGGCCCAGGCCCTGGCGCTCGATTACGCTCGCGAGCAGGCCGCGTACTGCGCCGGGCGCCGGGATTCGTGTCCGCTGCCGCACCCGCAGATCGTCACGGCGACGCCGCGCGCGGCATGATCGTCACGGCGTAGTGACGGTGCAACGCAGGCCGGGCGCGCGGCTGATCCGGCGATCGAGCGTCACGAGGTCGGCGTCGAGCAGCTCGGCGAGCGCGACGTAGCTGGCGTCATAGCTTGAAAGGTTGCGGCGCAGTTCCCAGGCCCGCCGGGCGAGCAGCTCGTAAGGCCAGGCTTCGATCGCGAACTCGAGCAGGTCGCCGTGCGCCTGTGCGGCCTGGTCGGCGCTGATGGCGCTGGCGAGCTCGTGGCGGCGGATGATGTTGGCGGTCTCGAACGCCAGCAGGCTGGGGGCGGCCAGCGTGGCGCCGCGCAGCGCCCGCGCCGCCCACTGCCCGTCGCGGCCGCTGTCGAGCAGCAGCGCGACGAGCGCCGAGGCGTCGCACACCACGCGCGGGCTCAACGGCGGTCGGCGTCGCGGGCCGCGAGGATCGACCCTGCGTCGACGCGCACCCCTGTGGCGTCCACGCGCGCGCGGGCGCGAGCGATCACGTCCTCGACCGGCGGGCGCGCGGCGGCATCGACAAGCATCGCGCGCACGTACTCCTGCAGCGAGCGTCCCGATCGCGCGGCCCGCGCGGCGAGCTCGTCACGGACCTCGTCAGGTACGTCACGGATGGTGATCGCCACACTCATGCTGTCAAAATAGCAGCATCGATGCTGAAACGCAGCGCATGCTCTGGTGCGGCCAAACGCACAATTGCAACTGCAAAGAAACGGGGCACCGGTTGATTGAGGTGGATAGCGCGCGCCAGATCGGTCGCCGGCGACTGCTGATCGCCGACGGGCGCGGACTCAGCACTCGGTGGCTGAGCGAAGGCGCCGCCGAAGGGTCTACCGTGTGCACGTGCCTAGCAGTGCGGTCCCGCCGCTCGATGACATCGACCTCAGTGGACACGCCGTTGCGCAATTCCGAGAGCGCGCGAGGCCCGCTCTGGAGCTCGCGGCCGCTCGGACCGAGCTCGAGCGGCTCGTCGTCAACGGCGAGATCGTGACCGAGCCGCCTGACTGGTCTCGATCCGCCGCAACGAAGCCGTACTACCTGATCATCGGCGATACGTTCGCGCTCCCCCTGGCGCCGCAGGCCGGCCGGTGGGTAACCACGACCTGTTTGGTCAAGACCACGCTGACGCCGCGCCGGCGCGAAGAGCGCGCGCAGCATAAGGCGCGCCGAGCCTCGGCCAAGCGAGCACAGCGACGAGCGCGCTGGTAGTGAGTCGGCGTGCTGGCGGCCAGCGACACGATCGCGGGGCTCGACGGGACGCTGGCGATCATCGTATGGATCGCGGTCATGCTCGTGCTCGCCGGCGTCCTCGTACGAGCGTTCGCGCGTCGGCGGAAACGCCACGACCGGTCACCCGTGCGGGTCGAGCAACGTCCTGGCGGCGTCGTGGAGAGCGGGAGCAATGAGGGCGTCGCCCCGGTCGCCACCACCCCGGAGTCGAGTGCGGGCGAGCTGCCGACGGAGCGTGCCGAGCCGGCGCATGAGGCTGAATCGGAGCCGACGACGCTCGCTCACGAGACGATCGCCCCGTTCGCGCGCACGCTCGAGCGCAGTCGGCGGCTGTGGGTCGCCGAGCAGCGCGTGTCGGCGGCGCTGGACGTACTGCCGGAGGACGTGTGGCTCGTCGAGAAGCACGTGCTCGAGGACGAGCGCAGGATCCCATTTGTCCTCGTCGGCCCGAGCGGCGTGTTCGTCGTGTGCGCAACCGACGGTGCCTGGACAATCGGTGATCTTCATGCGCTCACGGCGTTGGCGGATCGACTCCAGCGTCAGCTCCCAGGCTGGGCGGGCGAGATCCAGGTGGTGATGTGCCTCGCCTTCGGCAGGACCGAGATTCGCTCGTGGGTCGGCGGGCAGGCGGAGAGCCGTTGCCGAGGCTGGGTGCTCGGCATCGACGACCTGACGCAGTGGCTGACGGCCTTCGAGTCAGGGCAGGGCGGCCTCCTGCGCGGCGACATCCGCCGCCTCGATCAGACGGCGTTCCCGCGCTGGGAGCGAAGCGGGACCGCGCGGCTGCCGAAGACTCCGAACTACGGCTGACCAAAGAGCGAGGCCCTCGTCGCAGTGACGCTCGCGACGCGCCGCTCCGGCAGCCGCGCGAGCTCGGCGGCACCCATGCAGGACGGCGAGCGAGCCAGAGCAGAACCCGACGCGGATCCGGCCGCTGACGCACTGACAGAGCGGCACGACATCGCTATGGGCTGCGAAATTTGCGATGCGCGGCAGGCAGCCGCCTGAAGCCTCCCTATGTGACAAGTGCAGGCGTGCTCGGCGCGCCCGCTCGTCAGAGCCTAGCTCCGAGGAGGTTCCAAGGTGACTTTGCATCGTTCTTATCGCGCGGTAGCGCTGGCTCTCGGTCTCGCGGCCGCCCTGTGTTCAGGAGGGGTTGCCGGCATCGTGCGTCGGGCGGCGAGCATCCCGGATTCGGCCGAAGGTCTGGAGGGGTTCGTGAACGCGGCCAACGCGCTGCTGTCGCCGGCGCTGGTGGCGATGGCCGCGATGGCGCCGCTGGGCTGCATCATCGGCGCCGGCGCGGTCATGTTCGGCAGCCGCCGCGGCATGGTCATCATCGGCGCCTCGCTGGGAACGCTGATCTTCCTCGGGTCGGTCAAGGGCATCGTCGCCTAAGCACATGATGCGGACGGTGTTCTTGGCCGGGATGCTGGCGATCGGTGCCGTGTGTGCGCTGGTGTTGGCCGCGCCCGAGCCTGCGGACGCGATCCCGATCAACCCCTTGGGCGGGATCGACGATGTCCTCGGCGCAGGCGTGGACGCCATCACCGGCGGCGTCGCGAACGCGGCCGTCGAGGCGTTCGGCGCCATCATGAAGGCGCTGTTCGCGTGGCCGGCGAAGCTGATCAACCGCGAACTGCTGGCATGGCTGGTCGCGGTGCCCGACTACGCGGTCGATCCAGCTACCGCACGGGCCGGGCGGCACGGCAGCAACCTGGCGCAACTCGGCGCGACGACAACCGCGATGGCGTTCGCCGCGCTCGGCGCCGTCGGAACCGTGTCGGCGATCCGCTACTGGGCGGCCGGGCTGACGGGCTCGGGTGGGCTTGAAGCATTGGAGGGTCTGGCACGGACCGTCGCGGCCGCGCTGCTGATCGTGCTGTGGCCGTGGCTGTTCCGCCACAGCGCCGAACTAGCGAACGAGGCCGGCCGCGCCGTGCTGGGCAACGGAAGCGTGCTCGACGACACCGCGCGGCTGTTCGCCGTGTCCTTCGGTGCCGCCATCACGCTCAACATCATCGCGATCCTGATCGCGATCGTCGCGGCGACGCTGTTGCTCGCCCTGTTGGTGTACAAGATCGCGGTAAGCGCGGCGACGGCGCTGGTGTTCGTCGGGATGCCGCTGGCCGTGATGCTGTGGCGCTGCCCGAGCTGGCGTGGATCGCGCGAACAGCGATGCGGGCGTTCGCGACGGTGCTCGTCGTGCCGCTGGCGTGGGCCGTAAGTTTCGCCACGTTCGCCGCCGTTGGCGTCGATGCGCTGTCGCTGAAGGGCGCGAGCGGGTTCATGGACGCCTTGGTGATGCCGTTGGTGGCGATCGCCCTGCTGTGGGTGGCGGTGATGCTGCCGAAATCGCTCGCTCGGATGGCCATGTTCGGAGCGTCCAGCGGCGGGCTTATCGGACGGACCGCGAGCTACCTGGCGACGCGCCGGGTCGACGCCGCGCTCGTGCAAGCCGTTCCCACGACGTTGGGCGGGAAGAACCGAGGCGCGCCGTCTGTCAAGTCGGGAGAGCGATCGACTACCGGCACTCGTCACGGGCAGCCTGGGACGGCCACGACCAAGGGAGGCGCGCCGGCGTCCCGGCCGGCGATCGGCTCGACCGCAGCCAGCACTACGACCCCTAAGTGCGGCGGATGGAAGCCGCCCGCGGGCTTCGAGGGTGCCGTGAAGCCGCCTGGCGCAGGGCTGCGTCGTCCATCGTGGCGCGAGGTCGAGCATCGCGTTCCAGTTGAGCTGGCAGCACTTCGATCAGCTCGATATCGACGGCGTCGCGCAACAGCGCCGACAGCGCGGAAAACGCGCCATCGATCGTGCTCTTGGCCAGCCGGCGCCGCAGCAGCGCGTCCTGGACATCGCGCAGATCAGCGCGCCGCAGCTCGTCCAGCGGTACCGCGCCCCGCTCAGGCAACAGCGGCAGCAGGTAGTGCCGAATTCGTTCCGTGTTGGTCGCCTGGGTCCGGGGATGGCGTGGAAAGCGCCGCGGCCAACGTCTCCAGGAACTCGACCAGCGTCGGCACGCTTGACGCGCGCCGACCCTCGCGGTTGAGCCGCGCGACCAACTCAGCCGTGTGCGCGACAGCATCCCCTTTGCGGTCGAACCGGCCGGCCTGGCGAACGGTGCCGTCGAGGTCGACATAGCGCGCTCGCCACAGCCTGTCCACGTCTCGCACGGGCCGCCGAACGCGCGCGACACCGATTGGCTTGCGCGCCCGCTCGCCCAAACCCGAGTCCGCCGATCCGGTCATCGCGCCGGCCCTGCGCAGCGGTTGTGCTCGATGAAGCCCTCCACGTCCTCGAGCGTGAACCGGACCTGCGCCCCGATGCGCACGCACGGCAACTTGCCAGCCTTCACCAGCCGATCCACCGTGTCTGTCGACAGCCGCAGATAATCGGCCAACGACTCCCGATCGAACAGCTGCCGGTACAACCGCGCTTCCGTCGCCGCGACGACAACCGCTGAGGTTTCGCCGACGACGGGCTCCGGCTCGCCCGACTGGCTGCTAAACCGCTTCGAACTGGTCACCTCGCGTCTCCTTTCTCGCGACGCTGGCCGACTCTTGCCGAGCCGGGCCCGCCGCGACGGATCGATGCCTTCACCTCCTTAACCCGCCGAGAAGACCCCGAGGACAAACGAATTCGTCACTCGCGTTCGCGATGGCACAGTGGCGCCGGTCGACGACCGCGAGAGCCAGCCAGAGTGGTGCATTTTCCACATCAGCGGCACTTTCGCGAGCCGCTCACAACGTGCCGGGGCAGCTGGGCTAGATGGGCTCGCCGGCGATCGGATCTCCGAGGATTATTCCGTCGGGGGTGATCTCGAACTCGCGGATCGCGGGGTCGTGGGCGCTTGCGCGTGATTTGAGGATCGTCACGGTGCGTAGGAGGCGTGATTCGGCGCGCAGGTACTGCAGCAGGATGACGTTGTCGGAGAGGTGCGAGATGCCGTATTCGGCGAGGCGGCCGACGTGGAAGAGGTCGGGTATCTCGCTGGTCATGATCGGGCTGATGCCGGCGCGCGAGAGGCGTTGCGTGAGCGAGTAGATGAACTCGCGGAAACGGATGGGATCGGGGGTTGCGTACTGCAGGTCGCTGAGGCTGTCGATCATGACGCGCTTGGCGCCGGTGGTCTCGATGAGGTCGAGCAGCTGGTAGACCCATTCGTCGATGTAGACGTCGTTGGGGGACCGGTACATGACGGCGACGCGCTCGTTGTCCAGCGACCATCCGAAGCCGCGGGCGACCCTCTCCAGTTGGATCGGATTCTCCTGCAGGCTCGCGATCACGCCGGGCTGGCCGTTCGCGGCGCCGCTGAAGATGAAGTGCAGTCCCATCAAGGTCTTGCCGATACCCGACGGCCCGGCCACGAGCGTGGAGCTCCCGGGTCTGTAGCCCTCGGCGAGCATCGTGTCCAGCGGCGCGATGCCGGACGAGATCCGGTCGTCGCTGAGCCGGTAGTCCTCCTCGCGGAGGGGATCGGCGAGCCGGGGGAAGACCGTGATGCCGTCCGTGGAGAGACGATATGTGTGACGTCCGGAGCGGAAGTCGCTCCCGCGCAGCTTGGTCACTTCGATCAGCCGGAGCGTGCGCTCGCTCATGCGCTCGGTCGCGAGCGAGATGATCCCGTCGGCCACGGCGAACTCCGGCGCCGTGCGCGACTCGTCCTCGCTGTATTCCCCGATCCAGAAGGAGGTGGCGGAGAAGGCCGTGAGTAGTGCGGCGAGGTCGTGCAGGAAGCGCCGGAACCCGCGCGCGTCATCCGCGAACGCGGCCAGCGCCTTGAAGCTGTCGATCGCGATGATCCCCGGGCGGTGCTCCTTGATCAGCGCGCCGATCCGCTCGGTGACGGCGGTGAGCCCGCCCTCGCCGGCGACGGCCGGGCCGAGGTCCTCGTAGAAGATCGACCGGCCGATCGCGCCGCGATCGAAGAAGCTGAGCGTCTGGGCGTAGCGGAGGATCTTCTCGAACGGTTCCGAGACCGTCGACAGGTAGACCGCCGGGCGCTCCTCGGTGGCGCGGGCGAACATGAACTGCTGGCAGAGGATCGTCTTGCCCGAGCCTGGTCGCCCCATGATCAGGTTGATGCCGTTCAGCGGCAGACCGCCGCCGAGGATCCGGTCAAGGCCTTCGTCGCCGCTTGAACCGCGCTCGTCCACTAGGCGACTCTCCGGCCCGCGGTGAGCGACCAGCGCGCTCGCTCCGAGCAGGTCCTTGACGGTCGAGACCAGTTCGAGCGGGTCAAGCGGCTTCTGCAGAAAGGCGTCAGCGCCGGCGGCCAGCGCCTCATCTCGAGCCTCAAGGACCGAGATGGCGAGCACGGCTCCGGCCTCGTGCTGCTTCAGGCGTCGGCACAGTTCCACGCCCCGACCTCCGGAGATCATCAGCTCCACGATCGCGAGCTGGGGTCGACTCTCGACCCACCGCTCCTCGGCTTCATCGACGGCCAACGCCAGGTGCACGTCATACCCCTCGGTGCGCAGGAAGAACTGCGCGAGGTCCGCCGCCACAGGATCGCGTTCGGCGAGCAGCACGAGCAGCCGCGTACGAGCGCCGGGGCCGTCCTGGATTGCCGGCTGGCCCCCGCGCTGCGTTCGGCGAGCAGTCGATGCGCATCGGCCGCCGAGAGCCCACGCGACACCTCCGCCGCGATGAAGCGCAGCTGCTCGACGTGATCGCGTGAGTACAGGCGGTGTCCCCCCGGGCTCCGCTCCGGGACGATCGACGCGTAGCGCTCCTCCCAGTTACGGATCGTCGCGACGGGAAGGTCGAGCATTCGAGCCACCGCACCGATGCTGTAGACGCCGCGGCTGCCGCCAGGTGCATCAGACACGGTCGTGGATGCTAACCGATCGCGCCAGCGAATGGCGAGGTACCGATCCGTATCTGACGAGGTTTTGAAGGACTAACCTCTTCACAAACTCATCACAACGTGATACGGTCGCTCCCATGTTGGGCTTTGATCGTCGCCAGCGCGCCGAGTCCGGCGGTCGTCTAGAGCTGACCGGCGTGGAAACGAGCTCGTCATCCAACGGCGCGAGTCGCCCTGGATCCGCTGCGGCGGTCGGGCAGGCTCGTCCGCAGCCGTTCGCCGTCGACGTGCGGCGGCGCGACGATGTCGCGATCGTGCGGCCCCGCGGCGAACTCGACCTTGCCACCGTTGAGACGCTGCGCGCCGCGCTGGATCGAGTCGAGAACGCCGCGCGCCTGGTGCTCGATCTGCGCGGCCTGTCCTTCATCGACTCCACGGGTCTGCGCCTGCTGGTCGCGCTCCACCAGCGCGCGCAGCGCGACGGATTCCAGCTGACGCTGATCGCACCTGCGGCGCCGGCGGACAAAGCGATTCAGGTGAGCGGACTCGACCAGGTGCTGCCGTTTGTGGCGGCTGACGACGCCGTCGACCGCGACCCCAGCGAATCCACCAGCAGCCGTCACGGCGGCATTCGATGACGAGCCGCGCACCGCAACGGTTCGAGGTCGTCGACGCCCAGCTGCAGAAAGCGCCGGCCGTCGCCGTCCGCGGCGAGGTCGACATCGCCGCGGTGCCCGCGTTGGAGTTGGCGCTCGACCGCGCCATCCGCGACAGCGCCGGGGCGTTCGTCCTTGACCTCTGCGAGGTCGAGTTCCTGGATTCCAGCGGCCTACGCCTGATCCTGCACGCTCGAGCCCTCTTGGCCCGCGAGGACCGCGCACTCGCCATCGTCTGCCCGCCCGGACCCGTGCGACGGCTGTTCGAGGAGGCCGGCATCGCCGACCTCCTGTTTCTCTACGCCTCGCCGGCGGAAGCGGCCACGGCGCTGGTGCCGGCGGGCTAAGCGCATGGCGAGCACAGCCTCTCTTCCTCCGGAGCGGACCGCGCAACACGATGCCGCCCGACTCTTCGCACGCTATCGCCGCGATCATGATCCGGCGACACGCGACGCACTCGTCGCCCGCTTTCTCCCCCTCGCCTACCACCTCGCTCGCCGCTATCACGGCGGCGCCGACGCCGACGATCTCCAACAGGTCGCCTCGCTCGGCCTCCTCAAGGCGATCGAGCGATTCGACCCCGGGCGCGGACTCGCGTTCACGAGCTTTGCCGTCCCGACCATCCTCGGAGAGCTCAAGCGCTACTTCCGCGACCACGGCTGGACGGTCCGCGTGCCGCGCGACCTCCAAGAGCTCAAGCTGCGCGTCGACACCATCAGCCACACGCTGACCGGCGAACTCGGACGCTCACCCACCCCGGCCGAACTCGCCGAGCGCGCCAACGCGACGATCGAACAGATCCTCGAGGCCCACGCCGCCGCCACCGCACACCACCCCGACTCGCTCGACCAGCCGCTCACCGACGAAGGCGACCACGCGATCGACTTCCTCGCCGCCAACGAGCCCGGCTTCGAGCGCGTCGAGGACGCCGCGTTCGTCGACGGACTGCTCAACACGCTCTCCGACCGCGAGCGCACCATCCTCCGCCTGCGCTTCGAGAACGACCTCACGCAAGCCGAGATCGGAGCCCGCCTCGGGATCTCCCAAATGCACGTCTCCCGCGTCATCCGGCAAGCGATCACGACACTCCAAGCCACCACCGCGGCAAACCAGCGGCGACCCATCCGCCTCTACTAGACGCGCGATTCCTGGGCAAGCCCTTGCCCGCGACAGCAAAGAGACAGAAGCGGCAACGTGAGTTGGCGGCCGCGCTCTATCGCAATGGACGACGAGCGAAGTCTCGCTATTCGACGAAACCGCGTCGAATCACGATGCGCTGCTTCCACGATGTTCGACGCGATGTGCACGGTCGCTCGGCTCACGGGAACGCGGAGACGTGGTCGTCTGATGCGGCGCCGGAGGTCGCATCAATCGTGTTGTAGGCCATGCTGCTCTCCGCGTCGAGCCCTGAGGAGACGCCTTGCCCGTTTCACCGCCGCTGGATTCGCTCGGTCGCCGCCGGTCCCCGGCCACCGTGCCCGGCTATCTCGCCGGGCGACCGCCGCGCAGCAAGGGGCCGCCACTACCCGGCCGATCCGCCGGGCACCGAGGAGATCATCGCGGTCATGCGCTGCTGCGGCGACGGGCTCCATGGCGATCGCGCGCGGATTGATCGCCGTGCTCTGGCGCGCGGGGCTGCGCATTCAGGAAGCGCTCGATCTGAGCGAGCTCGATCTCGACCGCCGGCGCGGCTCGGTGCTGGTCCGTCGCGGCAAGGGCGGCCGCCGCCGCGAGGTCGGGATGGACGAGTGGGGCTTCGAACAGCTCGAGCCGTGGCTGCGGGCGCGCGAGCAGATGCCCGTCGGGCCGCTGTTCTGCGTGATCAACGGCCGCACGCAAGGTCGCGCGTGGCACCCCTCCGCGGCACGCGCCGCGCTGGCCCGACGCGCCGCGCACGCCGGAGTGCGTCGGCGCTTTGCGCCGCATCAACTGCGCCACGCGCACGCGCTGGAGTTGCTGCGCGAGGGCGTGCCGCTGAACGTCATCCAACGCCAACTCGGACATCGCAATCTCGGCGTGACATCGATTTACCTGCAGGGCATCGACCCCGACGAGATCATCCAGACCGTGCACGCGCGGCGACCGCCGATGATCCCCGCGAGCGTCGGACTCGCCCTCCCGCGGCTTCACTGATCCGGCCCGTCGACCGCCGCTCGGAAGTTATGAGCCGTTCTCGCTCGTCCACAATTTCGACACTCTGCGCGTGCTCGACTGCCGCACGCCGGAACGCGTTCTTCCGGACTCACGTTCGTCGACGACCGGACTGGCCGTATGCAGGTGCATCGTTCACTCGGCTGGTCGTTAGCGAGCGAGTTCATGGGGTCGGGAAGCCGAAAGCGTGGGCCGGTTCGTCGAGCGCTCGGTGTCGGCGCTTACTTACGCGTGGGCGAGGGCGCTCACTCAGTGCGGACGTGTCGTCGCGTGTTAGCGGCCGGGTCGTCCGGGTTATAGATGAGGTCCGCGCAGTGCGGATGCACTGGCTGCGGTCCGGCCCGAGTGCCCCGACGAGGGCGGCACCACGCGGCCGCGGTTGCGCCCGCGGCGTTGGCGCGCGCGATCGTAGACCCGCTCGTAGCGCGCGACGATCGAAGGGACATCGAAGCGCTCGCGCACCGATGCGCGGCAGCGCTCGCGGTCGATCTCGCCGAGCCGGCCGACGGCGCGCGCCATCGCGTCCTCGTCCTCGACTAGGAAGCCGGTCTCGCCGTCGATCATCACCTCCGCGGCCGAGCCCTCCGGGAAGGCGATGACCGGCGTGCCGCACGCCATCGCCTCGACCATCACCATCCCGAACGGCTCGGCCCAGCGGATCGGCATCAACAGTGCCCGCGCACCGGTGTACAGTTCGCGCTTGCCCTCCTCGCCGACTTCACCTGTGTAGCGGACGAGGTCGTCGTCGATCTGCGGCTCAACTTCGCGCGCGAAGAACTCCTCGTGCCCGCGAGGGATCGGGCCGGCCAGCACGAGCGGGACGTCCGCGGCGCGCGCCGCGGCGATCGCGCGCTGCGGTCCTTTGTCGTCGTTCATGCGCCCGATCCATAAGAGGTATTCGCCTGGGTCCCCGGCGAAGGGCCATTCTTCGACGGCGAGTGGATTGGGGATGACCACGATGTCGTCGCGCAGATGTTCCGGCGCGTCGTCCCGCTGGGCCGCACTGATGGCCACGAGCTGCCCCTTGTCCCCGTGACAGTCGTAGAAGCGGAACAGGTCAGGCTCGAACGGACCGTGCAGCGTATGCACCAACGGTGTCCCGAGACGGTTGGCCATCGCGAGCGCGGCGAAGCCGGTGTGATCGTGCACGACATCGAACGGATCGCCGTCCGCGGCGGCGGCGTCGATCGCGTCGAAGCTGCGCGCGACGTGCTCAACCTCCCACATCGAGAACTGGATCTCGTTGGGATGCGCCTCCTCCAGCGGCGAGTGCACGTCGGCCGGCGATTCAGATCCCGGTGGCGCGAACAGCGTCACGCGGTGCCCGGCCTCGACTAGGCCGGCCGACAAGAGGCGCACGACCTGCTCGATCCCGCCGTATGCCGGCGGGGGGATCGGGATCCAGGGAGGCGCGAGGAGAGCCAAATGCGTCATGGGAACCTTCGCAAGCTGTATGACTGTGGGTGGGGGTTACCGTCGCGTCCGACGATGCGGGTGCGTCGCCGGTAGGCCTGGGCTACGCAGGCGACGAATGGCCAGCATGGCTCCCTCAACTTCCCGACGTTCCCCGCGCGGTCGCGCGACGCGTGGCTCCTACCCATGCCAGCAGCCGCGCAGTCGCCGCCGACAATCGAAATTGACACACCGTCCGCGGTCGTCCCTGACGTCCATTCGTGGCGACGCGGTGGCCGCAAGTCAGCTGCCCGGCCTGCGCGATTAAGGGACCAGCGTGGCCCCGCGGCGGTTACTCAAAGACCAATCGCGCGTACTGGGCCCTCGGCCCGGCGTCCGGCCCACCGATCGGCAGGGCTGTCAATCGCGGGCCCGTCGACCGGTCGCGGCGGCCCACAAAGCCGGTGAGTTCGGTGACGACGACGGCGACCTTCTCGGCCAAGGCCGGACCTCGTCACTCACCCGTGTTTAGCTTAGCCCGAGCCCATCCCCGGCCAGACCAACGCCGGTGAGGAGCCCCCGGCCTCATACCTTCCGGCGGTCAATGCGAACGCCTCGCATTCACCGCGCCATATGGCCTACTAGGACGTCGGATCGACAGAGAGCTTCATGACGCCCATCACGTCATCCGCGTGGTGCGTTCGGCTGCGGGCATGGCGTTGGGACTTCTCTTCTCGGGTTGCCTTTGCCGGGGCCGCGGCGTCGCTCATCGCCTCGCGACTCCTACGCGCGGATCTCGAGCGAGACGAGGACGTCGCCCTCGACGTGGGCGTCGGCCAGCATGACGTGCCCACCGGCCGCCCGCTCGAATTGCAGGTCGACGCTCGAGCCCGCGATGCGCAGCCCGCGCACGTCCACGCGATCGACGTCGCGCGGCAGCGAGGGCCGCCGGATGCTCAGTCGCCCGTGCAGCCCATCCGGGATCAGCCCCAGCCCGGCCTGGGTGAGGTACGGGATCGTGCCGGCGGCCCACGCCTGCGGCTGGCAGGCGACGGGGTACGGCACCGGCGCGGCGAACTCCGCGCGCGAGAAGCCGGCGAACAGTTCGGGCAGGCGGTAGGAGTCCGAGTGCGAGGCCGCGTCGAGCAGGCCTTCGAAGACGCGCGCGAAGTCTTCGTCCATGCGGTACTCGCGCAGTCCGGCGGCGATGATGGCGGTGTCGTGTGGCCACACCGTGCCGAGGTGGTAGCCGACCGGGTTGTAGGCCGGCTGGCCGGACCCGAGCGTACGGATGCCCCAGCCGGTGAACATGCGCTCGCCCATCAGCGCGTCGCGGATCGCGCGCGCCCGCTCCGGCGTGACGGCCCTCGCCCACAGCAGGTGGCCCTGGTTGGACGCGAGCGCGCGGGTGGGGCGGGCGCTGCCGTCGAGCGCCATCGCGTAGTAGCCCCGGTCGTCGAGCCAGAAGCGCTCGAGCAGCTCGACCACCCGCCTGCTCCCGGCGCGCAGGCACGCCGCCGTCGCGGCGTCACCGTCGAGCTGGTAGAGGCCGGCGACCCGGTCCTTCGCCCGCACGACGTACGCCTGTGCCTCCACGAGCGCGATCGGCGGCTCCAGCCAGCGCCCGTCCTCGTCGCAGATGCCCTCCTCGGAGTCCTTCCAGCCCTGGTTGCGCAGGCCCGACCGGCCCCGAGCGGCGTAGTCGAGCAGGCCGTCGCCGTCGCTGTCACCGGGCCCGTCGATCCACTCCAGCATCGCCTCCACCTGGGGACGCAGCTGCCGGAATAGCGTGAGGTCGCCGCTCCAGTCGGCGTGGTCGCAGAGCAGGCACAGCCAGAGCGGCGTCGCGTCGACGGTGCCGTAGTAGCGCGCGAGCGGCGTGAGATCGGCGCCGGCGACCTCGCCGACGCGCAGCTCGTGCAGCACCTTGCCGGGCTGCTCCTCATGCACGGGGTCCTCGCGGCGGCCGAGCAGATCGGCCAGCAGCCGCAGCGTCTCCTCCGGCACCTGCGGCGACCACGCCAGGCATTGCATCGCGGTGATGATGCTGTCGCGGCCGAACAGCGTCGCGTACCACGGGATGCCGGCGCTGAAATAATGGAAGCCGTCGAGCCGCGAGCGGAGGGCCTGGAGGTCGGCGACCGAGCGCTCGACCACGCGCTGGACGAGCGCGTCGTCGACTTGGACGCGCGTCCGGACCGGGAAGCTCTGGGGCCGCGAGGGCGAGCCGTCGCCCTCGCTGAGCGCGTACTGAATGTCGATCGCCGTTTCGCCGCCGGGATCCAGCGACAGCGCGAAACGCAGGTCCGATCCCTCGACCACGGCCGGCGGCGACGCGGCAGTCACCGTCGTCGCGCGCACGACGCCGTCGCGCCCGCGCGCCTGCATCCGCAAGCCCCCGTCGACCGCCTCCGTGGTCAGCCCGCTCGCGTCGGACGGCGCGACGATACCGCGAACGGCAAGCATCGGTGCGAAGTCCGCGCGCAGTCGCAGGACCAGATCGGCCTCCACGCGCCCACGCGCGTACGAATGCACGCGCACGCGCTCGTGCACCGCCCCGCCGGCGTCCAGTCGCCGCTCCAGGCGCACGCCGACCGTCTGCAGTGGCAGCTCGCGACCGTCGGGCAATCTCAGCTGCGGATTGGTCAGCTCGTGCGAGACCGCGCCGCCGCCGGCACCCGTAGTCACGAGCAGACGAAGGCGCTCGCCCGCCAACGTCAGCTCGTGGCCGGAAAGGAACCGGCAGTCGTCCATGTAGATGCCCAGCGGATGCGGGCTGTCGACGGGCAACGAGCCGTCACGGCAGGTCACGGAGAACACGTTGCCGTCCTTGAGGACCATCATCTCGGCGAGATTCACCAGGCCTGTCCCGTACGCACTGATCACAACCGGTACCTTGGCAGGCCAAGCCGGATGGTTCATCACGCGGCGGCGGTCGTTTGTGTCGGGGCCGCCGGACTGTCGCCGCCTACGCCTTGACAGCGATTCCGGGCGCCCGTCGAAGGCCCGGTACCGATGCTCGGAGTTCGCTCCTTGACGGCTCCTTCGCCGTTCCAGAGCACCGACGAACGTTCTCACCACAGCTCGGGTGCGCGCCCCGCTCCACGTCTCGCGGTGCCCACTACCACTTCGAGCAAAAATAAGAGCAGCGAACCGGCCGTCGGCGACGTGCCCAGTTTCGACGAATGCGCTTCGTCTTTCACGCGTCGATGCTGGTGGGTTCGGACTCGGCGGCCTTCCGCGGTGGCGCCCGCCTTGTGGGCTTCGCCAGTCGACGATCTTCCAGAACGCGACGCCACCCCCCGCCGCCGAGCCGACCGTCGGGTACCTCCATAGCGCGCACGAGGTCGCGCGCCGGATGGGGGCGGACGCGACGGCTCAGCGGCGCAGCAGCGACCGGACGCCGCGCAGGAGGAAGTGGGCGAGCCGGAAGCGCGCGCGCCAGGGCAGGTCGCGTCCGCCCGCGTCTCCGCGCCGCACCTTCTCCCAGTTCTCCGGCGTGGAGTCTTTCGCCGCCCCGACCGCGGCGTCGACGGCCGCCTGCGGGAGGCCGCAGGCGGCCAGCCCTTCGGGAGCCCAGGCCAGCACGCTCGCGTAGCCGAGCGCGAAGTCGCTGCGACGCAGGTCGGCCTGCAGGAATCCGCCGAAGTCGCCCAGCATCTCGCCCGCCAGCAGGTCGCCGACGCTCTCGACGTCGTCGCGCCCCTCGAGCAGCAGCGGCGAGATCACGTCGACGTCCACCAGGCTCTTGCGCGCGAGTCCGCTGATCCGCTCGATCGCGCCGCGCAGCAGATCGCCGGCCGGCGCGTCGCGGCCGGGGGCCTCGTGCCTGCCGCCCGCCCGCATCTCGTCGCGCTCGCCGTCGATCAGCTCGATCAGGCGGCGCAACCCGTCCGCCGCCCGCTCGTCCAGGTGCCCGTCGAGCGCCTGCTCGAGATCGTCGAGCCACTCGATCCTCCGGTTGTCGCGCTGCAGCCGGCGCAGATCCTCGTACAGCGCCTGCTCGGGGAGCACGGCGAGCGCGCGCGCAAGCCCGCCGGCCCACGTCGCGTTGTAGTCGCGGTCGCTCCACTGCTCGGCGTCTGTGGGCTCCTCCGAGCGCGGGTCGATCAGCAGGTTCAGCCGATGGGCGCCGGCCGGGCCGTCGATGCGACGTGCGGCCGAGAGCGTGCGGCCCACCGGCTCGGTCTGAACGAGGCCTCCGTCGGTGTACCAGAGCCACCCTGAACGGGGAAGATTCGCGACGCCCTGGCCTTCGTAGGCGTCGCGGTCCTCGCGCCGGTCGAGCACGCGCGGCGCAAACGCACCCGGATGCGAGGCCGAAGCGAGTACGGCGTCGAGCGGCGAGCGCAGATGCGGCTCGAAGTACTGTGCCGGGCCGCCGCCCGGCTCGAGCACGAAGTCTTTCCAATCGGCGAAGGTCACCGCGGACACGGGCTCGTCACGGCGCAGGCCCGCGAGCTCGTAGGTGAGGCCGCGCAGGCCGGTGAGCGCGACGTGCAGCGCGAGCGGGTACTCCTGGGCCGGCCCCCGCTTGGCGCTGCGGAGCAGGTCCGGCAGCTCCGCGCGGACGCCCTCGAGCGAGAGCGGGCCGCGCGATCCGCGCCGCAGCAGTGTGTCGATCGAGACCCGCTCGACCCACGCCTGGTGCAGCACGTCGCATCCGCTCACACCCTCCAGCAGCGAGTAGGCCGCGATCAGCGCGACGATCGAGCCCGCGGACGCGCCGCCGACGGCGTCCACGCGCACGTCGACCTCATGCTCGTCCCGCAGGTGTTCGAGCGCCACCAGCAGCGCTGCCGTCGCGCCCGCCTGGTAGGCGCCGAGCGACGCCCCGCCGGACAACGTGAGCGTCACCCGAACGGCGTGAGCCATGACCGCTTGATGCCCACGCCGCGGTGTCGCTACACGCGGCCCGCCGGCGCCAGTCGTTCTTCCGGAACGAGTCCTTGCGGCTGATCCTGCCGTCCGTGAACTCGAACGGGTCGCAGCCGCGCGCCTTGGTCGGCTCGCCCGTGCGCTGCGTGCCGCG
>CAVWJU010000013.1:0-173322 GCA_963755275.1 uncultured Solirubrobacteraceae bacterium | reverse complement strand
GGGAAGTCCAGCCGGGCGGGCCGGACGCCGGAGGCCGAGCGCCATCAGGATGCCCCCGTAGCACATCAGGCCCAGCGCGAGGGCCAGGTAGGCGAGCCACAGCGCGGTCGACACGGTGCCATCTATGCCACCGCGGTGCCGAGCCGTCAAGACGGCGGACGGGCCTCCTCAGTCGCGAACGTCGCGGAGGCGGCTGAAGGGCCACTGCCCGGGAAGCTGGCGGCCGTTCCTCCGAGCAGGAGGGCGTATCGACGCGCGTGGTCCGCGTCGGTCCGGAGACCACGCGGCGCGGGGTGTCCGCACGCGCCGGCGTCCTGGCGGCCGGTGGCCGCGGCGATCAGCCCCTGGGCGAGACCCGGGGCAATGGCGGCCGGGCCGTCGGCCGTGGGTCGGCGTCCGCGGCGCCCGCCACGGCCCGGGGCCGAGCCATGACGAAGCCGTGGGACGTCCAGGTGGAGGGCGCCGACCCGCGTCGCTCCGCTCCCCGGCGCTCGATCACGTCCTCGCGGATGATCACGCGGCGATCCCGCACCCGGCGGTCCCAGATCACCTGCGCGGGGGCGACACCGGAGGCGAAGCGCTCCTGCAACACCCGGAAGAGATCGGTTTCGCCCCGCCGGACCACGATCAACTCGACCATCGAAGTCGTACCCGAGCAGGGACCGTGCCACACGGGGGCTTCCCGGCCGTCCCCTGGAACGACGCGGGTTTGGGACCGACGCGGGAGCCGAGGCGCGCCGGCCGTGGTCAGGACCTGGCCGTCCCGGCCAGATGTGGGCCACCCGCACCTCACGGCGTCTCAGCGGCGGAGACGGGACGCGGCGACCAGGAGCACCCGGGGCGGCAGCGCGCTGCCCTCCCCGGAGTCGCGGACGAGCCCCGCCACCACCACGTGGCGCCATCGGGTCGAGGTGACCAGGACGGGCCGGGCTCCCTCGGGCCACACCTGCCAGGCGCGGTCCCCCGGACGAAGGCGCCAGCCGAGCACGACGGCGGCCACCGCGCTGACCGGCCGCCAGCGCCGCCGGAGTAGAGGCACGGCCGCGACCGGACCGACGAGGACGAGGGTGAGATCCGAGCGCCATCCAGTCCGCGGTAGGCTGCAGCCCGACGCCGACGGCCCAGACGGCGAGCCACGCGGCCAGCGCGTCCAGCCAGCGGAGCCGGCGTGCCCGGCCCATCCAGCGATTGACGTCCTCGGGGAACGGCCGGAGCGGGGTGCGCATGCGCTCTCAGGCTACCAGGCCACCGTAGACACTGCTCGGGCAGAACGGGGTACACTGTGGCCAGACATCTCGGCGCGCGGCGCACACGGGCGCTTCAAGGGGGGACCAAAGATGGCCAGGACCCACGGCGGCGATAAGGACGACTGGACGGAGACCGAGGAAGCGCTGGCGGAGGAAGCCGAGGAGGAGTCCACCAGCAGCGGGTCGGACGACGAGGCACCCCAGGGCGGCGGGCGCCGGGAGCGAGGGCGGCGGCCCCTGGCCGAGCAGGTCGCGGAATACGACCTGCAGGCCCGCATGGCCGACACGCTCGACCGGATCGCGGCCAGTCTCGACAAGATCGCCAACCTGCTCGGCCGCCCCGGCGAGCAGCGCAGGCAGGGCGGGCCACCCCAACAAGGGTTCCGCGGTCGTCCGGGCGGCGAAGGAGAGTTCCGCCGGGACTACGGGAACCGGCGCGACGATCGCTCCGGGGACAACCGCGGCAACCGCTATCCCGAAGGTCGGAGCGATCGCTACCAGGACGGCCGGCGCGGCCCGGGTCGGCCCGGCGGCCGGCGCTGGGGACGCGACAGCTAGATCCCGGCCTCCCCGGGCGCCAGCGCTTCTCCCGGCGCCCCGGGGTGGCCGGCTTCCGTTACGGTGGCGTGATCCGACGGGTCGCCTCTCGCCGCATCTCTTCACGGCTTCTCGCCCGGGTCGGAATCGGCTAGAATGGGGCGGCCCGCGCCGGAGGCCCCGTGCAGCTCGTATGTCGGTGTCGCCGCTGCGGTCACATCCACCCCGGGACCACCCCTCCCATCGTTGCCCCGCGTGCGGGGCTCCGGGCGAGGAGTTCGAGGTCGTGGACGAAGACTAGGCCGCCAACATCCGTACCCGAGGTGTCAGAGGTCGCGGAGGTGCGCCATGGCGATCGTCACCGTATCGCATGAGATGGGGTCGGGCGAGCCGAGATCGGCGTCGCCCTGGCCGGACGCCTGGGGTTCCGCTACGTCGATCAGGACATGATCGGCCAGGCCGCCCGCGTCTACGGCGTCGGCGAGGAGAAGCTCACCCAGCTCGACGAGACCAAGCCGTCCCTCTTCGAGCGCTTCGACGTCGAGACCCAGCAGTACATCACCGTGCTCCAGTCGGCCCTGCTGGACGTCGCCGAAGAGGACAACGCGGTGATCATGGGCCGAGGCGGCCAGGTGCTGCTGCGGGGCATCACCACGTGCTGCGGGTGCGCGTGATGGCTCCGCTGGACCTGCGGGTCAAGCGCGTGATGAAGCGGATGGCCGGCCAGATGGGGGAACGCTCGACGTCCGGTCGACCGCCGAGATGATCCGGCGCAACGACCACGAGAAGTTCGGCCGGAGCGCTACCTCTACGACGTCGACTGGGGCGACCCCGCGCTCTACGACGCGGTGATCAACACCGAGAAGCTCTCGATCGAGGCGGGCGTGGACCTGATCGTCGGCCTCCTGCACCGGCCGGAGGTCGCCGCCACCGAGGCCTCGCGCCAGGCCGTGCGAGACCGGGCGCTCGCCTCCCGCGTGCGCTCCGCGCTGCGGGCCAATCCGGAGACGCGCAAGTACCGGATCAACGTCAGGCGGATCACGGGGTGATCCAGCTCGAGGGCACCGCGGCCCTCGACCGGGCCGCGGACGTCGCGCGAGGCGTGAGCGGGGTCGTGGACGTGAAGGGCCAGCTCCTCGAGGTGCCGCCCATCCCACCGTTCGTCGCCTGAGAGGACGTGAACGAATCGATGCGGGCGATACCGGCGGGCAAGACGGGAATCCCGCTGGCGGCTGGTGGGGGGGCCGGGGGGGAGCGCCACAAGGGAGCGACGGCCCGGAGGCCGCAGGCCGGAGGCGTCGCGACCAGCCGATCATCGGCGCTCCCGCCCCGAGGTGAACAGTTCGGCTATTTGGTCTTGACGACTCGACTCACGAGGCCGAAGAGCGCCAGCTCCTCTCCACGCGCCTCGGCAACGCCCGGGCTGGCGAATTGCCCGTAGCGGACGTGGTAGATCACGACCGGCCTGGCGGCGGCGTCGATCCGCACCTCGAAGCCGCGCGCCCGGACCGGCCGTGCGGCGACGATCGCCTCGCCCAGCGTCGCGAGCCGCTCCACGATCAGCTCCACGCCGCCCTCCCCCTCGACGACGAGCCCGCGACCCAGCTCGTCGGCGGCGCGCTGCGCCTCGCCGACCGACGCCAGGCCCACGGCCCGGACCACGTAGAGGCGCCGGACCTCCTGCTTGCGGAAGCGGACCGTGGGGTAGCCGAGGTGGTTGAGCTGGTCCTCCACGCGATCGGCAGCCTCGGCCGACAGGAAGGGCCCGCTCTCGAGGACGATCGCTCGCCGGCGGGCCCGGCGAGCGGCGGCGCGACGGCGACGGGGGCCGGGGCGGGGACCGGCGGCGGCTCCTCGGGCACCGCGACGACGTCGGCCGCCGGCGGCACGTCGGCTTCAGCCACCGGGAGGGCGAGGGGAAGCGGCGCGGCGAGCGTGACAGCCACCGGGACCGGGCCCGCGATCCGGAGCGCGGCCTCCCACACCCCATCGACCCGGCGCTCCAGGAGCCACGCGATCAGGACCACGACGAGCAACACGCTCACCAGGCCGAGCGGCACGTGAGCATATCTCCGACCCAGGGTGATCATGACAGGAACCGTCTCGATGTTTAGCGGCCGGGCTCGCGAAGTCAAGGTAATTCTCCCGGAGCCCGCGCGATGACGCGCTTTTTCGCGCGCCTGGGGGCCGCCCTCCTCCTCGCCGTCGTCGCCGGCGTGGGGCTCGGGGTGGGGCTCTCGGCGACGGGCCTCGCCACCGGGCTGCGCCTGCCGGGCCTGGGCCGGGGAACGACCGGGACGTCCGGGGCGGCGAGCCCCGAGGAGATGCAGCGCGCGTTCGTGCGGGTGGCCGAGCGCGTGCGCCCGGCGGTGGTCTCGATCGCCACCTCTCACTTCCCTCCGACGCCAGCGCCCGCCCGGCACCGATCCGTTCTCGGGCGACCCGAGCTTCAAGGACTTCTACGACCGGTACTTCGGCCAGATGCCGCCGCAGGAGCGCGAGCGCGGGGGCGGCGGGGTCGGCTCCGGGGTGATCATCGACCCGCAGGGCCACATCCTGACCAACCTCCACGTGATCCGGGGCGCCGACGAGATCATGGTCCGCCTCTACCCCAAGCGCGAGATCCCGGTAAGATCGTCGGGACGGACCCCGAAGACGGACCTGGCGGTCATCAAGATCGACCCGGAGGGGATCGTGGCCGCGCCGCTCGGCACTCCGACAAGCTCAACGTCGGCGAGCGGGTGATCGCCATCGGCAACCCCTTCGGCCTCGAGCAACACGGTCACCGCGGCGTCGTCAGCGCGACCGGACGCTCGGAGGTCGGCAACGTCCCCTACGAGAACTTCATCCAGACCGACGCCTCCATCAACCCCGGCAACTCCGGCGGGCCGCTGCTGAACTTCCGCGGCGAAGTGATCGGCATCAACACCGCCATCGTGGCACCGGACAGGGCATCGGCTTCGCCATTCCGATCAACGTGGCCCAGCGGGTCGCCACCACCCTGGTCACGAAGGGCAAGGTCGTCCGGGGCTGGCTGGGGGTGTCGCTCGAACGGGTGTCCAAGGACCTGGCCCAGGGCCTGAGCGCGTCCAGCGAGAAGGGCGCCATCGTGGCGCGGTTCCTGCCCGGCAGCCCCGCCGAGAAGGCCGGACTGAAGCAGAGCGACATCATTCTGAAGTTCGGCGACACGGTGGTCGAGAGTCCGGACCATCTCCAGCGGCTGGTGCTCGATGCTCCGGTGGCTCAGAGCGTGACACTGAGCATCCTCCGCAACGGCAAGGAGGTCACGGTCCCCGTCACGATCGCAGAGGCGCCTGCCGAGCGCCAGCCGCCGTCGTAGCGGAGCGGTCGCCGGCCTTCGTGGTCTTCTCCTGGCGTCGGTTCCGTGAGCGCGTCACCGGAATCCTCCATCTCGACGAGGAGCCGTCGCGCCTGGCGCTGGGCCTGGCCGTCGGGGTCTTCATCGGCATTACGCCCTTCTTCTTTCTCCACACGCTGCTCGCCGTCGCGGTCGCCCTCGTCTTCCGGCTGAACATGGCCGCCACCATCACGGGCGCCTGGATCAACCTCCCGTGGTTCGCCCCATTCGTCTACGCCTTCTGCCTGAAGCTCGGCGAGGCGGTCCTGAGTTGGCGACCTCCGCCTCGCGTCGCGCGTGGGTGAGCTGACCGACGCCGCCACCGCGTTCCTGCAGACGAGCGCGGCGGACCACGCGGGGAACTTCTTCCAGATGCTCTGGGACGCGCTGTTCGTGGCCTCGATCCCCCTGTTCGTCGGCACGACGATCGTCGGCACGGCGGCGGCCACCGCCACCTACTTCGTGGCGCTCGGCGCCATCAAGGAGATCCGTCACCTGCGGCACCTCGCCCACCGGGCCGAGCACCCCGGAGAGCACCGCTCGATGGAGGAGCGACGCCGGTGATCCCCCACTTCGAATCGCTCCTGGCCGACCTTGCGCGGGCGGTCGCCCGGGCCAGCGGCCTGGGCCCGGAAGGCGCGACGACCCTCGCGCGCGTGCTCACGATCGTCACGACGCTGATCCTGGGCTGGGTCGCCTACCGACTGGCCGCCGGGGTGATCACTGGGTGCTGCGGCCCCTGGAAGGCACGTCCAACTACGGCGCGCGCGTCCAGCGCGCCCGCACGCTCGACCCGCTGAGCAACGTCGCGAAGTACGTCGTGGCGTTCGCGGTGGGCATCGTGGCGCTCCAGGAGCTGGGGATCGACGTCCGGGCCCTCGTGGTGTCGGCCGGCGTCGTGGGGCTGCGGTCAGCCTCGGCGCCCAGGGGCTGATCCGTGACATGCTGACCGGCTTCTTCCTCCTCTTCGAAGGGTTGCTGGTCGTCGGCGACGTGATCGAGGTCGGCCCGCACACGGGGGTGGTCGAGTCGGTAGGACTCCGGATCACCCGGATCCGGAAGTTCACCGGCGAGCTGCGGATCGTCCCCAACAGCGACCTGACCGCCTTCGGCCAGCACTCGGCGGGCTGGGGCCGCGCCATGGTCGAGATCAGCCTCCCGCGGGACCAGGACACCGAGCACGCCCTGCAGGTGCTGGAGGCCGTCGGCCGGCGATTCCGCGAGAGCCACCCGAGCCGGGTCCTGGAGCCCCCGACGGCCGAGGGGATCGTCCGCTTCGGTGACAACGACATGGTGCTGCGACTCCGCGCGCGCGTCGACGCGACAGCCCGGGAGGACCTCGAGCTGGAGCTGCGCCGCCGGGTCAAGGACGCGCTGGAGGAGGCCGGGGTCTGGATCGCCCGGCCCAGGAAGGAGAGCCCGGCATGATCGTGCGCACCGCCGTCTTCCCCGCCGCTGGACTCGGGACGCGCTTCTTGCCCGCCACGACGCAGTCGGCCCGCAGGCCGTCGGCACCGAGCGCCTCCGCCACCGCCGAGACGATCTCGGCGGTCGATCCGTGCTTGGAGGCGTACGCGACGAGCGTGGTGGTCATGCGCTTCACGCTCGCGCGCACCCGCGCACGCGATAACCGGAACAACCACGAAGCCGGTGGCGGGGAACTACGGCTCTTCGCGGCGCGGCGGCAACCCAGCCGTCCGCTTGACGATCTCGCCGGGCTGGCGGAGAACGCCGATCGTCCGCTCGAACAGCTCGGCCTGTACTTCCATCATCTCGGCCGCCTGCTCCAGCGCCCGCGCCGACTCGCTCAGCGCCCTGGACTGGCTGCGCAGCGCCCCGGCGCTCTGCTCGAGCAGGTCGAACACGGCATCCAACGGCGCGAACGCCCGGCTCAGGAGCTCACCCTGGAGCCGGCGCTCTCGCTCGAGCACCGCTTCGACCAGCTCGACCTGCCGCTGCAGCGGCGCCAGAAGCTGGCGCGGGATCTCCGGCGAACGGCTCGCCGCGGAGGCGAGCGACCGGATCGCCGCCTGCCACTCGCGCAGCAGGTCATTCCCGGGGAGCTCCGGCATGCGGTCCATCATGGCAGCACTGCGGGAGACCAAGAAGGCGGACCGCAGCTCACCACGGTTGGCGCCGAGCGCCGGCCTGCCGAAGCTCCGGCCACCACCGCGAGCGTTGTTCGATTCCGGCGGCGCTGTCTCGCCGCTGTTGCCTGTTCCCGGCGCCGATGGACGGTGGCCTTCTGCTGCGCTCGCGTGCGCAAGAGACACGAACGCCTCGCACGCACCCAGATCATCCGTCGACATTGCGGTTCGCTTCGCGGCCTTTCCGCAATCGCTCGGCGCGGAATCACGGACGACCAGTGGCCCGTCAAACGGTGGAATGCCAACGCAGTTCATCAGTCCACCGCAGCCAAAGGAGTGAGGGGGATGCGCAAGCTCTTCCAGTACGGCGGGATCGCCGCCAGCATCGTGCTGATCGCCTTCGGGATCGGCTCCATCTACATGGGCATCGACGGTCGTGACCGGGTCCGGTCGGACCTCGCCCGCGAGATGATCGTCGGCACCGAGGACTCGACCATCCCCGGCCAGAAGGTCGACACCGGCGGCGAGGCGCAGGCGTTCGCGACCGTCATCCGCAAGCACACGCTCGAGGCGACCGACGGCAAGACGTACGCGCAGATGGGCCGCTACCTCGACGCCAACGGCAAGGAGACGAACGACGAGAACGCCGCCGCCAAGGATCCCAAGACCGGCCAGCCCGTCGCGAACGGCCTGCGCAACATGTGGATCAACGCGACCGCGCTGACCACCGCGCTCAACACCGCCTACTTCGCGGAGAGCGTCGCCACCTTCGCGATCGTCATGGGCATCGCCCTGCTCCTCGCCGGCCTCGGCTTCGCGGTCCTCACCTTCCGCGCCCTGATGCCGGCCGACAAGCGTGAGGGGAGCCGCGCCCAGGCGACGCACGGCTGCGGTGGCCTGGCGCCTGAGCCGCCGGCACGCCCTCCCGGGGCCCCGCCGCCCGCTCGCAAGGCCGGGCGGCGGAGGTCGTGAAGCGGTTCACCGTGGCTGGCCGCGCTGCAGGCTCCGGGCCCTCTCCCCTGCTACGTTATACAACTGTACCGTTGTAAAGAGGAAGACTAGCATGACCTTCGAGCGAACCACAGATCAAGCGCACGGACCGTCGCGACCCGGTGGCGCGGCAGCCGCGCGCCGTACCCGAGGAGCGGGGGCTGTTTGTGGTCGACGCCACGTGGGGCACGATCCAGCCACACACGCTGCCGGGCGGGGTGGCGACGGTCGCAGAGCTGGAGGTCCTCGACCACCTCCGCGCGGGCGGCGCGCTGATCGACTGCCGCCAGGCCGACCAGGTCGCGCCGGCACGCTGCCCGGGCGCCAGGCCGATCCCGCATCAGCAACTCGTCGAGCGCCTTGCAAGGCCGTGGAATCCGGAGGGCATCGTCGTCCTCTTCTGCAACGGCCCGCAGTGCACAGCGACTCCGCAGGGCGTCGCATCACTGCTCGCGTCGGGCTGGGATCCCGCCCGCCTGCGCTACTACCGCGGCGGCATCCACGACTGGGTGACGCTCGGGCTGCCGCTCGCGCGTGGGACCTGGGCGCGCGGCGTCAGGCGGCGCTGTCGACGACCGCCGCGAGCCCGGCGATCTGGCTCTGCAGCCCGCCGCAGACCTGCTCGCAGAGTGTCGTAGACGCTGGCATCCGTGACCCGGTAGAGCGCGCTCGTCCCGACCTTGCGCCGCCCACGATGCCGGCCTGCGCGAGTACGCCGAGATGCTTTGAGGCGTTCTGCTGGCTCGTCCCGAGCCGCTCGGTCAGACTCCCCGACCGACAGCTCGCCCTGCGCGCAGGAGATCGAGGATGCGAATCCGCATCGGATCTCCGATCGTGCGCAGACGCGCGGCGATCAGCTCGGCGAGCTCCGGTGGGATCGGGGTGGACAGTGCCATTCGCTTCTCCACTATACAACCGTAGAGTTTCACATGAGCGTCACGTGGAACCCGCAGCCGGAAGCGGGATCGTCCCCGATGCCACACCGGATCCGGGTGCGACGGTCCGAGCGTGACCCGCATCGTGATCCTCGGCGCCGGCACCGGCGGCACGCTGACCGCCAACCGGCTGCGCCGCGCGCTACGGCGACGACGCCGAGATCGTCGTCGTCGACCGCGACGACCGCCACGTCTACCAGCCCGGCCTGCTGTTCGTGCCGTTCGGCCTGGCCGACGCCGGACGCGCATCGTGCGCTCGCGCTCCGCGCAGCTGCACGACGGGGATCGAGTTCCGGCTGGCCGACGTCGACCGTGTCGAGACGACAGCGGATGCGCGTCCACCTGGCCGACGGCAGCGTGCTCCGGCTACGACGTGCTCGTCATCGCCACCGGCGCGCGCCTGCGTGCCGGAGGAGACCGAGGGTCTCGAAGGGCCGAACGTCTTCGACTTCTACACGCTCGAGGGCGCGACCGCACTGCGCGACGCGCTCGCGCGCTTCGATCGCGGCCGGCTCGTCGTCAACCCCGTCGAGATGCCGATCAAGTGCCCGGTCGCCCCGCTCGAGTTCTGCTTCCTCGCCGACTGGTACCTGCGCGGCGCGGCGTGCGCGACGCGGTCGAGCTGACGTACGTCACCTCGCTCGACGCCGCGTTCACCAAGCCCGTCGCCGCACGCCACCTCGCCGGCCTGCTCGACGGCCAAGGGCATCCGGCTCGAGAGCGAGTTCGCCACCGGCAGCGTCGACGCCGACGGCAGGCCGGCTGGTCAGCTGGGACGAGCGCGAGGTCGCCTTCGACCTGCTCGTCACCGTCCCACTGCACTGCGGTGCCGAGTTCGTCGAGCGCTCGCCCGGGCTCGGCGACGACCTCGGCTTCGTCGCCAGTCGACCCGCACACGCTGCAGTCCACCGCCGCGCCGAACGTGTTCGCGATCGGCGACGCCACGAACGTGCCGACGTCGAAGGCCGGCTCGGTCACGCACTTCGAGGGCGAGACGCTGGTGGCCAACATCGGCCACCACCTCGCCGGCGAGCCGCTCGAGGGCTCGTTCGACGGGCACGCGAACTGCTTCATCGAGACCGGCTTCCACAAGGCGCTGCTGATCGACTTCAACTACGACGCGCGAGCCGCTGCCGGGCCGCTTCGGCCCGCTGCCGCTGCTCAAGGAGTCGCGGCTCAACCACCATGGCCAAGCTGATGTTCCAGTGGGTCTACTGGCACGTGCTCCTGCCCGGCCGCGAGATCCCTGGCACTGCCGAAAGGAGCACCACGATGACCACGCTCGCCACCGTCGACGTCGACGCCGAGGGCTTCCTGCGCGACCCCGAGCAGTGGACCGAGGCGCTGGCCGCCGAGATCGCCCGCGAGGCCGGCATCGACCCGCTCACCGACCGCCACATGCAGGTCGTCCGCTTCATGCGCGACACCTACCTCGCCACCGGCACCGCGCCGACCATCCGCACGCTCGGCAAGGCCTCCGGCGTGCCCGATCAAGGAGCTCTACCAGCTCTTCCCCAAGGGCCCGGCGAAGCTGGCCGCGAAGATCGCCGGCATCCCCAAGCCCCGCGGCTGCATCTAGGAGCCGTGCCATGTCCGAGATCGAGAAGGTCTCCATCGTCATCTCCAGCGGCTCGCTGGAGGGCGTCTACCCCGGGCTGATCATGGCCAACGGCGCCCGCATGGAGGGCATCGACGCGAACGTGTTCTTCACGTTCTTCGGCCTCGACGCCATCCGTAAGGACCACCAGGCCAAGATCAAGGTCGCCACCGTCGGCAACCCCGGCATGCACATCCCGACGATGGTCGGCGGGCTGCCCGGGCATGTCGGCGCTCGCGACGCACATGATGCAGCGCCAGATGGAGAAGCTCGACATCCCGCCGATCCCGGAGTTCGTCGAGCTCGTCTCCGACTCCGGCGCCGGGCTCTACGCCTGCAAGGCGAGCGTGGACATGTTCAAGCTCGACGAGGACGACTTCGTCGACGCAGCGTCGACGGCGTGCTGACCGTCGGCGAGTTCTACGCGCTCGCGGCCGGCGGCGAGATCATCTTCACCTGACGGCCACCGTAATCGCCCGCAGTCGCGAGCGCACCTTCTCCCGATGCGGTGGCGACGTCTGCGGGTCACGCTTGCTCTCACTGGACCAGCAACCGAGGTGATTGGACCATGTCAGAGGTCTTGACCGGAACGCAGCGGACAGCACCATCGGTACAGCCGCCGCTGATCGAGCTGGCCGGCGTCGAGAAGGTCTACCGGACCGGCAAGGTCGAGTACCGCGCGCTGCGCGGCGTCGACCTGACGATCGACGCCGGCGACATGGTCGCGATCGTCGGCCCGTCGGGCAGCGGCAAGTCGACGATCATGAACATGATCACCGGCATCGACCGTCCGACGGCCGGCACGGTCACCGTCGACGGCCGGCGGATCGACGAGATGAGCGAGGAGGAGCTCGCGATCTGGCGCGGCGCAGCGCGTCGGCGTCGTGTTCCAGTTCTTCCAGCTGCTGCCGACGCTGACCGCGCTCGAGAACGCGATGCTGCCGCTGGACTTCTCGCGCCGCGTGCCCAAGCGCGAGCGGCGCGGCGATCGCGCTGCACAACCTCGAGCTCGTCGGCCTGGCCGACAAGGCCGACAACCTGCCGGCCGAGCTCTCGGGCGGCCAGCAGCAGCGCGTCGCGATCGCCCGCGCGCTGGCGGCCGACCCGCCGCTGCTGATCGGCGACGAGCCGACCGGCAACCTCGACACGCACACCGCCGCCGAGATGTTCGACCTGCTGCTGCGGCTCAACGCCGAGGGCTCGACGATCCTCTACGTCACCCACGACCGCGAGCTCGCGGCGCGCGCGCACCGGATGGTCACGATCCGCGACGGCGTCGTCGCGGCGTGAGGAGGCGGCCATGCTCTCCGCCATCGCCCGCAAGTCCGTCACGGACCTGACGCGCCGCAAGGCGCGCACGTTCTTCACCGTCCTCACGCTCGCGCTCGCGGTCGCGAGCGTCGGCATCTTCGCCGTGCCCGTCGCTGATGCAGCGCTCGATGGAGCGCGAGGTCGCGCGCAACCAGCAGCCCGACGTGACCGTCTCGATGAAGCCGCTCGCAGCTCAGCGCCGCGCAGCTCGCCGCGCTCGCGCGGCTGCCGAACGTCGCCGCCGTCGAGCCGCGGAGCGTGTTCGCCACGCGCGTCTGGGTCGGCGAACGGCGCGAGCCGGCGATCGTCGTCGGCGTGCCCGACTACGCGCGCCAGCGCGCCGACGTGGTGTTCGTCGACTCCGGTTCGGCACCGCGGGCCGGGGCGGTCCTCACCGATCGCGGCAACGCCGCGCGCAAGGACTTCGACGCCGGCGACGCCGCGCGGCTGCTCGCCGCCGACGGAACGACGCGCACGCTGCCGATCAGCGGCGTCGGTCGCAACCTGACCGACGGCGTCGGACGACCCGAGCAACGACTGGATCACGTTCTACGCGACGCCCGAGACGGTGGCCGCGCTGAGCGGCGCGCCCGGCTACACGTCGCTCGCCCTCCGGCTGCGCGACACGCGCCGCGCCGCCGCCGAGCGCACCGTCGCCGCCGTCCGCGACGAGCTGCGCGCGACGACGGCGTTCACCGCCTTCGACGACCTGCCGGCGATCCGGGAGCCGGGCGGCTACCCGGGCAAGGAGAACTTCGAGCGCCTGGCGAGCGTGCTCAACGTCATCACGCTGCTGGCGCTGCTGTCGGCGCTCGTGCTCGTGTCGAACACGATGACGACGCTGATCGGCGAGCAGACCGGCGAGATCGCCGCGATGAAGGCGATCGGCGCCCGGCGGCGTGACATCCGGCGCCTCTACCTGCGCACCGCGCTGCTGCTCGGCGCGATCGGGGCGCTGATCGCGGGCCGGCGCTCGGCGTCCTGCTCGCGAACGTGCTCGTCGGCTTCTTCGCGTCGCTGCTCTACGTCGACGCCAGCTTCGGCGTGTCGCGTTCCGATCCTCGCTCGTCAGCCTCGTGCTCGGCGCTCGTCGGACCGCCGCTGGCGGCGCTGCCGGCGATCCGGCGCGCGGCGCGCCTGCCGCTTCAGCGAGGCGCTGCAGGCGACCGGCTCGGCGGTCGGCGGCCAGGGACGCCTCGACGGCCTGCTGCGGCGCGTGCGCTTCCTGCCGCGCAGCGCGCAGATCGGGCTGCGCGGCGTCGCCCGCCGCCAGCGCCGCACCATCGCCACCGTGGTGCAGATCGCGCTCGCCGTCGCGACGCTGCTCGCGTTGCTCTCGCTCGGGGCCGGCGTCGCCACGACGACCCGCGGCTGGTTCGACGACAACCACTTCGACGTCTGGGTCCAGACCGTCGCGAGCAAGCCGTTCGACGCTGACGCCGCAACGACTGATCGCCTCCACCGAGGGCGTGCGCGAGGCGCAGGGCTGGACGCAGAACACCGTGCGCGTCGAGGGCCAGGACGCCCCGGCCTGGGGCCTCCCGGCCCGGCCGCTGATGAACACGCACATGGTCCGCGGGCGCTGGTACACCGACGCCGAGGTCGCCGGCGCGGCGCCGCGTCGCGGTGCTCGGGCGGACGATCGCCAAGACCACCGGCAAGGACGTCGGCGACCGCGATCAGCGTGAGCACCAGCGGCGGGCCCGCGACCTTGCGCGTGATCGGCATCTCCGGCAACCAGGCCGACAACGGCGGCGTCGTCTTCATGCCGCTCGCGACGCTGCAGCCGGTGCTCGGCTCGCCCGGACGCGGTCAACAGCTACTGGATCACGACGACGTCCCGCCGACCACGCGCTGATCGACCGCACGACGACGCGGATCGAGGACACGCTCGCCGCCCACGGCCACCAGGTCGTGACGAACGTCATGTACGACGCGCGCGAGCAGCAGGTCGCCGCCAACGCGACGCTGACGACGATGATCACCGTGCTCGGGCTGCTGATCGTCGCGATCAGCATGGTCGCGCTCGTCAACACGATCACGATGGCCGTGCTCGAGCGCACGCGCGAGATCGGCATGCTGCGCAGCGTCGGCGCCCGCGCCCGCGACGTCCGCCGGATCTTCGCCACCGAAGGGCTCGTCGTCGCGGTCTGCGGCTGGCTGGTCGGCGTCCCGCTCGGCTACGTGTTCGCCCGCGCCATCGGCTGGGCCGTCCGGCGAGGCCGTCGGCCTCGAGATCGCGTTCGTCTTCCCGCTCGGCTTACGTCGTGATCGCGCTCGTCGGCACGGTGATCCTCGCGCTGCTCGTGATGCTCGCGCCGCTGCGGCGCGCCGTCCGGTTCAAGCCCGGAGAGGCGCTCCGCTATGCCTGAGGTCCTCACTCGACCGGCGCCGTCGCCGGCTCCCGCTCGGTGCGCGGCGTCCGAGCGCGCGCCGAGACGCTCGCGTTCCGGCTCGCGCTCGCCGCCGCCGCCGCTGTGGGTGCTCGACGACGCGTTCTGGCACCGCGAGCCGGGCACGGCGCCGGCGACCACCTCGCCAGCGGGCTCGTGCCGCTCGCGCTCGCCGCACTGCTGGCGTTCGTCTACCCGCGGCTGCGTCCCGGCGCGCGCGCGATCGCCGCGCTCACGGCCGGCCCGCTGATGATCGTCGCCGGCGTCGTCGACGGCGTCCGCCACGTCGCCGTCGACCGCCTGAGCGGCGACGACGTCACGGCGATGCTCGCCGGCGTCGCCGGCGTCGTGCTCGTCGGGCTCGGCGCGGCCGTCCTGTGGCGCTCGCGCCGGCTGGACGAGCGGCCCGCGGCGACGCTACCTGCGCCGGACGCTCGTCGGCGGCCGCCGCGGTGCTCGCCGGCCTCTTCGTCGTCCTGCCGGTCGGCCTCGCGATCGTCGTCAACCACAAGGCGCGCGCGCCGGTGGCGCGCGGCCGACCTCGGGCGCCCGTACGTCGACGTGACGCTGACGACCAGCGACGGGCTGCGGCTCGCCGGCTGGTACGTGCCGTCGCGCAACGGGGCGGCGGTGATCGCGTTCCCGGGCCGCACGCGGCCCGGTCGCCGCACGCGCGCATGCTCGTCCGCCACGGCTACGGCGTCCTGCTGCTCGACCGCCGCGGCGAGGGCGAGAGCGAAGGCGACTTCAACGCCCGCGGCTGGGGCGGCGAGCCGGACCTCCGCGCCGCCATCGCCTATCTGCGCGCTCGCCCCGACGTGCGCGACGGCGCGCATCGGCGGCCTCGGCCTGTCGGTCGGCGGCGAGCTGCTGCTGCAGACCGCCGCGCACGACCGCGGCCTGCGGGCCGTCGTCTCCGAGGGCGCCGGCATGCGCTCGGTCGCCGAGCAGAAGCACATGCCCGACGCGCCCGGCGAGCCGATCCGCTGGATCGCACCGATCACGATGGAGACCGCCGCCGGAGTGGTGCTCGCCGACCACCTGCCGCCGACCGACCTCGTCGACCTGATGCCGCGCATCGCGCCGCGGCCGGTGCTGCTCATCCGCGGGATGGAGGGCAACGCCGACGAAGCGCTCAACCGCGTCTACCGCGACGCCGGCGGCGCGAGCGTCACGCTCTGGGAGATCCCGCGCGCCGGCCACACGGCCGGCATCTCCGCCGTCCCGGCCGAGTACGAGCGGCGGATCGTCGAGTTCTTCGACCGCGCGCTGCTCGGATAGCCGTCGGCGCTTCTACGGAAGCCGGCGCGACAGAAGGGCGTCGCCGTGAGGCGGCGTGTGCGATCGGTCGTCGCCACGTGGAGCTTCAGCGCGGTTCGCCGGGAAGGTCTCCTCGCCGAGCACCGCCGTAGGCTGCCGGCGGAGCCGATCGACGGAACGCTTCCGCGGATCGCGGACCTCGGGTCTGACCTGCGTGGTCGTGGCGTTCATCGTGTCCACGACCGTACTCCCCGGGCCTCCGAACACCATCCGGGCGAAGCCACATGGCAGCACGTGGAAGTCACGGAGACCACGCCGACGCGGCGCGCGCACGGTGCCACCGACGCGGGCTCGGCGAACCACGGTTCTCAGTCATGCCGTCGAGAGCCAACGCCGGACGCGTGCCGACCGGGATGCGCTGGCCGCAGTGGCGCCGCAACCCGCCGGTGCGTGACACCCTCCAGTCACATTCGTCAGAGTGTCAAGCACGGACCAGATCGTCCGGCCGCCGGACCAGAAATGGCTCTACCTCGCGGTCCGGCACCCCGCGACGGCTTGACCGGCACTGTTGAGGGCCGGGTCCGGGATAGTGACTGACCTGCCCGCGCGACCAGCCTCGATCTCCCCGCCCGCCCCGTCGCCGCAGGACGCGCATCAGGCGCGCAGGCGCTCGTCCGCACCCGCTGCGTAACCCCACCTGACCCGACAGTGCGCGCCGACACCGTTTCGACACACTTTCGCTGACTAACCCCGTCCATCGACGGGTGGAGCCGTCTCGCGATGACCACCGGTCCCTGGCCAGAAGCCAAGGTTTCAAGCCAAATCGCGCTTCAACGCGTGGTGCGTCCCAATGGCGGTAGTAGCTCTTACCATGGAAGTGCTCTAGCGACTGACACCGACGGTCAGGAGCCAACCTGCCGCCTCACCGCTGAAGGAACACGTCCTTCCCGGACGATCACCACTGCCGGCAATCCTGCTTGACCCCTCGTTTCGGGAGGAACCGCACGCGGGGGGCGGCATCGGGCACATGACCCGGATTTGTGCCCAAATCGCTCGAGAACGGCTCCGATCCGCGCGCATCTTGGTTGCCGCCGATACGTCGATAACGGTGCTGTAGAGCCGTCCAGCGCCGTTTGTGGAGCCTGCGGTAGGGTGCCTCCGGAGCGCGAGATCGCAGCCTCGAACGCTGCCGGACTCGCTGGAGCAGAACCCGTCCCCGGGGGATTTCCGGGGGAGAACCCTGGGGCATCGACCAGAATCGATGGGGACTTCGGTCGCGCGACGACTTGACCCATTCGGCCCATTTGCAGGGTAAGTACCATGGAGCGGACGATCCGACGAACCTCTTGCCATCCAGAACCACCGGAGTTCGATGACGAGAATCGACCCCACACAGGACGGGTGCTTCAACCCGTCCCGACGGGGCGTCCAAGTCGAGATTCGGCACCGTCCAAAATGACCACGGATTTACCCCGAGTTACCCAGAATGACCCCTAACTGGCGTATTTCGGAGAATTATCGAGTCGCCTGAAACGGGCGATTTACAGGTATTTCCCCCCTGACGCCCAACAACAGAGCGGAATCATAATCCGCGTGTCGGGGGTTCGAGTCCCTCCTCCGGCATCGCACGAAAAGCCTCCAAACAGAGGCTTTTCGCGTTAAGTGACTGGAAGTTGTGTAGCAATTTTTGAGCGGGCGTGTAGCAATCGGGCACAGCGGTCGTCGGACGCCGCCCGCGCGGCGAAGCTGGCCAGCTGCCCGGTCGCCGGCTCGGGGACGCCGCAGTCGTTCGGCGTCCTGCACGCCGCTGCAGGCTCAGCGCATCGGAGCGCGACAGCGAGGATCTCGCGGGCGCTCGGACGGGCGAGCCGACACGACGCTGGGGCTTCCCGCTTTCGACAGCGCCAGCCGCTGACGTCAGATCATCCGCGACGCTCGACGGCCCACACCGGGCCGGGCCGCAGGTCCCGCAAGTCGGCGTGGCCGGGCTAGTTGGAGTTGAGCGTCAGCGCGATCATGCGACCGCCGCCCATCACGGCTGCGATGGAGAGGTTGCCGCGTTCGTCCGGCTGCGGATCGATCATCAGCCGGACGGCGGGCCTCAGTTCCAGGCGGGAGTTCACTTGGGGCAAGCCTCGCCATAGCCGGCGACATCGATGGGCGGCTGTGGCCCACCGCTGATCGTGGAGATCGTGTTCATGTCTGGTTGGGTTCCGTGCGGGGGATTTGGAGGCGCCCGCGCGCCTGCTCGATGCCGCGGCGGCGGGCCTGGGCGTCGTCGACGCCCTCGAGATCGATCACCACCAACTTGACCAGCCCGAGCAGGGTCGCGACGAGCAGCGACGCCCGTGCCTCGACATCGTGCCCCGGCGAATATGGATCGGCCGGAACGTCATCGGCGGCAAGGAACTCGGCGGCAGCACCCTCGAAGAATCCGCGTGCCTCCGCGAACGTGGAGGCGCTCGGCTCCGGCCGCTCGGCGGCCATGGCGGCCGTGAAGGTCTCGCGCTCGGCTTGGCGCGGCGTCAGTTTCAACAGCTCGTCCGCGCCCACGACCTCGTCGTCGTTGCGCGTCGCCTTGCGAATGCGCGCGCGCAACGGCCGCGCGACGTCAGCGTCATCCAGCGCATCCAGCACTCCGCGCAACAGCAGCTGCAGCGTCGTGGAGACGCTGCTGGCCGTCGACCACCAGGCGCGTGTCGACCGCCCCGGTCATCACCGGCTGGTCTTCGATGACAATTGCCCCGAGGAAGTGAGGAGCGGCGGCTTGATCGGCAGCGGACGCCTCCACGCCCTTCGCATGACCGCTGACGCGAGCTTCAGCGAGCCGGACCGCCGTGGCTTCGATGTCATCCCACAGCGGTTCCCACTGTCGCTCGCGCTCCCACACGTACGGCCGTTGATAGACGGGCACGTGGAAGCAGCGATCGCCGTGAAAGATGCCCTGCAGTGTTCGCGTGTCTGCCTTCATGCGCTCCTTCTGCGACCCGGCACGCTACGCCAATCCTCAATCCGGAACCGCCGAGCCCAGGGCGGCTAAGCCCTGAAGGAGGAGATCTGCCGACGCGGCCGGCGACGGGGTAGACGCGCGGATCGCACGCCCGCTCAGTGGCGGCGGCGGCTTGCCCGGCGCCCGAGGCGCGGATAATGTCGCGCGACGCGATCAAGCGAGGTGCGAGGTGCCCGACGACACGCGGTGGGCGAGCCTTGACGGCGGGTTCGCCGGGGAGCTGATCGGACCGGATGACCCAGCCTACGAGCGTGCCCGGCGGGTATGGAACGGGACCGTCTCTCGGCGGCCGGCGCTGATCGCGCGTTGCACCCGGGTCGAGGATGTCATGGCGGCGCTCGGCTTCGCGCGCGATCGCGGGATCCCGCTCGCGGTCCGGGGCGGCGGGCACAACGTCGCAGGCAACGCAGTCTGCGACGGCGGCGTCGTCATCGACCTGTCGCTGATGAAGCGGATCGAGGTCGACCCCGAACGCCGCGTCGCCCGAGTCCAGCCGGGGGTTGTTCTGGGCGAACTCGACGCTGCGACGCAGGCCTTCGGACTCGCTACGCCGACCGGCAACGTGTCCAAGACCGGCGTCGCCGGGCTTACGCTCGGCGGCGGACTCGGCTGGATCGCCCGCCTCCACGGGCCCGCCTGCGACAACCTCCTCGCCGCCGAGGTCGTCACCGCGGACGGCAGCCGGGTGCGTGCGAGCGAGGACGAGAACCCCGACCTGCTGTGGGGCCTGCGCGGCGGCGGCGGGAACTTCGGCGTCGTGACCTGCTTCGAGTACCGCTTGCACGACGTCGGACCGCAGATGCTCGCCGGTGGCGTCGTGCACGCCTTCGCCGACGCGTCGCGGATCTTCGGCTTTTTCGCGGAGGTCGCCGCCGAGGCGCCCGACGAACTCTCTGTCGTCGCGTCGACGTTCCGCGCGGCGCCGCCGTTGCCCGTCCCGCCCGAGTTCCACGGCGAGCTCGTGACCGTTCTTGCGCTGTGCTACGCGGGCGACCTGGCCGAGGGCGAGCGCGTGCTCGCGCCGCTGCGGCGCTTCGGCGACCCGCTCGCCGACCTCGTCGCCCCGATGCCGTACACCGCGCTGCAGACCGCGTCCGACGCCGCTTACCCCGATGGGCAGCGCAACTACTGGAAATCGCACTACATCGACGAGATCCGCGATGAGGTGATCCTCCGGCTGATAGAGCACGGGCCGCGGATGCCCTCGCCCCAGTCGTCGTTCTACTTCCAGCACCTCGGCGGAGCGATCGGCCGGCCCGGCCCAGACGCCGCCGCCTTCGGCCACCGCAACGCCGTATTCGACTTCACAATCCTGGCTGTCTGGCAGGACCCAGCCGAGGACGCCGAGCAAATCGCATGGGCGCGCGACTTCCACGCCGCCATGCAGCCCTTCGCGACAGGCGTCTACGTCAACAATCTCGGCGTCGAGGGCGCCGACCGCGTCCGTGCGGCGTATGCCCCGGCGACGTACGCGCGCCTGGTCGCGCTGAAGGACCGCCACGATCCGCAGAACACCTTTCGCCTCAACCAAAACGTCGCGCCGAGCGGCCGCTGAGCGCGACGGTGGACGGGCGCCGCGCCGAAGCGCCGGAGCGAGCGGCTTCCGACACTGCGCTGCGAGCGCGACCAAAGACCCTCGGCCACTCGCCACAACGTCGGTAGCACGTCATGGGCTGGGCATAGCAGCCGACGTTCGCTGGGAATGGAGTCCCCGGTTCTCCCGGTCCGAACACTTGACGAGGCGCCCCGCTGGGCGCGCAAGGATGGTCTCCAACGTGCTCAAGACCCGACCCCCGTACCCACCGGAGTTCCGCTGCGAGGCGGTGCAGGTGCTGCGCGCTGGCCGCACCCGCGCGAGCTCGCGGAGAGCCTGGGCGCGTCCGAGCAGACGCTGCGCAACTGGCGCCGCCAAGATGGGTGCGCGATCGCCGCCCTCAGCTGAGAGTTGCGAGGAGCCTGCGGAGCTGGTCGACGCGCTCGCTCTCCGCATGGGTGTCGGCGAGCTCGATGCGAGCCTCGATGGCTCGCCGGTAGGTGGGCAAGTCGTCGCCGGCGTAACGCTCGAGCACCCTGTCGAGCGCGCGCGCCGCGCCGGCGTCATCGTTCTTGAAGTCGCGCATCCGTTCGGCCAGCGCCACGGCGCGCTGAAGCGGCGTCTGGCCGGGCCGCTCGTACTCTGCCGCCGCCTCGTCGTCCGCACGGCCGCGCTTGACGAAGATCACGGAGTTGCCCGCTACGTCGGTGACCGTGAATCGCGTCTGACCTGGGCGCATGCGCGACAGGCGGGGGCAGGCCGCGATACGGAGCCCGGCCGAGACTCTCGCTGAGACGCGCGGCGTAGAGCGCGTGCAACTGCTCGACCTCCGCGACGATCACCAGGCAGGTGGTGAAGTTGTTCTCCGGCTCGAGTCGCTTCAGCCCGAACAGATGCAGCTCGAAATCCTCGTAGCGCACGACGGCGTAGGCGTTTGGCGCCTTCTGTCGCAGAGTGACCTCGAAACCCAGCGCCTCCCAGAAGGAGAGCGAATCGTGGAGCGAGGCGGCAGGGAGCAGCGGGATGGTCGTGCTGCTGCCCTTGCTGAGGTTAGCCACGGTGGCCAACTCTAATCCGACACGACGTACCGCTGAGGGATCGGCTTGCGCGTCTTCCCGCGGGCATCGCGGGGTTCGACGGCCCGGGTCCGGGTGACGTGCGGCGAAGGCCTTCGGCCATCGAGAGCTCGAATCCGAAGTCGCGGACCGCCTCGGCGTCGCACAGAACGAGTTCCTTCTTGAGCGAGTCCGATCCTGACGAGAAGCGCACGTCCACTCCGGGCGGGCCTGCTTGACACCGGCTGCGCCCAGACGGTCGACCGCGCGCAGGGGGACCCGTTCTGGACCTGCCGAGACCTGATCGCGCCCTTGGCGATCTGCTTGCCCATGACTTTCATCGGTCGTCCAAAGCAGTAGTACCTAAGAACGCGAACGCGGCGTGCTGCTCGACGTCGTTCGGTGCTAGCCGGTCAAAGTGGGGTGGTTCACGAATCGCGAGCGCGATGCTCTCTAGGAGACGGCCTTCTTCACGAGGGCGGTGATCTTTCTCTCCTCGGTGGGGCCGATCTTGAGGATCGCGAACGAGGTCGGCCACATGTCGCCGTCGTCCAGTTTCGCGATCGGATCAAAGCCGATGGTGCAGTAGCGCACCTTGAACTTGCTCGCCGGCTGCATGAAGACGCAGACCTTGCCGTCGCGCGCCCAGCCGGGCATGCCGTAGTACGTCTTCGAGGCGAGCATCGGCGCGTGCTGGCGCACGATCGCGTCGATCTGCTCGGCCATGTTCCGCTCGTCGTCGGGGAGCTTGGCGATCGCCTCCGCGAGGGCCTTGTCGAGGTCCTGCTGCTTCTGCGACGCCTTCCGCTCGGCGGCGGCCGCCTTCATCGCGGCGCGCTCCTCGGCGCTGAACCCGCTCTTCGTGCTCTTCTTGGTCTCAGCCATGCGACCAAGGCTAATTGTCACTTTCCATGCTCAGCGAGCGTCCGCTGCGGGGCGTGCTCGGCGCCGGCGCGCTGCTGCTCGTCGCGCATAGCGCAAGCGATGGGAATTCGCAAAGCGTCCCGTCTGGACCTCAGCGCGCCGACGTGTGCGTATGCACGCGTCGACTCGGACGGGCGCGTGGCGCTGCTCCTGTTCGTTCCTGGCGGCGTCCGGGGCGCCGCGGCGAGGAGGCTCGCGATCAGTTGAAGCGTTAGCTGCCGAAGCGAGCCCGTGCTGGTTGCCAGCTGGGGACGAACTGATTGCCGAGCGGCTTGACGGGGCGCGCGCCGGTTCCGTCGGCGCTCATGAGCATCACGGTCCGTTGGGCGGGATCGGCGGCGTCGACGTAGGTCAGCTGCTTGCCGTCGGGCGACCAGTCGGGCCCGAATTCGGCTCCGGGGGCGGTGGTGAGGCGCGTGGGAGGGCCGGTTCCGTCGGCGTTGATGACCCAGATGTCTTCGCCGAGCGTCGGGTCAGCGGTCGGGTAGGCGATCCGGTTGCCGTCGGGGCTCCAGCGCGGAAGTTGCCCCTTGGCGATCGGGTCCGTGGTCAGCTGAGTCGGGTTAGACCCGTTGGCGTTGATGATCCATATCTGACGTATGCCTGCCCGTGAGCTCATGAACGCGATCCGGCTCCCGTCGGGCGAGAATGCCGGCCAGGAATCTTCGGCCGGGTCGTCGGTGAGCTGGATGAGGCCGTCGCCTTGCCGGCTGGTGGCGTAGATCTCGTTGTTGTTGGAGACCCCGGCGAGCCGGCCCGAGAACACCAGCGTGCGCCCGTCGGGCGAGAACTCGGGAAAGGTCATGCGCCCGCCGAGGCGGGTGAGCTGCGTCTTGCGGCGACCGTCGGCACGCATCACCCAGATCTCGGTGACGGCGCCGACCCCGCTGCACCAAGCGATCCAGCGGCCGTCGGGGGAGTAGCGGGCGCAGGCGTCAAAGGCCGGGGAATCGGTCAGCCGGCGCAGGCCGCTGCCGTCGGTGCGGACGGTGTAGACGTCGACGTTGCCTTGGACGTCGGCTCCGAACGCCAGCCGCTCCGCTCGCGGCACCGCCATGGCGCCAGATGCGCCGGCCAGCGCGACGAGGCTCGTCGCGACCGCCGCGATCATCAGGGTCGGCCTCGTCATGATCGAGACTCCTCCCATCGTGGTTTCGCCGCGGGCTGAGGACGTCGAAAGTCGTCGCTCCAGTTCGAGCGCCTGGCGCCACCCGGCGGCGTGAGACTACATCACAACCGCCCGATACCCGTCAAGAGGGGTGAATCGCTCAGGGGTTCCGGTGCGTCGTCGAGCATCGCCGCGCGTCTTGAATCGCGAGCAGCGGCCGCGAGGCGGCCGCCATTGAAGTCCGTGTCTAGGTCGCGCCATATATTCCGCCTCTCAGCGACGATGTCGGGGAGGATTCGCCGCACACAGCGCGCTCCACAGTCCGCTGTCCCAGGCCTCGTGAGTGTGTAGGCCGCCACGGACGCACGATCTGCTCGCTGTGGCGCGGCCTGGTCAGGCGGCCGGCTCGCGCCACATGCGCCACAGTGGCGGGCCGCCGCCGGGCAGGCGCATCTCGTCCAGCACGACGAAGCCGTGCCGGAGGTAGAGCGCGCGGTTGCGCGGTGTGCTGGCCTCGAGGTAGGCGGGGATCCGCTCGCGGTCGCAGCGCTCGAGGATCGGGCGCATGAGCGCCGAGCCGAGCCCGTGGCCCTGGTGTTCGGGCGAGACGCCCAGGAACGGCAGGTGCCAGTGCGGCGCCTCCGGGAACTGCGCCTCCATGTAGGCCAGCGTGCGCAGTGCGCGCGGCAGCCGGCTCCTGCAGACCGAGGCGAGGATGGGCAGCAGCCGCAGCATCTCGAGCGGAGCGATGTCGCCCTGGCCCGGCGGGGTCCAGGAGGCCACGCCGCGCAGGTCGTCGTCGGTGAAGATCTCGTCCCGACCGGGAGCCAGACGCTCCATGAAGACGTCGGAGAAGAAGCGCGCGAGACGCTCGACGCGGCTGGACTCGTCGGGCCAGAGCCAGGCGGTGACGGGATCGTCCGCGAAGGCGCGCGTGAGGACGCGCGCGAGCGCGGGCAGCTCTTCGGACGTGGCCTGGCGAACCTGCGTCGCCTTGCGGTCAGCGGTGATGGTCATGTCGTGTCCTTATGCCGTTGCTGGAGCGAGAGCAGCATCGGCGACCGGACGGCCCGGCACATCGGTAGCTCTACCTATTCGACGAGCTGGTGCTGTACCGCGAACAGCGCGACGGCGGCCCGTGAGGAAACGCCGAGCTTCGCGTAGACGTTTTGCACGTGATGCTCGGCGGTGCGGCGGGAGATCACCAGGCGCGCGGCCACCTCGGGGTTGGAGCAGCCGGCGGCGACGAGGCGGACGACCTCGACCTCGCGCTGGCTGAGCCCGGCGGGTCGCAGGTCGGCGCGCCGCCGGCCCGGGCGCCTGGCGCCGGCGACCTCGAGCACCGCGCCCACGGCGTCCGCGTCCAGGCGGCCGGCGCGCGCCTCGCGCGTGAGCGCGTCAGCCGCGCGCTGGAGGTCCATGGCCGCACGATGCGGCCGCGCCTGGGTCATCGCCTGGAAGGCGTCCGCCGCCGCGAGGATGCGCGCCGCGGGCCCCAGCTCGCGCGCCCGGCAGGCGCGGTGATAGCCCGAGCCGTCGAGCCGCTCGTGGTGCATGCCCGCGAGCGGGGCGAGCGGAGCCAGCGCGCCGGAGGTCGCGAGGATCCGCTCGGAGTGGTAGGCGTGCATTCGCACCTGCTCCCACTCCGCCGAGGTCAGCGGGCCCGGCTTCTCCCAGATCGTGTTCGAGATGGCGGCGCGCCCGACGTCGTGCAGATGCCCGGCCACCTCCAGCCCGGCCAGGGTCCGCGCGTCGAGCTTCACGCGCTTGCCCGCGGCGCAGGCGAGGCGCGCGACCGCCCCCGAGTGACCGTGCATCAACGGCGCCTTGAGATCGGCAGCATCGCCGAAGGCGGCGGCGACCTCCAGCAGGCCGGCGGCGCTGCGCTCCTGCACAGGCTCGGGCTCAAGCTCCAGGATCCGCTCGCGTGGATCGCCCGTTTGAGCGGCTCGCACCAGGCTCGCGGCGCTCCGGGCGAACACGTCGACGATGCCCGGGTCGAGGACCGTCCCCGCGCGGCGGCGCAGCGCGTCGACGACCACGCCGGGATCGCCCCGGACCGCGAAGGTCGCGGCGTCGCCGGCCACGCGGGCCACGCGCGCCGGCCGGGCGATCGCCTCGCCGCCGATCCCCTGCGGCGACCAGCCGCCCGCCCACCACTCGACCAGCTCGTGGACCGCGCGTTGCACGCCCTCGCCCAGGCCAAGGCGGCGTGCCGTCTGGACGGCCACCTCGCAGCTGCCGGTGTCGAACGCGCGCCCGAAGGCCTCGCCGCGACTCAGGATGAGGCTCTCAGCCTGAGCCCGTGGCAGGGGAATCGCCGGCACGACGTTGGCGATCGTCTCCGCCGGGTCCGCAGTGTTGGTCCTCGCCACGATCCCCAGCAACGTCACGTCGTCGCCCCACGTCGCCACGGACTCGTGGGCGAGCGCGGTACAGCCGACGTGCAGCAGCAGCGTCGCGTAGAAGACGTCGGCGACCTCCTCCTCGTCCAAGCCCAGCTCGCGCGCGAGCGCCGTGCCGATCAGGCAGGCGTGCATCGCGTGCTCGGGCGGCAGGCCGAAGCCCAGGCTGGAGGTGACCGACAGGCCGGCGAGCAGATCGGCGAGCCGCAAGCGGGCGTTCACGACACCATCCTGCCGCAGCGGCGATCCATGCGCGCACTGCGCGCGAGTGGCGAGCGACATGGTCGGCCTCGTATGCGGCAGCGCAGCGCCTCAACGCGCTCTGCCAGATCGTCGACGCCATGCGCGGAGACGCGGACGCCTCCGAGGAGGCACGGAATGCCCTGTCGGCGCCGTCCGGCGCCATGACGAGCGAAATGCCCACATGGACCTTTCCGCCGACAAGGACGTCCGCCGCCACTTGCTGAACAGCTACGCGGCCAGGTCGGCGAGCCCGCACCGGACAAGGCAATTCCCCCGAGCTCGCCCGCCAGGCCATCGTCGCGATCGGCCAGACGGACGTTCCCGTGTCGAGCGGCAGCCGGTAGCCGGAGCCGACCCCGGCCTCGCGCAGCGGTGACGGCACCGCCCACGAGCTGCTTCTTGACGCCCGCTCGCTGATGCGCTCGCGGGGGCGCCGCAGGGCCTTCTCGACGTGGTTGACGCCGGTGACCTCCCAGCCACGGCGGGCGTACTCGATCCCCCAGATGCCGCTGCCGCTGCCGAGGTCGGCCGGCGAGTCTGTCCACCGGCAGCCCCGCACGAGATCGAGCGAGGCCCGGTATTGGGTTCGGCTCGTGACGAGGCTGCGCCCTTCCTCGGCCGTGCCCAGGAGCAGGGGACGCCGGATCACGCCATCGGGAAGGAGGCACGTGATCGGGTGTTGCGGATCGCTCTTAGGCTGTGCGGCAGTGAGTGTGAGCGTTCGCCTGCTCGGTGGTCTCGAGGTCGATGCGGAAGTGTCGGGCGTCGACGTGCCGGCGGGGAGGCCTGCACGCGTGGTGCTCGGCTGGCTTGCCGCCTTTCCGGGTGAGCATCCGCGCGCCGAGGTCGCGGCGCGGTTGTGGCCGGACGTGCTCGACTCGAGCGCTCGTGCGAGCCTGCGCACCGCTCTGAGCGAGCTGCGCGGGGCGCTGGGTCCGGCGGCCGTCTATGTGCGCGCGACGCGCGAGAGCGTCGCGCTCGGCGGGGACGGCCTGTGGGTCGACCTTCGTGCGTTCTCGGACCTCATCGCTGCGGGCCGGCGCGAGGAGGCGCTCGCGCTGTGCCGCGGCGATGTGCTGGAGGGGCTCGACGAGGAGTGGATGTTCGAGCTGCGCTCGCGGCATGCGGCCGATCGCGCAAACGCGGCGCGTGCCGTCGTGCGCGCGGCGTCGGCGGCCGGGGATATCCGCTCGGCGCTGGCGTGGGCCCGGCGGCTGGCTGAGTGGGATCCGCTGGACGAGGCGGCCGGGCGCGAGCTGATGGTGACGCTGGCAGCAGCGGGTGATCGTGTGGCCGCGCTCCGCTCCTACGCTGATTTCTCTCGGCGGCTGGCGCGCGAGCTGTCCCTTGCTCCTTCGGCGGCGACGCGGGAGCTGGCGTCGCGATTACGGCGTGAGGAGCTCGGCACGGCTGCGGCGTCCACGGTCGGCCTGCCGTTGCCCGAGCGCCTCGATGCGGCTCGGCGTGGTGTCTTCGTGGGGCGGGAGGCTGCCGGCGCTCGACTGCACGAGGTGTTCGCCCGCGCGCGGAGCGGCGACCGCTCTGTCGCGTTGGTGACCGGTGCGGCGGGCATCGGCAAGACTCGGCTGCTGGCGGAGTTCGCACACGCAGCGCAGGGGGCTGGGGCGCTCGTGTTATACGGCCGCTGCGACGAGGAGCTGGCGAGGCCATACCAGCCATTCGGGGAGGCGCTGGCGCTCACGATCCCTGACGTCCTCGCGGACGGCCTCGGGGAGCTCACCGCAGGCCGCCCGGGCGAGCCGGCCTCCGATCCGGAGATCGACCGCGCCCGGATGTTCGACGCGGTCGCCGAGTGGCTCGAGGAGGTGGCGGCGCTGCAGCCCGTCGTGCTCGTCCTGGACGATCTGCATTGGGCGGATCGGGGCACGCTGCTCCTCGTCCGTCGGTTGGCGACTCGGCCTCAGCGCGTCCCGCTGCTTCTGCTCGCGAGCGCCCGGGACGTCGAGTTTCGCCCGGGTCACCCGCTCACGGAGGCGCTCGCCGATATCCGGCGCGACCGGCCGGTCGTGCGAGTGGCCCTGCAGGGGCTCGACGAGGCGGCCGTCGCCACGGTCGTCGAGGCGCTGACGGGGACGCGCCCCGATCCGGCCGCAGCCCACGCCCTCCGTGAGCGGACGGGCGGGAACCCGTTCTTCGTCTGCGAGCTGGCGCAGCATGCGGGGAACGGCGAGACGGTCGCGCTCCCTGACGCCGTACGCGACGTCGTCGCTGCACGTGCTGGCCGGCTCCCGGAGCACGCACGCCGGCTGCTCGAGTTTGCCGCGGTCGCCGGCTCCGAGTTCGACGTGGAGCTCGTGCGCGCGGGAACGGGCGAGCGGGAGGAGACGGTGCTAGACGCGCTCGACGATGGCCTTCGGGCGAGCCTTTTCACGGAGCTCCCGGGAGCCGAGCGGCTCGCGTTCGTGCATGCGCTGGTGCGAGACGCGCTCGTCGCGCAGTTGTCAGCCGCGCGGCGAGCCTACCTGCACCGCCGCATCGCGGACGTGCTGGCCGAGCGGGCCAAGAGCGCGCCCGAGCGATGGCTGGCCCCGCTCGCACATCATGCGCTCGCTGGCGCCAATGCCGACCCCGAGCCGGCGCTGGCGTACGCGCTGGACGCCGCGCGGCAGGCCGTTGAGCGCCTGGCCTGGGAGGCCTCGGTCGAGCTGCTCGAGCGCGCGGAGCGACTTGCTCGCGGCCGGGCGGCACCCGCACGGCTGGCCGAGGTTCTCGTCGCCCTGGGCGACGCGCGCCTGCGTGCGGGCGAGACCGATCGCGCTCGGCCCGCGTTCGAGGAGGCCGCGCGGCTCGCCCGCGAGGAGGCGCGCGACGACCTGCTGGCGCGTGCGGCGCTTGGCGCCGCCGGGCTCGGCGTGACGATCGTCGCGGTCGACGAGACGCTCGTCGCGCTGCTCGAGGAAGCGCTCGAGCGCCTCGAGGGCGACCGGGATTCGCTTCGGGTGCGGCTGCTCTCCAGGCTTGCCATCGCGCTCGCCTACGCGCCCGCCGAGGCGCGCCGACGGGCGCTGATCGAGGAGGCGGTCGCGGCGGCCCACAAGCTCGCGGATCCCGGCGCGCTCGCCATGGCGCTCACGGCCTCGCACGTCGTGCACTGGGCCCCGGAGCATCTCAGCGTCCGGCTTGCCGCCGCCGACGATCTCGTGGCGCTCGGGAAACGCGCGGGCGACCCGGAGATCGAGTTGCACGGACGGCACTGGCGGGTGGTCGACCTCCTCGAGCAGGGCGACGTCGCGTCGGCGGCCGATGAGATAGGGATCTATGAGCGGCTGGCCTCCGAGGCGCGGCTGCCGGCGTTCTCGTGGTATGTACCGGCATGGCGTGCCGCAGTCGCGGGCTACCGGGGCGAGCTCGCCGCGGCGAGACGGCTCGCGGACGAGGCGCACGCTCAGGCGCAACGTGTCCGGGACGACAACGCCGACCTCGTGCTCGCGTCGAACCATTACACGCTGCACGTCGTCGAAGAGACGTGGCAGGAGATCGATCTCGAGTACGTGCGCGCCCGGATCGCATCGCCGGCGGGGCGGTCGTACCGGGGCTACCTCGCACTCTGCCTCGCCGAGCTCGGCGAGGAGAACGCGGCGCGCGCGCTGCTGGAGGAGGCGGTGGCCGAAGGCCTCGAGCGCATGCCGCGTGATGCCAACCTCGTGGGTGGGCTCGCACAGCTCGCGGAGACGTCCGCCGCCATCGGCCACACCGAGTGCGCGGCGACGGTCGTCCCGCTGCTGGAGCCCTTCGCGGACCGCATGGTCGTGTTCGTGCGAGCAAGCGCGCTCGCCGGCTCGGTCGCACGACCGCTCGGCCGCGCCCTGGCGGCGGCTGGGCGACCGGACGAGGCGATCGACGCGCTCGAGGCCGCGATCGCGGCCGATCGCGCGCGCGGCGGCATCCCATTCGCCGCCCACGCGCAGCGCGACCTCGCCGAGACGCTGCTCGCCCGCGGCGCCCCAGGGGACGGCGCACGCGCGAGTGCCCTGCTCGAGGAGGCAGCCGCAACGGCTGACCGGCTCGGCCTCGCCGAGCCGGCACGCCGCGCACGCACGCTGCTCTCCGTTACGGCCGCGCCTCCAACACGCGGTTGAACGGCGTCTCGGCTGCCCGGCGAACGGAGGAGAAGCCCGCCTTCGCAAGCAGTTCGCCGAGCGTCGCGTCCGCGGTCTGGTTACCCAGCGCGGGCGTCCCCGGACCGCCGTCAGCGATCGCGTGCGGGACGCAGATCAGCGCCGAGCCGGCATAGAACAGACGCCCGACCGGGTTGAGGTTGTCCTCGGTCCGCTCGCCAGCCTGCGGCTCCACGAGCATGAGCGTCCCGTCGGATGCCAGCGTCTCACGGATATGGCGCGCCGCCGCGGCCGGATCGCCGAGGTCGTGGAACGTGTCAAAGACGCAGACGAGGTCGTAGCCGTCGCCCGGGAACGCATCGGCGCCCGCCACCTCGAACCGCGTCCGCTCCGAGACGCCGGCCTCGGTGGCCGCTTTGCGGGCGCGCTCGATCCCGCCCGCATGGGTGTCGAAGCCCGCGAACGTCGAACCCGGGAAGGCCTCGGCCATGATGATCGTCGAGGCGCCGTGGCCGCAGCCGACGTCCGCCACACGCGCTCCCGCCTCCAGCTTCTCGACGACGCCCTCGAGCGCAGGGAGCCAGCCGCCCACCAGGTGCTGGCGGTAGCCGGCGCGGAAGAAGACCTCCGTGCCGGCAAAGAGACGGTGGTCATGATCGTTCCAGTGCAAGCCCGCGCCGCTGCGGAACGCCTCGGCAAGGCGGTCCTCGTCGGCGAAGAACGACGCCAGGATGTCGTACGCACCGAGCAGGTAGAACTCGCTCTGATCGTCGGCAAGCGCCACGCGCTGCTCTGGCGGGAGCGTGTACGTCCCGGTCGCCGCGTCATAGGTCACGTAACCGCCGGCGGCCTGGTTGCCGAGCCACTCCCGCACCATCCGGCACTCCGTTCCGCTCCGCTCCGCGAGCTCGTCCGGCGTGGCCGGACCGCCGTCGGCGAGAGCGCGGTAGAGGCCGAGCCGCGCGCCGAGCCGAACGAGCGGGGCGCTGAACGCGGCGCCCATATCCACCACGGCCTGCCCCATGAAAGCCTCAAGCCGGGACCGGTCTATCGCTGTCGTCGCCATCGGACACCTCCTGAGTTGGACTGACGAAGCAATCCTCCCGGCCACCCGCAACTGCAACGCAAACCCAGCGCAAGCAGTTCGATGTTCCGTGGCCACGCACCATCCGCACCCATGCCAAGCGATGTGAAGGGAGCACGCGACGCCGGGGTGCCATTTCAGGCCCTGTTCTTGACCAGCAGGACGCGTCAGCTGATGTCAGCGGCAGCGCCAAGCCGGTCGCGGGCTCGTCGCACCGCGAGCGCGACCGCTTTCTTGGTGCAGCCGAGCGACGTCGCGACGTCAACGTAGGCGACGCCATTGATCCAGCCGTTGAGACTCGCCGCCTCCCGAGAACTCAGGGTGCGGCGTGCGACGATGATGCTGCGGAGTTGCTCGCGGGCCATGACGACCTTGACCGGATCGCTCGCATCGTGCGTCGATACCGGCTCACGACCCGCCTCGGCCAAGGCATCCAGTGAGGCGGCGTCGGCAAGGACGCACTGGCGTGCCGTGCGCGCCTGGTCGATCGCGGTGATCGCGCGGCGCCGAACGCAGGTCTTGGCGTAGATCGAGAACGGCGCGCCGCCCGGGCGCCAGCCGGCGATTGCGCCGGCCATCCCGAGGCGAGCGGCCTGCAGGACGTCGTGGGTCTCGACGCCGAGAGGCAGACGCAGGGCGGCCACGACCGCTCGCAGCAGTCTTGTGGTAGCGGCCCGCGCCCTCGACCGAGCCCTTCTCCCGCGGCGTGCCCGGCGTGCACGCGTGCGCGTGAAACGCGTAGTGGCCTCGCAGCTGCACGAAGCGCGCATTCCAGGTGACCTCGCTCCCGTCGCGGCGTGCGACCGCTGAGCGCAGGTCGTCCTAGACGCACTCGCGCGGAACACCACCGAGCCAGCAAACGCCCGCGCTTGTCCCTCCAGAAACGACTCGACGGTCATCTCGAAACTGAAATGCGCGGTCGCGGCGCCCGAATACGGCAGCGCGCAAATCAGCGCATACACGCGCTCGCGCCCGCCGATCCTCGGTCGCGTCGGCTTCTCCGCCCAATCGACCTGCAACACCTGCCCCGGCCTGTAGCCCGTCCGCTGCGCCGCCCGCGCCGGCCTCGGACGCAACTGAGCCAGCCGCCGCTTGACCAGATCCACCGACCCCGTATAGCCGTAGTCCTCGCGCAGGACCTCCGTCATCCGCGGCGCCTTGATCTCCGGCCACTCCATCAACACCCGCCGCATCACCGGCTCAAGCGGATCGAGCATCGACACCGACCGCTGGCGCGAGTAGCGCGGCGGCTCCGCCGCCGCCGCCAACCGCGCCACCGTGCGCCGGTTGATCCCCAACCGCGCCGCGATCTCGCGCTGCGACACGCCGTCCGCGGCCAACGCCCTCACCTGAGCCCACTCCATCGCCCTGCGCACCTCCTCGCCGCCCTCCCCGAACTCGCCCAATTTCAACGGGCTCGAGACATCACGGCGCGACCGGCGTCACCGAGCTAGCGGTGGCGCACTTTTCGCTTCCCGGAAGTGGCGCACTATTGGGCTCCCGGCATCAACACCGATCGGAACGTGGCCTTGCGCGAGGTCGAGGTTGAGCCGTTCGCGTATCTGGAAGGTGACGTTGACCATGGCGCTGAGGCGGCGGGCCCGGCGCAGGCTACGACGCGTGCGCCGGTCGATGCGCAGGGTGAGCGTCCGGCTGCGGCCGGCTGCCGGGATCGTTGTCGTGCCGCCGGCGATCCTCGCGCGCTTGAGGCCCAGGCGCTTCGCGTCGCGCGCCGAGACCGAAGCGGTGCCGGCGACCGTACACGCTTGGGGGCAGCTCACGGTCAGCCTGATGCCGCGGCGCAGGATCCGCGGCAGGCGCCCGCCCGAGGCAACGCGAACCGTGCCGGCGCGGCGGACGGGGCCGGTCGCGTCGCCGCGGGGGCCGGCTGGGCCGGGAGCGTGGCAATCGGCAGCTCGACCTGTTCGCAGACTTCGAAGCCGTCGCGCTGGACGCCGTCGATAGCGTCCGCGATGACGCGGTCGTGGCCGATGCCGCATTGGACGGTGTCGGGCTCGCCGTCTCGCACGGTGATCTCGTCCGGCCCGCCGCCGCAGGTAAAGACGCGGCACGGTTGGTCGCCGCGCACGTGGTCTCGTCCTGGTCCCGCATCGATCCGGTCGCGGTCGGCGTCGCCGTCGATCGAGTCGTCGCCGGCGCCGCCGTTGAGCACGTCGTCTCCGGCGCTGCCGCTCAGCGTGTCGTTGCCCGCGGCGCCCTCGAGCACGTCGTTGCCCCCGCCGCCCTGAAGCTCCTGGGCGCCGGCGTCGCCGATCAGCCGGTCGTCCATCCCGGTCGCGCTCACGACCTCGACGCTCGCATCGACGTTGTCGCCCTCGCCGTTGGCGCCATCATTGGCCTGGCCGTCATAGGTGACCGTCACGCCGCTCGTGCGCCGCGGGCCACCTTGGGCGAACTCGAAGTAGGAGACCGAGTCGCGTCCGTCGCCGCCGATGACGGTGTCAGCGAAACGTCCGGAGAGCAGCTCATCGTCGCCCGGCCCCAGCTGGATCTCCGCGGGGAAATCGATCGACCGCGCGTTGTCGTTCTCGTCGCCGGTCTTGACCACGACGCGTTGCGGGAGGTCGCACACGACGTCGCTGGGCGGGGACGGAGCGCAGGTCCCGGGCGTGAGGATCCGGAGATCGACCGAACTGCCGCCCCACACCCGCGCGAAGCCGTCGCTCGTGCGGTTGATCTCGACCGTGTTCTGCTCGCCGGCGTCAGCCTCGAAGATCAGCACGCCGCCGCTCATCGCCACGCTCGCGGCATCCGCGGAGGATGCGGATGTGAGCGCCACGGCGCCCACGGCGAGCACCAGCGCCAGCCGCCGGGCACGCGACGTGAAGGTACGGCGCGAGAAGTGAGCATGCATGGGGGTCTCCTTACGAGTTGAAGCCGTGATCGGGCGGGTCAGGACAGAGCAGGTCGGCGAGCGTTCCCTGTGCCCGGCGAGAGCAAGAAGGTCGATGCCGGCGACGGGCCGGGTCAGCCGCCGCCGTGAGCAGGGCGCGCGATGCCGGCTCGGGGGCTGCTCGAGGATTGAGAGCCGCGCTCACGGCTAGCCGTTGTGAGACCGGCCGCCGTCGCGCGGCTCACGCGCCATGTGGATCGCGAGCTCGTGCCGCCGCGATCCACTCGAGGATGATCCACAGGCCGTTGTCGTCAGGTCGGTCGTCGGGGCCTTGGTCTCTGCCCGTCGGGAGGGTCAGATCACGCGGTCGCGTTGGGCTGACCGGTGTGGGCCGGTGCGGGGCCATGGCCGGGTGTTGCGACCGTGCGCCAGAGGTGCCGGCCGGTCGCGGCCCAGGCGAGGAACAGGGGAATCATGCCGAGGCTGTTGTGCCCCAGGACGTCGCTGCCGACGAGCATGAGCGGGAACGCGAGCGCGAGCAGCCAGGCCGTGAGCCTCGGCACATAATGGTCGCGCAGCAGCGCGATGCCGAGCATGGTCGAGCCGATCACGCTGAGCAGCATCCCCGGCACCATCAGCGCGAGGAAGACGATGTTGAGGCTTTCGCCGGCGGTCGAGCCTCCGAAGAGCACGACGAAGGCGGCCAGCAGGCCGACGGTCGCGAGCGCGTAGCCCACGAGTGCGATCCGCCAGCCCCAGCGCTCGAGGCGAGCCTTCATCGCCGGGCGCTGGGCGTGCGCTGCCAGAGCGCACAGCAGCATGCCGGGGAACAGCAGCGCGAACACCTGGACGTAGGTGGCGTAGACGCGGTCCGGGGAGGCCCATGTGAGCAGCCCGCCCGCGAGCTCGCGTGCGGGATCGGCCCACGCCGAGACGCTCGCGGCGCTGAGCTCGTCGGCGCCCTCGTCGATCCCGAAGTACGACAGCGCGAGCAACGGTGCGAACACCACTGCGGCGAACGCGGCGAGCATCGCGTACAGGCCGGCGAGACGGGTCGTGGTCATCAGAACCTCCGGGTCATAGCCCCGCGGAATGCGAGACCCGGTCATGGTCTCGGCCCACGTCGCGCGCGTCGTCGGGCGCAGGGTCGATCTGTCGTCAAACCCTGGGTTGACGACACGGGCCGCCCGCCGCGGTAGCGTCCGCGTGGGTGCGAGCCGCCGACTTTCAGCTACGCCGGTTCCGGCGCTCGGACGTTGTCCTTCCGGGCCTGCTGGGCGTCGTCGGCGCGGTCGAGATCGTCGCCGCCGGGTACCGTCCGGTGTGGCTGACGCTCGCGACGTACGGGCTCGCGGCCGGCGTCCTGTGCGCCCGGCGGGTCGCGCCGCTCGTGATGGCGCCGGCGGTGGCGGCGATCTACGCGCTCACCCCGCTGCTCGGGGTCGATGTCTCAGAGCCGGCGGCGTGGCTGCTGCTGATCCCGTTCGCGTGCGTCAGCACGGGCCTGCACGCGTCGCGAGCATCGCGGCTCGCGGGCCTGGGGAGCGTCCTCGCCGCGCTGGCGATCACGCTCGCAGCCTTGGCGTGGCTCACCGACTTCGACCCGAACCTGCTGTTCGGGTTGACCGTCACCGTCGGTCCGTGGGCGCTCGGAGTCGCGCTCCGGGAGGCGCTCGATCGTACCCGCCGCGTCGAGGCTGAGGCCGAGCATGCGCGGGCGGAGCGTGAGCTGGCGGCCGAGCGCGCGGCCGCGTCGGAGCGCGAGCGAATCGCCGGCGAGCTTCATGACGCCTTGGCGCACGCGCTCAGCGCGATGGTCGTCCAGGCCACGGTCGCGAGCGACCTGGTCGAGCGCGACCGCGCAGCGGCGGCGGCCGCGCTGCAGCGCGTCGCACAGGCCGGCCGAGACGCGCTGGCCGAGACCGGGCGCCTGCTGCGACTGATCCGCGACGAGCGCGACGAGCTCGGACTGCACGGCGCGGCAGCGGCCGCCGAACCCGATCCGCCCACGCCGCCGGTGACGCCTTCGGCGGTCGGCGCCACGATCCGAGCGGCGGACATGGTGCTGCCGGCGCTGTTCGGCCTGATCGGCACCGTCGAGATGGTGTGGGAGGGCTACGGGCCGCTGTGGGGATCGATCGGCGCGTGCTGGCTCGCCGCCGCCGTGCTGTGCGCGCGCCGTGCCGTCCCGCTGGCCATGCCCGTCGCCGTCGCGGGGATCGTCCTCGCGGCCGCGCTGATCGGCGTCGAGACCGAGGAGCCGGCTTCATGGTTGCTGCCGTTCGGTCTGGCCTGCTTGGCCGCCGGCCTGTACGTGCCGCGGTCGCGCGTGCCGGCCGGCCTGGCGAGCGTCCTGGCCTCGAGCGTGCTGATCGCCGTCGACGCCGGCGCGCGGGATGAGCTGTCCTGGGACGTGCTGCTCCTGGCCGCCCTCGCCCTCGTACCGTGGGCGATCGGCGTCGCGCTGGGCAGGACGCGCGAGCAGGGCCGGCAGCTCGCGGGCGTAGCGGCGCGCGCCCGACTCGAGCGCGCGGCCGAGGCCGAGCGCGGCGCCGCGGCGGAGCGCCGGCGCATCGCGCGCGAGTTGCACGACGTGCTCGCGAAGTCGCTGAGCGTGATGATCGTTCAGGCCTCGCTGGCGGCGGACCTCGTCGAGGCGGACCCGGCGAGCCGCGGCGTCGGCCGTCGCCGAGGTGCAGCGAGCCGGACGGGCGGCGCTGGGCGAAACGGGGCGCCTGCTGCGGCTGATCGAGGGCGATGGGGTCGGCACCCATCCGCAGCCCGGCATGGCCGACCTCCCCGCGCTCGCCGACGACTACGCCCGCGCCGGCCTGGCGATCGATCTCGAACTCGACGGCGCCGGCCGGCTGCCGATCGGCGTCGAGCTCTCGAGCTACCGGATCGTGCAGGAAGCGCTGACCAACGCGCTCAAGCACGCCCCCGGCAGCCCGGTCCGCATCCGGCTCGCGCGGCACGGTTCCGAGCTCGAGATCGAGGTGCGCAACGGCCGCGCCGACTCCGCGGCGCTCGCCCTGGTCCCCAGCGGTCACGGACTGGTCGGCCTGCGCGAGCGCGTATCGCTGTTCGGCGGCACGCTCGACGCCGGCCCGACGCCCGACGGCGGATTCGTCCTCGCCGCCACGCTGCCGGTCACTCCGGGAACCCCATGACGAGCGTCGTCCTGGCCGACGACCAGGACCTCGTCCGCACCGGCCTGCGCGCGCTGCTGGAAGCCCGCGGCGTCGTGGTGCTCGCCGAAGCCGGGAACGGACGCACAGCCCTCGACGCGACCCGCATCCACCGACCCGACGTGCTCGTGATGGACATCCGAATGCCGGTCATGGACGGCATCGCCGCCACACGCGAAGTGGTCGCTGCCGGGCTCGCGACACGCGTGCTGATCCTCACCACCTACGACCTCGACGAGTACGTCTACCAGGCCCTGCGCGCCGGCGCGGCCGGGTTCATGCTCAAGGCCACCCCGGCCGACCGGCTCGTCGACGCCATCGACGTGGTCGCGGCCGGCGAGGCGCTGCTGGCGCCCAGCCTCACACAGCGGCTGATCGCCGAACACGTCCGCCGCCCGCCACCGACCACCGGCGTCCCCGACGCCCTGCGCGAGCTCACCCAGCGAGAACGCGAGGTCCTCGCGCTCGTCGCGCGCGGCCTCTCAAACGACGAGATCGCCGCGACGCTCATCGTCAGCCTCGCGACCGTCAAGACCCACGTCAACCGGATCCTGGCCAAGCTCGAACTCCGCAGCCGCGCGCAAGCCGTCGTGACGGCCTACGAAACCGGCCTCGTCCGACCCGGCGAGCGAGCCGCCGACCAGGCCTGAAGCCACCCGCCCCGGGCGTCGAGCACCGGCGCGTCTGATCCCGCCGGCAAGCTTCCACTATCCGCAGCAGCGCTCTTTGCCACGCGCCGGCGACCCGAGTCCGCCGGCGTGAACTCAGATTGATAGGTCTTCCAAGTCGATAGTGGAAGCTGTAGCGTCACCCGGAGAGCGATGGAGTTCAGGATTCTCGGGCCGCTCGAGGTGCGCGGGAGCAGGGGTGCGGTCGCGTTGGGAGCGATCAAGCCGCGGGCGGTGTTGCGGTGTTGCTGCTGCACCCCAACGAACCGGTCAGCGCCGAGCGCCTGGCGGTCGCGCTTTGGGGCGAGGACGCGCCGGGCGACTCGACCCGGACGGTGCAGGTGTATCTCTAAGCACCGCTCGCACGTGCCGTGCCCACGCCCCGCGGCTTGGCCTCCGACATACGGCCCGGATCGCGGTAGTGCGTCGGCTGCGCCGCGGTCAGCGGGTGGGGATGTCGCCACACGCGATGACCGGATACGGGTGCGCGTACTTGTGAACATTGATGGAGAACGCGGAGTTCCCGAACCTCGACAGGGGCGCGGTGACGTCCGTCTGTGACCTCCCGTCTACGACGTCGTTGAGCCCTTCGGCGACCGTCGCGTACTGCGCGTTGAAGCTGGTCATGCGACGGTACTCGGCGCAGCTCACGTCGTGGATGTGCGCGTGATACTCCGGACCGCCAGGCTCGACCTTGAGCGTGACGGAGATCACGCGCTCGTCGCCATGGAGCGTCGCCGTGCCGTGACCGCCAGAGCGGTTCTCCTCCTGGAGTGAGAAAGCGATCGTCTTGGCCGCCGTCCCGGGAGTGGTCCCTGCTGCCGGTGCCCCCGGACCACCGACCTCGGCGCTGCCCCCGCATGCCAGAAGCGCGCACAGACCCATCACGACGACGCAGGCGAGGAGTCGCGGCGACCCTGATGCTCGGCCGCGCCGCTGGAGGTGGCGCCACGCATGAACTCGACGCATAGCAACTCGCTTTCTTTCAGGAAAGCTCGACGGCCGGACGCCGCTCGGTCGCAGTCACGACACGCGTGCGGCCCGGACAGGTCGAGGTCACACTCTCCTGCCCGACCGGTGCTGTCAAGTCTGCGGCCGTCGGCCGCAGCCCGCCCCGCCGAGCGGCGACGGCGCGGGAATCGCTTCCTCGCCTCGACAGTCCGTGGGTCGACTGGACTGCGCACCGCCGACCGGAGCATCGCGCTGCTGCCATCGAGACGCTTGCGGAGGCGAGTGGCCGTGAGGTGGCGATCGCTTGAGTGATCAAGCTTGCGCCAGGACGGATCGTGACCCGTGTTGGCGCCGCGCCGGGAGGATCGCCTCCTGCACCCGCTGCCACGGGCTACCTGCCCGTCGGCCGGCCTCGCCCAGGAGCTCCGGGGAGGCCGCGTCGTAGAGCAGGAAGCCCGTCTCGTCCGCGGGGAGGAAGAAGGCGATCAGGAGGCGCAGCTCCGACGCCGCCGAGGCGGCGCGGGCGGCGTCGTCCTGCAGGCCGTCCGCGCCGGTCCACGGGACGTAGGCCTCGACCGGGTAGGTCGGCATCACCTCGCCGGCTGCACGCGGATCACGCCTTGGAAGGTGGTGGCAAACGCCCGCCTGGCGAGCACGGTGATGCTCGCGCCGGTGAGGTCGCGACCGCGCCGCCTGCCGCTCCCGACGGTCCCAATCACGTAGGTGACGTCCGGATCCGCGGTGTAGTCGACGATGCCCAGCAGTCACATGGTGAACGAGCCCGCCGGCGAGGAGATCGTCTCGATGTCCGGCCGCCATGTTCAGCAGCACCCAGGCGGTCAGCGGCAACCCTCGGCGTCGTCGTGGCGGGACTGCTCGCGGCGGCGGTGCCTGCCAGCGCCATGCCGATCTACGTCCAATACCCCATGGAAGTCGTGAGCCGCCCCGACCAGTCCGCCCCAAGCGGCACCCAGGTCGGCAGCGAGGGCGTGAAGGCACCGACCGAGGCCGACGACCGGATCAAGGACAACGTCAAGGCCGTGGTGGTTCTGATCGGCGCGAACGACTACGGCTACACGGAAGGCAACGGCCAACCGGGCGGGCGTACCACTCGACTGTGACGAGTGGCGGAAGCGCGCGTCGGGGCAAGATGCTGGGGCAACTTCACGGGACCGCGCGAGCGGCCCCGTGTCGTGCTGCGGCCTGACGCGCGGGCCCTGCGACGCCGACCGTAGTCGACGCGGTGCGACCGGCGCGGCTCCCGGCGGATCGTGCTGCAGATCCATTTCGGCCGACCAACGTCGGACTTGAGCGCACCACCCGTCGGGGCTTGGGTACACGCGGTGCAGAGCACCTGTACTAGCCGCGCCGTCCGGGCGACGATTCGGCGACGGCGAACGCCTGTAAGAGCTACCGCCGCGCGATCGAGCTGAGCCGGATGGCGCGGAGGACACGAATGCCGGCGACCTTCCGCAGGCTCTCATCCGCCGAATCGGAACCTCATCCGACCGGAGAGGCGCTGCACACGCGGGCGACCGCGCGCGGATCGTCGCCGGAGTCAACCGCGCTGGGCGCCGTACCACTACGGTGGTCGACTTGCTGAAACGCACTGCACCAAGATAGGGTGTTTCGCATCGAATCCAAGGAAGGAATCCGATGACTCACTGCTGCATCCGATGGAGGACCCGGGGACGACGCCAAGCGCGCGTACTCATATTGTTGGTCGGCCTTGTGCTGGCAGTGCCAGCCCCGATGGCGAAGGCGGCCGCGGGAGCTGAGTTGCTGGCCAATACCGGTGCGGAGTCCCTTGCAGCCGCCTGGACCCAAAACCACTGGGGAACGATGACGTCCGGCTTTTCACAACCGTCGATCGCGCACAGTGGGGCCAGGTCGTTCCGTGTCGACGTGTCCGGCTATGCCTCCGGTGACGCCAAGTGGATTCCCGACATCGTGCCCGTGGTCGGGGGGCAGACGTACCGGATCTCAGATTGGTACACGTCGAACGCCACGACGTCGTACGCCGTCTACTGGGAGAACTCCAGCGGGATCGGCTCCTGGATGAACCTGGACCACGTGTCCCCGGTTTCGTCCTGGACCGCGCACAGCCTCACGATCGTCATGCCGCCGACCGCGGTCAGAGCCTTTCCCGTGCACTTGATCGCGACCAACGGTTACCTCCAGACGGACGACTACTCGATGACGCAGGTCCAACCTCAGGCAGGGTTTCAACGTGGAATCGTCAGCCTCACCTTCGACGACTCGCTCAGCAGCCAATGGACGAACGCCTTCTCGCCCACCGGCTACCTGGCGGCGTACAACTTCAAAGGCACCGAGTACATCATCAGCTCCTCGATCGGGCAGCCGGGAGGCTGGACGCAGACGCAGATCAAAGACGCCGACTCGCGGGGGCATGAGATCGGCTCTCACACCATCACACACCCTGACCTGACGACGCTCATGCCCGTCCAGCTGGCGAATGAGCTCCACCAGTCCCAGTCCGCGTTGCAGACGATCCTGGGTCATCCGGTCGCGGGCAGCATCGCGTACCCGTACGGCGCCTACAACGACGCAACCGTGGCAGAGGTCACGAAGTACTACGGCGCCGGGCGTGGCGTCGAACCCGGTTACAACACGAAGTCCAATACGCCCCTCTACCACCTGCAGGTCCAGAACGTCGAGGCCACGACGACCGCGACCGACGTCCAGAACTGGGTCACCCTGGCCAAGGCGAGCAACTATTGGCTCATCCTCGTCTACCACGGCATCGACACCAGCGGTTCTCAGTACACCACGACGCCGACGAGCTTCGACCAGCAGTTGGCAACCATCCGGAACTCCGGCCTCGTCGTCAAGCCGATCAGAGACGCCCTGACCGAAGTCCTGCCGCAACTCAGCGCAACCGCGCCTACCCCCCCGAGCCCAACCCCCAGCCCGAGCCCGACTCCGGCCCCCGACACCACTCCCCCCACGATCACGATCAGGACTCCCGCAAACGGCGCGACATACGCGCGCAGATCCCGCGTGCTCGCCAGCTACTCATGTGCCGACACCGCCGGCATCGCGTCCTGCGCGGGCACAGCACTCAGCGGCAGCACAATCGACACCGGGCTGCGCGGCAGCCACACATTCACCGTCACCGCACGAGACGGCGCCGGAAACACGTCGCGCCAGGTCGTCCGCTATACCGTGTCCCGCTGACCGGCGTCGCTGGGACGAGACCATCGCAAGCCGCAGACTCGTCACCTGAGGTTGCCCACGGAAATCGGCCCCATAGGCGGTGATCGACGGCCCTGACCCGTGGCGTAAGGTCGACGAGAGGCGTCGATGTCGCACACTCTGGCCGACTGGTCTCGGCGGCCACATCGAATGGGTCCGAGCCAACCGTCCGGATGTCATCAAGAGCGGCGACGCTGGCGGCTCAACTCGCGCGAATCGCGCAGTGCGCGATGAGCGCCCGGTCGGCTGGGCGCCGGTGCTGAGCGCTCGGCGCTGTCGCAATCGAGGCAGCGAGCGGCGATGAACGTCTTGCTACCCGCTGCCGCGGGAATTCGGCCGTCGGCTCGGCGAGGTCCGTCGCGCGAAACGCAGTACCACTTAATCGAACGGGAAGTCCGACCCCTCGCCCCCGTGATGGAACCGCGCGCCACATCCCTCCATCAGGTCCCGCAGCCCTGTGATCCTCGAGCTCGCCGACAACGATTGGCTCGGCTGGGGGATTCGGCCTCGAGCTCTCCGGGCGCGAGGTTGATGAAGCGGAAGTCGCCTGGGCCGACCTTCTCGTCCGGATGGTGAAGATTCCACTCACGCGCGAGCGTCAGCGCTTTCGCCTTGTCGGCCCTCCTTAGCGTCTTCAGCGCCGCGACGAGGTCGTCGCGCTGTGGGGTCTGCTTTCCCGAGTGCCGCGCGGTACTCGACCGTCCGTGGCGGCGGGGAGCCGGCACGCGCCGTGGCCGTCTCGCCACGCGGCCAGGCTCGACTTCCTTCAGTGCTTCTTCGGCTTGTATTTTTCGTCGTAGCCCTCGCCGCCGAGCGGCTTGGCAGCGGTGTCCGGGAACGCGGTCCCCTCGCGTTGGGTCAGCGGGATTCCGGCCAGCGTGTCGGGATACGCGACCGTCTGGCGCTTCTTCTTCCTCCCGCTGGCGCCGTAGACGCTGGTGATCGCGTCGATCACCTGGTCCGCGCTCGCGGTGTCCGGGAAGAACGTCGACTGCGTCGGCTTGACGTTCTCGGAGTTTCCGATCTCGCGCACGCTCTGCTGGTAGGTGTTGTGCTCGCGCTTGGTGTCCTTCCCGAACGCCTCGTGCGTCGTCGACCCGCCGTTCTTGGTATGGAAGCCGGCGGGGCGGTTGTCGGTCCGCCACGCCCCACGCAGGACGTGCTCGCCCATCTCGGCCATGATCGCTCCGCGCTCGGCCTCGATCTCCTGCTTGAGCTGGGCGGAGGCCGCTTGGCGCTTGCCGGCGCCGCCGTCATCGGCCGGGAACAGCTTGTCGGCTTCCGCTTGGAAGTAGGTCGCATCGCCGTTGTCGATCACCTGGGCGGTCGTCAACGCGGTCACTGCGGCGTCGACGGTTGCGAACGGCGCACCGTGGGTGGCGCCGAGCTTGTTGTAGAGCGCGAGCAGCAGTTGCGTGGCATTCGTAGGCGGCGGCTTGCTCTTGGTCGCGCCGGTCACTGCGGCCTTCGCCTGCGGGGTCTTGATCTTGTTGCGGGCCAGGACGCGCCCAACCGCCTGGTTGCCCACCGTGCGCTGAAGCGCCAGCACGGCATGCAGCGGCAGCGGCGCCGGATCGGGTCGCCGCCGCGGCTGGGCTGACCGAAGCTCCTCCTCGTGGACACGCATGACCTGACGAGACCCTAACCGCACCGGATACGACGGGATTCTGTTGCATCCCGCCCCGCCGCGGAGCCGGCCTCGACGCCGCGTCCGCGCGCGGACACCGTCCACCCTTGACCAGCCGCCCAGCAACCAAACTCCGCGGCGAGCGCCGTGACCGCCTCGCGGATCTCCTAGTTGGAGTTGAGGGTGAGCGCGATCATGCGACCACCATCCATCACGGCAGCGGTGGACAGGTTGCCGCGCTCGTCCGGCTGCGGATCGAACACGAGCCGGACGGCCGGCTTCAATTCCAGGCGGGAGCTCACTCGCGGCAAGCCTCGTCAAGGCCGGCGATGCCGGTATGTGGCTGGCAGGTCACCGTGGCGTCGATTTCCGCGGACTGCGTCCTGCCGTCGATGGTGTTCGTGTTCATGGACCGATTGGCTCCGTGCAAGAGGAGTTGCAGCCGCTCGCGCCCTTGCGGTGGCGGGTGGAGCTAGGCCGTTCTACGGTCCTATCGGCCGACGGCCCGAGAACTTGAGCAGGGACTCACCCGACGCTCGCTCCGGCAGATTGCGCCACGATGGGTCGGGTCCTACCTGATCAAGGGCCACGCGGCGTTCGATCCCCGCGGCTACGGCCACACGAAGCTCGGTGAACTGGTGCGGGCGGAGCCGGCACCGACGTCCTGCGGGAATCAGATCTCGAGACCGGCGCTTCGGATCGTTCGCGGCCGTGCGAAGCGGAACGCCATGTAGCCGGCGCCGGTCAACACCACTGCCAGCGCGCCGCCGGCGAGCGGGACGAACAGGCTCGGGCTGTCGCTGGGCGCCACCGGCACGAACTTCCTGGGTCTTCGTCCCGGCGCCGAACCCGGTGTCGTAGATCGGCGCCGCCGAAGCGGAAGCCGGCAGGATCGGCGATGCCGCCGCGGACGCGGTGAGGGCGAGTGCGCAGAGCCGGCGCTGGGTGGAACGGGTCATCAGAGGCCTCCTGGCGGTCGGGCACGGTTTACGAGACCAATCGTGCGCCGGTACGAGGCGCGCGACCATGGGCTCGCGGAGGTCAATCGGCTAGGCGGTGAGTAAGCCCCACCTTGCCCTGACGCCAGGGCGGCGGGGCTTGCCGTCGGGCGAGGATCGGCTTACCCGCGGTGAGAGCGATCGCGCCCTCGTGGGCATGGTGGCGACGGCCCCTACGGCGCGATGCTGCGGCCGTGAGTCAGATCCCGCCGAGCTCCGTCAGCGAAACGGCCCCGCGGCGCAGCGCGTCGTTGGCGAGCCGCGCCCTCCTGTGGACCTCTCCGGGCGCGACACCGAACTTGTCGTACAGGTTGGCGAGGTGCTGCTTGACGGCGGCCTGCGTGATGACGAGCTCGTCGGCGATCGCGCGCGTGGACGCCGGCTCGGTGAACATGTCGCGAGCGAGCAGCGGACGGCAGAGCGCGACGAGAACATCGCGCTCACGAGGCGTCAGAACCGGCGGTCCCAGCTCGGCCTCGGTCAACGCTCCTGCGGCGGTCAGCGGATCGCGAAAGATCAGCCGCGTCTGGCCGATGCGGATCTCGTCGCCGTGTCGCAATCGCCGCGACGCCCAGATACGCTCGCCGTTGACCCACGTCCCGTTCGAGGATCCGAGGTCGGTGACGCACCACCCGGCAGCAAATCGTTCGAGCACCGCATGGAGGTGGCTTGCGGTCGCGTCATCGTCCACTGAGACGTCGTTCTCAGCGGCCTTGCCGATGGTCGAGCGGTCCGCCTCGAGATCGAGGCGTCTGCTGCGCACACCGGAGATCACCTCGATCTGCGGCGACACGTCGCCAAGTCTAAGGCCGTCGTGCTGACGCTGGTGAAGGACCGCTACGAAGTGCTCGCGGCGCTGGGCGCGGGCGGCGAGGCGCGGATCGTCAAGGCGCTCGACCGCCAGCACGACCGCGTCGTCGCGCTCAAGATCCGGCCCGTGCGCGACGAGTCGGCGCGCGAGGACCTGCTCGCCGAGGCGCGTGTGCTGCTCGCGGTGCCGCCGCACCCCGCGCTTCCGCTCGTGCGCGAGGACTTCTTCGACGGTGACGACTACATCGTCGCGATGGACTGGGTCGACGGGACGGACCTGGCAACGCTGCTGGCGGATCGTGGGCGTCCCGGGCTCGCGCCCTCGAGCGTGCTCGCCTACCTGGCGCAGGCCGCCGAGGCGCTCACGCATCTGCACACGCAGTCGCCGCCGGTGATCCACGGCGACGTCAAGCCCGGCAACCTGATCCTGACCAGAGGCGGCAGGATCAAACTCGTCGACTTCGGCCTCTCCTCGGCGCCCGACATGCCGCGCCAGCGGGCCGGGACGCCGGGATTCCGGGCCCCGGAGGTCGCCGCCAACGGCACCCCGTCGCGCGCGAGCGACGTCTATGCGCTGGCGGCGACCGCCTTCGCGCTGTTGACCGGGAGCGCGCCGGCGGGCGTGCTCCCCAGCTGGGAAGGGCATACCTCCGGCGCAGGCCGAGCAGCTCGAGGCGGCGATCCGGCTCGGGATGGCGACGGATCCCGCCCGCCGCCCGCAGACTCCGGGCGAGCTGGTCGAGCGCCTGCGCGCCGGCTGGACGGCGGCCCTGCCGACCGGCGTGGTGACGTTCTGCAGCTCTGACATCGAGGGCTCGACGGCGCTGTGGGACGCCCATCCCGAGGCGATGGCCGACGCGCTCGTGCGCCACGACGAGCTGATCGCCGACGCTGTCGAGCGTCACAACGGGAGCTTCATCGAGTCGATGGGCGATTCGACGCTCTCGGTGTTCGACTCGGCGCCGGACGCGGTCGCGGCCGCGCTCGCCGCCAACCGCGCGCTCGGCGCCGAGCCGTGGCCGCCCGGGATCGGCATCGCCGTGCGCTGGGGCGTGCACACGGGCGAGTCCGAACGAAGCGACGCGCACTATCGCGGCCCGACCGTGAGTCAAGCCGCGCGCCTGCGCGACAACGCCGACGGCGGCCAGATCTTCGTGTCCGCGGTGACCTCCGAGCTCGTCGCCGCGCACCTGCCGGACGGCTGCTCGCTCGTCGACCTCGGTCAGGTGCGCGCACTGAAGGGACCGGGCGTGCGCACGCCGCTCGGCGAGTGCCCGTATCGCGGTCTGCTGGCCTTCGAGGCCGACGACCGCCGCTTCTTCTTCGGCCGCGAGGACGTCGTCGCGGAGATCCTCGATCGGCTCGCGCCCGGCCGGCTGCTCGCCGTCGTCGGCGCGTCCGGCAGCGGCAAGTCCTCGGTCCTGCGCGCCGGCGTCGTCGCCGCCGTGCGCAGCGGCGAAGTGGCAGGGCTTCGGCACGCCTCGCTCTACACGCCGGGGGCCGAGCCGTCGCTCGACGTCGCCGACGACCCGGACCGGCTCGTCGTGGTCGATCAGTTCGAGGAGCTGTTCACGGTCTGCGACGACGCGGATCGCCGGCGCGCGTTCATCGACGGGCTGCTGCGTCTGCGTTGCGCCGTCGCGATCGGGGTGCGGGCCGACATCTACGGCAGGCTGAGCGGTCACGGCGAGCTCGCGCGTGCGGTCGCGGGCAACCAGGTGCTGCTCGGCGCGATGGCCGCCGACGAGCTCGAACGCGCGATCACGGAGCCGGCGCGGCTCGCGGGCCTCAAGCTCGAGCCGGGCCTGGTCGAGCTCGTCCTGCGCGACGTGGCGGCCGAGCCCGGGGCGCTGCCGCTGCTGTCGCACGCGCTGCGCGCCACCTGGGAGCGGCGCGACGGCCGCGCGCTGACCGTCGAGGGCTACCGCGAGAGCGGTGGCGTCGCCTCGGCGATCGCGCGCACCGCCGACGCCGTCGTCGACGCGCTGCCCGAGGCGCAGCGGCAGCTGGCGCGCGGCGTGTTCCTGCGCATGACCGAGCTCGGCGAGGGGATCGCGGACACGCGGCGACGCGTGCCGGTCGACGAGCTGGTCCCCGAGGGCGTGCCGCCCGCCAGCGTCCACGAGCTGCTGCAGCGCCTCGCGGACGCGCGGCTCGTCACGCTCGACGAGGGCTCCGCCGAGGTCGCGCACGAGGCGCTGATCCGGGAATGGCCGCGGCTGCGCCGCTGGCTCGACGAGGACCGCACGGGGATGCGCGTGCACCGCGAGCTCGGCCACGCCGCGCGCCTGTGGGACGCCGGTGGCCGCGAGACCACCGACCTCTACCGCGGCGCCCGCCTGGCCGCCGCGGTGGAGCTCGGCGCGGAGCTCAACGCGACCGAGCGCGCCTTCCTCGACGCGAGCACCGACGAGGCCGACCGCGAGCGGCGCGAGCAGTCGCGGGCGAACCGCCGGCTGCGGGCGCTGCTGGCGGCCGCCGTGCTCCTGCTGGTGTTCGCGGTCACCGCGGGCGCGCTCACGCTCGTGCAGCGCGACAACGCGTTGGAGTCCCAATCCGCCGCCGAGGCGCAGTCACTGACGTCGGACGCGGAGCGGGTGGGCGCGCTGGCGCTGAGCGAGCCGACCCTGGAGCGCTCGATGCTGCTGGCCGCCACCGGCGTCGCGCTCGAGGATCGCGTCGAGACCCGCGGCCACCTGCTCACGGTGCTCCAGCGCAACCCGGCCGCGGTCCGCGCTGCTGCGGCTGTCGGACGTCCCGTTCCGGTCCTTCGCGGCCAGCCCCGACGGTCGTCTGCTCGCGAGCGGCGACGTCGACGGCGTCGTCCGCTTCACCGACCTGCGCACCTGGAAGCCGAGCGGGGCGGCGGTCAAGCTCCCGCGGCCGGTCATGACGCAGGCGATGCGCTTCGCGCCCGACGGCCGCACGCTGGCCGTGGGCACCGCGTGACGGCAACCGCTCGGAGCTCTACCTCGTCGACGTCGCGACGCGGCGGGCGCGCCGGGTCGGCGCATGGCCGGGAGTCGTAGGTGGGCGGCGCGTTCCCGAAGTTCTCGCTCGCCTTCGCGCCCGACGGCCGCCGCCTCGCGGTCGCCCTGGCGACTGGCGCCGCCGACTCCTACGGGCCGATGGCCCAGCGCTTGATGCTGCTCGACGCCCGCACCGGACGTCCGGCGTGGCGGCGCCGCTATCCGTTCCGGCGTGGCCAGATGGAGGCGCACGTGCTGTTCGGCCGCGACGGCGCGCTGATCACGTCGGCCGTCGCGGGCGAGACGCTCGTCTGGAACGCCCGGACCGGTCGCGTCGTGCGCCGCTACCCGATCGGTGGTCGTCCCGCGCTCTCGCCCGACGGGCGCACGCTCGCGCTGGCCCTCAACAGCGCCGAGTCCGGCGATCCCAGCAGCTCGTCCCTGCCCTGCTCGACCTGCGCAGCGGCCGCCACCGGCGCCTGGCCGCCGACCTGCCGGACGAGTGGATCATGAGCATGGCCTTCACGCGCGACGGCACGCGGATCGTCGGCCCCGTCGTTCGACGGCACCCACGTCTGGGACGTCGCCTCCGGCAAGATCGTCGAGACCTACCGGGAGGGCGAGAGCCTGGACGGCGCGAACAGCGACATCGTCGATCGACCGCCGCGGGTTCGCGCTGTTCACCACCGGCGACGGGACGCGTCACCGCCTGGGACACCGAGGGCACGCGGCGGGTCGGGCGCGTGACCCCGTACGGCACCGAAGCGCCGGGGTGCCTCGGGATGAGCTGCTCGGTGACGCACCCGGGCAGCACGCTGATGCCGACGATCCTGGCCGATGGGCGGGTGGCGCTGCTCGACCGCGACAGCAAGCGGGCCGTCGACATCCTGCCCGCGCGCGACGGGAAGCCGGCGGAAGGCCTCGCGTTCCTCCCCGGCGGCCGCCGGCTCGCGACCGGCGGGACCGCCGGGACCGTGACGATCCGGGATCTGCCGTCGGGCAAGGTGTGCCGACCGGCTGCGCTATGCGGAGCCGGTGTGGGCCACGGCGGTCTCGCCCGACGGGAAGCTGATCGCCGTGCTGCGGCAGGCCGAGGGGGCGCCGGACGCGCACGTGGAGGTGCGCGACCTCGCGTCCGGCGCGACGCTCTACACCCGCACGATCGGCTTCGGCCCCGGCGGTCTGGCCTTCAGCGGCGACGGCAGCACGCTGATCGCCTCCGGGTGCTGCCAGGGCGGGGCGATCGGTGATCGGCTGGGACGCGCGCTCGGGTGCGCCGCGATTCCAGGCGCGACGTCGCGCAGCCGACCCCGGCGTTCGCCGTGTCGCCCGTCGGGCGGACGCTGGCCGTCGGCACGGGCGACGGCCAGGTGCTGCTGTTCGACGCCCACGACGGCCGGCAGCTCGGACCCGCGACGAAGGTCGCGGCGGGAGACATCCAACAGGTCGCGTTCTCGCCCGACGGGCGGCTGTTCGCCGCGTCACCGAGCGGCACCAACGTGACGCTGTGGGACGTCCGCTCGCGCAAGCGCGTCGGCAGCCAGTTCCCGCGCCAGCCCGGCTGGATCCCCAGCGTGTCGTTCATGCCCGACGGCCGACTGGTTCTCGGCGAGCAGACCAGCTGGATCGAGTGGCCGACCGACCGGCCGACGCTGCAGCGCTTCGCCTGCCGCATCGCCGGGCGCGACCTGACGCGCGACGAGTGGAACGAGCTGCTCCCGAACCGGCCGTATCGGAACGTCTGTCCCGCATAGACCACACGGCGGACCGTACGTAGCGGGGCGCGAAAGTGCAGTAGCGACGTACTGACGAGTCAGGGCTCCTGGTGACGGAAGCTGACGAACATCCACCTCCGTCAGACCAAGGAGCACCGACAATGCGCAAGTCCATCATCACCGGCCTGACCACCGTGATCGCCGCCGCGGCCATCGCCGCTCCGGCGCAGGCTCAGACGATCTCGCCGGCCCAGCCTTCCGCCCACCCCGGTGCCGGACGACTCCCCCGCCCAGCCCGGGCCGTCCGCCGCGCACGACGCTCGCACTGCACCGTCGCGCGCAGCAGCCACGGTATGCCTACGCGGTCGCCCACAACGCCCGTCGGCCAGCGAGCTGGAGCAACCGCACCGGCACGATCATGCTCGCCAACAACGGCGGTCTCCCGGGTCAGGTGCCCGGAACGACGAGCACGGAGATCGGCGGCATCAAGCTCGCCTTCCCGAACAAGACGGTCTCGCAGGTCAGCAAGGAACTGATCCTGGGGGCGACGGGCGTGAGCGCCAACGCCTCGCTCATCGGCCCGATCGCGAGCGTCACCTCGAACGGCTGATCGGCCGGCGCCGACCGCCGCGACGTGAGCTCGCGGCGGTCGCCCTAGCGGCGGCGGGACCGCGCGCGGCCGAGCCGCAGCGTGACGTCGATCGCGACCAGGGCGCAGACGGTGCCGACCAACGGCCACGCCGCGGACGCGTTGCCGGTCATGAAGTAGCCGATCGCGTAGATGCCGCCGAGTCCGCCACCGGCGATCGTCGCGAGCAGGGACAGGCCGATGAACAGATCCCAGATCGGGGTGTCGGACGCATCCTTGAACTGCTCGTAGGAGTCCTGGGGCATCATGAGCCGAACTCTCCTGTGCTCGAACAACTGCTGACGAGCCCGATCCTCCGCCCGTGCACCGCCCCCCGAAACCGACCCCAGGGTCAGCGCTTCACACCCGCCGCTCCCGTATGCGTGAGCCCGCGTGCGATCTGCTCCTTCCACTCCCGCGACGGCTGGGCGGCGCCGTACTCGTCGTGCCAGTTCTGCCACTCGTACGGCGGGGTCTGCGGGTAGCCCGCGGGCGAGTCCTCCCACTCCTCCTGGCGTCCCAGCGCGGTCATGTCGAGGTAGGCCCAGGTGCTGCCCATCGCCTCGTCGCCGCGATTGTTGATGAAGTACGTCCGGAACACGCTGTCGCCGTCGCGGATGAAGGCGTTCGTGCCGTGCCACTCGTCGACCTCGAAGTCGGCGTCGAAGTGGTCGGTGAGCGTGTACCACGGCATCTGCCAGCCCATCCGCGCCTTCACACGCTCGATGTCGGGCTGCGGCGCGCGCGAGACGAAGACGAGCGTCGTGTCGCGGGCGTTGAGGTGGGCGACGTGGGCGACCTGGTCGGCCACGAGCGAGCAGCCGCGGCAGGCGTGCTCGGGCCAGCCGGACACGCCCGGCTCGAAGAAGGCGCGGTAGACGATCAGCTGACGGCGGCCGTCGAACAGGTCGAGCAGGCTCGCCTTGCCCTCGGGTCCCTCGAACTCGTACGGCTTGTCGACGGCCAGCCACGGCATCCGCCGGCGCTCGGCGGCCAGCGCGTCGCGGGCGCGGGTCAGCTGCTTCTCCTTCACGAGCAGTTGCAGGCGCGCGGCCTCCCACTGCTGCGGGGAGACGATCGGAGGTGTGTTCATCGCGAGCTCTCCGCCTCAGACCGCGATCCGCGCCGCGTACTCGCGCAGCTCGCCGGTCTCGTATTGCCAGCCCTCGGTGTTGCCGCGGAAGTTCCTGGCGCGCTGCGCGTGCGACGTGGCCAGCGAGGCGAAGCCGCTCTCGACGACGCGCAGCCGAGTGGCATCGCCTTCGCGCTGCAGGGTGAATTCGACGAGCGTCGAGTTGCCTTCCACCGGCTCCTCGCCACCCGGATCCTTGAACGGCGCCCAGCGGTAGGAGAAGCGGCTGCGCGGCTCGACGGCGACGACGCGGCCGCGGCTCGTGCCGTGCTCGGTCCAGCGCAGGGTCATGTCGCCGCCGGGCCGCAGGTCGATCTCCGCGCCGGCGTCACCGAACCACCGACCGAGGTGCTCCGCTTCGGTGATCAGCTCCCACACGCGCTCGACGGGCGCGTTGATGATCGTCTCTCGCTCGATCTGGTCAGAAATCATGTCGGACCTCCATGACGTTGTTGTGTCACCAGAAGGTTACACATTTCATACTGAGATGCAACCTTTGGGTTACACGTGATGCGAGATCGTCCGCTTTCCAACCTCCGGGTGTGAGCGCGGGGACGCCGGGTACCGGAGATGAGATGGCTGAGGAGCACACCATCGTCGGTCCCGCCAAGGGCGAGCCGCTGCCGCGCGGGCGCGTCGGGGTATGCATCCGCTTTCCGCTGTCCGGCAGCCCGAGTCGCCGGTGGTCGCAAGACTTGAGCGCGAGGCTGTCGGCGGCGCTCCTCGGCCACGCCAACGTCGGTCACATCGTGCTCGACGACGTGGTCCGAGGCCAGGAGATCGTGCTCGAGGGAGTCGAAGCGGGCGAGGCGCCCGCGCTGGCGCGCGCGGTGGAGGATGCGGTCGACGCCACCAATCGCGCGTGCGTGGACTCGCCGAACGACTCGACACCGCTCAAGCCGCGAGACGAGGCCGAGGCCGTCGCCCGCACGGTCGCAGACCGCCAGCGCCTCGGAACGCAGGACCGCTAGGTTCGCCGGCGAGTTCCGCCGCCCACAATCGGGAATGCTCGACTCGGCGGTCGTGACACGCCTATCGTCGAGCTGCCGGAGGAGGAGAGGCATGAAGGGCCGTTTCTCGCGCGCGATGTCCGTTGCCGCGGCGGCGGCGTGTTGCCTGGCCGCACCGGCGAGCGCGCAGTCGACTGCCCCCGGCGCCCCCGGGGCCTCCGCGAACTGGACGACCGGCAACAAGCAGGGTCTCGGGACCTCCGTCGGGACGGACTCGAAGGTCTGGTACACGCTGTCGGACGGCGCGCTGAGCGAGGTCTACTACCCGAGCGGCGACCGGGCCAACGTGCGCTCGCTCGAGTTCGCCGTCACCGACGGCAGCACGTTCGTCGACCGCGAGAGCCAGGACACCGACCACGCCGTCCGGCTCCTCGACCCGCGCTCGCTGACCTACGAGCAGGTCAACACGGCCAAGTCGGGCCGCTATCGCATCACCAAGACCTACGTCACCGATCCGGCGCGCGATACGGCGCTGATGCGGGTGACGTTCGAGCCGCTGGTCGCGGGCCCCTACCGGCTGTTCGCGCTCTTTGACCCGGCGCTCGCGAACTCCTCCCGGCACGACACCGCGACCCGCAGACGGCGACGCGCTGCTGGGCCAGGACGGGTCCGTGGCGAGCGCGCTCGTCGCCGCGCCCGCGTTCACGCGCACGTCGAACGGATTCGTCGGCACCAGCGACGGCTGGACCGATCTGGCCTCCGACCGCACACTCGATTGGAGCTACGACTCGGCGCCGGACGGCAACGTGCTGCAGACCGGCGAGATCGCACTCGACGGCACCACGACCTTCACGCTCGCGCTCGGCTTCGGCGGCTCGACCGCGGCCGCCGAAGACGCCGCCCGCGCCGGCCTCGACGCTGGTTTCGCAGCGCGCTCCGCGGCCTACGCGGCGGAGTGGCACGGCTACCTCGACGGGCTGGCGGCTGCCCCCGCGGCGCTCACCGGCGAGCTGCTGACGCAATACAACGTCGCGCTGATGACGGTCAAGGCCCACGAGGACAAGACCTACCGCGGCGCCTTCATCGCCTCGCTGACGCTGCCCTGGGGCTTCGCCACGAACGCCGACGAGGGCGGCGGCGGCTACCACTTCGTGTGGGCTCGCGACCTCTACCAGCAGGTCTCCTCGCTGCTGGCCGCCGGTGACCGCGCCGCCGCCGAGCGCGCCGTCACCTGGCTCTTCACCCACCAGCAACAGGCCGACGGGACGTTCCCGCAGAACTCCCACGTCGACGGCTCGCCCGACCAGCGCAACATCCAGCTCGACGAGACCGCGTTCCCGATCATCCTGGCCTGGCAGCTCTCGCGCACCGACGACGCCACGTGGGCCGGTGTGCGAAAGGCGGCGAACGCGCTCGTGGCCCGCGGGCCGGCGACGCCGCAGGAGCGCTGGGAGGAGAGCGGCGGCTACTCGAACTCGACGCTGCCGGCGATGATCGCCGGCCTCGTCACCGCGTCCGATCTCGCCCGCCAACGCGGTGACACCGACAGCGCCCGACTGTGGCTGGGCGTGGCGGACGCGTGGCAGCGCAACCTCGAGCGGTGGCTGTTCACGACCAACGGCCCGCTGGGTGACGGCCGCTACTACGTGCGGATCGACGACGACGGCGACCCGAACGACGGCTCCGAGCGCGACTTCGGCAACGCCGCCGGCGTGCACAAGGAGAACGCGGTCGTCGACGGCGGGATCCTCGAGGCCGTGCGGCTCGGCGTGAAGGCGCCGAACGACCCGTACATCGCCGAGTCGCTGCCCGAGATCGACGCCTCGCTGGCCACCGACACCCCGAGCGGCCGCGTCTGGCACCGCTACACGTTCGACGGCTACGGCGAGCAGCCCGACGGCGCCCCGTGGCTGTTCAACACGCCCGGCACCAAGGGGCGCGCGTGGCCGCTGCTGGGCGGCGAGCGCGGCGAGTACGAGCTCGCCAACGGCCGCGACGGCCTGCCGTATCTGCAGACGATGGCCAACACCGCCAACGACGGCTACATGATCCCCGAGCAGGTCTGGGACGAGACCCAGCCGGCGCCCGCGCCCTACGGCTATCAGCCCGGCAAGGCCACCGGCGGCGCGTCGCCGCTCGCGTGGGCGATGGCCCAGTACGTCCGCCTCGCCCGCGCGATCGCGGCCGGCAAGCCGGTCGAGACGCCGAGCGTCGTCAGCGACCGCTACGTGACCGGCGCTTCCCGGGCGGTGCCCGAGCTCGCGATCACCTCCCCCGTGAGCGGCTCGCTCGCCGACTCGCGCACGGTCACCGTCACCGGCACCACCAACGCCGCGAAGGTCACCGTGGCCAGCGGCGATTTCATCGTCACCGTCACGCCCAGCGGCGGCGCGTTCAGCGTCCCCGTGACGCTCCAGCGCGGCCGCAACCAGATCACGGTCGTCGCCGAGGGCGCCGACGGCGGCACCAACATGCGCCAGGTCACCGTCGTCTCCTTCGGCACCCGCGTCGGCGGGCTCAGCGACCCCGCGGGCGACGACAACGGCCCCGGCACCTACACCTACCCGACCAACTCCGCCTTTGCGCGGGGCGGCTTCGACCTCACCGGCCTGAGCGTGTTCACCGACGGCGACGACGCGCTCTTCGTGGCCACGATCGCCGGCCCGGTCGTCAACCCGTGGGGCGGCGACGAGATCTCCCACCAGCGCTTCAACGTCTACCTCGGGCGCGGGTCCGGCGCGCCCGCGCACGCGCTGCCCGGGACCAACCTGGACACGGCCGGCGGCTGGGACGTCGCGGTCGTCGGCGACGGCCGCTTCGACAGCGCCGGCACCTACGCGCCGGGCGCGACGTCGCCCACCGTCGGAGGCGACATGCTCGCCGTTCCGGAGACCCGCCAGATCGCGGTCGTGGTGCCGCGGTCGGCGCTCGGTGGGATCGACCTCGCCACCGCCCGCTACGGGATCGCCATGTTCGGCAACGGCGAGGCCGGCGAGGGCATCGGCTACATCCGTCCCGTCTATGACGGCGCCTACTGGAACGATCCGCCCGAGGGCTTCGGCTGGATCAAGGAGTACCGCTTCGGCGGCGGCGCGGGCGTCTGGACGAGCGAGCCGAGCCACGACTCAGACACCCGCGACGCGAACGCCATCGACGTGATCGTAGGCTGCGACCAGACCCAGGCGCAGGTCCTCGACTGGCGGGTGTCGTCACCCGTGCAGCTGCCGATGTTGCGCCTCGATGCGCCGGCCGCCTGCACGAGCACTCCGGGAACCGTCGGCGGCACCGTGCCCCCGACCCTGTCGCTCTCGCTCGGCGCCCCGGCGACGTTCGGCGCCTTCAGCCCCGGTGTCGACCGGAGCTACGACGCCACGACGACGGCCAACGTCGTCTCCAGCGCCGGCGATGCGACGCTGGCGGTGACCGATGCCGGCAGCACCGCCACCGGGTCGCCTGGTGAACGGATCGTTCGCGCTCGACGAGCCGCTGCAGGCGCGTGCCGCGAGCGCTGGCGGCACGGGCAGCAGCGCCTTCGCACCGCTGTCGACGATCGGCAGCCCGCTGACGCTGCTGACCTACAGCGGGCCGATCGCCAACGACAGCGTGACGATCGGCTTCCGTCAACACATCGCCGCAACGCAGGCGCTGCGGACGGGCAGCTACGCCAAGACGCTCACGTTCACCTTGTCCACGACGACCCCGTGAGATCGAGCGCGTTCAGCTCGTCCCGCGAGCCTCGGGAGAGAGCACGCCGCAGCCGGCCGGGCGAGCTCGGGGCCGGGTGACGCGGGCGCGTCGAATCGAAGGGAACGACCGGGTCGCGCGACGCGACGAAGTAGACGAATGGGTGCATAGGAGCGAACCTACGGACGCCTGAAGCCGGAGTCATCACCCGCGCGAATGAACGCGCTCATCCCTCCGACGAAGGGTCAGTCGACGGCTTTGATGCGGAACCCGTAGTTCGTCGACCCGCGCACGAACTCGGCGGACTGCGCCAGCAGGATCCAGCCGCCGGGCAGGTTGCCGGCGGGCCGCTCGAGGAAGCGCGGGAAGTTGCGCACCGCCGACGCGCAGGTCAGGTTCGCGCCCAGCAGCGTGATGCGGTAATTCCCGGCCGGGATGCGCAACGCGCCAATGCGATTGTCGTGCAAGACCTCGAAGGTGTTCGGGCAGGCGAGGTCGCCGTGGCTCCCACCGCCGTTGGTCGCGGATCCGGGCTGCGCGGTGGAGTTCGCGTCGCCCGTACGCGCCACGGTGAACGAGCCACGGCCGGTGAACGTGCCACGTCCCTCGCCCTGGACCGTGTAGCTCCAGGGCCGTTGCAGCCGCCCGTCATAGTCGCGCAGGAACTGGGTGAAGAGGTTCGAGGCGGCAGCGCACGTCAAGCCGTCGGCGGTGGTGAGCTGGTACAGGCCGGCCGGGAGCGACAGGCGGCCGATCGCGTCGTCGTGCAGGACGTGGAAGCTCGCGGGGCAGGTTCCGGTCTGGGCCGCGGCCGGAGCGGCCAGGCCGATCGCGATGCCGACGGCCATGGCGATGGAGATGAGATGGGTGCGCATGCGCTTTCCTAGTTCGCGAACGAGGTGCGCATCCTGAGGTCAACCGCGATCGCACCTATCCTGGCCATTGTGACGCGTGCTCCGATCCAGGTGCGCCGCTCTGCATTCGATCCCTCGGCGTTCCGCTGGGAGGGCGTCGCGCCGCGCGCCTACAAGGACGAGCCGGGGAGCGCGCGCGGGATGGCGTGGCGCGGGCTGTCACGGCACACGCTCGTGCCGGCGGCCGACGCCGGCGTGTCGTTCGAGGTGCGCTACTTCGAGATCGCGCCCGGCGGCTTCTCGAGCCTCGAGAAGCACGCGCACGTGCACGTCGTGTTCGCCGTGCGCGGGAACGGCCGCGCGCTGATCGGGAGCGAGGTGGTCGAGTTGCGGCCGTTCGACCTCGTCCAGACGCCGCCGTTCGCGCCGCATCGCTGGGTCAACGCCGGCGAGCAGCCGTTCGGGTTCATCTGCACGGTCGAGGGCGAGCGCGACCGGCCGCAGCCGCTCGACGACGAAGAGTGGGACGCGCTGCTCGCCGACCCGCGCACCGCACCGTTCGTGCACTAACGATCACCACCGCGAGGGGGTGAGGAACAAACGTTGCCTGCCGGGAACTGTTTGTTCCTCACCCCCACCACGGCGCTAAGTCCTGACGCTGTACTTGGCCGGCTGCGGGTCGGCGAGCCGGCCGGCGAGCGCGTCGGGGAGCTGGTCGAGGTCGATCTCGGGCCCGGCGAGCGTCGGCCCACGGGTACTCGTTCGCGGCCAGGACCTGCAGCGCCTGGGCGAGGTACTGCGGCGCGTGGTGGTAGGTGCCGAGCAGCGTCACCTGCTCGTAGTGCACGCGCGCGGTGGGGATCGTGAACGTGCTCTCGCGGGCGCAGCCGCCGAAGAGGTTGACGGTCCCGCCGGGAGCGGCCATCGCCACCGCGAGCTCCCACGCCTCGGGGCGGCCGACGGCCTCGATCACCAGGTCCGCTCCCCGGCCGGCGGTCAGCTCGCGCACGCGCGCGACGTCGGCGCTGCCGCGGGTGGCGCGGATCGTGTGCCGCGCGCCGAAGCCGGCGGCGTGGGTGAGCCGCTCGGGGTGCGGGTCGAGCACGATCGGTGCACCGCCGGCGGATGCGACCAGCGCGCACAGCATCAGGCCGAGCGAGCCGGCGCCGACGATCGCCACCACGTCGCCGACGCGCAGGTCGACCGCGTCCACGGCGTGGACGGCACACGCCAGCGGCTCGGCCAGCGGCGCGAGCGCGAGCGGCACGCCGGCCGGCAGCGGATGCAGGTTGCTGCGCACCACGCGCTCGGGGACGAGCAGCCGCTCGGCGAACCCGCCGAGCAGGTACAGCAGGTCCTCGCACAGGCTCGGGTTCCCGCGCAGGCACTGGTGGCAGGCGCCGCAGGGCGCCGAGTCGGCGCAGAACACGGCGTCTCCGGGCCGGACCGTGGTCACTCCCGCGCCGACCGAGTCGACGACGCCGGCGAACTCGTGCCCCAGCCGCGCCGGGTAGGCCGCGATCGACGGGTGTCCGCGGCGGACGCTCTTGACATCCGTCGCGCACGTCATCGCCGCCCGGATCGCGAGCACCACCTCCCCCGGCCCCGCCACGGGGTCCGCGACGTCCTCGATCCGCAGATCGCCCGGGCCGTGCAGCAGCGCGGCCCTCACGACGAGGTCACGATCACCTTGATGCCCTCGCGGCTGCGCGCCATCGCGAGCGCCGCGCCGGTCTGCTCGAGCGGGAAGCGGTGGGTGATGATGCCGTCCGCGGTGACGGCGCCGGAGGCGAGCAGCTCGAGCGCCGCGCGGGTGTCGCCCGGGCCCGCCGAGTACGTGGCCTGGATCTCGAGCTCGCGGAAGAACAGCTCGTTCACGTCGAACGCGCGCCGCTGCTCGGGCGCTGCAGGGGCGAACAGCTGGATCACCGCCCCGCGGTCGGCGACGGTCAGCGCCAGCTCCCACGCAGCCTGCGCGCCGGTGGTGAGGATGATCGCGGTCGGCGCGCGCGACGGCCGCGGCGTCCGGCTCGACCGCGCGCGCGCCGAGCGCCGCGGCCAGGGCGCGTCGCGCCGGCAGCGGCTCGGCGACCGTCACCGCCGCGCCGCGCGCGAGCGCGGCCTGGGCGATCAGCAGGCCCATCTGTCCGCCGCCGATCACGAGCAAGCGCGTGTGCGCGTCCACCCGCGCCCGGTCGAGCCCGCGCACGCAGCACGCCAAGGGCTCGATCAGCGTCGCCGCCTCGTCCGACACCGAGTCCGGCAGCACCAGCAGATCCAGCGCCGCATTTCGCTCGGGAACGAGGATCAGCTCGGAGAACCCGCCCGGCTCGATCCGCGACGCCTTGAAGCCGTCGCACAACGTCTCGCGCCCGCGCGCGCAGTACTCGCACTCGCCGCACGGCACGTGGTGATGCACGAACACACGCGTTCCCGGCTGCGGCTCGTCCAGGCCCGCCCCGAGCTCGACCACGACACCCGCCGGCTCGTGCCCCAGCACCGCCGGCGCCTTGCGCGCGACGTACCACTCCATCAGGTCGCTGCCGCAGATCCCGCACGCGCGCATCGCCACCAGTACCTCGCCCGGACCGGGCCGCGGCACCGGCCGCTCCTCGATCCGCACCGAGCCGTCGCCGAGATAGACCGCGGCCCTCACAGGGCACCCGCGATCGCGGGACCGTACGGCGCACGCAGCACGCCGGCGTCGGTGATCAGGCCGGTGATCAGCTCCGCCGGGGTCACGTCGAAGGCAGGGTTCCAGACCGCCGTCGTGACGTCGAGCCCCGCCACCGCGCGCACCTCGCCGCCGTCGCGCTGCTCGATCTCGATCTCCGCGCCGGTCGCCGTCGCCGGGTCGAGCGTCGAGCGCGGCCCCGCGACGTAGAACGGCACGTCATGCCGGCTCGCGGCGAGCGCCAGCGCGTAGGTGCCGATCTTGTTCGCGACGTCGCCGTTGGCCGCCACGCGGTCGCAGCCGACGATCACGGCGTCGACCCCGCCGCCCGCGAGCAGCGCAGCCGCCGCGCCGTCGGGCAGAACGGTCACGGGGATGCCCGCGTCGCGCAGCTCCCACGCCGTCAACCGCGCGCCCTGCAGCAGCGGCCGCGTCTCGCACGCGAAGACCTCGACCGCCTCCCCCGCCTCGGCCTTCGCGTACACGACGCCGAGCGCGGTCCCGATCCCCGCGGTGGCCAGCCGCCCGGCGTTGCAGACGGTCAGGATGCGCGACGCCCCGGGCAGCTCGGCGCGCCCGTGCTCGCCGATCGCGCGGCACGCCGCCACGTCCTCGGCGAGGATCGCCAGTGCCTCGGCCGTCCGGTCCTCGGCGGCCAAGACCCGCTCGACGGCCCAGCGCAGGTTGACCGCCGTCGGCCGCGCCGACGCGATCCGCTCCGCCGCCGCCGCATCCCCGCCCGTCAACAGCACGCCGAGCGCGCCGGTCACACCGATCGCCGGCGCGCCGCGCACCGCCAGCCGCCGGATCGCGTCCACGACCTCCTCCGGCGTCGTCAACCGGATCACGCGCTCCTCCGCGGGCAGCAGCGTCTGATCGATGATCTCGATCGCATCGCCGGTCCACGCCACCGCAGGTCGCACGGCGCCCATCCTTTCGCATGCCGGGGTGAAGGGGTTGGTCCTCCGGGGTGATTGCAGGCGTTTCGCGAACGCGGGACGCTGCGCCTGCGATGACGCCCCTCCAGACCATCGAAGCCCAGGAGCCCGACGCGGCGCCGACGACGCGCTTCCGGCGCCGCGTGTCGCTCTCGTACGCGATCGGCGTCGACAGCGGCCCGCGGGCGGAGAAGACCGCGATGCTCGTGCGCGCCTTCGAGACCCAGCACGAGGTGCTCGAGGCCTACTACGGCAGCTGGGTCGCGGTCGGCGTCGCGCTCGTCAAGGACCCGAGCGACCCGGCGCGCGAACGGATCGAGATCGCGTGCGGGCCCGACGTCCACCTCGAGCAGAACGTCGAGGAGCTGCTGTTCAAGGCCTTCTCGCTCTACCGCCAGGTCGACCTCACCTTCAAGGCCGGACGCGATCGCGCGCTGTGCCTGCAGATGGTCTACGGCGTCATCTCCGGCCTGTTCAAGGAGCTCGATCGCGCCGCGGCCATGCACGACGGCGACGACCACGTCGAGTGCGCCCGGATCGGCTACCTGGAGTCGGCCTGCGACCGCGCCGACGGCTACTTCCGCCGCGCCGCCCAGCGGCGCGCGCAGCAGCGTTACCTGGGCGGCGTGATCGGCGGCCTGATCATCATCGCGGCCGTCGGCTTCCTGCTCTCGCTCGGGCTCGCGCAGCTGCCCGACATCCAGGACCAGTCGAAGATGTACCTCGCCAGCCTGATCGCGGGCGGCATGGGCGCGCTGCTCAGCGTCCTGTTCGGGATGACCTCCGGCAACCTACGACTGCACACGCTCTTCGCCAACGCCGAGTCCGGGCCCGGCCCGCTCGTCTCCGCGGGCGCGCTGCGCCCGCTGCTCGGGGCGCTCTCGGGCACCGTCGTCTACGTGCTGCTGCAGAGCGGGCTGCTCCCGCTCGATGTCCAGGACGGCCCGACCGGCACGCACTTCTACATCGCGATCGCGATCGTTGCCGGCTTCAGCGAGCGCTGGGCGCGCGGCGTGCTCGCGGGCACCGAGGAGCGCCTCCACGGCTCCGGCGCCGCCAAGCCGGGCCCCTCAGCGCCCGCGCGCTGATCAGGCCGCGAGCGGGCCTGCCCATCGAGCACGTTCAAAGAGGGTTGACCGCCTCGAACTGGGACGACTAGGCTCGGCTGCGAACGGAAGGAGGAACGCATGCATGCCCGTCTCACCCGCTTCCAGGCCGACCCGGAGCGAATCGACGCCTCCACTCGCCACACCGAGGAGGTGCTGCTGCCGATGCTGCGCAAGATGGAGGGCTTCCGCGGCTTTGTGAGTCTCGGGGACCGCAGCAGCGGTGCCGGCCTCGCGCTCAGCTTCTGGGACTCCGAGGAGACGATGCACGCCTCCGCGGAAGCGCTCAGCCAGCCGCGCAAGGACGCTCTCGACGACGCCGGAGCGCAGTCGGAGCCGTCGATCGAGCACTACGAGGTGCTGATTCGGACCTGACCCTGGTCCCGGCTCGATTCGACGAACGGCGCGGCGACCTCATCCGCGCCGCGGTCGGGGCCGGCGCGCGCGCTCGGCGAGCGCCAGCAGAGAACGCTGGGCGTGTTCGTCGGGCAGCGCGTGCAAGGACTCGAGCGCCCCGGACAGTTCGGCGAGCTTCAGGCCCGGCGTCTCGAGCGCGAGCCTCCCCGCCCAGCGCACGGCCGCGGCCTCGAAGCGCTCCGCGTCCTTGGCCTGCATCACGAGCAGGATCCCGAGCGCGTCGCGCAGGCCGACGTGCCCGAGCTCGGCCACCGTGACGTGGATGATCGCGAGGTTACGCGCCTGGATGGCCCGCCGCAGGCGGACATAGGGCGATCCGTCGCTGGTCACGAACATACGTTCGCACGGCGGTCGGACGGATTACTGAGTCACTCGACGCGGACCGGCACGCCGGGGAGCTCGATCGCGCCGATGCTTCGGACGAGCCAGGAGATCGCGGCGTTGGTCAGCCGGACGCAGCCGTGGCTGCGAGCGCTGCCGAGCGGGTCGAGCAGGCTCGTGCCGCCGCGGCCGTGGATGGCGACGCGACCGTCGCCGCCGTCGAAGGTGTCGAGCACGTTGCTGTGCGCGGTGAGGGTGACGACCCAGGAGCCGAGGAAGTCGCCCGGCCGGCCGCGCCACGTGTCGGCGATGGCGAACAGGCCGATCGGCGTCGGGGTCGCGGGCGCGCCGATGACGCCCCGGAAGCGGCGCACGACGCGGCCCTCCCGCAGCACGTCCACCCGCCGGGCGTTGCGGTACACGACGAGCCGCCAGCTCGTCGGCTGCAGGTCGACGCGGTCGCTGCGCACCCACGCGCTCGCGCTGTTGGGACGAGCCGGGAGCCGCAAGCGGACCCAGCAGCGTCCGTGCTCGTCGAGCCGCGCACCGAGCACGAGCAGCGCCGGAGCGTCACGCCCGTCGTACAACCCCCGGGGGCGGCGCAAGGGGTCGGCGCGAAGCGGCACCGGGCTATGCAGCGCGGCGCGCCACGCGAGCTCGCGCGAAGGACTCCCTACCGCCGCCGCGGACGCCTTCCCGCCGCAGGCCGGCATCGGCTCGGCGGCACCGGCAGTCGCGGGCGAGCCCACCGCGATCGTGGCGCAGACGATCGTCACCCACGTCCGCCACACCCCGCGCGGCCGCAGTCGCGCTGGTGAGCCGCGGCGTCGACGCATGGCGCGACTCTAGAGCGCTCGCCGTGGACTGTCGACTCCCGGCGCGCCAAGCGCACGCGCCGCGCGGCGCCGGTGAGTCGCGGGCTGCGCGACTGGAGACCTCGCCGCGCATCGTCGGTCCCGGCGCGTCAAGCGCACGCGCGGCGACGTTGAGTCGCCGGCTGCGCGACTGGAGACCTCGCCGCGCATCGTCGATTCCGGCACGTCAAGCGGGCGCCGGAAGGGAGGTCAGCGGGACTTGGCCGGCTGCGGGCGGCCGGAGGCGCCGCGGGGCACCTCGGTCACCTTGGGAAATGTGAACTGCCGCGTCATGCGAACAAGTTTCCTCCCGCTCCGGCGAACCGCAGTCCCCCACGGGTGGGAAATCGCTCACCCCTGCGCGGCGGCCCACTCCTGCATGCGCGGGACCAGCTCGGGTGAGGCGAGCCCTGAGACCTCGACGATCGCGTCCGCGGGCACATTGGCCCGCTCGGCGGCGGTCTGGATGGCCTCCGGCGTCGGCGCCTCGTACAGGCAATAGGTGTGGCGGCGGTCCGCGCTCAGGAACGAGAACAGCCAGCGCACGCCCTCGTCGGCGTTGATCTCGTCGATCGCCCGGACATCGGTGCCGGTGAGCTCGAGCTCTTCGGCGAACTCGCGCTCGATCACGTACAGCGGCATCGTCCGATCCTACCGGCCCACGAGCTGATGTCTATGCGCGTAAGAGGCCGCTTCGGTCCGGTTTGCGCAGCGTGTCTTGCGCAAAATGCTGCGGATGTGGTTCGCGGCGGTGTGCTCGGAGATGAACAGCGCCGTGCCGATCTCGCGGTTCGACCGGCCCTCGGCCACGAGCGCGAGGATCTGGACCTCGCGGTGGGAGAGACCGTCGGGCGGCTCGGCCAAGCGGGTCGCGCCGAGCAGCCCGAGCCGGCGCCGCAGCACCGGCATCCCGATCCGCTCGGCGAGCGCGTCGGCCTCGGAGAACAGCGCATCCGCGTCGCGCCCGCAGGCGACCAGCATGCGACCGTACTCGTGCAGCGTGTGCGCGAGCCAGGTCGCGGCGCCCATGCGCCGGTTCAGATCGAGCGCGCGCTCGAAGTGGCCTTCGGCCAGCTCCCACTCGCCGAGCACGGTGGCGAGCATGCCGAGGTAGCGGTCGGTGGCGCCGTAACACGCGACGACGTGGCCGATCACGACGTTGGGGCAGTCGAGCGCCTCGAGCTCGGGGTACACCAGAGCGGCCACCGCGACATCGCCGACGGCGGCGCAGGCGTCGGTCAAGTACGTCAGCGAGGCCAGCCACAGCGACTCGCGGAACTGGTCGAGCCCCGTGCTCGGCGATCTGGGCCAGCTCGCGGCGCGCGTCGGCCTCCATCTCCAGTTCGACGAACAGCGACGCCAGCCCGGGACGCCAGTGCCCGCCCTGGCGCGCCAGCAGCCGCACGATCGGCGCGAGCTCGGCCAACCGCCCCTGCTCGCGCCGGATACCGAACATCTGGATCCCGTACACGCCCGAGGCGTCGCGACCCGTGAGCAGCTTGCTCCACTCGTGCGCACGCAGCGCCATCGCCTCGGCCGCCTCGAGCCGCCCCTCGCAGAGCGCGATCGCCGAGGCGTTGTGCTCGGCGACGTGAAGATGGAACGGCTGGGCGCTGCGCTCGGCGGTGGCGTACACGACGGCGATCTCGCGGCTCGCCGCATCGATGTCGCACAGCGACAGCAGCGCGGGCACGCGCCAGTTCATCGCCTCCGAGCGCAGGTCGATGTCGCCGATCTCGCCGGCGATGTCGCGGGCCTCGGTCAGCAGCTCGAGCACCTGCTCGGTCGGCAGCATCCCGCGCGCCCAGTAGCTCCCGGCCAGCACGTTGGCCAGCGCCGCGCGGTCGCCCAGCACGCGCGCCATCGCTTCGGCCTCGGCGCGGACGGTCGCCCCGCGGGCGTGCTCGCCGCGGATCAGGAGCGCGCGCGCCAGCCCGCCGAGCACTCCAACGCGCAGCTGCGACGGCTCAGGGTCGAGCTCGGCCGCGGCCCGCTCGAGCAGCCCGACCGCCACCTCGTCGGTGATCACGGGCCGCCAGCAGGCGTTCTCGTAGCCGATCGCGGCGCGCGCCAGCAGCTCGGGCGCGGGGGCGATGGCCGCCGCCTCGGCGAACGCCTCGAGCGCGTCGAGCGCGCGGCCCGCCCGGTGGCGGACCGTCCCGAGCTCGATCAGCAGCTCCGAGCGCTCGGCGGGATCGGCGACGCCCAGCGCGAGCGCGACGCCGAGGCGCTCGTCGGCTTCGTCGAACGCGAGCCCGGCCGCGGCCGCACGCGCGGCGCGCACGTTGTAGTCGACGCCGCGCTCGGCCCCGGCCAACGGCGCCGCGACCGTGAAGTGATGCGCCAGATCGGCGGCCGGGGCGCCCCCGGCACGCTCGAGCGCCTCGCCCACGCGCAGGTGCAGCTCGGCCCGGCGCAGCCCGCTCAGCGCGTCGTAGAGCGCGCGCCGGACGAGCTCGTGCGCGAAGCGGTAGGCGAGCCGGACCGACGGCAGCTCCTCGATGATCCCGCTGTGGACGGCCTCGTCGAGCGCGTCCGGGAGCTCCGACGCCTCGACGCGCGCGGCCGCGCGCAGGATCTCGAGCTCGAACTCGGGCCCGGCGGCCGCGGCCAGCTCGAGCAGGTCGCAGGTCGCCGGCCGCAGCCGCGCGAGCCGCCCGCTGACGACCTCGCGCACGCTCTCGGGCGTGGCCAGCTCGCCCGTGTCGATGTGCGCCCGCCACAGCTCGCAGACCAGGAACGGGTTGCCCGCGGTGAGCTCTGAGATCGTGCGCGCGACGTGGCCCTCGCCACCCGCGCGGCGGACGAACTCGCCCACCTCCTCGCCGGACAGGCCGGACAGCTTCAGCCGCACGACGTCCTCGGAGCGGCGCAGGTCGGCGAGCGTCTCGGTCAGGAACAGCGGCAGGTCCGTGTCGCGGAACGTCGCCAGCAAGAGCAGCCGTGCGCGCCCGCCCGCGCGGGCCAGGTGGCGCAGCATCCCGATCGTCGGGTTGTCGCCCCAGTGGACGTCCTCGAGCACCAGCACCACGGGCCGCTCGCGGCTGACGCCCTCGAGCAGGTCGGCGACCGCGGTGTGCAGGCGGTGGCGGACGGTATCGGGGTCGGCCTCTTCCGGCTCGCCCGCCCACGGCACGAGCCGCGCCAGCTCGCCGCCGGTCGGGCCGAGCGCGGCCTGCAGCTCGGCCGGGTCGATCACGCGCGCGAGCTCCTCGAGCGCCTCCACGAACGCGCCGTAGGGCGCGCGCACGACCGCGTCGCAGGCCCCGTAGAGCACGAGCGCGCCGCGCTCCGCGGCGTCGGCGGCGAACTCGCGCACGAGCCGGCTCTTGCCCGAGCCGGCCTCGCCGGCGACGAGCGCGACGCGCTGCCCGTCGTCCGTGGCCCACGGGGTCAGCGCGCGCAACGTGTCGAGCTCGAGCGTTCGGCCCACGAACGGAAAGGCCGAGGGGAGGCGCAGCGGGCCGGGAAGGGCGCTCACGGGAAAACGATAGTCAGATCTGACTATCGCTGCACACGAGCCACGACGGCGAAAGACGGTCAGGCCAGGTCATGACGGCGTGAGCGGTGAGGCATAGCGTCGCGGCCATGAGCAACACGATGCTGGAGCTCCCCAATTTCCACGGGCGACTGATCGGTCCGGGCGACCCCGCCTACGAGACCGCCCGCCCCGTGTACAACGCGATGATCGACCGCCGGCCCGCGCTGATCGCGACCTGCGCCGACACGGACGACGTCGTGAAGGCACTCGCGTACGCGCGCGAGCATGAGCTGCTCGTCGCCGTGCGCGGCGGCGGCCACAACGGCGCCGGCCTGGGCACCTGCGACGACGGGATCGTGATCGACCTCTCCGGTTTGCGCGAGGTCTCCGTCGACCCCGAGGAGCGCACGGTCCGCGTCGGCGGCGGCTGCACCTGGGGCGAGGTCGACCGGGCGACGGGCGAGCACGGCCTGGCCACGCCCAGCGGCATCATCTCCACCACCGGCGTCGGCGGGCTCACGCTCGGCGGCGGCCTCGGCCACCTGACGCGCAAGTTCGGGCTGGCGATCGACAACCTGCTCGAGGCGGAGATCGTGCTGGCCGACGGCCGCGTCGTGCGCGCGAGCGCCGACGAGCACCCCGGCCTGTTCTGGGCGATCCGCGGCGGCGGCGGCAACTACGGCATCGTCACCTCGTTCCTGTTCCGCCTGCACGAGGTCGGGACCGTGATCGCCGGGCCCGACGTTCTGGGATGTCGGGCAGGCCAGCGAGGTCCTGTCGGCCTACCGTGACTTCCTCCCGAGCGCGCCGCGCGAGCTCAACGGCTTCTTCCTCTTTGGCAGCGTGCCGCCGGCGCCGCCGTTCCCGGAGGAACTGCACCTGCGCCCGGTGTGCGGCGTGGTGTGGTGCTACGTCGGCGGCGCAGACGAAGCCGCGGCAGCGATGGCGCCGCTCCTCGACGCCCTGCCGGAGCCCTTGCTGCACGGCCCGGCGCCGATGCCGCACGCCGACCTCCAGAGCGCGTTCGACGGCCTCTACCCGGCCGGCGACCAGTGGTACTGGCGCGCGGACTTCGTCAACGAGATCCCCGACGCCGCGGTCGAGCAGCACGCGCGCTTCGGCGCCGCGTTGCCGAGCTGGAAGTCGACCATGCACCTGTACCCGATCGACGGCGCGGCGCACGACGTCGGCGGCGCCGACACGGCCTGGAGCTACCGCGACGCGCGCTGGGCCACGGTCTACGCCGGCGTCGATCCCGACCCGGCGAACGTCGGCGCGCTGCGCGAGTGGTGCGTCGACTACTTCGAGGCGCTGCACCCGTACTCGGCGGGCGGCGCGTACGTGAACATGATGATGGACGAGGGCTGGGAGCGCGTCCGGGCCAGCTACCGCGACAACTACGACCGGCTGGCCGCGATGAAGGCGGCCTACGACCCGGACAACACCTTCCGGGTCAACCAGAACATCAAGCCCGAGGGCGAGCAAGTGAGACTGCTCCTGGGCGCCGTCGCGCTGCTGCTGGCGGCGCCCGCCGGCGCGCGCGCCGACGCCGTCGTGGACTGGAACCAGCAAGCGCTGACGGCGATCCCTCCACCGGACCCACGGCGCACGGGTCCACGCGCGAGTTCGCGATGGTGCACGGCGCGATGTACGACGCGGTCAACTCGATCGACCGCCGCCACCGGGGCTACCTGCGCGTCCCGCGCGCACCGCGCTGGGCGTCGCAGGACGCCGCCGCGGCCACGGCCGCGTTCAAGGTGCTGGCAAGGACCAGTACCCGGCGCAGGAGGCCGACGCTGCAGACGGCGTACGACACGTCGCTGGCGGCGATCCCGGACGGCCGGCGCAAGGCGCACGGGATCGCCGCGGGTGAGGCGGCCGCGGCGGCGATGCTGGACGCGCGCAAGAACGACGGCAAGCTGGCCCACGGGGCGCCGTACCCGTTCCCGATGGGGACCGCCCCCGGCGAATGGCGCCTGCTGCCGCCGGTGACGGTCGGTCGACCCCGCGTGGTGGGTCGGCGAACGTGAAGCCGTTCATGATCCCGAACGCCCGCTGGTTCCGGACCGACGGCCCGAACCCGCTGTGGAGCCGGGCGTACGCGCGTGACTTCAACGAGGTCAAGGAGATCGGCTCGCTCACGAGCACGACCCGGACCGCGGACCAGACGATGGCCGCGATCTTCTGGCAGGCGCAGCCGATCGCGCTCTACAGCAACATCATGCGCGACCTGTCGACGCGCTACGGGCTGAGCCCGGCGCAGAACGCGCGGTTGTTCGGCTCGGTCGCGCTGACGGTCGGCGACGCCGCGATCGCATGCTGGAACGACAAGTACGAGCGCAAGTTCTGGCGCCCGCTCGAGGCGGTCCGGCTCGCCGACACCGACGGCAACCCGGCCACCATCGCCGACCCGGCGTGGAAGCCGCTGTTCGACTCGTCGACGCCGACGACGCCGGCGCTGGCGACGCCGAACTTCCCCGATCATCCGTCCGGGCACGGCTGCAACAGCAGCGCGGCGGCGCACATGATGGAGCACTTCTTCGGAAGGGACCGGATCGCGTTCTCGCTGACCAGCCCGCGCTTCCCGAACCAACCGCGGCACTTCGAGAGCTTCACGCACATGCTCGAGGAGATCGTCGACGCGCGGGTGTGGGGCGGCATCCATTTCCGCGAGGCCGACGAGCAGGGCGCGGAACTGGGCGAGAGCGTGGCCCGCTTCGCGCGCTGGTCCTACTTCCGCTAGCCGCCACGTATCACGACCCGCACGTGCGGGCTCCTTGGATCGACGCGTTTCCGACCGAAGGAGCCCCACGTGCGTCGTCTCTCTCTCCCTCCCCTCCTCCTCGCCGTGCTCGCCGCGCTGGTGGCGGCGATCGCGATCAGCCCGGTTGCCGCCTCGGCCGCCGCGCCGCCGCCCGCGGCCAAACCGGCCAAGCCGGCCAAGAAGGCGCTCGAGAAGGCGCGCAAGCGTGCTCCGATCGCCAAGGCCGCGTCGTGCAGCGCCCCGATGGTGGGCGACTGGCACAACATCACCACGACACGAACTCGATGACCCGCGTGGTCGTGGACTTCGCGTGCAACGACGTGATCCTGTGCGACATCTTCGGCAACTGCTCGGGCGGCGACTCGTACTACTCGATGCGGCCGTTCGGCAAGTGCCATCCGACCGACTGCAACTGGGGCCGTCTGCGCGCCTATGACATGGGCGACGGCTGGATCCGGTCGATCTACAACTTCGGCTTCAAGACCAGCCACGTGTGGCTGAAGACGTACAACTTCTACGGCCTGACGTATCTGCGGGTGTGGGTCCACAACGACTTCACGCCGGCCGACGGCCGCACGGACTACACCACCGACGAGTGGATGCTCCGCTAAGCCTAAGGAGCGAAGATCGCGGCCAGCGCCGGGGCGACGTCCTGATGGGCGCGCACCCGGCGCAGCCGGCCGCGGCCGATCCGCGCGAGGTCGCGCGCCAGGGCGAGGTCGTGCTCGCCGGTGACGTCGAGCAGCACGTCCAGGCGCGGCAGCGCGACGGCGCGCGGGTCGGGGCCGGCGTTGTGCACGCAGTCCGACAGCAGCAGGACGCGGGCGTCGTGGGCCGGCCGGCGCTGCAGCTCGCGCGCGGCGACGGTCAGCGGGAACGCGACGTTCGTGAGCCCGCGGGCCGGCAGCGCGAGCAGCGCGTCGAGCAGTTCGCGCGGGCGCACGGGGTCGCCGAGCCGGTGCAGCAGCGCGGCGTCCGACCAGAAGGCGACGACGGCGAGGTCGTCGCGCGCGAGCTCGCCCGCCAGCGCGCCGACGGCGGCCGCGGCGGTGCGGACGCGCTCGCCGCGCATCGAGCCTGAGACGTCGACCACGAGCACGACCGCGCGGCGCGTGCGGACGCGCTCGCGCACGACGATGTCCTCGTCGTCCGGGAACGGGCGCTCGGCCAGCACGTCGAGCGTGCGGTCGAGGTCGATGTCGTCGGCGCTGCCGCGATAGGGCACGCTCAGCAGCTCGCCGGCGCCGCGCCGCCGGCCGCGGCTCGCGGCGCGGGCGCGGGAGCGCGAGCCGCAGCGCGATCCGGCGCGCCGCCTCCACCACCTCCGGCGCGGCGACGAGCGCGCCCTGCTCGGCGGTCGTCGCGGGCGCGCCCGAGCCGCCGCGTGCCGGCGCCCCCTCCCCGCCGCCGGTGCAGCACGAGCCCGCCGCCGCGGCCCGGCGCGAACAGCGCCGGCTCGGCGGTCGAGCAGCTTGGGCTTCGCGCGACGGCGCAGCGGGGCGTCGGCCGCGACCGCTCTTCAACCCGGCGCCGCGGCCGCCGGCTCGAGCGTGAAGCGGTCCTCCCAGATCTCCCGCAGCACGGCCTCGGGCGTCGTCTCGGCGGCCTCGTCGAGGATGATCCGGCCGGACAGCCCGACGATCATCGCGTCGAGCAGCGGTCTCGCGGTAGGCGGCGTCCCCGCGCAGCTCGAGCAGCTCACCCGCGACCAGCACGACGTCGATCGCGCCGCGCACGCTCGCGCCCTGGCGCACGTGCGGGTGCACGCGCGTCGCGCGCGTGACCGCGACCGCGTCCGCGACCAGCCGCTCGCCGCCCGGCGTGCGCAGCGTCACGATCGCGCGCTCGGCGGCCTCGTCCTGGTAGTCGAGCGCGAGCCGGCAGAAGCGGTCGTGGATGCTCGACGACAGCCGCGTCGTCCCGATCGTGTCGAACGGGTTCATCGAGGCGACGACCCGGAACGTCGGCGCGGCCTCGACGGTCCCCATCCGCGGCACCGCCAGCGCGCGGTCGGCGATCGCGGTCAGCAGCGTGTTGAGCGTGTCCTCCGGCGCGCGGTTGAACTCCTCGATGTAGAGGAACGCGCCCTCGCGCATCGCCTCGACCAGCGGGCCGGCGACGAAGTTGTCCGCGGTGTAGTCCTCGCGCAGCACGCGTGCCGGGTTGTGGTGGCCGATCAGCCGCGCGGGCGTCAGGTCGGCGTTGCCCTCGACGAACACGAGCCGGATGCCCCACTCGGCGGTGATGGCCTTCAGCAGCGTCGTCTTGCTCGTGCCCGGCGGGCCCTCGAGCAGAGGTCGCGGCCGGCGGCGACCGCCGAGAGCACGAGCTCGAGCTCACGCTCTCGGCCGACGATCCGCCCGGCGATCCGCTCGCGGGTCGCCGCCGTGGTCACCGCGACAGCATTCCGGCGTCGACCGGCAGCGGCACCCCGGTGATGAAGCGCGCCTCGTCGGAGGCCAGGAACAGCACGGCGTTGGAGATGTCGCGCTCCTCGACCCAGGGGATCGGGAGCACGTTCATCAGCGTCGTCATCTCCTTGAACTGCTCGAGCGTCGGGTGCTCCTCCTCGGGCATGAAGAGCCCGAAGGTCGACTCGTTCATGACCATCGGCGTGGGCACCGAGGTGGGGTGCACCGAGTTGACGCGGATCATGCGCGGCGCGAGCTCGTTCGCGAGCGCCTTCATGAGCCCGACCACGCCGTGCTTGGCGGACACGTAGTGGCTGATGTTGGCCATCCCGACCAGCCCTGCGGTCGAGCTCGTGAGGATCATCGCGCCGCCGTCGGAGATCAGCGGGATCGCCGCCCTGCAGGTGTGCCAGACGCCGGTCAGGTTGATGTCGATCATGTCGTGCCAGGTCTGCAGCGGCATGTCGACCGTCTCGCCGTAGGAGACGATGCCGGCGTTCGCCGACACGATGTCGAGCCGGCCGAGCTCGGCGACGCCGGCGTCGAGCGCGGCCTTCAGGCCGTCGTAGTCGCGGACGTCGGCCTCGGAGGCGACGATCCGGCGGTCGAGCGCCTCGACGGCCTCGACCGTCTGCTCGAGGTCCGCGGGCGACGCCATCGGATAGGGCACGCTCTCGACCTGCGCGCAGACGTCGACGGCGATGATGTCGGCGCCCTCCTCCGCCAGGCGGATCGCGTGGCTGCGGCCCTGGCCGCGGGCGGCTCCCGTCACGAACGCGACCTTCCCGTCTACTCGTCCCATCTCTCCCCCTTCACGGTGTCCGCCGAATCGTGTCACGTGCGCAGCCCGATCGGCACCAGCGGCGGCTCCGGCACGCGCGCCGGCGGCGGCACCGGCGTGCAGCCCCCGACGTCGCGCCGCGTGCGGAACACGCACAGGGTGCGGCCCTCGGGCCGCGCCGCGGACGTGCTCACGAGCGCCGGCCAGCCCTCGGCGAACGCCCGCTCGCCGAGCGCCTGACAGGCGGGCCACTCGCGGCGCGTGGGCTTCAGCGGGCGATCGCTGAGGTCGGCCACGCGCGGGAGCTCGACGCGCCAGCGCCAGAGGTCGCGCGGCAGCGCGTGCTGCGGCGGGATCGCGGCCTCGGCCAATGCGCGATACCACTCCGCCCACGCCGTCGCCTCCGTGTCGGAGAAGTAGAGCGCCTCGACGACCGTGCCGCGCTGCCAGCGGGCGTCGGCCGGATCGGGCGGGCGGTACAGCGGGTCGGCGCCCGCCGGGATCTGCCGGAACCAGATCCCGTCCAGCGCGACGCTACGCAGCGCCAGGGCTCTCGAGCCCGGCCAGCACGCGCGAGACCCGCCGGTAGTCGCCGGCGGCGATCACGTCGAGCGGCTTGTCGTCGTCGAGCAGCGGCACCGGCTTGCGCATCCACACCGGCACGTACTCCGGCGCCATCACGCGCGCGAGCCGCTCGACGATGGCCGACAGCTCGGCCAGGCGCTCGGCGCGCGCGCCGGAGGGCGAGCGGGCGCCGCGCAGCCATGCGCGCACGGTCGTCTCGTTCGCGCCCGTGGCGCGCGCGATGTCGGCGGCGCTGAGGTGGCCGAGCGTCTGGACGTGCGCGGCCTCGGTGGCGAAGGCGGTGGCCATGCACCGCACTGTAGCGCAAAACGCCCGCCAAACACCCGAGCGGTGTGGACGGACGGGCCAAACACAGCGCGCGCGGCGTGGACCAAGATGCCGCCTATCGATACGACCGTCAAAGGACTCGGCGAGTGCCGCCACGACTCGCCGCTGGCCGAGCTGCTCTACATCCGCCGCAGCTCGCACCACTGGGTGGACGCGAGCGACCGCGTGCTGCTCGACGACACGGCGTCGATGGTCGCCGCGCGCGGCGTGCCCGTGGACGAGCTGCCCGGGCTTCGAGGCCGGCGGGCCGCGGCGCAAGATCTTCTTCGACCCGTCCAAGACCCGCGTCGGGATCGTCACCTGCGGCGGGCTCTGCCCGGGCCTCAACAACGTCATCCGCGGGCTCGTGATGGAGCTCACCGTCCACTACGGCGTGCGCCGGATCATCGGCTTCCGCAACGGCTACCAGGGCTTCATCGCCCGCTACGGCTACCCGGTGATGGACCTCGACGCCGACGTCGTGCACGACATCAACGAGGACGGCGGCACGATCCTCGGCAGCTCGCGCGGCCAGCAGGACCCGGACGAGATCGTCGACTGCCTCGAGCAGCTCGGGATCAACATCCTGTTCGTGATCGGCGGCGACGGCTCGCTGCACGGCGCGCAGCGGATCGCCGACGTGATCGCCGAGCGCGGCCTGCGGATCGCGGTCGTCGGCGTGCCCAAGACGATCGACAACGACATCCCGTTCATCGACCACTGCTTCGGCTTCCGGACCGCGTTCTCGCGCGCGACGGAGTCGATCCGCGCCGCGCACATCGAGGCCCGCTCGGCGCCCGGCGGGGTCGGGCTGGTGAAGCTGATGGGGCGCCACTCGGGCTTCATCGCCTGCTACGCGGCGCTGGCCAAGAACGACGCCGACTTCGTGCTGATCCCCGAGGTGCCGTTCGAGCTCGACGGCGAGGAAGGGCTGCTCGCGCACGTGCGGCGGACCGTGCGCGACCGCGGCCACGCCGTGATCGTCGTCGCCGAGGGCGCCGGGCAGGAGCACCTCGAGCGCGACCGAGGCCACGGACGCCTCGGGCAACGCGCGGCTCGGCGACATCCAGCGCCACCTGCAGCAGCGCATCACGGAGGACTTCGCCGCGGCCGGCCAGGAGCTGAACCTCAAGCTGCTCGACCCGCAGCTACGTGATCCGCAGCGTCCCGGCCAACCCGTACGACAGCGTCTACTGCGTGCGGCTCGCGCACGCCGCGGTGCACGCGGCGATGGCCGGGCGCACCGAGGTGGTCGTCGGCCGCTGGCACGGCCGCTTCGTCCACATCCCGATCCGGGTCGCGATCTCGACCCGCAACACCGTCGACCCGGACGGCGACCTGTGGCTGTCCGTGCTCGAGTCGACGGGCCAGCCCGCGCGCTGGGGGCCGCGCCGCGAAGCCACGCAGCTGAGGGTGGCCTGAGCCCGCGCGCGCCCGAGCAGCCGGGCGCGCGCGAGCGGAGGCCTTACAGGACCGTCTGGGTCCAGCGCTGGTTCTCCAGGCCCGTGAACGGCGCGAGCTTGACCCGCTGGGCGATCGGCGGCGTGGTGACCTCGAGCGCGAGGCTGTTGGCGCGCAGGATGATCGTGCCGTCGGCGTCGGTGCGCCACGCCTGGCTCGCGAGCCCGCGGATGCAGCGCTCGAGCGTGACGACCGGCGCGGCGTCCGAACCGCGGCCGGTCAGGCAGCGCTGGCCGTCCTCGGCGATGAACGCGGCGAAGCCGGGGCTGACGCCGGCCTTGTACCAGACCTGGCCGACGCCGCTGGCGGTGCCGCGCATCGCGACCGAGTTGTCGGGCTGGGCGGTCAGCAGCTTGTCCGGCGCCGCCGGGTTGGCCAGCTTGACCTTGATCGTGGCGGCGTTCGCCGATCCGGCGAACGTCAGGACGAGGGCGAGCGCGGCGCCGAGACCGGCGAGAGCGCGCAGAACTGCAGTCATGCTGCCTCCTTGGCAGATGGGATGGATGCGAGAGACGACGCCCGCCCGCGCTCGCCCGTTCCGGGGGAACCCCCCGCCGCTCCCCACCCGAGCCTCCTAGGATGCCGGGCGTGATCGGACCTGTCGTCGACCGCGCCTGGCTGCGCGACCATCCCGACGTCGTGCTCGCCGACGTCCGCTTCTACCTCGACGGCCGCTCGGGCCGCGACGCCTACGAGGCCGGCCACCTGCCCGGTGCCGTCTACGTCGACATGGACACCCAGCTCGCGGCGCCCGCCGATCCGCAGCGCGGACGCCACCCGCTGCCCGACCCCGAGGACTTCGCGCGCGAGATGCGGCGCCTGGGGATCGGCGACGACGACGTCGTGGTGGCCTACGACGACCAGGGCGGGATCATGGCCGCGCGGCTGGTATGGATGCTGCGCTCGACCGGCCACGACGCCGCGCTGCTCGACGGCGGCCTGCAGGATTCGGAGGACGCGCTCGAGACCGGCGTCGCGACGCGCCCGCCGGCGCGCTTCACGGCGCGGCCGTGGCAGCGCGTCGCCACCGCCGACGACGCCGCCGACCCGAGCAACGTCGTCGTCGACGCCCGCCAGCGCGAGCGCTTCGAGGGCGAGCCCAACCCGCTCGACCTGCGCTCGGGTCACATCCCCGGCGCCCGCAGCCTCCCGTGCCGCGAGAACCTCGACGCCGACGACCGCATGCTGGGCGTCGAGCAGCTGCGCGAGAAGTTCGCCGCCGTCGGGATCAGCGGCGACGAGCCGGTCGTGTCCTATTGCGGGTCGGGCGTGACCGCCTGCCACAACCTGCTGACGATCGAGCACGCCGGCCTCGGCCAGGGCCGCCTGTTCCCCGGCTCCTGGTCACAGTGGAGCGCCGACGAGGAGCGCCCGGTCGAGACGTAGACCGCGCTCAGCGTCCGCCGGCGACCCGCAGGATCGCGCCGGTGGTGAAGGACGCGTCGTCGCTCAGCAGCCAGGCGACGGCGCCGGCGATCTCCTCGGGCTGGCCCGCGCGGCCCAGCGGGATCTGCGGCGCGAGCTTGGCCGGACGCTCCGGATCGGCATGGATCTCGGTCCAGACCGCGCCCGGCGCGACGGCGTTGACGCGGATCCCGTCCGGCCCGAGCTCCTTGGACAATCCGATCGTGAGCGCGTCGACCGCAGCCTTCGAGGCCGCGTAGTGGACGTACTCGCCGGGCGAGCCGAGCGTCGCGGCCCCGGAGGACAGGTTGACGATCGCGCCGCCCTCCGGCATCAGCTGCGCGGCCCGGCGACAGCACAGCAGGACGCCGACGACGTTGACCGCGAACACGCGCGGGAGCTCGGCGACGTCGACGTCGACGAGCCGGCCGACGGGCCCCGTGATCCCGGCGTTGTTGACCAGCCCGGTGACCGTCCCGAGCGCCGCCGCGGCGTCGAACAGCGCGTCGACGCCGTGTGGGTCGGCGGTGTCCATCTGGACCACTGCGCAGCGCACGCCGGAGCGCTCGACGTCTGCGGCGACCGCGGCCGCGCGGTCGGCCGCCGCGCGGTAGCCGAGCACGATGTCGTGTCCGTCCGCGGCGAGCCGGCGGCAGATCGCGGCCCCGATGCCGCGACCGCCCCCGGTCACCACGGTCAGCTTGGGCATCAGCGCTGCAGTGTGACCGTCCGGCGCAGCTCCTGCGGCGCGCGGCCGAAGTCGCGCATCTGCACCGTCAGCGTGAGCTTGACCTGGCTCGGTCCGCGCATGAACCCCTCCGTTCTGCCCTGCGGCCTTCTGCAACGACTTGCCGTAAGCTACCACCCATCTGCGATCTGCGTCGCGCCTTTGGCCCGGCCGTCGCCTGAAGTTGTTCAGACGTATCGGGGGGAGATCCGTGCGAGGACGAAGGAGGGGTGGTGGCCGGGTCCGGGCCGCCGGTGCAGTCGTCGCCATCTGCGGCGTGATCGCGGTGGTCAACGTCGCCGCGGCGGCCGAGCAGCGGGCCGAAGTCGTGGTCCAGGCGCTGCAGTCGAACACGTGGGACAAGCCGGCGATCACCGTCCAGCCGGGTGACACCGTGACCTGGAACCTCAACAGCGGCAACGCGATCCCGCACAACGTCAACGGCGTCGACGGCCCGGACCCGACGTGGCCGCCGTTCACCGGCCCGGTGGTGGCCACGGGCACCCAGAGCTTCACGTTCACGCAGAACGGCACGTACACCTACGTCTGCGACGTGCACCTCGGCCCGATGACCGGCACCGTCACGGTCAGCGACGCGCCGGCGACGCCGACTCCGAGCCCGACCGCCACGGCAACGCCGAGCCCGACCGCCCCGCCGGCGCCGCGGCCCACCGTGATCGCCACGCCGACGGCGACGGCGACGGCACGCCGACCGCACGACGCCGCCGCCGGCGCGCTCGGCGGCCGCCGACACCACCGCTCCGGTCGTGTCCAAGCTCAAGCTCAAGGCCGTGCGGCGCGGGGCGAAGGTGACGTTCACGCTGTCCGAGCCGTCGGCGGTGACGATCCGCGTCAAGCGCGGCAAGGCGACCAGCCGGACCGTGCGACTGTCCGCCCGCGCCGGCGCGCGGGCGGTCACGGTGGCCCTCGTCCGCGGCCGCTACCGCGTCTCGGTCGAGGCCCGCGATGCGCGCGGCAACCGCGCCGGCGTCCGGCGCGCGAGCGTGCGGGTGACGGGCTGATGGGCGCGTTCCGCCCGCCGGCCGACGCCTGGTCGCGGCGCGAGGTCCTGCGCAACGGCACCTACTCGATCGCGCTCCTGTGCACGTTCGGGACGCCGGCCTCGCTCAACGGCGCGAAGGTCACGACCTCGGCGGCGCGGCGAGCGCAGGCGCGCTCGCCGTTCACGCCGTTCCAGCGCGAGCTGCCGATCATGCCCGAGCTGGCACCGATCTCGACGCGCAACGGCGTCGACGTCTACGAGGTCGACATCAAGGAGGGCCTGGCCGACATCCTGCCCGGCTTCGAGACGCCGATCTACGGCTACGAGGGCATCTACCCCGGGCCGACGATCCGTGCCCGCAAAGGCCGCGCGGCGATCGTGCGCCAGCGCAACCGGCTCGGCTTCGACACCAACGTCCACCTGCACGGCGGCTACGTCCCCGCCGCCCACGACGGGCACCCGATGGACGTCATCCAGCCCGGCCGGGGCTTCGACTACACGTACCCGAACGATCAGGACGCGGCGTTCCTCTGGTACCACGACCACGCGCACGGGCGCACCGCGCGCACGCTCTACTACGGCCTCGTCGCCACGTACCTGCTCGGCGACGAGCGCGAGCAGGAGCTCGAGCTGCCCCAAGGCGAGTACGACGTCCCGCTCGTGCTGGCCGACCACGCCTTCAACCGCGACGGCTCGTTCCGCTACGCCGAGAACGTCGACCTCGGCTTCCGCGGGGACACGCTGCTGGTCAACGGCGCGATCGTCCCGCGCATGCGGGTGCAGCGGCGGATCTACCGGCTGCGCTTCCTCAACGCCTCGAACGCGCGCACGTACGAGCTGCGACTCGGCAACGGGCGCCAGATGTTGCAGGTCGCCTCCGACGGCGGGCTGCTGGAGGCGCCGGTCGCGCGCTCGAGCTTCCCGCTGCACCCGGCCGAGCGGATCGAGGTGCTGGTCGACTTCCGCGCGTTCCGGCCGGGGTCGGAGATCGTGCTCCAGAACACCGCGGGCGAGGCGACCACGAAGTCCGTCATGCGCTTCGACGTCGTGCGCGGCGGCGGCTCGGAGGAGGCGCGACTGCCGCGCGGGCGCATGCGGACGCTCGAGAAGCTGCCGGCGCCGAACGCCACCCACCGCTGGGACCTCTCGCTGCTGACGTCGTCGGGCGTGCAGTGGCAGATCGCCAACCGCGGGTTCGACCCCAACCGCATCGACGTCTCGCCACGGCTCGGCACGTCGGAGCTGTGGCAGTGGCACAACCCGTCCAACCGCGTGCATCCGATGCACCTGCACGGGATGCTCTTCCGCGTGCTCGAGCGCAGCTCCGGCGTGGTCCACCCGGGCGAGCGGGCGTGGAAGGACACGGTCGGGGTCCTGCCCGGGGAGACGGTCACGGTGCAGCCGTGGTTCATCCCCTACAGCGGGCGCTACGTCTTCCACTGCCATGCGCTCGAGCACGGCGACAAGGCGATGATGCTGCAGCTGGAGGTGGTCCGGTGAGGCGCTCGCTCGCGCTTGCTGATCGGGCTCGTCGCTGCCGGCCGCGCCGGCGCAGGCCGCCACCGAGGTCGTGACCGGGCTCGACACATCGCCGCGGGCCCACCGGCCTGGGACAAGACGCTGGTGAACATCAGGCCCGGCGACAGCGTGCGCTGGACGTTCCCGAACACGACCGAGTTCCACAACGTGTGGGCGCAGAGCCCGAACTGGAGCGACGAGTCGCCGCTCGGCAACCCCGCGCCGGACTACGAGCGGGTGTTCGCCGACGTCGGCGACTACGTCTTCATCTGCCGCGTGCACCCGGACACGATGCGGGGCACGGTCCACGTGGCCGTGGATCCGCCGCCGACCGCCCCAGCCGCCCCCGCCGCCGCTGAGCGCGCAGCCGTTCGCCAACGACGCCGCGTCGGCGGTGGCGGCGGAGACCGCCGTCACGCTCGACCGCTCTCGGCCCGGGCTCGCGTCGGTGGCGGCGAAGCGGGTGGCGAAGGGCGCCGCGCGCGTGCGCTTTGAGGTCTCCGAGGCGTCCGCCGTCGTCGTGGAGTTCCGGCGCGGCGGGCGGATCGTGCGGCGCGCGTCGGCGGGCTCGGTCACGGGCACGCGCGCGATCACCGTCCGCGGCCTGAAGGCCGGGCGCTACGTCGTGCGCCTGGTGCGACCGACATCGCCGGCAACCGCTCCAAGCCGCGCCAGGTCGTCGTGCGCGTCCGCTGACCCCCACCTCCGGCCAGCCGGAGCGGACGGCGCACCGGCTAGAACATGGCGGATGATCTCGGCCGGCCCCGACCCGCTGCTCGAGCGCGGGGCCGAGCTCGAGGGCCTCGCCGCCCAACTGGCGGCTGCGCGCGCCGCCGCGGGCTCGGTCGCGCTGCTGGAGGCGCCCGCCGGCCAGGGCAAGACTGCGCTGCTGCGGGTCCTGCGCGGAACGGCCGACGGGCTGCGCGTGCTCAGTGCCACCGGCGCGCCGCTGGAACGGGACTTCGCGTTCGGGATCGTGCGGCAGCTCTTCGAAGCCGAGCTCCGGCGCGCGGACGCCGAGCGGCGCGCGCGGTTGCTCGCGGGAGCGGCGGCGCTGGCCGAGCCCGTGTTCGGCCTCGAGGCGAGTGGCGACGGCCACGCGACGCTGTACGGGCTCTATTGGCTGTGCGCGAACCTCGCCGCGGAGCAGCCGCTGCTCGTGATCGTCGACGACGCGCACTGGGCGGACGCGCCGAGCCTGCGCTTCCTCGACGCGCTCGCGCGCCGCGTCGAGGATCTGCCCGTGCTGCTGGCGATCGCCGCCCGGCCTGCCGAGCCGGCCGCCGAGCAGGCGCTGCTCGACGGGCTCGCGACCGCTCCCGCGACCACGCTGCTCCGGCCCGCGCCGCTCTCGGCGGAGGGCGTGTCGTCGCTGGTCCGCGCCCGCATGGGGGCGCCCGAGCCCGCGTTCGTGCAGGCCTGCTTCGAGACCACCGCCGGCAACCCGCTGCTGCTGACCGAGCTGCTTCGGGCGGCGCCGTTCGCGGGCCGCGCCGACGAGGCCGACGCGGTCCGGACGACGGTGCCCGGCACGGTGGCGCGGACCGTCACCGCGCGAATCCGGCGCCTCTCCCCGGGCGCGCTGGCGGTCGCGCGGGCGACGGCGGTGCTCGGCGACGCGACGAGCGTCAGCCGCGTCGCGGCGTTGTCGGACTGTGGCCGAGGCCGAGGCCGAGCTCGAAGTGCTGGCACGCGCGGACCTGATCGAGGACGGTCGCTTCGTCCACCCGATGATCGCCGAGGTCGTCGACGCCGACCTCGGCGTCGAGCGCGCGCGGCTGCACCGCCGCGCCGCGCGCCTGCTGGCCGATGACGGAGCGCTCGACGGCGTCGTGGCCACGCACCTGCTGGCCGCCGGGCCCGAGTCCGATCCGTGGGCCGCGGGCGTGCTCGCCGCCGCCGGCCGCCGTGCCCTGGCGGAGGGCGCGCCGGACGTCGCGCTGCGGCTGCTGCAGCACGCCGCGCCCGCGGACGCGGGCATCCTGCTCTCGCTCGGGCTGGCGCAGTTCCGCACGGGCCTCGACCCGCTGCCGACGCTCGACGAGGCGGCGGCCCGCGGAACGCCCGAGATCGCGGCCGAAGCCGCCCGGCTGGCGGCGACCGCGCTGCTGCTGCGCAGCGAGCCGCGGGCGGCCGCCGCACGGCTGCTGCCGACCTCGGCGTCGAGCGCGCGCGGCTGCACCGCCGCGCCGCACGCCTGCTGGCCGCTGACGGCGCGCTCGACGGCGTCGTGGCCACGCACCTGCTGGCCGCCGGGCCCGAGTCCGATCCATGGGCCGCGGGTGTGCTCGCCGCCGCCGGCCGCCGTGCCCTCGCGGAGGGTGCACCGGACGTCGCGCTGCGCTGCTGCAGCACGCCGCGCCCGCGGACGCGGGGATCTTGCTCTCGCTCGGGCTGGCGCAGTTCCGCACAGGCCTCGACCCGCTGCCGACGCTCGACGAGGCGGCGGCCCGCGGAACGCCCGCGATCGCGGCCGAAGCCGCCCGGCTGGCGGCCACCGCGCTCCTCCTGCGCAGCGAGCCGCGGGCGGCGGCCGCGCGGCTGCGCGCGGCGCTCGCCGACGTCACGCCGAACGAGCGCGCCACGCCGGCCAGGGGCACGCTGCCCGGCGAGCCCGCCACGCCCGCGTCGCCGGCCGGCCGTTCCAGATCCGCCCGCGGTCCGCGCCACCCGGGGCGGGCAGCCTCCCCCGTTCTGCGGGCGAAGCCCGCGCTGCACGCCCCGGGTGGCGCGGACCGCGGGCACGAGCCCGACGACCCACCGAGCGAGCCCGCGCCACCGGCGCCCGACGCCTCGTCCGCGGCGCCCACCGCCGCGCTGCCGGCGGAGCTCGCCGGGGAGCTCGAGGAGCAGCTCGTCGAGGCGCTGGCCTACAGCGACGACGACGCGGCCGAGTATCTGCGGCTGGTCGAGCGCGTCGAGGGCAGCGAGCGGCCCGGGCTGCTGTGCCATCTCGCCCATGCCCGCGCGCTCGCGGGCGCGCCGCGTGACGAAGTGCTCCGGCTTGCCCGCCGAGGGTTGGCGGCCACGCGCGTGTTCGCCCGTCTCGGCGTCGAGCGCTTCGCGGCGCTGTGGGCGATCGAGGCGCTGCTCGCCGTCGAGGCCGCGCCGGAGGCCGGCGAGGCGGCGCGCGCGATGTCGGACCTCGCCAACCGCTCCGGTTCACGTGCGTCCGCCGGCGCGGCGGCGTGGATGGAGGCTCGCTGCGAGCGGCGGTTCGGGCACTTGCGCCGGGCCTCGGACCTCGCGCCGCACGCGCTCGAGCTCGCCGACGGCCAGCTGATCCCCGCGATGGCGGTCGGCAGCACGCTCGTCGGCATTCTGCTCGACCGCGGCGACGTGGCCGGCGCCCGCGCGGCGGCCGCCGAGCTCCCGGAGCCGGGTCCGACCGGGGCGGTCTTCGGTCTGTGGGCGGTCCGCGCCCGCCTCTTGCCGGTCGACGGCCGGCCCGAGGAGGCGCTCGCGGCGCTCGACCGTCAACACGCCGCGAACACCGCTCGCCACTGGCTGGTCGGCATCCACGAGGACACCCATGTCCTGCGCGCCCGCGTGCTCGCCGCCCTCGGCCGGATCGACGAGGCCCGTGCGCTGGCGACCGAGCAGATCGCGCTCGCGCGCGAGCGCGGCACGCCGGGAGCGGAAGCGATCGCGCTGATCGCGCGCGCCGCGCTGCCGCCCGCTGCGACCGCGCTGCCCCTCGCCGCGACACCGCACACCGCCGGCGCGCCGCCCGCCGCAGCCTCGCCGGATACCGCCGGCACGCCTGCCGCAGCCTCGCCGCCCATCGACCCCACACCGCGTCCCGACGCCTCGCCGGCCGCGGCAGCAGAGCCCGCGCCCATCGCGGATCTTCGTGCCGCCGTGGATGCGGCTCGCCGCGCGCCGCTGCCGCTCGTCCACGCCACCGCGCTCGCCGAGCTCGGCGCCGCGCTGCGCCGTGCCGGCCACCGCGCCGAGGCCCGCACGCCGCTGCGCGAGGCGCGCGACCTTGCCCACCGCTGCGGCGCGACCGGGCTCGAGGCGCGCGTGCACGAGGAGCTCGTCGTCGCCGGCGCGCGGCCGCAGCGGCTCGCGTTCAGCGGCGTCGACGCGCTCACCCCCTCCGAGCGCCGCGTCGCCGAGCTCGCCGTCCGCGGGCTGCGCAACCGCGAGATCGCCGAGGCGCTGTTCGTGAGCCTCAAGACCGTCGAGGTCCACCTCGGCCGCGCCTACACCAAGCTCGGCATCAAGGGCCGCTCGCAGCTCGCCGACGCGCTCGCCGCCTAACCCGTAGGGGTCAATGTTGGGGTCGGGTGCTGATGAACCCGCGGGCGCGCGGCGCGAGCATCGGCGCCATGAACCTCCCCATGATCAAGCTCGCCGTCCCGGTGGCCGCCGTCCAGGCCGTGCCCGCGGCATGACCACGACCAGGACACGGATCGTCCTCGTCGACGACCACGTGCTCGTGCGCTGCGGGATGCGCAAGCTGCTCGACGCCGAGCCCGACCTCGAGGTGACCGGCGAGGCCGGTGACGGCGCCGAGGGCGTCGAAGTCGCGCTCGAGCATCACCCCGACGTCGTGCTGATGGACCTCTCGATGCCGGTGCTCGACGGCATCGAGGCCACGAAGCTGATCCTGGCCGCGGGCAGCCAGGCGCGGATCCTGGTCGTCACCAGCCACGACGACGACCAGCTCGTCGCGCGCGCACTGAAGGCCGGCGCGAGCGGCTTCTTCCTCAAGGACGCCGCGCCCGACCGGCTGTGCGACGCCGTGCGCGCCGTCGCCGCCGGTGACACGCTGCTCGCGCCGCCGATCGTCACCCGCCTGGTGGAGATGCAGATGGGCGCCGCCCGCACGAACCTCCAGCGCCGCTTCGACGCGCTCACCGAGCGCGAGCGCGACATCGCCCGGCGGCTCGCGCGCGGGCTCTCCAACGCGACGGTCGCGGACGAGATCGGCCTCAGCGAGGCGACGGTCAAGACCCACGTGACGCGGCTGCTGGCCAAGCTCGAGGTCCGCAGCCGCGTCCAGGCCGTGGTGCTGGCCTACGAGAGCGGGTTCGTGCGCCCCGGCCACAGCGGGGCGATGGAGCTTTAGACCGGTTCCGCGACCCGCTCGTCGCGCGGCTTGTCCAGGCTCTCCACGAGGTGGCCCTCCAACGACACGTTGGGCAGGATCTTGTCCAGCCAGCCCGGCAGCCACCACGCCTTGTCGCCGAGCAGCGTGACGACCGCCGGGGCGATCACCAGGCGCACGAACAGCACGTCGATCAGGATCGCCAGGCCGAGGCCGAGGCCGAACATCTTCGAGATCACGTCGGGCGTGGCCACGAAGGCGAGGAAGACGGCGGCCATGATCAGGCCCGCGAACAGGATCACCTTGCCGATCCGCGACAGGCCGTGGATCACGCTCTCGCGCGGCCCGTCGCCCTCGTTGTAGGCCTCGTGGATGCGCGAGAGCAGGAACACGTTGTAGTCCATGCTCAAGCCGAACAGGATCGCGAACATCATCACCGGGACGAACGACACGATCGGGACGCCCGCGTCGACGCCGAGCAGGCTCGCGCCGAAGCCCTCCTGGAAGACGGCGACCACGACGCCGTAGGCGGCGGCGACGCTCAGCAGGTTGAAGACCGCCGAAACGAGCGGGATCCAGAGCGAGCGGAAGGCCATGATCAGCAGCAGCACCGAGAGGCCGATCACGACCGCGATGAAGACCGGCAGCCGCGAGGCGACCTTGGCCGAGAAGTCCTCGAAGCCGGCCGTGTTGCCGCCGATATAGACCTTCAGCGGCGTGCCGGCGACCGCCTCGGGGATCACGTCCTCGCGCAGGCGCTCGAGCAGGTCGCTCGTGCGCGCGTCCTGCGGCGCGGTGCTCGGGATGCCGAAGATCGTCGCCATCTCGCCGTCCTGGCTGACCTGCGCGGGCGCGACCGACTGCTTGACCATCCCGGGCGTGTTCGCGATCGCCGCCTGGACCTTCGCGAGCTGCGCCTCGTTCTCCGCCGCGCCCTTCGGGATGTCGATCGCGAACAGGAACGGGCCGTTGGAGCCGGGCCCGAAGGCCTCGCTGAGCCGGTCGTAGGCGACGCGCTGGATCTTGCCCTCCGGCTGGTTGCCGTCGTCGGGCTGGCCGAGCCGCAGCTGCGTGACCGGCGCCGCGAACAGCAGCAGCACCAGCACGCCGGCGCCGATCGAGAGCCAGGGCCGCGCGGTGACGATCTCGCCCCAGCGCCCGAAGGCCGGCGACGGGCGCACGTGCTCGGGCTTCTTGGGCTCCAGCCGGCGGCCGAACATCCCGATCATGATCGGCAGGATCGTGAGCGCCGAGACGACGACGGCGCCGACGGCGATCGCCGCCGCCAGGCCGAGCTTGCCGATGAACGGGATCCCGATCACGAGCAGGCCCGCGATCGCGAGCATGACCACGAGCCCGGCCGCGACCACCGAGGCGCCGGACGTCGCCGCCGACTTCGCCGAAGCGTCACGGCGGCTGTCCCCGGCCGCGATCTGCTCCCGGTAGCGCCCGATGATCAGCAGCGAGTAGTCGATGCCCGCCCCCAGCCCGAGCATCATCGCGATCACCGACGCGAACGCGGGCAGGCCGAGCGGCGCGGCCAGCGCGACGAGCAGGATCTGGCCGACCATGACGCCGATCAGCGCGCCCAGCACCGTCGCCGCCATCGCCGCCAGCGAGCGGAACAGCAGCGTCAGCAGCAGGATCGCGACCGCGACGCCGACGAGCTCGCCGACCGGCGCCTCCTGCTCGGAGGCGAGGTCGACCAGCATGCCGCGCGCGGAGAACTCGACGCCGTCGCGCTCGGCGGTCTCCCCCGCGGCCAGCAGCGCCTCGCCGTCGGACTTCTCGATCTCGGCCGGGTCGGTGGTGTAGCGGACGTCGACCGAAGCCAGCCGGCCGTCCGGGGAGATCGCGCCGCCCTCGGCGAACGGGTCCGCGACCTGGGCGACCCCCGGGCAGCTCCTTGACCTTGGCCAGCGCGCCCTCGACCGCGGCGCGCTGCGCGGGATCGGTGATCTTGCCGTCCTCGACGCTGAACACGAGCGTCGAGTCGGCGCCCGCCAGCGCCGGTGTATGCGCCTTGAAGAGGTCGAGCGCCGCCTGGGTCTCGGTGCCGGGCGCCGAGAAGTCGTCGACGGCCTCGCCGCTGCTCTGCGCGGCGAAGCCGAGCAGGACGAGGACAGCGAGCGCGCCGAGCAGGCCGCGTACCCAGTGGTGTGTCAGGTTGCGCGCGATGCGCGCCAGGAGCATGGACATCAGATCTCCGAGGGAGCAGGAGTGGGGAGGCGCCACAGGGTACTCACGAGGTCACCGGTCTGGGAGTCTTGCGTGGGATCAGCCACAGAACGGGTGCGGCCACCAGCGCCGTCGCGCCGATCGCCAGCGCCGCCACGCCGATCGAGTCCAGCGCGTAGCCGCCGATCAGGGCCAGCGACGCGCCCAGCAGGGCCGAGAGGAGGTCGTTGAACCCGATCAGGCGCCCGCGCTCGGAGGGCGGCGGTCAGGTCCGCCATCTGCGCCGTCGCGGCCACGAACGAGACGTTCCAGCCCACCCCGAGCCCGAACAGCAGCAGCGCCGTGGCCACCACGCTGTCGAACCACAGCAGCCCGATCGTCGAGACGGCCATGATCAGCAGGCCACCCGCGAGCGCGGGCGCGCGGCCGACCCGGTCGATCAGCGCCCCGACGACGAGCACGAGCGCGTACATCCCGAGCACGTGCGCCCCGATCACCGGAAAGACGCTCGACTGGGCGTGATGGTGGTGCTCGACGAGCACGTAGCCGGACAGGTTCATCACCGACACCATCACGCCGAAGCTGGCCAGCGCGGCCAGCATCGCGGGCCGCACGCCGGGGCGCCTGAGGATCTCGGACAGCGGCGCCGGCGGCGGGCTCTCCTCCTCCTCGCCCGCCAGCAGCTCGGCGATCCGCTTCGGGTCGGGCCGGACGAGCGACACGAGCACGAGCGCCACGAGGCTGATGCCGGCCGCCGCCAGCCACGGCACGGTCAGCGTCGCCGCGTCGACCTCGCGGCCGGCGAACAGCGGCCCGAACAGCGCGGGCCCGAGGATCGCGCCGAACACCGCCCCGAACAGCACGTACGAGATCCCGCGGGCGCGCCGCTCGGGCGGGTACATGTCGCCCGCCGCCGTGCGGATCAGCAGCGCGATGCCGTTGGCCGCGCCGGTCAGCATGAAGCCGGCGATCACGATCGGCGTCGAGTCGAGGTTCGTCGCCAGCGCGGTCAGTGAGCAGCCCGCGGAGGCCAGCACGTAGCCGCCGGCGATCACCGGCCTGCGCCCGATGCGATCCATCAGCCGGCCGGCGGGCACGGCGGCGAGCGCGGACGCGACGAGGAAGATCGCGGGCCCGAGCCCGAGCAGGCCCTCGACGCCCGTGACGAGCACGAACGTGAGCGAGGAGACGGCCGCGACGAGCTGCAGCACGCTCGAGTAGACGGCCATCGCCGCCGCCAGCAGGAGCGTGTTGCGCCGGACGGGGATGTCCGGTGAGACGGCCGTCATCCGACCGCTTCCCGATAGCCCACCGGGTCGGTCGGGCCTTCCGTGGCGATCAGCAGGACGCGGTCGAGGCGTACGACGTCACGCAGCGCCGCGCACGCCGGGTCCGAGCGCAACGCGTGCAGGGCGGCGAGCGGCGCGGCCCCGGACTCGCCGATCGCCATCCCGGCGGCCGCGAGCTCGCGCATCGCCGCCCGCGTGTCGGCGTCAGAGACCGTGACCGTGCCGCGGATACCGGCGCGCAGGGTGTCCCAGGCGGCGCTGGACACCGCCGCGCAGTCCAGCCCGGCCATCGCCGTGCCGGGCGTCGGGATCTCGACCGGCTCGCCGGCCGCGAGCGCCGCGGTCAGGCAGGCGGCGACGTCGGGCTCGACGGCGATCACCGCCGTCCCCACCGACGCGCCCCAGCGCGCCGCCGCCGCGCCCAGCGAGCCGACCCCGACCGGCACGAGCACCGTGTCGAAGCGCTCGCCGATCTCCGCGAACAGCGTCGCGTAGCCGTCGATCACCCAGTGCGCCGGGCTCGACGCGCCGACGTCGGCCAGCTCGAGCACGCCCGGCTCCTCGGCGTGACGCTGCGCGAGCCGCACGGCGTCCTCGTAGGTGCCGTCGACCACGACGACGTCGGCGCCCTCGGCCGCGATCGCCTCGCGGCGCGCCGCGACCGAGCGCGCCGGCAGGAAGATCCGCGCGCCCAGCCCGCGCCGGGCGGCGACGTGCGCCACCGCGCGGCCGTGGTTGCCCGCGCTCGCCGCGACCAGCGTCCTCACCTGCGGGTCGGACCGCAGCGCGCGCTCGACCGCCCACGACACGCCGAGCACCTTGAACGCGGGCAGCCCGAGCCGGTCCGACTCGTCCTTGACCCACACCCCGGAGCCGAGCGGCCGCAGCGGCGTCGGCGCGTAGTCCGCCAGCCCTTCGTGGAACGCGCGCGCCTCGTCCGACGGTGCCGGCACGGCACGAGGCTCATACGCGGCGTTGACGAGCGCGCTCATGCTGGCATCATGCACCGCGATGAGCGCCGAGCCCGACGTGGGTGCGTTTCGGCCGCCGCGCTTCGAGGTCACGACGTCCCAGGACGGCGACGGGACGCTCGTGCGCGTGAGCGGCGAGCTCGACATGCTCGGCGAGCCGCGGCTCGAGGCCGCGCTGGCGCAGGCCGCCGGGCCGATCGAGATCGATCTCTCCGAGCTCGTGTTCATGGACTCGACCGGGCTGCGCGCCCTGCTCGGCGCCGCCCGCAGCTACCCCGGCCTGAAGCTGCGCGGCCCCTGCAGCCGCCGGTCGAGCGCCTGCTCGATCTCACACAGACGCGGCAGATCCTGCCCTTCGCCGACTAACCGGCATCGCGGTCGGCGTCCGGCAGGCGCTCGGCCACGATCAGCTTCACGCCCGCGCGCCGGTACTCCTCGACCGTGGCCGCGTCGATCCCGTCGTCGGTGATGATCAGGTCCAGCGACTGCGCGCTGCGCACGGTCAGCAGCGACGAGCGCGCTGAACTTCGAGGAATCCAGCAGCCCGACCGTCGTCGTGGCGGCGTCGACCGCGGCGTTGAGCGTGTCCGCCAGCGCGCTGCGCGACGTCGTCAGGCCGTGCTCGAGCGTGATCCCGGCGGCCGAGATGAACGCCGTGGCGATGTTCAGCTCGACCAGGAAGTCGACCGTCCAGCGCCCGGTCAGCACGCGCATGTGCTGGTTGAGCTCGCCCGGCGGGACGATCACGTGGATCGTGTCCGCCGTCAGGCCGAGCGCGATCGCCGGCGAGTTCGTGACCAGCGTCAGCTCCGTCGGCGGCCGCAGCTCCAAGGCCGGGCCAGCGCCAGGGCGGTCGAGGACGCGTCGAGGAAGATCGTCGAGCCGTCCTCGACCAGCTCGCGCGCGCGCCACGCGATCGCCTCCTTCTCGTGCGCCGCCTCGCGCACGCGGGCGCTCCACGCCGTCTCGATCCGCGGCCGCGTGTCCGGCAGCGAGCGCGCCCCGCCGCGCACCCGCTCCAGCAGCCCTTCGCCCGACAGCAGCTCGAGGTCGCGGTGCACGGTGACCGGCGAGACGGCGTGCTCGGTCGCGAGCTCCTGCAGCGACGCGCCGCCGTCGCGCTGGACCCGCTCGAGGATCCGCGCCCGCCTCAGCACCGGCGGTAGCGGGGCGTCGATCATCCCCGGGCGATCGCCGACTCCGTGTCGGCGTCGAACAGGTGGACGCGATCCATGTCGACGGCCGCCCGGATCCGCTCGCCGATCTCCAACGCGGTCGTCGGCGGCGCCTTGATCACGATCCGCTCGCCGCCGATCTCGACGTCGACCAGCGTGCGGTCGCCCAGCGGCTCGACGGCGTAGACCGTGCCGTCGAGCGCCGCGGACTCGTCGCGCACCTCCAGCGACAGGTCCTCCGAGCGCACGCCGAACAGCGCCGGGCGGCCGCTCGCGAAGCCCGGGGTTGGGCAGCGACCAGCCCGTCCCCTCGATGCGGCCGTTGACCGTGCACTCGAGCAGGTTCATCCGCGGGCTGCCGACGAACGTCGCCACCCAGCGGTTGACCGGGTTGTCGTAGATCTCGGTCGGCGTGCCGACCTGCTGCACGGTGCCCTGGCGCAGCACGGCCACCTGGTCGGCCATCGACATCGCCTCGACCTGGTCGTTGGTGACGTACAGGAACGTCCGCCCCAGCGAGCGGTGGATGCGCGTGAGCTCGGTGCGCATCTCCACGCGCAGCTTGAGGTCGAGGTTCGTCAGCGGCTCGTCCATCAGGAACGCCCGCGGCTCGCGCACCAGCGCGCGCCCGAGCGCGACGCGCTGCATCTCGCCGCCGGACATCTGCTGCGGCTTGCGCTCGAGCAGGTGCTCGATGTGCAGCAGCTCGGTGACGCGCTTGATCTGCGCGTCGATCTCGGCCTTGCTCATCCGGCGCGCCCGCAGCGGCGACGCGATGTTCTCGGCCGCGGTCTTCTTCGGGTACAGCGCGTAGCTCTGGAAGACCATCGCCAGGTCGCGCTCGGCCGGCGTCGCCTTGGTGGCGTCGATGCCGGTGAGGTGCACCGTGCCCATGTCCGGCTTCTCGAGCCCGGCGATCACGCGCAGGGTCGTGGTCTTGCCCGCGCCGGACGGGCCGAGCAGCACGAAGAACGCGCCCTCGGGGACGTCGAGGTTGAGCCCGTTCAGCGCATCGACGTCGCCGAACGACTTCGAGACGTCGCGCGCGACGATCGCCGAGGTCACGGGCCTATCACCTGCTCGGTCTCGGGTCGTAGACCGGCGGCGGCGCGCCGACGTAGCTGACGTTCACCGCCTGCTCCTCGGCGAAGCGCGCCGTCGGCGGCATGCGCACGTTGAGCAGTCCGGCCTCGGTCTCGACCACGTAGATCGTCTCGTCGCCGAGCGCCTCGCGCGAAACGACGCGCCCGCGGGCGCCCTCGCCCTCGGCGGCCACGCTGAAGCGCTCGGGTCGCACGCCGGCGATCACGCGTCGCCGCGCTCGAGCCCTTCCGGCGCGGCGATCCTCAGCCCGCCGGCGGCGGTCAGCGCGCCGTTGGTGACCTCGGCCTCGATCAGGTTCATCGGCGGCGAGCCGATGAAGCGCGCCGCGAACAGCGTCGCCGGGCGCTCGTAGACCTCCATCGGCGCGCCCAGTTGCTCCAGCCGCCCCTTGTTGAGGATCGCGATCCGGCGCCCGAGCGCCATCGCCTCGGTCTGGTCGTGGGTGACGTAGATCATCGTCGAGTTCAGGCGCTGCTGGACGTGCTTGAGCTCCGCGCGCATCTCGGCGCGCAGCTCGGCGTCGAGGTTGGTCAGCGGCTCGTCCATCAGGAACGCCTTCGGGTGGCGGACCATCGCGCGCCCGAGCGCGACCCGCTGCTGCTCGCCGCCCGAGAGCTTGTTCGGCTTGCGGGTCAGGAACGGCTCGAGCTGCAGCATCCGCGCCGCCTCGAGCACGCGCTCGTTGATCTCCTTCGCGGGCATCTTCTGCGCCCGCAGCGGGAACGCCATGTTGTCGCGCACGCTCAGGTGCGGGTAGAGCGCGTAGAACTGGAAGACCATCGCGATGTCGCGCTCTGACGGGCGCAGCCCGGAGACGACCTCGTCGCCGATCTGGATCTGCCCGGAGGTCTCCTGCTCGAGGCCGGCGATACAGCGCAGTGTCGTCGTCTTGCCGCAGCCCGAGGGGCCGAGCATGACGAACAGCTCGCCGTCGCCGATCTCGAGGTCGAGCTCCTCGACCGCGACGGTCCCGTCCGGGAACGCCTTGTGCAGGCGCTTGACCAACACCTCCGCCATCAGCGCCGCACCGCCCCGAGCGTGACGCCGGCCACCAGGTGCTTGCGCACGAGGAAGGCGAAGATCAGCACCGGGATCGCGAAGACCATCGCCGACGCCGCCACCAGGCCCCAGTTGATCGTCGTGCCGCCGATCAGGCCCGCGATCGCCGCCGGCGCCGTGCGCGTGCCCGGATCCGTGATCAGGAAGATCGAGAACACGAACTCGTTCCAGGAGAAGATCAGCGCGAACACCGCCGTCGCCGCGATGCCGGGGATCAGCAGCGGCATCGTCACGCGCCAGAAGGCCTCGAAGCGCGAGTAGCCGTCGAGCATCGCCGCCTCCTCGTACTCGGCCGGGACCTCGTCGATGAAGCCCTTCATCATCCAGATCGTGAACGGCAGGTTGAACGCGGCGTAGACCAGGATCAGGCCCTGCAGCGTGTCCAGCAGGGCGAGGTCGCGGAACATCAGGAAGACCGGGATCACGACCACGACGGGCGGCATGAAGCGCGTCGAGAGGATGAAGAACAGCTGGTCCTTCTTGGCCTTGATCTCAAAGCGCGAGTACGCCCACGCCGCGGGCACGCCCAGCACGGTGGCGATGATCGTCGATGCCGTAGCGACGATCACCGAGTTCTTGAACCCGGTGAACACCGGCGAGTCCGCGCTGAACACGTTCTTGACGTGCTCGAAGGTCGGGCTGAAGTTGATCAGCTTGGCCGGGACGGCGTAGATGTCCCTCGCGTCCTTGAGCGCCGTCTCGAGCATCCACAGGACGGGGAAGAGCATCACGACGGCGAACACGGCGAGCAGCACGATCTCGACGCCGGAGCCGAGCTTGCGGCGGCGGCGGATCGGTGGCGGCTCGGTCTCGCCCGCGATGCCCTTGTCGGCGACGCCGGCGGGCTGGATGTGCGTGGCCATCGCCTAGCGCTCCTGGAGACGGTTCAGGTAACGGAGATAGAGGTTCGTGGCGACGATCACGACGATCACCATCAAGATCCCGTACGCCGAGGCGCGTCCGGTGTCGAAGCCGAAGAACGCGACCTTGTAGACGTTGAAGGACAGCGTCTCGGTCGTGCCACCCGGGCCCCCGCCCGTGAGGATGTAGACGAGGTCGAAGAGCCGGAAGGCCTCGATCGCGCGGAACATGACCGCGATCAGCAGCAGCGGCCACACGAGCGGGAACGTGATCCGGCGGAACTTGAACCACTCCGACGCGCGGTCGATCTCCGCCGCCTCGTAGAGGTACTTGGGGACCGCGGTCAGGCCCGCGAGCGCGATCAGCATGATGAACGGCGTCCACTGCCAGGTGTCGACGATGATCAGCGACAGCAGCGCCAGGCGCTGCTGCGTCAGCCACTCGACGCGGCCGAGGCCGAGGCTGTCCAGGAACGAGTTCACGACGCCGAACTGGACGTCGAGCATGAACTTCCAGAACAGGCCGACGACGACCGGCGAGAGCATCATCGGGATCAGGAACAGCGTGGTGAGCGCGCCGCGACCCCGGACCCGGCGCGAGATCAGGAACGCGATCGCGAAGCCGAGCACGGTCTGCAGCGCGATCGCGCCGGCGACGAAGATCATTGTCGTGACCGCGCGCTCGTGCACCACCGGCGACGTGAGGACATCGGTGTAGTTCTCGAAGCCGACCCAGCTCGCGGGCACGTCGCGCGTCACCGAGAAGTCGGTGAACGACAGCCAGATCAGGCGGATCAGCGGCCAGATCGAGAGGAACACCAGCAGCGCGAGCGCCGGCGCGATGAACAGGCCGGCGAGCCACCGGTCGGAGAGGAAGCTGAAGCGTGCCGCGGCGGGCGGCGCCTCGAGCTTCTCGGCGGACGGACCGGCCGCCGCGGGCGTCTTCGGAAGCGTGTCGGCCATGGTCGTGAGGGTCAGGCCGGGCCCGCTCGGCGGGCCCGGCCTTGCGTCACCTGGCGGTCTAGGAACCGCTTTCGTCGAGGATTGCCTGCTCGTCCGCGGCGAGCTTGTCGAGCGCGGCCTTCGGCTCCTGGGTGCCGGAGATGGCCGCGTTGACCTGCGTCGTGTGGACGTTCAGGAGTTTCGCGTACTCGGGCAGATTCCAGAAGTCCTTCAGGCGCGGGACGGAGTCCGTCATGACCTGGTTGAACGGCTGGGCCTCGAGGAACTCCGGCGACGACAGGACGTCGTTGCGGGCCGGGACGCCACCGAGCTGCGCCCACTTCTTCTGCGCCTCGGTCGTCTGCATCCACTTGATGAAGTTCAGCGCCTCGGCCTGCTTCTCCGCCGGCACGTACTTCGAGACGTGCATGCCCATGCCGCCCAGCGGCACCTTGTCGGTCTCCTGCTTGGGCAGCGGCGCGAACGCCAGCTTCTCGAGGATCTCCTCCTTGGTCTTGCCGAGCTCGGAGCTCTCCGGGTCGACCAGACCGCCCATCGCGGCGACCCACTGGAAGCCGACGCACACCTTGCCCTGGCTGATCGCGGCGTTGACCTCGTCGATGAACCAGTTGTTCGAGCCCTTCGGCGCCAGCGGCACCATCTCGTTGACGAGCACGTCCATCGCCTTCTGGCCCTGGGCGTTGTTGACGACGCCCTCGATCTTGCGATCGCCCTGGTTCCACAGCTCGCCGCCGTAGAGCGCGTTGACGACGTTGTAGGTCACGGCCGCGGCATCGCCGGCGCCGGCCTGGTGGAACGCGAGGCCGCTCATGCCGTCGTTCTCGTCCTGGCACTTCTTGGCCGCCGCGATCATCTCCTCCCACGTGGCCGGAGGCTCATCGCCCATCAGGTCCTTGCGCCAGATCATCGCCCACGTGTCGCCGAGCAGCGGCACGCCGTAGGTCTTGGCGTCCGGGTTGGCCTCACCCGTCGTGTTCTGCGGGTACTGCCCGTACGCCGCGAGGAAGTACGGGTCGTACTGCGACGTGTCGACGTTCTCCTTTACGAAGTCCGTCAGTTCGAGGATGCTGCCGTTCTCGACCGCCTCACCGATGTTCTGCGAGTCGAGGACCGGCAGGTCGAAGTTCGTCTTGCGGGCCGCGAACTGCGTGAAGATCGCGTCGTGCCACTGCGCGATCGGGACGGTGTTGACCTTCACCGTCACGTTCGGCCGGGTCTTCGTGTACTCCTTGCCGAGTTCCTCGAGCGCGGCCGCGGGCGGCCACTCGAACCACAGGAACGTCAGCGTCATGTCCTTGTCGCTGAGCTTCGACGTAGCGTCGGCGGCGGCCTTCGTGTCCCCCACCTCCGCTGTCGCTGCCGCCGCAGGCGGCAACCGTCAAGGCTGCGGCGGCCACGGCAATCGCTGCCGAGACCTGAAGTCTCCCCTTCATTACTCCTCCTCCAAGAGGGTTGGCCCTACTCCTGATGACCAGCGGTCCTACCAACCTTGCACGGGACTTGCAAAAACCTACGCCCTCTTTGCATCTATTGTCAACCGTCACGCCAATTTCTTGCATCGGCTATCACCGACGCGATATTGTCGGACAATCGTTGGGCGAAGCGTACCCTCTCCGCAAGGCGAGCCGCGATGCTAAGTCGCGGACGTGAAGTTCTGTCGGAGAATTGTGAACGCTTGAGTCGTTTTTCGAGGAGGAGGTGCAATGTCCCAGCAGAAGGTGCTCGTACTCGTCGGTGACGCCGCCGAGGAGCTCGACGCGATGTACCCGATCTACCGGTTGCGCGAGGCCGGGTACGTCGCCGACGTGGCGGCGCTGACCCGTCGTGACGTCCAGCTCGTGATCCACGACTTCGATCCGAACTCGGACGCCTACACGGAGAAGTTCGGCCGCAAGCTGCCCGTCGACATCGCGTTCGCCGAGGTCGACCCGTCCGAGTACGTCGCGCTCGTGATCCCGGGCGGCCGCGCGCCCGAGTACATCCGCCTCGACGCCGACGTGCGCCGGATCACCGAGTACTTCTTCGAGCACGACCTGCCGGTCGGCACGATCTGCCACGGTCCCCAGGTGCCCGCCGTCTACGGGCTGCTCAAGGGCCGCAAGACCGCTGCGTTCCCGCCGCTGGCCGGCGACATGGAGAACGCGGGCGCGACCGTCGTCGACGCGCCGGACTGCGTCGACGGGAACATGGTCTCCTGCCGCGGCTGGCCGGACATGCCCGAGTGGTCGCGCGCGTTCATGAACGTGCTCGAGCGCGCCGCCGTCCCGGCCTGAGCGATGTGCCTCCGGGCCGCCCGTGCTGCTGTTGCACGGCTCCGGCCCGGGGACGACGGCCGCGGCCTGGGCGCCGCTGATCGCCGCGCTGCGCGGGCGCTTCCACGTGCTCGCGCCGGACCTGATCGGCTTCGGCGACGCCCAAGGGGTCAGGCCGTGCCGGCTGCGGTCCATGTGGACCGAGCAGGCATGTGACCTCGTCGACGGGCTCGGCGAGCCGTTCGCGGTCGTGGGCAACTCGGCCGGCGGGGCGATCGCGCTCTCGCTCGCGCACGCGCGCCCGCGTGTGGTCACCCGTGTCGTCGCCGTGGGGTCGATGGGTCATCCGATGCCGATCTCGCCGGGGCTCGACGAACTGTGGGGCTACACGCCGAGCCGCGAGGCCGCCCGCGCGCTCGTCGCGCTGATCAGCGAGGCTCCGGTGACCGACGAGGCCGTGGACGCGCGCCTGCAGGCGTCGCTGCTGCAGCCCGGGTACGGCGAGCTGTTCCCGGCGCCGCGGCAGCGGTGGGTCGACGACCTCTCGCTGAGCGCGGAAGAGCTGGCCGCGATCGCCGTGCCCGTCCTGCTCGTGCACGGCACGCGCGATCGCGTCGTGCCGGTGCGTGACGGTGCGCTGGCTCTGGTCGACGCGCTGCCCGACGCGCGGGCTCACGTGTTCGGCGGCGCCGGCCATGCCACGCCGCTCGAGCGCACCGACGAGTTCAACCGGCTGGTGACGGCCTTCCTGGAGAGCTGACCATGACCGTGTGCTCCGTCCTACGTGCGTCCATCCTTCTCTGGAGGCTTGACCGATGACCGACTTCGCCGTCCTGCGCGCGCCCTCCCAAGTGCTGTTCGGTGTCGGGATGGCCGAGGCCGCGGGCCGGGTGGCGGGCTCACACGGCGCCCGCGCGCTCGTGATCACCGATCCGGTGCTGGCGTCGACGCCGGGCTTCAGCACGGTTCGCGACTCGCTGGCCGCGCTCGACGTGACCGTCTTCGCCGACGCGGTCGTCGACGTGCCGCGCGCGGCGGTCGACGCCGCGGTGCAGCTTGGCCGGTCGTGCGCGCCGGACGTGATCGTCGCCGTCGGCGGCGGCAGCGTGATCGACCTGGCGAAGGTCACCGCGCTGCTGCTCGCGCACGGCGGGGCGCTCGAGGACTACTACCCCGTGCAGTCGGTGCCCGGGCCGATCGTGCCGCTGATCGCGCTCCCGACGACCGCCGGCACCGGCTCGGAGGCCACGCCGGTCGCGGTCGTCACCGACCCCGCGACCGAGATGAAGGTCGGCGTCGCCTCGCCGCACCTGATCCCGCGCCACGCGATCTGCGACCCGCTACTGACGGTCGGCGCGCCGCCCATGGTCACGGCGCACGCGGGGATCGACGCGCTGTCGCACGCGGTCGAGTCGTACATGGCGGCGCGCTCGGAGCCGTCGGTCGCGCTCGTGCTGGATCGCCCGCAGGTCGGCAAGAACCTGCTCTCGGACGCGCTGGCGCTGACCGCCGCGGAGCACCTGTTCCGGTGCCTCGAACGCGCCGTGCTCGACGGCTCGGACATCGAAGCCCGGACCGGGATGCTGTACGGGTCGTTGCTGGCCGGGATCGCGTTCGGCAACTCGGGCGTGTCGGCGGCGCACGCGCTGCAGTTCGCGCTCGGGGCCCTGACCCACACGTCGCACGGGCTCGGCACCGGCCTGCTGCTGCCCTACGTGATGGAGTTCAACCGGCCGGCCCGGAGCGCCGAGGTCGACGCGCTCTCGCGGGTGATGGGCGGCGACGCGGTGGAGTGCGTGCACGCGTTGGGCCGGCGGATCGGCTTGCCGGCGTCGCTGGCCGAGATCGGAGTGTCTCGGAGTGACCTGCGTCCGATGGCGGAGGCGTCGATCGGGATCAAGCGGCTGATCGACAACAACCCGCGGGCGTTGGATGTGGACGGCGTTGGTCTCGATTCTCTCGGCCGCATGGCACGGCGAGCCGGCGCGTCTTCGGACTTCAATCGTCGCGTAGGACCAGCGAACTGCGCCGGTAAGGAAGGTGGTCGGCCCCGGCACGGCGTGGCAGGACGGCGATGACGATCACGCTCGAATCGGGGGTGAGGAACAAATAGGTCCTCTGAGGACCTATTTGTTCCTCACCCCCCTGACGACACGATCGCGGGTGGTCGATCCTGCGCGATCCTTGGCGGAGAACGAGCGGGTCTGTCCGACGCTCCCCTTACCGGCGCAGTTCGCCGGCACCTGCACGCCTAATGAGTCAAGTCGCGAACGGCGCGCTCCAAGTGCGCCGTCATCCGCGCCTCGGCGGCGCCAACGTCCCCGGACTCCAAAACGACCAGCACCTCATGATGCTCGCGCCCGATCGCCGACGGCGACGCCCAGCTCGGTCGCAGCTGCGCGACACATAACCGGATCTCGCCGCTCAAAGCGCCGTACAGCCGCTCGAGCCGCGGGGACCCCACCGCGCTGACCAGCGCCTGATGGAACGCGCCGTCGGCGGCCACGACCCGGCTCCAGGGCGCGTCGTCCGGCAGCGCCTCCATCACGGTCATCGCCTCGCGCGCGCTGTCCAGCGCGGCGCCGCTCTCCAGCACCGCGCGCACGATCAGGCACTCCAGCGGGATCCGGACCGAGAACAGGTCGAGGATGTCCTCGCGCGTGAGGACCGGGACGTGGGCGCTGCGGTTGGGCTCACGGACCAGCAGGCCTTCGTGGCAGAGCGTCTGGATCGCGGCGCGGACGGTCGGGCGCGCGACGCCGAGCTCCGCGGCCAGCTCGAGCTCCGGGAGTCGCACGCCGGGCTCGATCTCGCCGTCGAGGATCCGGGCGCGCAGGGAGACGACGACGGCTTCGTGCGCCGAGATCGACTTGACCGCCATCCCGCTCATCACGTTCGAACCTATCTTGTCTGACAATCCCCCACAAGCGCAGCGCCTATGGTGAGTGGCATGTCCTCCTCGCAACCCCGCAGCATCAAGATCTCCGACCAAGAGCGAGGCGGATGGTCTTCGGACCGGCCGCGCCGGGCCGGAGAGGCGGAGCGGCCGCCGCGCAAGGCCGACGTGAGCGTGCGCGGGCGGGTGCTGGCGCCCACCGACCGCATGCGCTACTCGCCCGGCAGCCTGCTGGTGATCGTGTGCGCGGACCGTGCGCTGCGCGACCGCTTCGCCGCCCGCGTGATCGAGGAGCAGAGCGCGATCCTCTCGCTCGACAAGGTCCGCGCGCTGCTCGCCGGGCGCGTGTCGCGGCCGAGCGAGATCGAGGCCAAGGCGCAGGCGCTGCTCGACGCCGCTGCCGCGAAGCGCTTCGCGGCCGGCCAGACCGTCGTGGTCCCGCTCGAAGGGCTCGGCGCCGACGAGCGCGAGCGCTACGTGCGACTCGCCGCCGTGCACCGCCGCGCCCGCCATCTCGTGCTGGTCGAGGCCGGCAAGGACGCGGTCGCGGAGGAGGACAAGGCGCCGCTGACCGAGCTGCGCACGGCGCTCGACGCCGGCGGCCTGGGCGCCGAGGGTTTCATGACGTCGCTGCGCCTGGGCGGGCGGATGGTGGACGAGCTCAAGCGGATCGTCTTCGCCCCGCCGCCCGCCGACGACTGAGCGCACGCGTTGAGCCTTCTGCACGGCCAATAGCCTCGACTTCCCCGCGGCGGCCCGTCACTGTTCGGACGCAAAGGGCCGCAGCACGGTCGCGGCGGCCCGTGGCTCGTGACGGAGGGTGGGAGATGAGCATTGGGGTGAAGGGGCTCGCCGCGAGCGCGTTGACGCTGGCAGCGTTCGCCTTGGGGGGCGCCGGGGTCGCACAGGCGCAGAGCGGACCGGTCCTCGAGAACGGCAGGACCAAGGCGGTGTACGACTACCGCGCGGCGATCCGGGAGCGCGTGTTCATCCCGCAGCCCGGCGTCGATCAGGACTCCAACGGCGCTCAGGACTGGGTCACGATCGACATCATCCGGCCCAGCGAAGGCGGCACGGCCAACCGGATGCCCGCGATCATCGATCCGTCGCCGTACTACACGACGGTCTGCCGCGGCGCCGAGGGTCAGTGCATGGCCGACTGGGACAAGGACGGCCGCAACGACCGCTGGCCGCTGTTCTACGACAACTACTTCGTGCCGCGTGGCTACGCGTACGTCCTCGCCCAGATGAACGGCACCGGCTATACGACCAACGGCTGCCCGCACCACGGCGGGCCCGGCGACATCGCCGGCGAGAAGTCGGTCGTCGACTGGCTCAACGGCCGCGTCGCGGGCTACAGCGCGGCGAGCACGACGTCGGCGCTCAAGCTCGCCGACTGGCACAACGGCTCGAGCGCGATGATCGGCAAGTCCTACGACGGCACGCTGGCCAACGGCGTGGCCGCGACGGGCGTCGAGGGCCTGAAGACGATCGTCCCGATCTCCGCCATTTCCGCTTGGTACAACTACTCGCGCACGGGCGGGGTGCGCCACAACACCAACTACCCGGCGAGCCTCAACAACACGGTCACCACCGGCGGCGACGAAGACGACCGCCCGCCGGGGACCTGGAGCTGCCGGAGCGGCGCACGCTGTGCAATCCGCTGTGGGCGCCGTTCAGCGACGACGCCGACGTGCTCAACGGCGACGGCGACGCGCACGGGGACATCAACCAGTTCTGGCGCGACCGCGACTACGTCAAGGACGCGAGCAAGGTCAAGGCCGCGGTCTTCGCCATCCACGGCTTCCAGGACGACAACGTCCGCATGGACCACATCGGCATGTGGTGGGACGCGCTGAAGGCCAACAACGTCCCGCGCAAGCTGTGGCTGCTGCGCGCCGGCCACGAGGATCCGTTCGAGTCGCGCCGCATGGAGTGGGTCGCTCACCCTGCACCGCTGGTACGACCACCACCTCTACGGCGTCCCGAACGGGATCATGAGCGAGCCCGCCGTGACGATCGAGGACTGAGAAGGACGTCTGGGGCAACTACGCCGACTGGCCCGTGCCCGGCACCCAGAACGTCGACTTCTACCTGCGCTCGGCCGGCCCGGACGCGGCCGGCACGCTCGGCGGCATCGCCGGCGGCGGCGCGAACGACACGCTGGCCTTCACCGCCGCCGCCGCGAACGAGACCGACGCTGATGGCCAATCCCGACCGGCTCGCAGGCCAACCGACGCGTGTTCCTCTCGAACCAGCTCACGCGCGACGTCCGGCTGTCGGGCACCGCGGCCGCCGACCTCGCCGCCGCGCTGGGCGGCACCCGCGAGCAACCTGAGCGTGGTCATCGCCGACTACGGCGCCGGCGACGCAGGTGTCGCGCGACGGACGAGGGCGTCGACGCTGCTCGACACGCGCGCGTGCTGGGGCGTCGGCACCGCCGGCGACCCGTGCGAGGGCAAGGCGCTCGGGGAGACGTGCACGGCGGCGACAGGAGCACGACAGATCGAGAACGCCTGCTACCGCGACATCGACCAAGCCGACGGTCGACGTCACGTCGTGGCGCGTGACCCGCGGCATCCGCGACTCCGCGCAACCGCGACTCGCTGTGGTACGCCGACGCCAAGGACGTCGTTCCGGGCGAGTACAACCGCTACCGGTTCCCGACGCTGCCGACCGAGCACACGTTCAAGGCCGGCCATCAGATCGCGATCATCGTCGGCCGGGACGAACACGAGCCAGGCCTCCTCGAACGGCAGCCCGAACAACGTGCCGGTCACGCTCGACGCGCGCACGAGCAAGGTCACGCTGCCGATCGTCGGCGGCGCGGCCGCGCTGCAGGCCGCGGGCGCGTTCAACGACATGCCCGTCGGCGGGACCGTGCCGCCGACGCTGTCGGTGAGCCTCGGCGCGCCGGCCAGCTTCGGCGCGTTCACGCCGGGCGTGGCGAGGGACTACTTCGCCTCGACGACCGCGACGGTCACCTCGTCCGCGGGCAACGCCGCGCTGATCGTGCAGGACCCGAGCCCGTTCTACACGAACCACCTGGTCAACGGCAGCTTCGCGCTCGCGCAGCCGCTGCAGGCCAAGGCCGCCAACGGGACCTTCGGCTCGCTGCCCACCGGCGTCAAGTTCTGGGGCGCCCCGACGGCCGGCGAGCAGGTGCCGATCGAGTTCAAGCAGTCGATCGGCGCGTCGGAAGCGCTGCGCACCGGGTCGTACGGCAAGACGCTGACGTTCACGCTCTCGACCACGAGCCCGTAGCGCCGTCGGCGTGACTCACGCTCCGCGCCGGCTGCCTCGAGCAGTCGGCGCGGCGCGGTGCGGCGGTGGGGTTAGCCACACCCGCGGCTGGTCCAACCCCCACCCTCGCTCTGGTGGCTGCACCGCTGTAATGCCTTTCGCCGGAACTTAGATTTCCGTCCATGCTCGCAACTGCCCCCCTCCGCCCGGCGAGCGTGCTCCGGCTCCCCTTCTCCCCGCGAGCCCGTGCGCAGATCGGGCTCTTCCTGCTCGCCTACCTGATCTACAGCGCCGCGCGCTTCGTGACGATCGGCGACCTGGCCTCGGCCCAGGATCACGCGCACTGGATCATGAATCTGCAGAGCTCGCTCGGCGTCGACGTGGAGGCGTCGGTGCAGTCCGCGCTGACCGGCACGTGGATGCTGTGGGTGCTCAACCACCTCTACCTGATCGCCCAGCTCGGCGTGATCCCGGCCGCGCTGATCTTCCTCTACCGGCGCTCGACCCATCTCTACGAGACCCTGCGCAACACGATCCTCGCGACGTGGCTGATCTCGGTCCCGATCTACGGCCTGTTCCCCGTCGCTCCCCCGCGGCTGGCCGAGATGGGGATCGCCGACACGATCTCGACGCAGACCGGCTTCGCGATGGACTCGAACTTCTCCACCAGCTTCTACAACGAGCTGGCCGCGGTCCCGAGCCTGCACGTCGGCTTCGCGGTGGCGGTCGGGGTCGCGCTGTTCGCCGCGATCCGCAACCCCGCGCTGCGCTACCTGGCGCTGCTCTGGGGCCCGGTGATCGGGCTGGCCGTGGTCGCCACCGGCAACCACTTCGTGTTCGACATGGTGGCCGGCGTGGTCGCCAGCGTCCTCGGCTACGGCCTCGGCGTGATGGCCGCGCGGGTCCGCATCAAGCGGCCGACGGCGCCGAAGCTCGGGCCGACCTTCGCCGAGGCCTGAACGCAGATCGCCAAGGCCAGCACGGTGCCGACCACGGTCAGCACCGTGCTCGTGCCGACGAAGAACGCAGCGACCTGCGCGGCCGGCACGGCGGTGCCGGTCACCGGCTCGAAGGTGGCCGCGAGGATCGCCGCGCCGGCGCCGACCGACGCCGGCGAGAACGGCACGAGGCGGCCGCTGGTCTGCGCGAACACCACGAGCAGGACGGCGGCGGGCGTCGCGGGCAGGCCGAACGCGGCCAGGAAGCAGCCGAGCGCCGCCAGCCGCAGCACCCGGCTGGCGAGCTGCCACGGCAACACGTCGCGCGCGTAGGCCTTCGGGCAGCGCAGCGCGGCACAGCCGTGGGCGGCGCGCGAGAGGACGCCGCGGAAGCGAGTGGAGCGGCGGGCGATGCAGCAAGACGCCGGCGACCGCGAGCACAGCGGCGGCTAGATAGAGCGCGGTGGTCGGCGACGGGCCGAGCTCCGGCCCGACCCCGATGGCCAGGGCAAGCGCCAGCAGGGCGGCGCCGAGGGCGCATTCGCCGGCGGCCTCGGCGACCAGCGTGCCGGTCAGCAGCGCGCAGCCCGTGCCGGGCGAGTAGCGGTTGAGGACGAGCACGCGGACCGCGTCGCCGCCGCGGGCGGAGACGATCCCACCGGCCCCGGCACCGGCCACCCACGCGGCCACGGTCTGTCGCCGCCGCGGCGGCGGGCCGTCGTCGCATGCCGTCCGCACGACCGCGTGCCACCCGCGTCCGCGCGCCACCTGGTTGGCGAGGTGGAGCAGCACGCCCAGGACCAGCCAGCCCGGCGCCACACCGGCGACGGCATCGACCAGACCGGCGAACGCGTGCTCGAGAGCACCTGCGGCGTCGGACATTCGTGACAAAGGGTACCCGGGTCGGCCGCGGTCTATCTGCGGGCTGTGACGAGGTAGCGCTCGGCGTCCGGAGTGAACGTGCTCTCGGAAGGCGTCAGGCCCGCGGCGCGCAGGTCGGCGTCGAGTTGCGCGCGGGTGAAGGGCCAGAAGACGAGGTGCTCCGCGACGGTCTCCCCCGCCACCGAGACGGCGATGTCGACGCCGTCCGTCGCCCACGCATACGTGACGACCGCGCGGCGCCCGCCGCGCTCGACCTCGTAGCGGTCGTCGGGCTGCTCGCGCTCCCAGTTGCGGGAGGTGAGCACGAGCCGGCCGCCAGGGCGCAGCGTGCCCGCCATGCCGCGCAGCGCCGTGACGCGGTCGCGGGCGTGCGGAAGCGAGTTGCCGACGCAGAGCACGACGTCGAAGTCGCCCGACTTCGGAAGGTCCTCCCACCCGCACACGCGCGCGCGCACGTCGACCCCGTGCCGCGCCGCGGTCACGCGCGTGCGTCGGACCATGTCCGGGCTGGCGTCGGAGGCGTGCGTCTCGTGACCCGCGAGCGCCAGCCCGGCCGCCAGCAAGCCGATCCCGCACGCGCAGTCGAGCACGCGCGCGCCCGGCTCGATCCACCGCGCGAACGCCTCGACGTTGCCGGCGGGCTCCAGCAGCGGCTCTGGCGTGAGGAACTCGTAGACGTCCGCGAGCGAGTGGTAGGCCGTCAGACGCGCACCCAACCCGGTCGCGTCATCGTGACGAGGTACGAGCCGGGGCTCTCCGGCACGTTGCGGTGCAGGATGTCGGACAGCCGCGCGGTGGAGCCGATGATCTGCATCCCCAGCGGCGAGAACGTCCCCTCGTTGAACACCCGCGGCGCCAGCAGCGGGTTGGTCAGCGCCTGCGAGAAGGCGTCGACGCCCACCATCCGCCCGATCAGCGACGGCAGCACGGAGTTCGGCCGCGCGTCCTCGGCGAACAGCCCGGGAAAGAACTCGATTCGGTCGACGTGGCCGTAGAGCTCGCGCAGCGCGTCCTGCACGCGCACGTCGCCCGAGATCTGGTCGAAGTCCGTCAAGCGCGGGAAGCGCGCCAGCTCGCGGTAGTCGTTGTAGGGCGCCAGCGCCACCGACCGCGCCTCGCGGATCGAAGCCAGCTCGACCTCGCGCAGCGCCGGGTCGGTGTTGAACGCCCCGACGCGGCATGCCGGCGTGCGCGAGGCGTCGTCGATCAGCGCCGCGAGCCCGCGCTCGACCACCATCGCCGGGTTGAAGATCGTCGTCCAGATCGGCCCGCCGTGCAGCCGCGACGGGATCAGCGCGTGCCAGCGGTAGAGCAGGTTGAACTCGATCGCCATCCAGTTCGGCCGTTGCCAGCGCTCGCGCTTGAACGGCGCCGGGTCCGCCGCCAGCCTGAAGTGGTGCGGGGTGATGTGGTTGATGTACTCCTCGATCACGATCTTGATCAGGAGCACGATCATGATGTTGCGCGCGGTCTCGAACAGTCGCTCGTCGTCCCAGCCCGGGTAGGCCCGCGCGAGCTCGCCGGCGACGCGGTTGTGCTCGCGCAGGAAGAGCACGTTGAGCAGCGTGAAGCCGACCTGCGAGTTCGTCGTGTCGCTCCCGCAGGCGAACAGCGTGTCCAGCCGCTCGGGCGGGATCTGGTCCGGCCGCACGACCTCGATCGCACTGAACTCGGGCTTCTTGACGCCGTCCGCGTAACAGATACGGCGGGAACTCGGCGCCGCCGATGTCCTGTGACTTCAGCCGCCCGCCCTCGAACGCGCGCAGCTGGGCCGTCCACTCCGGCGTCACCCCGTAGAGCGGCAGCAGGTCGATCTCGTGGCGCGAGTCGTTGCGCCGCGGGTCGCGCTCGACGCTGCGATCCGAGCGCAGGAAGCCGTCCGTGAACCACTGCGCGAAGTAGGCGAACAGCAGCGTCGACTTCGGGCACGGCTCGCCCTCGCCGGAGCGCAGGAAGAGATCGGCGACGCGCTCTTCTCCCGGCAGGTCGGGCAGCGTCGCGGGCGGGAGGTGGCGGCTCGAGTAGGTCCGGTCGGTCAGCGACGACCACGACGTGTAGGGCGCCAGCGTGGTCAGGGGGTTCGGCCGCGTCGGCATCGTCAGCACCGCCGAGTTGATCAGCGCGTGGTTGACGATCCGCCGCAGCGGCGGCTTGGAGTTCGCGAACTCCCAGGCCGGCGCGAAGTTCGTCAGCGCATAGAACTGCGCCCGGTTGGCCCAGCCGTCGCGCTCGGAGCTCCTCATCGGCCGAGTCTGACGCCCGGCGTGCCGGGCGTAAAGGCGCGCGCGTGGTCGCGTCGGGGAGACTGCAGGGCATGACCGCATCGCATACCGAGCCGGAGTCGCTGCTGGCCGCCCGCGAGCGCTGGGTGGCGCGCGGCGTCAGCGCGCCCGCGATCGTCGCCGTCTCCGCCGACGGCGCGCACGTCCAGGGCGCCGACGGCGTCCGCTACCTCGACTTCGCCGGCGGCATCGGCTGCCAGAACCTGGGCCACAACCCGGAGGCGGTGGTCGAGGCGATCCACGCCCAGGTCGACGCCTACCTGCACCAGTGCTTCATGGTCGCCGCCTACGAGCCCTACGTCGACGTCTGCCGCAAGCTCGGCGAGCTCTCGCCCTGCCGCGGCGCCGACCAGAAGTCGATCCTGTTCAACTCGGGCGCCGAGGCCGTCGAGAACGCGGTCAAGATCGCCCGCGCCGCGACCGGCCGCCCGGCGATCGTCAGCTTCGATCGCGGCTTCCACGGCCGCACGCTGATGACGATGACGCTGACCAGCAAGGTCAAGCCCTACAAGAAGGGCTTCGGGCCGTTCGCCCCCGAGGTCTACCGCGCGCCCGCGCCGTACCCCTACCGCGGCATCTCGAGCGACGACAGCATCGCCGCGCTGGAGCAGCTCTTCCTCGCCCACGTCGACCCGGCCACGGTCGCCGCGCTGATCCTCGAGCCCGTCCAGGGCGAGGGCGGCTTCATCGCCATGCCCGCCGACTTCGCGGCGAAGCTGCGCGATCTGTGCGACCGCTACGGGATCCTGTGGATCGACGACGAGGTCCAGTCCGGCGTCGGCCGCACCGGCCCGGTGTGGGCGATCGAGCACTACGACGCCCAGCCGGACCTGCTGGTGAGCGGCAAGTCGCTCGGCGGCGGGCTGCCGCTGGCGGGCGTGACCGGGCCGGCGGAGATCATGGACGCGGTCGACCCGGGCGGGCTCGGCGGCACCTTCGGCGGCAACCCGGTCTCGTGCGCGGCGGCGAACGTCGTGCTCGACGCCGTGCCGGGCATGCGCGCACGCTCGGAGGCGCTCGGCGCGACGCTGCGTTCCGCGCTCGAGGATCTGGCCACGCGCGTGGAGACGATCGGCGAGGTGCGCGGGCTCGGGTCGATGCTGGCGCTCGAGTTCGTCCGCGACCGCGAGTCCCGCACGCCCGCGCCCGAGATCGTCGCGGGCGCGATCGCCAAGGCCCGCGCCGAGGGCCTGCTGCTGCTCGCCTGCGGCCTGTACGCCAACGTGATCCGGCTGCTGCCGCCGCTGACGATCTCCGACGAGGACCTGACCCGCGGCCTCGGGATCCTCGAGGCCTCGCTGGCGTGAATCACCCGCTCGACCCCCTCTCCGCCGACGAGTTCCGCCAGGCGGCGGCGATCCTGCGCCGTGAGCACGGCGTCGGCGAGCGCTGGCGCTTTGCCTCGATCGAGCTGCAGCGAGCCGGAGAAGGGGGTCGCGTCGCCCGAGCGCGAGGCGATCGTCGTGTGCTGGAACCGCGACGGCGGCGCGGCCTACCGCGCCGTCGTGTCGCTGGCGCAGGACCGGACGCTGGCGTGGGAGGACCTGCTCGGCGTGCAGCCCAACCTCACGCCCGACGAGTGGCGCGAGTGCGACGAGGTGCTGCGCCACGAGCCGCGGCTGATCGAGGCACTGGCCGCGCGCGGGATCACCGACATGGACGCGGTCCTGATCGACGTCTGGGGCTATCGCGGCTTCCTCGTCCCCGAGCGCTACGCGGGCCGGCGCGTGGGCTGGACGGACCTCTGGTACCGCTCAGCGCCCGGCGCCAATCCCTACGCCAACCCGGTCAACGGGCTGCACTGCGTCGTCGACCTCAACACGATGGAGCTGCTCGAGATCGAGGACAGCTTCGCGGTCGACAAGCCGGCGGGCGCGATGGGCGAGTACGTCCCGCGCCACGTCCCGGGTCTGCGGCTGCGCGACGACCTCAAGCCGATCGAGATCACCCAGCCCGAGGGCGTGTCGTTCGAGCTCGAGGGCCACGCGCTGCGCTGGCAGAACTGGTCGCTGCGGCTCGGCTTCAACCACCGCGAAGGGCTCGTCCTGCACACGCTCGCGTTCGCCGGGCGCAGCGTCGCCCATCGCGCCTCGCTGGCCGAGATGGTCGTCCCCTACCGCGACCCGTCGCCCGACCACTACCGCCGCACGGCCTACGACATCGGCGAGTGGGGCCTGGGCTTCATGACGCCAGTCGCTCGCGCTGGGCTGCGACTGCCTGGGCGAGATCCGCTACCTCGACGCCGTCCTGCACGACACGGCCGGCGAGCCGTACGTGATCGCCAACGCGATCTGCATCCACGAGGAGGACGACGGCGTGCTCTGGAAGCACGTCGACCACGACGAGGGCGCCGAGGTCCGCCGCTCGCGGCGGCTCGTGATCTCCGTCCACGTGACCGTCGCCAACTACGAGTACCTCGTCTACTGGCGGCTCTACCAGGACGGCTCGATCGAGTGCCACGTGCGCGCGACCGGGATCATGGTCGTCGGGCACCTGCCGGAGGGCGCGCCCGCGCCGCACGGGACGCTCGTCGACCAGCGCACGTACGCGCCGTTTCACCAGCACTTCCTGATCGCACGGCTCGACATGGAGGTCGATGGGCCGCACAACACCGTCCACATGGTCGAGACGTCGGCCGCCGGCTACAGCGACGACGACCCGTACGGGCTGGCGCTGGCCCAGCGCTCGGAGCCGATCGTCACCGAGGGCTTCCAGGACTACTCGTGGGAGACCCAGCGCGGCTGGAAGGTCGTCAACGAGTCCTCGCTCAACCACGTCGGCACGCCGGTCGCCTACAAGCTCGTCCCCGGCGCCGCGCTGCCGCACATGCTGCCCGAGGACTCACCGGTCCTCAAGACCGCCGAGGCGCTGCGCCACACGCTCTGGGTGACGCCCTATCACCCCGACGAGCGCTGGCCCTGCGGCGCGTTCCCCAACCAGTCCTCGCGCGACGAAGGGCTGCCGGCGTGGACGGCGGCGCAGCGCTCGGTGCAGGACGCCGACGTCGTGCTCTGGTACGTCTTCGGCATCCATCACCTCACGCGCATGGAGGACTGGCCGATCATGCCCGTGGACACGGTCTCGTTCTGGCTCAAGCCGTTCGGGTTCTTCGACCGCAACCCGGCGCTCGACCTCCCGCCCGCGCACTAAGCGTCGAGTTGCGGGAGCGGCTCGAGGTCGTTCACGAACCCGGGCGTGGCCTCGACGCGCTCGAGCCACGCGGCGATCCGCGCGTGCTCGCGCGGGTCGGCGCCGGCGTCGCCGGCGCAGTGCACGTAGGCGTACAGCGCGATGTCGGCGACGGTGTAGGTCGGGCCGGCCACGAAGTCGTCGACGAGCCCGCGCTCGAGCGACTCGAGCCCGCGCCGGCCCTGCCGCAGCCGGTCGGCGAACACCTCCGGCGCCTTCGCCACCCGGCCCACGACCGCCATGAAGCGCGCGACCGCGAGCCCCGGCTCGATCTGGTTCTGCTCGAACATCAGCCACTGGTAGACGCGCGTGCGCTCCATGCCGGGCGGCGGCAGGAACGGCGTGCCCTCGGCCAGGTGCAGCAGGATCGCGCCCGACTCCGGGATCGTCTCCCCCGAGTCGAGCTCGAGCACGGGCACGCGCCCGTCCGGGTTGCGCGCCAGGTGCTCCGGCCGGCGCGCCTCGCCCGAGAACAGGTCGACCGTGACGCGCTCGTAGGCGATGCCGAGCTGGCGCAGCAGGATCCGCGGCTTCAGGCAGTTGGCCGACGCCGGGTGGTCGTAGAGGATCACAGGACGCGCCGGAAGAACGTCGTGGTCTCGGCGAACGCGCGGTCGGTGACCTCGGGGTCGAAGCGGTGCCCGACGTCGCGGCCGAAGGCGTGCTCGGCCTCGTACTCGCTCCAGGTGAAGCGCGTCCCGGCCTGCTCGAGGCCGGCGCGGATGGTCTCGCGGCCCGGCTGCGGCGTGTGCGGGTCCTTGGTGCCGAAGATCAGCAGCAGCTCGCCGTCGATCTCCCCCGCGCGCTGCAGCGAGTCGGTGGGCTCCTGGCCGAGCTTGCCGTCGTGCAGGCCGGTCGGATACCAGCACACCGTGCCCTTCACGCGCGCGTCGAACGCCGCGCGGAACGCGATGTGCCCGCCGGTGCAGTGCCCGGCCGCCCCGACCGCGGGGCAGCGCTCGTCCAGCCAGCCCAGCAGCGCGGCCACGTCCTCATCGAAGTCCGGGACGGGCGTGGCGTCGGCGTCCGCCTGCCCGCGCACCTTGCCCTCGTCGTCGAACTCGAGCACGGTCCCCGCGGGCTCGATCCGGTGGTAGATCTCGGGCACCGCGACGAGGAAGCCGTAGCCCGCGAGCCGGACCGCCCAGCGCAGGGTCGGCTCCGTCAGCTGGAAGATGTCGGAGTAGAAGGCGATGCCGGGGTAGGCGCCGGGTGCGGCGGGAGCGGCCACGAATGTCCGCATCGCCCGCTCCCCCACTCGCTACGTCGGCGTATTCACGAGTGATGACCACGGCCGCGCATCCTGCCATGCTGGCGCTGGACATGGCCTCTCCCGACCAGCCGCAGGCCCCGTACCTGAACGCGGTCGTCGCCTACGGGTTGCGCGGCTCGACCCGCTTCCACGTCCCGGGCCACAAGGCGGGCTGCGGCGCCGACGTCGGCGTGCGCGCCGCGATCGGCTGGCAGGCGCTCCAGCTCGACATCCCGCAGGACATCCACGGCGTCGACCTCGGCGCGTCCCCGACGCCGTTCGAGCGCGCCGAGGAGCTGGCGGCCGAGGCCTACGGCGCGGCGCGCTCGTGGTTTCTGACCAACGGGGCCACGCAGGGCAACCACGCGCTGTGCCTGGCGCTCGCGCCGCTGGGCGCGCCGGTCGTCGTGCAGCGCAACGCGCACGCCTCGGTGATCGACGGGCTGGTGCTCTCCGGCGGGCTGCCGACGTGGGTCGCGCCGGAGTACGAGCCCGAGCTCGGCATGGCGCACGGCGTGACGCCGGACTCGCTGCGCGCGGCGATCGCGGCCACCCCGGACGCCCGCGCCGCGTTCATCGTCTCCCCCACCTACTACGGCATGGCGGCCGACGTCGAGGGCTGCGCGGAGGTCGCGCACGCCGCGGACGTGCCGCTGGTGGTCGACCAGTCGTGGGGCCCGCACCTCGGCTTCCACCGCGACCTGCCGCCGAGCGCGCTGAGCGTCGGCGCGGACGCGATGCTGACCTCGGTGCACAAGATCGCGGGCTCGCTCACGCAGTCCGCCCTGCTGCACATCTCGGGCTCCGGCCGGATCGACCCGGACGCCGTCGCCCGCACGCTGCGGCTCGTGCGCACGACCTCGCCCTCGTCGCTGCTGATGCTGTCGCTGGACGGCGCCCGGCGCCAGCTCGTGCTGCACGGCGAGGCGCTGCTGGCCTCGACGATCGCGGCCTCGCGCCGCACGGCGGCGGCGATCGACGCGATCCCCGGCTGCCGCGTCGTCGGCGACGAGCAGATCGGCCGCCCGGGCGTCGCGCACCGCGATCCGCTGCGGGTCGTGATCGACGTCCGCGGCACCGGGGCCACCGGCTACGAGATGGCGGCCTCGCTGCGTGCGAACTTCGACACCCAGGTCGAGCTCGCCACCCAGGCCACGATCGTGCTCGTGCTCGGCCTCGACGAGATGCCGCGCGAGCTCGAGCGCTTCGTGCACGACCTGACCTCGATCGTCGAGCGCATGGAGCGCCCGGGCGAGATCGAGGAGGTCACGCTCGCGACCGGGACGTTCGAGAACGAGGTCGTGATGGCGCCGCGCGAGGCCTTCCTGGGCCCGGCGGAGGTGGTCGCCGTCGACGACTCGATCGGGCGCGTCAGCGCCGAGTCGATCGCGGGCTACCCGCCCGGCATCCCCGTGCTGCTGCCGGGCGAGCTGATCACCGACGACGTGATCTCCTACCTGCGCTCGCTGAAGTCGGTCGGCGCCCGCCTGCACGGGGCGAGCGACCCCGACTTCCAGACGATCTGCGTGATCAGTGATGCTGGTGGATGACCGCGTGGCCCTTGCCGCGTGAGATCAGCCAGCGGTTGACCGGATAGGCGACCGCGCCCGCGACCAGCAGCGCGAACGCCAGCGAGGCCCAGAAGCCGATGTCGCCCAGGCCGGCCTCCATCGCGCCGGGGATCAGCAGCAGGATCGCGTTGTCGACGATCTCCATGACCGCGATCGAGACCGTGTCGGAGGCCAGCGCCAGCGGGATCACGGCGCCCAGGGCCATCCCGGCGCGCAGCAGCGGCACGCTCGTGAACGCGTAGCCGAAGAAGAACGCGAGCGCGATGGCGAGCGCGATCGTGGCGCCGTCGGTGAGCCCCAGGGCGGTGCCGATGATCATGCCCAGCACCTCGCCGGTGGCACAGCCCGACAGGCAGTGGACGGTCGCGCTGAACGCGAGCCGGTTCAGTGACTGCTCATGCTGCATACCCCTCTAGGGTATCAGCGAGCTGGGTGCGCCCGCTGATCCCGAGCTTGGCGTAGGCGCGCCCGAGGTGGACCTCGACGGTCTTGAGCGTGACGAACAGCTCGTCGGCGATCTCGCGGTTGCGGCGGCCGGCGGCGGCGAGCTCGGAGACCCGCCGCTCGGACGGCGTCAGGCCCTCGACGCCGGCCTGAGCGACGCGCTGCGGCCGCGCGCCGGCGACCACGAGCTCCTCGTGGACGCGCTGCTCGAGCCCTTTCGCGCCGACCTCGACGGCCAGCTCGCGCGCCTCGCGCAGCGGCTCGCGGGCCTCGCTGCGGCGGCCGGCGCGACGCAACGCGGCGCCCTGCGCGCCGAGCGCCTCGGCCAGGTTGAGCCGCGACGGCGAGCGCCGCGCGGCGGCGACGGCCTGGGCGAGCAGGTCGAGCTCGTCCTCGCGCGCGATCGCCAGCCGGGCGCGGGCCAGCAGGATCCGCGACTCGCCCGAGTGCAGGCCGCGCTCGCGGGCGCGCGCGAGCGCCTCGTCGGCGGTCCGCAGCGCCTCGTCGACGTGGCCGGCCTCGGCCAGCGCGGTCACGAGCGCCGCGCGCGTGTACTCGCGGAAGGTCTGGACCCAGCCGCGCTCGGTCTCGAGCGCGATCTGGGTGCGCAGATCGGCGAGCGCCTCGGGCGCGCGACCGCGCGCAAGATGGATACGCGCGCGCACGGTGTGGAAGCCGCAGATCGGGAGCCCCCGCTCGGGCAGATGGGCGCCGGCCAGCGCCTGCTCGGCCTCGTCGAGCTCGCCGGCGTCGAGATGAGCGGCGGCGAGCGCGCTGCGCACGGCCGTCGACGGCCCGTGGCGCAGCAGCGTCGACTGGCTCTCGAGCGCGGCCCGGGCGGCGTCCTGGGCTGCGCCGAGATGGCCGAACTCGTGCTCCCAGCGCGTGCGCAGCAGCGCGACGACGCCGGCGCCGACGCGCGAGCCGCGCCGGCGCGCGTACTCCGCGAACTGGTCGAGCGCGTGCTTGGCCTCGCCCGCGGCCTCGACCGCCATCAGCGCCTCGATCGCGTACTGGATCGCCGGCCGCTCGGGGTCGTAGAGCGTGCCGTCCGCGAGCGCCCGGCGGGCCAGCTCGCGGACCTCGGCGGCAGGTGCGCCGGCCGCCGCCTGGTCGAAGGCGCGGTAGGCGAGCACGGCCGGCCGCGGCGTCGGCGTGCAGGACCCGCTCGCGCCGCTCCGCGGCCAGCTCCGGGTCGTGGATCAGCGCGTCGAGCAGGTCGTCCTCGAGCTCGGCGGCGAGCCCGCCCGCGCGCTCGATCGCCGTCTTGAGGACCGCCACCGCGCGGCGCGAGCGGCCGGAGAGGACGAGCGTGCGGGCCAGCGCCTGCGCGGCGCGGGCGGCGATCCGCGGATCGGTTGCGGCTGAAGCCGCCGCGAGGTGCTCCTCGGCCTGCGGCAGGCCGAGCCGGGCCTCGGCGGTGCCGAGCGCGAGCAGCAGCTCCGGCGACGCGGGCGCTTCCGCGGCCGCGCGGCGCAGCAGGTCGAGCGCGACGTCGGCGTCGCCCGTGCCGAGCGCGCGCGTGCCGGCCGAGGTCAGCACGCGCGCCGCATGCGGGTCCTGTGCGGGCTCGGCGGCCAGGTAGTGGGCGGCGATCACGTCCTCGCTCACTCCGGCCTGCGCCAGCAGCGCGGCGGCGCGGCGGTGCAGCGCGGAGCGCTCGGCGGCGACGACGCCGGCCAGCGCGGCCTCGCGCATCATCGGGTGCGTGAAGCGCAGCGCGTCGCGCTCGAGCAGGTTGGCGTCGGCCAGCGCGGCGTGTGCGCGCGCCACGGAGGCCTCGTCGAGCCCGGCCAGCGCGCCCGCGCGGGGGGCGCAGACGGCCGCGGCGCGGGCGAGCGCACGCGCTTCGAGCGGGAGCTCGGCCAGCCGCATCCGGACCATCCGCGTGATCGTCCCGGGGACGGTCCGCCGCACGGCCTCGGCCTCCTCCGCACGGCCCGTCAGGCCCTCGGCGGCGAGCGTGCGGCCGAGCTCGCGCACGAGCAGCGGGTTGCCGCCGGTCGTCTCGGCCGCGGCGGCCACGAACGGCGCGTCGAGCTCGCCGCCGAGCACGCGGCCGACGGCGTCCGCGCTGAGCGGCTGCGGGTAGAGCACGGTCGTCCGCGCGAGCGCCTCGAGCAGCGGCTGCTCGGCCGGGCGCGCGGCCACGATCAGCGCGATCGGCAGCTCCTCGAGCCGGCGCGCGAGCATGCCGAGCACGCGCAGGCTGCCGGCGTCGCCCCAGTGGGCGTCGTCGACCACGATCGCCAGCGGCTGCTCCTCGGCCAGGTTGGCGGCCAGCCAGACGACGCCGTGCAGGCGGACGTGGCAGACGTCGTCGCTGTGCGCCGGCTCGTCGGCGCCGTCGAGCACGGCGGACGCGAACTGGGCCGGGCCGGCGAGCAGGCGCTCACGGCGCTCGGGGGCGGCGGCGCGCAGCTCGGCCTCGAAGAGCTGGCGGACGAGGCCGAAGGCGAAGTCGCGCTCGAACTCGGCGCCGACGGCCGACAGCACGCGCACGCCGTCGGCCTCGGCCTTCAGCGCCTGCAGCAGCGAGGTCTTGCCGTGGCCCGCCGGCGCCTCGACGAAGGCCACGCCGCCGGCACCGCCGCGGGCGTCTTCGAGCAGCGTGCGCAGCGCTTCCAGCTCCGCGTCGCGCTCCAGCAATTGCACGCTGACGACGGTACGGCTCCGGCCGTAGCCGCGATCAGTGAGGCCAGCTTTAGGGATTGGGGTTCGGTCACCTCCCCGGCGCAGGTGTAGGGGAAGGATCGGTGCCCGCACCTGATGCCGGGCGGGGGTATGCGCGCGAGGCTTCGGCCACGACCTCGCCTCCCCTCCCCAGGAGTCCTCCCCGATGCCTTCCCTGCGCTTCGCGGCTGCCGCCGCGCTGGCGGCGCTCGCCCTCGTGGCGCCCGCCAGCGCCGCCGCCCAAGATGCCGCGGCCTCCGCCGCACCGGCCCTTGCGGCCGCTCCCTATGACGACGCCGGCTACTGGGCGTTCGCCGACCGCCTGCAGCAGCGCCTCGACCGGCTCTGGGACGAGCGCGACGGCACCTACCACAGCGGTGGCGGCGGGACGGCCCCGATGACCAACTCGCTGCTGCTGCTGACGCACTCGGTCGCCGCGCTGAGCGGCCACGAGGGCCCGGCGCGCAACGACCGGCGAGCACGCATCCTCGCCGAGCGGCTCGTCACCGGCGCCCCGTACGTGACGTCGCGGACCGGCACCGGCCAGACGCACGCGCCCGGCTTCGTGAACTCGATGACCTCGACGGCCGGCGGCCAGCACCTCGTGTTCGACGCCGAGGTCGTCGACGGCCTCGTCTACGCCTACAAGGCGCGCGACGCGCTCGGGCTGCCGGACTCGACGGTGGCCAAGCTCCGCAACGCGATCTCCCGCACCGCGCGCAGCTCGTTCTGGCGCTACCCGACGATCCGGCTCAACCAGGTCAACTGGTACGCGCTGATGTACGCCGCCGACGCGACCGTGACCGGCGACGCGACGCTGCTCAAGCACGACCTGCGGCTCCAGCTGCTGCGCTTCGTGCGCGGCGCGCGCTCGAACTTCGGGCCCGGGATGCGCTTCCACTACCTCCCGCACGAGCGGCTCAACCACCCGATGAACGTCGACTCCGCCGAGTACGCGAACATCGTCCTGAGCTTCACGCGCTTCTACGACCAGGCGCGGCGCGCCGGGATGGCGCCGATGCCGGCGTCGCACAAGCGGCTGATCGGCGAGTGGATCAAGCGCGCGCTGGCCGGCTACTGGACGCACGGCGGCTACATGAACTGGGACTCCGGGCTGGGCTTCAACCGCTGGCACCAGGCCAAGAAGCTCGGGCTCACGCAGCAGGCGCTGATCGGCGTCGCGTCGGCCCGCTCGCTGCAGCCCGGCGCGCAGTGGGGCCGCTGGGCCAAGTACATGCTCGACCGCGGCTTCGAGTTCTACGACCGCACCGCGACCCGCGACGGCGGGATCGCCGATCCGCTGTTCTTCAACGTCCACGCCGTCCCGCAGGACGCGGCCAGCGCGCGGCTGGCGGCGGCGCGCATGCAGGCCAACGCCGCCCGCGCGGTCGAGGCCGGGCTCGGCCGGCAGGCCGCCTCGGCGCCGCCGGCGCTGTACGCCTACGACCCGGACATCGGCCGCCTGGCGGTCACGACGCCCGCGTACAACACCGCGATCGTCGCCGTCAACCAGCGCGCCTTCCCGTACGGCGGGATCGATCTGGCGCGGCTGTTCGACGGCCGCCAGGAGATCGCCGGGACGATCGGCGGGACGCCGCCGGCCAGCTTCGGCGCGATCGTGCGCGACCTCTCGGGCCGCCGCGTGCTGGCCTCGCAGGTCGGCCGCGGCGCGGTCGACCGCGGCGTCACGCCGCTGCGGCTGACGAAGGCGCCGGCGGGGACCGCCGCACGGGCGTCGAGCTCCGCCGGGCGCGCGTTCGCCGGCACGTTCACCGATCTGCGGGCGACGGGCGCGGTCAGCGGGCGGACGGCCTCGATCCGCGTCTCGCACCGCTTCACGCCGGGCTCGATCCAGACGCGCTGGGACGTCACGCGCCGCGCGACCAACGCGGCCTACAGCGTCGACGTGCTGTTCCCGAGCACCGGCCGCGGCCAGGCGCGGATCACCGCCGTGCTGCGCGACGGCTCGCGCGTGACCGTCGGCGACACCCGGATCCCGCTCGCGGGCGTGCGCCGGCTCGAGGTCGCGAGCCGCTACGGCGGCTACACCGTCACGCCGCTGTCGCGGCCGAAGGGCGCCGCCGTGCACGTCATGCGTCCCGCGCCGCAGTCCTCGGCGCCCGATCCGGGCCCGACGCTCGCGGTCCAGCTCGAGCGCGGCGCGCGCTTCTCGCACACCGCGCTCAGCGTCCGGCTCACGCCGGTGCGCTAACGGTCGGTGACCAGCCCCACCTCACCGTCCTCGCGCCACAGCCGCTCGAGGACCTTCGCGGGCATCCGGGTGAGGTGGGGATAGGTCCGGCCCCACGAGTTGAGCACGTCGACGTAGTCGAGGCCCGTGTAGCCGAGCGTGTGCAGCACGTCGTCGACGCTGCGCGCCCAGCGGTTGGCCTTGATCCCCTCGCCGATCTCCTCGGGCTTGGTCAGCCCCGCGTCGACCTGGCAGTGGCCGCGCTTGCGCAGGATGTCCAGGCCGGCGCGGACGCTCGTGCCGTCGTAGTCCTCGCCCGGCCACTCGTCGATCTTCTGCGCCTCGTGGTAGAGCCAGAAGCCGTCGTAGAGCCTGCGGTTGAGCTGGGAGGCGAGCCGGCTGATGCCGAACCCGACGCAGGCGCCTTCGGTCCCCTGGTTGTAGAACTCCCACCACGCGTCGGGATCGCTGTGGCCCTTGGGCTTCAGGCACACGCAGTGGCCGCCGCGGACGGTGGTGAGCTTGGCGTCGCGGGCGATCCACCAGTGGCCCTGGGCGTCCTTCTGCGGCTCGTCGAACTCCTTGTACCAGTTGACGCCGATCACGACGGGGCTGGCTTTGGCCGGCGCGGTGCTCGCGGTCAGCGGGTACTTGTCGACGTGCGTCCAGTCGCTCGGGGGGCGACGTCCAAGTGGTCCGGGCATGAAGCGACACTACGCCGCTCCGGAGTGCGCAGGCAAGTGGGCGAGCACGCGCAGGTAGCCGAAGCGCAGCTCGGCGTCGCCGCCGGGGGCGCCCTCGTTGGCCCGGCGGGCGAAGGCGAGGAAGTCGTGCGCGAAGCCGGGATCCTCGATCGCGGCGGCCGGACCGAACGTCTCGCGGTAGAAGGCGACGAAGCCTTCCGGCCCGCCGGGGACGCGTTCGACGTATTCGCGGCGCCGGAGGTCGAGCTCGAGGCCGTCGAAGCGCTCGCGCACGTAGGGCTCGCTGCCCCACAGGACGGGCGGGTCGCCGCCGGCCGGCAGGTACCGGCCGATGGTGGAGAAGAAGTCGCCGGCATGACCTTCGGGCGTGAAGTTGATCATCGCGATCGTGCCGCCGGGTCTCGTCACGCGCCGCAGCTCTGCCGCCACCGCGCGGTGGTCGGGGGCGAAGATCGCACCCGCGGCGCTCGTCACGATGTCGAAGGCGTCGTCGTCGAACGGCAGCGCCTGCGCGTCGGCCTCGATCCAATCGATCTCGAGGCCGCGGGCCTCGGCCTCGCGGCGGCCGAGCGCGAGCTGCTCGGGAGTGATGTCGCAGGCGGTGACCGTCGCGCCGGTCGCCGCCGCCCGCAGCGCGACGTTGCCGCTGCCGGTGCCGACGTCGAGGACGTCGTGGCGCGGTCCGATGCCGGCGTCGGCCACGAGCTCGGGGCCGAAGTGCCAGATCAGCTCGGTGGCGAAGCGGTGGTAGTCCCCTGCGGCCCAGACGGTGGTCATGCGTGCGACCGTACGGCCCGCCCGGGGCCGCGCGCATCGCCCGATCTGGCTATTCGAGACCGTGCTTGGCGCCGACCGCGGCGGCCGCCGCCCGCGTCGGCACGTCGAGCTTGCGCAGGATGTTCGTCACGTGGCGGTGGACGGTGTGCTCGCTGACGACGAGCCGCTCGGCGAGCTGGCGATTGGTGAGGCCCTGCGCCAGCAGCACGAGCACTTCACGCTCGCGCTTGGTGAGCTCCGGCAGCGGCGGCGTCGCGGCGGCCCCGAGCCGGCGCAGCGCCTCGTTCGCGGCGGCGCGCTCGCGCGCGGCGGCGTCGCGCTGCCCTTGCCCGTCGAGTACGTCGGCGAGCGCGAGCCGCGTCTCGGCCGCCTCGTAGGGCGCGCCCGCGAACCCGTCGACGGCGTCCTCGAGCAGCGCCCGATCGCGCCGCGCGACGCCTTCGGCGCGGTCGGCGACGGCCTTCAGCGGCGCCGTGCCGGCGAGCTCGGCCAGCTCCCGCAGCTCGCTCACCCACCCTTCGGCCACGCCCCGCTGCGAGTTCGCGCAGGTCAGCAGGTCGAGGATCGGGACCCGTGCGAGCCGCGCCTGCGTCCGGCGCAGGAGGCGCTCGGCGAGCTCGGTGGCGTGGCGCGCGTCGCCGCGGTCGAGCGCGATCCGGGCGCGGCACAGCTCGCCCGCTGCTCCCGCCCGCTCGAGCAGCTGCAGGGCCTCGGCCGTGCGGCCCTGGCGGCGGCGCAGCTCGGCGAGGCCGGCGAGCGGTCCCGGCGTCCAGGCGGGGCGCGAGCGGGCGAAGTCCTCGACCGAGGCTTCGAGCATCGCCTCGGCCTCGCCCCAGCGGCCGCGCCAGCGATAGACGGCGCCGTACTCGGCGCGGCAGAAGGCGAGCATCCAGCGGCTGCCGTAGCGCTCGGCGAAGTCGGCGATCCGGTCCGACCAGGCGAAGGCGCGCTCGAAGTCGTAGACCCTCAGGCACGAGGTGACGAGGAAGCAGCACGTCCAGGCGCCGGAGATCGGGATCTCGGCACCGCCTTCGAGCGCGGTCACGGTCGCCTCGCCGAGCCGCGCCATGCCTTCCGGCACCCGCGCGCCGGCGACGAGCGAGGCGCCTTCGAGCGCCAGGCCGAGCATCTCGAGATCGGGCACGCCGAAGCGGCGCCCGATCTCGGCGGCGCGCACGGCGAGCTCCCGTGCCGGCTCGCCGCCGAGCAGGTAGCCCTCGTGGAACGCCAGCCAGCCGTGCTCAGGCCCGACCGGCAGCGGCTCGAGCAGCCGCCGCGCACGCTCGAACCACCCGGCCGCGACCGAGGCCGCGCCGTGGAAGTCGTTCTGGTCGACGCCGATCCAGGTCGCCATCCGCGCGGCGGCCGCCGCGTCCCCGCGCTCGCGGTAGAGCCGGTAGGCGCGCTCGCGCGCGGAGAACACGGTCTCGGCGTCGTCCAGCCACCACGCCGCCCAGCTCAGCCCTTCGAGCGCCTCGGCCGCGGATGAGCCCGCGAAGCAGTCTCGCGCGAGCGCCCATTCGCCGGCGCGCAGCCGCTCCCAGCCGGTGTCGATCGCGCGCGCTCGTCAGTCCTTGTAGGGGTCGTAGGTCTCCGCGCCGGCCATCGCCACGCCCAGCGGCGTGAGCCGGTGCACGATCTCGATCGTGTCGCCGTGCGCGGCCAGCACGGCGTCGAGGCGCTTGTAGGCGCCCGGCGCCTCGTCGGCCGCGCCGCCGCGCAACTCGATGCCGGTCTGCGAGAGCTCCCGCCGCACGGCGGCGAAGTCGATCAGGCCCGGCTCGACGATCCGCCGTCGCTTGATCCAGCGCGCGTCCGGGTGCTTCGGGCAGCGCTGCTTGGCGCGCTGCTTCCACGGCACGTGGACGTCGCAGTCGCGGACGCTGCACTCGGCGCGCGTGCGCAGCTTGCCCGCCGCCTTGGTGCGCGACATCACCCGGCCCGCGCCGTGCACGGTCGAGTACAGCAGCTCGCGCGAGGCGCCCGAGTCCGAGCCGCGCAGGATCACCGACGGCTCGCCCATCGTCGCGCCCACGAACCCGGTCTGGCCCGGGAAGGCCGGCGTGCAGCCCTTGCGGATCACCCACACGTCGGTGTCGAAGTGGCGCTCGCGCCAGGCGAAGTTGTGGTGGTTGTGCACCGACTCCGTCGCCTGCGCGCCGAGGATCTCGAGCACCTTGTCCACCACGGTGTCACGTCCGGCGTACGCGTACTCGCCCGCCAGCGTCATCGCGGCGATGTAGCTCTGCCCGAGCTCGGAGTCGACGCCGAAGAGCACCGGCGGGCCGTCCATCTCGCCCTCCTTGGCGTGGGCGTCGAACGCCAGGCCCTGCGCGAGCGCGAGGAACCCGCTCGCGGTCCGGTGCCCGAACCCGCGCGAGCCGAAGTGCACGCCGACCCACACCCAGCCGTCCTCGTCGGCGAACAGGTCGACGTAGTGGTTGCCCGCCCCGACCGTCCCGAGCTGCTTGGCCGCGGTCTCGTACAGCGCGCGCTGCGGCGCGAAGTCCGCCACGCGGATCTTCTCCAGCACCTCGTGCTCGACCGGCTCGTTGTTCTTGCGCCCGACGCCGAAGCTGATGCGCGCGAAGATCGAGTCCATGATCCCGCCCAGGTCGGCGCGGAGGTCGTCGGCGCGCAGGTTCGTGCGCGTCGCCTTATTCCCGCACGCGATGTCGTAGCCGACTCCCGAAGGGCTGATGTGGTCGGGGTAGGCGACGGCGCCGCCGATCGGCTGCGAGTAGCCGACGTGGCCGTCGGCGCAGAGCGCGCCGCGCAGCGCGTCGCCGGCGTCGGCGCAGCGCTGGAGCTGCGCGACCGCGCGGGCGTCGACGTCGCCGTAGACGGTGATCGGGGTGGACATCTCCAGACAGAAGGTACGCCCGCGGCGCGAACGGCCGTCGGCGGGCACGACCGCGTCCGCTCGGGTTCGAATACCTCGCGCGCCTACAGCCACCTCGCGCGCTTGAGCGTCACCCACAGCGCGACCGCGGCGGCGATCATCAGCACGATCGACGGCCGGGTAGGCGAGCGGCCCAGCCCAGCTCCGGCATGTGCTCGAAGTTCATGCCGTAGAAGGACGCGATGAACGTCGGGACGGTGATGATCGCCGCCCAGCCGGAGATCTTGCGCACGACCTCGTTCTGTTCGGCCGAGACCACCGCCATGTTGGCCTGCAGGATCGTCGAGAGCAGGTCGCGCTGGGCCATGATCTCCTCGTTGACGAGCTTGAGGTGGTCGTCGACGTCGCGGAAGTACTGGCGCAGCCCCGGCCCGATCTCGAGCACGCCGCCCTGGGTGATCGCCGCCGCCGGCCCGAGCAGCGGGTGCACGGCGCGGTAGAAGTCGGTGACCTCGCGCCGCAGCAGGTAGATCCGCTGCGTCGGCGCGCGCGGCGCCGGCGAAGACCGTCTGCTCGACCTCCTCGATGTCGATCTCGAGCCCTTCGACGACCGGCGCGTAGTCGTCGACGATCTTGTCCAGGATCGCCCACAGCACGGACGCCGGGCCCTCCTCGAGCAGCCGCGGATGCGCCTCCAGCCGCAGCCGCGCGTCGTGCAGGTCGCTGGCCACGCCCTGGCGCACGGTGATGATGAAGCCCGGCCCGACGAAGATCGAGACCTCGCCGAACTCGACCTCCTCGCGCTCGTCGACGTAGCGCGCGGTGCGCAGCACGACGAACGTGATCCCGCCCTCGTAGGCCTCGACCTTCGGCCGCAGGTGGAAGCTCTGCGCGTCCTCGACGGCGAGGTCGTGCAGCCCGAACGTGTCCTGCACGCCCTCCAGCTCCTCGGGCGAGGGCTCGACCATCCCCAGCCACACGAAGCCCGGCTCGTTGCGTGCAGATCGCCGCGGCCTCGGCCGGGTCCATCTTGCCCTCGTGCTGGCGGCGTCCGTCGCGGTAGTGCGCGCAGTCGACAATCGTCATCGGCCGGCGAAGTGTTCCAGCGCAAGATGAGTGCTGTCCGCGACGTAGCGCGACGCGGCCCAGTTCGGCGACCTCGAGCGCGCGCCGGAACGGCGCGCCCGGCGGCGCGACGATCGCGATCGCCACGCAGCGCGTGGCCAGCGCGAAGCAGCACCGCGAGCCCGGCGCTCGAGAGGAAGGCCAGCGCCGACAGGTCGACGATCACCGGCCCGGGCGCGAGCGCGAGCAGCTCCGGCTCGACGGCGTCGGCGTTCGAGCGGTCGATCTCACCCTGCAGGCGGGCGATCGGCACCGCCGACAGACGATCGACGGACAGCACCGGCGGTCCCGACACGGCTTCGGGGACGTCGGGCGCGGCGCCGGGCTTGTAGCACGCGCTGACGGTCGTGCCCTCGGCGCTCTGGTCGACGTCGACGGTGTGCATCAGCGCGCGCACGATCGCCAGCCCGCGCCCGCGATCGCCCGGGTCGGCCGGCGGCGGCCGCCAGCGCCCGCGGTCGCGGACGACGAGCGACACGACGCCGTCCGGCTCGCGCGTCAGCGCGATCTCCACGGCCGCGTCGCTGCCCGGCGGATAGGCGTGCTCGACCGCGTTCGCGCACAGCTCGCCGGCGGCCAGCACGAGCAGCTCGCGATCCCCGGCTTCGACCCCGGTGCCCACCAGCCAGGTGCGCATCGCCTCGCGCACGACCGCGAGCTGATCCGGCCGCGCCGCGAACCACAGCTGCAGCGGCTTGACCTCCAGTGGCAGGGCCCGCGCGGCCAGCAGCGCGACGTCGTCGAAGCGGTCGCGAATGTCCTCGAAGAGCGCGTCCAGCAGCGCGCTGCAGAGCGCTTCGGGGTCGAGCCGGGCGCCCGCCGAAGCCGCCGTGGCGAGCCGTTCCAGCCCGGCGTCGAGCGGCTCCCCGCGGCGCTCGATCGCCCCGTCGGAGTACAGCACCAGCGTGGCGTGCTCGGGCAGCGCCGCGGTCGCGTCCTCGTAGACGAAGCCGAGCCCGCGATCGAGCGGGACGCCGCGCGCGTCCTCCAAGTACCGGGTGTCGCCGTCGGCGGTCACCAGCAGCGGCGGCGGATGCCCGGCCGAGGCGTAGCGCAGCTCGCGCGCGCCGGTGTCGAGCACGGCGTACACGAGCGTCGCGCCGCGCGCCCCCGGCACGCTGTCCGCGTAGCGCGAGAGCAACTGCAGGACGCGCGCCGGCGAGCGACCCTCGAGCGCGTAGGCGCGCAGCGCGCTGCGCAGCTGCCCCATCGCCGCCGCGGCCTCCGGGCCGTGGCCGACGATGTCGCCGACCGCGATCCCGAGCCGCCCGCCGGGCAGGGCGAGCGCGTCGTAGAAGTCGCCACCCGCGAACGCGCCGTCCGCGGCCGGCAGGTAGCGCACCGCCAGCTCGACCCCGTCGGCGCGCGGCAGCGCCTCGGGCAGCAGCGCGTGCTGCAGGATCGCGGCCAGGTCGTGCTCGGCCTGGTAGCGCCGCGCGCGCCCGAGCGCCTGCCCGCACAGACGCGTGAGCGCGAGCAGGTAGTCGCGGTCGTGCGCCCGGAAGTGGTGCGGGTAGTCGAACACGAGCCCGATCGCGCCGAGCGCTTCACCCTCGTCCGAGAGCGGCAGCAGCGCGGCCGCCTGGGCCTGCGGACGGACCTCGCGGAAGCGCGGGTAGGGACCGAAGATCGCCTCCGGGCCCTCGAGCCAGAGCGGCGTGACGGTCCGCGCGGCCTGCGCGAGCGGCAGCTCGGCGTCGAGCGACAGCGAACCGAAGCGCTGCTGCGTGGCCGGCTCATGCCCCTCGGCGTGGGCGAGCTCGAGTGTGCGCGCCCCCTCGTCGAGCAGCGCAACCCAGGCGCTGCTGGCCCCGAGCGCCTGCGCGCCTTGCGCGGCCGCCGTCGCGGCCACTTCGTGCGGCGTCAGCGCGCGGGCGAGCGCCGCGGTCGTCGTCTGCAGCCGGTGCAGGCGGTCATACAGGCGAGCGCGTTCGAGCGCCTGACCGCCCTGGCGGCCGAGCGCCTCGAGCAGCTCGAGCTCGGCGGCGTCGAACGCGCGGCCGTCCCGGCTGACGCCGACTGCGCCCAGCACCTCGTCGCCCGCGAGCAGCGGGACGGCGGCCAGCACGGCCCCACCGGGCAACGTGGCCGCGAGCTCCGGATAGCGGCGCTCGAGCTCCTCCAACGAGGCGACGGCGACCGTCCGGCGCTCGAGCGCGGCCGTCCCGGCGGGTGACGCGAACGTGAGCGGGAGCGCCCGAAACGGCTCGACTGCATCCTCGGGATAGCCCCAGGTCGCGAGCACCCGCAGCAGTGCCCGGTCGTGGTCGAGCGCGAAGACCGCGCCGCCGACTCCGCCCAGCGCGCGGGCGCCGTGCTCCGCGATGCCGTGCCCGACCTGTTCCGGCGTCGCGGCGCCGGACAGCGCCGAGCTCAGGGCCTCCATCCAGCGGCGCGCGCTTTCGAGATCGGTCAACCCGCGCGGAACTCTACCTGCGCCTCGCGGGGGTCCGGTTGCGCTGTAATGCTCGGATGGCTACGACCGACGTCAGCGAGCGCGAGGCACGGCAGGTCGCCGAGGCGGCGCGCGAGCAGGAATGGACACTTCCGAGCTTCGGCAAGGAGCTCTTCCTCGGCAACTACCGGCTGGACCTGATCCACCCGCAGCCGCGGCTCGACGCCGAGGCGACCGCCAAGGGCGACGCGTTCCTCGCGACCCTGCGCGAGTTCCTCGAGAACGAGGTCGACCCTGAGGTGATCGAGCGCGACGCGAAGATCCCCGACGACGTCGTCGAGGGCTTCAAGCGGATCGGCGCGATGGGCATGAAGGTCGCCGAGGAGTACGGCGGCCTCGGGCTCTCGCAGGTCTACTACAACCGCGCGCTGACGATGATCGGCACCTGGCACGGCGCGCTCGGCGCGCTCGTGTCCGCCCACCAGTCGATCGGCGTCGCCGAGCCGCTGCGGATGTTCGGCAGCGAGGAGCAGAAGCGCGAGTGGCTGCCGCGGGTGGCGCGCAACGACATCTCGGCCTTCCTGCTGACCGAGCCCGACGTCGGCTCCGATCCCGCACGCGTGGCGACGAGCGCCGAGCCGGTCGAGGGCGGCTACGTCCTCAACGGCACCAAGCTGTGGGCCACCAACGGCGTGATCGCCGACGTCGTGGTGGTGATGGCGCGGGTGCCGAAGTCCGACGGCCGCCGCGGCGGGATCAGCGCCTTCATCCTCCCGTGCGACACCGAGGGCGTGACGGTCCAGCACCGCAACGCGTTCATGGGCCTGAAGGGGATCGAGAACTCGGTCACGCAGCTCGAGAACGTCTTCGTCCCTGCGGCCAACCTGATCGGCAAGGAGGGCTGGGGGCTCAAGATCGCCCTGAGCACGCTCAACACCGGCCGCCTGGCGCTGCCGGCGATCTGCGTCGGCGAGTCCAAGTGGGCGACGAAGGTCGCGCGTGAGTGGTCCAACGAGCGCGTCCAGTGGGGCAAGCCGATCGGCAAGCACGACGCGGTGGCGCAGAAGAACGCGTTCATCGCGGCGTCCGCGTTCGGCCTCGAGGCGATGCTCGACGTCGCCTCCCGGCTTGCCGACGAGAAGCGCAACGACATCCGCATCGAGGCCGCGATCGCCAAGCTCTACGGCTCCGAGCTGGGCTGGAAGGTGCTGGACGAGTTGATGCAGGTCCGCGGCGGGCGCGGCTATGAGACCGCCGCGTCGCTGAAGGCGCGCGGCGAGAAGCCGATACCGACCGAGCAGAAGCTGCGCGACATGCGCATCAACCGCATCTTCGAGGGCTCGACCGAGATCATGCACCTGCTGATCGCGCGCGAGGCCGTCGACCAGCACCTGCAGGTCGCGGGCGACATCCTCGAGTCCGAGACGCCGCTCGGCGACAAGGCCAAGAGCGCCGTCGCCGCGGGCGCGTTCTACGGCAAGTGGCTGCCGAAGCTCGTCGTCGGCGAGGGCCACAAGCCGAAGGCGTTCGACGAATTCGGCGCGCTGGCCACGCACCTGCGCTACGCCGAGCGCTCGTCGCGCCGGCTGGCCCGCTCGACCTTCTACGCGATGGGCCGCTGGCAGGCCAAGCTCGAGCAGCGCCAGTCGTTCCTGGGCCGGATCGTCGACATCGGCGCCGAGCTGTTCGCGATCTCAGCCGCCGTCGTCTACGCCGACACGATCGCGCGCGAGTCACCCGAGCGCGCCGACTCGGCGCGCGAGCTCGCCGACCTGTTCTGCGCGCAGGCCCGGCGCCGCGCCGACGGGCTGTTCCACGCGCTCTGGAACAACGACGACGACGCGGGCTACAAGGCCGCGATCAACCTCCTCGACGGCCGCTACACGCTGGCTCGAGGAGGGCGTGAGCGACCCCGGCGACCGCTGAAAGCGCTGCGGGCGCGGCCGGCTCAGGCCGCGCCCGGCTCACCGTGACGTTGACCAGCACGTTGGCGATCAGCCCGAGCAGGCCGGCGTTGATGCCGAGGAACGGGTCGTTGCCCGAGAGCGCCAGCGGGCACACGATCGCCCAGCCGACGACGATGCCCGCGGTGGCGCCCGCGGCCGTCATCCGCCGCCACAGCAGCCCGCCGACGACCGCCGGGACGAGCTGCGCGACGCCCTCGTAGGAGAGCACCGAGAGCCGCACCAGCGCGTCCGGGAAGGCGAGCGCGCCGCCGAGCGCGACCAGCCCGCTGGCGACCACGACGAGCTGCGACAGGCGCTTGTGGCGCGCGGGATCGTCGCGGCCGAGGCCGATCACGCTCTTGCCCCACATCGTGCCGATGCAGAGCATGAACACCGCCATCGGGACGATCGCGCTCAACGCGCCGGCGACGCCGATGATCCCCACGACCCAGGCCGGCAGCTCGCGCGTGACCATGCTCAGCAGCGCGAGGTCGTTCGTGTCCAGGTTCGGGACGACGAAGATCGCCGCCATCCCGAGCATCATCGGCACCAGCAGCAGCAGCGAGTACATCGGCAGGAAGATCGCGTTGCGGCGGATCGTGTTCGGGCTCTTGGAGCCCAGGTAGCCCGCGACGAAGCTCGGGAAGACGGTGAACGCGACGCCGTTGAGGATGCAGGTCGAGACGAACCACAGCACGCCCAGGCCCGGTGACTCGTTGCCGGGCAGCGTCAGCCACTCGGGCCGCTCGGTGCGCAGGCGCTCGAACAGGTTGCCGTAGCTGCCGAACAGCTTCAGCGGCAGGTAGATCGCCAGGAACGCGATCGTGAGGATCACGAGCGCGTCCTTGAGCACGCTCACCCAGGCGCTGCCGCGCAGGCCGCTGATCAGCACGAAGCCGACGCTGACCACGAACGCGATCACGAACGCCGTCTTGAGCCCGATCTCGCCGTAGGACATCGCGCTCACGACCAGCCCCATGCCCTGGATCTGCAGCTGGATGTAGGGCAGCAGCGCGATCGTGGCCACGATCGCCACGAAGACGCCGAAGCGCGGCGAGCGGAAGCGGTGGGCGAGGATGTCCGAGATCGAGATCAGCCCGTGGCGCTTGGCGTAGCCCCAGACCATCGGCGCGAACAGGTAGACGGTGACGTAGCCCGTGGCCATGTAGGCGACGAGGTAGAAGATCGGCGCGCCGTAGCCGTAGGCCCAGCCGGCGGCGCCGAGGTAGGAGAAGCTCGTGTAGGACTCGCCGGCGAACAGGACCCAGGTCAGCAGCACGCCGAAGCTGCGCCCGCCGACGGACCACTCGCTGAGGTCGGCGTCGCGGCCGCGGACGGCCGCGATCCCGAGCGCGATCGTGGCGAGCATGCCCACCGCGAAGATCGCGATGGCGACCGTGGCGTCAGTCGACATCGGTCGCCTCCGGCTCGTCGCGCGCGAACAGCGGGTCCTTGCGCGACGCCAGCCAGATCGACAGCGGGCTGAGGATCACGCTGATCAGGATCCAGAACATCAGGAACGGCAGCCCGAGGATCACCGGGTCGATCCGGTTCGCGAGCGGGAGCGCGAACACGAACAGGGCGAACGGGACGATCAGCCACAGCAACGAGCGGCGGCCGCGGTATTGACTCATTGGACCCCCAGGAGATCGGCGAGGATCAGCGCCAGGCCCTTCGTGCCGAGCACGAGGTCCTCGACCGAGATCCTCTCGTCGCTGACGTGCGACAGGCCCGTGGTGCCCGGGCCGTACACGAGCGAGTTGGTGATGCCGGCGCCCTGGACGACGAACCGCTGGTCGTCGCTGCCGGCCGAGATCAGGATCCTCGGCTCCAGGCCGAGGTCGCGGACCGCGCGGCAGGCGGCCTGCACCACAGGCTCGTCCTCCCCCACCAGCACGGGTTGGGTCGAATACGTCTCGCGATAGTCGTACTCCAGGCCTTCCAGCGGCGCGAGCAGCTCCTCGCGGGCGCTGTCGAGGTCCTCGCCCGGGATCAGGCGGCGATTGAACGTGACCGTGCAGCGGTCGGGGACGATGTTGGTCGCCGCTCCGCCGCGGATCGTGTCGAAGGAGAGCGTCGCGCGCGGCTCGTCGGGCGTCACGCCGAGGTCGGTGACGCGCTGTTCGAGCTGCGGGCGCAAGGTGCTGTCGAGCGCGGCCAGGTAGCGCGCCATCGCCTCGACGGCGTTGACGCCGAGCCGCGGGCTCGAGCCGTGGGCCTGCTTGCCGTGCAGCGTGATCTCGCCCCAGATCGCGCCCTTGTGGCCGATCCCGACGCCGTCGGGGCCGAACGGCTCGGTGATGATCAGCGCGTCGGCGGTGATCAGGCCCTGCTCGACGAGCCAGCCCATGCCGGCGTTGCGCACGCCCACGGTCTCCTCGTCGGGCACCGCGCTGTGCACGATCGTGCCCGCCCAGTCCGTCCTCCGCAGCGCCTCGGCCGCGATCACCTGCGCCGCCAGCCCGCTCTTCATGTCGGCGGCGCCGCGGCCGTAGATCCAGCCGTCGACGAGTTCGCCGCCGAACGGGTCGCGCGTCCAGTCGTTGCCGACCGGGACGACGTCGTAGTGGCCGTTGAGGTGGACCGTCGGCCCGTCGCCGTCCGACAGCGTCGCGAGCAGGCTCGGGCGCGGCAGGCCCTCGCCGAACGGGGCGAGCGTGGCCAGCTCCTCGTCCGGGACGCGGTGGACCTCGGTCGCGTAGCCGAGCGCGTCCAGGCGCGTCTGCAGGTCGGCCACGAACGCCTCGTAGCCCTCCCCGGGCGGGTTGACCGTGGGCAGCCGGATCAGCGCTTGCAGGAGCTCGACGAGCTCGCCCGCCAGCTCGTCGACGGCCGCCAGTACGGCGTCCTTGCGGCTCACCTGTATTCGGTTACCCGTGCGCGGCGGCGGCAATCAGCTCGACGCAGGCGTCGAGCGGGATCGCCGTCGAGTCCACCATCAGGTGGTAGAGCTCCGACGAGCGCGGATCGACGCGGTAGAGCGTCTGGTGGTAGGCCAGCCGTGCGCGGTCGGTGCGTTCGCAGCCGGCGCGCGGCGGTGTGGCGGTCGATGCCCTCCCACCGCATCGCCTGCTCGATCCGGCGCTCGGGCGGACCGGTGAGCAGGACGCGCAGCACGCGCGGGTCGTCGCGCAGCAGCACGGCGGCGGCGCGGCCGAGCACGACGCCGTCGTGCATCGCCTCGAGCTCGGCCTCGATCTCGCGCCGGCGCGCATCGCCGGGCACGAGGTCCTCGAGCTCCATGCCCGCGGGCGTGCCCCAGGCGAGCCCGATCGAGCACAGCTTGGAGAGCGAGTGGTCGGGCTCCGTGTCGGCCGGGCGGTCGAGGAAGGGCACGCCGAGCTTCTCCGCCAGCGCGGGCGCGACCCGGCTCCCGCCGGCGCCGTACGGGGCGGAGATGGCTACGAGCGCCATCGATCGACTCCGACCGCGCCGACGGCGAGCGCGAGCATGACGACGGCCATCGGGACGGCGCTGGCCGTTCCGCCCAGCCCGACGAGCGGCGCCGCCAGCCCGCCGACGAGGAACTGGGTGACGCCGAGCAGTGCGGAGGCCGAGCCGGCCACGGCGCCGTGCTCGGCCAAGGCGAGCGCGGTGGTGTTGGGCATCACGAACGAGAGGCTGGACATGACGACGAACGTGCTGATCATCACCGGCCAGACGCCGAGATCGACGATGGTGACCGCGAGCAGCGCCGCCGCGGCGGCCGCGATCGCCAGCAGAGCCCGGCGCAGCAGGTACGCGGGACCGTAGCGCGTGACGAGCCGCGCGTTGATCTGGCTGCCGGCCACGAGCCCGAGGCCGTTGACGCCGAAGGCCAGGCTGAAGGCCTGCGGCGAGAGCCCGTAGACGTCCTGGAGCACGAACGACGAGCCGGAGATGTAGGCGAACAGCGCGCCGAACGCCAGCCCGCTCGTGAGCGCGTAGCCCATGAACGACCGCTCGCGCAGCAGCGCGCGCATCGTGCGCAGCGTGTTGCCGCCCGGGTCGCGCGTCTTGAGCGTCTCGGGCAGCGCCAGCGGCGGCGAGCGTGAGGATCGCGAGTGCGAGGCCGGCGAGCACGACGAAGATCCCGTGCCAGGAGGTGAACTGGAGCACCGCGGCGCCGATCATCGGCGCCAGGATCGGCGCCAGCCCCGTGACCAGCATCAGCGAGCTGAACAGCTTCGCGGCCGCAGCGCCGGTGTAGAGGTCGCGCACGACCGCGCGGCTGATCACGATCCCGGCGCCGCCCGCGAAGCCCTGCAGCAGGCGCAGGACGGTCAGCGCCAGCACGTTCGGCGCGAGCGCGCACAGCAGCGAGACGCCGGCGTAGGCCAGCATCCCGATGATCAGCGGGCGCCGGCGGCCGAAGCGGTCGCTGAGCGGGCCGGCGACGAGCTGCCCGAGCGCGATCCCCGCGACGCAGGCGGTCAGCGTCAGCTGCACGGCGGCGGAGTGCGCCCCGAGCGAGCGCGTGATCTCCGGCAGCGCGGGCAGGTACATGTCGATCGACAACGGCCCGATCGCCACGAGCGAGCCGAGGATGACGATCAGGACGGGTCTAGAGGGCAATGCACACGTTCTTGACCTGCGAGTACGCCAACAGCGCCTCGATGCCCTTGCCGCGGCCGTACCCGGAGCCCTTCATGCCGCCGAACGGCAGCTCGACGCCGCCGCCCACGCCGTAGGTGTTGACGAACACCTGGCCGGCCTGGACGGCCGCGGCCACGCGGTGGGCGCGGCTGAGGTCGCGCGTCCAGACGCCGGCGACGAGCCCGTAGGGCGTCGCGTTGGCGAGCCGGATCGCCTCGCGCTCGTCGGCGAAGGCGTTGACGGTCAGGACCGGGCCGAAGACCTCCTCGGTGAAGATCTCGAGCTCAGGGCCGGCGTCGGCGACGAGCGTCGGCTGGAGATAGAGGCCGCCCTCGTGCTCGCCGCCGGTGACGATCGTGGCGCCCTGCTCGCGTGCCGAGGCGAGCATCGTCGTCGCGCGTTCGAGCTGGCGCTCGGAGATCAGCGGGCCGAGGTCGGGGTCCTCGATCCCGGGCCCGATCTTCACGGCCTCGAAGGCGTGCTTGACGCGTGCCACGACGTCGGTCTGAACGCTCGCTTCGACCAGCAGGCGCGAGCCCGCCGAGCAGCTCTGGCCGGCGTTCTGGATCAAGCCGCTGACGATTGCGGGGACGGCCCGGTCGAGGTCGGCGTCAGCGAAGACGACGTTAGGCGACTTGCCGCCGAGCTCGAGCTCGAGCGGGACCAGGCGGCGGGCGCACGCCTCGGCCACGCGGCGGCCGTTGGCCGCCGAGCCGACGAACGTCACGTGCGCGACGCCCGGGTGCTCGACGAGCGCCGCGCCGGTCGCGCCGTCGCCGGTGGCGATCTGGATCAGGCCTCTCGGGACGCCGGCGTCGAGCGCGAGCTCGGCCAGCCGCAGCGGCGTGATCGAGGCCAGCTCGGACGGCTTGAGGATCACGGCGTTGCCGGCGGCGAGCGCCGGCGCGGCGCAGCGGGTCGCGACCTGCAGCGGATAGTTCCAGGGGATGATCTGGGCGCACACGCCCCACGGCTCGCGCCGCGTGTAGTCCAGGAGGTCGGGGCCGAGCGGGATCTGACGGCCCTCGAGGCGCTCGATCGAGCCCGCGTAGTAGTCGAGGTAGCGGACCGTGGCGGTGACGTCGGCCTGCGCCTGCTTGAGCGGCTTGCCGGTGTCGCGCGTCTCGAGCTCGGCGAGCTTGCCCGCCTGTTGTTCGATCCGTCGGGCGAGCGCGGTCAGCGCGGCGGCGCGCGTCTGCGGCGTCCGCCACTCGTGCTCGACGTCGAGCGCGCGCCGGGCGTCCTGCACCATCTCGGCGACCTGCTCGGCCGACGTGTCGGGGAGCTCGGCGAACTCGTGGCCCGTCGAGGGGTCGATGGCCATGAAGCTGCTCATAGATCGCGGCCGGCGTCGACGTTGAAGACGGCGCCGGTGATCGCGCGCGCGTCGTCGGAGGCCAGATAGACCGCGGCGCCGGCGATGTCCTCGGGCTCGATCAGGCGCTTGAGCGGGAGCGCCTGTGCAGGGTCCGAGTCGAAGCCGAAGCCGTCGAGCATCGGCGTGTTGGCCGGGCCGGGGTTGATGACGTTGACGCGGACGTCGGGGGCGAGCTCGACCGCGAGCGCCTTGGCCAGCCCGATGACGCCGGCCTTGCTGGCCACGTAGGCCGCGAGCCCGGGGCGCGGGCGGTTGGCGATGATCGAGGCGGTGACGAGGAGCGTGCCGCCCGTGAGCTTGGGCGCGGCGACCTGGGCGGCGAGGAAGAGCGCGGTCAGGTTGACGTCGATCACCGCATCCCATTCCTGCCGGGTGATCTCGGCCAGCGGCTTGATCGTCTCGGGGATGCCGGCGTTGTTGAAGTAGACGTCGATATGGCGCTCCCCTTCGAGCAGCGCTTCCACGCTCACGCGGTCGGTGACGTCGGCGCGCACCGCCTGGGCATCGAGCCCCTCGCAGGTCTCGCGCGCGGCCGCGAGGTCGCGGTCGGCGGCGATCACGCGCGCGCCCTCGTGCGCGAAGCGGCGCACGGTCGCGCGGCCGATGCCCGACCCCGCCCCGGTCACGACCGCGACCTTCCCCTCCAAGCGACCCATGCCCGGTAGCGTGCCACGGATGCGGGCCGCCAGGGTGATCCACTGCGTCGACGCCCACGCCGAGGGCGAGGCGACCCGGGTCGTCGTCGGCGGCGTGCTGGACGTCCCGGGCGCGACGATGCTCGACAAGGCGCTGTGGCTCGAGCGCGAGGGCGACTGGCTGCGACGGTTGTGCCTGTTCGAGCCGCGCGGGTCCGCGCCACTGTCGGCCACCGTCGTGCTGCCGTCCGCTTCGGCGGACGCCGGCTTCGTGATCATGGAGTCCTCGTCCTACGAGGGCATGTCGGGGACGAACGCGCTGAACACCGCGGCCGTGCTGCTCGAGACCGGGATGGTGGAGATGGTCGAGCCGACGACCTCGCTGGTGCTGGAGGCGCCGGCCGGGCTCGTGCGGGTCGTCGCGGACTGCTCCGGCGGTCGCGTCGAGCGGCTCACGTTCGAGAACGTGCCGGCGTTCTGCGCGGAGCTGGACGCGGCCGTCGAGGTGCCCGGCGTGGGGACGGTGTCGGTCGATCTGGCGTACGGCGGCGCGTTCTGCGCGTTCGTGGACGCGGCCGCGCTCGGGTTCTCGATCGTCCCGGACGAGGCGCGCGACCTGGGCGAGCTGGGCGAGCGGATCCGCCCGCACGTGACCGAGCAGCTGACGATCGCAACACCCGCTGTCGGAGCCGCTCGGGTACCTCTCGTTCGTGGTCTTCGTCGCGCCGCCGCGGGCGGGCGGCGACGCCCGGCACGCGACCATCGTCTCCCCCGGGCGGCTCGACCGCGCACCGACGGGAACGGCCACCTCGGCGCGGATCGCGGTGCTCGACGCGCGCGGGTCAGATGGGCGAGACCTACGTCGCCGAGAGCGTGCTCGACACGCGCTTCACCGGCCGCGTGGTCGGCCGCACGAAGGTGGGCCCGTACGACGCGGTCGTGCCCGCGATCACCGGCCGGGCGTGGATCACGGGCTTCCATCAGCTCGTCGTCGACCCGGCCGACCCGCTGGCCGGCGGCTACAAGCTGCCGGACACCTGGGGTCCCGGCGCGCGCGAGGGCACGCTCAACCCCTGAACGACTCGACCACGACCGACGCGGTCACGCGCGCCGCGCCGCCCGGTTTCCGGTCGTGGTGCGCGCTCGGCCCCATCGCGACGAGCTGTTCGACGGCGGCCTCGTCGAGCTCCATCGCGAACTCCACGAGCTCGCTGGACTCCGGCGCTCCGAACGCGCCGTGCAACTGCTCGCGCTTGCCGGGATGGACCGCGAGCAGGTCGAGCTCGCGCAGGTGGCGCTCGGTCGGCGTGACGACGGCCAGGGTCCCTCCCGGTGCCAGCACGCGCCGGATCTCCGTCGGGTTGCGGGGCGCGAAGACGTTGACGAGCAGGTCCGCCGCGCCGTCCTCGAGCGGCAGCGCGGCCCAGATGTCGCACGCCACGGCGGTGATCCGCGGATGGGCCTTGACCGCCCGCTTGAGCGCCGGGCGCGAGGAGTCGAGCGCGAACCCGCGCGCCTGCGGCCGCGCTTCGAGCAGCTGCGCCAGGTAGTACCCGGGGCCGGCGCCGACGTCGACGATCGTCCGCGGCTCGCCGGCGGCGGCGACCAGCGCGGCCGCGATCGGCGCGTAGTGGCCCGCGCCGAGAAAGCGCGCGCGGGCCTCGACCATCGCCGTCGTGTCGCCGCGCGCGGCCTTGCGCTCGAGCGCGACATAGCCCTGACGCGCGACGTCGAAGCTGTGCCCGCGCGCGCACTTCAGCGTCGCTCCGACGGTGGTGAGGGACCCACCGCAGTGCGGGCAGCGCAGCACGGACACGGCTCAGCCGGCGCCGCCGTGCCGGCTCAGAGACGGTCGCCGCGCGTCGGGGAGGCCGCGGCGACCGTCGCCGCGCCGCGCGGGCCTACGACGGCGACCCTCGCCGCCGCGCGCGGGCGGATCGATCGCTCGACCGCGGTCGCGCCCGGCGCGCTCGCGCGCAGGACGAGCCGCCGTGCGGCGCCCACGGAGCGCAGCCGCACGCGGACCGTCGTCGTGCCCGCGTTCACCAGCTTGCGCGTCACGCTCCCCAGGTAGCGCTTCGTGCCGCCGACCTTGACCGAGAGGCGGACCGTGGCCGGCGCGCTGACGGTGACCCGCACCCGAACGCCGTGCCGGCGCAGCGTGCGGCGGTACGGCCGCGCGCGCGTCTGCACGCGCAGCGACAGCTTCGCGCCGCCCGGCGCGCCGGCGCGCGGCGGCGGCTCGTCCGCGGGGCTCCAATGCGGCTCCCACGCGCCCGGCAGCGTCACGACGCGCCCGCGGATCGCGCCGCAGTCGTCGAGCGCGCCGAGCGCCGCGACGTGGATGCCGTCGCTCTGCGCCCAGGCGACCCGGGCGCCGTCGGGCGAGAACGTCGGGCTCGTCGACGCGTAGGTGTCCGCGGCCTCGAGCGGGAGCTCGCAGCGGAACGACGCCGCGCCGCCGGGCGCGGTCGCGACGAACAGCCGCAGCACGACGCGGCTCGGTGTGCCGTTCTGGTCGGCCGCGTCGTCCTCGAGCACCGCGATCCGGGTCCCGGCGCGCGACGTCGCGGCGACAAAGCCGGTGGCCCACGTCGCGCCGTCGTCGCCGAACCACGGCTGGTGGCTGCCGTCACCGCCGCCGACCGTGTAGAGCGCGACCGGTGCAGGCGGCCTCGGAGGTGACGTCGCGGCTGAGCGCCAGCAGCCCGTTGCCGATCCACGAGGGCGCGACGAAGCCGGCCTGGCCCTGTGCCTGGCCGGGAAACTCGAGCCCGGTGGCGGTCGCCGGCGTCCACAGCGTCGTGATCTCGCCGTCGATCACCTCGTCGTAGGCGATCTTCGACCCGTCGGGCGAGATCCGCACGCGCATCGGGGTCTCGGCGGGCGTGTCCTCCGTCGCGCCGGTGGCGGCGGTCGGGATCGGCGCGCCGAGCGGCGTGCCGGCGGGCGAGAAGCGGTGCAGCCGGCCGGCCTCGTCGAGCGCGACGACCACGCCGTCGTCGGCCGCCGACGGCCACTCGTAGCGATGCTCGCCGTGGGTGAGCGCGCGCTGGCCCCTGCCGTCGGGATCCATCCGCCAGACGTCCGTGCCGCGCCGGAAGACGATCGTGTCCGCTGCCGCGGCCGGGGCCGCGAGCAGCAGCGCGATCAGGCTGGCGAACAACACCCGCATCCACTGCCGACGCTACCTTGACGAGTGGAGTTAGGGCGACCTAACAAATCCTGATAGCGTTGGTCGGAAATGGACGGCTTCACCCGCCTGGCGAGCGGCGGCTGCCCGCCGATCGCCGACCTGATGCTCTCCCTCGCCGCGGAATTCCGCGCCGTCGACGCCGACGCCGTCGACGAGCGACTGGACGAGCTCGCCCTCCCCCTCTTCGGCCTCGCCGCCGGCAATCTGCGTGTCGCCGCGGCCCGGCTGGCCGACCTGCTCGACACCGATCCGGGCTTCGACGCCGACCGCTCGAGCGTCGCCGGCCTGTGGTTCGACACCGCGCTCGAGGCCCGTGCGGGCCACCCGCTGGTGCTCGCCTGCCTGACCGCCGAGGTCGGCCGCCGCGCCGGGCTGCCGGTGCACGTCCTCTCCGCCCCGACCGGCTGGTACGCCGGGCTCTCCGACGGCGACCGCCTGTGGCTGATCGACGCGACCATGGACGGCCGCAAGGCCGACCCCTGGAGCCTGCGCCGCCACTGCACCCACGAGCTCGCCTTCGCCGCGCTGCTCGGCCTCTCCGACCGCTTCGAGCGCCTCGGCGACACCCGCCGCGCCGGCCACGCCGCCCTCCTACGCTCCCGGCTCCCCCTGCGTGCCGGCTAGCTCGACCTCGCGTTGCTCGCGGGCCGAGCGATAGCAGGCGTCGACGATGTGGGCGAGCTTGGCGGCGCTCGAGCCGTCGTGCGCGGCCCAGTCGCCCGAGCGGACGATGTCGACGAAGTCCGAGACGACGGCGTGGTGCTTGCCGCCCGGTTTCGAGCTCAGGCGCTCGACGGTCGGAGTGCCGCCGTCGTCGCCGAAGATCTGCAGCGAGCCGACCTCGGCATAGTCGTCGACGAACCACTCGGCACCGCCCTCGGTGCCGTAGAGCGTGGCGCCCCACTGGTCGCCGTCGACCCGGTGGGCGGCCCAGCTGGCCTCGAGCAGAAGCGTGCCGCCGTCGTCGAGCCGCATGAAGACGGTCGCGAGATCCTCGACGTCGAAGACCGACTCGCCGGTGGCGCCGGACTTGCCGGAGTACCGGCTGCCGCCGAAGCCGTTCGTGCCCAGCAGGTCGTAGGTGGACGCGCTGACCGCGCGCACGCTCGGGTTGCCGAGCAGGAAGAGCGTGAAGTCGAGCACGTGCACGCCGATGTCGACCAGCGGGCCGCCGCCGGCCAGCTCGGACCGGGTGAACCAGGAGCCGGGCGTCGGGACCCCGGAGCGGCGCAGCCACCAGGCCTTGGCGTAGTACGTCCGCCCCAGCCGGCCCTCGTCGATGACCTGCTTGAGCCGCTGGACGTCGCCGCGGCGGCGGTGGTTGAAGGCGACGTCGAGCACGCGGCCGGCCGCGCGCGCCGCGGCCACCATGTCGTCCGCCTCGGCCCCGTTCAAAGCGATCGGCTTCTCCGAGAGCACGTGCAGGCCGCGCTCCAGCGCCGCGACGGCGATCGGCGCGTGCAGGAACGTCGGCACGGCGACGCTGACCGCGTCGAGCTCGAGCTCGAGCAGGTCCTCCCAGCGCGCGACGTCGTGCGCGACGCCGTACTCGGCGGCCAGCTCCGAGCGCACGTCCTCCTCGAGCCCGGCGATTCCGACCAGCTCGACGCCGTCGAGCGCCGAGTAGGCCTTGATGTGCTGCTGCCCGGCCCAGCCGACGCCGATCACGCCGGCCCTCACTGCCACCACCCCACCGGCGACTCGGGGCTGCCGAAGTCGTCCGTGCGCAGCCGCGGCGCCGCCCACTCGACCGCGTTCGCCAGCACGCGCCGGACGTCCGGATGGTGGTAGACGGGGTACTCCTGGTCGCCCGGGCTGAAGTAGAAGATCCGGCCCGCGCCGCGCACCCAGGTGCAGCCGCCGCGGAAGACCTCGCCACCGGCGAACGAGGAGATGAAGATCAGCTCCTCGGGCGCGGGGATCGCGAACGGCTCGCCGTACATCTCCTGCGCCTCGATCACGATCGGGTTCGGCACGCCCGCCGCGATCGGATGCGACGGCGCGACGGTCCACACCAGCTCGCGCTCGCCGTCGTTGCGCCAGCGCAGGTCGCACGGGGTGCCGAGCAGGGCCTTGAAGATCTTCGAGTAGTGCGCGGAGTGCAGGACGAGCAGTCCCATCCCGCCGAGCACCGCCCGCTGCACCCGCGCCACCACGGCGTCGTCGACCTGGTCGTGCGCGATGTGCCCCCACCAGGTGAGGACGTCGGTCGCGTCCAGCACCTCCGCGGTCAGCCCGTGCTCGGGCTGCTCGAGCGTTGCCGTGCGGACCTGCACGCGCTCGCCCAAGAGGTCGGACAGGCCCGCGGCGATCGTGGCGTGCATCCCCTCGGGATAGAGCGCGCGAACCGGTTCCTCGTTGCGTTCATGGACGTTCTCGCCCCAGACGGTCACTCGTATCACCCGCCCATCACTAGCACGCTGGATTCGAACCCTTCCAAGGCGGTCACCCGCACCCACGTCTCCGGGGAGCCGTAATGACAAAGGCCGCCGGAGCTGGCACCTTGACTGCATGCTGTCCCACCACCACGTCGCGTTGAGCCACATGGAGGGCGAGCGGGCCTTCGGGCAGGCGACCCGATCGCGCCGGCGCGCCTCGATCATGCGCCGCCTGCTGCGCCAGTGCGCGGAGCGCGCAGGGCTGCTCGTGCACGACGAGCGGACGCTGCCGCGGCGCTCGGTCGCGACGGTGGGCGTGCGGGAGATCCCGCTCGACGCGATCACCGGCACGCTCGAGCCGGGCCGTGCGCGCGAGTTCGACCGCGAGTTCCGGCCCGCGCCGCGGGCCCGCAAGCGCTGGCTGAGCGTGTGGGTCGCCGAGCAGACGGGCGCGGGCCTGCCGCCGATCTCCGTGGTGCAGGTCGGCGACGGCTACGCGATCCGCGACGGCCACCACCGCGTGTCGGTGGCCCGTGCGCGCGGCGCGGTCGTGATCGACGCGATCGTGGCGTAGCGGCGGCCGGCGCGAGCGCCGGCCGCGATCGACCGCGGCGGCGGGTGTCAGGCGGCGGAGCAACGCCCGAACTTGGGATAGTTGATGCCGATGCGGCAGCTGACCTCGCTCGACGCACAGTTCCTGGCCGTCGAGTCGGCGCGGATCTACGGCCATGTCGCCTTCCTGGGCATCTACGACCCGTCGACCGCTCCGGGCGGCCGGCTCGGCGCCGACGAAGTCAAACAGCTGCTCGCGGAGCGCCTGCACCTGCTCCCGCCGCTGCGCTGGCGGCTCGTCGAGGTGCCGCTGGGGATCGATCTGCCCTACTGGGCCGACGACCCGGACTTCGACCTCGACTTCCATGTCCGCGAGTCCGCGGTGCCGCCGCCCGGCGACGACCGCCAGCTGGCCGAGACCGTCGCGCGCATCTTCGGGCGCCCGCTGGACCGCGCCCGGCCGCTGTGGGAGTTCTACGTCATCCACGGGCTGACCGGGGGCCGGGTGGGGCTGCTGAGCAAGATCCATCACTCGGCCGTGGACGGCATCTCGGGCAACGAGATCATGGCCGCGCTGCTCGACCCCGAGCCGGTCGGGCGCGTGATCGAGCCGCCGCCGCCGGGCTACGGCTCGCCGCCGCCCGTGCCGCGCGACCGGATGATGCTCGCGCGCGGCCTGCGCGGGCTCCCGCGCCAGCCGCTGCGCGCGCTGCGCTCGCTGCCCACGACCGTCGCGGGCTTCACCGATCTGCCCGGCGTGAACGCGCTTCCGGGCGTGCCGACGCTCTCGCACGTCTATTCGCGCGTGCGGCGCACGTTCGGCGCCGACGAGAGCGCGGGCGTGCTCGAAGTGACCAAGGCGCGCGCGCCGATGACGCCGTTCAACGGCCCGGTGTCGGCCCATCGCCGCTTCGCGTTCGGCTCGCTCTCGCTCGACGCCGTGCGCCAGGTCCGGCGCGAGTTCGGGACGACGGTCAACGACGTCGTCGTCACGCTCTGCGCCGGCGCCGTGCGCGAATGGCTGCTCGAGCGCGACGCGCTGCCGGACGACCCGCTCGTGGCCATGATCCCGATGTCCGTGCGCAAGCGCGACGAGCGCGGCGCGTGGGGCAACCGGATCTCGATGATGATCGTGCCGATCCCGACCAACGAGCCCGATCCGGCGGCCCGGCTGCGGCGCACGCACGAGAACCTGCGCAGCGCCAAGGAGCGCCACAGCGCCCTGCCCGCCTCGCTGCTGACCGACGCCACCGCGTTCATCCCGCCCGCCGTCGCCTCGCTCGCGGCGCGCAACACGGTCGACATCCTCAGCCGCACGCGGCCGCCGCTGAACCTCGTGATCTCCAACGTGCCCGGGCCCCGCACCTCGCTCTACTGCGCGGGCGCGGAGCTGCAGTCGAACTTCCCGGTGTCGGTGATCGTCGACGGCGTCGGGCTCAACATCACCGTCGTGTCCTACAAGAACCGGGTCGACTTCGGGATCGTCGGCGATCGCGAGCAGATCGACGACGCGTGGGCGTTCCTCGAAGGCGCGGCCCACGCGCTGACGGAGCTCGAGGAGATCGGCCAGAGGAGGTAGTCGCATGCCCGTCCAGCCGCCGAACCGGCAGCAGCTCGAGTGGATCGCGGACACGTTCCACATGACGCTCACCGAGGAGGAGCTCGACGTCTTCGAGGCGGCCGCCGTGCCGACGCTCGCGGGCTTCGACCGGCTCGACGAGCTGCCCGACGAGCAGCCTGCCGGTGAAGTGGCCGCGCGCGGATCTCGGCCACCGGCCGGTCGGCGACGAGAACCCCGGCCACGGCTGGGCCTGGAAGTGCTCGATCCCGGGCGCGGCCGAAGGTCCGTTGGCGGGCAAGACGGTCGGGGTCAAGGACAACGTCTGCGTGGCCGGCCTGCCGATGCTCAACGGCTCGCCGATCATGGAGGGCTACGTGGCGCGCGAGGACGCCACCGTCGTCACGCGGCTGCTCGACGCGGGCGCGCACATCGTCGGCAAGGCGGCCGTGCCCGCGTTCTGCTTCGACGGCGGCGGGCTCACGGGCTATCCGGATCCGCAGCCGGTCAACCCGCACAACCCCGCGTACCTGGCCGGCTCGTCGTCCAACGGCAGCGCGGTGGTGGTCGTCAACGAGCAGTGCGACATGGCGCTGGGCGGCGACCAGGGCGGCTCGATCCGGCTGCCGGCGTCGTGGAGCGGCTGCTGCGGGCACAAGCCGACCCACGGCCTCGTGCCCTACACCGGGATCTTCCCGATCGAGCTGACGCTCGACCACATCGGGCCGATGGCCCGCACCGTGGCCGACTGCGCGCTGATGCTGGGCGCGATCGCGGGCGAGGACGGGCTCGACCCGCGTCAGATCGGCGTCTCCGTGCAGGACTACGGCGCGGCGCTCGAGGTCGGCGCCGACGGCCTGCGCGTCGGCGTGCTGTCCGAGGGCTTCGGCATCGACGACGTCAGCGAGCCCGACGTCGACGCCGCCGTGCGCGCGGCCGCCGACGTGCTGGCGCGCGCGGGCGCGAGCGTCGAGGAGGTCTCGGTGCCGATGCACCGCGACGGGCTCGCGATCTGGAACGCGATCGCGATGGAGGGCGCGACCGACCTGATGGTCCGCGGCGACGCGTTCGGCACCAACCACAAGGGCCACTACACGACCGACCTCGTGGACTTCTACGGCCGCGCCCGCCGCGCCCGCGCGATGGATTACTCCGTCACGGTCAAGTTCACGATGCTGATCGGCGCCTACCTCTCCGAGGACTACAACCATCACTACTACGCCAAGGCCCAGAACCTCGGCCGGCGCCTGAAGGCGTCCTACGCCGCCGCGCTCGAGCGCGTCGACGTCCTGCTGCTCCCTACCACCGCGATGAAAGCGCGGGCGATCCCGCGTGGACGCCACGATCCCCGACGTCCTCGGCGCCGCGCTCGGCAACCTCCACAACACGTCGCCGTTCGACGTCACCGGCAACCCGGCCCTCTCGGTCCCGTGCGGGATGAGCGACGGCCTCCCGGTCGGCCTGATGCTCGTCGGCCGCCACTTCGACGACGCGACCGTCCTGCGCGCCGGTCACGCCTACGAGGTCAACGCCTGAGAGCGGTCCAGACGCGCAACGGGGTCATCGGGAGCTCGCTCAGGCGGGCGCCGGTGGCCGCGGTGATGGCGTTGGCGATCGCGGCCGGGACGCCGCACACCGGTGGCTCGCCGATGCCCTTGGCGCCGAACGGGCCGTCGGGGGCTGGGACCTCGACGATCAGGGTCTCGATCGGCGGGACCTGATCGGTCGAGGGCAGCGCGTACTCGGCGAAGGAACCGCCGCGGAGCTGGCCGTTCTCGTCGTAGGAGAGCTCCTCGAGCAGCGCCCAGCCGATCCCCTGCGCCGTTCCGCCGTGCATCTGGCCCTCGACCAGCGCCGGGTTGAGCGCCTTGCCGACGTCCTGGGCGACGACGTGGGCGAGCACGGTCACGGCGCCGGTCTCGCGGTCGACGCGCACGTGCGAGAGGTGCGCCGCGGCGCCCGGGGCGCGCGAGACCTGCGCGACGCCGCCGTGGCCCTCGATCGGGGCGTGCGGCGAGCCGAACGTGTACGTCTTGGCCGCGAGGTCGGCGATCCGGACCGCGCGGCCAGGCGCGCCGACCGGGCGCACCTCGCCGTCGACCAGCTCGAGGTCCTCGGGGGCGATCTCGAGCTCCGACGCCGCCACGTCCAGCAGCCGCTCGCGGGCCACGGCGGCCGCGCGCTCGATCGCGCGCCCGTACGTGTAGGTGACCTTCGAGCCGCCGGCCACGCCGCCGTACGGGGTGCTCGCGGTGTCGCCGAACGTCACCCGCACGCCGTCCTCGGCCAGCCCGAACGTCTCGGCCGCGATCGCGATGAACGCGTTCTCGATCCCGCTCATGTCCGAGGCGGCGGTGACGACGGTCAGCTTGCCGTCGGCATCGAGCCGGCAGATCGCGGCCGCGGGCTCGAGCCCGCCCGGCCAGAAGCCGATCGCGACGCCGATCCCCTCGTCGTCCGGGAGCGAGGAGCGCCGCGCCCACAGCGGATGCGCGCGCACGGCCTCGAGGCACTCGCGCGCGCCGAAGGACTTGATCTCCTGTCCGTCCAAGCCCGCGTCGCCGGCCTGCAGCACGTTCTTGAGCCGCAGCTCGATCGGGTCGAGCCCGAGCTCGTCCGCGAGCCGGTCGATCAGGCTCTCGACCGCGAACGCCGCCGGCGGCGCGCCCGGCGCCCGGTAGGCGCCTGCGCTGACGCGGTTCGTGGTCACGCCGATCGCGGTCAGGTCGTGCGCCTGCCAGTTGTACGGCCCGGACGAGAGGTTGGTCGAGATCGCCTCGACCCCCATCTCCCCCAGCCCGCCGCGGTCGCCGACGATCCGGCCGCGGATGCCCGTGAGCGTGCCGTCGGCGGTCGCGCCCAGCTCGAGCTCGAGCAGCTGGCCCGGCGCGGGGTTGGCGGCGGCGAAGTCCTCCGTGCGCTGGAACACGATCCGCACCGGGCGCCGCAGCTTCAAGGCGGCGGCCGCCGCCAGCGGCTCGGAGATCATCAGCTTGCCGCCGAACGCGCCGCCGAGCGGCGCGGCCTGGACGCGCACGCGATCGAGCGCCAGCCCGAGCATGTCGGCCAGGCCTTGGCGCGCCATGAACGCGCCCTGCGTCGAGGAGTGCACGACCAGCGTCCCGTCCGGGTCGACCCACGCCAGACACGACTGCGGCTCGAGGTAGGCCTGGTGGATCCAGTTGGTGCGAAAGCGGCCCGAGACGACGGCGTCGGCGCGCGAAAGCGCGGCCTCGACGTCGCCGCCGCGCAGCCGCGCGAACGAGGCCACGTTGGGCGAGTCGGGCGCGTCGCCGGCGTCGTCGGAGCCGCCACCGGCGCCGTGTGCGCCCGCGCCGCCGTCACCGCCGCCCGCGACGTTCGTCACCCGCGACGGCGCGGCGCCGGACGCCATCGCGGCCTCGAGGTCGAGCACCGCGGGCAGCGGCTCGTCGTCGACCATGACCAGCGCGGCGCCGTCCTCGGCGGCGGCTTCGGTCTCGGCGATCACCAAGGCGACGGGCTGGCCCGACCACACGATCTCCTCGCGGGCCAGCGGCTCGGCCACGCGCCCGGTTCCGCCCGCCAGCGGCAGGTCGGCCGCGGTCAGCACGGCCACGACGCCCGGCACCGCGAGCGCGTCGCCGGTCTCGATGCCGAGCAGGCGCGCGTGCGCCTCGGCGGCCAGCACCGGCCGCGCGTGCAGCAGCCCCGGGACGTCCATGTCGCCCACGTAGCGCGTCGCGCCGCGGACCTTCTCGCTCCCGTCGCGCCGCCGGCGCGCGACCCCGATCACGGCAGGTTCCGCTCGAAGTGGTACGAGGAGATCCGCATCCGGTGGCGGAAGTAGAAGCGGTGCGCGTCCTGGCGGTCGGGGCCGACGCCCGAGTCGAGGTGCAGCCCGGCGCAGCCGGCGCGCCCCGCCTCCTCGGCGACCCAGGCCATCACCGCATCGGCGTGCCCGCGGCCGCGGTGCGACGCGCGCGTGCTGAGGTCGTCGACGTACACGAAGCGCCCCCACGCGAGGTTCTCCGCGATCCGGAAGCCGGCCACGGCGGCGGCGTCCTCCTCGCCGTCGTCGAACGCGGCGACGACGCGGTAGCCGCCGGGGCGCTGCGCGTCGATGCGCTCGACCATCGCCGCCGGCGACCCCACGTGCGGCCGCAGTTCCAGCAGCGCCGCGGCCGCGCGGCGCGATTCACCCTCAAGAAGCTCCCGTACTTCAGGCATGGCTTCCGATGCTACGCGAGCGCCACTCCCGGCCCGTGGGCGCGCTACTCCGGCGCGTGACGGTCGGCGATGACCCGGACGTCGACGTCGGGCAGCGCGCGCAGGATCCGCAGCAGCAGCGGCTCGCCGAAGCGGCCGAGCCCGCGGCGGGCCCGGCGGGCCGAGCAGGACGTAGGTCGTGCCGCGCTCGCGGGCGACGCGCCGCAGGACCGCGACGCTCGTCGCCCTCCTCGACCAGCAGGTGCGCGCCGAGCATCGCGATCAGCCGGCGCAGCGCCTCGAGCCGCTCGGCGCTGCTGCGCCGACGGCTGCGCGCTCGCGCACCACCAGCACGTCGAGCTCGCCCGCCGAGCCGCTGCGCGGAGCGCCAGGCGCGGCGCACGACCCGCTCGTCGGCTCGTCGAGCCCGACGAACGCCAGCAGGCGCTCGGCGATCGGCTGCGTCCTCGACGCGGCCGCGCCTCGACGTTCTCGGCCACCTGGCGCAGCGCGACCTCGCGCAGCGCGCGCAGGTTCTCGACCCGGAAGAACCCGTTCAGCGCGTTCGGCACGCGCGCCGGCGCGTACACCTTGCCGTCGCGCAGGCGCGCGATCAGGTCCTCGGGCGGGAGGTCGACGAGCACGATCTCGTCGGCGCGCTCGAGCTCGTCGTCGGGCACGGTCTCGCGCACGCGCACGCCGGTCAGCTCGGCCACCTGGTCGTTGAGCGACTCGAGGTGCTGGACGTTGACGGTCGAGAAGACGTCGATGCCGGCCGCCAGCACGTCGGCGATGTCCTCGTAGCGCTTCGGGTGCTCGACGCCGGGCGCGTTGGTGTGCGCGAGCTCGTCGATCAGGCACAGCTCGGGCGCGCGGCGCGACGATCGCCGGGCAGGTCCATCTCCTCGAGGCTTCACGCCGCGGTACGGCGACGCGCCGGCGCGGGACGACCTCGAGCCCGTCGGCCAGCGCCTCGGTCTCCGCGCGGCCGTGCGTCTCGAGCAGGCCGATCACCACGTCGCGGCCCGCCTCGGCCTCCGCCTGGGCCTCGGCGAGCATCCGGTAGGTCTTGCCGACACCGGCGGCCATGCCGAGGAAGATGCGGTAGTGACCGGGCATCGTACGCTCAGCGTGCCATGAACGACCGGCCCCGCGTACTCGTCGTCGACGACGAGCCGCAGATCCTGCGCGCGCTGCGGATCATCCTGCGCGACGCGGGCTTCGAGGTGCTGCAGGCGCCGACCGTCGAGGAGGCGCTCGACCAGGCCGCGCTGCGCCCGCCGGCGGCGGCGATCATCGACCTCGTGCTGCCCGACGGCGACGGCGATCGACGTCACGCGCGCCTGCGCGAGTGGTCGACGATGCCGATCCTCGTGCTGTCGCGCGGTCGGCGAGGAGGACGAGAAGGTGCGCGCGCTCGCGGCCGGCGCCGACGACTACGTGACCAAGCCGTTCGGCCCGCGCGAGCTCGTCGCGCGGCTGCAGGCCGCGCTGCGGCGCGCCGATCCGGGCGCGTCCGAGCCGGTCATCCGCGCCGACGGGCTCGAGCTCGACCTGGCCGCGCACACGGTCAGGATCGACGGCGCCGCGGTCCACCTGACGCCGATCGAGTTCAACCTGCTGCGCGTGCTGGCGCGCAACCGCGGGCGGCTGATGACGCACCGCGCGCTGCTGATCGAGGTGTGGGGACCGGAGTACGCCGACGACGTCCAGGTCCTGCGCGTGCACATCGCGAACCTGCGCCGCAAGATCGGCGAGCGCGCTACATCCGCACCGACCCCGGCGTCGGGTACCGCTTCGCGGCTTAGGGTCTTCAACGGCCCTTTACGAAATCTGTATACGGCGGCGCGCGTTCTGTACGCGCCCTTGATCGACGCGGTTCCAGCATCGCGGGCATGGACATCGTCGCCGTCGCACTGGCCCTGCTGGCCTTCTTCGCGCTCTACGGCCTGATCGAGCTGGTGGACCGCATATGAGCGCCGCCGACCTGATGGGCCTCATCGTCTCCGCCCTGGTGGCGGGCTATCTCCTCTACGCGCTCGCTGCGCGGGAGCGGTTCTAGCCATGCTCCAGGGCTGGATTCAGATCATCGTCTTCTGCCTCGTGCTGACCGCGTGCGTGCCGCTGCTCGGCGGCTACATGGCGCGCGTGTTCACGAACGAGCGCGTGTTCCTGACGCCGGTGTCGGGCCGCTGAGCGGCTGCGTACCGGCTGCTGCGCGTCGACCCGCGCTCGCAGGGCTGGAAGGCCTACGCCGGCTCGCGTGCTGGTCTTCTCCGGCCTCGTTCTGGCTGGTCCTCTACCTGATCCTGCGCACGCAGACGCTGCACCCGTTCAACCCGGACGGCTTCCACTCGGGCACCTGGGACCTCACGTTCAACACCGCCTCGTCGTTCGTCACCAACACGAACTGGCAGTACTACGGCGGCGAGACGACGATGACGTTCTTCAGCCAGATGGCCGGGCTGGCGGTGCAGAACTTCGTCTCCGCCGCCGTCGGCATCTGCGTCGCCGTCGCGCTGATCCGCGGGATCGCGCGCGCCGCACGGCGCACCGGCCTCGGCAACTTCTGGCAGGACCTCACGCGCGCGCTGCTGTACGTGCTGCTGCCGATCTCGATCGTCGGCGCGCTCGTGCTCGCCTCCCAGGGCGTCGTGCAGTCGCTCTCCGAGTGGGGCCCGGTGGCCTCGCAGGAGATCATCAAGGTGCTCGGGACCAACGGCGGCGGGTTCTTCAACACGAACTCCGCGACGCCGTTCGAGAACCCGAACGGGCTCACGAACTTCCTCGAGATGCTGGCGATCCTGGTCATCCCGGCCTCGCTGACCTACACGTACGGGCGGATGGTCGGCAGCCGCCGCCAGGGCTGGACGATCTTCGGCGCGATGTTCGTGCTGTTCGCGATCTCGGTCGCGGTCGTCTACATCGCCGAGTCCGAGCGTCACGCCCGCCCAGGCCGCCGCCGGCATCACCGGCGCGAACATGGAGGGCAAGGAGCTGCGCTTCGGCACCGCCAACTCGGCGCTCTGGACCGCGGTCACCACGGTCACCTCGTGCGGCGCGGTCAACGCCGCGTTCGAGTCGCTGACCGGGATCGGCGGGCTCGTCCCGATGGTCAACATGGCCTACGGCGAGAGCGTCTTCGGCGGCGTCGGCACCGGCCTGTACACGATGCTGCTCTACGTCCTGCTGGCCGTCTTCATCGGCGGGCTGATGGTCGGCCGCACGCCCGAGTACCTGGGCAAGAAGATCGAGGCGCGCGAGGTCAAGCTGATCGTGCTCGGCCTGCTGTTCACGCCGCTGGCGATCCTGATCGGCCACGAGCCTGGCGATCGGCACGAAGTACGGCGCGCCGTCGATCTTCGCCGACGGCCCGCAGGGCTTCTCGCGAGACGCTCTACGCCTACCTGTCGCAGGCCAACAACAACGGCTCGGCGTTCGCCGGCTACACGGGCTACTTCCAGCCCGAGCCGGGCAACCTCGGCGCCCACGGGATCACGTTCGCCGACCTGCTCGGCGGCACTGGTGATGATGCTCGCGCGCTTCATCCCGATCGTCTTCACGCTCGCCGTCGCCGGCGCTGATGGTGCGCAAGCGGGTCGCGCCCGCCGGCCTCGGGACGATGCGCACCGACACGCCGACGTTCGGCGGCCTGCTGATCGGCACCGTCGTGCTGATCGGCGCCCTGACCTTCTTCCCCGCCCTGCTCCTCGGACCGATCGTCCAGGGCCTGACCGATCGCCTCTTCTGAGATGAAACGAAACCTCATCACCTCCGCCATCGCCGTGGTCGTCTTCACGGTCCTGCTCGGCGATCGTCTATCCGCTCGTCGTCACCGGGATCGCGCAGGTCGCGTTCGGCGCCAAGGCCGACGGCGACATGCCTGATCCCAAGCCTGACACCGTCTCGCGCGCGACATGAAGACGGCCGGCACCGACCCGCCGCTACTTCCAGCCGCGGCCGTCGCAGACCGAGCTACAACCCGAACGGGACGTTCTTCTCCAACCGCGGGCCGAACCAGTGAGCGCGCGCTACTTCTACCGCGAGCAAGCTCGCGGCCTACTCGCGCTCAACGGGCCGTACACCCCGGCCTGACCACGCCGGCGTCCCGCGACGCCGTGACGACCTCCGGCTCCGGCGTCGACCCGCACATCTCCGAGGACAACGCCGCGATCCAGGCGCGCCGCGTCGCCGCGCGTCCGCAACATCCCGCTCGAGCGCGTGCAGCAGCTCGTCGAGGACAACACCGACGGGCGCTTCCTCGGCCTGCTCGGCGAGCCCGGCGTGAACGTGACCAAGCTCAACCTCGCCCTGGATCGATGACCGCCACCAGACCCCACCCGCGCCCGACGCCGACGCCGCGGCGCTCGAAGTCGCTGTTCACGCCGGAGATCCTGTGGCCCGCGATCGGGGCTTCGTTCAAGAAGCTCGACCCGCGCGTCCAGGTGCGCAACCCGGTCATGTTCGTGGTCGAGATCGGCGCGGTCGATCACGACGATCGCGTGGCTGATCCAGCTGTTCGGCGGCGAGCCCTGGCGGCGGCGACGAGCCGCGCTGGTTCACCTTCACGTCGCCGTCTGGCTGTGGCTGACGGTCGTCTTCGCCAACCTCGCCGAGGCGCTGGCCGAGGGCCGCGGCCGCGCGCAGGCCGCCTCGCTGCGCGCGATGCGTTCCGAGACCACGGCGCGGCTGGCCGACGGCGGCGAGCGTCGCCGCCTCCGAGCTGCAGCGCGGTGACGTCGTCGTCGTCGAGGCCGGCGAGGTCATCCCCGGCGACGGCACCGTGATCGAGGGCATCGCCTCGGTCGACGAGTCCGCGATCACCGGCGAGTCGGCGCCGGTCATCCGCGAGTCCGGCGGCGACCGCAGCGCGGTCACCGGCGGCACGCGCGTGCTCTCCGACCGGATCGTGGTCGAGATCACGCAGGAGCCCGGCAAGTCGTTCCTGGACCGCATGATCGCGCTCGTCGAGGGCGCCGAGCGGCGCAAGACGCCGAACGAGATCGCGCTCAACATCCTGCTCGCCGGGCTGACGCTGATCTTCCTGCTGCGTGATCGTCGCGCTGAAGCCGTTCGCCGACTTCGCGGACACCGAGATCTCGACGACGACGCTGATCGCGCTGCTGGTCGCCCTGATCCCGACGACGATCGGCGCGCTGCTGTCCGCGATCGGCATCGCCGGCATGGACCGGCTCGTGCGCCGCAACGTGCTCGCGCTCTCCGGCCGCGCCGTCGAGGCCTCCGGCGACGTCGACGTGCTGCTGCTCGACAAGACCGGCACGATCACGCTCGGCAACCGCCAGGCGGCCGAGTTCGTCCCGATGCCCGGCGTCGAGGAGGTCGAACTGGCCGAGGCGGCGCAGCTCGCCAGTCGCTCGCCGACGAGACGCCCGAGGGCCGCTCGATCGTCGTGCTGGCCAAGCGCTACGGCATCCGCGAGCGCGACATCGGCGAGCACCGGTTCGTGCCGTTCACGGCGCAGACGCGGATGAGCGGCATCGACTACGACGGCACCCGCCTGCGCAAGGGCGCCGGCGACGCCGTGATCGGCTTCGTCGAGGCCGAGGGCGGCCAGGCGCCGAGCGAGCTCTCCCCGATCCTGGACCGGATCGCGCGCGAGGGCGGCACGCCGCTGGCCGTCGCCCGCGACGCGCAGGTGCTCGGCGTCGTCTACCTCAAGGACACCGTCAAGGACGGCATGAGCCAGCGCTTCGAGCAGCTGCGCGCGATGGGCATCCGCACCGTCATGGTCACCGGCGACAACCGCCTGACCGCGGCCAAGATCGCCGAGGAGGCGGGCGTCGACGACTTCCTCGCCGAGGCCACGCCGGAGCGCAAGCTCGAGCTGATCCGCTCCGAGCAGGAGCTCGGGCCGGCTCGTGGCCATGACCGGCGACGGCACCAACGACGCGCCCGCGCTCGCGCAGGCCGACGTCGGCGTGACCATGAACACCGGCACCCAGGCCGCGCGCGAGGCCGGCAACATGGTCGACCTCGACTCCAACCCGACGAAGCTGATCGAGATCGTCGAGGTCGGCAAGCAGCTGCTGATCACGCGCGGCGCGCTGACGACGTTCTCGATCGCCAACGACATCGCGAAGTACTTCGCGATCCTGCCCGCGATCTTCGTCGCCACCTACGCGGCCGCCGGCGAGTCCGAGGGCCCGCTGGCGCAGCTCAACGTGATGGACCTGGGCACGCCGCAGTCGGCGATCATCTCCGCGATCGTCTTCAACGCGCTCGTGATCCCGCTGCTGGTGCCGATCGCGCTGCGCGGCGTGAAGTACCGGGCGGTCGGCGCGACCGCGCTGCTGCGCCGCAACCTGCTGATCTACGGCCTCGGCGGCCTGGTCGCGCCGTTCGTCGGGATCAAGCTGATCGACCTGATCGTCCACAACCTGCTGGGGGCGTGAGCGGCAGCTCGACGACGAACGACGTCGCCTGGTCCGGGCAGCGATTCGACCCACACCCGGCCGCCGTTGGCCTCGACGAAGCCGCGCACGATCGCCAGCCCGAGACCCGAGCCGCGGTGCCCGGTCGCGGCCGTGCCCGAGCGGTAGAACGGCTCGAAGATGCGCTCGCGCTGGGCCTGCGGGATGCCCGGCCCGCGGTCGACGAAGCGCAGCATGATGCGGCCGCCGACGTTGCGCGCGCGCACGCTCACCGGATGCCCGTCGGAGTAGCGGTGCGCGTTCTCGAGCAGGTTCGCGAACGCGCGCTGGAGCTGGGCGGCGTCGGCGCGCACGGGCGGGAGGTCCGCGTCGATCGCGACCTTGAACGCGTCCGGCGGGAGGTCAACGTCCTCGATCGCGGCGCGCACGACTTCCTCGACCGAGCACCACTCGGGGCTGGGCTCGGCGGCGTCGGCCTCCAGCCGCGAGAGGTCGAGCAGGTCGTCGATCAGGCGCGAGAGCCGGTCGGCCTCCTCGGCCACGGCCTCGACCAGCTCCGCGCGCTCGACCTCGTCGAGGCTCGGGGAGCCGAGCGCCTCGGCGGAGGTCAGGATCGCCGTCAGCGGCGAGCGCAGGTCGTGCGAGACCGAACGCAGGAGCGCGGTCTTGATCACGTCGCTGCGGCGCAGCGCGGCGGTCTCGACGACCTCGGACTGCAGCGCGTCGCGTTCGAGCGCCGCCGCCAGCAGCGCCTCGAGCGCCGGCGCGACCCGGATCTGCACGCGCCGCAGCACGACCTCGGGAGCGCCCGCTCCGAGCACGAGCGTGCCGATCTGGCGCGCCCCCTCCCGCAGCGGGAAGACGACGCTGCGCTCGCCGGCATCGACGGCGCGTAGCTCGATCGTGGCGCTCGGTAGCCCGAGCGCCTGCGCAAGCCGCGCGCTCACGGACGGCAGCGTCTCGCCGAGCCGGCCGCCGCCGCGCAGAAGCAGCCGCGCCATCTCGGCCGACAGGTCGGCCTCCTGGCGGCGCTCGTCGGCCTCCAGCGCCCGCCGGCGCGCGCTCTGCGCCAGCCAGCTCGCGCCGGCGGCGGCGGCGAAGAAGACCGCCAGCGCGACCCAGTTCTCGCCGTTGGCGATCGTGAAGCGCCCGGTCGGCGGGATGTGGAAGAAGTTGAACGCCAGCGCGCTGGCGACCGCGGTCGCCAGCGCCAGCCAGGCGCCCCAGAACGTCGCCACGACCAGCACGACCAGCAGGTAGACGACGCCCAGCGACAGCACGGGCGCGACGCCCTTGAGCGCGTAGACCAGCAGCGTCGTGAGCGCGACGCCGAACGCCGCCGCCGCGACCCCGGCGAGCAGTGAGGGGCGACGCGTCAGCGTGGGCTCAGCCCCACACCTCGTCGGCGGTCTCGACGATCAGCCGCAGCTTGTCGGCCTGCTGGGAGACCGTGAGCGCGTTGCCCTCGACCGTCGAAGAGAACCCGCACTGCGGCGACAGGCAGAGCTGGTCGACGTCCACGTACTGCGACGCGTCCTCGATCCGGCGCTTGAGGAAGTCCTTGGTCTCGAGCTCGCCCGACTTGGTCGTCACCAGGCCGAGCACGACGAGCTTGCCCTTGGGCACGAAGCGCAGCGGCTCGAAGCCGCCCGAGCGCTCGTCATCCCACTCCATGAAGAAGCCGTCGACCGCGAGCTCGTTGAACAGCGCCTCGGCGACGAAGTCGTAGCCGCCCTCGGCGACCCAGCTCGAACGGAAGTTGCCGCGGCACATGTGCGTCGTGATCGCCATCCCCTCCGGGCGCTTCTCGAGCGCCTCGTTGATGTGGCGGATGTAGGACTCGTGCAGGTGCTCGGCGTCGTCGCCCTTGGCCGCCATCTCGGCCCGCTGGTTCGGGTCGTTCAGGTACGCGAGGCTGGTGTCGTCGAACTGCAGGTACGTGCATCCGAGGTCGCCGACCGCGACCACCTGGTCGGCGTAGGCGGTCGTGAGGTCGCTCCAGAACTCGTCCATGTCCGGGTACACCGACTGCTCGATCGCCGCCCGGCCGCCGCGATAGTGGACCATGCTCGGCGACGGGATCGTGAGCTTCGGCGTCGCGCCCGACACGACCCCCTGCAGGAACTCGAAGTCGTCGGCGAAGATCGGCTTCTCCAGCGTGACCTTGCCGTCGATGTGCATCGCGGCCGGCGTGAACTCGATGTCGCCCTCGGCGTTGTGGAACTTGACCGTCAGGTTGCCGGGCGACTTCGAGATCCCGCCCAGCTGGTAGATGAAGTCCATGTGCCACGAGGCGCGGCGGAACTCGCCGTCGGTCGCCGACTGCAGGCCGACGTCCTGCTGGAGCTTGACGACCTCGCGGATCGCCTCGTCCTCGATCGCGCGCAGCTCGTCGGCGGAGATCCTGTCGTTGGCGAAGTCCGCGCGCGCCTGCAACAGCTCCGGCGGGCGCAGGAGGCTGCCGACGTGGTCGGCGCGGAACGGCGGAGTCGTACGATCGGACATGCTGGCACCGTACTCCTTGAGATGTAAGTTTGCCTGACGTTGCCCACGTGACCTTCGAGGTCGCTCCGCTGCAGCTCGCGCCCGCACTGGTCACGGGGGTGATGTACTGGCTGCGGGCCAGGACGCTGGGCCGGCGCGGCGCCGCGGTCGGAGCGTGGCGGCAGTGGTGCTTCTACGGTGGGCTGGCGCTGATGGTGGCGACGCTCGTGTCGCCGCTCGCGCACATCGCCGACGAGCTGTTCCTCGCCCACATGCTCGAGCACCTGCTGCTGGCCGACCTCGGCACGCTGCTGCTCGTGCTCGGGCTGACCGGGCCGCTGCTGCAGCCGCTGCTGGCCGCGCCCGCGCTGCGCTGGCTGCGCGTGTTCGCGCACCCGGTCGTCGCGCTGACCTGCTGGACGACGAACTTCTATCTCTGGCACCTGCCCGCGCTCTACCAGGCGGCGATCACCAGCGACGCCGTGCACGCGCTCCAGCACATCATGTTCGTCTCGTTCGGGATCGCGATGTGGATGGCGCTGCTCGGCCCGCTGCCGAAGCCGGCGTGGTTCGGCAACGCGGCCAAGATCGGCTACATCGTCGCCGTGCGGCTGGTCCAGAGCGTGCTCGCGAACGCGCTGCTGTGGTCGAGCGGCGTCCTCTATCCCCGCTATGCGGCGGGCCAGGCCGAGTGGGGCATCACCGCCGCCAACGACCAGAGCACGGCCGGCGCGATCATGATGATCGAGGGCTCGATCGTGACGATCTGCCTGTTCGGCTGGCTGTTCCTGCGCGCCGCGCGCGAGAGCGACGAGAAGCAGGCGCTGGTGGAGCTCGCGGCCGCCCACGGCGTCGAGCTCAGCGAAGAGCGGGCGGCGCGGGCCGTCGCGGCGGGCCGCGGCGACGCGCTGCGCGAACGGATCCTCGGCGATCAGTTCCAGGCCAGCTCGGACCGGCGTTCCCAGTAGGTCGCGCTGTCCTCGACCAGCTCTCCGAGCTCGCCCGGCGGATCGACCGTGCGCGCGCGCAGGTTCGAGCGCCAGTACCTCGACCGACGCGGCGCCGCTCAGGACGACCGTCGCCCACGGCTGCGCCAGCGCCGCGGCGAGCGCGAGATCGTCCTGATGCGCGAGCCGCCCGTTGGCCAGCGCCTCTTTGACGATCACCTTCAAGCCGCCGGCGGCGGCCCGCGCCAGCGCGCCCTCGGCCGCGCGCTCGTGCAGGTTCCAGGTCGCCTGCACGGCGTCGAACAGCCCCAGCGCCAGCGCCTCGTCGATCGTCTCCGCCTGGCTCGTGCCGCTGACCGAGACGCCGAGCGGCAGGTCGGTCTCCTGCATCGCGCGCAGCAGCGCGTCGTTGCGCAGCACGCCGCTCTCGGGCGTCGCCGAATGGATCTGGTAGAGCGCGAGCCACTCGCCGAGCTGCTCGCGCGTCTCGGCCAGCTGGCGCTGGAACGTCGAGAGGTCGTGGTGCTTGACCTCCGGCGGGTCGTGCGCGACCTCCCAGCCCGCCGTGTACACGTAGCCCCACTTGGAGCTGATCGTCACCCCCGGCGGGTTGTGCGAGCGCAGCCACTCGCCCAGGAACTGCTCGGCCAGCCCGTAGGAGCGGGCGGCGTCGAAGTCGCGCACGCCCTGCTCGTAGGCGAAGTCGAGCACCTCGTGCGTGCGCGCGCGCAAGGCCTGGACCGAGCGATCGGCGCCCAGCTCTTGGCCGTGACCGACGTTCAGGTAGCCCGGGCGGCCGAGCGCGGCGAGTCCTAACCCCAGTCGAGCCATGCGCCCGCACGCTACCGCGCCATACTGGTTCCGTGCCTTCACCGGACGACCTGCTCGCCGACGCCCCGCTCGGGGCGGCGGTCGCCGCGCTCGCCGAGCGCAACCGCCACCACCTGGACCAGATGACCGCGGCCGAGCGCGACGACGCGCTCGCGCACTGGCACGACCTGGCGGTGGTGGTCCTCACCGCGGCGGGTGCCGCCGTCGGCGGCGAGGACGGCAATCAGCGCGAGCAGGGCCGGGCGGTGATCGTGCTCGAGGATGCGGGCAACGACGAGGTCGCGGTGCACGCGAGCTTCTTCCCGCAGCTCGAGGATCTCGGCGGCGAGGTGCTGGTCACGCCCGCGCAGGCGGCAGCGCTGGAGCTGCTGGAGGCCATGACCGGACCCGACGACGAGGCGTAACAGAACGCGCGCAGCGAGGACCGTACTCACATGCTCCTATTTGGTACTAAGACCCGTATGGTCGCGCCCGAGGACGCCCTCCCCGGCCGCCCCGACCCGATCCCCGTGCCCGACCGCCACTTCGTGCTCGGCACACCGCTGAAGCCCCCGTTCGGAGAGAACCTGCAGACCGCCGTCGTCGGCATGGGCTGCTTCTGGGGCGCCGAGCGCATCTTCTGGCAGGCGGAGGGCGTCTACACCACCGCCGTGGGCTACGCGGGCGGCTACACGCCCAACCCGACCTACGAAGAGACCTGCTCGGGCAAGACCGGCCACACCGAGGCCGTGCTGGTCGTGTTCGACCCCGAGCAGATCAGCTACGAGGAGATCCTGAAGCTGTTCTGGGAGAACCACGACCCGACCCAGGCCATGCGCCAGGGCAACGACGTCGGCACCCAGTACCGCTCCGCCGTCTACACCACCGACCCGTCACAGGTGGCCGCCGTCGAGGCCACCAGGGCCGCCTTCGGCGAGCGCCTGGCGGCGAAGGGCTACGGCGAGATCACGACCGAGGTCGCCGAGCTGGGCGAGTTCTACTACGCCGAGGACTACCACCAGCAGTACCTGGCGAAGGTGCCCAACGGCTACTGCGGCCTCGGCGGCACCGGCGTGTCCTGCCCGATCGGGCTGAACGCGTAGCGATGGCGGAGTCCTTCTGCCAGGCCGGCCAGGTCGAGCTCTGCTACGAGACGTTCGGGGACCCGGGCGACGAGGCGATCCTGCTGATCATGGGCCTCGGAACGCAGATGGTGGCCTGGCACGAGGACTTCTGCACCCAGCTGGCCGAGCGCGGCTTCTTCGTGATCCGTCACGACAACCGCGACATCGGCCGCTCGGCGCATCTCGACTCGCTGCCGGTGCCGAGCCTCGCGCAGCTCCTCAAGCGCGACCGTAACTCGCCCTACACCCTGGCGGACATGGCCGCCGACAGCGTCGGCCTGCTCGACCATCTCGGGATCGAGCGCGCGCACATCGTCGGCGCCTCGATGGGCGGCATGATCGCCCAGACGCTCGCGATCCGCTTCCCGCAGCGCGTGCTCAGCCTCGTCTCGATCATGTCCAACACCGGCAGCTTCTGGAGCGGACAGCCGGCGCTGACGATGTACGTCCTGCTGCTCAAGCCGGCGCCGCGCGATCGCGAGGGCTACATCCAGCACGGGGTCGACTCGTTCACCAAGATCGCCGGCTCGGGCTACGAGCCCGACATCGAGGACCTGCGCGACATGGCCACGCGCAGCTACGACCGCGGGCACGACCCGCGCGGCGCGCAGCGCCAGCTGTGGGCGATCGTCGCCGACCGCGACCGGGCTCCCGACCTGCGGCGCCTGAACGTCCCGGCCACCGTCATCCACGGCGCCGAGGACAAGCTCGTGCGCCCGTCCGGCGGCCGCACCACCGCGCGCGCGATCCCGGGCGCGCAGCTGCTCGAGATCCCCGGCATGGGCCACGGCCTGCCGCGCGGTGCCTGGCCGCAGATCATCGGCGCGATCGCCGAGACCGCCGCGCGCGCCGGCGCCCCCGCCCGGGCGTGACCTACGAGGACCTGGTGGCGCGTGTCGGTGCGGCGCGCTACCAGGCCGCCGTGCGGGCGGCGCGCGATGAACGGTCGAGGAGGCCTGGCGCGAGACCACGCGAGAACCCGCACCGGAGATGCGAACCCGGCGCGTCCTGCGCATCAGCGGGCCGGTGCCGTGGAAGCTCAAGGCGCCGTTCTTCACCGCGCTCGGGTCCTCCTGGGACGGCGAGATCCGCAAGGCGATCCACGCCGCCCAGGCCGAGTACTTCGGCCAAGTGGATGAGCGCGCGGCCCGGCGCTGGTTAGAGCAGGACTAGGAGAAGAACGATCAGCAGCAGGAGCAGGATCACGCCGCCCGTGATCGCGCTGCCCTGCCACTGAGTCGCCCAGAACCCCGGCTTCGCGCGATCGCGCGTGTGTCGGCCCTCAGGTGGCTCGCCGACCCAATCGTCGTCGTCATCCGACACGCGGCACCAGCTCGCGACCGATCAGCTCGACCATCTCGGTGTCGCGGTGCACGAGGTGCTGGAGGTAGATGCGCGAGACACCCGCCGCCTCGTACTCCTTCAGCCGCTCCGCGGCCTGCTCGACCGTGCCCACGATCTGCGTCGAGGGATCGGGCTCGGTGTCCGCCCAGTCCTTCAGCGCCGCCGCGCGCTTGTCGAGCTCGGCCTCGTCGGCCCCGATCACGGCGCCGGTCATGACCGTGAACGGGATCGGCTCGCGCCCGGCCTTCTCGCACGCCGCGGCGATGTTCGCCCGCCGTTCGCGGATCTCATCCAGGGTCGGCGCGACCGTGTTGTACTCGTCGGCGTAGCGCGCCGCCAGGCGCGCCGCGCGCGGGCCGGCGGCGCCGCCCATGATCAGCGGCGGGTGCGGGCGCTGGACGGGCTGCGGGCGCGCCTTGAGGTCCTGCAACTCGTAGTAGGTGCCCTTGAAGGAGAACGGCCCGTCGCTCCAGTGGCCGTCGTGGATGATCTCGAGCTGTTCCTCGAGCACGTCCATGCGCTCCTTCATCGACAGGAACGGGAAGCCGTAGCTGGTGTGCTCGATCTCCGACCAGCCGGTGCCGAGCCCGAGCTCGATGCGCCCGCCGGAGACGTGATCGGCGGTCGTCACGAGCTTCGCCAGCACCGACGGGTGGCGGAAGCTCGACGGCGAGACCATCGTTCCGAGCCGCAGCGTGGACGTGTGCGCAGCCAGCGCGCACAGCGTGCCCCAGGCATCGAGCGACCCGCGCTCGCCCTCCCCCATGACCGACACGTAGTGGTCTGAACGGAAGAGCGCCTCGACCCCCGAGCGCTCGCAGGCATCGGCCAGCGCGACCCAGTCGTCCCAGGTCACATCCTCTTGGCCCTCGATCATCACGGCGATTCTCACGAGGCGATTCATACCCTCTTCGCGCCGTGTCGCGCGCTGTGGTCTGGACCCTCTATGCCGCCTGCGTGCTCGTCTGGTCGAGCACGTGGGTCGTGATCGCCGTCGGGCTCGAGGACATCGCGCCGTTCTTCGGCGCCGGGATCCGCTTCGGGCTGGCCGGCATCGGCGTGCTTGCGGCGGCCGTGGTGCTGCGGCGCTCGCTGCGCACGGACTTCGCTCTGTCGGCGCTTGTCGGCCTGCTGCCGTTCGCCACCACCTACGGCCTCATTTACTGGGCCGAGCAGTACGTCACCTCGGGTTTGACCGCCGTGCTGTTCGGCGTCCTGCCGCTGTATGTCGCGCTGCTGGCGGCGGCGCTGCTGCCCGACGAGCCACTGCGCGCCCGGCTGCTGGTCGGCGTCGCGATCGCGCTCGCCGGGCTCGTCGTGGCGTTCAGCGAGAGTCTCGACCTCGGAAGCGGTGAGCACACCGCGCTGGCCGCGCTCGCGGTGGTGCTGTCGCCGCTGGCGAGCGCGGTCGGCAACGTCGCCATCAAGAAGCGCGGCGCGAGCATCGATCCGCTGGTCATGAACGGCTGGGCGATGCTGATCGGCGGCGTCGCGCTGCTCGCGATCTCGGCACCGGCCGAGGACTGGGGCGCGACCGTGTGGTCGCCCGCGGCGGTCGGCTCGATCCTCTACCTGGCGGTGTTCGGCACCGGCTTCACGTTCGTCACGATCACGGTGCTGCTGCGCGAGCTGCCGGCGGTGACCGTCTCGTTCATCTCGATGCTGATCCCGTTCGGGGCGCTGGCCCTCGGCGCGCTGATCCGCGACGAGGCCGTGACGGTGCTCGCGGTGGTGGGCGCGCTGCTCGTGGTCGCGGGGATCGCCGTCGCGCAGTTCAAGCCTGCGAGGATGCGCTGATGCCTTCGATCGTCGTGCTCGGCGCCCGCAATCTCGGCGGCGCGATCCTGGGGCACCACCTCAACAACGGCTGGCGCGGGGCGGCGGTCGCTCGCTCGCCCGAGACGCTCGAGACGGTGCGTGCCGCGGGCGGGCTGCCGCTGCAGGCCGACGCGTCCGACCCCGATTCGCTGCGGGAGGCGCTCGAGCGGGCGCGGACCGAGTTCGGGCGTATCGACGTGGTCGTCAACGCCGTCAGTGCCGCGCGGCCGACCCGCAGCGGCCCGTTCGGCGGCGGCGCGCTCGGCGAGGCGACGGTCGAGGACTTCCGCGGTTGGACCGGCGCGGTCGCCGAGCAGGCCTTCGTCTTCCTCTCAGAAGGCGTGCGCGCGGGTGCGGGCACGCTGATCCAGGTCACCGGCGGCAGTGCGCGGCGCGCGATGGCCGGCCGTGGGCTGTGGGCGGCGGGCGCGGCCGCCACCCGCGCGCTGGTGCACGCCGCGGCGCAGGAGCTGCGCGCCGAGGGCGTCCACGTCGCGCTGCTGATCGTCGACGCGACGATCGACTCGCCCAAGACCGCGGAGTTCATCGCCGGCAAGGCCGACAACGAGACCGCCGACCAGGCCGAGATCGCGCGCGCCGTCGAGTACCTGGCGGGCCAGGGCGAGCGCGCGCTGACGCACGAGCTGGTGGTCACCCCCGCGGGCGACCGCTGGGTGCCGTAGAAGCGCGAGGCGGCGGGGATCGGAGGCGCCGCCGCACCCCCGATCCCGCGCACGTCACGTCCGCGCGAGCGCGACCGGAACGTCGTTGACCATTTCGAACACCTCGTCGACCGCCGATAGCGCGAACAGCCGCTGGATCGTGGCCGGACCCCGCACCAACAACAGCCGGTGACCTGCACGGCGCGCGCGCCGGCGCGCGGCCAGCAGCCGCGCGAGCCCGCACGAGTCGAGGAACCGCAGCTCGCGCAGGTCCAGCACGACGCACGACGGCCGCGCCTCCTCGACGCGGCGCAGCTCCTCGTCGAAGGTGTACGCGTGCGCGAGGTCGAGCTCTCCGCGCAGCGCGATGCGAACGTTGCCTGCGCCCAGCTCCTCGATCATTAGGCCGAAGCCCGTCACTTGCCTCTCCTCTCTCTATGAGAGATGTCCCGAAGCTGACAATCCCCCCGATCGCGGAGTTGAAACACGCTCTGGGATACGGTTCGCCGCATGGCGAAGGTCTACGTCCACACCTGCGTCCGTGTGCTCGACCCGGACAAGTCGGTCGCGTTCTACGAGGCGCTCGGCTACGAGCGGCGCGGAAAGCTCCAATTCGAGACCGCGTACAACATCTACATGGGCCTGCCGGGCGACGCCGACACGCTCGAGCTGACCGTCAACATGGGCCGTGAGGAGCCGTACGACCTCGGCGACGGCTACAACCACATCGCACTCACGGTCGATGACCTCGACGCGCTGCTGGCGGAGCTGTCGAAGATCGGCGTCGAGCCGGAGAAGCCGCCGTTCGCGCCGGGCGGGCGGCCCGAGATCGGGCGGATTTGCTTTGTCGCCGACCCCGACGGCTATCGGATCGAGCTGATCGACGGCGGCGAGTTCAAGACGCCCGCAGGACCCGTAGCGGCGCGTGAAGACATACAGCTGCTCGGCGCCGACGGCGTCCCCTACGACGAGCGAGACGCCCGGGCTGCTCGGCGGCCACTCGCGCACGCGCGTGTACGGGCGGCTCGACTGCCCGGTCGCGCTCAGCCTGCTGCGGCGCGGCTTCACGCCCCGCCACCGCGTGTTCTTCGCCGATGAGCCGACCGCGATCGCCGCGGGCTACCGGCCCTGCGGGGCGTGCCTGCGCGAGCAGTACCGCGCGTGGAAGGCGCGCGCCGCCGAGCGCGCGGCGCCGGCGGCCTCACTCGATCCGCTTGCCGCCCAGTCGACCCGCGGCGCCGTCGCGTCACCATCATGTCCGGCGTGCCGCACCCGAAGGTCGTCCGCCGCCGCCGCGCGGCCGTGCTCGCCGCCGCCGGCGCCGCGTTCGTGCTCGGCGTCTCGTTCGGCGCGGCCACCGGCGACGATGCCGACGCGCCGCCGTCGACGACGACGCGCTCGGCGGCCGAGCCGACCGCGTCGCCGCCGGCCGACGCGACGCCCGCGCCGCAACCCGTCGACCGCCTGAGCGTGCGCGAGCAGGTCGGCAAGCTCGTCGTCCTGCGCTTCCAGGGCGCGACCGCCCCGGCCTACGTCCGCCGCGTCCTGCGCAACGGCTGGGCCTCGGGCGCGATCCTGTTCAAGGAGAACATCGCGTCCCCGCAACAGCTGCGCGCGCTCACGAAGACCCTCGACGCGTCGGGCCGCGCCGCGGGCGCGACGCCGATCGTGTGCACCGACCAGGAGGGCGGCGTGATCCGCAACATCACCTGGGCGCCGCCGGCGAATCCGCAGTCCGCGCAGGAACCCGGCCGCGACGCCGAAGCCGCCGCCAAGCGCCTGAAGGCCGCGGGCATCAACGTCACGCTCGCGCCGGTCGCCGACGTCCCGACCCAGCCCGGCACCGCGCTCGCGAGCCGCGCGTTCTCGAGCGACCCGCAGCAGGCCGCGCGGGCGACGCGGGCCGCGGTCGAGGGCTGGCGCCGCGGCGGCGTCGCCGCCACCGCCAAGCACTTCCCCGGGCTCGGCGGCGCCACCACCAACACGGACTTCGGCTCGGCCACGATCGGCGGCGGCGCCCCCACGGAGAACGACCTCGCCCCGTTCAAGGCCGCGATCGCGGCCGAGGTGCCGCTGATCATGAGTTCGCACGCCGTCTACCCGCGGCTCGACGCGAACCGCATCGCCTCGCAGTCGCCGGCGATCCTCAAGGACCTCCTGCGCGAGCAGCTGAAGTTCGACGGCGTCGTGATCACGGACTCGATCGAGGCCAAGGCCGTGCGCGCGACAGGCGAGCCCGAGCAGGTCGCGGTCCGCTCGATCCGCGCGGGCAACGACATCGTGCTGACCACCGGCCAGGGCTCGTGGATCCGCAGCTACCGCGCGCTGCTCGCCGAGGCCCGCGCCTCGCGCTCGTTCCGCGCGCTCGTGAAGGCCGCCGCCGCCCGCGTTCTCGCGCTCCAGGCCACGTTCGACTAGGAAATCCGTCCGTGCCTAAGTGGCGAATAAAGCAGGACCGGATGGCCAAAACGCGGCGCGTACACTGCTCCGGATGAGGGAAGAGCCCCCGCGCCTGCAGCGGCGCGTCAACGATCAGGCGATCTCGCTTGCGCGTGAGTGGCGCATGCTCGGCCGGGCGGCGACCGCCGTGGCGCTGCTCACGGCGTTGCCGCTCTTCCTGGTGCTCTACAGCGTCTACGACTGGGGCCTGATGTGGGCCATCCTGGGCGCATTCGCGGGGATCGTGATCTTCCGCGGCGGCATCGACGTGCTGGCGCACAAGCTGATCCCGTCGCCCGCGCTCTACGGCGCCGAGGACGCCCTCAAGGAGCAGGACGTGATGTCCCGGCGCCGGGTCTGGTACTGGCGCCACAAGTTCAAGGTCTGGATCTGGCTCGCGGTGATCGCGGCGATCGTGCTCGGCGGGATCATGATCTTCAAGGGCGGCAGCGTCTCGGACGCGTGGGCGACGTTCGTGGATGCCCTGCCGAGCATCTTCTCCACGGGCCTGCGCCTCGGCGCGATGCTCGTCGTCTTCTTCCTGATCAACTTCCTGATCCTCTTCGGCCCGCTCGTCTTCCTCGGCATCCAGCAGATCAAGGCCTATGAGCCGGGCGACGCGGACTGGGGCGTCAAGCTCGACGACGTCCGCGGCCAGGCCGAGGCCAAGCTCGAGATCACCCGCGTCGTCTCGCTCTGGCAGTCCGGCGAGGAGTTCGAGAAGGCCGGCGGCAAGCGCGAGCGCGGCGTGCTCTTCCTGGGCGCGCCGGGCACCGGCAAGACGATGCTCTCCAAGGCGATCGCGACCTCGTTCAACTGCCCGTTCGTGACGATCCCGGGCTCGGGCTTCGCGCAGACGTTCATCGGCATGGACGCGGTGATCGTCCGCTTCCTCGCCCGCAAGGCGAAGAAGATGGCGGCCAAGTGGGGCGGCCAGTGCATCGTCTTCATCGACGAGATCGACGCCGTCGGCATGCGCCGCGCCTCGCTGGGCTCGGGCTTCATGCCGCTCGAGACGGGCTCGATCCACGACTCGCACTTCTACGGGCGCGACGGCGCGCTGACCGCGAGCGGCGACCTCGTGCTCGAGACCGAGGCCTGGCGCGAGAAGCTGTTCGCGATGCGCGAGGAGCCGCGCCCGTCGCCGTACCCCACGATCGTGACCAAGGCCGCCGGCGCGGTCCGCAACTTCATGATCCCGGGCGGCATGGGCGGCGGCGGTGGCCTGGCGCTCAACCAGCTGCTCGTGGTCATGGACGGCATCGACGAGCCGCCGCTGATGAAGCGCTTCCGGACGCGCAAGTTCAACACGTTCCTGGACGCGCTGTACATCGTCCCGCCGCGGATCGGCAAGCTGCGCCTGCGTCTGCGGCCGCCGCGCCCGCGCAAGGAGGAGGTCTACTTCATCGGGGCCTGCAACGTCCCGCTGGAGCACCTCGACCCAGCGCTCACGCGCCCGGGCCGGATGGGCCGGCACATCTACTTCCGCACGCCCACGTGGGAGGACCGCCGCGACATCTTCGACCTCTACCTGGCGAAGGTCGCGCACGAGGAGGAGCTCGACACGGAGAAGGCGCGCGACGAGCTGGCCCGGATCACCAACGGCTACTCGCCGGCGATGATCGACCAGGCGTGCTCGCTGGCGCTGACCTACGCGCACTCCGACGGGCGCCGGGCGTTCAGCCGGATCGACCTCGTCGAGGCCATGACCACGGTCGAGTCGGGCGTCGCGATCGGCCAGCCGTACCCCAAGCACGAGGAGCGGGCGACCGCGATCCACGAGGCCGGCCACGCCGTCTGCGGGCACGTGTACATGGACAACCGCGTCTCGACGCGGCTGTCGATCCGCAAGCGCGGCTCCAGCGGCGGCCACCACCAGGCGATGGAGGTCGAGGACCGCTTCGGCCACTGGCGCTCCGAGCAGGTCGGCGACCTGATCTGGGGCCTCGGCGCGATGGCCGCCGAGCACGTCTTCTACGACCAGACGACGACCGGCGTCGGCGGTGACATCGGCATGGTCACCTGGCGCGCGGCCACGATGGTCGGCCGGCACGCGATGGGCCCGGCGCCGATCGACCTCTCCGACCGGATCGCGGACAAGGAGGAGTGCGAGGAGGCCGAGCAGAAGGTCATGGAGCGCTTCGAGAAGCTCGGCCTGCAGCTCATGCACCGCTCCGACATGGACTTCGAGGCCGTCAAGGACCCGGCCAAGCGCAAGCTGATCGCCGCGCTGCTCGGCCAGGCCTTCGTCGTCGCGTGGAACACCGTGCGCCTCAACAAGGACTCGACCGACTACATCGCCACGCGCCTGATCGCGGCCGGCGAGCTGTACGGCGACGATGTGACCGAACTGCTGGACGAGTCCCGTCTGGTCAAGCCCGAGATCGACGTTCTGGACGAGCGCTCATGGCCCGTGATCTGATCCCTCCGGCCTCCCCGGCCGGCCGCCCGAACCCCGACGGGACGCCGAACCTGGTCGAGCTCCCGCCGGAGCCGCCGCGGTCGGCCTCCGAGCCGGCGATGCAGGGCAAGCCGGGGCCGTCGGAGTTCCGCAACCGCTTCGGGTTCGTGTTCGGCGCGCTCGCCGGGATCTTCATCGCCGCCGCGCTCGTGTTCGGGGTCGTGATGAGCAGCGGCAAGCAGGACACCGATGCGGGGCTCGAGCCCAACTGGTCCGCGTGGCAGCCGTCGGACACGACCGCCGAGGGCGGTGCGGCCCAGATCGCCGACAAGGTCGGCCAGGAGTACAAGCACCCGGACGGCAAGCAGCTCGTGCTGGTCACGGGCACCACGCTCGAGGTCCCGGTCGCGCTGCGACCGGCGTCCGGGCCGATCAAGGTCTTCCAGGGCAACGGCGTCCTGTACCAGCTCAACGGCCTCGGGCCGAACAACTCGATCAAGGGCGGGACGGCCTCCAAGGAGCGCCTGCAGGTGATCAAGCGCGAGGCGCTCGAGCTGGCGCTCTACACGTTCCGCTACCTGCCCGACGTCGAGATGGTCGTGACCCTGCTGCCTCCCCCGCCGCCGGAGGAGGACGACAAGTCGGCCGCCTCGAGCGCCAGCAGCCTGCTCGCCACCGCGAGCGCGGACGTGCCGCGCAACGCGCTCTTCTACCGCCCCGGCGATCTCAAGCCGCAGCTGCAGGTGCCGCTCGGCACGACCGTCCCGGCGCAGGTGCCGAGAGCGCTGAGCGCCGGCGAGTCCAAGACGATCGACCTGCTGACGCAGTCGAACATCTTCCAGTGGTCGTTGCAGGAGTCGACCGGGCTCTTGGTGCTCGATCGCCCGGCCCCCTGAATTCGGCCTCTGTGGTGATTGCGCGCAGCAGCGCGTGATCACGAACACGCGCGGCTCGACGTTCTCGATGTGCGAGCGCGGGCTGCGCGGGGAGCCCGGATACGCCAAGTATCCGCGGCTGCCGGTGCTGCGCTGCGCCGGGTTTACATCCGGCGCGCGCCCAGCTTCGCCAGCTCCTCGTGATGACGCGTCACGCGGACCTTGACGGGGTCGCCGTCGGGGCGGGCATGCACGATGCCCCACATCGCGTCGGCGACCTGCTCGGCGGTCTCCGGCGTCGCGCGGGCGCGCATCTCGTCGACGAGCGCGAGCTCGAGCCGCTCGATCTTCTGCTCGGCCGTGCCCTCCCCGAGTGAGGGGAACGCCACGCCCGGGAGCTGCTCGTCCCAGGCGCCCTTGACCATCGCAAATCGGTTGCGGAGGACGATCGGGTCGGTCATGCGATGCGCGAGTGTACCCCGGTCCTAAGACCAAGAGCGGAGCGAACCCGGGCGGGCCGGGTCCTATCGTGTTAGTTGCGTGCACACCTTTGGTCGTCTATTGGGTTTTCTGCGTCCGTACCGCAAGGGCGTGACGTGGTCGTTGGTGCTGGCGGCACTGGCGATGGTCTGCACGGTCGCGATCCCGTGGCTGACCGGCCGCGCGGTCGACCAGATCTCCGACGGCGACCGCGACGGCCTGCGCAACCTCGCGCTGGCCGTGATCGGCGTCGCGCTGGCGCGGCTCGGGCTCTCGGTCCTGCGCCGGCTCGTGGCCGGGCGCGTCTCGCTGGCGATCGAGTACGACCTGCGCACGCTGCTCTACGCCCACCTGCAGCGGCTCGAGCTCGGGTTCTTCTCCTCGCCAGCAGACCGGGCAGCTGATGTCGCGGGCGACGGTCGACCTGTCGTCGGTGCGCTTCTTCCTCGGCTACGGGCTCGTGTTCATCCTGCAGTCCGGGCTGACGATCGTGCTCGCCGCGATCGCGATGTTCTGGCTGTCGCCGGGGCTCGCGGCGCTGGCGCTGATCCCGGTGCCGTTCGTCGTGGTCGTGGCCGTCATGTACGGGCGCCGCTCGCGGCCGGCGCTGCAGGAGGTCCAGCAGCGGATCGCCGAGGTCACCGCGGACGTCGAGGAGAACATCTCCGGCGTGCGCGTGGTCAAGGCGTTCGCGGCCGAGCCGCGCCAGCTCGAGCGCTTCCGCGGCTCGGTGGCGCGCGTCTTCGACCAGTCGATGCTCGCGACCCGGCTGCGCGCGTTCTACAACCCGTTCCTGGCCTTCCTGCCCAACCTCGGCCTGGCCGTGATCCTGCTGGTGGGCGGGCGCCAGGTCGTCAACGGGACGCTCACGCTCGGCGACTTCACGGCGTTCTACACGTACCTGCTGATGCTGATCGGGCCGATGCGGATGTTCGGCGTCGCGCTCGGGCATGGCGCAGCGGGCGACGGCGTCGGGCGCGCGGCTGTTCGAGATCCTCGACCGCGAGCCGCGGATCGTCGGCGGCACGGCCGCGCTGCCGGCCGGGCGCGGGCGCGTGGAGCTGCGCGACGTGACGTTCGGCTACGGGTCCGGGCCGGACGCGCTGCGCGACATCGATCTCGTCGTCGAGCCGGGCTCGACCGTGGCGCTCGTCGGTGCGACGGGCTCGGGCAAGACGACGCTCGTGCAGCTGCTGCCGCGGCTCTATGACCCGCGCTCGGGCGCGGTGCTGATCGACGGCGCCGACGTGCGTGACGTCGACGTCGTGTCGCTGCGGTCGGAGATCGCGGTCGTCGACGACGACCCGTTCCTGTTCTCGGACACGGTGGCGGGCAACATCGCCTATGCGCGGCCGGACGCCTCGCGCGAGGAGATCCGGCTCGCCGCCGAGCGCGCGCAGGCCGCCGGCTTCATCGCCGAGCTGCCCGACGGCTACGACACCCGCGTCGGCGAGCGCGGCCTGACCCTCTCCGGCGGGCAGCGCCAGCGGATCGCGATCGCGCGCGCGTTCCTGGCCGATCCGCGGATCCTGGTCCTGGACGACGCGACGTCGTCCGTCGACGCGACGACCGAGCGCGAGATCAAGGCCGCGCTGCGCGAGGTGATGAAGGGGCGCACGACGTTCGTGATCGCGCACCGGCTGTCCACGATCGCGCTGGCCGACGACATCGTCGTGCTCGAGCACGGGCGCGTGATCGCGCGCGGGACGCACGAGGAACTGCTCGACGCCTCGCCGCTGTACGCCGAGATCGCGGCCAAGGGCCTGCCGGACCAGGTGTTCCTCAACCGCGACCCGGTCGAACGAGTGGCGGGGCTGTGAGCGCGCGTCGTGAAGACCTGATCCGCCGCTGGCGCGCGACCTCGGGACGCGGGCGCAAGCTGCGCGGCCTCGCCGCGCTGCTGGCGCCGTACCGCGGCAGGGTGATCCTGATGTTCGTCGCGCTGGTGTTCGCGACCGCCGCCTCGCTGGCGCCACCGCCGCTGGCGGCGCTGGCGATCGACCACGGCATCGTCCCGGGCAACTTGACCGCGCTGAGCTGGATCGTCGTCGCCTTCCTGGTCACGGCGGTCGTCTACTGGGGCGCGACCTACGCGCAGACCTACCTGGTCGGCTGGATCGGGCAGCGCGCGCTGCAGGACCTGCGGATCCAGCTCTTCGGGCACCTGCAGACGATGTCCGTCGGGTTCTACTCGCGCAAGCGCGCGGGCGTGCTCATCTCCCGCATGTCGAACGACGTCGAGGCACTCGACACGCTCGTCTCGGACGGGATCGTCACGCTCTTCGGGTCGTCGCTGACGCTGATCGGCACCGCGGTGATCCTGTTCACGCTCGATCCCGAGCTGGCGCTGATCACCTACACGGTCTTCCCGATCCTGGGCGTCGCCTCGCTCGTGTTCCGGATCGTCAGCGCCGACGCCTACAAGGCGACGCGCGAGAAGGTCGCCGCGATCACGGCCTACCTGCAGGAGACGCTCTCCGGCATCCGCGTCGTGCGCTCGTTCGCGCAGGAGCCGCGGCATCTGAAGCACTTCGCGGAGCTCAACGAGGAGAACCGCGCACGCGAACATGAAGACGGTCTATCTGAACGCCGCCTACTTCCCGGCCGTCGAGCTGCTGTCGGCGTTCGCGACCGCCGGGATCCTGTTCTACGGCGGTATTCAGGCCGTCGAGGGCGAGATCACGATCGGCGTGCTCGTCGCCTTCCTGGCCGCGCTGAACAACTTCTTCGACCCGATCCAGCAGCTCTCGCAGCTCTACACCACGTACCAGTCGGGGATGGCCGCGCTGGACAAGATCTTCGAGCTGCTCGACGAGGAGCCCGACCTGGTCGACGCGCCGCAGGCCGTCGACCTGCCACGGCTGCGCGGCGAGATCCTGCTCGACGGCGTGACGTTCGCCTACGGCGACGGCGCGCCCGCGCTGGACGACGTCACGCTGCGGATTCCCCCCGGCCAGACCGTCGCGCTGGTGGGCACCACCGGCGCCGGCAAGTCGACGCTGGCCAAGCTCGTCGCCCGCTTCTACGACCCGACCGCCGGCCGCGTCGAGATCGACGGCCATGACCTGCGGGCCGTGACCGCGCACTCGCTGCGCTCCCAGATGGGGATCGTGCCCCAGGAGGCCTTCCTGTTCAGCGGCACGATCGGCGAGAACATCGCCTTCGGCCGCCCGGACGCGACGCTCGAAGAGGTCTACGCCGCCGCCCGCGCGGTCGGCGCCGACACGTTCATCGAGGCGCTCGAGGACGGCTACGAGACCCCGGTCGGCGAACGCGGCGTCCAGCTCTCCGCCGGCCAGCGCCAGCTCGTCGCCTTCGCCCGCGCGCTCGTGGCCGACCCTCGCATCCTCGTGCTCGACGAGGCGACCTCGAACGTCGACGTGCACACCGAGTCGCGCATCGAGGCCGGCCTACGCCGCCTGCTCGCGGGCCGCACCGCGATCGTGATCGCCCACCGGCTGTCCACGATCGAGCGCGCCGGCCAGATCGTCGTGCTCGAGCACGGCCGGATCGTCGAGCAGGGCCCGCACGAGGAGCTGCTCGCGCTGCGCGGCCACTACTGGCGCCTGCACGAGGACTGGCGCGAACAGGCCGCAGCCTGACCACGCCCGTCGCCGCGCGTGGCCGGGCCGGCGATCCCCGCCGCCGCGCTGCTCGGCCGGCGAACTGCGCCGCACTCGGGCTACACCGGCCAGCGCCGCCGCCGTGCGTGCGCCGGACCTCGTCCGGGCGCTGGTGGACGTCCGCGTCGGCGAAGCGCAGGACGGCGTAGCCCGCGGCGGCCAGGACCTCGTCGCGGCCCGCGTCCTTGCAGCGGTCGGGCGCGCGACCGTGACCCGGACCGTCGACCTCGACAGCGACGCGGCGATCCGGCCAGTGGAAGTCGACCTCGAAGCCGTACAGGGCGGTGTTGACGAGCGGCTCGGGAAGCCCGAGCCGCAGGAACGCGTCCTCCGCGCCGCTGCGCGTCCCCGCGCTGCCCGCACGGTGAAGCGCGATCGCCTGCTCGAGGACCGCGAGGTGGTGGCGACCGATGGCGCGCGCGATCGCGTCGCGGACGGCGGCCTCGACGAAGCGGCCTCGGAACGCGGCTTCGTGGATGACGTTGGCGAGCTGGTGCGGAGTCAGCACGTCGGAGAGGTCGACGAGCATCCGGTGGACGGCCGTGACCGGGATGCGGCGATAGGTCGTGAGCTCGCGCGGATCGAGCCTGCGCATCGTGTGCACCTGGACGCCTTCAAGCCGGTGCCGGGTGGGCGCGACGACCGCGATGGCCGGCGCGACGAAGCGCGACACGCCGCGGAGCTCCGCGGCCGAGAGGTGGCTGAGCGCGGATTCGGCGCCGCACGCGAGCACGGCGGCCAGCCATTCCCCCTCGCGCGACAGGGCGGGCTGCCCGACGGCATAGACGCCGCGGTAGCGGCGGTGCAACACGCCACGGTTGACGCGCTTGGTGATCGCGCCCGGCGTGAGGCCGCGCGGCGGCCAGTTGTCGCCGCCGTGATCACGCCGTACTGGCGGGCCGCGAACGCCGCGATCCTCGCGTCTCGTGAAGGGGGTGACGCAACTGGCTTTACCAGGAGGAAGGTTGGTGACCGCACCCCCCCAGCCTGGATCGCCGCGGTGCACGGAACAACACCGGTTTGTGACGACTCTGTGCCGATTCGGCGATGAAAG
>CAVWJU010000012.1:0-29205 GCA_963755275.1 uncultured Solirubrobacteraceae bacterium | reverse complement strand
GGCCTCGGCGACCGTCACCTCCTGCTCGGTCTCGTCCTCGAGCGCCGCGATCGCAACCTCGACATCGGTCTCGGGCGGGATCCAGACCGAGACGTCGAGCGCGACCTCTTCGACCACGAGCGTGTCGTTCTTGAGGATGCCGCCGGCGAGCCGCTCGTTGGGGATCACGATCCGCCGCTCGCTGAGCGTCCGCAGCACCGTGTGGTTGAGGCTGACGTCCTCGACGACGCCGTAGTTGTCCTCGAACGTGACCCAGTCGCCGACGCGGATCGGCTGCGTGATCGCGAGCATGATCCCGGCGATGAAGTTGGCCAGCGTCTGACGGGCGGCGAAGCCCACGATCGCGGCGGCGATCGCGCCCGAGGCGAGCAGGCTGGTGGCGAGCTCCGAGACGCCGGTGAAGCCCGACAGCGCGATCACGATGCCGATCGCCACGATCACCGCGCTCAGCAGCCGGCTGATGAAGCGCAGCCGGGTGGCGCCCTCGCGCGAGATGCCGGAGCGCTCGGCCGCGACGCGGGCCGCACGGGTCCGGAACGCGCGCGCGACCAGGGCCGCGACCACGAGCGCGACGAGGATCGAGACGCCGGCGTTGATCCAGGCCTCGGTGTCGATGCCACCATCCGCGTCAGACATGGCCGCGCACAGTAAACCGCTGGCGATCCTCTTTGACGCGCTGGGCACGCTGCTGACGTTCGAGCCGCCCGCGCCGCACCTGCGCGCCGCGCTGCTCGAGCGCACCGGCACCGACATCGGCGAGCAGGCCGCGAAGGACGCGATCCGGGCCGAGATCACCTACTACCGCGCGCATCTGCACGAGGGCTCGAATCCGCGCGCGCTGTACGAGTTGCGCGTCCGCTGCGCCGAGGTGATGGCGCTGCCGTTCGCACTGGACGTCGTGCTCGACGCGCTGCTGGCCTCGCTGCGCTTCCGCGCCTATCCCGACAGCGCGCCGACGCTGCGCGCGCTGCGGACCGCGGGGATCCGCACGGTCGTGGTCTCCAACTGGGACGTCTCGCTGCACCAGCGCCTGCACGAGACGGGGCTGGCCGGGCTCGTGGACGGCGCCGTGGCGTCCGCCGAGGTCGGCTCGGCCAAGCCCGACGCCCGGATCTTCCAGATCGCGCTGGAGATCGCCGGCGTTCCCCCGCACGCGGCCTGGCACGTGGGCGACACCCCCGAGGCCGACGTCGAGGGCGCCCGCGCGGCCGGGCTGCGGCCGCTGTTGATCGCGCGCGACGGCAGCGCCGCCGACGTCCGCTCGCTCGACGAGCTCATACCCTTGGCGCTTCCCCGATGACGAGCCCTGAGCCTCCCCTGTACACGCCGCCTCGCGACGACGTGCCCATCTGGGTGCCGTTTCTCGCGCTCGTGGGCGTGCTGCTCGTGATCAGCGTGTTCGGGGCGGCCGTCTTCGGCCTGATCGCGGCCAGCGACTCGTCGATCTCGAGCACCGACGAGCTGCCGGACGGGGCCGTGATCGCGCTCACGCTGCTGCAGGACGCCGTGTTCGTGTTCGGCGCCTGGATCGCGATCCGGCTGACGCTCGGCCGCACGCCGCGCGAGCAGTTCGGGTTGCGCCGCGTCGAGAACATCTGGGAGGCCGTGCGCTGGGCGGCGCTGGTCTACGCCGCGTTCTGGCTCGTGGCGATCGTGCTCAGCCAGATCTTCGGCGCGCCCGACGACCAGCAGCTCGTGACCGACCTCAAGGAGGAGCAGAGCACCGCGGCGCTGATCGCGTGGGGCGTCTTGATCTGCGTGCTGGCGCCGTTCACCGAGGAGTTGTTCTTCCGCGGCTTCATGTTCACCGTGTTCGCCCGCCGGCTCGGCGTGGCGTGGGCGGCGCTGCTCACCGGCGTGGTCTTCGGCATCGGCCACGCGCCCGCCGAGCCGATCCAGCTGATCGCGCTCGGCGCGTTCGGAGTCGGGTTGTGCATCCTCTACTGGCGCACGAGGTCCATTATTCCCTGCATGGCTCTCCATGCCCTCAACAACTCGATCACGTTCGGCGTGACCACGGACCTCGCCGCCGGGCTGTTCGCAGGCGTGGTGGTGCTCAGCGTTGGCTCCGTGATCGCGGCGGGAAGCGCGCTCTCGGCTCGCTCCCGGGTGGCCGCATGAGGCGCTCGGCGCTGGCGCTGGCGCTGGTGGCGCTGGCGCTGCCCGCCGAGGCCGTCGCCCAGACGCCGCCGCCCGCGCCGACCCCGGCGCCCGCGCCCGCCGTCACGCTGGCGACGTCCGCCCAGGGCACGCTCGACGGCTCGTCGGCGCTTGGCCGGGCGGACGTTCACGGCCCGCGTGGTCATGCGCCCGTTCGTCGCCAACGAGGGCGCCGTGCTGCGGGTTTATCGCTCCAAGCGCAAGATCCAGGTGAAGTCGCTCAGGTTCAAGCCGGTCGCCGGCGGGGCGGCAGGGGTGGCGACGGTCAAAGTGCGCTCGAAGATCGCCGGCCGCCTCGCGATCCGGGTCTCGCACAAGGCGACGCCGGCGCTTGGGACGCTGCGGGCGAAGACCCTGCGGGTGAACGTCATGCGGCCCTACGCCGGTCCCGGGACGCGCGGGCCGGCGGTGCGCTGGCTGCAGGCGAGGCTCGCCGCGCTGCACTACGTCGTCCCGCGCACTGGCGTCTACGACGCGGGCACGGGCCGCGCGGTGATGGCCTGGCGCAAGATCGCGGGCTCCTCGCGCACGTACACCGCGAGCTCGGAGGTCTTCGCAGGGCTGCTCTCAGGCCGCGGCCAGTTCAAGGTCCGCCACCCGGGCGACGGGCGCCACGTCGAGGCCCGCCTGAACTCGCAGGTGCTGGCGCTGATCGAGGGCGGAAAGGTGCAGCGGATCTACCACACCTCGTCGGGCGCCCCGGCGACGCCCACCGTGCGCGGCAAGTTCCGCGTCTACATGAAGACGCCGGGTTACAACGCCAAGGCGATGCTCGACTCGAGCTACTTCATCCGCGGCTACGCGATCCACGGCTACGCCTCGGTGCCGCCCTACAACGCCAGCCACGGCTGCCTGCGCCTTCCGCTCGCGAACGCGCGTGAGGTCTACAACTGGCTACGGATCGGCGACGTCGTCTGGGTCGAGCCGTAGGTCTCGTCCGCCAGCTGGGCCAGCAGCCCGTCCATCCCGCCGGCGGCGTGGGCCGCGCGCATCCGGTCCGCGCCGCCGCCCTCGCGCAGGACGCGCTCGATCTCCTCGAGCGCGTCCTCGCCGTCGAGCTCGCGCGCGTAGGGCCGGGCGGTGGCGAGGGCGTCCGCCGCGACCTCGCGCATCGGACGGACCGCGCCGCGCCACCAGATCGTCGCGTCGATGCCGTCGCGGGCCGCGCGGAACGAGGACTCCTTGAGCGCCTCGGTGGGCGGCATCCGCTCCTCGGCGCCGTCCGCGCACGCGACGGCGAGCGCGTGAATCAACGCGGCGAGGCCGGCGGCGGTCTCGAGCCGCGCCTGTGAGTCCATCGCGCGCACCTCGACGGTTCCGAGGTTCGGGCTCGGCCGGATGTCCCACCACAGGAACGTGTAGTCGTCGACCTCCGCGGCTTCCTCGCACCACTCGACCAGTTCCTCGTAGGCGGCCCAGTCGGCGAACGGCGGCGGGATCGTCGACCGCGGGAAGGCGCGGAAGGTGAGCGCGCGGGCGCTGGCGAGACCGGAGTCCTGGCCGTGCCAGAACGGCGAGTGCGCGGCCAGCGCCTGCAGCAGCGGCAGGTAGGCGCGCAGGCGGTTGTAGACGACGATCGCCGTCTCAGGGTCCGGCAGCCCGACGTGCACGTGCAGCGCGGCCGTCGGCGTGCGGTAGACGAGCCCGCGCATCTCGGCCAGGATCGCCTCGTAGCGCTCCTTCTCGACGTGGACGACGTCGCCGAAGCGGGCGTCAGGATGCAGGCCGCCGCCGATGAAGGCCGCACCGGCCTCGCGCAGTTCGGCGCGCAGCGCCCGCAGCTGCGCGTACCCTTCGGGAGCGGTGCGGACGACCGTCGTCGCGGACTCGATCAGCGCCTCGTAGAGGTCGTTCATGAGCTCGCCGCGCTCCGGCGAGACGGAATCGACCAGCTTCGAGGCGACGTTCGCCGGGCGCAGGCTGCGCTCGTCGATGAGCAGGAGCTCCTCTTCGATTCCCAGGGCGAACTCGGCCTCTTGGCCGAAGGCGTGCTCCACGTGGGTCAGTCTACGGCCAATAGTGTCCAGGGTGATGTCAGCAAGAGACACTCTGATCGATCAATTGCGCCGCCATGCCCTGGTCGTCGGCGAGGTCACGCTCACCTCCGGTGCCACCGCTCAGTACTACGTCGACGCCAAGCGGGCGATCCTGCGCCCGGAGGCCTTCGCCGCGCTGAGCGAGCTGGTCGCAGGCTTCGCGCGCCAGTGGGAGGCGACGGCGGTCGGCGGGTTGACGATGGGCGCCGACGCCCCGGCCTGTGCGGCGCTGGCGGGCGGTGCCGACGTCAAGGCGTTCTTCGTGCGCAAGGAGACGAAGGCGCACGGGCTGCAGCGCAAGATCGAGGGCCCGCCGCTCGAGCCCGGCGAGCGCTGCCTGATCGTCGAGGACGTCGTCACCAGCGGCGGGTCGACGGTCCAGGCGATCGAGGCGGTGCGCGGCGAGGGCTACGACGTCGTCGGCGTGGTCTCGATCCTCGACCGGCTGGCGGGCGGCGCCGCGGCGATCGCGCTGGCCTCCGACGACGCGCCGTATGAGCCGCTGGCGACGATCGACGACGTCTATCCGGACCGCCCCGACCGCAACTGACCACGCCGACCTGAGACCGCACGCGGGAGTTCGCCCGCTCGCGAACCGCGACCCGGCAGGCCGTTCATGGCGAACTCCCTGCGATGTCGCCCCTGGGCGACATCGCAAACGCCCCCGGCAGGAATCGAACCTGCATCCCGCGCTTAGGAGGCGCGTGCTCTATCCATTGAGCTACGAGGGCCGAGGGCAAGGGTATTGGAGGTGTAGGTTGTCCCCTGGTTCGGGGAATTAGGGAACAACCCAGACCAAGGGGCTAATCGAATTGAGCACGGGAACTGGCGCCAGCGATCTGCTGCACGCCGAGGATCACGGCGTCGACGAGATCGTCGCCGGTAAGGCGCCGGTCGCTGCACGCTCGCCGTTGCAGCTCTTCTGGCGACGGTTCCGCAAGGACAAGGTCGCGCTGGCCGCCGGGATCTTCATCATCCTGCTCGTCCTGGTGGCGATCTTCGCGCCGCTGATCCGCGACCTCGTCGGCGCGCGCCCGCCGAACGAGACCTCGACCGAGGCGCTCGACGACTTCGGCCTCCCGTCCGGGCCGAGCTCCGAGAACCTGATGGGCGTCGACGGGCTCGGTCGCGACATCTTCTCGCGCGTCCTCGACGGTGCCCGCGTCTCGCTGCTCGTGGCCTTGGTCGGCACCGGCCTGTCGGTGCTGATCGGCGTGACGATGGGCATGATCGCCGGCTTCTACCGCGGCTGGGTGGACACGGCCATCGCGCGTCTGGTCGACGTGCTGCTGGCGTTCCCGGTCCTGCTGCTCGGCCTCGGCCTGGCCTCGGCGTGCTCGAGCAAGGACGGCTGCCTCGGCGGCCTGATCCAGCCCGGGCTGACGGTCGTGGTCACGATCATCGTGTTCGCCAACTGGCCGTACGTGGCCCGCATCATCCGCGGCCAGGTCCTGTCGCTGCGCGAGAAGGAGTTCGTCGAGGCCTCGAAGTCGCTGGGCGCCTCCGACCGGCGGATCATCTTCCGCGAGGTGCTGCCGAACCTCGTGGCGCCGATCATCGTCTACACGACGCTGTTCATCCCGGCCAACATCCTGCTCGAGGCGTCGCTGTCGTTCCTCGGCGTCGGCGTGCAGGCGCCGCAGGCGTCGTGGGGGGCGATGCTGGCCGACGCGTCGAAGATCTTCGACTCGGCCTGGTGGTACATGTTCTTCCCGGGCATGGCGCTGCTGCTGACGGTGCTGGCCTTCAACCTCGTGGGCGACGGCATGCAGGACGCGCTGAACCCGAAGAGCTCGAGGTCGAGGTAGGCCATGGCCGCCTACATCGCCCGCCGCCTGATCTGGGTGGTCTTCCTGCTGTTCGCGATCACGCTGATCACGTTCTTCATCTTCAGCGTGCTGCCCGCCGGCGACCCGGCCGTGGCGCGCGCCGGCCGCCAGCCCTCGGCGGAGCTGATCGCCGCGATCCGCGAGCAGCTCGGGCTCGACAAGCCCAAGCCGGTGCAGTTCATCAACTACATCGGCGACATCCTGCCGTTCTTCGGCGGCAACGGCGTCTACTTCGGCTTCTCCTACCAGAACAACACCGACGTGCTGCCCGAGATCCTCGAGCGGCTCCCGACGACGATCTTCCTGACCACCGGCGCCGCGCTCCTGTGGCTGGCGATCGGCATCCCGATCGGCATCATCTCCGCGGTCAGGACCGGCTCGCTGCTGGACCGGCTCTCGATGGGCGTCGCGCTGCTGTTCATCTCGGCGCCGGTGCCGTTCCTGGGCCTGCTCGCGCTCTACCTGTTCGCCGACGACATCGGCGTGTGGCCGATCCTGCCGGGCAACTCGGCCTACAACGACGCGACGTCTTTCCCCGAGAAGGCGGAGGCGCTGATCCTGCCCTGGTGCGTGCTCGCGGCGGCCTTCGCCGCGATCTACGCGCGCTTCCTGCGCGGCAACCTGATCGACACCCTGCAGGAGGACTACATCCGCACGGCCCGGGCCAAAGGGCTGTCGGAGCGGCGCGTGGTCGTCCGCCACGGCGTGCGCGCGGCGATCACGCCGATCGTCACGCTGCTCGGGCTCGACATCGGGATCCTGCTCGGCGGCGCGATCATCACCGAGACGATCTTCAACATCCCCGGCATCGGGCGCTACGCGTTCAACGCCATCAGCGTCTCGGACCTGCCGGTGATCCAGGGCACCGTGCTGTTCGGCGCGTTCTTCATCGTCATGATGTCGCTGATCGTGGACATCCTGTACGCGTTCATCGACCCGCGGGTGCGGTACTGATGCCGCCGCTGCTGGAAGTCGAGGACCTGCAAGTCCACTTCGAGACCGACGACGGGCTCGTCAAGGCCGTCGACGGCATCTCCTACACCGTCGACAGCGGGCAGACGTTCGGGATCGTCGGCGAGTCGGGCTCGGGCAAGTCGGTGTCCTCGCTCACCGTGATGGGCCTGACCCGTGCTCGCAACGCGCGCATCAGCGGCACCGTGCGCTTCGACGGCAAGGACCTGCTCGGCGCCTCCGAGGAGGACATGCGCGAGATCCGCGGCAACGACATCGCGATGATCTTCCAGGACCCGCTGTCCTCGCTGCATCCCTTCTACAAGGTCGGCAAGCAGATCGCCGAGGGCGTGCTGGCGCACCGCGACGTCACGAAGGCCCAGGCCTGGGACCGCGCCGTCGAGATGCTCTCGCTGGTCGGCATCCCCGAGCCGCGCAAGCGCGCCGACGCCTACCCGCACGAGTTCTCGGGCGGCATGCGCCAGCGCGCGATGATCGCGATGGCGCTGGCCAACGACCCGAAGCTGCTGATCGCCGACGAGCCGACGACCGCGCTCGACGTGACCGTGCAGGCGCAGATCCTCGAGTTGATCGAGACCCTGCAGAGCGAGTTCGACACCGCGGTCGTGGTGATCACGCACGACCTCGGCGTGGTGGCCGAGATGGCCGACGACATCGCGGTCATGTACGCCGGCCGGATCATCGAGAAGGCCGGCACCGACACGATCTTCGCCGCGCCCGAGCATCCCTACACCTGGGGCCTGCTGTCGTCGATCCCGCGTCTTGACTCGCCGCGCGGCGAGGAGCTCGTGCCGATCTCCGGGCGCCCGCCGTCGCTGATCAACCTGCCCAGCGGCTGCTCGTTCCATCCCCGCTGCCCGTACGTGCGCGACGCGCACAAGCGCACGGATCCGACGCTCGAGCCGGTTCCCGAGCGACTCGAGCCACCAGGTCGCATGCCTGCTGGCGCCGGAGACGCGGCGCCGTCTGTGGAGCGAGCTGCGCGACGGCACGGCGCCGGCAGAGGCCCGCAACGACGTGATGGAGGAGAAGAAGGTCCTGTGAGCGTCGAGCTGAGCAAGGACACCCCCGGCACGCCGGTCCCGGGCGAGACGCTGATGGAGGTGCGCGACCTCTACAAGCACTTCCCGATCCACGCCGGGTTCTTCCGCCGCCAGGTCGGCGCCGTGAAGGCCGTCGACGGCATCTCGTTCGACGTGATCCGCGGCGAGACGCTCGGGCTGGTCGGGGAGTCGGGCTGCGGCAAGTCGACGACCGCGCGGCTGCTGCTGCGGCTCGTGGACCCGACGTCGGGGTCGATCTCGTTCGACGGCCGCGAGATCGCGAACCTCGGGGGCGCGGAGCTGAAGGCGCTGCGGCGCGAGATGCAGATGATCTTCCAGGACCCGTACTCGTCGCTGAACCCGCGCAAGACGGTCGGCTCGATCATCTCGGACCCGTTCGTGATCCACGGCATCCAGCAGACGAAGGCCGAGCGCAAGCAGGCGGTCCAAGGGCTGATGGACACGGTCGGGCTCAACCCCGAGCACTACAACCGCTACCCGCACGAGTTCTCGGGCGGCCAGCGGCAGCGCATCGGGGTGGCGCGCGCGCTGGCGCTCAAGCCGCGGGTGATCGTCGCCGACGAGCCGGTCTCGGCGCTCGACGTCTCGATCCAGGCCCAGGTGCTGAACCTGCTGCGCGAGCTGCAGCGCGACCTCGGGCTGACGCTGATCTTCATCGCCCACGACCTCTCGGTCGTGCGCCACATGTGCGACCGCGTCGCGGTCATGTACCTGGGGCGGATCGTCGAGCTGGCGACCTCGGACGAGCTCTATTCGCACCCGCGGATGCCGTACACGGGCGCGCTGATGTCCGCCGTGCCGGTCGCCGATCCGCGGCTGGCCGCGGCCAAGAAGCGCCAGGTGCTGATGGGCGACGTGCCCTCGCCGACGAACCCGCCGCCCGGCTGTCGCTTCCACACGCGCTGCTGGAAGGCGCAGGAGCTGTGCCGGACCGACGACCCGCCGCTGGACCCGAAGGACGGCGGCAACCTCGCCGCCTGCCACTTCCCGCTGACCGACGCCGAGGTGCTCGAGCGCGTGCCCTCAGCGCGTAACGTCGGCGACTAGCTGCTCGGCGTCGACGTCGAGCGCCGCCAGCGTGCGGGCGGCGCCGCCGCGCGGGTCCTGCAGCGCCGCGCGCAGGAGGTCGGCGACGCCGATCACGTGCGACGGGTCGGCCGCGGCCTGGCGCAGCGCCTGGGTGAACACGCGGCGGGCATAGGTCGTGAGCGCCGGCGCGCGCTCGTCCGGCGGTTCCTCCTCGGCCACCGTCGGCTGGGCCGCGGAGCGGGCGCCCTCGAGCGTGACGCCGCGCGCGCGCAGGGCCGCGGCGGTGACGGGGTCGCCGGCGCGCAGGATGCCGATCAGCAGGTGCTCGGAGCCCATCCGGGCGGCGCCGAGCGCGCTCGCCTCCTCGCTCGCGAGCTGGACCGCGGCGCGCGCTTCGGGCGCCACCCGCAGCCGCGCGGGCTCCTCGGCGCCGGGCGGCGGGTCGGTCGCGGCGGCGAGTTCGCGGTAGCGGCGGTGCGCGGCCTGGCGTGAGATCCCGAGCGCGCGGGCGACCGCGCCGTAGGAGGCGCCGGAGTCCAGCGCGCGCCAGGCCTGGACGCGCTCGAAGGCGTCGAGCTCGCGCCGCAGTGCGGACAGGGCGTGCAGCGCGACCTCGGGCTCCGAGGCGCGGACCGCGTGCTCGAGCAGCTCGACGAGCCGCCCCGGGAGGTCAGCGGGCCGATCAGCGATGTCCGGCACTCCTCACCGAGCGCTCCATCCGAGGTCCATCGTGACCGGCACGCCGCTGAAGGCGCCGCCGGAAGGACCGGCGAGGAACGCGATCACGCCGGCGACCTCGTCGGGCTCGACCAGGCGCTTGACCGCGTGCGGCGCGAGGATGATCTGCTCGAGCACCTCGTCCTCGGACATGTCGTGGGCCTTCGCCTGGTCCGCGAGCTGGCCCTCGACCAGCGGCGTGCGCACGTAGCCGGGGCAGACCGCGGTGGCGGTGATGCCGGCCTCGCCGCCCTCGAGCGCGAGCGTCTTGATGAGCCCGAGGACGCCGTGCTTGGCGGACACGTACGCCGCCTTGTAGGGCGAGGCCACGAGCGCGTGGGCGCTCGCGACGGCGATGAAGCTGCCCTGGCTTGCGGCGAGCGCATCCCAGGCGTACTTGGCCAGCAGGAACGGGCTCGTGAGGAGGATGGCGAGGATCTGGTCCCAGCGGTCCTCGGGGAACTCGCGCACGGGCGCGACGTGCTGGACGCCGGCGTTGGCCACGACGAGGTCGAGGCCGCCGAAGGCGGTGATCGCCGCCTCGACGGCGTCGGCGTTGCCCTCGCGGGTGGTCAGGTCGGCGGTGAAGTCGGCGTCGCGCAGATCGACGCCGAGCACGTCGTAGCCGTCGGCGCGCAGGCGCTCGGCGGTCGCGTGGCCGATGCCTGAGGCGGCGCCGGTGACGATGGCGGCGGGCATGCCGCCTCGCCTACCCGCGTGCCCGCTCCGCCAGACGTGCGAGCCTCGTGTCCCACTGCGCGCCGACGTCGGCCATCCAGCCCATGGCGTCCATCAGCGGCGCGGGCGTGATCGTGTAGCGCGTCTCGCGGCCTTGGCGATGGGGCTCGACGAGCCCGGCGCGATGCAGCGCCACGAGGTGCTTGGCGACGGCCTGGCGCGTGATCGGCAGCTCGCCGGCCAGTCGCGAGGCGGTCAGCTCCGGGCGCTGGGCGACGGAACGCAGGACCTCCCGGCGGGTCGGGTCGGCGAGCGCGGAGAAGACCTCGTCTACGTCGGGCAAGCAGCGAGGCGCTCGCGAGCGCCATCAGCTTCGGGCCCCAGGTGACGCTGTCGGCCGCGTAGCGGTGCTCGGTGACGAGGAAGCGCGTGCCGCGCCGGATGGTCCTCGAGCGCCCACTCGACGCGCGAGTCGCCCCAGCGGAAGACGATCCGCTCCTCGTCGACGACCTCTTCGACGACGCCCTCGCGGGTCTCGCCGTGCTCGGTGACGCGCAGCGGCGCGTCTTCCTCGGCCTCGAATTCGACCTCGTCGCCGAGCCATTCCTCGAGCTCGGCCGGCTCGGTGATCAGCTCCCAGGCCCGCTCGCGCGGCACGGGGAGGACGACTTCGCGGTTCACGACGGGCATTGGCGGCTCCTGCAACTGAACGGTTGCGTCTAGGCTACCATGGACGAAAACGCAACTCGGAGGTTGCATATGCCCCTCGTTCCCGTCGTCGTCCAGCAGGACTCCCGCGGCGAGCGCTCGTTCGACATCTACTCCCGGCTCTTGCGCGAGCGCGTCGTGTTCGTCGGCGAGGCGATCGACGACACCGTCGCGAACCTCGTCGTGGCCCAGCTGTTGCACCTGGAGGCCGAGGACCCCGACAAGGACATCCAGATGTACGTCAACTCGCCCGGCGGCGTCGTCTACGCCGGGCTGGCGATCTACGACACGATGCGCTTCATCAAGCCCGACGTGGCGACGATCTGCTGCGGGATCGCGATGTCGGCGGGCTCGCTGATCCTGGCCGGCGGCGCGGCCGGGCAAGCGCTCGTCGCTGCCGAACAGCCGGATCCTGATCCACCAGCCGTCAGGCGGCTTCCAGGGCCAGGCGACCGACATCCAGATCCACGCCAAGGAGGCGCTCGAGCTGCGCGAGCGGCTCGAGGAGATCTACGCCGAGCACACGGGCAAGAGCAAGGAGCAGGTCTCGCTCGACCTCGAGCGCGACCGCTTCTTCACGCCCGAGCAGGCCAAGGAGTACGGGCTGATCGATCGCGTCGTGATCGACCGGAACAACGGAAACGGCTACTCGTCGTCTTCGTAGAGCGACTCGCGCACCAGCTCGACCCCGACGCCGTCCTTGAGCACGACGTCGAGGTACTCGTCGTCGTAGGCGTCGGGGGCGAGCAGCGTGAAGCGGCCGTCGACGATCTCGGTGGCGTCGACGGTCTCCGGGCCGAGCTCGGCGCTGACGAGCCGGCCGCGGCGCTCGAGCGGGACGCCCCAGATCAGCGTCATCGCCGCGACCATCGCCGCGCTCCCCGCGCCAGCCGCCGATCGACCTCCTGCGAGATGTCCATGCGCCACTCGGGGTGGTCGTCCGCGGTGTCGGCGGTGTAGTCGGCCCAGGCGTAGAGCTCTGAGACCTCGTCGCCAGGCGCGAACGACACGTAGCCGAAGAGCTCGAGGCCGGTGTCGGTGCGGGCGGTGGCGGGCACGTACGTGCGGCCGGACCACGTGCGGTCCGGGAACCAGTGGATCTCGCCCGCGGCGCCGATGTCGCGGTCGTCCTCCTCGGGCTCGACGCGCAGACAGGCGCCGAGGAACTCGGCCCTCAGGGTGTCCTCCGGCGGCAGGCCGCCCTGTGGCGGCTCCGCGGCGAAGCGGCAGATCGGCATCACGGCACTTCTATCAGGACGGTCACGGGACCGTCGTTGACGAGCTCGACGTCCATGTGCGCGCCGAATACGCCGCGCTGCGCGTCCAGCCGCTCGCAGACGCGCTCGTACAACGGCTCGGCGAGGTCCGGCCGGGCGCCGCGTCGACGTAGGCCGGGCGGTTGCCCTTGCGGGTGTCGCCGTAGAGCGTGAACTGCGAGATGCACAGCACCTCGCGCTCGCCCAGCGGCTCGTTCATGCGGCCTTCGGCGTCGGGGAAGACGCGCAGATTGCGGACCTTCTCGGCCAGCCGGTCGGCGTCGGCGGTCGTGTCGGAGTGGGTGACGCCGAGCAGCACGAGCAGGCCGGGCCCGATCGCGCCGGTGACCTCGTCCGCGACCGTGACGCTCGCGCGCTTCACGCGCTGGACGAGCGCCCTCACAGCTCGCGCAGCTCGGCGGCGGCCTGCTCGGGCGGCACGATGCAGACGTGCACGCCGGTGCCGAGCTCGAGCCCGGCCAGGTGCGTCAGCCGCGGCCGGATCTCGATCCGCCAGCAGTAGTGCTCGGCGCCGCTGCAGCGCCGTCCGCACCCACAGGTTCAGCGGCGGGCTCGAGCCCAGCCGGGTCTTCAGGCGCGTGAGCGCGTCGTGCAGCAGGGCGGCGCCGCTCGGGCCCTCGTCCTCGAAGCGGGCGCGGGGGCGGCGCGGCGCGAGCAGGAGATGGAACGGCACGAGCGAGGCGTAGGGCGTCATCAGCACCGCCTCGTCGTCGATCGCGACGATCCGCTCGCGCCGGCGGACCTCCTCCTGCACGTAGTCGGCCAGCAGGTTCCCGCCCATCGTCCGGACGGCGTACGCGCCGAAGCGTTCGCGCTCGCGCGCGACGGCGGCGGGGACGAAGTCCAGCGCGTACAGCTGCGCGTGCGTGTGCGGGAGCGATGCGCCGGCCTCGCGGCGCTCGTTGACGATCAGGTGCCGGCAGGCGGCGTCAGCGTGCGCGCGCATGCGCTCGCGCCAGGCCTCGACGGCCAGCACGACCTGCTCGGTCGAGAGCTCCGCGAGGCTGGCGACGAGGTCCGGCGCGTTGACGATCACCTCGTGCGCGCCGGCGGCGGGCTGGGCGGTGTAGAGGTCGGGCGTGGCGTCGCGCTCGGGCTCCGTCGCCTCCGCGATCAGCGCGGGGTAGAGGTTCGCGAACGCGCGCACCTTCCATGGCGTGCCGTCGGTGTAGAGCGCGGGCGGCGTCTGGTCCTCGTGGCCGGGCGCGAAGGGATCGGTGCGCGGGTCGATCGCCGTCTCCGGCGGCACGTCGAAGACGGCGCCCGGACGGTCGGCGCGCGCGCCGGCGATGATCGTCTTGTGACCCGTCAGCGGGTCGACGCGAACCTGGGGCATCTAGCTGGAGGTAGCGCTCGATGTCCTTGGTCAGCTGCGCTTCGCTCTCGTACGCGCCGGTGTGCGTGTAGACCGTCTTGCCGTCGCGGCCGACGAACAAGGTCATCGGGAATCCGGCCGCGATCTGGCGCGAGTAGGCGATCTTGCTGTCGTGATCGGTGTAGGACGGGAACGGCAGCGGGCGCGTGGACAAGAAGCGCTCGGCGGCCGGGTCCTTGTCGCCGCTGTTGAGGCCGAGGAAGCCGACCGTCCTTGCCGTGCTTGACGGTCGCGTCCTGGAAGACCGGGAACTCGGCTTCGCACGGGCCGCACCACGAGGCCCACTTGTTGACGACCAGCGGGGTGCCCTTGAGTTCGTCGAGGCGGGCGTCGAAGGCCGGCTGTCCGCCGCCGATCAACGTGTTGGCCTGCGCGTAGAGATCGTTCAGCGGGGCGGGTGCGGACGCGAGCTCGGACTTGGCCTTCGGCAGGTCGAAGTCGGACGCGTCGCCGGCCTCGACGCCGCCTGCCTGTGTCAGGCCGATGACAACTACGGCGATGAGGCCCGCGGCGGCGAGAAGGACGAGGACCCGGCGCATCAGCCATGAGGGTGGCAGATCGGCGGGTCCTCGCCACGAGTCTGCTTCAATAGGACCGGACTCGCCGAGAGCACGTCCGGAGGGGATTGCCTTCCGGCGCCTGGAGCTCTCGCCCGTGAGTCCTCCCCTGGAGCGTTCGCCGCGTCAACCGGCGTCGCTGCTACCGCCACTTCCTCAATGGCTGAGACCACGCCAGTGGCCGAACCGGCCACGCTTCCGTCAATCGAAGAGATCGAACGCGCATCGGCGTTCACTCGCGAGCCCTTCCTGACCGAGGGTGAGGATGCCGCCTCCGCGCTCTTCTCGGGCAGCCCGCGCCGGCGCGCGCTGGACTCCGCGCTCGTCGAGCTCGAGGCCGGGGCGAAGGTCCCGTCGCCGCACTGGCGCCGCCAATGGTCGCTGCTGCTGGGGCTGGATCGCCTGCTCTCGCAGGACGAGCCGCACCTCGCCGATGGCACCGTGCTCTCGGCGCACCAGGTCGACGCGCTGTCCGGCACGCTGACCGCGCTGCTCGCGGACCGCTTGAAGAACGGCGACTCGGCGGCGCCCGTCGCCGACCCGGTGCTCGACTCCGACTCGCCGACTCCGACGAGGAGACGACGACGAGGACCCGCAGGAGTGGTCGCCCGACGAGGCCGAGGCCGAGGACATCGCCGAGGCCCCGGAGGACCCGAACGCCGGCAAGCGCTTCTGGTTCGAGCACGCGACCGGCGCGGGCAAGACCGTCGCCGCGGTCGGCTTCGTCGAGGCCTCGCGGACCGGCGGCATCCTGATCCTCACCCACCGCCGCAACCTCGTCGACCAGTTCCACGGCGAGCTGCGCGACCGCGGCTACGCCAAGCGGATCGCGCCGGCGCTGCTCGAGCACCAGGACACGGCGAACGGGCCGGTGACGGTCGAGACGTACCAGTGGTTCGTCCGCAACGCCGGCAACATCTCCGACGCCTACTCGATCGTCATCTGCGACGAGGCGCACACCGCGCTGGGCGAGAAGACGTCGGCCGCGATCCGCGCCTGGACCGGCCCCGTCTTCGTCGGCATGACCGCGACCGGCGCGCTGATCGCCCGCCACGTCACCGACCTCTTCCCGACGCAGACCTCGCGCTTCGATCTGGCTCAGGCCGCGCGACGGGGCGTCATCTCGCCGCTGCGCTGCGTCCGCATCCCGCCGGGGCCCGGCGTGCGCACGATCGCCAAGGTGCCGTTGCGCCGCGGCGAGGTCGACACCGAGTTCGACCAGGAGATGCTCGCTCAGCTGCTCGACCAGCTGCCGTTCAACCTGGCAATCGCCGACCTCTACAAGACGCGCTTCAACGGCGTCCCGGGGGTCGTGTACGCCGCCGGCGTGCGGCACGCCTACAACGTCGCGCAGGCCTTCCGCGACATCGGGATGAAGGCGCAGGCGGTCTCGGGCGAGACGCCCAAGCGCGAGCTGGCGCAGATCCTCGCGCGCTACGAGCGCGGCGACATCGACGTGCTGGTCAACGCGCAGCTGCTGGCCGAGGGCTGGAACTCACCGCGCGCGACGGTCTGCATGCACCTCGCACCGACGGCCTCCAAGCGCATCTACCAGCAGCGCGTCGGCCGCGTCACGCGTCGTCACCAGGGCAAGGAGGCCGGCATCGTCGTCGACTTCGTGCACCCGGCGACCAAGCACGACGACCCCGTCGTCTCGCTGCATTCGCTGCTCGATCGCGACGTCTACCGCGGCGGCGCGATCGTCGTCGGGCCGGTGCGGCGCGGTCGCGGACGACGGCTGCGGGTCGAGCGCCGCGTGCTGCCGGTCACCGCCGACGAGAACCGCCGGATCGAGGTCTTCGAGCGCGAGCTGTGGCGGATCGCCGTCGAGCATCTCGACTACGGCGAGCAGGTCCAGTGGGCGGCCTTGGCCGGTGCTCGCGTGGCGCCCACCGGGTGGCGCCGGGCGCGGGCGATGCTGCACTTCGACCAGGGCGGCGAGCTCAAGCGCACCTTCCTGATCACCGCGGTCGACCGCAACAAGAACCCGGCTTTGCGGCTGCGGGCCTTGCAGGAGATCGCCTCAGGGCGCGACGCCGAAGCGTTCGACCGCGCGCTGGATTTCGTCGAGTCGTGGCCGCGCGACGACAAGCGCGAAGGCGTCAAGGTCGTCCTGCAGGCGCTGGCCGAGAAGAAGATCGGCCGTCGCGACCAAGCCAACAACTGGATCTGGCGCTGCGCCAACATGACGCGCGAGGTCCACGAGGAGTACGCCGTCCAGCGCTGGCCGGAGACGAAGCGGCTGCTCGGCCTGCTGGTCAACTCCTCCGGCGGCGCGCACGCCCGCAACGCTCGCCGGCTCGTGCACGCCGCGCGCCAGCAGGACCGGCGGCTGTCGGCCGCGCTGCTGGCCGCCGCGATCCCGCACACGGCCGAGGCCGGCGAGGTCATCAACGGCGCCCGCACGCGCATGTCGCGCAAGCCCGCCGCCTTGGCGCGCGAGCTGCTGCGCAACTTCCCGAAGGGCCGCGGCAAGGCCAAGCGCCGCCGTCGCCGCAAGGGCGCCGGCGAGGCCGTCGCGCCGGAGGCCGCGCTGGTCGGCGCCGTGAACGGCGCGCTGGACGGCGTGCTCGACGACGACGCGACGGAAGAGCTCGTCGAGGCGGCGGCCCAGGGGGCCGGCCCTCGGCGACGGAGCCGCCGTCGCAGGGCCGTCGATGCCGATCCGGACACCGTCGAGAGCCGCGAGGTCGAGACCGACGAGGCGCCCAGGCCGCGCCGCTCACGGCGCAAGCCGGCCGCGGAGCCCGCCGAATCGCCGGCGCCTCGAAGCGTCGTGCCCGGAGGAAGCCCGCGGCGGAGCCGTCGGTCGAGGCTGACGAGGTGGCGCCGAAGCGTCGCGCCGCCGAACGAAGCCCTCGGCTGAGCCGTCGGTTGAGGTTGTCGAGGTCGCTGCCGAGGCGCCGAAGCGTCGCGCCCGGACGAAGCCCTCGGCGGACCCGTCGGTCGAGGTGGTCGAGGTGGCGGCCGAGGGCGCCGAAGCGGCGGGCTCGGAAGAAGCCGGCCGCGGAGCCCTCGGTCGAGATCGTCGAGGTGGCGGCGGAGGCCGCGCCGAAGCGTCGGGCGCGCAAGAAGCCGCCGGCCGAACAGGTCGTCGAGGTCGTCGAGGTTGCAGCGGCCGCGCCGAAGGGCCGGGCTCGGAAGCGGCCGACCGACGGAGCCGTCGGTCGAGGTGGTCGAGGCCGCGCCGAAGCGTCGCGCGCGGAAGAAGCCGCCCGCCGAGCGATCGGTCGAGGTGGTCGAGGTCGCGGCGAACGCCGCGCCGAAGCGCCGGGCTCGCAAGCCGGCCGCAGAAGCCGTCGAGGTGGTCGACGTCGCGCCGAAGCGTCCCGCCCGCAAGGCGCCTGCAGCGGAGCCGCCCGTCGAGGTCGTGAGTGGATGCGGCCGCGAAGCCCCGCGCGCGCAAGGCGGCTCCGAAGCCGCGTGCTCGTGCCGCGGCAAAGCCGGCGCCGAAGCGTGCGCCTCGCGCCGCGCTGCGACGACCGCCGAGGCGATCGAGGCCGAGACCGCCGCGCGCCGCACGGGGGAATCCGCCGCGGCCCCGAAGCGCCGCGCCGCCAAGCCGAAGGCCCAGCCGTTGCCCCAGTCGCCCGATGGTGCGACGCCCGCGCGCAAGCCACGCGCCAAGCGCAAGCCGGCCGCCAAGGCCAACGGGCCGGTGGCCGAGGCCGCGGCTGCCGTCGAGGCCGCGGTCGCGAAGCGCAAGGCCCCCGCCAAGCGCAAGCCGCGCGCGAAGAAGCCCGCTGCCGGCGAATCGCTCGCCGACGCCAGCGAGCGCGTCCGCGCGGCCGTCGAGGACGCCGCCGCGTAGATGGACGTCGCGGGCAAGGTCGTGGTCGTCACCGGCGGCGCGTCGGGGATCGGCCGTGCGCTCGCGTCACCGCTTTGCCGTCGCCGGGGCGCAGGGCATCGTCGTCGCCGACCTCGATCAGGACGGCGCCGCCGACGTCGCGGGCGAGCTCGAGCGCGCGATCGCGATCAGCTGTGACGTCGCCGACCCGGCGCATGCCGACGTCCTGATCGGCGCCGCCGAGCAGGCCTTCGGACCGGTCGACCTCTTCTGCGCCAACGCCGGTGTCGCGGTCGGCGTCGACCTGGCCACGCCCGCCGACTGGGACCTCGCGTTCGGCGTCAACGTCCGCGCGCACATCGCCGCCGCCCAGCGGCTGGTCCCCGGCTGGCTCGAGCGCGGCAGCGGCTACTTCCTCACGACTGCTTCGGCGGCGGGGATCGCGTCGCAGATCGGCTCCGCGCCCTACGCCGTCACCAAGCACGCCGCGGTCGCGTTCGCCGAGTGGCTCTCGATCACCTATGGCGCGCGCGGCGTGGGCGTCAGCTGCCTGTGCCCGATGGGCGTCAACACGCCGATGCTCACCGGCGGGCTCGGCGGCGAGGAGAGCCTCGGCTTCCGCGTCGTCTCCGCCGCGGGCGCGGTGCTCGAGCCCGAGGACGTCGCCGAGGCCGTCATCGAGGGCCTGCGCGAGGAGCGCTTCCTGATCCTGCCGCATCCCGACGTACTCGAGTTCTTCCGCCGCAAGGCCACGGACTACGACCGCTGGCTGTCCGGCATGCGCCGCCTGCAGGCGAGCGTCGGCGCCTCCTGAGCCGGCACGGCATCATGGGGTGATCGACTCCCCGCGCTGGCAGCTCTTCCGCCTCCTCGACGGCTTCGTCGTGACGCAACTCCTGTACGTCGCATCCGAGCTGGGCGTCGCGCAGGCGCTCGCGGCCGGTCCGCGAACCGGCGAGGAAATTGCCGAGGCCGTGGGCGCCGACGCGGCCGCGCTCACGCGCGTGCTGCGCGGGCTGGCGCTCGAAGATGTCGTCGAGGAGCGCGACGGCCGCTTCGCGCTGACGCCGATCGGGGAGTGCATGGTGCCGCTGGCCGGCGCGCTGCGCGTCCGCGGCCAGGTCTACTACGGCGCCGCGCAAGGCCTGCTCGACAGCCGTCCGCGAAGGCGGCACGGCGTTCGAACGCGTGCACGGCGCCCCGTTCTTCGCCTACCTCGACGCCCACCCCGACGACGAAGCCGCATTCCAGGGCTCGATGGCGGGCCGCTCCGAGCAGGAGGCGGGCGACGTCGTCGCCGCCTACGACTTCGGGGCGGTCCGCAGCCTCGTCGACGTCGGCGGTGGTCGCGGCGTCCTGCTGGCGGCGATCCTCGACGCCGCGCCGGGCCTCGACGCCACGCTGGTCGACCGTCCGGGCGCCGTCCAGGCCGCGCGGCGGCACCTGGGCGAGCGCGCGGCGTGCGTCGAGGGCGACTTCTTCAGCGCGGTTCCCGGCGGCGCCGACGCCTACCTGCTCTCGCGCGTGCTGCACGACTGGGACGACGCGGACGCGCACCGCATCCTCACCGTCTGCCGCGCGGCGATGCACGATAACGCTCGGTTGCTCGTCGTCGACGCGATCCTTCCCGAGCGCGCGAAGGACGCCCCGCACGCGATCCGCATGGACCTGCACATGCTGCTGCTGCTCGGCGCCCGCGAGCGCACCGAGGCCGAGTTCCGTGCCTTGCTCGCCGGCGCCGGGCTCGAGGTCCGCCGCGTCGTCCCCACCGCCTCGCCCGCGGGCTTGAGCGTGATCGAGGCGGTCCCTACACGCGCAGCGTGACCTCGCCGGCGGAGAGCGCGGTCGTGCTGCCGTCGGTGAGCGTCACGAGCAGCGCGCCGTTCGCGTCGATCCCCGCGCCGGTGCCTTCGCCGTCCTGCCAGCGCACGGGCCGGCCGAGCAGCGCGTCGCGATCGCGCAGGGCGGCGAGCGCGGCGTCGCGGTCCTGGCTGAGGCGTTGCTCGAGCGCGCTCAGGAGCTCGACGAGGGTTGGCTCGAGTTGCTCGGGATCGCGCCCCAGCGTGCCGGCGATCTCCGCGACGTCGGGCGGGAGCGTGGCGGGCTCGAGCGCGACGTTGACGCCGATGCCGAGGATCGCCCACTCGCCCGCGCGCGCCTCGGCGAGGATGCCCGCGACCTTGCGGCCCTCGACCCAGACGTCGTTCGGCCACTTCACACGCGCGCCCGGCCCGGCGACGTCGGCGACCGCGAGCCCGGCGCGCAGCGGCAGCAACTCGTCGTAGTCGCGCAGCACGAGCGAGGCCGCGATCGCGACGCCCGCCGGCGTGACCCAGCCGCGACCCTGGCGGCCGCGGCCGGTGGTCTGCTCGTTCGCGGTGACGAGCGTGCCGTGGGCCGCTCCCTGCTCGGCCAACTCGCGCGCGCGCTCGTTGGTCGAGCCGATCGTCTCGTGGTGCTCGCGCGGCTGTCCGAGGCTCATGCCGGAGACGATACGGCGTCGGCGAGCAGCGCGGCGACGAGGCCGTCAGGCGTGTGCGGGTCGGCCTCGAGGTCGGGCTCGACGCCGTGCGCGCGCAGCTCTGCACTGGTCGCCGGGCCGATCGACGCGAGCCGCGGTCCGCGCAGCTCGCCGCCTGCGGCGGCGAAGAAGCGCACGGAGCTGGCCGACGTGAAGAGCACGTAGTCGGCGGCCGCGGCGGCCGCGCGGGCGTCGTCGTCGAGTGGCTCCGGGACCGTCTCGTAGAGCGCGACGACGTCGACGTGCGAGCCGCGCTCGCGCAGCGCGTCGGGCAGCACGTCGCGACCCTCCTTGGCGCGGGCGACGAGGACGCGCGCGAAGGGGAACTGCGCGTCGGCGCGACTGAGCACGGCGGCGGCGCGGGCGGCGATGCGGCGGGCGGCGGCGATGCGGGCGGCGACGCGGCGGGCAGCGGCGATGCGGCGGGCGGCGACGAGGCGGCGGCGGCCGCGGCGTCGAGCGCCTCGACGAGGCCCTCCGCCACCGCTCGCTCCGGCACGATGTCGGCCTCGACGCCGCGCTCGCGCAGCGCGCGGGCCGTGCCCGGGCCGATCGCCGCCACGGTCACGCCCGCCAACTCGCGGGCGTCGCGCAGGTGGCGGAAGAGGTGCTCGGCGCCGGTGGGCGACGTGACGCACAGCAGGTCGTACGACTTCACCTCGGGCAGGTCGACCTCGAGGGCGCGCGTGCGGATCGCGGGCGCCTCGACGACCTCGGCCCCGAGCGCCCGCAGTCGCGCGGCGAGCGCACTCGCCTGGGCCCGCGCTCGTGTGACGGCGACCGTGCGCCCGTACAGCGGCCGCGTCTCGAGCCAGGCGATCTGCTCGCGCAGCGCGGCGACCGGCCCGACGAGCGTGATCGCCGGGGCGCGGATGCCCTCGATCGATCCGACTTCGGACAGTGTCGAGAGCACGGTCTTCTGTCCGGGCAGCGTGCCGCGCTCGACGACCGCGACCGGCTCGGAGGGCGAACGTCCGCCGGCGATCAGCTGCGACGCGATCCGCGGTAGCGCCTTCACGCCCATGTAGAACACGAGCGTGCCCGGGAACGCGGCCAGCGCCGGCCAGTCGAGCGCCGTCTCGGGCTTCGCCGGGTTCTCGTGCCCGGTCACGAACGCCACGCCGCTGGCCAGCTCGCGGTGCGTCACCGGCACGCCGGCATACGCGGGCGCCGCGATCCCCGCCGTAATGCCCGGCACGACCTCGTACGGGATGCCCGCCGCGCGCAGCACGAGCGCTTCCTCGCCGCCGCGCCCGAACACGAACGGATCGCCGCCCTTGAGTCGCACCACCGTCCGTCCGCCGGTCCCGTACTGGACCAGCAGCCGGTCGATCTCCTCTTGCGGCATCTGCGGCCCGCCACCCTGCTTGCCGACGTACACCAGCTCCGCCCGCACGCCGTCGAGGACGCCGGGCGGGATCAGCCGGTCGTACAGGATCACATCGGCGGTCTCGATCAGCTCGCGCGCACGCACCGTGAGCAGGCCGGGGTCACCCGGGCCCGCGCCGACGAGGTACACCGTCATGCGGCGGCCCGTTCCGCCTCGCGGAGAAGGTCGGCGGCGCCTGCGGCGAGCAGGGCGGAGGCGAGCTCGGCGGCGGTCGGCGCCTCGTCGACGAGCGTCGAGGAGCCGTCGGGAAGGCCGACGAACGCGCGGACCCTGCCGCCGGTGGCGAGGACGCCGACCGGGGTGTGGCACGAGGCCTGCAGCGCACGGATGACGTGCCGCTCGGCGTCCAGCGCCGCGTGGGTCGGTTCGTGGTCAGCGGCCAGTGCGGCCTCGGCCGACGGCGAGTCCGTGCGGGCCTGAATCGCGAGCACGCCCTGGCCCGCCGCCGGAACGAACTCGGTCAGCAGCGCGCCGGCCTCGCCCCGGCGGCCGAGACGGTGCAGTCCGGCGGCGGCGAGGACGATCACGTCGACCTCGCCCGCGGCGCGTTTGGCCAGCCGCGTGTCGACGTTGCCGCGCAGCTCGCGCACCTCGAGATCCGGGCGGGCGGCCAGCAGTTGCGCGCGCCGGCGCAGCGCGCTGGTGCCCACGCGCGCGCCCTCGCGCACCCGCGCCAGTGCATCCTCGCCCACGAGCACGTCGAACGGCTCGGCCCGCCGTGGCGTGGCCGCGATCACGGTCCCGGGCGCGAGCTCGCCCGGCACGTCCTTGGCCGAGTGGACCGCGAGGTCGATGTCGCCGGCCAGCAGCGCGGCCTCGAGCGCGCCGACCCAGCGCGACTTGTCGCCGCGCGCACGATCGACGTCCCCCGCCGTCGTGATCTTCACGATCTCGACCGGCCCTTCGAGCAGCCGCGCCACCTCGCCCGCCTGGGCGAGCGCCAGTGCGCTGCCGCGAGTTCCGAGCCTCAGTGCGCGCATCGCGGCCTGCCTGGGGTGCCCGATCGCCGCTGGGCGGCCACGATCGTCGCCCGCTCGCCTGGGATCCCCGTGTCACGCGGTCGGCTGCCGGGCAGCCGCCGGCCGGGCCCAGTCACCCGTGCAGCCGGCGAACCTCGGCGGCCTCGTCCGCCTCGCCCGCCGCCGCCTCTTCGAGCCCGAACAGCTCGCGCAGCAGCTGCAGCCGCGCGTGCCGGTCGGCCGCGTCGAGCTCCCGCACGCGCTCGGTCGGCTCGTGCAACAGTCGCTTGACGATCGCCCGCGAGAGCGCCTCGACCCGCGCGAGGTCGCGCTCGCTCAGCGACTCCCAGCGCCCCTCGTTCTCGGCCAGCAGCCCATCGACGATCGAGTCGCCGCGCGAGCGCAGCGCGGTCAGCGTCGGCAGCACTTCGAGCCGGCCCAGCCAGCCCGCGAACGCCTGGATCTCCTCCTCGACGATCGCCTCGGCGCGCACCGCCTCGGCCTGGCGTACCTGCAAGTTCCCGCGCACGAGCCGCTGCAGCGCGTCCATGTCGAGCAGGGTGACGCCGTCCACGGCGGCGCAGGCCGGATGGATGTCGCGCGGCACGGCGAGGTCGATCGCCAGCAGCGGCCGGCCGCCACGCAGCTCCATCACGGCGGCGAGCTCCTCGGCCTCGATGATCGCGTGCGGCGACGCCGTCGAGGAAACCACGACGTCGGCGCGCTCGAGCTCGCCCGGGAGTGCGTCGAACGACCCCGACGCTCCGCCGAAGCGCTGCGCCAGCGCGATCGCCCGGTCGCGCCGCCGGTTCGCGACGAACATCGTGGTCACGCCGTGCTGGTGCAACGCGCGCGCGACCTGCTCCGAGCTCTCGCCGGCGCCGACCACCACGACATGGCGCGAGGCCAACTTGCCCAGCGCGGCCCGCGCGGACTCGACGGCGACGGAGGCGACAGAGGCGTTGCCGGCCGAGATCGAGGTCTCGGTCCGCACCCGCTTGCCCGTCGCGAGCGCGGCCCGGAAGAGCTTGTTGGTCATCGGCCCGGTCGTGCGCGCGGCCAGCGCGCGCTCGTAGGCCCGCTTGGCCTGGCCCTGGATCTCGGCCTCGCCCACGATCATCGAGTCGAGCCCGGACACAACCCGATAGAGGTGTCGTGCGGCGTCGCAGTTGCGCGCGGTGTACAGCGCGCTGGAGACCTCACCACCGGCTCGCGCCGCCAGCTGCGCAGCGACGACCGCCTCGACGTTCTCGCCGACGACGTAGAGCTCCGTGCGGTTGCAGGTCGAGACCGCAACGGCCTCGCTGATCTCCGGGTGCTCCACCAACTCGCGCAGGAACGGCTCGACCTGCCCGTCCAGCAGCGCGAGCCGCTCACGCACCGCCAGCGGCGCCGTCTTATGCGAGGCGCCGAGCGCCAGCAGCTCGCTCAATGTGCCACCGTCTCCCGTTCGTCGTCCGGGTCGCCGGCGCGGCGCTCCAGCAGATCGGTGACCTCGCCGAGGTCCTTCTCGATCCGAGACAGCCGGCTCGCCATGATCGCCACATAGATCAAGATCAGCGCCAGGAAAACGAGATACGCCGCGGCGACGTACTTGCCGGCCTCGTCGAGGGGCAGCGCCGGCATCACAGCGTCGGCGCCGCCGAGCGACGCGGGTTGGGGGCCCACAGCTCGTCCTCGCCCGCGAGCTTGCGCTTGAGCGCCCGCAGCCGGAACGTGGCGTGCTTGGACGCCAGCTCGTACTTCCACAGCGTCACGAACAGGCACGCCATCCCGGCCAGCGAGACCAGGAACGTCAGCCGCATCGAGCCGGGCATGGCTCCGCCGGTCGTCGACAGCACGCGCGGGTGCACGAGCGACTCCGCCATCCGCACGGCCATGAAGTTCAGCGGCACGAACGCGCCGGCGATCACGGCGAACACCGCCGCAAAGCGCGCCTGGCGCTCCGGATCCTCGATCGAGAACCGCAGTGGCTGGTAGCACGCGTACAGCAGGAAGACGATCAGGAAGCTGACCAGCGTCGGCTCGTCCCACGTCCACCACACGCCCCACGACGCCCGCGCCCAGATCGAACCCGTCACCAGCGCGCCGACGGCCAGGATCAGCGATAGATGGATCGCCACATAGGAGCGCAGGTCGTGCAGCCGGTCGCCCGAGCGCAGGTACAGAATCCCGTACACGCCGCCGGCGACGAACCCGAACAGCGCCACGATCGCCAGCGGCACGTGCAGGTAGAAGATCTTCTGGATGAAGCCCTGATCGGCGTCGTTGGGCGCGTAGAAGAACACGAGGGCGAACGCGCCGATGATGAGCGCGACGGAGAGAAACGAGAGGGTCTTCAGACCCCGGCCGAACACTGCGTCATTCCTCCAGCAGGAAGTCGAAGATCGCGTAGGCGAGCAGCCCGAAGACGAGATCATAGAGGCCGAGGGTCGCCAACCACCGTCCCTCGAGCGCCCCGGCGCCGCCCTCGGCCAACAACGGCGCCGTCGCGCGCGCGCCCGCGATCACCAGCGGAACCGACAAGGGCAGCGCGATCAGCGGCACGATCAGATCGCGCGCGCGGGTCTGGACGGCGAGCGCCGCCACGAGCGTCCCGATCACCGCCAGCCCGACGTCCGCCAGTAGGAGCACGAGCACCAGCGAAGGCAGCGGCGCCCACGGCGAGGGGCCGAGCAGCAGGATCGCGAAGGCCGCGAGAACGAACACCTCGACCGCCACCAGGAAGCCGAACAGCACCGTCGCCTTCGCCACGAACAAGGCGGTGCGGTCGACGGGTGCGAGCAGGAAGCCGTCGAACCCGCCCTCCTCGCGCTCGGCCACGAACAGGCGGTTGATTCCGAGCACGGCCGCGAACAAGAGCGTCACCCACAGGATCCCGGCTGCCAGCGCGCCCGACACCTCCGCCTCGTCGAGCGCGAAGTGAAAGAGCACGAACGTCCCGATCGCGAACAGCACCATCGCCGGCACCGACTCCGGCGCGCGCAACTCGAGCCGCACGTCCTTGCGGATCAGCGCTCCGACCGCGCGCCTCATCGGCGACCACCGCGTCTCTGCTGCAGGGTGCAATCGCCGGTCGCGTCGAGAATCGCTTCGCGGATTCTCATCCGTACAGCGCCCGCACGTCGGCGGCGGTCACCGCGCCCGCGCGCTCCAGCAAAGCCACGCGCCCGTCGCGCAGCCCGAGCACCACGTCGGCCTCGGCCAGCCCGTGCTCGACGTCGTGCGAGATCACCACCCGCGTCCCGCCCCGCAGCAGCGGCTCGACCGCCGCCACGGCGCCCGGATCGAGCCCCGCCAGCGGCTCGTCGAGCAGCAGGAGCGAGGGTGAGTGCAGCAGTGCCCGGCAGACGGCCGTCCGCTGGACCATCCCGCGCGAGAACGTGTGCACCGGGTCCTCGGCGCGAACCCGCAGCCCGACCGCGTCCAGCAGCTCGTCGATGCGTGCGAACGAGACACCGTGCAGCCGCGCGTGGAAGCGCAGGTTCTCGCGCGCGGTCAGATCGCGGTAGAGCAGCGGCTCGTGCCCGAGGAATCCGATCCGCCCGCGCACCGCCCAGCCCTCGCGCGGCAGCTCATGCCCCAGCACCCGCGTGACACCCCGCTGCGGCCGCAGCAGCGTGGCCAGGATCCGCAGCAGCGTCGTCTTGCCCGCCCCGTTGGCGCCGAAGACCGCGAGCGTCTCGCCTTCGTCGACCGCGAGCGTGACCCCGGCGAGCGCGATCCGCTCGCCGTACGCCCGCCCGACGTCAGCCAGCTCGATCGCTCTCATGGTGCGACGAATCCCCGCTGAGGGTGCGCACCACGTGCTTGAGCGTCGGCGCGAGCACCGGGAAAAGCTGGTCGATCGACTTCGGCGAGCCCGGGAAGTTGACGATCAGCGTCCGGCCCGCGATGCCGGAGACGCCGCGGGTGAGGATCCCGTGCGGCGTGTACTTGAGCCCTTCGGCGCGCATCGTCTCCGCAAAGCCGGGCGCGTCGCGCTCGATCACCGCTTTCGTGGCCTCGGGCGTGAGGTCGTTCGGCGTCAGCCCGGTCCCGCCGGTCGTGAACACGAGGTCGATGCCCGCGTCGACGAAGTGGCGCAGGCGGTCCTCGATCAGCGCGAAGTCGTCGGGGACGACCTCCATGGCCACGATCTCGCAGCCCGCCTGCTCGGCCGCGCCGGCCAGCTTGGGGCCCGAGCGGTCCTCGTTCTCACGCAGCGAGACGGAGGTCGAGACGGTGAGGACGGCGGCGCGGATGGCCGGAAACCCTACGCCGTAGCCGGCTGATGGTCGCGCTGGGCGGCGGCGATCAACTCGCGCACGGCGGTCTCGTCGCCCGCGCGCAGCAACTCGATCGGATCGGGCTCGCCGTTGACGATGCCCTCGAAGAACGCCTTGCGGTCCTGGTAGGTCGGCAGCGTGCCCTTGGCCCAGCCGCGGACCTCGTTGAGCAGCACCGCCAGGCGCGCGTAGGGCTCGCCGAACTCCTCCGCCACCTGGGCCTTGATCCGCTTGGCCAGCGCCGGTGAGGCGCCCGCGGTCGAGATCGCGATCGCCAGCGGCCCGGTGCGCACGATCGCGGGCAGGATGAAGTTGCACAGCGGCGGCACGTCGACCACGTTGACGAGCATCGCGCGCCGCTCCGCGTCGTCGTAGACGCGGATGTTGACGTCGGTGTCGCTGGTCGCCGCGATCGCGATGAACGTGGCCTCGAGGTCGGACGTCTCGTACTCGCGCCGGACCCACTCGATCGAGCCCTCGGCCGCCAACCGCTCGAGCTCAGGCTCGGCCTCGGGCGCGATCAGCACGACGCGGCCGTCGCAGGCCAACAGGCCCTCGACCTTCTCGAGCCCGATCTCACCGCCGCCGACGACGACGCAGCGCCGCCCGGTCAGCTTCAAGCAGGCGATGTAGAACGGCGTGTCGAGCATGTCGCGCACGCACGTCTGGTCGCAGATCCCGCGCCTGTACTGGCAGACGCATTCCTTTCCCGCATAAGCCTGAGCCGGCATGTCGGCTATCACCGTACTAACTGCATATGGAGCAGTACTTCGACGACAACTCGCTGCTGCGCCAGGTCGTCGGCCACCGGCTGACCGGGCTGAGCGGCCCACGAGCATTGCTGGTGATGGCCGCCCACCCCGTGGCGTTCGCCGGCTTCTTCGCCCACACCGGCGCGCTCGACGACCCGTACGCGCGCCTGCAGCGCACGGCAAACGTGATGGACGCGGTCGCCTTCGGCTCCAAGGCGCGCGCCGACAAGCTGACCAAGCATGTGCGGGCGATGCACCGCCGCGTGCGCGGCGAGCTCGCCCACGACGCCGGGCCGTTCCCCGCCGGCACGCCCTACCGCGCCGACGATCCCGCGCTGCTGCTGTGGATCCTGGCCGCGCTGGCCGAGTCGGCGATGCTCGTCTACAGCCGCTACGTGCGCGCGCTCGAGCGCGACGAGCTGAACGCGCTGTGGCGCGACTACCGGGTCGTGGGGCGCCGCTTCGGCCTACGCGAGCGCGACATGCCGGCCGACATCGAGAGCCTTCAGGCCTACATGGACGACATGTACACGGGCGGCGAGCTTCATGTCACGCCCGAAGCGCGCGCGCTCGCGGTCGATGTCGTCCTGCACCCGCCCGTTCCGCTGCCCGCCCGGCCACTGGTCGAGTTGGTGAACCAGATCACCGTTGGGTGGCTCCCGGCCGACATCCGTCGCCAGTACGGCTTCCGCTGGGACCCGCTGCGCGCGGTCGCGCTGCGCGGGGGAGCGGAGTACGTCAGGCGGATCGCCGGTCCCGACCGCGGACCGGGTCGGGATCGGCTTGCGTCTTCGCTGATTCGTGGTACAGTGAGCGAACCACTTGCTCATGATGCTGTCTCCCGACCGAACCACTTTCAAGCCGCTGCAGCGCTACGAGCAGATCGCCGAGCGCCTCGCCGGCGACATCCGCTCCGGGCTGCTCGCACCCGGGAGCGGCTGCCGTCCGAGCGCGACCTGGCGCGCTCGCTCGAGGTCAGCCGCGCGTCGGTGCGCGAGGCACTGGCCTCGCTGGCGCTGCAGGGCGTCGTCGAGACCCGCCACGGCGCCGGGACGTTCGTGGTCGGCCCGCCGCCGTCCGACGGCAGCGCACACGACGCCAGCCCGAGCGCCGTGCTCGAGGC
>CAVWJU010000011.1:0-105669 GCA_963755275.1 uncultured Solirubrobacteraceae bacterium | reverse complement strand
TAGGCAGCCGCCAGGAACTTCACCGCGGGCACTGTAGCCGCGTTACTCGCCCCGGCCCGAGGTCCCGCCCGCGATGTCCCGGACCAGCCGCGAGAGCTGGCCGGTGATCTCGTGTCCGATGTCGGTGGTCGCAAGCGTCGCGATGATCACCGAAACGATCAGCAGCACGCCGACGTACTCCGCCGCGGTCTGGCCGCGCGCGCGCTGCGTGCGCGCACGACGAGTGCTCGGAAGGCGGGGACGGACGCCGGCACCCGGTCGAATCTACGCGCGCCGCGCGGGCGCCGCCAGGGTCTCAGGACCCAAGCTGGGCATGGGCCGAAGGGCCCAGGCACGCGTAGGACCCGGGGGCTCGAAGGCCCCCGGGTCCCGGGTACCTGCGGTCTGGGGGCTCGCGCCGGAGGGCTACTCGCCCTTGCCCGAGCCGCCCGCGATCTTCTTGACGAGGCGCGACGGCCTGCGTCCTTGATCTCGTTGCCGATGTCGGTCGTGGCGACGGCGGCGATGACGGCGGCGACGACGAGCAGGACGCCCATGTACTCGGCGGCGGTCTGGCCGCGGTTCTCGCGCGAGCGCGCTCGGCGAGGCTGTCGAGCGGCGGAGAGCATCCCGACGTACAGCTCGATGCACTGGTCGCGGAAGGTGTCCTGCGTGGTGGTGATGAGATCGGACATTGAGGTGAGCCCCCTGGCAAATCGGTTGACCGAACGACTGCGATCAATCTACGTTCGGCCCGGCGGCCCCCGCGAGAGGCCCAGGACTCAACTTGGAGCGGGCCCAAGGTCCCAATCTCACGTGGGACCTTGGGACAGGGTCGGATTATCGGGGTCAGCGGAGGGCTGCTCGTTCCCGCACGCCGAGCCACAGCGCGATGGCCTCGGCCCGCGAATGCACGCCGATCTTCTCGTAGATGCGCGAGAGGTGGTTCTTCACCGTCTTGTTGGTGATCACCAGCTCCTCGGCGATCGCGGCGTTCGAGAGCCCGCGGGCGAGCAGGTTCAGCACCTCGCGCTCGCGCGAGGTGAGCGAGCCCAGGCCGAGCTCGCTCGGCCTCGTTCTCGGTCCCGGGCGCGCGCCGCAGGGCCTCGAAGACCGCGGGCGTGATCGCCGGGCGAGAGCACCATCTCGCCCTTGGCGATGGCCTTGATGCGCTCCTCGAGCTCCTCGGGCTCGAAGCGGCCGTGGACGAGGTAGCCCGCGGCGCCGTTGCGGATCGCGCCGGTGACGAGCTGCTCGTCCTCGGAGTAGGACAGCATCAGGACCTTGGCACTTCTCCGACAGCGGGCCCGGCGGCGGCGACGCCGTCCATCACCGGCATGCGGACGTCCAGGCACACGACGTCGGGCGCGACCTGGCGCGCGAGGTCGATCGCCTCGCGGCCGTTGCCGGCCTCGCCGACGACCTGGATCCCGCTGCGCGTCGGCGAGCAGCGAGGCGATGCCTCGCCGCACGATCGCGTTGTCGTCCACGAGCAGTACGCGGATCATTGCCAGGTGAATCCCTCCACGGCGCCGTCGCGAACCGTAGCGGACGGTGCGGCGGCGGGCGGCGGTGGCTCGGGCGTCTCGCGCTGGCGCGGCGGCGCCCCGGCCGGGACCCAGACCGAGATCACGGTGCCGTCGCCGGGCTCGGACTCGACGCTCAGCTCGCCGCCGGCCAGCTGCGCGCGCTCGCGCATGCCCGCCGAGGCCGAAGGAGCCGACGCGCGGCCAGCGCTCTCGAGGTCGTCGGGCGCCTCGAAGCCGTCGCCGTCGTCGGCGATCGTCAGCACGACGCGGTCGCCGAGCCGGCGCAGGTGCACGTCGACGCGCGACGGCGTGGGCGTAGCGCTCGACGTTGGAGAGCGCCTCCTTGAGGATCCAGCGCAGCTCGCGCAGCGCCAGCGACGGCAGCGGCCCGACGTCGTCCAGCGAGCCGCCGACCGCGATCGCCCGTCCGCTCGCCCCAGCGCGCCGCCTCGGAGCGGATCGCGGTCGGCAGCGGCAGCTCGGCGTCGTCGCGGCCGCGCAGGCCGCTGAGCAGCTCGCGCGCCTCCTGCGCGGCGGTGCGGGCGTCGGCGGCCAGCTTGAGCGCGTCGTCGACGGCGCCGTCGGGGTCGACGCTGATCCGGCGCGAGAGCGCGAGCGCCGAGAAGCCGATGCCGTGCACGGTCTTGGCCAGCGAGTCGTGCATGTCGCGCGCGAGCCGCTCGCGCTCGGCCTGCGTCGGCCAGCATCCGCTCCTGCTCGCCGAGCGCGGACTCGGCCTCGGCCTGGCGGTCCAGCAGCCGCCGCGCGCCCGCGCCGGCGACGGCGACGATCGGGTACAGCGTCGGCAGCACGACGACCGTGCGGAAGTCGACCAGGGTGGCGTCGAACGGCGCGCGCAGGTGGATCGCGTAGCGCGTAGACGATCACCAGCATCACCGAGAACAGCGCCGCGCCCGGGATAGCCGTAGACGAGCCCGCCGAGCAGCGCCGTGCCGAGCGTGAAGAAGAAGAACGGGCTGTCGACGCCGGTCAGGAACAGGATCAGCGCGGCCAGCACGAGCTCGCCGGCGAGGTAGGACGGGTGGCGGACGATCGCCGGGCCGACCGGTCCCAGCGCCAGGATCGGGACCAGCGAGGCGATCGCCGCGACGCACGATCGCGGCCGCCATCAGCGTGCGGTGCTCCTCCTGGCTGAGCGAGAGCAGCGTGACCAGCAGGATGCCCGCGCGGACGTTGAGGATCAGCCGGCAGGCCGAGGCGAGCCAGCCGCCGGCGCCGTCGGCGCCACGTCCCTCGAGCCTATCCGCCAAACGGGTTGCCCCCCTCGCCGGCGCCGGTCGCGAAGAACACCGAGAGCAGGATCAGGATCATCGAGCCCGGCACGATCAGCGTCGTCACCAGCAGGCTGACCCGCGGGCCGGCGCGCTGCGCCTGGCGGCGGGCGTTCTGGTAGGCCAGCCGGCGCATGTCGGTGGCGATGTCGTTGAGCGCCTCGGCCAGCGGCACGCCCAGCTCCTCGGCCTGCAGCTGCGCGGCGACGAACGACTTCAGCGACTCCGAGCGGTTGCGCTCGCGCAGCGCCAGGAAGGCCTCGCGGCGGTCCTGCCCGAGCTCCATCTGGCGCAGCACGGTCAGCATCTCCTCCGACGCCGGGCCCTCGAGCGCCTCCGAGACGCGCCGCAGCGCGTAGCGGTAGCCGAGGCCGGCGCGGACGCTGACGGCGAGGATGTCGAGGAAGTCCGGCAGCGCGCGCTCGATCGCCTCCTGGCGCAGCCGCCCGGCGCGCGCGAGGAGACGTCCGGGGCCGAACCAGCCGATCAGCGTCAGCAGCACGACGATAGACGAGCGAGGCGCCGAGCAGCACGCAGCAGGCCGCCGACGCCGGGCCCGAGCAGGATCGCCAGCGCGGCCTTGAGTGCCGATGAACCGCTGCACGGTCATCCCGCTCGGGCGGCCCGGCGTAGTCGAGCTTGCGCTCGAGCGCGCGCGGCGGCTGGCGCGCAGGCTCGTCGCCAGCCGCGGCCCGAGCCGCGCCGCGAGCGCCTCCGACGAGCCGCGCCGTCAGCGAGCTGGCGCTGCGTCGGCTCGCGGCGCGCCGATGCCGCCCGCCGAGCCGCTCCACCGGCCCCTGGTCGCGCAGCATCGGGATCGCGAGCAGGCCGAGCGCGAGGCACAGCACGGCCAGGCCGCCGAAGCAGCAGCGGCATCAGACGTCGACCCTGCGTCGTCCGGCGGATCAGCACGAACGCGATCGTCCACAGGATCGCCGCGACGACGAGCCCGGCGATGCCGATCGGCGAGGACGTCATCTCCTGCGTGACGCCCGGGCGAGATCGCGTTGATCAGCAGGATCGTCCCGCCGCCGATCGCCGGCGACGATGTAGGACGTGAAGACGACGCCCGAGAGCAGCGTGATGATCTCGCGGCGCAGGTCCTTGCGGGTCTCGAGCGTCGGCCGCCAGCTCCCCGAGCGCGCGCACCGTGTCGCCGCCCGCGCGCTGCTGGATCACGATCGTCGACATCAGCACCGCGACCTCGCGCGACGGCAGCCGCTCGCGCAGCGCCTCGAGCGCGTCCTCGACCGGGCGGCCGACCTGCATCTCCTCGACCACGCGCCGCAGCTCCGCGCCCGCCGGGTCGGCCAGCTCGCGCGAGGCCATGCGCACCGCCTGCGGCATCGAGAGCCCGGCGGCGGTGCCGTTGGAGAGCATGCGCGCGATCTCGGGCAGCTGCGCGACGAACGCGTCGCGGCGGTTGCCGCGGCGGCGCTCGATCAGCGCGCGCGCGATGCCCACGGACGCCGCCGACGGCGACGATCAGCGCCAGCACCGGCGCGAGCAGGATCGAGAGCAGGAAGAAGCCGACGGACCGACGGCGCGAGCAACAGCCCGATCAGCTCGATCGGCAGCAGCTTGACGCCCGCGCCGCCGAGCCACGACGCGAGCCGCTGGCCGGACGCGCGTGCGGCGCAGGCGCACGTCGAGCGCGCGCACGAGGCTGCGGCCGGCGCCGTCGTCACCGCCGACGCTGGCCGCGCGCCGCCAGCTCCGCGCGCCGGCTGCCGCCGGCCAGCAGCTGCCAGAGCCCGAGCAGGCCGAGCGTCCCGGCGGCGACGAGCAGCAGCAGCGCCAGCGACGCCGAGCTCATTCGTCCGCCTCCCGCTCGGGCGCCGTCGCTTCGTCGGTGAACGCGCGGCGGCAGCGTCTCGCCGGCGAGCATCACGCGGCGCAGGACCGCCTCCGGCAGCGCGCGGTGCTCGACCGCGGCCGCGTGACCTTGCGGTCGACGTCGATCGGCTCGCGTGACGAACTCCATCACCGACGACAGCCGGAAGGCCTCGCGGCGCGCCGAGGCGACGACGGCGACCTCGCTCAGGCGCCGGCGCGCCGTCGGCGTAGCGGTCGACCTGCACGATCACGTCGATCGCCGAGTTGATCTGGTCGCGCAGCGCCTCGAACGGGATCTGCAGCTCGCTCATCGAGGCCAGCGTCGCTGAGCCGGTGGATCGCGTCGTCGCAGGAGTTCGCGTGCAGCGTCACGAGCGAGCCCTCGTGGCCCGTGTTCAGCGCCTGCAGCATGTCGACGGTCTCGGCGCCGCGGACCTCGCCGACGATGATCCGGTCCGGGCCGCATGCGCAGCGAGTTGCGCACGAGGTCGCGGATCGTGACCTCGCCCTTGCCCTCGACGTTGGGCGGGCGCGCCTCGAGCGTGACCACGTGCGGCTGCTGCAGGCGCAGCTCGGCGTTGTCCTCGACGGTGATGATGCGCTCGCCGTCCGGGCACGGCCGAGGAGAGCGCGTTCAGCAGCGTCGTCTTGCCCGCGCCGGTGCCGCCGGAGATGACGATGTTCAGCCGCGCCCGCACGAGCGCGCGCAGCAGGTCCGCGGTCGCGCTGGTCGATCGAGCGGATGCGGACGAGCTCGTCGATCGTGAACAGCCGCGGGAAGCGGCGGATCGTCATCGTCGGGCCCTTGAGCGCCAGCGGCGGGATGATCACGTTCACGCGCTCGCCGGTCGGCAGGCGCGCGTCGACCATCGGGCTGGACTCGTCGACGCGGCGGTTGACGGTCGAGACGATCCGGTCGATCGTCTGGAAGAGCTGCGCCTCGTCGGAGAACGAGATGTCGGCGCGCTCGATCCGGCCGGCGCGCTCGACGTAGATCTCGTCGGTGCCGTTGACCATGATCTCGGTCACGGAGTCGTCGGCCAGCAGCGGCTCGAGCACGCCGAGGCCGACGGCCTCGTCGACGACGCGGCGGATCAGCCGCGCGCGCTCGGCGGTCGTGAGCACCGGCCCCTCGCGCGAGACCATGCGGCCGACGACGCGCTCCAGGCGCGCGCGCTTCTGCTCCTCGGAGAGGACGGCGATCTCGTTGAGGTCGACCTCCTCGAGCAGCCGCTGGCGGTAGTAGCCGACGCCGTCGCGCGGAGCCGTCCTCGCCCGCGGCCGCGGTCGGCGACGATGCGATCGCGCAGGCCCATGCGTCAGCCCGGGAGTGTGGCACTGCGCGTCGCGCGCAGGCGGTCGTCGCCGAGGCCCGGGAACACGATCGGGATGCGCACGCTGACCTTGGCCGTCTCGCCCGAGACGTCGACCTTCAGGCCCTTCGCGCAGCCCGTCGGAGACCGCGTAGCGCGCCGCCTTCTCGGCGTCGCCGCCGCGGCCCTCGACGCGGCTGGCGGTGCGGGCGGCGTTCGCGGCCTGGTCGACGGACCACGCGGCCAGCAGCAGCTGCCAGACGACGAGCGCGCACAGCAGCATCCACCACAGCATCCCGACCAGCTCGGCCGAGGCCTGGCCGCGCTGCTCGCGGACCAGCCGGCGCAGCATCAGATGATGCCGTCCTTCTGGCGGTCGGGTACCGGCTCGTCCTCGACCGAGGTGTCGGCGGTCGTCCCGATGCCGATCGGCGAGCGTCAGCGCCGGGATCAGGAACGGGCACCTTCAGGCTCACCGACACGGTCACGTCGCCGCGCTTGTGGATCTCGGCCGCCGTGCGCCAGGCCTTCGGCAGGTCCTCGCGCGCGGCCTCGCGGTACGGCGGGTTCTTGCCCGTCGTCCGAGGAGTCGACGGCGAGCTGCGCGCGCGCCCTCGTTGGCGGCGTGGCCGGCGAGCGCGTAGGTGACGCCGGTCAGCGCGATCTGCCAGAGCGCGACGATGATCACCAGCACGATCGGCAACAGGCCGATGAACTCGGCCGTGCTCTGGCCGCGCTCGCCGCCGAGGCGCGCGAGCAGGCCGCGCGGCTCCTCGTCGCGCGGCGCGGGCTCCTCGGCGTGCGGGACGATGTCGAGCTCGTTGGCCAGCGCCTCGTAGGCGCCGCGCAGCTTGTTGTCCTCCAGGCGGCTCGGCGCGCCGGTGTTGACCGCGGCCTCGAGCGCGTTGAAGTCGGCCGGGATCGTCGTCTGGGCCATCGTGTCGCCGACGACCTTGCGCGCCAGGTCGGGCTGGATCTCGCGCCGCCGCGAGGCGCGGTTGAGCACGATCCGCACGTCCTCGTCCTCGCGCACGCTGAGCCGCTTCCAGAGGTCGCGCATCCGCCGCACGCCGCGCAGCGCGAGCACGTCGGGCGTCGTGACGACGACGACGAGGCTGGCCATCTCGGCGGCGATCGCCGTCGCCTCGGTCGCGACCGCGCCGATGTCGACGACGTCAGCGCGTGGCGCGCCTTGACCGCGGCCAGCACGTTGCGCGCGACGGCGGAGTCGACGTCCTCCGCGCGCTCGCCCTCCTCGGGCGCGAGCAGCAGCCGGAAGCCCTCCTTGTGCGTGTAGAGCGTCTCCTGCAGGTGGCGGACGGAGATCTCGTGCGCGACCTCGACGAGGTCGACGACGCTGCGCCGGTGCGGCGTGTCCAGCAGCGCGCGGAAGTCGCCCTTCTGGAGGTCGAAGTCGACCAGGCAGATCGGGCGCCCCGGCGCCATCCGGGCGGCGGCCAGCGCGAGGTGCAGCGCGATCGTCGTCGTGCCGACGCCGCCCTTGGAGCCGGCCACGGCGACCAGCTGGCCGCCGAGCGCGGCGTTCGGCGGACTCCTCGCCCGCGACGCGGTCGCGCATCGTCCGCGACCACTGGGCGGCGGCGCGGACGCTGGACTCGAAGGACTCGAGCGAGAGCGGCAGCGAGACGACGTCGCGCAGGCCGGCCTGCATCGCCGCGCGCAGCAGCCCGGGCGAGTCGTCGCGCGGCGAGCAGGATCAGCCCGACCTCGGGGTAGGCGGCCGCGAGGTCGCGCGCCAGCTCGAGCACGGGCGTGCCGCCGAGTGCGTCGTGCAGCAGCACGACGTCGACGTCCAGGCGCCGCAGCGCGCGATGCAGCTCGTCGACCTCGACCGGCGATGTCGACGACCTCCATCTCGGCCTCGCGGGCCTGGGCGGCGGCGCGGCGCGCGGTCTCGTCGTCGGCGACGGCGATCAGCAGCCGCGCGCTCACTGCACCCCGTCCTTGCCCTTCTTGGGGTCGGCGCCGCGGTAGATCGTCTCGCCCGAGCGTGCGCGACGGGATCGTCGCCGGGGCGCAGCAGCGCGAGCCGCACGTCGGCGGCGAACGTCTGCGCGTGCGCGACCTTGATGACTCCTGGCGCTTGTTGAGCGCGAACGTGACCGGCACGACCTCGGCCGGGTCCTGCTGGGCCTCGGTGGCGCCGTTGCCGCCCTTCAGCCGCGGCTGGCCGACGGCGATCACGCGCGCGCCCGGCACGATCACGATCGAGCGCGCCGGCTTGGCCTTGACGCCCGTCTCGGGGTCGCCGCTCTCGGCCGCGTAGGAGGCGATCACGTCGACGTCGGCGCCCGGCTCGATCTTGCCGGCGACGCCCGTGGAGGCGTCGACGAGGATCGCGACCTCGCGCTCGCCGTCGTTGATCTCGGGCGGCGCGGCGAGCATGCCCTCCTGCAGGATCGAGTTCGGCTGCAGGTCGGAGGCGGCGACGTAGCCGACGAGCTGCGTCGCGGTCGGTGCAGCGCGGCCTTCGGCTTCCAGCGCTCGGGGATCGTGCGTCGTGCGCACGGCGTCGTCGGGGATCGCCTTGTTGGCCTCGACCGGGCGGGTGAGCTCGAGCACCGACGACCTTGTCGCCGACTTCGGTCTCGATCTCCGAGACGTAGTTGGCCACGAGTGCGAACACGCCGATCAGACCGGCACCCGCGAGGGCCAGCAACAGCACCGCACGTCGCTGTCGAGGATTCATCCGCCTCCCTGCTCTCCATGACGTCAGTCGGGTTCCCGCCGGAAAGATAGGCGCTGCCGTGCGCTCCCGACAGGTCCCAGGCGCAAGTTGAGCCTCGGTCCCGGGTCCAAGATGGGACCCCGGACCCACGAGTACCCCGGACTCCGGAGTTACATTCTGCGCGTGATCTTGCGGCGCCAGGAAGGCCAGATCATCCCTGCGCTCGTGATGGTGATGCTCGCCCTGGTGGCCTTCGGCATGCTGTTCTTCCAGGTCGGGCGGGCCGCGATCTTCTCGACCGAGGCGCAGACCGCGGCCGACGCCGCGGCGCTGGCGGCCGTCAAGAACGTGCGCGCGCAGCTGATGGAGCAGCTCGCGCTCGACCGGGACGTCGGACATCGCGCTGATCAACTCCGGCCGCGTGCGGGCGGCGGCCGAGAGCTACGCGCAGCGCAACAAGGCCCACGTGACGCGGCTCGACCGCCGCGGCGTCGACGTGAAGGTCTGGGTCTCGACCAACGCGACGCTCGGCGAGCCGTCGGAGCCGCTCGGCGAGGAGGACCGGCGCGGCGAGGCGCGCGCGCGGGCGCGGCTGGACCTGATCGCGATCCCAGGCGCCGGCGGCAGCATCGGCGGGGTCGTCACCGGGGGGATCAAGCGGATCTCCGACGAGACCTGGGAGGAGCTGTCCAAGGACATCTCGCATCCGCCGCAGTGCGGCTCGGGCGCGGGGTCCAACGACCTCGTCAAGCTGTCCGAGCTGCTGGCCGCGCACGGCTTCACCGTCGGCGAGAACGCCGACTTCGGCGACAACCCGCTGCCGGGCGACCACTCCGACGACGGGCTACCACTACCAGTGCCGCAACTCCGCGGCGATCGACGTCAACGTCTACGGGGCGGCCGAGAAGCCGGCGATCGACGGGATCGTCGCCGACGTCCAGAAGCTCGGCTTCCGCACGATCTGGCAGGCCGCAGGGCCACTAGGACCACATCCACATCGACATCGCCAACTCGGGCTCGATCGGCGCCGGCGACGGCATCGGCGGCGCGGTCGGCGCGCTCGAGGAGACGATGCTCGAGGTCAAGCTGATCGACTGGGAGGCCGAGTACGTGCCGTTCTTCGGCTTCGGCGGCGGCGGAGGCGGCTACTACGGCGGTCCGCCGGACCCGGACGTCGCGCGCACGATCTGCAGCGTGCTCGATCGCTACAACGCGCCGCCGAAGGTGCGGCTGTCGGCGTTCGAGGCGGCGATCGTCGAGTCCGGCGTGCACAACCTCAACTACGGCGACCGCGACTCGCTCGGGGTCTTCCAGCAGCGGCCGAGCCAGGGCTGGGGCACGCCGGCACAGGTCACCAACGTCGACTACGCGGCGACCCAGTTCATCACGCGCGCCATCCGCGCCAACGGCGGGCAGAGCGCGGGCCAGCTCGCGCAGGACGTGCAGCGCTCGGCCTTCCCCGATCGCTACGACCAGGTTGCAGCTGCAGGCCATGTCGCTGATGGAGAAGTACTGCTGATGCGGCGGCTGCTCGGTGCTGGCGCTGCGCCGTCGCTGCTCGGCGGCTGCGGCGTGCTCGACGACGAGGGCCCGGCGCTCCCGAGCGCACGCCCGACCCGGCCGTCTACGGGCCGGCGAAGGCGGTGCCGCGCTCGTCGCCGACGGTCGCGCCGGCCGTGGCGCACGCCGCCGACGCGCCGCGGTCGCGCGGGCGCTCGACGCGCGGCGCGATCGGCGTCGTGGACCTGATCGGGCACGGTCGCGATCGAGCCGTCGTCGCTCGAGACCGCCACCGATCGCGACGCTCGAGGGCGTGCGCTGGTCGCGCTGGGGCGCGGACGGCGCCGCGGGCGCGGGCGAGCTGCGGCTGCTCGACTGCCAGCCGACGTGCGCCAGCGGCGGCAGCCGAGCGCGTGCGGCCCGGATCAAGCTCTCCGGCGTGAAGACGTGCGACGGGCGGCGCTACTTCGAGCGGGGCAAGGTGCTGCTCGACCCGAAGGACACGCCCTCCGGCGCGCAGCCGGCCACCTACCTACGCGCGCCCTGTTGAGGCGCGGCGTCTCGACGCGGACGCGCGCGATGACCGCACATCGGACACGGCGAACGAGCGATCAGCTCGCCGCACCAGCGGCAGGCCCACGAGTCGACGGTCTGCATCAGCTCGCGCGTCAGCCCGTCGGGGTCGGCCGGGCAGATCACGGCCTCGACGAGCTTGCCCGTGCCCCAGTAGCCCGGGCCGCCCGGCGTCGGCTCGACGCGCACGACCGGCAGCTTGCCGAGCTGCGGGTTGACCGGGCCGGTGATCCAGCTGCTCGTCGCCGTTGCGGGGCGCGACGACCAGGCGGCTGGGGCGGACCAGGTGCGGCAGCGGCACGGAGGGCTGGCCGTTCTGGATCTTGTGGACCGCGGGCTCAGGGGCCGAGGAGACGCCGAACGCGCTGCCCGGTGTCAGGCTTGCGACATGCTGGCCGAGGCTCGGCGTCGGGTGCTTGAGCCCGGTCACGCTGCCGAGCCAGGTGATGAAGTGCAGCTGCTCCTCGAGGCCGGGCAGCGCGGACGCGAGCAAGCCCGCGGACGGCAGCCGCGGGCCGAGGCTCGAGGCCAGCGAGGCGAGCGCGGTCGCGGCCAGCGGCGGCAGCGCGGTGTCGTGGATCGCCACGCGCGACGTGTCGACGATCGTGCGCGCCATCTCCAGCCGCTGCAGGCCTTCCGTCGGCGAACCACTCGGGGACGATCGCGATCACGGCGCCCGCCGGCCTGGATGCCGGAGCGCAGCGCGTCGACGAGCAGCCCGGCCTGCTCGGCCGACGGCGGCTCGGGGACGGCGTCGATCCGGCCCTCGGCGCCGACCATGCGCTCGGGCTTGAGCCCGAAGACGACGATCACCGGCGCGTGCGGTTGCGGCGGCGGAGGCGGAGCGGGCACGAATTTGGCCGAATGTTCTTCCTCCCGAGCGGGCACACGGCCACAATAGAGGCCGCAGAAGGAATTCAGAGCAATCTCGACGCCAGTTCTGCTGGCAGTATGTAGAGAACGAAATGGAAGTCGTACTCCTGCTTGTGGGGATCGTCGGTATCGCGCTGATCGTGGTGCCGCGACTGCAGCGTCGCGCCGACGGGAGCCCGCGGCCCGCGCGCCGCCGGTCGCGCCGGGCGCGTCGGGGCCGGGCCGTCGGACGAGCGTCGCGCCGGCCGCGATCTCGTCGGCGCCCGCGCCTGCCGTCGACATCGGCGGGTGGGACGACGACCTCGGCTGGGAGAACGTCGAGACCTCGCCCCCGGCCGCGCGCGAGGCGTGGGACGAGTGGCGGGCGACCGAATCGCCGCTCGCCGGCCCCGCCGAGCCGGCCGAGCCCGAGACGCCGCCCGAGCTGCCGAGCGTCGAGCGCTGGCGGGCCAAGGCGCAGGAGCCCGACTGGGTCGAGGACGACGACGGGCTGGGCTGGGAAGGCCAGCACGAGGAGCCGGCTCCCTTCACCGATACGCCGCCCCGGTTCGTCAAGGACAACGGCCACGCCGGCAACGGCAACGGCCATGCCGCCCCCGGCTTCGCCAACGGCACCCGCGCCGGAGCCCGCCGACTGGCGCTCGCGTGTTCCCGAGACGCCCCATGTCAACGGCCACGCCGCCCCGGCGCTCCCGGCCGCCTTGGCCGAACGGCAACGAGCGCGACGACCGACGCGCCGGCGCCGACGTTCGAGCCCGGCCACTTCTCCGGCGACGCCGCCGCGCCGGCGCACGGTCTGGACCAGCCATCTGACCACTCCGTTGCGCCCGACCCGGATGCGGACGTCCCGGAGCGCGACTGGACGCGTCACGACGAGGCGGCGGCCCTCGGAGCCGCGGACGTCGGGCTCTCCGACGACGACTGGGACGACCAGCAGCCGACCGGACGCGAATGGGGCGCCGCCCCGGCCACCGCGACGCCGGCCCCGGCCGCCAAGCGCCGCCCCCGTATCCACCCGGTGCTGGCGCTCGGCGCTCTACGCCGTCGTCGGGATCGGGCTCGTCGTGTTGGCCGCCACCGCGCTGCTCGGCGGCTCCGGCGATCCCGCACGCACGGCCAAGACGACGCCGAAGCCGGTGTCCACGCCGGCGCTCACCGGCAGCGTCGTCGACGACGCCGCCGATCGAAGAAGCGACCGCGGCCGTGGCGGCCGCCGCTCGCAAGGCGCGCGGTGCCTATCGCCGCGAGCGCGCAAAGACGATCCGCGCCCGCGCCGCCGCCGTCGCCGACGCTCGCGCCGCCGCGCGCCGCGAGGCCCGGGCGAAGGCGCGCGCTCGCGAGCGGGCCCGGGATCGCGCGGCAGCTCGTGCGCAGGCCCGCCGGCGCGCATCCTCGCCCGCACCGGTGGCGACCCCCGCTCAGACGCAGACCGACTCTTCGGGTCCGTCTCAGACGTACACGCCGCCCGCCGCGTCGCAGAACTCGTCGCCGTCGCCGCGGCCGGCACCCGCCTGTGAGTTCTGCATCGGCTGAGCGGCTCGGCGGGCTGCCGGGACGCGATCTGCCGGGCGGGCTGCGGATCGCCGAGGCGCGGACGCGCGCGGCCCGCATGAAGGGCCTGGCGAAGCTCGACGAGATGCCGGCGACGACGGCGCTGCACATCCCGCGCTGCCGCTCCGTGCACACGTTCACGATGCGCTTCCCGCTCGATCTGATCTGGCTCGACAAGGCCGGGCAGGTCGTGCGGATCGACCCGAGCGTGCCGCCGCGGCGGCTGAAGACCTGCCTGCGCGCGCGCTCGGTGATCGAGGCCCGCGGCGGCACCGCGGACACCTTCGTGGCCGCCGGGCTCGTCTCCGGGTCCTAGGTCCGGCCCAGTCGGCAGTTGGGTCCCGGGACTCATGCCGGGGCGCGGGTGCAGAACTAGCTTTCGGCGAGATGATCCGATTGCTCGTCGTGATCGCGATTCTCGCTGCCGGGGTCGTGGTGGTGAAGCAGCGCGCCGACGACGTCGGTTCGACGGTCCCGGCGGCTCCGCAGGTCAACACGGCGCAGATCCCGCCCGAGTTCCGCCGCCTGCTCGCCGACGCGCCCGATCCGGCGTCGATCCTGCGCGAGCGCGGCGCGCTCCCGGGGCTCGGGGCGATCCGCCGGTTCGCGGGCGGCGGTTCCGATGACTCGAGCGAAGCCGGCGGTGCGGCCGTTCGCCGACGTCGGCACGGCGCGCGAGCTGCAAGAAGGTCCGCGGCGACATCCGCCGCGACATCGCGGCGCTGAACCGGCTGAGCGCGAAGGGCGGCGCCGATCTCGCCTCGGCCGAGCGGACGCTCGCCGCGGTCTACTCCGCCGAGGTGCTCGCGCAGCTCGGCACGGCCGGACGGCGCGCGTTCGCCGAGCGCCTCGTCGGCCGCACCCACACCGCGCAGCGCATCAAGGTCGTCGACTTCGACGGCGTCTTCGTCTCCGGCCGCCGCGCGCTCGCCCAGGTCGTCTACCGGCTCTCGACCCGGGCGCCCTCGGGCCGGTTCGTCGCCCGCTCCCCGCAGGTCTGGACGGTCACGCTGGCGCGCGAGGGCGGCCGCTGGCGGTTCGTGCACGGCTTCGAAGAGGACTGAGCGCCGGTCGACGCCCGCGCTCGGCCACGCGCGAGCGCACGCCCACGCGCCACGCCCGCGCCGGCGCCCACGCGCCACGCCACCGGCACGGCGCCTCAGCGCGCGCGCCGGCACGCCGCCTCGCCGCGCGACGCCGCAGCCACGACGCGGCACGCCGGCCCGCGGCGGCACCCGCTCACGGCCGATCAGCGCCGCCCCGGCGGCGGCCATCACCACGCTCGTCTCGCGCAGCGCGGCAACGGGCGCGGCCTCGGCGCGCTCGAGCGCGGCCAGGACGAGCAGGTACGCCGCGACCATCCCGACGCCCGCGGCCGCGGCGCGACGATCGGCCGCGGCTCTCAGCGCGGCGGGGCCGCGCGTCGCCGCGACGGCGGCGGCGTACGGGATCGCGCACGCGATCAGCACGAGCTCGAAGTACGGCAGCACCCGCGCGTGCTCGACGCCGTGGTCGTCGACGAGCGTGTAGCCGGCGATGCACGCGCCGACGCCCAGCGCCAGCGCGAGCGAGGCGGCGTCGGCGGCCTCCCGCCCGATCCCGCGCACGAGCAGCACGCCGGCGGTGACCGCGAGCACGCCGGCCGCGGCGGCAGCGCTGACCGGAGCGCCGAGCGCGACGACCGAGACGACGAGCACGAGCACCGGCGCCGAGCCGCGCGCGACCGGATACGCGAAGCTCAGGTCCGCGCGCGCATAGACCGCGGCGAGCAGCGCGAAGTACACGAGCTCGAGCGCCGCCGAGGCGGCGATGTACGGCCACGCGTCGTCCGCCACCCGCCAGGTGAGCGCGGCGGGCAGCGCGAACACCGCCGCGCCGACGAGCAGCGCGACCGCCGTCGTCGCGTGCGTGTCCTGCGCGTTCGCGATCAGCGCGTTCCACCCGGCGTGCAGCGCCGCGGAGGCGAGGACGAGCGCGAGCGCCGCGAGCGTCAGCGCGAAGCCGCCGCCGCCCGCCACGCGACGCCACGCCCGCCACCGCACCGCTCACGCACCACGCCACGCGCCGCACCGCCACCGCTCACCGCCACGCCACGCCTCACCGCCGACGCGCGTCGCACGCCGCCACCGGCACGCCACGCGCGCGCCGGCGCGTCATCCCATCAGCTCGGCGAACCGGGCGGCGGTCACGTTCCCGCCCGGTGATCGTGACGCCGACGCGCAGGCCCGCGGCCTCCACCTTGCCGGCCAGCAACGCGGCGAACGCACACGCGCCGCTCGGCTCGGCGACCGTCTTGGTGCGTTCGAACAGCAGCCGCATCGCGTCGACGATCTCCGCGTCGGAGACGGTCACGACCTCGTCGACCAGGCGCTGGATGACCGGAAACGTCAGCTCGCCCGGGAGTCGGCAGCTGCTGGCCGTCGGCGATCGTCCGCGGAACCTCGATCCGCACGCGCTCGCCGGCGGCGAGCGAGCGCGCGACGTCGTCGCCGGCCTCGGGCTCGACGCCGATCACGCGCGTGTCGGGCGACAGCGCCTTGGCGGCGGTCGAGCAGCCGGCGATCAGCCCGCCGCCGCCGACGGCGACGAGCAGGACGTCGAGCGGCCCGGCGTCCTCGATCAGCTCGAGCGCCGCCGTGCCCTGGCCGGCCATCACGAACGGCTCGTCGTAGGGATGCACCGGCACCAGCCCGCGCTCCTCCACGATCGCGGCCAGCAGCGCCTCGCGATCGGAGCCGTAGCGGTCGAAGAGCACCACCTCGGCGCCGTATCCCCGTGTCGCCGCGAGCTTGCCGGGCGGCGCGTCCTCGGGCATCAGGATCACCGCCGGCACCTCGTGCAGCCGCGCCGCGAGCGAGAGCGCCTGCGCATGGTTGCCCGAGGACACGGTCACGACGCCCCGCGCCCGCTCGGCCGGTGCCAGCGCGGCCACGGCGTTGAACGCCCCGCGGAACTTGAACGCGCCCACCCGCTGCAGGTTCTCGGCCTTCAGCAGCACCCGCGCGGCGCCGGTCAGCTCGTCCAGCGTGCGCCCGGTGATGACCGGCGTCCGGTGCGCGACCCCTTCGAGCCGCCCCGCCGCGGCGTGCACATCGTCGATCGTGATCACGCCGCGCGATTCTAAGCGCTGCGTTGGAGCTCGACGGCGGACCAGCCGCCGGCCTCGCGGCGGCGGGTCTCGTGGAGGCCGTGGCGGGCGAAGGCCGGGACGACTTCGTCGGGCTCGTCGCCTTCGAGGCCGGAGATGATCAGTCGGTCGGGGACGCGCCGGAGGTTCGCGGCGACCGCGAGCAGCAGCGGGCGGACGAGGTTGGCGAGGACCGTCGGCGCGTGCGGGCCGCCATGGCGCACGTCGCAGCGCGTGACGTCGACGCTCACGCCGTTGGCCTCGGCGGCGGCGCGGGTGGCGACGACCGACTCGGGCTCGATGTCGCAGGCGAGCACCGGCGACCAGCCGAGCTTCGCCGCCGCGATCGCCAGCACGCCGCTGCCGCAGCCCCAGTCGGCGAGCGCGCCCTCGGGCTCGAGCTCGGCGAGCAGCTCGAGCGTCAGGCGCGTCGTGGCGTGCGAGCCGGTCCCGAACGCCTGCCCGGGCTCGATCACGACGTCGACGCGCACCGTCGAGCGGCGGCTCCCACGGCGGCCGCACCCGCAGGCCAGGAACCTCGATCGGCGGGTGGAAGCTGCGCCAGTCCTGACCCCAGTCGTCGGGCAGCTCGGTGGTCGAGACGTCGACGAGCTCGCCGCCGACGGCCGCCCGCACGTCGCCGAGCGACGGCAGCTCGCCCGGCTGCGCCGTAGAGGACGTACTCGATCGCGTCGCCCGCCTCGCGCTCCTCGAGCCCGGCGGGCGCGAACGCCATCAGCTCGGCGAGTACGAGCTCGGCGTGCTCGCGCGGGACACGCACCGCGAGCCGGATCACGGCGCGCTCCAGGACGAGCGCCGCCCAGCCGTCGAGCTCGCGCCGCTCGCGCTCGGCGAACCCGTGCAGCCGCCCACGCCGCGGCGGCCGCGTCGGCCTGCGCGGACAGCACGCCGGAGGCCACGAGCCGCGTGGGGGTGGGTCAACGAACCTCACAGGGGATGAGCGAACGTGACGCACCCCCCAACAGCGGCAGCGTCAGGTTCGCCACGATCGTCGGCGCCCACGGCGCCTCGCGCGTCACGTCGCCGGTCACGCACCTCGCACGTCCACCCCGTTCGCGCGCCGCGTTCTCGCGCGCGAGCGACGCCGCCGCCGGGTCGAGCTCGATCGCGACGACCGGCGCGAAGCCCAGCCGCGCGGCGGCGATCGCGAGCACGCCGCTGCCGCAGCCCCAATCGGCCAGCGGTCCGTGCGGCAGCTCCTGCAGCAGCTCCAGGCACAGCTGCGTCGTCGGGTGCGCGGCCGCGCCGAAGCTCACTCCCGGCTCGATCACGAGGTCGTCGTCGCGCCCGGCGATCCACGGCGGGCGGACCGCCAGCCGTCCGACCACCACACGCGCGAGATGGTCGTGCCAGGCGCGCTCCCACCCGCGGCGCGACGGCCGAGCGCGAGACGCCGACGAGCGTGTCGCCGGCGAGCGCTCGGACAACAGCGTCGGACGGCAGCGAGTCGCCGTAGACGGCGAACTCGACGTCGCCGTCGACCTCCAGCTCCTCCGCCCCCGCGGCGAGCACCGGCTCCAGGCGGGCGAACGCGACTTCGGCGTCGGCGGCCCGGACCCGGATGCCGAGCCGGATCACGGAGCCACTCCGAATCGGTTCCACGCGAGCCGGCGACCGGCCCCGCTCATCCCGCCAGTGCCCGCTTGAGCTTCGCGAGCATGCCCTCCTCCTCGCGCAGGTTCTCGTCCTCGAGCGAGTCGGCGAGCTGCTCGAGCAGCTCGCGCTGCTTGCGGTTCAGCCGGCGCGGGATGACCACGTTGATCACGACCCGCAGATCGCCCGTCCGACCGCGCCCGAGCGGCGGCATCCCGCGCCCGCGCATCACGATCGTCTCCCCCGGCTGCGTGCCGGCCGGCACCTCCAGCGGCACGTCGCCGTCCAGCGTCGGCACCATGATCGTCGTGCCCAGCGCGGCCAGCGGCGCGGCGACGTCGACGACGGTCACGAGGTCCTCACGGTCGCGGATGAAGCGCTCGTCCTCGCTGCACCCGCACGACCACGTACAGGTCGCCCGCCGGCCCGCCGCGCTCGCCGGCGTGGCCGCGACCGGTGACCCGCAGCCGCTGGCCGTCCTCGATCCCCGCCGGGATGTCGACCTTCACGCGCCGTTGCGAGGCGATCATCCCGCGCCCGTCGCAGGTGTGGCAGGGCTGCTCGGCGATCCGGCCGTCGCCGCCGCACTTGTCGCACAGCGCCGTCCGCACCATCTGCCCGAAGCGCGTCCGCTGGACGGCCTGGATCTGTCCGGCGCCGCGGCACTTGTCGCAGGTGACGATCGGCGTCCCGGGCTCGGCGCCGTTGCCGTGGCAGGTCTCGCACAGCGCCGTCGCGTCGTAGGAGGCCTCGACCGACGTCCCGCGCGCGGCCTCGCCCAGAGAGATCTGGACCGCGAGCGCCACATCTCCGCCCTGCACCGCGCCGCCGCGCATGCGCGTGCCGCCGAAGGCGGCGTCGAACCCGCCGCCCTGCCCGAAGAACGCGCTGAACAGATCGGAGATCGAGCCGAAGCCCTCGAAGTTGGGCGCGAACCCGCCGGTCTTGAGGCCTTCGTGCCCGTAGGCGTCGTACGTGCGGCGACGCTCGCGCGTCCGAGAGCACCTCGTAGGCCTCGGCGGCCTCCTTGAACTTCTCCTCGGCCTCGGGGTCGTGCGCGTTGACGTCCGGGTGCAGCTCGCGGGCGAGCCGGCGGAAGGACTTCTTGATCGTCGGACTCGTCCGCATCGCGCGAAACGCCGAGCACGTCGTAGTAGTCGCGCGGGCACCTAGATACAGCTCCTCGATGAAGCGCGACAGCTCATGCGCCGCGTCGCGCACGGACCGGATCGCCCGCGCATAGTCCATCCGCGTCGGCCCGATCACCGACACGGTCCCAAGATTGCGCTGCGGCAGCCCGTAGTTGGCCGCCACCAGCGACAGCGAGTGCAGCGCCGGCTCAGGATTCTCGCCCCCGATCCGCACGTAGAAGTGCGCGGGTATCGAGCGCCGCCGACAGCACGCCGAGCATCGAGACGCGCCGCTCGAGCATCTCCATCAGCGCGTTGAGCTGGGAGACGTCCTGGAAGCGGTACTCGGAGACGAGCCGGTGCGCGCCGTCGACGTACAGCGTGTCCTCGGCGGTCTCGGCCAGCTCGCTGAAGACCGGCGCCAGCTCGGCGATGAACGCTCGCTCGCGTCGCGCCCAGCCGACGGGTCGGCGAGCTTCGTGTGCAGCATCCGCGCGCCGAGCCCCATCCCCACGAGCTGTTCGTTGAGGTAGGAGGCGGCCCAGTCCGCCAGCCCGGAATCCACCGGGCGGTCGAACGTGAAGACCTTCTTCGAGACGCCGCCGGTCGACGTGATCACCACCACCATCAGCACCTGCGGCTGCAGCAGCAGCACCTCGATGTGGCGGATCGTCGTCGTCCCGATCGGCGGCGCCGAGACGATCGCCAGCAGGTTCGTGACCTGCGAGAGCGTCTCGGTCGTCATCCGCATCGCCTCGTCGACCTCGCGCCGCACGAGCGAGAGCCGAGCTCCGGCGTCGGCGCGTCAGGGCAGCAGCTCGTCGACGTAGTAGCGGTAGCCCGCGTCGGTCGGGACGCGCCCCGCGGACGTGTAGGGATGCGCGAGCAGCCCGCACTCCTCGAGCACCGCGAGCTCGTTGCGGATCGTCGAGGACCCGGCGGTGACCTCGGGGTCGGCGGCCAGCGTCTTCGAGCCGACCGGCTGCCCGGTCTGCGACGAATCCGTCGACGACCTTGCCGAGGAGCAGGGCCTGGCGAGGAGTCAGCACTCGTCAGATTCTAAGAACGGCCTTGCCGCGCCGCACGAGCTTGTTGCCGTCCTGGACGGCCTCGGTGTCGTACTGGCCCGTCCCCGCGCGGCTTGGAGGTGATCGTGATCTCCTTCTCGGGCACGCCCATCCCGCGGAACTGCACCGACAGCGACTTCAGCGCCAGCGGGTCGCCGGCGAGCTCGCCGTGGACGCGCGCGACCTGCGCCATCGTCCACAGCCCGTGCAGGATCTTGTCCGGGAGATCGACCGAGCGCGCGAACTCGTCGTCCAGGTGGATCGGGTTGAAGTCGCCCGACGCGCCGGCGTAGCGGTAGGTCACGTACCGGTCGGGCGTGACCGTCACCTCACGAAGTTCGTCCATGTCCCCTCGCAGACGAGCTCGCCGCGCTGGTTGACCGAGCGCGAGCTGAACGTGAACACGTTGATGTCGCCGCGCTTGGCCTGGTCGACGAACGCGGCCTCGGTGGTGATCTCGTCGCCGGCGACGACCGGCGCGTGCCAGGTGAAGTCCTGGCGCGCCGTGGACCAGGCGGGAGAAGTCGATGCCGACCTCGGGATCGAGCACCGTCGGGCCCATCGCGCGCCACGAGTAGACGGCGGCGAACATCGGCGGCGCCACGACGTCGTCGTAGCCCGCTGCGCGCGCGGCCTCGACGTCGTGTGCAGATCGGCGCGGTCTCGCCGATCGCCTGCGCGTACTCGCGGATCTTCTCGCGGCCCACGAGATAGGTGTCCTTCATCGATCGTCTCCCGAGTTCGAGCACCGCCAGGAACGCCTCCTGCGGCACCTCGATGCGACCGACCTGCTTCATCCGCCGCTTGCCCTCCTTCTGCTTCTCGAGCAGCTTGCGCTTGCGCGAGATGTCGCCGCCGTAGCACTTCGCCGTGACGTCCTTGCGGAAGGCCTTGACCGTCTCGCGGGCGATGATCTTCGCGCCGACGGCGGCCTGGATCGGCACGTCGTACTGCTGGCGCGGGATCCGCTTGCGCAGCCGCTCGGTCATCTGCTTGCCCTGCTCGTAGGCCTTGTCGCGGTGCACGACCATCGAGAGCGCGTCGACGGCGTCGCCGCCGAGCAGCACGTCGAGCTTGACCAGGTTGGACGGGCGCAGGCCGATCGGCTCGTAGTCCAGCGACGCGTAGCCCTTCGTGCGCGTCTTGAGCTGGTCGAAGAAGTCGAGCACGATCTCGGCCAGCGGCAGGTCGTAGGTGAGCTGGACGCGCTCGGAGCTGAGGTAGTGCATGCCGGCAGTGGTTCCCGCGCCGGTCCTGGCAGAGCTCCATGATCTGCCCGATGTACTCCTTGGGCGTCAGGATGCTGACGCGCGGATGTAGGGCTCGCGGACCTCGGCGATGCGCGCCGGGTCGGGCATGTCGGTCGGGTTGTGGACCGGGATCACCGACGCCGTCGGTGAGCGTGATCTCGAACTCGACGCTCGGCATCGTCGCCATCAGCTCGAGGTCGTACTCGCGCTCCAGCCGCTCGCGCACGATGTCCATGTGCAGCAGGCCGAGGAAGCCGCAGCGGAAGCCGAAGCCCAGCGCGTCGCTCGTCTCGGGCTCCCAGCGACAGCGCGGCGTCGTTGAGCGTGAGCTTCTCGAGCGCGTCGCGCAGCTCCGGGTAGTCGTCGTTGTTCATCGGGAACAGGCCGCAGAACACCATCGGCTTGACGTCGCGGTAGCCCGGCAGCGCCTCGGTGGCCGCCCGCTGCTTGACCGTCAGCGTGTCGCCGACGGCGAGCTGGGTGACGTCCTTGATCCCCGTGATCAGGTAGCCGACCTCGCCCGGGCCGAGCTGGTCGGCCGGGAGCTGGGCGGGCGTGAAGAAGCCGATGTCGTCGATCTCGGCCTGCGTGCCCGTCTGCATGCCGATGATCGTCTCGCCCTTGCTTGAACGTCCCGTCGACGACGCGGATGTAGGCGATCACGCCGCGGTACTGGTCGTACTCGGAGTCGAAGATCAGCGCGCGCGGCGGCGCGTCCGGGATCGCCCGAGGGCGGCGGCACGCGCTGGACGATCTGCTCGAGCAGGTCGTTGACGCCCTCGCCGGTCTTGGCCGAGATCCGCCGCACCTCGTCCGGGTCCTCGCCGATCAGCTCGGCGATCTCCTCCCCCACGCGCTCGGGCTCGGCGCCCGGCAGGTCGACCTTGTTCATCGTCGGGATCAGCTCGAGCCCGGAGTCGATCGCCAGGTAGGTGTTGGCCACGGTCTGGGCCTCGACGCCCTGGGAGGCGTCGACGACCAGCAGCGCGCCCTCGCACGCGGCGAGGCTCCTCGAGACCTCGTACGTGAAGTCCACGTGGCCGGGCGTGTCGATCAGGTGCAGCTGGTAGGTCTCGCCGTCCTGCGCCTCGTAGAACACGCGCACGGCCTGGGCCTTGATCGTGATCCCGCGCTCGCGCTCGAGATCCATGCTGTCCAGCAGCTGGGCGCGCATCGCCCGCGGGTCGACGGTGTGCGTCAGCTCGAGGATCCGGTCCGCCAGCGTCGACTTGCCGTGGTCGATGTGGGCGATGATCGAGAAGTTGCGGATGTGTGCCTGGTCGGCCAAAGCACTCTTAGGTTACGAGCGACGCCGCAGGCGCGAGGCGAAAAGGTCGAGGATCTGGCGGCCTCGGGGATCTTGCAGCGCCAGAACCACGCCCGCGTAGGCCGCGCTGCCGCGCCACGAGCGCCGCTCCGACGGACACGATCTGCGCCGGCAGCGAGCTGCCCGAGCGCGTCGTCGAGCACCCACCAGACGCCGTAGGCGACGCCGGCCAGCACGGCCGCGCCGACCAGCATCTGCGCGATCGCTTTGAGTGTGCGAGCGCGTCTCGAAGCCGCCGAGCGCGTGGCGCAGCCAGATCGCCTCGGCGATCACCAGCGCGGCGTTGGAGAGCGCCGTGCCGATCACGATGCCGGCGATCCCGAACGGCTTGGAGAGCAGGTAGGAGCCGATCGCGTTGATCGCCAGCGAGCCGACGGCCAGCGTCGTCGGCACCCACGGGCGCTGGAGCGAGAAGAACCCGCGCGTGAGCATCAGCACCCAGCCGCTGAACGGGAGGCTGAACGCGAACCAGAACAGCGCGTCGGCGGTCAGCCGGGTCGACTCGCGCCGTCCACTCGCCGCCCTCGTAGAGCAGCCGCACGATCGGCTCGGCGAGCACGAGCATCGCCGCGCCGGCGGGGATCAGCAGCAGGCCGATCTGCGCGCAGGCCGACGCCGATCGTCCGCTGCATGCCCGCGAAGTCGCCGCGGGCGGCGAGGCGCGCGAGCTGCGGGAAGAGCACGGTCGCCACGGCGACGCTGAACATCGCCCTGCGGGAGCATGTAGATCGCGGAAGGCGGCGTCGATCGCGCGCGGCACCTGAGTCGTCGACGAGCGAGCCGATGCCGATGTTCAGCAGCAGGTTGATGTTGATCAGGCCGAGGCCGACCGAGACCGGCAGCATCAGCACCAGCACGCGCTTGACGCGCTCGTCGCCGCGCTTCGGGCAGCCGGATGCGCCAGACCGGGAAGCCGATCGCGCGCAGCGCCGGGAGCATCATCAGCAGCTGGACGAGCGTGCCCGCGACGACGCCGATGGCGTAGGCGTAGAGCTTGTCGTCGCCCTCGAACAGCGGGGCGAGGCCGACCATCCCGGCGATGATCACGATGTTCCAGACCAGCGGGGCGATCGCCGGGATCGCGAACTGGTCGTGGACGTTGAGGATCCCGACCGCCAGGCCGGTCAGCCCGAGCAGGATCACGATCGGGAACAGCACCTGCGACAGGCCGACGCCGAGCGCGTCCAGCGCGGGCGTGAACTCGTCGCCGGTGAAGAGCGGGATGAGCACCGGCGCGAGCAGGATGAACGCGAGCGTGATCAGCGTCAGCCCGACCAGCAGCAGCCCGGCCAGCGCGCTCGCGAGCTGGTAGGCCTCGCGCCGCTTCTTGTTCTCCAGCAGCTCGCTGAAGACCGGGACGAAGGCGCTGCTGAGCGCCGCGTCGGCCACCAGCGCGCGGATCAGGTTCGGGATCTGGAACGCCAGCGTGAAGGCCGAGGCGGCGCCGCTGGTGCCGAAGTAGCCGGCGGCGACGATCTCGCGGATCAGCCCCGCGATGCGCGAGAGGCCCGTCGCCGACCGCGAAGATCACCGTGTTGACGGCGGTGCGGCGTGCGGGGCGCGTCTTGGGAAGCCAAGCGGCGCGCTATAGTACGCCGCCGTCGCGGACCTTCCGCGATCTCTTCACCATGGCCAACATCAAGTCACAGATCAAGCGGAACAACCGCTCCGAGCGCGAGCGCTTCGAGAACCGCCACTACACGTCGCAGATCAAGACGTACTTCCGGCGCCTCGAGACCGCCGTGACCGCAGGTGACGACGCCCAGATCACCGACGAGCACCGCAAGCTCGTCTCGCTGATCGACAAGGCCGTCAAGCGCGGCGCGCTGCACGCCAACACCGGCGCGCGCAAGAAGTCGCGCGCCGAGCGCATGCGCCGCGCGCCGTCCGCCGCCCTCGCGCCGGCGTCTCGACGCCGGCGTTCGCTAGAGCGCGGCGGCGTCAGGTCCGGCTCGGTCGGGTTCTGCGTCGACAGCGGCTGGATGCCCGCCGCGAGCTTCTCGTCGGCGCGGATCACGTGCATCACGGCGTTGATCAGCGCCAGGTGCGTGAACGCCTGCGGGAAGTTGCCCGAGGTGGCGGCCGCTGCGCGGGTCGATCTCCTCCGCGTACAGGTGCAGCGGTGACGCGTAGCCGAGCAGCTTCTGGCACAGGTCGCGGGCCAGCGAGTGCTCGCCGATCTCGCTCAGCGCGCTGACGAGCCAGAACGAGCAGATCGTGAACGTGCCCTCCTCGCCGACCAGGCCGTCGTCGGTGTCCTCGACCTTGTAGCGCAGCACGAGGCCGTCGATCGTCAGGTTGTCGGCGATCGCCAGCACCGTCTTGCGCACGCGGTCGTCGTCGGGCGGGCAGGAAGCGCACGAGCGGGATCAGCAGCGCGCTCGCGTCCAGCGAGTCGGTCTCGTAGTGCTGCGTGAAGACGCCGTTCTTGCAGCCGTGCTCGATGATGTCGGCCTTGATCTCGTCGGCGTGGGCCTGCCAGCGCTGGGCGTGCTCGTGCGCCTCCCGCAGCCGCGCGAGCCGCGCGCCGCGGTCGCACGCGACCCAGCACATGACCTTCGAGGAGACGAAGTGCTTGTCGTCGCCGCGGACCTCCCAGATGCCGCGGTCGGGCAGCTTCCAGTTCTCGATCGCGGCCTCGACGAGCCGCTCGATCAGCGGCCAGCGGCGCTCGGGCAGATGGTCGCGCGACTTGGCGTGCAGGAAGATCGAGTCCAGCATCGTGCCCCACACGTCGTGCTGGCGCTGGTTGTAGGCGCCGTTGCCGATCCGCACGGGGCGGGCGTTGTCGTAGCCGGTGAGGTGATCGAGCGTGTCCTCGATCAGCTCGCGCTCGCCCTGGATGCCGTACATCACCTGCAGGTCGTCCGCCTGGGCGACGTCCTGCATGAAGTAGAAGTAGTCGTTGGCCTCCCACTCGAAGCCGAGCGAGTGCAGGCCCCAGAGCATGAACGTGCTGTCGCGCACCCAGGAGTAGCGGTAGTCCCAGTTGCGCACGCCGCCCGGCGTCTCGGGCAGGGACGTCGTCGCGGCGGCGATCATCGCGCCGGTCGGCGAGTAGGTCAGGCCCTTGAGCGTCAGCGCCGAGCGCTGCAGGTACTGGCGCCACGGGTGGTCCGGGAACGTGCCGTGCGCGAGCCACTGGTGCCAGTAGTCGGCGGTCTTGACCAGCCGGTCGTAGGCCTCCTCGTAGCGTCTTCGGCCCGGGGTGCTCGGAGAAGGCGAGCGCGACGAACGCGGTGTCGCCGTCGTTGAGCGTCGTCAGGGCGCGCACGCGCGAGCCCTCGAAGCCGACGCGCAGGTCGGTCGTCAGCGTCGAGCTTGGTCGGCCAGCCCTCGGCGGTCGCGACCGCCTCGGTGTAGCCCTCGCCGACGTACTCCCAGTGCGCGTAGCGGCGGCCGTAGTCGAAGATCGGGTCGCACTCGAGCTGGACCTCGACCGAGCCGTTGACGCAACGGACCGTGCGCAGCAGCACGTGGTCGGCGTCGTAGTCCGTCGGCGCGCGGCGGTGCGTCGTCGAGCGCTCGTCGGTGTCGTGCCAGGGGCCGACGAGCAGGACGTCGCGCACGATCACCCAGCCGCGGCTCGTGCCCCACGAGGTCTCGAGGATCATCGTGCCCGGCAGGTAGCGGCGGGCCGCCGGGACCATCGTGTCGGCGGGGCCGAGCCGGAACGTGCCGGCGTCACGGTCCAGCAGCGCGCCGAAGACGCTCGGCCCGTCGTAGCGGGGCAGGCACATCCACTCGATCGCCCCGCTGGGAGCGACGAGCGCGCACGTCTCGCAGTCCGACAGGAAGCCGTAGTCGGCGATCGGCGGGAACGGCGAGACGAGCGGGGTATCCGGGTTCTCGAGCGACATGAAGCCGCGGATCCTCTCAGAACCCCCGTCGTCAGCGGGTGGCGATGAGGACCGCCTTGACCGCTTCGGTGTCCTCGCTCAGCTCGCCGCCGCGGCTCTCGACCTCGAGATCGGCCATCGCGGCGAGCGCTTTGCGCAGCGCCTCGACGTCACGGGCCTGGACATCCTTGACGAATCGTCGGCCGCACGCGGCGGCATCCGCAGCGTCTTCTTGACCTGGGCGGCGGACTGGCCGCTGCTGCAGGGCCTCCGCGACCGCCACGGCGTCCCGCAGGCGCCGGACCATGTTGTAGATCAGGCCGGTGACGCGCTCGCCTTGCTCGCGCAGCTCGAGCAGGAGCGCGACCGCGTTGCGGCGGTCCCCGGCCACGAGCGCGTCGGCGAGCGTCCAGACCTTGCGCTCGGCCGAGGTGGCGCAGGACTCGTCGACTTCGTGCGCGCCGATGTTGGCGCCCGCGCCGTACTCGAGCGCGAGCTTCTCGAGTTCGCGCGTGAGGCGCTGCTGGCGGTCGCCGACCTGGGCGACGAGCGCCTTGGCGCCGTCGCGATCGAGGTCCAGGTCCAGCCCTTTGGCCTGCTCGATCAGCCATTTCGGCAGATCCCAGGCCTTGACGTTCATCTCGGCCGCGATCTGGCCGCCGGCCTTCTCGACAGCCTTGACGAGCTTCGGCGGTGTCTTGTAGCGGCCCTCCTCGCGGGCGAAGAACGCGACCGTGAGCGTCTCGGGGTCGGCGGCGTGCAGCGCCTGCGAGACCGGGTCGACGTCGGCGTCCTTCCAGCGTTCGACGCCGTCGGCGATCACGAACCGCCGTCCCATCGCGAACGTCATCGCGCTCAGCGCGGCGGCGATGTTCTCGGGCGTGCACTGGTCGGCCTCGTAGACCTCGACACCGGCCGTCCCGGCCGCGGACTCCGCCATCGCGCGCAGCTTCGCCCGGCGCTCGGAGATGCGGCCGTGGTCGTCGCCGTGGATCAGGTAGGCGGTGCGGAAGCTGGGCACGGTGCTCGAGGCTAGCGGGAGGTGCAGCGGCAGCGGTGGCCGGGCGATGGGCGCCGTGACGGCGGCGCCCCCATCGTCGAGCGAGCGTCTGACGGCGGCGCACCGTGGTCGGTGGGGCCGGCGGCGGCGCCCCTGTCATCGGTGAGTGGCGGCGGCGCCCCCATGGTCGGTTACGGCGTCGTGGTCTCCAGCGTGAACGTCAGGGTCTTCGTGTAGCTGCCGGTCCGCAGGCCCTCGGTGGCGCCGATCGTCTGCTTGAAGCCGAGCGTGACGGTGTGTCGCGCTCACCGGGTCCGCCGAACGTCAGCAGCGTCAGCGGGCCGTTGTCGGTCCGCAGCGGCGCGAACGCGCCGCGTGTTGGCGTTGGCCTGGAGCGGCTGCTGGAGCGCGTGGGCGCCGTTGACCAGCCGTCCAGGGGCGTTCGAGCTCGGGTCGAGCACGCTCAGGGTGCGCGTCGTCGGCGGTCGAGGTGACCGTCGCCGTCATCGTGCCCGTGTAGTCGGCGGCGACCCCCGGCACGAACGTGCCGAGGGTCGCCGGGCTGCCCAGCGAGAGCGCCAGCGTCGGCGGCACGGTGCCGCGAGATCGTCGCCGGGCACGCTCGTGCTGGCGCCGATCGCCTCGAACGTCGCCAGCGGCGGATCGTGGTCGGAGATGCCCGTGCCGTCGGTCGGCGTGCGCTCGTAGACGTCGTTGTCGAAGTGCACGTAGCGCATGTCCTTCAGGCGCGACTTCAGTCCGGCGGTGACGACGATGTGGTCGAGCGTCTGCAGGTGGCCGTTGAACTTGTACGAGTACGCGTGGCCAGCGGGCACGTCGTACCACAGGTTCGTCAGCAAGCCGCCCTGGGTCAGCGTGGCCAGCGGCGTGGAGAACTCGAAGTCGTTGAGATCGCCCGCCACCAGCACGTTGCGACCGGACCGCTGGAGCTCTGCGACTTCGTCGCGCACGTACGCCGCCTCGTCGATCCGGCAGCGCGTCTGGTGCGACTGCGACGCCCAGTGGTTGCTCAGCGCCGTGAACGACAGATCGCCCTTGCGGATGTCGAGCGCGTAGGGCGCGCGGTCGAACAGCTTGCCGGGGAACAGGTCGCACTCGCCGTCGTTCGCCCACCGGCCGATCTCGTCCTTGCCGATCAAGCGTCCGTTGGTCGCGGTCGTCCCGTTCTTGACCAGGAAGCCGGTCGCGATGCCCCGCTCGTCGTTGTTGGTCGTGATGTAGCCCGTGTAGTTGCCGAGCGCGGCCGCCAGGCCCGGCAGCGCGTTGGCGCCGTCGGCGAACACGGCGACCTCCTGGACGGCGACGACGTCCGGCTCGCGCAGCCGGTGACGGATCGCCTGGACGAGCGCGTGCACGCGCTCGTCGTACTCGGCCTGGGTGATGACGTGACCGTCGTTCTCCTTGCCGACCGGGAAGAGGTTCTCGACATTGAAGCTCGCGACGCGGATCGTGTTCGCGGGCTGCTCGGGAGCCGTCGGCGGCGCGGCGGCGTTGATCGGGCCGCGCTCGATCGTCGGCTGCTCACCATCGTTGAGGCCCGCGACCGGCAGCTGCGGCATCACCTTGTAGAAGCTGAAGCTGTAGGTCAGCGGTCCGACGACGTTGCGAGCGACGTCGAACAGGTCGAGGTCGATCTGCGTCCGCGAGCGCCAAGGGAGGCGCGGGTCGGGCGGATTGCCGGCGCCGCCGTCGGGCGAGACGCCGATCTCGGCCGGCGCGTCCGACCACGGCGTCGTCTCCGCCGCCGGCTCGTTCTTGCGGAACAGCCGCCGGGCGGTCGTGCCCGGCTCGAGGAAGAGGTCGCGGAACTTCGTCGTCCCGCCGCCGGTCGCGATGCCCTCGGGCAGGCGCACGCGCATGCCTTGCAGCGAGCGGTAGTACGTGCGGCTGACGCCCTGGGACTCGGACCGCGTGCGGTCGAGCGTGACCGCAGGCGGGAGCGCGTTGCCGGTCGAGTTGATCGTCGCGACGTCGGTGAGATTGACCTCGCGCGCCGTCTCGTTCGTCGTGCCCACTCCCGGCGGGACGAGTTGTACGAGGCCGAACTTGGTCTCCACGCGACCCGTGATCGTGATGTCGCTGCCGAGCACAGCGGCGGGCGCGGCGGTGTCGCGGCGGACGCCGGCGACGAAGATCGCACTCGACGTCGTCGCCGACTCGTCGCGCTGCGCCTGCTGGACCCACAGGCCCGCGTCGGACTTGAAGACGAACTCGAAGTTCGAGCCGTAGAGGTCGTCGATGCCGGTGATGATCCCGCGGATCTTCACCGTCTGGCCGGTGCACAGCGGGTTCGCGGTCGATCCGAGCGACTGGATGTCGGTGATCTTGGTGAAGCCGGCGGCGTCGGTCGGGCAGCTCACCGGGCTCGGGGTCTCGCGCACGAAGTCGGCCGCGTTCTGGTCGGTGTCCTGCGTGCCTCCTACCTTGCGGACAAAGGCGTTGTTGCCGTTGACGGTCGGGAAATCGAGCCCGGGAGGCGGCGGGTTGGTCCCCTCGCGGAACGCGGTGCCGTCGCCGCTGAGCGACGTGCTGCCGACGGCGTCGACCACGGACGTCGCGGCCGCGCTGGAGCGCAGCTGGAGGCCGCCGTCGTCGGCGATGCCGGTCGAGTAGGTCTGGTTGCCGCCCGTCTGGCCGCCCTGGCTGTTCGTCAACCGGTAGACCGCCCCGGCCGCGAGCTCGGTCCCCGCCGTGATCGTGGCGCGGGCGCTCTGCGCCGAGCCGCTGGCGTTCGAGCCCCACAACTGCCAGCCGCCGATCGCCACCGGAGCGGCCGACTTGTTCTTGAGCTCGATGACCTCGTCATTGCCGCCGAGCGGGCCGCGGGTCATGATCTTCGAGATCACGACCGTCGTGGACGGCTCGGCGTGCGCGGCCGGCGCAGTGAGCCCAGCCAAGCGCCACGATGGCGAGGAGCGGTCGCAGGGAGTCGCGATGTCACGGTTCGGGAGTCCTTTCCGCCGGGGGGAGCCGAGAGACAGACGGCCGCAACCGTATCGTCGCTCCCGACGGACGGGTGACGGATCCGTGATCGGAGCACTCCGGCCCGGGACGCTCGCGGCGCGCTCGCGCGAGGCTCCGAGGGCGGCGCTGTCGCGTCGCTCTCTCGGCTCGATCTGTCCGCGTGCGGACCCCATTCACTCCACCCACATCCGGCCGCGGTTGGCATGGAGGCGCACGGTGCCGTCGCGGTCGGTGCGCAGCACCGTCGGGAACCGCGCGCTTGAGGGCGGCGAGCGTCGACGGCGTCGGGTGCCCGTAGCGATTCTCGCTGCCGACCTCGATCGCGGCGATACGCGGCTTGAGCCGCTCGAGCAGCGCGGGCAGACCAGGGTCGGCGCTGCCGTGGTGGGCGACCTTCAGCACGTCCACCGGCTCGAGCGCCAACGCGGCGGTCACGTTGCTCTCGGCGTCGGCCGCCAGCAGGATCGAGAACGCTCCGACCTCGAGCCGGGAGACCATCGCCCAGTCGTTCGGGTTCCCCGCCGCCCGCCGACCCGCGGGCGGCCACAGGACGTCGAACCGCAAGCCGCCGATCGCGATCCGCTGGCCGGCGGCGGGCGTCATGCGGCGCCCGCGTGCCGTGGCCACCGCGGTCGGCAGCATCCGCTGCACGCTCGACGGCCAGCCCGAACCGCCGTCGATGACCAGCCGCGGCCGGTGACGCGCGATCACGGCCGGAGCCGCGCCCTCGTGGTCGGCCTCGGCGTGCGTGAGCATCAGCGCGTCGAGTCGCTTCACTCCGGCCTGCTTCAGGCGCTTGAGGATCGGCCCGTCGGGAGGACCGGTGTCCACGAGCACGGTCGTGGCGCCGTGCTGGATCAGCGTCGCGTCGCCCTGCCCGATGTCCAGGAACGAGACGACGAGCTCTCCAGGCCCGGGAGCGGGCGCGCTCTCCCCCGGCACGCCGCCGGCGACGATCAGCAGTCCGACTGCGGTGGCCGCAAGCGCACCGGCGAGCTGTCGCGTTCGCCGTTGCCTCGGGGTGCGTGCCCGTGCCTCGGCCCATGCGCTTCGCCAACGCCGGACCAGGAGCGCCGCGGCGGCCAGGACGACCAGCCAACCCGCGGCGATCACGGCGGGCGGCACGCTCAGCTCGACGACCGAGAGCGGCGTGGCCGCGGTCGTCTTGGCGACCCACTGCAGGTAGAGGAGCAGCGGGCCGGTGAGCGCCGCGAAGGGCGCGGCCAGAGGCTCGGCGACCTGCGCGGCCGCCGCGGCGAGCATCCCGAGCCACATCACCGGCGCGATCGCCGGCGCCGCCAGCAGGTTCGCGGGCAGTGCGGCGAGCGAGATCTGCCCGAAGTGCAGCGCCATCAGCGGCGCCGTGCCGACGGTCGCGGCGATCGTGATCGCCGCGACCTCGGCCACCGGACCGGGCACGCTGCGTACGAGCACCTCGCGCAGTGGCGTGACGCCGACCAGCAGCGCACCGACGGCGGCGAACGAGAGCTGCCAGCCCGGCTCGCCGGCCGCGCGCGGGTTGAGCGTGAGCGTGAGCGCGGCGGCCAGCAGCAGGGCGTACCAGCGACGAGCCGGCCGCCCGGCGAGCGCCGCGACCAGGCCGGCGACGCCCATCACACCCGCCCGCTGGATCGACGGGCCGCCGCCCGCGAGCGGTACGTAGACCGCGATCACCGCAGCTGCGAGCAGCAATCGCGCCTGCAACGGCACGCCGGTCAGGGCGCACGCGCCGAGGACCAGCGCCGCGAGCAGCATCACGTTCTGACCGCTGACCGCCAAGATGTGCGCGAGCCCTGATCGCTGGAAATCGTCCCGCACCTCCTCGGTCAACTGCTCGTCCTCCCCGAGCACCATCCCGCGCAGCAGCGCCGCCTCGGCCGGCGCCGGCGCGCCGGCCAACCCGAGTCTCGGCCCGGCGCCTGATCGCGTCGAGCGCGCCGGACACGCCGCCGCGACGTCCACCGGTCGGCACGACGCGGGTCGCCACGATCGCGGCATGGGCATTGCGGCGCCGCTGATACGCGTCGAACGGCCCGAGTGGCTCGATCCGGCCGCGGACAACCACGATGTCGCCGACCTCCGGCCATGCGGCGTCCGCCTGCGAAGACGCGCCGCCCGACCGCGACGACGTGATGCCGTCCGACCGCACGGACGACGTGCCTGGCGTGTCAGCGCCCGCCGCCGAGGAGCCGGACGAGCCGGTTCCCGCCGCCGATCGGGTACGTCCGTCCGCCGCCTCGCCGGGGCGCGGGAGCGACTGGCCCGGCGCCGGCGGCAGGTCGCCGGCGTAGGCCGAGCGGCGGAGGCGCAACACTGCCTGCTCGCCCGCGCCCAGCCCGTCGAGCAGGCGCACGCGCGCGACGGCGGGGCCGGCTGCGCGTTCACGAATCGGCTCGAGGACGATCGCGCGGGACTCGACCATGCGGCCGTTCGCGGCGGCGAGCACGCCCGCGTCCAGCGCGCTCAGGCGCGAGTCCGCGATCACGGCCCCCGAGATCAGTGCCGCGGCCGCGAGCACGGCGGGCCGCGCGCGCCCGGCGAGCGCGGCGACCCCCGCCGCGGCCGGCAGGATCACGACCGGGCCGGCGGCCGCCGCGAGCAGGCCGACGACGAGCGCCGCGAGCACGAGATGCCGTGGGTGCTCGCGGACGATCGCCAGCCCGTGCCGAGCGATCATCGAAGCTCTAGACCCGCAGGCGCTCGCGCATCGCCGCGAGGCGCTTCTCGCCGATGCCCGGAATCTGATCGAGCTCGTCGACGTTGCCGAAGCCGCCGTGCTCGGTGCGGTAGTCGAGGATCTTCTGCGCCGTGGCCGGGCCGACGCCGTCGAGCGTGTCCAGTTGCTCGAGCGTCGCCGTGTTGAGGTTGAGCGGCTGACCGGGGGCAGACCCGGCGGCTGTGCCGGACTCGGCCGGGGCGCCGGCGCCGGACGCCGATGCAGCGGGCGCGACTTCCCCGGCCCCTGCGGTGGCCGAGCTCGCGCGGGGGCGGACTGGAACGAGGATCTGTCGCCCGTCCTCGAGCTTCGCCGCCCGGTTCACCTGGCCGAGGTCCGCCCGGCGCGTCGGACCGCCGGCGCGCTGCAGCGCGTCCTCCACGCGCGCGTTCGAGGACAACCGATAGACGCCCGGGCGGTGGACCGCGCCCGCGACGTCGACCATCACGCGGCCGCTGCCCCCGTCCCCTTCGTCGACGTCGATGGCCGCGGCCGGGGGCGGCGCGGCGTCAGCGCTCGGGCGCGAACGCGTGACGTACCAGGCCGAAAGGAGGAGCAGGGCGAGGGCGGCGACGGCCCAGGCGGCCAGCCGGCGGGGATCGCGATCGGGCATGGCACCGACCCTAGGTGGGATCGCGTAACGAATCTGTAGCGGTCTGTGCCAACACTGGCACAGAACTGCAACAAATCAGCGCACGACGAAGTTCACGAGCTTGGCAGGCACGACGATGACCTTCATGACCTGCTTGCCATCCATGTGCGCGATCACGTTCGGCCGCTCGCGTGCCAGCGCCTCGAGTTCCTCGCGCGTGGCGGTCGCGGGCGCCTGCACGCGGTCGCGCAGCTTGCCGTTGACCTGGACGACGATCTCGACGACATCGCTCTCGAGCAGGCCGAGGTCCGCGTCGGGCCACGGCGTCTCCCACACGCGCTCACCCGTCAGGCGCTCGTACACCTCCGCTCCCGTATGAGGCGCGAACGGGAAGATCAGCGAGGCCGCGGTCGCCGTGGCGAAGTGCAGCGTCCCGGGCTTGACGGCGTCGCGGCGCCGGTAGATCTCGTTCACGAGCTCCATCACCGCCGCGATCGCGGTGTTGAACGCGAAGCGGCCGGCCATGTCGTTCGTGACCTTGTCGATCGCCCAGTGCGCCTTGCGCATGAGCGCCAGGTCCTCGCCGTCCGGTGGCTCCAGCGGGCCCAGCAGCGCCTGCTGGCCGGTCTGTTGCGCCACGTCCGACCCCAAGCGCCACAGCCGCGCGAGAAACCGATGCACGCCCTCGACGCCCTCGTCGCTCCAGTCGGCGTCCTGGTCCGGCGGCCCGATGAACAGGATGTACGCGCGCGCGGTGTCCGCGCCGTAGCGCTCGACGTAGCGGACCGGGCTGATCATGTTGCCCTTGGACTTGGACATCTTCGCCCCGTCGCGGGTGATCATGCCCTGAGTGAAGAGCGCCTTGAACGGCTCCTGGTGGTCGAGCAACTCGAGGTCCGCCAGCGCCTTCACGAAGAAGCGGGCGTACATCAGGTGCAGGATCGCGTGCTCGACGCCGCCGATGTACTGGTCGGCCGGCGCCCACAGTGCGAGCGCCCGAGGGTCCCACGCCGCCTCGTCGTTGTTGGCGTCGCAGTAACGCAGGAAGTACCACGACGAGTCGACGAACGTGTCCATCGTGTCCGTCTCGCGGCGCGCCGGACCACCGCAGACCGGGCACGTGGCGTTCAACCAGTCCTCGGCGGCCGCCAGCGGCGATCGGCCCTGCGGCGCGAAATCCTCGACGTCCGGCAGCAGCACCGGCAGATCCTCCTCGCGCACCGGGACGATCCCGTGCTCGTCGCAGTAGACGATCGGGATCGGCGCACCCCAGTAGCGCTGGCGCGACAGCAGCCAGTCGCGCAGTCGGTAGTTGACCGACCGATGGCCCTTGCCCTCGCGGTCGAGCCAGTCGACGATCCTCTCCAGCGCGTCGCGGTTCTGCAGGCCGTCGAACTCGGGCGAAGAGTTCACCAACGGGCCGTCGCCCGAGTACGGCAGTTCTTCGCCGCCGCCGATCACCCTGCGGATCTGAAGACCGAACTGCTTCGCGAAGTCGTAGTCGCGTTCGTCGTGGCCCGGAACGGCCATGATCGCGCCGGTGCCGTACTCCATGAGCACGTAGTCGGCCACGTACATCGGGATCCGCTCGCCGTTGACGGGGTTGATGACGGTGCGTCCCAGCGGCACGCCGGTCTTGGTCCGATCCGTGTCCGCGCGCTCCTCGCGACTCTCCGTCAGCACGTGGTTGACGTAGTCGCGCACGGCCTGCTCGTGTTCGGTGCCCGCGGCCAGCCGCAGCACGTCGGGGTGCTCGGGCGCCATCACGAAGAACGTCGCGCCGAACAGCGTGTCCGGGCGAGTGGTGAAGACGGGGTAGTCGACGCCGATCTCCGGGCTCGAGAACGTGACCTCGGCGCCCTCGGAGCGGCCGATCCAGTTGCGCTGCATCGTCACCACGTGGTGTGGCCAGTCGATCGTCTCCAGGTCGTCGAGCAGCCGGTCGGCGTAGTCCGTGATCCGGAAGAACCACTGCTCGAGCTGGCGCAGCTCGACGGCGGTGCCGCAGCGCTCGCAGTGGCCGTCGATGACCTGCTCGTTGGCCAGCACGGTGGCGTCCTTCGGGCACCAGTTGACCGCCGCCTCCTTGCGGTAGGCCAGCCCGCGCTCGAACAGCTTCAGGAAGATCCATTGCGTCCAGCGGTAGTAGCGCGGCTCATGCGTGCCGAACTCGCGCGACCAGTCGATCGAGATACCCCACGAGCGGAACTGGCGCTGGAAGGAGGCGATCGAGTCCTCGGTGGCCTTGCGCGGGTGCTCACCGGTCTTGATCGCGTTGTTCTCGGCCGGCAACCCGAACGCGTCGTAGCCCATCGGGTGCAGCACGCGCATGCCCCGCCGCCGCCGGAAATGGGCCACGGCGTCGCCGACCGAGTAGTTCTTCAGGTGGCCCATGTGCGGCTCGCCCGACGGGTACGGCAGCATCTCGAGCACGTACGAGCGCGGCGTGCCGTCGTCGACATTCGGGACCTCCCAGGTGCGCTCGCGCTCCCAGACGTCCTGCCACTTCCGCTCGATTTCGTGCGGCTCGTACCGATGCTCGGCCATTGGGCGCGGAGGTTAGCGTCCGACGAGTGGGGCTCCCGCGGCGAGCGGGCCGGCGCGGGTAGATGCCGAGCCCGACTCAGAAGGGATCGATCGCCGAGGCGGTGATCATGGCCGAGGCGACCAAGGCCGGTGCGGTCGTCCTTCGGCCCATCACCGAGGGTCGCCGGTACGACCTCGTGTTCGACGTCCACGATCTCATGCTGCGAGTGCAGTGCAAGTGGGCGGGCCGAAAGGGGAACGTGATCGTCGTGCATACTCGGACGACGCGGCTGACCCCCAGCGGGTATTTGCGGACAACCTACGGCGCCTCTGAGATCGATGCGATCGCGGCGTATTGCCCCGACCTCGAGGAATGCTTCCTGCTGCCGATTCGGGAGGTTGCGGGCAAGCAAGTCGTCCATCTGCGACTCGCTCCAGCTTTCAACAACCAGGAGGTCGCGATAAAGTACGCCGCGTCCTACCGGATGCACGGGGCCATAGCTCAGCTGGGAGAGCGTCGCGCTGGCAGCGCGAAGGTCGGGGGTTCGAGCCCCCCTGGCTCCACTAACTAAGGCCGCCCGATCGGGCGGCCTTTCTCATTCCACGACGCGCTTGGGCGCCTCACCCCAAAGCTGTTCGAGCCGGTAGAACTCGCGGGCCTCGGGGGTGAAGATGTGGACGATCACGTCGAGGTAGTCCATCAGGATCCAGCGCGCTTCCGAGAGGCCCTCGACACGCCGGGGCAGAAGGCCGTGCTCCTTCTTCATGTTCTCGTGGATGCGGTCGTGGACCGCCTTGGCCTGGCGGTCGGTTCCGCCCGACGCGATGACGAAGTAGTCCGTGTAGCCGAGCACGCCGCGGAGGTCGAGCTCGACGATCTCCTGGGCCTTGACGTCCGAGGCGTAACCGGCGATCAGCTCGGCGAGCTTGGTGGGCTCGATCGGCGTGGTCTGGCCCGCCGCCTTGGGCGCGGTCATCGGTACAGCCCCGCTGAGTCGATGTAGTCCGCCACGGCCTCGGGCACGAGGTAGCGGATCGGGCGGTCGGCCGCGACGCGGCGGCGGATCTCCGAGGAAGAGATGTCAAGACGGGGCATGTCGAAGAAGCGGATTCGGTCGGCGCCGGCGAGCCCGGCAAGGTGGTCGGTGATATCGGCCCGGCCGACCCCCTCGCGCTCGGCGACGCCGAGCGTGGCCAGGGAGAGCACCGCCTCCGGCTGGTGCCAGGTCGGCAGGGCGTGGGCCATGTCGCCGCCCATGATGAAGGTCAGCTCGTCCTCTGGGCTGGACTCATGCAGCCTCCTGAGGGTATCGACCGTGAAGGACCGACCCGGAGTGTCGGCCTCGAGCCGCGAGACCTCGAAACGATCGTCGCCCGCCACAGCGCGGCGGCAGAGCTCGACGCGGTGGTCGACACCCGGGTCGCGTTCGGCCTCCTTGTGCGGCGGCGCGTGGACGGGCATGAGCACGACCCGGTCCAGCCCGAGTTGGGCGTGCGCCTCCTGGGCGCACACGAGATGGCCGATGTGCGGCGGGTTGAACGTCCCCCCGAGGAGGCCGACCCGCGTCAAGCCCGGATCTGGCCCTCGCCGTCGACGAGGTAGCGCGTCGAGCACAGTTCGCGCAGGCCGATCGGGCCGCGCGCGTGCAGCTTCTGCGTCGAGTTGCCGATCTCCGCGCCCATGCCGAACTCGCCGCCGTCGGTGAACCGCGTCGACGCGTTGACGTAGATGCAGGCCGAGTCGATGCCGAGCTGGAAGGCCCGCGCGGCGGCGCGGTCGTTGGTCACGATCGCCTCGGAGTGCCCGGAGCTGAACGTGTTGACGTGGTCGATCGCGTCCTCGTAGGAGTCGACGACCCGCACGGCCAGGATCAGGGCCAGGAACTCCTCGCCCCAGTCGGACTCGGAGGCCGGAGCGACGGAAGCGTCGATCTCACGCACCCGCGAATCCCCGCGCAGCTCGACGCCGCGCTCGCGCAGCGCCGCCAACGCGCCCGGGAGGAAGTCGGCGGCCACGTCGCGGTGCACGAGCAGCGTCTCGGCCGCGTTGCAGACGCCCGGGCGCTGGACCTTGGCGTTGAGGATGATCCGCTCGGCCATCTCGAGCTCGGCGCTCGCGTCGACGTACACGTGGCAGTTGCCCGCGGCGGCGTAGATCACCGGAACGCGCGCGACCGCGCTGATCGCCTTCTTCAACCCCTCGCCACCGCGCGGGATGATCAGGTCGACGACGCCCTCCTGCTGCGCCAGCTCAGCGAGCTCCTCGCGCCCGCCGCCGGCGACGAGTGCCAGAGCACCCTCCGGCAGGCCGGCGCCGGTCGCGGCCTCGCGGGCGATGCGGGCCAGCACGGCGTTCGAGTGGGCCGCCGAGGACGAGCCCCGCAGCAGGACCGCGTTGCCCGACTTCAGGCACAGCGCGGCGGCGTCGATCGTGACGTTCGGGCGCGCCTCGTAGACGACCGCGATCACGCCGAGCGGGACTCGAACCTTGCGGAACTCGAGCCCGTTGGCCAGGCGCCCTCCGTCGACGACCTCGCCCACCGGGTCCGGCAGCGCCGCGATCGCCCGTGCGCCGTCGGCCATGCCCCGCACGCGCTTGTCGTCGAGCGCAAGGCGGTCGAGCAGCGCCGATGACAGGCCCGAAGAACGTCCGGCCTCGAGATCGCGCGCGTTGGCCTCCAGGATCTCCGGGATCCGCGCCTCGAGCGCATCCGCGATGGCCATCAGCGCGGCGTCCTTGGTCGCCGAGTCGACCGCCGCCAACCGCCGCGCGGCGGCCTTGGCGGCGAGCGCCAGCTCGGTGACGGTGCTGGTCGATGCAGTGGCGGTGGCGGCCATGGGGAGAGTCTAGGCTCTCGCGGAGGCATGACCACGATCCTCCGGGCCCGGATGGCCCACACGCCGCGCGACCCGTTCGCCCGTGACGACGCGCTCGAGGTCTTCGACGACGGCGCGATCGCCTTCGAGGCCGGCACGATCGTCGGCAGCGGCGAGCACACACGCGTCCGTCGCGAGTTCCCGGACGCCGAGGTGCTCGACCGACGCGACTGCATCCTGCTGCCCGGGCTGGTCGACACGCACGTCCACTTCCCGCAGATCGCCGTGATCGGCGCGATGGGCCTGCAGTTGCTCGACTGGCTCGAGCAACGGACGCTCCCGGAGGAGGCGAAGATGGCCGACCCGGTCCGCGCCCGGCATACCGCGAAGCGCTTCGTCGGCGCGCTGGCGCGCAACGGGACGACGACTGCGCTCGTCTTCGGCGCGCACTTCCCCGAAGCGCAACAGGCGCTGTTCGAGGAGGCGGAACGCTCCGGGCTGCGGATCACGAGCGGGCTCGTCGTCTCCGACCGCAATCTGCGACCGGACCTCGAGGTCTCACCCGAGACCGCGTACGCGACGAGCCGCGAACTGTGCGATCGCTGGCACGGCCGCGGCCGCCTGCGCTACGCCGTCACGCCGCGGTTCTCGGTCTCGTGCAGCGAGCCGATGCTCGAAGCCTGCCGCGCGCTGCTCGACGAGGCGCCGGGCGCGTTGTTCACCAGCCACATCAACGAGAGCCCGGGCGAGATCGACTTCGTGCGGATCCTGTTTCCCGAGGCGCGCGACTACCTCGACACGTACGAGCGCGCCGGCCTGCTGCGCGAGCGCTCGGTGCTCGCCCACAACGTGCACGTGACCGACGATGAGCTGACCCGGCTGGCGAGCGCACGGGCCGCGATCGCGCACTGCCCGTCGTCGAACGCCTTCCTGGCTTCGGGAATCTTCCCGATGGCGCGCCACGTCGAGCACGGCGTGCGCTTCGGGATGGGCACCGACGTCGGCGCGGGCACGGGACTGAGCATGCTCAAGGAGAGCCTCGTCGCCTACCACGTCCAGATGGTCCGCGACCAGGGTCACAGGCTCGGGCCCGCGCATCTGCTGTGGCTGGCGACCGCCGCCGGCGCCGGCGCGCTCGGACTCGAAACAACGTGCGGCGATCTCGCGGTGGGCAAGGCGGCCGACGTGGTTCTGCTCAAGCCTCCGCCTGGGTCGACGCTCGAGGCCGTGCTCGAGGACGCGCCGTCCTGGGAGGCGGCGCTCGGCGCGCTGTTCACGCTGGCGCGGGAGGAGAGCGTGGTCGAGGTGCGCGTCGCCGGCGAGGTCGTATCTGCGCGGGAAGAGACGCCGCGGCGCTGACGCGGGCGCCCGCGCGGCGTTGTCGCCGTCGCTACACGAGCACGAAGTAGTCGCGGTGCACGGCCTCTTCGACCGCCCGCGGCAGCACGGATCGCACTTCGGTCGACTTCATCCCCATCACCCGCCGCAGCTCGCCCGCCGAATAGTTCGAGATCCCCTTGCCGACCGCGCCGCCGTCGACGCAAACATCGACGGCGTCGCCGGCCTCGAAGGCGCCCTCGACGCTCACGATCCCGACGGGCAGCAGCGAGGTGCCGCCGTCCCGCAGCGCCCGCGCGGCGCCCGCGTCGACCTGGACGCGCCCCTGCGACGGCTTGGCGTAGCGCAGCCAGAGCTTGAACGACGGCTGGCGCACCGGGTGCGGGGCGAAGCGAGTGCCGACGGCCTCCCCGGCCCACGCGCGGCCCAGCAGCTCCGGCTCGAACCCCGAGCCGATGACCGTCGGGATCCCCGCTGCGGTCGCCATCTCGGCCGCCGCGACCTTCGAGCGCATCCCGCCCGAGCCCAGCGGCGACGTGGCCGAGCCGATCGAGAGCGAAGCCAGCTCGGACGGATCGTCGACGGACGTGACGAGCCGCGCGGACGGGTCGACGCGCGGGTCGGCGGTCAGCAACCCCGGCGTCGAGGTCAGCAGCAGCAGCAGCGACGCGTCGACCAGGACCGCGACCTGGGCGGCGAGGAAGTCGTTGTCGCCGAAGGAGATCTCGTCGGTGGTGGTCGTGTCGTTCTCGTTGATGACCGGCACGATCCGCCATTCGACCAGCTTGCGCAGCGTCCGGCGCGCGTTCAGGTAGTGCGTGCGCGCGCTCATGTCGAAGAACGTCAAGAGCACCTGGGCGGACTGCAGCCCGCGCTCGCGCAGGTACTCGTCGTAGGTGCGATACAGGCGCCCCTGCCCCACGGCGCTCGCCGCCTGCAGCTCCTCGACGACCCGCGGCCGGCCGCCGAGGCCGAGCAGGTGGATGCCGCGCGCGATCGCGCCGGAGGTGACGACAACGACGTCGACGCCCGAGTCGTGCAGCGCCGCGACCTCCTCGCAGATCCGCGCGACGACCGACAAGCGCAGCGCGCCGGTGTCGTCGGCGACGATCGAGGACCCGAGCTTGACGACGGCGACCGGCATCTCAGGACGGGTCCAGTTCGAAGACGATGCCACCGATCTCGACGTCGTCGCCGGCCTCGAAGCCCGCGCGCTCCAGCGCGCCGATCACACCCATCCGCCGCAGGCGGTTCTCGACCAGTGCCTGGGCCTCCTCGTTGTCGAGGTCCCAGCGGGCGATCAGGCGGTCGACGGACTCGCCGGTGACGATCCAGCCGCCGTCGGGCCCGCGCGTGATCTCGAACGCTTGCGCCCGCGCCGGGCGGAAGACGGCGAACTCGGCGACCTCGTCCTCGCCCGCGCCCTCGGGCACCGGCGGCGGCCACCGGGACGCGTCGCAGCAGCTCGCCGCGCAGCTCAGCCAACCCGAGACCCGGTGGCGCTCGAGGTCACGAGCACCGGGAACGCGACCCGCGATCCCCACTGCGAGACGGCCGCCGAAGCCGGCCTCCGGCGGCACGAGATCGGCCTTGCTCAGCGCCAGGATCCGAGGCAGCGCCGCCAGCCGCGGATCGTGCTCGGCCAGCTCGCGCTCGATCACCTCGAAGTTGCGCTCCGGATCGGACCCGTCCAACGGCGCCAGGTCGAGCACGTGCACCAGCAACCGCGTGCGCTCGACGTGGGCGAGGAAGTCGTGACCGAGACCGGCGCCGCCGGAGGCGCCCTCGATCAGACCCGGGATGTCGGCGATCACGAGCTGGCGGTCGTCGGCGTCGATCGTCCCCAGCGCCGGCTCCAAGGTCGTGAACGGGTAGGCCGCGACCTTCGGCTGCGCCCGCGTCATGCGCGCCAGCAGCGACGACTTGCCGGCGTTGGGGAGCCCGACCAGGCCGACGTCGGCCAGCAGCTTGAGATGCAGCTCGACGAGCCCTTCCTCCCCGGCCAGCCCGCGCTCGGCGAGCCGCGGCGCCTGTCGCGTGGCGGTCGCGAACGTCTTGTTCCCGCGCCCGCCGACCCCGCCGCGCGCGATCGTGACCTCCTGGCCGGGCCGCACGAGGTCGTAGCGGCGCCCGTCCCAGCGCTCGACGGTCGTCCCGGGCGGCACCAGGACCGTCAGCCGCTCGCCGTCGGCACCGTGGCGCAACGCGCCTTCGCCATGGCCGCCGCGGCCCGCGCGGTAGCGGCCCCGGCGCCGGAACGACTGCAGGTCGCGCAGGGAGTCGTCGCAGCGCAGCACGACGTCGCCGCCGCGCCCGCCGTCGCCGCCGTCCGGCCCGCCCTTGGGCACGCGCGACTCGCGCCGGAACGACAGCGAGCCGTCGCCGCCGCGCCCGGCCTGCACCTCGATGCGTGCTCGATCCGCCAACACACGGGTAACGATAGGAGTCATGGATGACCGTGTGTTCCTGATCTCCGGCGCCTCGACGGGCATCGGCGCCTCCACCGCCCGCCAGGCCGCCGAGGCCGGCTATCGCGTCGTGCTCGGCGCGCGCTCCGAGGACAAGCTCCAGGCCCTGGCCGAGGAGATCGGCGGCCTGGCCGTGCGCTGCGACGTCGGCCACTACCCCGACAGCGAGGCGCTGGCCCAGCGCGCGCTGGACGAGTTCGGCCGCGTCGACGTCGTCTTCGCCAACGCCGGCGTCGGCATGACCGCCGGGTTCGAGTCCGGCGACCCCGAGGACGCGAAGCAGATGGTGATCACCAACGTCTTCGGCATCTACGCCACGATCCGCGCCAACGCCAAGGCGCTCAGAGACACGAAGGGCCACCTGGTCATCACGTCGAGCATCGCCGGCCGCCGCGCGCTCAAGGGCTCGCTCTACTCGGCGACCAAGTTCGCGGTCACCGGCATGGCCGAGGCGGCCCGCCAGGACTTCAACGGCACCGGCGTGCGGACCACGCTGATCTCGCCCGGCATGGTCGAGACGCCGGGCTTCAGCCACGAGCTCGAGGACACGCTGACGCCCGACGACATCGCCCGCGCCGTGCTCTTCGCGGTCTCGCAGCCGCCGCACATGGACGTCAACGAGATCTTGATCCGGCCAACAGCGCAGGATTCGTAGCGAGAATCCGCGAAGCGACCGAAGCAGGGCCGTCAGGCCCTCGCGAGGATCGCCAATCATCCGTTCGGGCGATGGCAGGGCCTCGGCGCGCCCGTAGCGTGCCCAACCGTGCTCGAGGCCACCGTGGACCACGTCTACGCCGCAGCCCGGGCCGCCTGTCAGGACGACGAGACCGCCGCCGAAGCCACCCGCAGGATCCTCTTCGCGGATCCCGATGGCCGCCCCGACGAGCTGGCGGCCCGCGGCGCGTGCCTGGCCGCGGGCCGGACCCAGCCGTACGCGACGATCGCGCCCGAGGACCGCGACGCGGTCGTGCTCGCCCGCGTGCTCGGCTGGAAGACCGACCGCATCGCGCTCCAGCTCGGCACGACGCCTGCCGACGTCAGCGCGCGGCTCGTCCGCGGGCTGCGAACGCTGCTGCCTCGGCGCGATTGCGCAGCCGCAGCTTCTCCAGGATGTGCCGCACGTGCGTCTTGACCGTGGCCTCCGAGACCACGAGGCGCTCAGCGATCTCGCGGTTGCGCAGCCCGCGCCCGATCAGCTCCAGCACCTCGCGCTCGCGCACCGACAGCTCGTCGTCCGGCGCCGCCGAAGAGGCCATCACGATCGGCGAACCCGACCCCGCCCCCAGCACCGCCGCGACCAGCTCGCCCGGCGGGATGTCCTTCAACAGATACCCGGAGGCGCCGACCCGCAGCGCCGCGCGCACGTCCAGCGCATCCTCGGAGACCGTGAGCATCAGCACCTCGACGCCCGGCACCCGCGCGCGGATCGCCGCGCACGCCTCGACGCCGCCGATATCCGGCATGCCGACGTCGAGCAGCGCCACGTCGGGCTTCAAGCGCGCCGCGAGCTCGACCGCCTCGCGCCCGCCGGACGCCAGGCCGACCACCTCGATCCGCGGGTCGGCCGCCAGCAGCGCCGCGGTCCCCTCGCGCATCAGCCGGTGATCGTCGGCGATGATCACGCGCACGGGCGTAGTATCGCGCCGTGATCGCTCCGGAGGTCCTCAGCGGGCTGGCGGCGGTCTCGCGCGTGTCCAGGGCGCTCGTGGGGACCGAGGAGCTGCCGGTGCTCGCCGGCGCCGCGCTGGAGGAGATGCGCGAGGCGCTGCGCCTGCACGACGCCGCGCTCTACCTCCCCGACGCCGACGGGCTGCCGGTCCTGCGCCGCTACGTCGGCGCCACGGCCGCGGAGGAGCTGTCGTTCGAGCAGGAGGCATGGCAGCTGGCGATCGCCTCGGGCGCGCCGATCGTCCTGCGCGAGCCCGCCACCTGGCTCGTCGCGAACCCGTTCACGCCGCCGGCGACCGACTGGCTGATCCTGCCGCTGGTCACCGGCGAGCACGTGATGGTCGGCGTCGTGATCGCCAGCGCGACCGCGCCGATCCGGATCGATCCGCTGAGCGGCACCGTGCTCAGCCTGCTCGGCCTGCAGCTCTCCGCCGGGATCACGACCGCGATGCTGCGCCGCGAGCTGCTGCACGCCGCGATGGAGCGCGAGCGGCGCACGCTCGCGGCCGAGGTCCACGACGGGCTGGCGCAGTACCTCGCGCTCGCCCGCCGTGAGCTGGCCCGGCCCGAACCGGATCGCGACCGGCTCAGCGAGGCCGTCGACGCCGCCCACCGGCTGGTGCGCGCCCGCCTGCAAAGAGCTCTCGTCCGACGGGCCCGCCGACCTGCGCGGAGCGATCGACGCCGCCGCGCGCCGCGCCCGGACTCGCACCCGAGTGAGCGGCCACGGCGAGGCCGGGCCCGAGGCGGTCACGCTCGCCGCCCGGATCGTCGCCGAGGCGCTCGCGAACGCCGACGCGCACGCGCACGCCGGCACCGTCCAGATCGCCTTCGCCGCCAGCCGCGACCGGCTCGACGTCTCGATCACCGACGACGGCCGCGGCTTCGATCCCGCCAGCGTCCCCGGCGTCGAGGACGGCCACCTCGGCCTGACCGTGATGCGCGAGCGCGCCCGCGGCCACGGCGGCGAGTGCCAGATCACGTCCTCCCCACAGACCGGAACCCGCGTGAACCTATGGATTCCCCTCTAGACAGCGCCTTCCCGAACGGCGCCTGCCCGCACGTGGCGATGCTGCTCTCGACCCGCGCGGAGGTCGCGCCGACGCTCGCCTCCTTCTACGCGCTCGGCGCCAAGCGCAACGGCTGGCTGTTCCACCGCTCGATCGCCGGCCGCGCCGACGCCGACCGCGCGGCGCTGAGCGCCGCCGGGCTCGACGTCGAGGCGCTTGAAACCCAGGGCCGCATGGTGTTCTCCGAGATCGAGCTCGGGATCAGCATCCACGACTGGGTGCACGCCTGGGAGCCCGAGATGGACGCCGCGCTCGCGCGCGGCTTCGACGCCGCGTGGTGGGCGCGCTTCCCGATCGGGCCGGACGCGGAGATCCTCGAGCGCTCGGTCGAGTACGACCGCGCCTGGGACGAGCACTTCCACGACCGCCCGTGCGTCTCGCTGTGCCTGTTCATCGTCGGCGACGTCGAGCGCGACCAGCGCGCCGCCCAGCTCGCCGAGACCCATGACACCGTGCTGAGCTAAGCGCGCGCCGGGAAGATCCCGACGAGCGCGATGCAGGTGTTGAGCGCGAGATAGGGCTGCAGCGTGGTGTGCGCCGCTCCCTCCCCGGTGCTCGCGATCGCGTTCGCGTCCATGTTCGCCGAGCCGCTGGAGCGGTAGGCGTTCGACTTCGCCGCCCATACGTTCTCGGTCGGGTTGCTCGCGTTGCCGCCGGAAGCGTTGGCCTTCGCGCGGTGGCTGTGCGGGGGCAGCTCGGCGACCGTGAGCGCGTGCGCTTCCTCCCCGCCGGTCTCGCCCTGTGGATGAGCGTCGCTCGAGGCCATCACAACCCGCCCCCGCAGGTCGGGCAGGGCGAAGCTGACCCGGCCGTCGCCGCCGTAGATCGTCCCCAGCAGCGCGAACAGCGCCTGGTTCTGATTGATGGCCAGCAGCTGGCCCTCGCACTTCGCCCATCCCTTCGGGACGAAGTCGAAGGCGAAGGTGCGGATCTCCCCGATGAACGGCTCAGCCATTTCCTGCTCCCATCGTCAGGGCGGTCAAGGTGAGGAACTCGTAGGCGATGTTGGCCGCCAGCAGCGCGGTCGTCTGGGCGTTGGTGTCGTAGGCCGGCGCGACCTCGACGAGGTCGTAACCGGTGAAGGCCTGTCCGCGCAGCGCGCGCAGGAACGCGATCGCCTCGTGCGGGAGCAGGCCGCAGACCTCGGGCGTGCCGGTCGCCGGCGCGAACGCCGGGTCGATGCAGTCGATGTCGAAGGAGAGGAACGCCGGCCCGTCGCCGACGCGCGAGCGCACGCGCGCGGCGTACTCCGCCGGCGTCCAGGTGCGCAGCTCGTCGCAGGCGACGATCTCGAAGCCCCACTCGCGCGGCTCGTCGAGGTCGGAGGCGGCATACAGCGAGCCGCGCATCCCGGCCAGCAGCGACCGGGACGGGTCGATCAGCCCTTCCTCCAGCGCCCGCTTGAACGGCGTGCCGTGGAAGTAGCGCTCGCCGTAGTACTGCTCCCAGGTGTCGGCGTGGGCGTCCAGCAGCACGACCGCGACGGGACCGTGCACCGCGGCGTGAGCGCGCAACTCGCCGAGCACGATCGAGTGATCGCCGCCGAGCGTGATCGGCACCGCGCCCGCGCGCAGCACCGGCTCGAGCTGGGCCGCGATCTGCTCGGTCGTGCGCTGCGCGTTGCCGGGCGTGGTGTGCAGATCGCCGAGGTCGGCGAGCGAGAGCGCGCCGAAGACGTCGACCTCCTGCGCCGTGTTCCACGGCCGCAGCAACATCGACGCGTCGCGGATGCCGGCCGGGCCGAAGCGCGCGCCGGGACGCATCGAGGTCGCGGTGTCGAAGGGGACGCCGAGCACGGCGGCGTCGACGCCGTCGGCGGACTGGACGTGCGGCGCCCGAGCGAACGTGCGGATCCCGGTGAACCGGGGCGCGACGTTCGCGTCGGGCGGCCCGTAGCTCACGCCTTCGCGCGTTTGCGCTTGGGCATGAGGTCGGTGATCGTGCCCTCGGCCTGCTCGGCGGAGAAGCCGATCGTCTCCGACAGCGTCGGGTGCGGGTGGATCGTGAGCGCGATGTCCTCGGCGTCGAGCCCGGCCTCGATCGCGAGCACGGCCTCGGCCAGCAGCTCGCCGGCGTTGACGCCGACGATCCCGGCGCCGAGCACGCGGTGGGTCTCGGGATCGACGATGAGCTTCGTCAGACCGTCGGAGCGGCCCATCGACAGCGAGCGGCCCGAGGCCGCCCACGGGAAGGACGCGGTCTCGACCGTCTTGCCCTCGGCCTTGGCCTGCCGTCTCGGTCAGGCCGGTCCAGGCCACCTCGGGGTCGGTGTAGGCCACCGACGGGATCGAGCGGACGTCCCACTCCAGGTTCTCGCCCGCGATCACCTCGGACGCCAGCACGCCCTCGTGCGTGGCCTTGTGGGCCAGCATCGGCTCGCCGCGGACGTCGCCGATCGAGAAGATGTGCGGCACGTTCGTGCGCATCTGCAGGTCCGACGGGATGTAGCCGCGCTCATCGACCGAGACGCCCGCGGCGTCCGCGCCGATGACCTTGCCGTTCGGCTTGCGCCCGACGGCGACCAGGATCCGGTCGAAGACCTCGGTGTGCTCGCCGAACTTGACCGTCAGGCCGTCCTCCCCCGCCTCGACGGACTCGACGCCGGTCTTGAGATGGATCGCCTCGTAGCGGCCCTTGACGCGCTTCTCGAGCACCCGGATCAGGTCCTTGTCGGCGCCCGGGATCAGCTGGTCGAGCAGCTCCACGACGGTCACCTTCGAGCCCAGCGCGTCGTAGACCGTCGCCATCTCGAGCCCGATGATCCCGCCGCCGATCACCAGCAGCCGCTCCGGCACGCCGTCGACCTCGAGCGCGCCGGTGGAGTCGATGATGCGCGGATCCTCGGGCAGGAACGGCAGCGACGACGCCTCCGAGCCCGCGGCGATGATGCAGTGCTCGAAGCCGACGACGGTGTCGCCGACCGCGATCGTGTTCGGGCCCGCTGAACGTCGCCGATGCCGCGCACGACCTGGACCTTGCGCTGCTTGGCCAGCGACTCCAGGCCGCCGGTGAGCCGCCCGACGACGCTGTTCTTCCACTCGCGGACCTTGTCGATGTCGATCTCGGGCTTCTCGAACGAGATGCCGGACTCGCCGAGCTCCTCGGCCTCGGTCAGGACCTTGGCGATGTGCAGCAGCGCCTTGGACGGGATGCAGCCGACGTTCAGGCAGACGCCGCCGAGCTGCTCGCCGCGGTCGATCAAGGCCACCGACAGACCGAGATCGGCGGCGCGGAACGCCGCCGTGTAGCCGCCCGGCCCGCCGCCGAGGACGGCCACCTGGACCTGCACGTCGGACTCCGCAGGTGGCGCCGAGGGCTCCGCCGGCTCGGCGGGCTTGGCGCCGTCGTCCGAGGTCGCGAGCGTCATCAGCACCGAGCCCTCGGAGACCTTGTCGCCGACCTTGATCTCGATCGCCGCGACCTTGCCCGCCGCCGGCGACGGGACCTCCATCGTCGCCTTGTCGGACTCGAGGACGACCAGCGGGTCCTCGGGCGCGACCTCGTCGCCGGGGCCGACCAGCACCTCGATCACGGGGACGTCGGTGAAGTCGCCGATGTCCGGAACCGTGACCTGCATCTAGAGCAGCCCCCTTCGGAGGTCGGCGAGCTGTCCCACCAGGTGCGCCACGAAGCGCGCGGCGAGCGCGCCGTCGATCACGCGGTGGTCGTAGGACAGCGACAGCGGGACCATCAGCCGCGGCTCGAACTCGCTGCCGTTCCAGACCGGCTTCATGGCGGAGCGCGTGACCCCGAGGATCGCGACCTCGGGGGCGTTGATGATCGGCGTGAAGCTCGTGCCGCCGATCCCGCCCAGCGAGGAGATCGTGAACGTCGCGCCCTGCATGTCGCCGCCGGAGAGCTTGCCCGCGCGCGCCTTGCCCGACAGCTCGGTCAGGTCCTTGGCGATCTCGAGGATGCCCTTGGCGTCGGCGTTCTTGATCACCGGGACGACGAGCCCGTTCGGCGTGTCGGCGGCGAAGCCGATGTTGTAGTAGCGCTTGAGCACGAGGTCGTCGCCGTCGAGCGACGAGTTGACGGTCGGGAACGCCTTCAGCGAGGCCACCACGGCCTTGGCCAGCAGCGCCACCATCGTCACCTTGGCCTCGGACTGCTCGGCGTTCGTGCGCTTGCGGAACGCCTCGAGCTCGGTGATGTCGGCCTCGTCGTTGTGGGTGACGTGCGGGATCATCACCCAGTTGCGGGCCAGGTTCGGGCCGCTGATCTTCTGGATCCGCGTCAGCGGCTGGCGCTCGACCTCGCCGAAGCGCTCGAAGTTGACCTTCGGCCACGGCGCCAGGCCGAGCCCGGCGCCGTCGGCGGCGGCCGCGGTCGGCGCTTCCTCGCGCGGCTGCGGCTTCTGCACGTCCTCCTTGGTGATCCGGCCCTTGCGACCGCTCCCGCGGATCGTGCTGAGATCGACGCCGAGCTCGCGCGCCAGCCGGCGGACGGCCGGGCTGGCGTAGGCCGGCGCCTCGCCGGTCCCGGCCTGCGGCGACGCAGGCTGAGGCCCGGCGCCGGTATCCGCCTGAGGCGAAGCCGGCTCGGCCGTGGACTGCGGCCCCGTCGGCGGCTCGGACTCCGCGGCCGCCTCGACGTCCTCGCTGACGGCCGCCGGGACGGACTCGGCGACGGTGCCGGGCGGCGCCTTCTCGGCCGCCGGGGCCGCGCCGTTGCCGCCCGAGACCTCGAGCTGCACGATCGGCGTGCCCTCCTTGACCTTGTCGCCGACCGAGACGTCGATCGCCGCGATCTTGCCGGCGCTCGGCGACGGGACCTCCATCGTCGCCTTGTCGGATTCCAGGACGACGAGCGGGTCCTCGGCGGCGACGGTGTCCCCCACCGCCACCAGGACCTCGATCACGGGTACGTCCTCGAAGTCCCCGATGTCCGGGACGAGGACCTGCTCGGTGCCAGCCAACTCCGCCTCCCTCAGACCCGCCACGGGGCGGGCGGTTCGGTGTCGATGCCGTAGGACTCGATCGCCTTGGCGGGTGCGTCGGCGTCGACCTCGCCCGCCTTCGCGAGCTCGGTCAGCGCCGCCAGCGCCACGTGGTGGCGATCCACCTCGAAGAACGAGCGCAGCGTCTTGCGGTAGTCGCTGCGGCCGTAAGCCGTCCGTCCCGAGCACGCGGTACGGCGCGCTCACCCACGGCCGGATCTGGTCCGCGTAGCTGCGCATGTAGTCCGTCGCCGCGATCACCGGGCCCGGGCGGCCTTCGAGCGAGGACTGGATCCACGTGCTGCGCGGCTCGTCGCCCGGGTGCAGCGTGTTCCAGCGCTCGGCCTCCATGCCCTCGCGCCGCAGCTCGGTGAAGGACGGGACGCTCCAGACGTCGGCGGCGATCCCGAAGTCGTTCTGCAGCAGCTCCGCGCCCGCCAGCACCTCGCGCAGGATCGTGCCCGAGCCGAGCAGCTGCACCTTCGCGCCTTCGGCCGGCTGCAGCAGGTACATGCCGCGCAGGATGCCCTCTTCCGCCCCCTCCGGCATCGCCGGGTGCTGATAGTTCTCGTTCATCAGCGTGAGGTAGTAGAAGACGTCCTCCTGCTCGGTGATCATCCGCCGCAGGCCCTCCTGCATGATCACCGCGAGCTCGAAGTTGTACGTCGGGTCGTAGGAGACGCAGTTCGGGATCGTCGAGCTCAGCAGGTGCGAGTGGCCGTCCTCGTGCTGCAGCCCTTCGCCGTTGAGCGTCGTCCGGCCCGCGGTGCCGCCGAGCAGGAACCCGCGCGTGCGGCTGTCGCCGGCCGCCCAGGCGAGGTCGCCGATCCGCTGGAAGCCGAACATCGAGTAGTAGATGAAGAACGGGATCGTCGGCACGGCGTTGTTGGAGTACGACGTCCCGGCGGCGATCCACGACGACATCGCGCCGGCCTCGTTGATGCCCTCCTGGAGCACCTGGCCGTGCTTGTCCTCGCGGTAGAACATCAGCTGCTCGCGGTCCTCGGGCGTGTACAGCTGGCCGAGCTGGCTGAAGATCCCGAGCTGGCGGAACATGCCCTCCATGCCGAACGTGCGCGACTCGTCGGGCACGATCGGGACGACGTGCTTGCCGAGCTGCTTGTCGCGCAGGATCGTCGAGAGGATCCGGACGAAGCTCATCGTGGTCGAGATCTCGCGCTCGCCGGTGCCGGTGAGCTGGCTCTCGAACGCCTTCAGCTCCGGCGTCGGCAGCGACTCCGCCTTGCGCCGGCGGGCGGGCAGCGAGCCGCCCAGCGCGGCGCGGCGCTCGCGGATGAACTCGGCCTCGGGCGAGTGCTCCGGCGGCTTGTAGAACGAGATGTCGCGGACCTGCTCGTCGGTCAGCTCGAGCTCGAAGCGGTCGCGGAAGGCCAGCAGCGCCGCCTCGTTCATCTTCTTCTGCTGATGGGTGATGTTCTGGCCCTCGCCGGCCTCACCCATCCCGTAGCCCTTGATCGTCTTGGCCAGGATCACGGTCGGCGTGCCGTGGTGCTCGGACGCGGCCTTGTAGGCGGTGTAGACCTTGCGCTGGTCGAGGCCGCCGCGGTTGAGCGCCCAGATCTGCTCGTCGGTCATATCGGCGACCATCGCCCGCAGCTCCGGCGTGACGCCGAAGAAGTGCTCGCGCACGTAGGCGCCGTTGCGGGACTTGTAGGTCTGGTAGTCGCCGTCGAGCGCCTCGTTCATCCGCGCGAGCAGGTGGCCCTCGTCGTCGGCCGCGAGGAGCGGGTCCCAGCGCGAGCCCCAGATCACCTTGATGACGTTCCAGCCGTTGCCGCGGAAGTTCGTCTCGAGCTCCTGGATGATCTTGCCGTTGCCGCGGACCGGGCCGTCGAGCCGCTGCAGGTTGCAGTTGATGACGAAGATCAGGTTGTCGAGGTGTTCACGGCCGGCCATCGAGATCGCGCCGAGTGACTCCGGCTCGTCCATCTCGCCGTCGCCCATGAACGCCCACACCTTGCGCCCTTCGGTCTCGGCCAGGCCGCGGCCCTGCAGGTACTTCATGAAGCGCGCCTGGTAGATCGCCATCAGCGGGCCGAGGCCCATCGAGACCGTGGGGAACTGCCAGAAGTCCGGCATCAGCCACGGGTGCGGGTAACTCGAAAGGCCCTTGCCGCCGACCTCCATGCGGAACTTGCGCAGCTGCTCCTCGCTGATGCGCCCCTCGAGGAACGCGCGTGCGTAGATGCCCGGGCTGGAGTGGCCCTGCATGTAGATCAGGTCGCCGCCGTGGCGGTCGGTGGGCGCGCGCCAGAAGTGGTTGAAGCCGGTCTCGTAGAGGACCGCCGCCGACTGATAGCTGGCGATGTGGCCGCCGAGCTCGGAGCTCGTCTTGTTCGCGTTGAGGATCGTGGCGATCGCGTTCCAGCGCATGATCGACCGGACGCGCCGCTCGAGCGCCTCGTCGACCGGATGCGGCGGCTCCTCCGAGGGCGGGATCGTGTTCAGATACGGCGTCGTGCCCGCCGGCGCGGGCGCCGCTCCGGTGAGCTGCGCGTGCCCGACGACGCGCTCCAGAAGGAACTGCGCGCGCTGCGGGCCGTCACTCGCGACAACGGCGTCGAGCGCCTCCAGCCATTCGCGTGTCTCCTGGGGATCTACCTCGACCTGCGATGCCATCGCTGCTCCTGATCTCCTCGGTGCGCGGCCATTGTGGCTCATCAACCCCGCATGGCGTTCTGGAAAACACGTTCCATGATACGGGAAGGAGAATTCAGGTCACGCCGGCGGCGATCAGCTGCTCCCAGATCGCCGCCTGGTCGACGACCTCGACCTCGAGCTTCTCGGCCTTGGTGATCTTGCTGGCGCCGACGTCGGCGCCGGTGATCAGCAGGTCGGTGCTCGCGGACACCGACGAGGCGGTCGTCGCGCCGGCGCGTCTCGCACAGCCGCTGGAACGCGGGCCGCGGCACCTTCTCGCCCGAGCGCGGGTCGCTGATCGAGCCGGTGATCACGACCGTCTTGCCCGCCAGCGGAGCGTCGGAGGCGACGACCGGCGGGAGGTCCTCGTCGCGCACGTCGAGCGACACGCCGCGCTCGCGCAGGCGCTCGAGCTCGGGGCGCAGCCGCGTCAGGTGCGCGCTCAGCGAAGCCGCGACCTTCGGGCCGATGTCCTCGACCGCGACGAGCGTCTCCTCGCCCGCGTCCGCGATCGCCTCGAGCGACGCGAAGCCGGCCCGGCACAGCCGCGCCGCCGTGCCCTCGGAGGCCATCGGGATCGCCAGCCCGATCAGCGCCCGCCGCAGCCCGACGTTCTTCGACGTCTCGATCGACTCGACCATGCGCTCGGCCGAGACCTCGCCGATGCGCTCGAACTCGAGCAGCCGCTCCTTGGTCAGCGCGTAGAAGTCCGACGGCTGCTCGAGGTCGCCGGCCTCGGCCAGGCGCTCGATCCAGACCGGGCCGACGGCCTCGATGTCCGCCGCCGCGCGCGACGCCCAGTGGATCAGCCGCCGCACGGTCTGCGCCGGGCAGGCGACGTTGGTGCAGAACAGCTCGCGGCTGTTGCCCTGCTCGGTCAGCGGCTGCCCGCACGAGGGGCACTCCGACGGCGGCACGATCTCGCGCTCCTGACCCGGTGCGCTTGGACGCGTCGAGCACGCCGGCCACGAACGGGATCACGTCGCCCGCGCGGCGGACCAGCACGGTGTCGCCGATCCGCACGTCGCGCGCGCGGATGACCTCCTGGTTGGCCAGCGTCGCGCGGGTCACGGTCGTCCCGCCCACGAACACCGGCTCGAGCTGCGCGACCGGCGCGATCTTGCCCGTCTTGCCGACGTCCCACAGCACGTCGGCCAGCAGCGTCGTCTTCTCCTCGGCCGCGAACTTGAACGCCAGCGCGCCGCGCGGGGAGTTCGCGCGCGTCCCGGCGGCCGCGTAGGCGTCGCGGTGGGCGAGCCGCAGGACGGCGCCGTCGAGGTCGTAGTCGAGCTCGTTGCGCTCGGCCTCGATCGTCGTGATCACCGCCTGGGCCGCCTCCGCGTCATCGGTGTGGCGCATGTCGGCGGCGTCGAAGCCGAGTGTCTTCAACCCGGCCTCGAGGTCCGTCGGCGCGCCGTCGGACGCGTCGAGGTCGAAGGCGAAGAAGTGCAGCCGGCGCTCGGCGACCGCGGCCGGGTCCTTCGCGCGCACGGTGCCGGCGGCGGCGTTGCGCGGGTTGATCAGCGGCTTGTCGGGATGCGCCTCGTTGTAGGCGGCGAACGTCGAGCGCAGCATCACCGCCTCGCCGCGCACCTCCACGCGGCCGCCGGTGTCGAGCCGGTCGGGCACGCCGTCGGCCAGCGCGCGCACGAGCACGGTCACGTCGTCGCCGGTCGTCCCGTCTCCGCGCGTGACCGCGCGCGCGAGCCGCCCGTCCTCGTAGACGAGCGCGAGCGAGAGCCCGTCGAGCTTGGGCATCACGACCACGGGCTGGCCCGGGAAGCGGTCGAAGAACGCGCTCGACCTGCTCGGGCCTGGTCGCCTTCTCGAGCGAGAGCATCGGCCGCGAGTGCCGCACCGGCGCGTGCAGGACCGACGGCGCGCCGACCTGCTCCAGCGGGTTCGGATCCGGCGCGAGCTCGGGGTTGGCCGCGATCAGCTCCCGCAGCTCGTCCTCGATCGCGTCGTACTCCGCGTCCGCCACCGTCGGCGAGCCGCGGTAGTACGAGTCACGCAGCGCGACGATCTGGTCGGCCAGCTCCTGGATGCGCTCGCGGGTGCTCATCCTCCGGAGGCTAGTCACACCTCCGGTCGCGCACGGTCCAGGCGAAGAGCTGCGGCGTGGCCGTTCGGCGCGCGCCGCGGTCGAAGTCGGGTCGCGCTGCCGGTCGTTGGCGAGGTGCGGGTCGGCGGCCAGCGCGACCGCGTGCAGCGGTCGGCGACCAGCGCCTGGTGGTCGCCCAGCAGATCGCCGGTCGGGCGAGCGCGGCGCGCCGATCGCCGGGTCCCAGGAGTCGTGCGAGAGCCGCTGCGCGCTCCACGTAGCGCCGCGATCGTCCGAGGACGCGAGCCACTCGTCGACGAACGTCGCACCGAGGCGGCGGTCGAGGAAGCTGACGTGGACGTCGTCCGGCCGGCGGCGGCGAGGCTCGGCTGGAACTGATCTGCGCCGCTCGCGTCAGCACCGATGGTGATCGGCGTGCTCCAGCGCGCGCCGTCGTCGGAGTGGGTGAGCTGGATGTCCGCCTGGCCGCCGACGTCGGCAGCGTAGGCCAGGTAAGTCCGCGCTCGAGTCGCGGCGAGCGAGAGCAGAGTCACGTTGCGGAAGCTGTCGCCGGCGAAGCGCTCGGGCAGCGAGCGGAAGCGAGCGACCCGCACCGGCGCGCTCCAGCTCAGGCCGTCGGCGCTGTGCGCGACCCAGGCGGAGTCGAGACCCGACGGCGTCCGAGCGTGTCGACCCAGGCGACGTTGAACGCGCCGCGCCGGCCGGCCACCGCGACGCCGCCGACGTACGGGCCGTACGGGACGCCCGGCGTACGCCGCCGGCGAGCGCTGCGCAGGCGCGTCCCAGGTCATGCCGCCGTCCGGCGAGCGTCGGCACAGGACGGCTTGGCGGCCGTAGGCGCCGAGGTCGGTGGTCCGCGTCCAGCACGCCAGCAGCGTCGCGCCCGAGCGCGCCAGCACCGGCCGCTCGTCGATGGCGTCGGCGGCGAGCGTGCTGGGCGCCTGCCAGGTCACGCCACGCCGCACGTCGCGCTCGGTCGGCCGCGACCAGCGACGCAGGACGACGGAGCCCGGCAGCTCGTTGGTGACGAGCAGCGCGTCGCCGGCCGCGTCGAAGGCGACGCGCCGGGTTGGCAGCCGAGGCGTCCGAGACGGCGCCGAGCGCATCCCAGCGGCGACCGCCGTCGAACGAGACCGCGGTCGCGATCCGGCTCTCGTAGCTCGTCGGGTCGGCGAACACGCGATAGGCGGCGACGAGCAGGTCGTGGTCGCGCGGGCTGATCGCGACGGCCGGCTGCGAGGCCGCGCCGGCGTCGACGTCGCTGACGAGCTGCTCCTGACGCCCGCGCGGGGCGTCGAGGTCCGGGACGGTCGGCGGCCCGCGGCGCCAGCGCGGCGGCGCCGGCGAAGCCCGCGGTGCCGGTGGCGAACGAGACCGCCGCCACGAGGTAGCTCCCGCTCGCCGCCGGAATCCGGACGGCCTCCTCGGCGCTATCGCCGGTGGAGACGGCGACCGGCGCCCCCGTGAGGCCGAACGCATCGCTGCGATAGACGTACAGGTCGACGTCGCCGGTGCCGGTCTCGAGGCCCGCGAGCTCCACCGTCAGCGTCCCGGCGCCGGTGACGTGGACGAGCGTCGTGTCGCACACGTCGGCGGCCGAGACGCCGCACGGCGTCAGCGTGGCCGGGTCGAACAGCGCCGACGCCAGCGCGGCGCGTCCCTCCCAGGCCGCAGGCGCGGTGGCGCTGACGGTGATCTCGCGGTCGGCGGCCGAGGCGGCGGGCGCGAAGGCGAGCGCGACCAGCGCGCACGCCGCGACGCCCGCGACACGCCGCCGGACCCGGCCCCTGGGGGCCAGAGCCGGTGAGGCTGGCATGACGCGGTCCTTTCTCGGTGAGCCGCCCGGCACCGTACTCCCGCGTTGCTGCGCGCTTCAAGACCCCTGCGCAAAGATCAGGGGCGGACCCTGATGCGGAATCGCGCCGAGCGGGAGAACACTGCGCGGCGTGCCTGGTTCCCTCACCCGCCGGCAGCTGCTGATCCGGACCGGTGGCGCCACCGTCGCGCTGACGTGCTTCGGGACGCTGGCCGGCGGCGCGGCGGCCGACCCGGCCGCGCTGAGCCCGGCGCGGGCCGCGACCTACACGGCGCTGCTCGACGCGCTCAACGCCGACCCGGCCTACGCCCTCGCCGCGCGCGCCGAGCTGACCGCCGGCTTCGCCGAACGCTACGCGGCCGACGAGACGCTGCGCCGCTACGCCGACGCGGTGCTGGACGCGATCGAGTCGGCGCCGCGACATGCCACGTTCTCGTCGCTCCCACCTGCGGCAGCTCACGACGAGCTGTTGAGCTGGGACGGGCGACTGAAGCCGGATGCGCTCATCCTCGCGAGCCTCGCGTTCGAGCCGCCGGAGGACACCCACACCATCGTCTTCACGGTCTGAGTCATGAGCACCTACCTGCGCAAGTGCATCGACATCGCGCCGACGGCCGTGGTCACACCCGGCCCGTCCGTGGCCAACGACTACCGCAACCTCAGGCAGCAGCCGTGGTGGCCAGCGTTGCGCTCGACGACAAGCTGGCTGCGGCTGTTGGCGGACTGGCCGTCGATCCAGCGCGTCGCGGATCAGCCGCCCGGCTTCGGCGACGGCGCGGCCTCGCTGGCCGCGCTCGACGCGCAGGTCGACGCGGCGCGCGCGGACGGCATGGAGATCGTCCTGGTGCCGTACCGCTATCCGCGCTGGTCGAACGGCACCGACAACCTTCCTCCGGATCGTCCCGAATATGAGCACAGGGCGTGGGATCGCCACGCGCGGCTGTCCCAGTACCTCGACTTCATCGCAGGCAACCGCCCACCCCAGACGTGGAAGCCGCTCGAGTACGGCCTTCCGCTCGACGGCTTCAGGCCCGGACAGCCGGTGGGCGACGCTACGTCGAGTGGGTGTGGGACCGGTACGCAGGCGAGGTCGGCGCATTCGAGGTCGTCAACGAGCCCAATCTGCAGATCTGGCCGCAGCGGACCACAGATCGAGACCGACGACTGGACGGCCCGCTGGGGCAGCGAGGGGACGACGCTGTCGATAACGCCCTGCGGTAGCGGACATGATGGTCACGATGGACGCGATCGCGCGCCGCCGTCCCGACGGTCCGCTGCTGCTCGCGCCGTCGATCTCGGACAGTGACGTCGCCACGGTTCCGCGCCACACGACGATCTCGCACACGCATCCGCACGCGCAGTCGGCCGACCCGTTCACGGAGTCGCTGCTCGCGCGACTCGACGCAACGCGGCTTCAGGGCCGACGACCGCTGGATCTGGTCCTACCACAACTACGCCGACGTCGAGCGCAAGCAGCTCCACGTCGTCGACCTGCGCCGGCGTGCTTGGACCGAAGGCGGCTGGAGCGGGCGCCGGCTCGACGGCGGCCCGGAGGTCTGGTGCACCGAGGGCGGGTGCCGGCTCGACTCGACCAACACGCGCTTCGGCAGCTTCGGCGACAGCCCCTGACCCCGAAGCGCGCCGTGACTATCAGGCGCGTGTGCTGACCGAGGCGCTCTCGCGCCACCACTACGCCAAGGGCGCCGGGGCGGGCGTCGGCATGATCACCCAGTACACGACCTACGCCGATCCCAAGCTTCGACACCGGCCTGCTCGAGCCGGCGGCAAGCGGCGGCGCCCCGCGCCCTGCGTTCGCGGCCTGGTGCGCGATCCCCGAGTACCACGCCGCGCCGGTCCAGCGCGCGGCCTGGCGCCCGCAGTTCTAACCGGCCGCCTCGAGCACGCCCGGCAGGTCGCGGCGCGAGCGGATGCCGAGCTTGGCGTAGGCGTGGCCGAGCTCGGTCTCGACGGTCTTGACCGTCACGACGAGCGTCTGGGCGATCTCGCGGTTGGCGAGGCCGCGCGCGGCCAGGCGGGCGACGCGCAGCTCGGCCGGCGTCAGCGCGTCGCGGCCGGACTGCGCGAGCCGGCGCGGGCGCGCGCCGGTGGCGGCGAGCTCTTCGCGCGCGCGGCGGGCGAGCGCGGTGGCGCCGCAGCGGACGGCGAGGTCGAGCGCCTGCGCGCAGCGGCTCGCGGGCATCGCGACGGTGCGCGTTCACGGCGCAGGCTCGCGCCCAGGTCGCAGAGCGCGTGAGCGTACTCGAGCCGCGCCTCGCTGCCCTCGAGCGCCGCGACGGCCGCTCGGCAGCGCGTCGTGCGCTCCGACGCGGGTCCCACGGCCGCGAGCGCACGCAGCGCCCGGCCGATCGCGCGCGGCGCGCCGAAGCGGACCGCCAGCGCGTGCTCCTCCCACGCGAGCGCCTGCGCGTCCGGCGGGAACGCGAGCGCCGCCGCCGAGCGCCAGGGGATCACGGCGGGACCCTCGATGTGCATCGGCGGCGAGGAGGCGGCCGACCGTCAGCAGGTCGTCGAGCGCGCCGTCGGGCTCGCAGCGCGCGAGCCGCAGCGCCCGCGGGCGTAGCGCAGCTTCCGGCGTGCCGGCGTCGCAGGCCGTGGCCGCGTCGTCGAGGCGGTCGAGCTCCAGGAACGCCAGCACCAGGACCGCGCGCGCGGGCGCGGCCAGCGGCGGTGCCGCGTCCGGCGCCGAGCGCGGTCGTGGCGTGGACGACGGCCGCTTCGACGTCGCCGGCGCGCAGCGCGACCGCGGCCAGCCCGGTCTCGCGCGCGCACGAGCCCGGCGACCGAGCCGAGGCGCCGGGCGTGCGCGAGCGCCCGCTCGAGGTGCTCGCGGGCGAGCGACAGCTGGTCCGACCAGGCGAGCGCCGCACAGGCCAGGAAGAACGCAGGAGATTCGGGATCGAGCCCACCGCACGGCGGCGGCGGGCCGGCGGCGCCGTTCGTCGTCCGGGGACTCCACGGCGTCGTTGCCGGCGTACTCGCGAGCGCTCGATGAGCCAGCGCCACGGCGGTCTCGGCGCTCGACGCCGCGCACACGGCCTCGGCCGCCTGGCACGCCAGCAGCGCCGGCGTGTCCCCGCCGGCGGCGGCCAGGCGCGCGGATGTGATCGCGCCTGCGCCCGGCAGCAGGCGGGCGCCGGCGTGCAGCTCGGCCGACGTCGGCGTGCGCGAGCGCCAGCGCCTCCTGCGTGCGCCCGTGCGTCAGCAGCGCCCGCGCGAGCGCGCCCTCGACGGCGACCCGCGGCGCGCCGTGCTCGACTGCCGCTTCGAGATCGCCGATCTCCCGGCGGCTCGCCAGTCGCTGCTCGACGCGCGCGAGCTCGAGCATCAGCGGCGCCCGCGTCGTCCAGCACGCCCTCGCGGACCGCGCGGCGTAAGCAGCCCGGCCGCCTGGCCGGGCTGCCGCCGCTCGAGCGCCTGCTCCGCTGCGCGGCGCAGCATGTCGACGACCCACGGGTCCGCGGATGGTTCGCTGTAGCAGCAGGTGGCGCTCGGCGCTGCCGAACCGGGCCGCGTGCGCATGCATCCGTGCGCGTCGCGCCGGCGGGAGCGCGTCGTACAAGGCCCGCGCGAGCAGCGGCGGGCGCGATCGTCCAGCCCTCGAGAAGGCCGGCGTGCTGCAAGCGGTCCGAGGCGGCCGCCGCCGCGTCGGGGCCCAGTCCGGCGAGCGCAGCCGCCTCGTGCAGGGCGGCCGGGGCGTCGAGCAGGGCGATGGCGCCCGCGAGCGCCCGGGCCGCGGGCGGCAGCGTGGCCAGGCGGCGCTCGAGGAAGCGCCCGACGCCGGGCGGGACCACCGAAGCGACCCACTGCTCGGCGCCTCCCGTCTCGTGCACGCGGTTCCGGCGAGCCGCGACGGCGACCTCGTGCACCAGCAGCGGCCGGCCGCCGGTCTCGCGATGGCACGCGGCGGCGAAGCGCGGCGTCGACGGCGTGCCCGAGCTCGACGTGCAAGAGCGTCGTCGACCGCGCGCTCGCTGAACGGCCGCAGCCGCAGCACCGTCGCGCCGTGGAATCCGGTCGTCGCGCTGTCCGAGGCCGCGACCAGCGCGAGCCCCGTGCGGCGCAGCCGCCGTGCCGCGAACGCCAGCCAGTCGCAGCGAATCGGGGTCGCACCACTGCAGGTCGTCGATCACGATCAGCGCCGGCGTCTTCGCGCCAGGACGCGGTTGAGCTCCAGCTGGAGCCCGTAGCGATCGGTCGAGGCGACCTCGTCCGGCTCGAGCAGGCGACGGGCGAGCGCGAACGGGAAGCTCCTGCTCGCCGTGTTCGCCGGCGGCGGCGAGCACGTTCAGCCCGTGCGCCCCGGCGCGAGCGTATTCCAGGAGCGCCGTCCGGCCGCTGCCCGGCGGCCCGCAGACCAGAAGCTGGCGGGCATGGCCGGCAAGCGCGACGCGAAGCGCCCGATCAATCGCGGCCAGCTCGGCCGATCGCTCCAGCAGCAGGTCTGACACGGTGTCCTCGTTCAGACAACGTGCCTCCGTCCGGAGAGGTTGCTCGCTCAAGAAACCGGTATCGGCGCCGAGCCGCCCGGGCAGGCCCGGGCGGCGTCCGCACCGGCGCTACTTGCGCGTGATCTCGTAGACGGCGTCCTGCGTGCTGAGGACACGACGTACAGCGTGCCCGTCGGGGCTCTCGCGCAGGTCGGGCGTGACGCCGAAGTTCGTGCCCCAGAGCAGCGACTCGCTCTCGGTGATGTCGTACTTGGCGACGTTGTCGGCGACCTTGTCGCGCAGGCGCCGGTCCTCGACGTCGACCTCGCGGCGGTTGTCGTCGATGTCGAGCCGGAAGATGTTGCCGCCGCGCAGGGACGCGACGGGCCGACCCGACGAACAGGTCGCCCCTGTAGTCGCGGCCGAGCTCGCGGCTCGAGAGGAAGTCGATGCCGCCCGGCGCGACCTCGTACTTCCACGTCATCTCCGGGTCGCTGAAGCGCGAGCCCGGGAGCTTGAACAGCCGCTCGCTACGCCTCGCCGCGGCGTGTCGGCGATGTTGGCCGGCATCCAGCGCGATCTGCTGCAGGCCGTAGTAGCCGGCCGGCGCGGCGGGATCGGGCGGGACCGGTGCCGCGCGTCGTCTCGATCGCCTTGAACTGTGCGACGCGGTCGAGCGGGCCCATGACCTGCGTCCAGCCCGAGTTGAAGCCGGCTCGAACGTGCGGTTGATCTCCGAGAAGGAGTCGTCGCCGTTCTCCTGCTCCCACAGCTCGCCGCTGAACGGGTCGAAGGCCATGCCGAAGCCGTTGCGCAGGCCGTAGGCGTAGATCTTCTTCAGGTTCGCGCCGACCTGGCCGCCGCGCTCGGCACCGAGCCGGTAGAACGGGTTGTCCCGCGGCGCCGTGCCGTCCGGGTTCAGGCGCAGGATCACGCCCGTCAGGTGAGCTGTTGGCGATGTCCGGGCCGCCGAACTGGTCGTCGCGGGATGCCTCGTCGCCGGCGAACGGGCCGTCGAACAGGTTCTGCGTCTGCCCGCGACGGCCGGTGTCGCCGACCTGCAGGTAGATCTTGCCGTCCGGGCCGACCCGCACGACGCCGCCGTTGTGGTTGCCGCGGAAGACCGGGACGGCCGGGTTGGTCCGGTTCGTCGCGTCGTCCTGCAGCGCGCGACCGCGGTGCAGCGTCTTGTCATAGGTCAGCGTCGTGCCGTCCCACTTGAAGCGGTCGAGCCGATTGCCCAGCAGCGGCACCGCGTCGCCGGCGGCGTTGTCAGCCGCCAGGGTCGTCTCGCTCCAGTACAGGTAGACGAACCCGTTGTGGCGGAAGTACTTGTCGAGCGCGATGCCCAGCAGGCCGCGCTCCGAGTTCGAGTTGACCGTCAGGTCGAGCACGACGGTCGGCGGCGCCGCCGTTGCGTGACGCGCTTGACCTGGCCCGTCGCCTTCTCCAGCACGAAGAAGTCGTCGTCGTCGATGAACTCCATCTGCACCGGCTGACTCAGCCCGTGGCGACCGGCGTCACCGCGAGCTCGTCATCGACCACCGTCGGTGTCGGCGCCGGCGTCTGCGCCCCCGCCTCCGCAGCGAACAGCAACAGCCCTGCCGCAGCCGTGATCCCGAGCGCCCGTCGCGTCGCTCTCATCCCAACCTCCTGTGGTGTTCAGGGACGACCCCCAGGGACACCTACGCAGGGCGCGCGGGATGGGTTCGATGCAACACTCCGCCGCATGCTCGAGCGCCGCACGAAGATCGTCGCCACCCTCGGCCCGGCCACCGACGCCGACGGCGTGCTCGACCGGCTCGTCGCCGCCGGGCTCGACTGCGCGCGGCTGAACTGCTCGCACGGGTCACATGACGACCTGCGGCGCCGCGCCGCCGATGTGCGGGCCGCGGGCGAGCGCAGCGGGCGCCCGCTCGGGATGCTGTTCGACCTCCAGGGCCCCAAGTTGCGGCTCTCGGGCGCGACCGAGCCGCGGACCGTCGCGGTCGGCGAGCAGATCACGTTCGTGACGCCCGGCCGCGAAGACGGCGTGGTCGTCGAGTTCGACAAGTTCGCCGCGCTCGTCACCGAGCGCTCGGAGATCGTGATCGGCGACGGCGTGCCGCGCTTCGCGGTCGAGCGCATCGACGGCGCCGCGGTCGTCGCGCGCGCCGTCTCCCCCGGGCCGCTGGCGCCGCGCAAGGGCATCAACGTGACCTACGCGCGGCCGGAGCTGCCCGCGATCACGGAGAAGGACGTCGCCGACCTCGGCCTGGCCGCCGAGCTCGGGGCGGACTTCATCGCGCTCTCGTTCATCCGCTCGGCGGCGGACATCGAGCAGCTGCGCGCGCTCGCCCGCGACCTGGGATCGGGGGCCAAGCTGATCGCCAAGGTCGAGAAGATCGAGGCCTACGAGGCGCTGGACGAGATCATCGACGCCTCCGACGGGCTGATGGTGGCGCGCGGGGACTACGGCGTCGAGGCCGGCGTCGCGCGCGTTCCGCTGATGCAGAAGGACACGATCCGCCGCGCGACCCAGAAGGGCAAGTTCGTGATCACCGCCACGCAGATGCTGGAGTCGATGATCCAGTCGCCCGAGCCGACGCGCGCCGAGGCCACCGACGTCGCCAACGCCGTGATCGACGGCACGTCCGCGGTCATGCTGTCGGCCGAGACGAGCGTCGGCGCCTACCCGGCCGACGCCGTGCGCTGGATGGCGGAGATCGCCGAGGCCGCCGAGGAGTCGCCGGTCATCCACGGCCGCGCCCACCCCGTCGTCACGCGGCTCCACGGGCGAGGCGGTGATGCGCGCGGCGGTCGAGCTGGCCGACGAGCTCGACGCCGCCGCGCGTGATCGTGCCGTCCTCGACCGGCGGCGCGGCGCGCGCCTGCGCCAAGTACCGCCGGCGGCGGCCGATCATCGCTCTGGCCCACCAGCCGGGCGTGGCCAATCAGCTGACGCTGGAGTGGGGCGTCTACGCCGACGAACATGCCGACGGCGGAGACGGTCGACGAGATGATCGAGATCGCGCTGGTGACGGCGCGCGACTACGCCGGGCTCGAGCCGGGGGCGCGGGTGGTCCTGACGGCCGGGCGCACGACCGGGACGCCGGGCGCGACGAATCTCGTGATGGTGCGGGAGATCCCGTGATCGCGTGGTGAACCGCGCCGCCCGCGTGCTCCAACGAGCCGACGAGCTTGCGAAGCACACCGCTGACCCCGGCCGCATCACTCGACCCGTCCTCACGCCGGCGATGGCGACGGCCCGCGAACAGGTCCGCGCGTGGATGCACGAGGCCGGGCTCGAAACGCGCGAGGACGCGCTCGGCAACCTCGCCGGCCGCCGCGGCGAGGCGCCGCTGGTGATCGGCTCGCACCTCGACTCCGTGGCCGACGCCGGCCGCTACGACGGGATCCTCGGCATTCTGGTCGGGCTGGAGCTCGCGGAAACGACCGACGTGCCGCTCGAGGTCGTCGCGTTCGCCGACGAGGACGGGCTGCGCTTCGGCAGCCTCTACCTCGGCAGCCGCGCGTTCGTCGGTGAGCCGATCGACCTGTCGGTCAGCGATGCCCACGGTGTGACGCTCGGCGACGCGCTCGCGGGCGAGCTCGGGCCGCCGCTCTACGACCCCGCCACGCGCGCTTACCTCGAGGTCCACATCGAGCAGGGCCCGGTGCTCGAGGCCGAGGGTTTCCCGCTCGGCGTCGTGACCGCGATCGCCGGCCAGAGCCGCTTCAAGCTCGTCTTCGCGGGGCGTGCGGGCCACGCCGGCACCGTGCCGATGGACCTGCGCCACGATGCGGCGGCCGCCGCTGCCGAGTTCGTGCTCGCCGCCGAGCGCGTCGCGTGCGCCGAGCCGGGCCTGGTCGCGACCGTCGGCGAGCTGCGGATCCCCAACGGCGCCGCCAACGTGATCCCGGGCCGCGTCGAGGCGACGCTCGAGCTCCGCCACGGCGACGACGCCGTCCGCGACCGTGCGGTCGCCGCCCTGCGCGCCGAAACGGATGCGATCGGCGAGCGCCGCGGCGTGCCGGTGACGTGGACGACGGTCCGCGAGCAGCCCGCGACCCGCTGCACGCTCGTCGACCGGATGGCCGAGGCCGTCGCGAAGACCGGCGTGGAGGTGCGCGAGCTCCCGAGCGGCGCCGGCCACGACGCCGTCACGATGGCCGGGGTGACCGACATCGCCGTGCTGTTCGTCCGCTGCGCCGGCGGCATCAGCCATCACCCCGGCGAGTCCGTGTCCGAGTCCGACGTCGCCCTCGCGATCGAAGCCGCCACGCACTTCATCGAGGCCGTCGATGTATGACCTGATCGTCCGGGGCGACGACGCGGACATCGGCGTGATCGACGGCGTGATCGCTGCGGTCGAGCCCGAGTTGCAGGGCGCCAGGAGCGAGATCGACGCGCGCGGGCAGCTGATCCTCCCGGGCGGGCTCGACCCGCACGTGCACTTCAACGAGCCGGGCCGGACGCACTGGGAGGGGATCGCGACCGGCAGCGCGGCGCTCGCCGCCGGCGGCTTCACGGCCTACTTCGACATGCCGCTCAACTCGACGCCGCCGACCACCGACGCCGCGGCCTTCGACGCCAAGCTGGCCGCCGCCCAGGCGTCCTCGTGCGTCGACTTCGGCCTCTGGGGCGGTCTGGTGCCGGGGAGCGTCGGGCACATGGAGGAGCTCGCTGAGCGCGGCGTGATCGGCTTCAAGGCCTTCATGTCGAACTCGGGCATCGAGGACTACGGCCGCGCCGACGACGCGACGCTGCACGCCGGGATGGCGACCGCGGCGCGACTGAACCGGATCGTCGCCGTGCACGCCGAGAACGACGCGCTGACCGCGGGCTCGCGCGGGCCGAGCGCGCGCGACTGGGCCGCCTCGCGGCCCGTCGTCGCCGAGCTCGAGGCGATCTCGCGTGCGCTGCTGTTCGCCGAGGACACCGGCTGCCCGCTGCACATCGTGCACGTCTCCTCCGGGCGCGGCGTCGCGCTGGTGAGCGAGGCGAGGGCACGCGGCGTCGACGTGACCTGCGAGACCTGCCCGCACTACCTGTTCCTGACGCAGGCGGACGTCGAGGCGCTGGGCGCGGTGGCCAAGTGCGCCCCGCCGGTCCGCGACGCGGCCGAGCAGGCGGCGCTGTGGGAGCGGCTACCGGAGATCCAGATGGTCACCTCGGACCACTCGCCTTCGGAGCCGGCCCTCAAGCAGGGCACGTTCGGCGCGGCCTGGGGCGGGATCGCGGGCGGGCAGTCGACCCGCGAGCTGCTGCTCGGGGCGCTCGAGCCGCAGCGCGTCGCCGAGCTGACCGCGGCCGGACCGGCCGAGCGCTTCGGGATCGCCGGCAAGGGCCGGATCGCCGTCGGCGCCGACGCCGACCTGGCGCTCGTGGATCCCACGCCGTACACGCTGCGTGCGGACGAGCTGCGCTCCCGGCACCGGATCTCGCCCTACGTCGGCCGCCGGCTCGCCGCGCGCGTCACCCGCACGCTGCTGCGCGGCGCCGACCCCGCGCCCGGCGCCGGCCGCCTGCTGACGCCCGGGGTTCGTTGAAGAATGGTCGGTGCGCCTGATGTGGTGCAGCCGTGGATGCCTCGGGCCGCCCGCGATAGTGATGCGTGCCTCTGGCACGTGCATCGCGGGTGGCGCGAGGCGCCGCGGATGCGCCGCAGCAGGTGTGCCGGAATTCTTCAACGGGCCCCTACGATGCGCTGATGCTGACCGTCACCGCCGGCCCGTTCTCGTTCAAGGGCGAGCTGGAGACCGAGAAGGCGCCCAAGACCGTTGCCGCGTTCGAGCGCCTGCTGCCGTTCCACTCGCAGATCATCCACGCGCGCTGGAGCGGCGAGGCGGCCTGGATCCCGCTCGGCGACCTCGACATCGGCCTCGACGGCCAGCCGGAGAACGCCACCAGCCATCCCGCGCCGGGACAGGTCCTGTGGTACCCGGGCGGCCTGAGCGAGACCGAGATCCTGTTCCCGTACGGCGGCGCGATGTTCGCCAGCATCGTCGGCCAGCTCGCCGGCAACCACTTCTTGACGATCGTCGAGGGCCGCGACCAGTTGCGGCCGCTCGGCGAGCACGTGCTCTGGAAGGGCGCGCTCGACATCGTGTTCGAGCGGGCCGACTAAGACGTGCCGCAGCCGCGCGTTCAGTCGCTCGAGCGCGCGCTCGACCTGCTCGAGGCGCTCGCCGGCACCGACGAGGTCGGCGTCTCGGAGCTGGCCGCGCAGACCGGCCTCGTGCCCAGTACCGCGCATCGCCTGCTGGCCACGCTCGTCTCACGCGGCTACGCGGCGCAGAGCGCGGCGAGCGGGCGCTACCTGCTCGGCTACAAGCTGCTCGAGCTCACGAGCGGCCTGCACGACCGGCTCGAGCGCCTGCGGGTGGCGGCCCGCCCACACCTCGAGGCGATCATGGAGCGGACCGGTGAGACGACGAACCTGGTCGTGCTCGAGGGTCGCAGCGCGGTCTACATCGACTCGGTCTCGGGCACGCGCAGCGTGCGCCTGTTCACCGAGATCGGGCAGGCCATCCCGGCCCACAGCTCGGGCTCGGGCAAGGCGCTGCTGGCCTGGGCGGACGTCGAGGCGCTGTTCGGCGCAGACCCCTTGCCCGCGTCCACCCCGCACACGCTGACGAGCCTCGGACGCCCTCAACGAGGACCTGGCGGAGATCCGCCGCCGCGGCTACGCCACCGACGACGAGGAGCACGAGCTGGGCGTCGCCTGCGTGGCGACGCCGATCCTCGACCGCGACGGTCTGCCGCTGGCGGCGATCAGCATCTCAGGGCCGACCCCGCGGATGGCGGAGACGGCCGAGCTGGCCGCGCTCTTGCGCGGCCACGCCGGGGAGATCGGAGCCGCGCTACTCGGGCAGCACTGAGATGACGCGGCCCCGGCGGCCTTCTTTGAACTCCACGGTCCCCGCCGCACGGGCGTAGATCGTGTCGTCCTTGCCGATGCCGACGCCGTTGCCGGGCTTGAACTTGGTGCCGCGCTGACGGACGATGATCTCGCCGCCGGTCACGGTCTGGCCGGCGAAGACCTTGACGCCGAGGCGCTTGGCGTTCGAGTCGCGACCGTTGCGGGAGGAGCCGAGGCCTTTCTTGTGTGCCATGAGGTCGCTTACCCCTTGCCGATCGACGTGATCTTGATCCGCGTCAGTTCCTGACGGTGGCCCGTGCGGCGCTTGTAGCCGCGCTTGGGCTTGAACTTGAACACGCGCAGCTTCGGGCCACGCTCGTGGCCGATGATCTCGGCCTGCACCTTCGCGGACGCCAGCCCGTCGCCCTCGAACACGGCGTCGCCGTCGCCCGCGAGCAGCAGCGGCTCGAGGGCGACCGTCGCGCCGACGTCGTCGGACAGCCGCTCCACGAGCAGCGTCTGGCCTTCGATGACGCGGTACTGCTTACCGCCGGTCTTGATGACTGCGTAGGACATGTCTTGAGGTCGGATGATCGGGGTGGGGCGGCGGGGCTGCTCGCCTCAAATATTTCAGTCGGTGGCTTCGGCGTCGGCCTGTGCCTTCGCGCGCGAACGGCGCCGTCCGCCTCTGCGGCCACGGCGCCGAGGGCGAGAGGATAGCGCGTCGTCGTCCTCGTCATCCTCCCCGGCCTCCGGCTCCGACACGGCCTCGGGCTCCTCGTCGGCCGCGCCGCGGCGCTCAGGCGCGGCGGCCTCCTCGGCCTCGGGCTCCTCGGCGACGGCGTCGCGAGCCTCGAGGGCCTGCTCGGCCGATGGCTCGGCGGCACGCTTGCGCGCCCGGCCCTTGCGCGCCGGCGTGGGCGCCGTCGTCGGTCGGCCGCACCGCCTCGGCTCGCTCGCGCCTGCGGCTCCGCTTCGCGCCGCCGCGTGCCGCCGCGTCGTCGCGGACTCCGTCCGATGCCGGCTCGGCCGCGCGCTTGCGGGCGCGGCTGCGGCTCGGCTTCGGCGCCGTCTCGGCGGCGGGCTCCTCGGCGACTTCGTCGCGCGCCTCGACCGCGGCCTCGGCGTCCGGATCGGCGGAGCGCTTGCGCCGGCGCGAGCGCTTGCGCGGCGGCTCGGAGTCCTCGACGCGGCCGGCGCGGTCCCGGCCGCCCGACGGGCGTCTGCGCGTCCAGTGAGGCCGGCCTCCGCCGCCGTCTCGTCCTGGCCGGCGCGTCCTCGCGCTCGCGGCCGCCGCCGTCCTCACGCTCGCGGCGCTTCGCCGCGCCCTTCTTGGCCGCGGCCGACCGCCGCGCCTGCTGCAGCGCCTTCTCGCGCGCCGCCGCGCGGTCGCGCGCCGCCGCCTCGGCGGCCTCGGCGTCGGCGCCGACGAGCACCGCGGTGGCGATCGTGCGCCCGGCCTCCTCGATCCGGACGAGCTTCTTCTCGCCCACGAACGCGACGCCGTTGACGACGTCGATCAGGTAGCCGTCGACCTTGGCCACCGCGTCGTCCTCGTTGTACATGTGCGGCTCGACGAGGTCGACGTGGACCTCCTCGCCCGCCCGGAACGGCACGGAGTGCTCGGAGATCTCGTCGCGCGTGCCCTCCATCGTGACCGCGAAGTAGTCGAGCGGCAGGCCCTCGGAGCCCTCGAAGTGGAAGTAGCGGCCGGTCTCGTCCTCGAGCGCGTGCAGCTCGCGCGCGCCGTCGGCGATGAACCAGGCCGTCACGCGCGGGTTGATCCGCAGCAGGTAGGCCTCGGGGCCGGACTCGCCCGCCTCCAACACCATGTGGCGCAGGTGACGCGCGAACTCGATCGCGATCGTCTCCTCGGACTTCACGACGCCCTCGCCGCTGCACACCGGGCACGGCTTGGTCATGATCTCGCGCACGCCGTCGGTGACGTTCTGGCGCGTCATCTCGACCAGGCCGAGCGGCGAGATCTCGACCACGAAGGTCTTCGTGCGGTCCTCGTCCAGCGCCTTGCGCAACACCTTCAGCACGGCCTCGCGGTTGCGCGAGCGGGCCATGTCGATGAAGTCGATGACGATGATGCCGCCGATGTCGCGCAGCCGCAGCTGGCGCACGACCTCCTCGGCGGCCTCGAGGTTGGTCTTGGTGATCGTGTCCTCGAGCCGCGCCGACTTGCCCTTGCCGGTGAACGAGCCGGTGTTGACGTCGATCACGGTCAGCGCCTCGGCGTAGTCGATCACCAGGTAGCCGCCGGACGGCAGATCCACGCGGCGCTCGAGCATGCCGTTGATCACCGGGTCGACGCCGTAGGCCTCGAACAGCGGGTCGCGGCCGTCCTCGAAAAGCTCGACGCGGTCGACCAGCTCGGGCGCGGTGCGCGAGAAGAACGACACGAGCCGGTGGTGCTGCTTCTCGTCGTCGACGATCGCGCGCTCGAAGTGCTCGGAGAAGATGTCGCGCACGACGCGCACGGACAGGTCGGCCTCCTGGAAGACCAGCGCGGGCGCCGCCGTGTCCGCGACGCGCTTCTGGAGCACGTCGTTGAGCTTGAACAGGTACTGCAGCTCGCGCTCGAAGTCCGCGCGGCCGGCGCCGTGCGCCGCCGTGCGGATGATCGCGCCACCGCCGCCCAGATCGAGCTGCTTGGCCTCCTTGCGCAGCCGGTCGCGCTCCTTGTCCTCGAGGCGCCGCGAGACGCCGACGCCCTCGCCGGTGGGGGCGTAGACCATGTAGCGCCCGGCGATCGTGAGCTCCATGCTCAGACGCGCGCCCTTGGTCTTCAAAGGGTCCTTGACGACCTGGACGACGATCTCCTGCCCGGGCTTGAGCAGGTCCGTGATGCGCGGGCCGTTGCCGCGGCCGCGCTTGGCCTGCTCGACGCCGGGCAGCACGATCTCGTCGACGTGCAGGAAGCCGTTCTTGTCGAGCCCGATGTCGACGAACGCGGCCTCGAGGCCGGCCAGCACGTTGTCGACGCGGCCCTTGTAGATGTTGCCGACGATCGAGCGCCCGCCGCGGCGCTCGAAGTAGATCTCCGCTACGCGGTAGCCGGGCGGGACCTCGTGGGTCTTGCGGCGGCGGCGTGAGCGCGATTTGGACGGGGCGGCCGGGTCACCGGACGCCTCCAGCATGGCGACGCGGGTCTCGCCGCGATCGACCGTGACCAGCACTTGCTTTCTCAAAGGACAACCTCATTGGAAGACGGTGGCCCTCCCCTTGCGATCCGCCGTCTCGCGCGCTTGCGCGTTGATGGAGTGCAAGAGGCCGAGGGCCAGGAAGGTGGAGAGCATCGACGAGCCGCCGAAGCTCAGGAGCGGGGCCGTCACACCCGTGATGGGCATGATCCCCACGTTCATCCCGATGTTCACGAAAAGCTGGAACAGCAGCATCACTGCGATGCCGCCGGCGATCAGCGCTCCGAAGAGGTTCTTCGAGATCGTCAGGATGTGAAGCGCGCGCCAGATCAACAGCGCATACAGCGAGAGGATGAGCGCGCAACCGGCGAAACCCCAGGTCTCGCCGATCACGGCATAGATGAAATCGGTGTGGTGCTCGGGCAGGAAGCCGAGCGACGTCTGCGTCGCGTTCTCGACGCCGCGGCCGGTCTTCTCCCCCGAGCCGATCGCGGTCAGCGCCTGCGCCTGCTGGTAGCCGGCGTCGGCGGGATCGGACGACGGGTGCAGGAACGCCGTCAGGCGATCCACCTGGTAGGGCTTGAGCACCTCGACGCCGAGCCGTGGCGCCGCCGCGAGCGTGAACGCGACGCTGACCGCGAACAGCGCGATCAACGCCGCGAAGTGCCGCCACGGCGCACCGGCCACGAACAGGATCGCGAGCGTGCCGGCGACGTAGACCGTGGCCGACCCGAGGTCCGGCTCGGCCATCACGACCATCGTCGGCAGCAGCCCGAGCAGCATCACCCGGGCGGTGGTCTGGCGCCCCAGCTCGCGCATGCGCTCGACCAAGAAGCCCGAGAGCGCGACGACCAGCAGCACCTTGCCCAGCTCCGAAGGCTGCAGATTGAAGCCGGGCAGTGGAATCCAGGACTTGGCGCCGCGCGTCGCCGTCGCCAGCGCGAGCACGCCCACGAGCAAGACCATCAGCACCGCGTAGATCGGGTAGCGCAGCTCCCGCAGACGCGAATAGTCGAGCCGTGAGACGCCGTACATCAGCACCAGCCCGACGACCGCGTAGATCGACTGGCGCTTGACGTAGTACAGCGGGTCCGAGGCGACGTCGTCGGCGGTCGCGCCCTTGAGCGCGACCAGCGAGCACGCGACCAGCCCGAGCGTCGCCAACAGCAGCAGCGGATCGAGACGCAGGCGCCACTCACGCGGCACCAGCGGGGGCGGCGGCTCGGAGGCGGGCTGGATCGGCTGGGAGCTCATTGCGTGATGCTCGACCCCGCGTGGAACTCGCGGTCGGACACATCGAACCACTCGGAGAGGATGAGGCGCGCCGCGGGGGCCGCCGTGGCCGCGCCGAAGCCGCCCTTCTCGACGGTGACGACGACGACGATCGGGCGCCCCTTGTGCCTGACGAAGCACGCGTACCACGCCTGGTCGGGGTTCGGCTGGCGCTCGGCGGTGCCGGTCTTGCCGTAGACCGGGAACTCCTTCATCGGCCAGCCCTTGAACACGTCGGCCGACGTCCCCTCCTCCTCGCCGGCGGCGCGGCGCAGGCCGTCGAGCACGACCCGGCGGTCGCGCTGGTTGAACTTGACCTTGCGGCGCGGCTTGTAGCGCAGCTCCTGGATCGTCACGCCGTTGCCGTCCTCGATCGCCTTGCCCAGGTGCGGGTCGACGATCGTGCCGTTGTTGGCGATCGCCGAGTAGGCGACCGCGACCTGCAGCGGCGTGGCCTGCAGGTCGCCCTGGCCGACCGCGAGGTTGACGTTGTCGCCGGGCGTCCAGACGCGCTCGATGCCGCCGCACTTGTAGAGCGCCGGCAGCGTCTGCTCCTGCAGGCCGGCCTTGTCCACGCACGCCGCGTACTTCCTCGTATCCGCGGTCGCGCCAGCGGCGGTCTGGGACGAGGCCGGCCGACTCGCCCGGCAGCTCGATGCCGGTCTTGCGCCCGAAGCCGAGCCGCTTCGCCCAGCGCTGGATGATCGTCCCCTTCTCGTTGGCGTAGGCGCCGAGCTGGAAGAAGAAGATGTCCGACGAGACCTTCAGGGCGTCGGAGGTGTTGATCGTGCCGAAGCTCGCCTCCTTGGCGTTCTGGTACTCCTGCGTGCCGAACTTCCAGTGGCCGGTGTCGGTCATCTTGTAGCTCGGGCTGATCAGGCCCTCGTCGAGCGCGGCCAGCGCGGTCACGGGCTTGAAGATCGAGCCCGTCGGATAGGCGGAGTCGATCGCGCGGTCCAACAACGGGGCGCCCTTGGCCTGCGAGGTCAGGTTCTCGTAGGTCGACTGCGAGAACGGCCGTGCGAAGACGCTGGCGTCGAAGCCGGGCTGCGAGCCCATGGCCAGGATCGCGCCGTTGGTCGGGTCCATGGCGACGTAGGCGCCGGCCTGGGCGCTGTACTCGGATTTCGCGATCGCCTCGGACAGCGCCCGGTCGCCGACGCGCTGCAGGTCGTAGTCGAGCGTCAGCTTGACGCGCTGGCCCTGCTTGGGCTCGGTCACCGAGAGCTTGCGCTGCTCGTCGCGGCGCCCGAACGCGTCGACCACGACGCGGCTGTAGCCGTCGACGCCGCGCAGGTACTTGTCATAGGCCTTCTCGAGCCCGCTCTGGCCGATCCGCGTGCCCTGCTGGATCCCGGCGTAGCGCTTGAGCCCGCTCTTGCGCTGCTCGTCCGTGATCTCGGAGATCGTGCCGAACAGCTGCGCGGCCAGCTTGTCGTGCGGGTAGCGGCGCAGGTAGCGGTTCGTGACCTCGACGCCCGGGAAGTACTCGGGCCGCTCGCGCATGTAGTTGAACTGCGCGGAGTCGACGTCGGTGCGGATCGTGACGTTGGAGTACGGCGCGTCGGCGATCCCGCGGATCACCCGCGCGTGGATCGTGGCCGGGCGGATGTCGAGCACCTCGCCCATGCGCCGGTAGAGGCGGTTGAGCGCCACTTCCCCGGCCGGGGGCGGCGGGATCGCGACCTTGCGGGCCCTGGACGCCTCGCGCTTGAGCTTGGCCCGCTCCCGCTTCTCGGCCTTGGTCGACTTGCGGCCGTCGTCGCGGAGCTGGCGCTCGAAGGCGTCGCGCCGGCTCTCGGCCACGAGCCGCGCGCTCTCGGCGGCCGCCAGCGCCTTGCGGTAGGCGTCGGCCTGGTCGCGGACCGCCTTCGGCAGCGAGGACGGGACGATCTGCACGACCGCCGCGCGCTTGGTCTGGACGAGCGGGACGCTGTTGCGGTCGACGATGTCGCCGCGCGGCGCCTCGATGCGCACCTTGCGCACGCGGTTCTCGCGCGCCTCCGAGACGTAGCTCTCGCCGGAGAGGACCTGCAGGAACCAGAGCCGGAAGAAGACGATCCCGAACAGCACGAACGCGATGCCGCCGAGCACGGCGACGCGCCACGCCAGCTGGGGCGTGATCGGACGGACGCGTTCTTCGATGCGCTGCGGCACGGCTATGCCCTCGATATCGGACTCAAGCCGCCCGTGGTGTAGGCCCGGCGCCGGCGGCGGCGCGGATCGTCGGGCAGGAACGGGAGCAGGATCCGGCGCATCAGCGCGTAGACGGGCAGCGCGAGCAGCGTGTTGAGCACGACGGTGATCAGGATCTCGCGCACCAGCAGCAGCGAGACCGGCGACTGGACGCCGAGCAGGAACTGCAGCAGCGTGAAGATGATGGCGGCGACCAGCGTCGCGGCGGCGCCGACGGCGACCGGCACGAGGCCGTGCGCCGGGTCGCGCAGCTCGCGGATCCGCCCGGCGCCGTAGCCGACCGCGGTCAGCGCCAGCGACGTCACGCCGAGCGTCTGGAACAGGCTGATGTCCATGAACAGGCCGAGCGCGAACCCGAACGCGGCGCCGGTGACCGACCCGGCGATGAAGCCGGCGGAGGCCACCAGCAGCGGCGTCAGGTCGGCGGAGACGCCGAACAGCGTGATCTGCGAGATCGCGCTGCGCTGGAAGATCCCGCCCAGCAGGCCGATCAGCGCCAGCCGCGTGATGGACGCCGGCGTGAAGATCACGGGCGCTCCTGGAGATCGGCGTGGGGCTCGGTCAGGACCTGGACGAGGTCGACGCGCTTGAGATCGGCCGCGGGGCGCACGTGGATGCGCGTGTCGAGGTCGCCGTCGCCGAGGTCGATGCGCCGCACCACGCCGATCGGGATCGCGCGCGGGTAGCGCGACTCGAGCCGCGTGGAGGTCGTCCCCGTCGTGTAGACCAGCTCGTTCTCGCGCACCTTGGCGTCGGCGTCGATCGGCTCGAACAAGAGGTCGCCGGGGGCGCCGACGGCGACCTGGATGCTGCCGGGCTCGCGCGAGTCGCCGGTGACGGCGCCGGTCCCGAACTCCGGGTCGGTGATCAGCGTGACGACGGCGTCGCCGCCGGTCGCCTCCTCGACCTTGCCGACGAGGCCGGCGCCGCTGATCACGGGATCGCCGCGGCTGACGCCGTCGTTGGAGCCCTTGTTGATCGTCAGCGTCTGGTACCAGCTGCTGTTGGAGCGCGTGATGACGTGGGCGTCGACCGGCCCGTACTTGCTCATCCCGCCGGTCGTGTCGCGGGCGTTGAGCCCCGCCTTCTGCTCGACCTCGCGCAGCCGGTCCTGGGCCTGCGCCAGCCGGGTGCGGTAGGCGTCGCGCTCGGCGACCGCCTCGTCGCGCTGGTCCTTGGCGTCGATCGTGTCGCCGAACCAGCCGAACAGGTCGCGGAACGGCTTCAGGACGCGGCTCGCTCCCTCCTGGATCGGCGAGAGCGCGCCGAACGCGCCGCGCTGCACGGAATGCAGGCGACCGTCCGAGGATTCTCCGTAGTACGCGGTGAGGAGGATCAGCGAGGCCGCGATGAGCACGACCAGCACTGCACGCCGGCGTCTAACCGCTCTGTCGTGCATAGGTGGATGAAGACGTGAAAGGGAAGATCGGTCAAGCTGGGGCTAGCGTCGAGGCCGCCTGTTGCGGTGGTTCGACCGGTTGGACTTGTGGATGGCCTCGAATTCCTCGAGGCTGCGCCCACTTCCGACCGCGACGCAGGTGAGTGGGGATTCGGCCCGGTGCGCGGGCATCTGCGTCTCTTCGCGCAGGCGCTCGTCGAGGCCTTGGAGCAGGCTACCGCCGCCGGCGAGCATGATCCCGCGGTCCATGATGTCGGACGCGAGCTCGGGCGGCGTGCGGTCGAGCGTCTCCTTGATCGCGTCGATGATCTGCACGAGCGGCTCCTCGAGCGCCGCGCGCACCTCCTCGGAGGTCAGCACGACGGTCTTCGGCAGCCCGGAGACGAGGTCGCGGCCGCGGATCTCGGCCTGCACCTCCTCCTCGAGCGGGTACGCCGAGCCGATCTCGAGCTTGACCTCTTCGGCCGTCTGCTGGCCGATCAGGAGCTTGTACTCCTTCTTGACGTAGTTGATGATCGACTCGTCGAGCTCGTCGCCGCCGACGCGGATCGACTGGGAGACGACGATGCCGCCGAGGCTGATGACGGCGACCTCGGAGGTGCCGCCGCCGATGTCGACGACCATGTTGCCGGTGGGCTCGCCGACCGGCAGGCCGGCGCCGATCGCGGCCGCCATCGGCTCCTCGATCAGGTACGCCTGGCGTGCGCCGGCGGACAGGCAGGCCTCCTCGACCGCGCGCTTCTCGACGCCGGTGACGCCGGACGGCACGCAGACCACGACGCGCGGATGCGCCCAGCGGTTCTGGTGGACCTTCTGGATGAAGTGGCGCAGCATCTCCTCGGTCACGTCGAAGTCGGCGATCACGCCGTCCTTCAGCGGCCGGATGGCGGAGATCGTGCCGGGCGTGCGGCCGAGCATGCGCTTGGCCTCGATCCCGACGGCGTGGACCTCCCCCGTGCGGCTGTCGATCGCGACCACCGACGGCTCGCTCAGCACGATGCCGCGGCCGCGGACGTAGACGAGCGTATTGGCGGTGCCCAAATCGACCGCCATGTCACGGCCACCGAAGCCGGTGAGGTAGGAGAAGAAGCCCATGCGTTATCGGACCGACCCGCTCTGGAAAGCGGGATCGCGCCGGTGGGTGAGTCTACCGAAGCCCTGTTGCTCCGAAATGGGCTGCAAAGCCGCGGTCACGGCTCCGCTCCGACCTCTTCCAGGCACGACCGGGCGTGCCGGTGCTGTCCGGCAATTCCCCCCGATCGGCGTACCCGGAACCGTCCCGTTATGTAGGGAGGAGCTGTGGCACGAGGTCGAGCAGGCGCTGCAGCGGGAGGCCGACGACGTTCAGATAGTCGCCTTCGATGCCCGCCACGAGCACGGCGCCGATGCCCTGGATGGCGTAGCCCCCGGCGCGGCCCCGCCACTCGCCGGTCTCGACGTACCAGTCGAGGAGCTCGGCGGTGGCCGGGCGGAAGTGGACGTGGGTGATCTCGACCGCGGCGCCGGCGAGCTCGCCGTCGCGGGCGAGCGCGATCGCCCCGACGACCTCGTGGCTGCGGCCGGCCAGGCGCGCGACGTACTCGCGCGCCTGGGCCGCGTCGCGCGGCTTGCCGAGGATCGTGCCGTCGACGGCGACGAGCGTGTCGGCGCCGAGCGTGAGCGGCGAGCGGACCGCGAGCGCCTTGCGGCGCGCGTTCTCCTCGGCGACGGCGACCGGGGCGCCGTGGGTCTCCTCCTCGACGCCCGAGACGCGGACGTCGAAGGCGATGCCGACCTGCTCGAGGATCGCGCGCCGCTGCGGCGACGCTGACGCCAGCATGAGGGCGGCGCCTCTCACAGGTCGGATGATCGGGCCTGCGTCAGAGCTCAGGGAAGAACAGCGCGGCCTCGCGCCGGCCGGACTCCGGTGAGTCCGAGCCGTGGACCATGTTCTGGCCGACCTCGATCGCGAAGTCCCCGCGGATCGAGCCCGGGACGGCCTCGAGCGGGTTGGTGGCGCCGATGATCTGACGGGCGGCGCGGATCGCGTCCTGGCCCTCGAGCACGAGCGCGACGATCGGCCCCGAGGTGATGAACGTGACGAGCTCGCCGAAGAACGGCTTGCCCTCGTGCTCGGCGTAGTGCTGCTTGGCCAGCTCCTCGGTCACGACCATGTGCTGCGCCGCGACGATCGTGAGGCCCTTGCGCTCGAAGCGGGCGATGATTTCTCCTGTCAGGCCGCGCGCGAACGCGTCCGGCTTGACCAGGATCAGGGTTCTCTCCACGTTTGTTCAGCTCCTTGAGATCGGGTTTCGCCCTCCGGTCGCCGGTCCGGCGGGAGCGCGAGCCGCGACCTTAGCGAGCGAGACCGGCGACCTCCGTGCGACGTTACGGTCAGCGACGTCGTCGACGCGACGTCTCGCCCGCGGCGGCCTCTTCGGGCTCGGGCTTCGCCACTTCGGCGGCGACCGTCGACTGGTCCGTCGTCTGGCGCCGGCGCCGGCGCGCGCTCGACGACGGCGTCGGCACGCTGGTCTCGGACTCGCAGAACGGGCAGATCCGCCACGCGGGGTCGATCGGCTTCGAGCAGGAGTAGCAGCGCTCCTTGAGCTTGCGCATGCAGCTCGGACAGCGCAAGTAGTCCGCCTGGATCTCGTAGTCGCAGTGCGGGCAGAGCGAGTAGTCGAGGTTCGCGAGCCGCGCCTCGGCCGCGGTCATCTCCAGCTCGCGCAGCCGGACGTCGTCGAGGAACTCCGGCGGGCGCACGATCAGATAGACGATCGTCCCGATGAACGGGAAGAACGACGTGAGCGTCGCGCAGACGACGAGCAGTGGATCGTCGATCCGGCGCCGCGCATCGGCGAACGTCCAGAAGATCAGCGACAGATAGAGGACGCCGAGCACGAGGAGGGCAATGTTCGCCGCGGTTTGCAGCGCATTGTTCTCGATGTCCTCGATCCTGAAGATGGCGAGCACGGTCATGTGTGATCCGAAAGCGTAGTAGGGCGGGCGGCGTTCGCTTTACAGGAAGGCGCGGCCGAATGCATAGCCGATGCCGAAGAAGACAAGAATGACGAGCGCCACGACGAACGCGACCAGCGCGATCATCGCGATGACGCTCGGGCCGCCATCGTTCACAACGCGCTCGCTCTCCGTTCGCCGGGTGCGCTGAGTAGTTCGGCAACCAGGTAGATGGATCCTGCCGCGAGCACGGTTCCGTTCTTTCCGGCAAGTTCGCGTGCGCGCTCGACGGCGCGGCGCGGATCGGGCTCGATCTCCGACGCGACGCCTCCGACCTTGTTCGCGAGATCGGCGAGCGTCGCCGGCGACAGCGCCCGCGGGTTGGGCGCGCGGGTGAAGACCGCGGCGCTCAGACGCGGCAACAGCGCGCGCAGCATCTCCGCGGCGTCCTTGTCGTCGAGGATCGACAGCACCGCGACCGTGCCCTCGGGCACGGAGGTCGCGAGCGCGGCGACGCCGGCGGCGTTGTGCGCGCCGTCGTAGATCGTCAGCGGGTCGTGGGCGACGACCTGAAGGCGCCCCGGGACGCTCGCGTGCGCGGCGACGGCGGCGACGAGCGCGGGATCGAGCGGGCGCTCGAGCAGCGCCTCGGCGGCCGCGACGGCAGCGGCGAAGTTGCGCCGCTGGTAGCCCGGCAAGGCGGCGAGGAGCGGCGACGGCGCGCCGGCGACTCGCCGGCGGGAGCGGCGACGGGGCGCCGGCGGACTCGCCGGCGAGGAGCGGCGAAGGCGCGCCGGTCGAGGCCACCGGGCGGACGATCTTCGCGCCCGTCGCGGCCGCGAGCGCCGCGACCTCCTCGGACTCGTCGCCGAGCACCAGCGTGGCGCCGGACCGCACGACCGCGAGCTTCTCCCCCGCGATGTCCGCGATCGTCGGGCCGAGCCAGCGCGTGTGCTCGAGCCCGACGTTCGTGAGCACGACGACCGGCGCGTCGAGCACGTTCGTGGCGTCCCAGCGCCCGCCGAGGCCGGCCTCGACGACCGCGACCTCGACCTCGCGCCGCGCGAGCTCGGAGAACGCCGCGGCCGTCAGCAGCTCGAACTGGGTCACGCGCTCCCCGCCGGCCAGCGTGCGGTCGACCTTCGCCGCCGCCGCTGCGGCGCGCTGCACCGCGGCGCCGAAATCGGCGCCCGAGATGTCCGCGTCGCCGACCCGGATCCGCTCGGCGTAGGTCGTCAGGTGCGGCGACAGGTACGCGCCCGTGCGCACGCCGTGCGCCTCGAGCAGCGCTGCGGTGAAGCGCACCGTCGAGGACTTGCCGTTGGTGCCGACGACGTGGATGGCGCGGAAGCGCTCCTGCGGCGAGCCGAGCACGGTCAGCAGGCGCCGCATGCGCTCGAGCCCGAAGCGCATCCCGAACAGCTCGAGCGAGAGCAGGTGGTGCTCGGCGCGCCCGAGATCCCACGCCTTCATGAAAGTTCGTCCAGCTCCCGCTTCAGCTTGGCGAGCTTCTCGCGCTCGGCCTGGACGACGGCCTCCGGCGCCTTCGCCACGAAGCCCTGGTTGGCGAGCTTGCTCTCGGCGCGCGCGATCTCCTTGCGCAGCACCTCGGCGCGCTGGGCGGCGCGGCGCTTCTCGGCCTCGAGGTCCACGGTCTCGGAGGCGAGCACCGCGACATTGCCTCCCGGCACGCCCACGGTCGCGACCGGCTCGTCGCCGTTCGGGGAGAACTCGAAGCGCGAGAGCCGTCCCACGTGGCCGGCCATGCGGTCGTAGCCGTCGGCCTCGAGCCGCGCCGGGACGCGCGCGCCGGGCGGCGCGCCGACGCCGTCGCGCCACTTGCGCAGCGCCTGCGTGGCCTCGATCGCCCGCGCGACCTCGCGCTCGACCTCCTCGTCGCGCAGCGCCGGATCGGCCTCGGGCCAGCTGTGGCCCATCAGCAGGTCCTTCGGGCCGGGCAGCAGCGACCAGATCTCCTCGGTCACGAACGGGATCACCGGATGCGCGAGCGCGAGCGTCTCCGCCAGCACGTGCAGCGCGAACTCGGCGGCGGCCGTGTTGTCCTCGGCGTACAGCCGCGGCTTGAGCATCTCGAGGTACCAGTCGCACAACTCGGCGTAGACGAAGCGGTACAGCGCGCGCGTGGCGCGGTGGAACTCGAAGGCTTCGATCGCTTCCGCGACCTCGGCCTCCGCGGCCTGCAGCCGCGACAGGATCCACGTGTCCTCGACCGTCGCCGGCTCCGGCGGCGAGGCCGGCACGAGAAGCCCTTCGGGCACGCGCAGCAGCACGAGCCGCGACGCGTTGAAGAGCTTGTTCGCGAGCTGGCGGCCCTCGGCGATCGTGCCCTCGTTGAAGCGCACGTCCTGCGTCGAGGACATCGCCAGCAGGCCGTAACGGACGCCGTCCGCGCCATAGGCCGGGAAGTCGCCGCCTTCGGAGAACACCGGCGGACGCGGCCCTCCGTCGATCAGCATCGAGCGGGTCGATCCCGGTGCCGAGCGACTTCGACATGCGCCGCCCGTCGGGGGCCTGGATGACCGAGTGCACGTAGACGTCGTCGAACGGGATGTCGCCCGCGAACTCGAGCCCCATGAAGACCATGCGGGCGACCCACAGGAAGAGGATGTCGCGCGCCGTCAGCAGCACGTCGGTCGGGTAGAAGGCGCGCAGCTCGTCGGTCTGGTCGGGCCAGCCGAGCGTCGCGAACGGCCACAGCGCGCTCGAGAACCACGTGTCCAGCACGTCCGGGTCGCGCTCCCAGCCCGGGCCCGGCGGCGGATCCATGCCGACGTGGGTCTCGCTCCCGCGATACCAGACCGGGATCTGGTGGCCCCACCACAGCTGGCGCGAGATGCACCACGGGCGGATGTTGTTGAGCCAGTCGAGGTAGCGCTTGCGCTGGCCCTCGGGATGGATGCGGATCCGGCCGTCCTCGACCGCGGCGATCGCCGGCCCGGCCAGCTCCTCCATCTTCATGAACCACTGGAGCGAGATCAGCGGCTCGATCCGCTCGCCCGAGCGCTGCGAGTACGGCACCTCGTGCGTGTAGGGCTCGGTGCGGTTGATCCGGCCCTCTTCGCGCAGCGCGGCGACGACGGCGTCGCGCGCCTCGAGCGCGGTCATGCCCGCGAAGCGCTCGCCGGCGGCGGCCGTCATGCGCCCGTCCTCGCCGATCACGGTCAGCTCCTCGAGCCCGTGCTTGCGGCCGATCTCGAAGTCGTTGGGGTCGTGGCCGGGCGTGATCTTCAGCGCGCCGGTGCCGAACTCGGGCTTGACGTAGTCGTCGGCGATGATCCGCAGCCGGCGGCCGACGATCGGCAGGATCGCGGTCTCCCCCACGAGCCGCGTGTAGCGGTCGTCGGACGGGTGCACCGCGATCGCGGTGTCGCCGAGCATCGTCTCCGGGCGCACGGTCGCGACCGTGACCGAGCCGTGCCCGGAGGCCAGCGGGTAGTCGACGTAGTACAGGGTGTCGGTGACCTCACGGTCCTCGACCTCGAGGTCCGAGATCGCCGAGCGCGACCCCGGATCCCAGTTGACCATGTAGTTGTCGCGGTAGATCAGGCCCTTGTCGTAGAGCGCCACGAAGACCTTCAGGACCGCGCGCACGTACGCCTCGTCGAGCGTGAAGCGCTCCTCGGCGTAGTCGCACGACGCGCCGAGCCGCTTGTACTGGTCGATGATCGTCGAGCCGTACTGCTCGCGCCAGCGCCACACGCGCTCGACGAACGCCTCGCGACCGATCTCTTCCCGCGACGTGCCCTCGCTCGCCAACAGCCGCTCGACCTGCGTCTGCGTCGCGATCCCGGCGTGGTCGGTGCCGAGGATCCACTTCGTGCGCTTGCCGCGCATGCGCGCGTAGCGGATCAGCGTGTCCTGGATCGAGCCGTTGAGCGCATGGCCCATGTGCAGCGCGCCGGTGACGTTCGGCGGCGGGATCGCGATCGAGTAGTTCTCGGCCGCGGTGCCGGCGGGCTCCGGGTGGAAGCGGCCGGATTCGAACCAGCGCGCGAAGACGCGCGCCTCGCTCTCGCCGGGGTCATAGCGTGTGCGGTCCTCGAGCGCCATCGCGCGCGGAGTCTAGGACGCGATGGTGACCGGCACCCCGAGGCGAGCGCCGTGACGAGGACCACGGCGCTCGCGACCACGTCGGGTACCTCTAGCCGGTTACACCGCCGGCCGCCTGCGCGGCGAGGACGCGCACGCGTCGCCGTATTGCGACGGCGTTCCGCTCGCGCGACTCGTGACCGCCGCGACGTTTGTGATCGTCACCGCGCGCCGTCCGGGCGACGCGCATCCGTCGGTAACCCTGCGCGCTGGCCGGCTGAGGATCGATGGACCACGCGCAGACGATCGTGCCGACGCCGTTGGACGGCACGACGAGGTGGCGGCCGCGATCGTCGCCCGCGACGACAGCTTGAGCCGTCGGCGGGAGCAGGTCGCAGACCCGTACGTCGACGGGCGCGGTGCCAACCGACCGGTCGTGACGCCGAGCGCTGGAAGCGCACGGTCTCGCCGTCGCGGAACGACCGACGCGCTCGGCAGCGTCGACCGGCGTGCGTCGATGCCCGCTGCAGACCTGAACGTCGACGCGGCCCGTTCGGCGTGTTGCACTCAGCGTGTCGTCACGCATCATGATCGCTCGCACGCCGGCTGAGCGGCGTTCGCGACCGTCGGACGACCTCGCCGGGTTCGATCGTCCGAGTCGCACGGACGGCGCGGGAGCTCGCGCGCGGCCGTCGTGGACGCCGAGAGCGTCGTACGTGTCGGTTGCTCGCACGCGCGGACACTGTGGCAGTCGCGCAGCGGTCACCGACGGCGGCCACCGTGCCAGTCGCGGACCCGCGTCAGCGTGGTCGCCGTCTCGCCGACCGGCGCAGCGCGGCGCGACGAGGTCGTGACGACGCCGTCGGCGCGTGGCGGCTCGGTCGCCGGCATCGAGGTCAGGGCCGTCGGGTTCCGGAGCCCTGGCGTCGGCGTCGGCGCCGGGTCCGGGACGCGATGCGGTGTCGGCTCGGCCCGGTTCGGCGGCGGCGTCGGAGTCGGGTCCGACCGTCGCCGGAACTGCGTCCTGGCTCGACGCGTTGGTGACCCGAGCGGCGTCGGCACGCGCTGTCATTGATCCACGGCACGGGCGACGGTCGCGGTCCGACCTCGTCGTCGATCTCCGGACCGAACGACCGCCGATCGGTTCTCGTCGAAGTGGCGTGACGCCGGTCGTGAGCCCGTTGACCGTCGCGGACGATCGCGCCGGCGGGCTCCAGCGGATCAGGTCTCGTTGGGCCGAGCGCGATCGACCACGTGCCGGTGCGTTGCCGGTCCGGTCGCACCGGATCGCGTCGCAGTCGCGGCTTGTGGTCGCGTCGAGACCTTCGTCTGCCCGGCTCGAGTTGACCGCGCGCCCGTCCACCGGAACGCCGTGGTGTAGACGTGCCTGCCCGGCACGAGTGATCGTCCGCGGCGAGTCGCTCGATCCGTCCAGGTGAGCCGTCGACTGCGGACCTTCGTCGCTGCGCAGCTTCGATCAGCGTCCGCATCGGTCGCTGTCGACGCACGCGCGCTGGCTTCGAGGTCCGGGCGGTCTCGGGCTCGCCTCGCGAGGCGCGCGGCGCGAACCCTCGAATGGCACTGATTCACCGTCAGGCCCGTGATGTTCGCCGTCTTCGAAGATCTGCCCGCTCCAGGTCGCTGTGTTCATCGTGAAGTTGGTCGACGGCGCCAGCAGCGTGCCCTGCCAGTCCACGCCCCCGGTGCCGTGAATCGGTCATGCGACCGGTTCCAGATGATCCGCTCGCAGGAATCCCTTGGCGGTTCATCGACGGCCGACGTCAGCGTCGCGGCCACGACGTTGACGACGAGCGTCGACGGTCGCCGACGCGTCGATGTCGATCCCGGCCAGCCCGGCGTAGCTCTCGACGTTGATCGGCTGGCGCCGCCCGTGGAGCCGGTCAGCGTGAACGCCGATGCCGTTCCGTAGGTCGCTGGCCCCCGGCGTGTAGCCGATGGCGGCCCGGTGCGAGCTCAGCGGACGTCGCGAGGTCGACCGCGAGACGGTCGTCGCGTGGATCGCCGCCGACGCCGAAGCTGTCGAGCTCGGCGTCGCGGCCGGCGACCGATCCGGCCCTCGGCCGCCGAACTCACCGACTCCCACGGTGACGAGGTCGCACCCGCAACTGACCGAGCGGCAAATTCATGCACTTGTCGCCACCCGGGTCCTGCAGCGACGCGGGCCGCCCGACGGAGCACTCACGGCCACGATCGCCGCCAGCACCGCAATCACGATCGTCCACGAGCGCATCCGCGGCAGATTGCAACACAACGGGATGAGCCGGACTCACCCTCGAAGGACGAATCAGGCGGACTTGGCGGCGGGCGCCTCTTCGGGCGCCTCGGTCACGAGCGTCGGCTTGACGCCGCGATCGACGGTCTCCTTGGTCACGACGCACTTCTTCACATCGCGCCGCGAGGGCAGCTCGAACTGCACCTCGAGGAGGATCTCCTCGATGATCGAGCGCAGGCCGCGGGCGCCGGTCTCGCGCTCCAACGCGCGGTCGGCGACGGCCTTCAGCGCGTCGGTGGAGAACACGAGCTCGATCGAGTCGAACGCGAAGAAGCGCTGGAACTGCTTGACGATCGCGTTGCGCGGCTCGGTCAGGATCGTGATCAGGTCCTCGCGACTCAGCTGATGCACGGCCGAGGAGACCGGCAGGCGCCCGATGAACTCCGGGATCAGCCCGTACTGCATCAGGTCCTCGGGCAGGCAGCGCTCGAACAGCTCGCCGAGATCGCGATCGGCCTTGGACTCGATCGTGGCACCGAAGCCCACGCCCTTGTGGCCGATCCGGCGCTCGATCACCTTGTCGAGGTTCGCGAACGCCCCGCCGCAGATGAACAGGACGTTCGTCGTGTCGATCGTGAGGAACTCCTGGTGCGGGTGCTTGCGCCCGCCCTGCGGCGGCACCGAAGCAGTCGTGCCCTCGAGGATCTTCAGCAGCGCCTGCTGGACACCCTCGCCCGACACGTCGCGCGTGATCGACGGGTTGTCGGCCTTGCGCGCGATCTTGTCGACCTCGTCGATGTAGATGATCCCGGTCTCGGCCTTCTTGACGTCGTAGTCGGCGGCCTGGATCAGCTTCAGGAGGATGTTCTCGACGTCCTCGCCGACGTAGCCGGCCTCGGTCAGCGCCGTGGCGTCGGCGATCGCGAACGGGACGTTGAGGATCCGCGCCAGCGTCTGCGCGAGCAGCGTCTTGCCGCAGCCCGTCGGCCCGAGCAGCAGGATGTTGGACTTCTGCAGCTCGATGTCCGTGTCGTCGGACTGCATCATCTGCACGCGCTTGTAGTGGTTGTAGACCGCCACCGACAGCGTGCGCTTGGCCTGCTCCTGCCCGACGACGTACTCGTTGAGGACGCCGTAGATCTCCTTCGGCTTCGGCAGATTGTCGATGTCGAAGGTCGGCGGAGCGGTGAGCTCTTCGTCGATGATCTCGTTACAGAGATCGATGCACTCGTCGCAGATGTAGACGCCGGGACCCGCGATCAGCTTCTTGACCTGTCGTTGCGACTTGCCGCAGAAGCTGCAGAGAAGCTGCTCGTTGGAGTCCGTGGGGCGCGCCATACCGGGTCAGTGCTCGTGGATGACCCGATCGATGATGCCGTACTCCTTGGCCTCGTCCGAGGACATGAAGTAGTCGCGTTCAGTATCTGACCGCACTTTCTCGACGTCCTTGCCGGAGTGCTTGGCGATGATCTCGTCGAGCCGCCGGCGCAGCTCGATGACCTCGCGGGCGTGGATCTCGATGTCGGTCGCCTGGCCCTGGAAGCCCGAGCTGACCTGATGGATCAGGATCTTCGCGTTCGGCAGCGCCATGCGCTTGCCCGGAGCGCCGCCGGCCAGCAGCAGCGCGCCCATCGACATCGCGATGCCGACGCAGATCGTCGCCACGTCGGGCTTGATGAAGTTCATCGTGTCGTAGATCGCGAGACCCGCGTACACGGAGCCGCCCGGCGAGTTGATGTAGATCGAGATGTCCTTGTCGGGATCCTCGGACTCCAGGTGCAGGAGCTGGGCCACGATCAGGTTCGCGATCTGGTCGTCCACGGGGGTGCCGAGGAAGACGATCCGCTCGTTCAGGAGGCGGCTGTAGATGTCAAACGCACGCTCCCCACGGGAGGTCTGTTCGACAACCATCGGTACGAGTGGGCTCACGGTCCTCGCTTCGTTTCGCTTCGAACGCTCGAATCCTTCAGATGGCAGACGGCCCGTGCCGCACCACTCGGGCGAAGACTAGCAACGGGCCGCGCCCGCCCTCCCCGGGCCCTGCGGCCAGGTTCGGCTTCAGCTCTCGGCGGCGGGAACCGGCTTGGCCGACTCCGCGACCACGTCCAGGGCCTTGCGCTGGGACAGGTCGTCCTTGAGGCTGTCCAGCCGGCCGTTGGACTTCAGCCGCTCCAGCAACTTCTTCGGGGAGACCTTCTCGCCCGGCGGCGCGGCCTCGCCGACGGCCTCGAGCATCTCCTCCTCGGTCGGCTCGAGCGACTCGGCCTCGGCGACCGCGGCCAGCACCGCCTCGCGCCGCAGTGCCTGCTCGGCGTCCGGCTTGGCCTGCTCGATCGTCTCCTCCTCCGAGCGCCCGGAGATGCGCAGGTACGCCTCGCGGTTGATGCCCTGGTGTGAGAGCTGGTGCAGCATCGATTCCCACAGCTCGCGAGCGCGCGCCTCGACCAGCGTGTCCGGCACCTCGATCGTCGCGGCGGCCACCGCGGCGTCGAGCGCGGCCTCGCGGAACTCGTTCTCGATCTGGGCCGCCTCGCTCTCGGCGATCCGCGAGCGGATGTCGTCGCGCAGCTCGTCCAGCGTGTCGAAGCCGGCCTCCTCGGCGAACTCGTCGTCGAGCGCCGGCAGCTGCTTGGCCTTGACCTCGCGGACCGTCACCGCGAACTCGGCCTCGCTGCCGGCGAGATCGGGCGAGCCGTAGTCGTCGGGGAACGTCACCTTGACCGTGCGCGCCTCGCCGCCGACCGCGCCCTCGAGCTGGTCCTCGAAGCCGGGCACGAGCCGGCCCGAGCCGAGCTCGACCATCTGGTCGCGCCCTTCGCCGCCGGCGAACGGGACACCGTCGAGCGTGCCCGCGAAGTCCATCACCACGAAGTCGCCGCGCTGGGCCTGGCGCTCGACGGTCTCGAGCTTGGCCGCGCGCTCGCGCAGCCGGTCGAGCTCCTCGTCGATCGTCGCGTCCGAGACGTCCGGCTCGCGCTTTGCGACCTCGAGCCCCTTGTAGTCCCCGAGCGTCGCCTTCGGGCGCACGCCGATCTCGATCGAGAACTTCAGCGGCTCGCCGATCGCGGGCAGCTCGCCCATGTCGAGGTCCGGCTCACCGACGGGGACCACGTGCGCGTCGTCGATCGCCGCGCGGTACCAGCCGCCGATCGACTCCTGCACGGCCTCGTTGAGCACCGCCTCGCGCCCGACGCGCTTGATCACCACCGGCGGCGGCGCCTTGCCGGCACGGAAGCCCGGCACGCGGATGTTGCGGGCGAGCAGCTTCGCCGCCTGGGTCATCCGGCGCTCGACCTCGCCGGGGCCGACCTCGGCCTCCACGCGCACGCGCGATTCGGGGAGCTCGGTGGTGGTGGTGCTGATGTCGGTAGCCATGAGAGCGGCGGTCAACGATACAAAGGCGCGCATATGCGAGAGCGTTTCGCCGCCTGGTTCGTGACCGGCCCGCTGGGCCACCTGGCGTCCGGCCTGGCCGACTGGGCAGTGCTGCTCTGGCGGTCGTTTCGGGACCGCTGAGCGCGTCGTCCCGCGGCGCTCGGTTCTCCTATCGGAGCCGCCAGGGTTCGGCCGGGAGCGGGCGCGCCGCGTCCGGTCGCAGCGCATCGAGCAGCAGCCCGACGAACCGTGGCCAGTGCTCGGCCATGCTGCTGCCGTCGGGCGCGGGGCGCGTCGTCGCGCCGATCATCCGCAGCATCAGCCACACGTCCTCGGGCACGAGGTCACCACGGACCGCGCCCTCCTGCTGGGCGCGCTCGAGCGGCACGGCGGCCGCGGCCAGCATGCCGCGGCGCTGCTCGTCGGTCAGCGCCGCCGCGCCCATGCGCTGCGCGACGACGTCGTAGAAGCCCTGGTTGGATGCCTGCATCCGCGCCGCGCCGTTGAGGTAGTGCGCGAACGCCTCGCCCGCATCCTCGATCGCGGTGGTCTCGGCCAAGAGCACCTCGACCTCGTCCTGGACCTCGTCGAAGATCGCCCGCACCAGGGCCTCCTTGGTCGGGAACCGCCGGTACAGCGTCCCCTTCCCGACGCCCGCGCGGCGGGCGATCTCCTCGACACCGACGTCGAGCCCCGCCTCCGCGAACGCGGTGCGCGCGGCCTCCAGCACTCGTGCTCGGTTGCGAGCGGCATCCGCTCGCAACGGCCGACCGTTGGCCTCCATAGGCAACGATCCTATTCCCGGTCAGGCAAATCGTGCACGGTTATCTGTGCCGTCCGAGCCCGTCCGTAGCGTTCGGCGGCCATGGCGGTCGTGGCGGAAACCGGGGAGCGACCCTGGCTCGAGGCGCTCAACTCCGAACAACGGGAGGCCGCGACGTACGCCGGCGGGCCGCTGCTGATCATCGCCGGCGCGGGCACCGGTAAGACGACCACGCTGTGCTCGCGGGTCGCGTGGCTGGTCAGCGAGGGCGTCCCGTCGGAGCGGATCCTCTTGCTGACGTTCACGCGGCGGGCGGCGCGCGAGATGCTGCAGCGCTCACGCGGACTCGTCCCGGCCTCGTCGCGCGTGCTCGGCGGGACCTTCCATTCCGTCGCGCATCGGCTGGTGCGCCGGCACGCAGCGGCGCTGGGGTTGCCCGGCGGGTTCGGGGTGCTCGACGCCGGCGACGCCGCGGACGTGCTCGACCTGCTGCGCACCGAGCACGGGCACGCGAAGTCCAAGACGCGCTTCCCGCGCAAGGCGACGCTGCTCGACATCTACTCGCGCACGGTCAACGCGCAGGAGCCGCTGTCGGGCGTGATCGAGACGCACTTCCCGTGGTGCTCGGAGCACCGCGAGGCGATCTCGGCGCTGTTTCGCCACTACACCGCGCGCAAGCGGTCGCTGGGGGTGGTCGATCTCGACGACCTGCTGCTGTACTGGCGCGCGCTGGCCGCCGACGACGTGATCGGGCCGCTGCTGGCGTCGGCGTTCGACCACGTGCTGATCGACGAGTACCAGGACGTCAACGGGCTGCAGGTCGATCTCGCGCGCTCGCTGGGATCGAACGGGCCGGCGGTGACCGCGGTGGGCGACGACTTCCAGGCCATCTACGGCTTCCGCTCGGCGTCGGCCGCGCACATCCTCGACTTCCCCTCGCACTTCCCGGGCACGCGCGTGGTCACGCTGGAGCGCAACTACCGCTCGACGCAACCCGTGCTGGACGCCGCGAACGCGCTCGCGGCGCAAGCCTCACGGGCGTTTCCGAAGCGCCTGCGGGCGGACCGCACCGGCGGCGTGCGCCCGCGCGTGGTCCACGTGCGCGACGAGGCCGCCCAGGCCGAGGAGGTTTGCGAGCGCATCCTCGAGGCGCGCGAGCAGGGCATGGAGCTGCGCGCGCAGGCGGTGCTCGCGCGCACGTCGCACGACTCCGACCTGCTCGAGCTGGAGCTGACGCGGCGGCGGATCCCGTTCCACAAGTACGGCGGGCTGCGCTACCTCGAGGCCGCGCACGTGAAGGACTTCGTGGCCGCGCTGCGGCTGGTCGACAACGGCGCCGACGACGTGGCCTGGTTCCGGGTGCTGCAGCTCGTGGAGGGGGTCGGCCCGGTGAGCGCGCGCAAGCTGATCGCGGCGATGGGCGGCGGAGCGGCCACGCGGGGCGGCGCGGCGACAGCCGGCGGCGCAGGCCGCGACGGGCCGCTCGCGGCGCGGCGACCGCCGCGCGGCGAGACCGGCGGCAGGGCGGCGCGCGGACCGGCTCGCGGCCTGGCCCGCGGCGCGTGAGCTGCTTCCCGCGGCGGCGCGTGCCGGTGCGGACGCGCTGATCGCCGCGCTCGGCGAGGCGCGCAGCGACCCGCGGGCCGGACCTCGCGCCGAGCTGTTGCGCGACGTGCTGGCGCCGCTGATCAAGCTCCGCTACCCCGACGGGGCGCTGCGCGTGCAGGACCTCGACCAGCTCGTGCAGGCGGCGCAGCAGGCGTCTGACTCGCGGCACTTCGTGGCCGAGCTCGTGCTCGACCCGCCGAGCTCGAGCGCCGATCTCGCCCAGCCGCCGCACCTCGACGAGGACTACCTGACGATCTCGACGATCCACTCGGCGAAGGGCCTCGAGTGGGACAGCGTGCACGTGCTGGCCGTCTACGACGGCAACTTCCCGGCGTGCATGGCGGCGGGGACGAGCGAGTCGATCGACGAGGAGCGGCGGCTGCTGTACGTCGGGATGACGCGCGCGCGGCGCCAGCTCACGCTCTACGTCCCCGTGCGCTACCACCACCGCCCGCACGGCCGCGACGACGCGCACGGCTACGGCAAGCCGAGCCGCTTCCTCACGCCGGAAGTGCTCGCGGCCTGCGACGTCACGCGGCTCCCCGACGACCCGCTCAACCCCTACGGCGCGCCGATCGTCACGACCCGGCGCCTCACCGTCTCGCCCGACGTGCTGTTCGACTAATCGAGGAAGAGGATCTCGAGCGGGTCGGCGAGCAGCGAGATGCGGTCGCCCGCCTGCGAGATCAGATCGCTGAACCGCAGCGTCTCGCCGTCGACGATCACGGCGTCGTCCTGCGGGTCGCGCCCGCCCTGCTGCGCCCGCAGCCACTCCGGCAACGTCTGGCCGGCGCTGCGCGAGCGCAGGTAGTCCGAGCAGCGCCGGAACAGCTTGGGCAGGATCAACGCGCCCTCGGGGCCGATCGAGGCCTGCGAGCGCAGCTCGAAGCCGCCGCTCGCGTCACGCGCCCACACGCCGCGCCCCTCAGAGCGGGCCTCGCGCGCGGGCGCGAGCAGCGCCTCGCGCACCGACGCCTCGGTCGTCGCGTAGACGGTGCCGTACGCGGCGCCCGACGACGCCAGCGCCAGGTTCGCCGACCGGCCGACCCACTCGCTCGCCGGCACTGCGACGCCGTCCGCCGGCAGCCCGTCGCCGACCAGCAACAGCACGACCGGCCGGCCGTTGACGTCGACCAACCGAGAGAGCGCCGCGGCGGGAATCCGCTCCGGTGTCGCGGCCACGACCTGGTCGCCGCTCCAGCGCACGCCCGTGAACCCGCACCACGCCAGCAACTCGTCGCGCGCCGCGTCACCGAGCGGCTGCGCCAGGTTCCCGTAGTGCGTCTCGGGCGTGTCGATGCCGTCGAGCCGCAGCTGGACCGTGCCGTCCTCCGACGGCTCCGCGCGCTCGCCGTCAGTTAGTGAACCGAGCAGCGACGGGGTTTCAGGGGCGAAGCGGATCGAGTCTCCGTCCGGGCTCTTGCCCACGACAACCAGCTCTCCACGCAGGCTGAGCCAATCTCGACCAGATTGGTTGACTTTCCAGGGCAAATCCTGATCGGCATCCATATTTCTTAATCCTGATTCGAATACTTGTGATTCACGCGGATTTCGGTACCGTCCCACGGACCCCATGAGCAAGATCGAACGCATTAAGGCCGCCACGGACGGCCTCGACGTCCTCCCCGAGCTCCTGCGCGCCGCCCAGGACGGCTGGGAGACGCTCGATCCCGACCACGTCGGCCTCCTCAAGTGGTACGGCCTCTACGCGCACAACACCGGCGACGGCCATTTCATGCTCCGGGTCAAGGTCATCCAGGGCAAGCTCAGCGCCGAGCAGGTCGAGACGATGGCCTCGATCGCCGAGGACTTCGGCCGCGGCGTGATCGACTGCACGACGCGCCAGTGCTTCCAGATCCACTGGATCACACTCGACAAGGTCCCGGAGATCTTCGAGCGCCTCGAGCGCGTCGGCATGACGAGCTCCGGCGCGTGCGGCGACATCACGCGCAACGTCGTCGGCTGCACGGTCAGCGGCCTCGCGCACGACGAGATCGTCGACGGCTACGCGACCGTCCGAGGCGATCCACGAGCTACTTCCTCGACAACAAGCTCTACTCGAACCTTCCGCGCAAGTACAAGATCAGCGTCACCGGCTGCGCCGAGGACTGCGCGCGCGGCCTGATCAACGACATCGCGCTGTCCGCGGCGGTCCAGCCCGACGGCACGAAGGGCTTCAACCTGCGCGTCGGTGGCGGGCTCTCCACGCAGCCGCGCTTCGCGCGCTGGATGGACGTCTTCGTGACGCCCGAGGAGGCGCCCGAGGTGATCGCCGGGATGACCGGGATCTTCCGCGACGCCGAGGTCAACCGCAAGGCGCGCGGCAAGGCGCGGCTGAAGTTCCTCGTCGACCGCGTCGGCCCCGACGCGCTGCGCGAGGAGCTCGAGACGCGCGTCGGCCGCCCGCTGCGCCGCGGCGTCCCGAAGGCCCCCGGGCTCTCCGGCGAGGACCACATCGGCGTCCTCCCCCAGGCCGACAAGACACACAGCACGGTCGGGCTCGTCGTGCCCGTCGGCCGGCTGAAGGCGCGCCAGCTGTTCGAGCTCGCCGCGCTCGCGCGCAAGCACGGCTCGAACGCCGACGACGCGCTGCGCCTCACCCACCAGCAGAACGTCGTGCTGCCGTGGATCCCGAACGAGAACGTCGAGGCGCTGCTGGCCGAGCCGCTCGTCGCCGAGCTCACCCCCACGCCGACGCTCTTCCAGCGCGGCCTTCAGACCTGCACGGGCAAGGAGTTCTGCGGCCTGGCCAAGGTGTTCACGAAGTCGCGCGCGGTCGAGATCGGCAAGTTCCTCGACGAGCACGTGCGCCCGAACGGCCACGGCGAGGACTTCCGCCTGCACTTCGCCGGCTGCTCGTCGAGCTGCGCGCAGCATCAGATCGCCGACGTCGGCATCGAGGGCGTGCTCAAGAAGGTCGACGGCGAGTTCGTCGAGGCGATGGACATCCGCATCGGCGGCCACCTCGGCGAGAACCCGAAGTTCGGCGACGTCGTGATCAAGAAGGTCCCGCACTGGGAGCTCAACGAGACCCTGCTGCGGATCTTCACCCTGTACGAGCAGAACCACGGCGAGGACGAGACGTTCCGCGACTTCGCGGGCCGCACCGAGCCCGAGTGGTGGACCAACGAGCTGACGCCGGTCGAAGAACCGGTCGCATGAGCATCACCGACGTGCTGGCGCAGGCGGTGGAGCGCCACCACCCGCGCCTGGTCATGTTGTGCTCCTTCCAGAAGGAGGAGTCGGTGCTGATCGACGAGCTCGTGCGGCTCGCGCCCGACGCGCGGATCGTCACGATCGACACCGGCGTGCTCTTCCCGGAGACGCTCGCGACCTGGCGCGAGTTCGAGCAGCGCTTCGGCGTCGACATCGCGATCGAGGACGCGAGCGGCGACTGGACGGGCCCGGCGCACTGCTGCGGCGAGCGCAAGGTCGCCGCGCTCGAGCGCGCGCTGAGCGGCGTCGACGCCTGGATCACCGGCATCCGCCGCGAGCAGTCGCCGACGCGCGCCGACGCGCGGCCCGTCGAGTGGGACGACAAGCGCGGGATCTGGAAGTTCAACCCGCTCTACGACTGGACCGAGAAGGACCTCTGGCGGCGGATCGCCGAGCGCGAGCTGCCCTACAACCCGCTGCACGATCACGGCTACGCCTCGATCGGCTGCGCGCCCTGCACGAACCCGGGCGACGGCCGCGAGGGCCGCTGGGCCGGCCTGTCCAAGACCGAGTGCGGGCTGCACGTATGACCGCCGTCACGCAACCTGCGCTCTCACATCTGCGGGCGCTCGAGGCCGAGGCCATCCACGTCATGCGCGAGGTCGCGGCCGAGCGCGAGAAGCCGGCGCTGCTGTTCAGCGGCGGCAAGGACTCGATCGTGCTCGTCCGCCTGGCGCAGAAGGCGTTCGCGCCGGGCAACGTGCCGTTCCCGCTGCTGCACATCGACACCGGGCACAACTTCCCCGAGGTGATCGAGTTCCGCGACCGGCTGGTGCGCGAGAACGACCTGCGAGCTGCTGGTGGGAAGCGTCCAGGCGTCGATCGACGCCGGCCGCGTGCGCGAGGAGACCGGGCCGCGGGCGTCGCGCAACCGGCTGCAGACGGTCACGCTGCTCGACGCGATCGACGAGTACGAGCTCGACGCCTGCTTCGGCGGCGCGCGCCGCGACGAGGAGCGCGCCCGCGCCAAGGAGCGCGTGCTCTCCTTCCGCGACGACTTCGGCACCTGGGACCCGCGCCGCCAGCGGCCCGAGCTGTGGGACCTCTACAACGCGCGCGTGCGCCGCGGCGAGAACATCCGCGCGTTCCCGATCTCCAACTGGACCGAGCTCGACGTCTGGCAGTACATCGCCAGCGAGGAGCTCGAGCTGCCGCCGATCTACCTCGCCCACGAGCGCGAGGTGTTCGCGCGCGACGGGATGCTCTACGCCGTCAGCCCGTACCTGCAGCTGATCGACGGCGAGGAGCCGTTCACGACGTCCGTGCGCTACCGCACGGTCGGCGACATGAGCTGCACCGGCGCGGTCCGGTCCGAGGCCTCCACGCTGACTGAGGTCGTGGCCGAGATCGCCGCCACGAACATCACCGAGCGCGGCGAGACGCGCGCCGACGACCGCGCCTCGGAGGCCGCGATGGAGGACCGCAAGAAGGAGGGCTACTTCTAGCCATGGACCTTCTGCGCCTCGCCACCGCCGGCTCGGTCGACGACGGCAAGTCGACGCTGATCGGCCGCCTGCTCTACGACGCCAAGGCCGTGCTGGCCGACCAGCTCGCGCACGTCGAGGAGCGCTCGGTCGACGGGCTCGACCTCGCGCTGCTGACCGACGGCCTGCGCGCCGAGCGCGAGCAGGGCATCACGATCGACGTCGCCTACCGCTCGTTCGCGACGCCGCGCCGGCGCTTCATCCTCGCCGACTGCCCGGGCCACGCCCAGTACACGCGCAACATGGTCACCGGCGCGTCCACCGCCGATCTCGCGCTGCTGCTCGTCGACGCCCGCGCGGGGCTGACCGAGCAGTCGCGCCGCCACGCCACGATCGCCGCGCTGCTGCGGATCCGCCATGTGATCGTGGCCGTCAACAAGATGGACCTGGTCGACTACGCCGAGGAGCGCTTCGACGACGTCGTCCGGGCGGTGCTCGAGCTGGGCGCGAAGGTCGGCCTGCACGAGATCGAGTTCATCCCGATCTCGGCGCTCGACGGCGACAACGTCGTCGAGCCGTCGGTGAACATGCCCTGGTACACCGGCCCGCCGCTGCTCGAGCGGTTGGAGACGATGCCGATCGAGCCGCCGGCCGTCCACGGTGCCCGCCTGCCGGTGCAGCTCGTGCTGCGCGGCGACGGCGGGACGCGCTGGGCCGCGGGCCGGCTCGCCGCCGGCGCGCTGAAGGCCGGAGACGAGGTCGTCGTGCTGCCGAGCGGGACCCGCACCCGCGTCGCCGAGGTGCGCGACGCCGACGGCCCCGCCGAGCAGGTCGAGGTGCCGCTGAGCGTGTCCGTCCGGCTCGAGGACGAGGTCGACCTCGCGCGCGGCGAGCTGATCGCGGCCGCCGAGGACGCGCCCGAGCCGGTGCGCGAGCTGCGTGCCACGGTCTGCTGGCTCGGCGACCGCCCGGCCCGCGAGCGCGACCGCTTCCTGCTCAAGCACGGCACGCGCACCGTGCCCGCACGCGTCGACGCGATCGACGGCCGGATCGAGTTCGAGACGCTCGAGTGGCCGGCCGCCGAGGAGCTGCGGCTCAACGACATCGCGCACGTGCGCCTGCGGCTCGGGGGCGAGATCGCCGCCGACGCGTACGAGCGCTGCCACGCCACCGGCGCGTTCATCCTCGTCGACGAGGCCACGAACGACACCGTCGCCGCGGGCATGGTCGTCCTAGAGTCGCTCGATCTCGTAGTGCAGCGTGAGGAAGCGCTGCCCGGCGAGCGAGAAGCTGTGCTCGGTCTTGAGCTCGCCGTCGTCGACGTGGACATGGATGCGCTCGTGGAAGGCGAGCAGCTTGAGCACGGTCAGCGACCCGTCCTGCACCGCGCTCAGGTAGTGGCCGGGGAACTCGAGCGACGAGCGTGAGCTGAGCTCGAGCCCGTCCCCGTCGATGTTGTGCGGCTCAAGCGTGGCCGTGAAGTTCGAGCTCGGGATCGGGAAGCCGACGCTCACGTAGCCGCGGTCCTCGTGCCGGAAGCTCGTGTAGATGCCGACGTAGATCGGCTTGCCCGAGTCCGCGAACGTGCGGATCCAGCCGCGGATGTCGATCGCCTCGCCGTCGAACGAGATCGTGTCGATCGTCGAGACCATCCCGCGCTGGGCCTCCTCGATGTTCGACGGGATCGCGGCCTGGCCGAGCGGCTCGGCGACGACCCGCTTGAAGAGCTCGTACGCGGGCTTCATCCAGGTCCGCCACTCCGGGACGATCGAGAGCTTGAAGCGGCTCGTGTGCTCGTAGAACTCGCGGATCAGCGGGTGCACGCGGGCGGCGTCGAAGGTCGGGCCGGCGAGGCTGTCGAGCGAGGCGAGGATGCCGACGTCCGGCGGGTTGCGGCGGAACGTGCCGCCGCTGACGTGCGCGAGCTGCTCGACGTAGTCGGCGCCGACGTAGCGCGAGCGGGCCTCGAACGGGACCACGTAGCGCAGCTCGTCGGCGGGCACCTGCTCGGCCATGATCCGCACCAGCGGGCGCCGGCGGTAGGCGAACGCCGCCAGCAGCCGGTAGGCGACGGCGACCAGCGCGGCGGCGAGCGCCGGCTCCGCGACGAGCAGCCCGACGACCACGCCGACCGCCACGCCGAGCGCCAGCTTGAGCGGCCGCACGCCCAGCAGCCCGACGAGCGCTCCGCACACGATCGCCGTCGCCAGGGTCCCGAGCACCAGACCGAGCAGCGCGCCGACGAGCGCCATCAGCAGGCCGCTGGCGATCACCCGCGCCCACAGCGGCTTCGGCTGGGCGACGCCCTGGCGCAGCGTCGCGACGGCCTCGGCGGGCGCCCACAGCAGCGCGCCGGCCAGCGCGCCCAGCGCCGGATCAGGGGCGAGCACCGCCCCCGCCGCCGCGCCGAGCAGGGCGCCCCAGATCACGGAATCGCGGACGCGGTCGGAACGGGGTCGCCTGGCCACACGCGCACTCTGACGCCTCCCGGGTGGACGGTCGGTCCAGGCCGAGATGCGCCACGCGTCCAATCACGCGCCGACGGCACTGCTTCATCATTAGGCGGGAGTGACCAGCCTCGACGTTCAAAGCCCCGCGCCGGCCACGGCGACGGACGGCCTCTCGCAAGACACCGAGCTGCTCTCGAACACGCTGATCGAGGTGCTCGAGGAGCAGGCGGGGCGCGTCTTCGCCTCCCGCCTGCAATGGCTGTTCCGGACCGCCGCCGCGGTCCGTGACGGCGACGAAGCCGCCGCCGAGCGGCTCGTCGCCTACCTCGGCGGCGTGCCGGACGAGTCCGTGGAGCCGATCATCCGAGCCTGCTCGGTCGAGCTCCAACTGGCCAACATCGCCGAGGAGCGCGAGCGTGTGCGCCGCCGCCGGCAGTACGACGCCACCGGCGCCGTGCAGCGCGAGTCGCTGGCCGAGACGGCCGACATCCTGCGCCGCAACGACATCGACATCGCGCCGCTGACCGCGCAGCTGCAGATCGAGCACGTGCTGACCGCTCACCCGACCGAGGCCACGCGGCGCTCGGTGCTCGATCATCAGTGGGACGTCGCGGCACTGCTCGACCGCCTCGACGACCCGCGCACCGGACATGCCCGCCGGCGCGCGCTGCTGGCCGAGCTGCGCGAAGTCCTGACGCTGTGGTGGCAGACCGACGAGCTGCGCCGGATCCGCCCGCGCGTCGAGGACGAGGTGCGCCGCAACCTGTTCTTCTTCGAGGCCGTGCTGTTCGACGCCGTCCCGCTCGTGCTGGGCGAGATCGAGCACGCGCTCGACGTCCGGCTCGTCCAGCCCGTGCTGTCCTACGGCAGCTGGACCGGCGGCGACATGGACGGCCACCCCGAAGTCGGCGCCGACACGCTCGCGCGGGCGCTGCAGCTGCACCGCAACACCGCGTTGCGGATGTTCCGCGACCGCGTCGACCAGCTCGCGCGCGCGTTCTCGCACTCCTCGCTGCGGGTGCCGCTGTCCGAGGAGCTGACCGAGTCGCTGGAGCACGACGCCGCCGAGCTCCCGAGCGCCACCGTCCTGCGCCGCCCGCATCGCGAGTGGGAGCCGCTGCGCACCAAGCTCGGGTTCGTCCACCACCGGCTCTCCAACACGCTGCAGCCGCGCGGGCGCGAGCCCGGCTACGCCGATGCGCAGGCGCTGCGGCGCGACCTCGAGCTCGTGCTCGCGCATCTCAACTCGCGTCACGTGGCGATGGGCTCGATCAAGCGGCTGCTGTGGCAGGTCGACGTGTTCGGCTTCCACCTGGCCGGGATCGACATCCGCCAGGGCGCGGACGTAGTGCGCGAGGCCACGGCGGCGATCCTCCCGGGTTACGCCGACGCCGACGAGCCGCGCCGCCAGGCGCTGCTGACCGAGGCGCTGGCCAGCAGCCGGCGCGGCATCGAGTACGACCCCGGCGACGAGGCGGGCGAGCTGCTGCGCGTGCTCGACACCGTGGCGCTGAGCGCCGACGCCTATGGGCCGCAGGCCGTGCCGGCGTTCGTGATCTCGATGACCGAGCAGCCGTCGGACGTGCTGGCGGCGACCTGGCTGTCACACCGCGCCGGCGCGAACGCGCTGCGGATGGTGCCGCTGTTCGAGACGCGCGCGGCGCTCGAGCAGGCGCCGGCGACGATGGCGGAGCTGTACGCCTGCGAGCCCTATGTGGCGCACCTGCGTACGCAGGCCAATCGCCAGACGGTGATGGTCGGCTACTCGGACTCCGGCAAGGACACGGGCTACATCGGCTCCACCTGGGCGCTGCACAACGCCCAGGAGCGGCTGGCCGTGCAGGCAGCGGAGGCCGGCATCCTGCTCGAGCTCTTCCACGGCCGCGGCGGCTCGCCGTCGCGCGGCGGCGGGCGGACCTACCGCGCGATCCTGGCCCAGCCCGAGGGCACCGTCAACGGCCGCATCCGGATCACCGAGCAGGGCGAGACGGTGTCCGCGCGCTACGCCGACCCGGAGCTGGCCGAGCGCTCGCTGGAGCAGACGGTGTCCGCGGTCATGCTCGCCACCGCGCTGCCCAACCCGCCGGTCAAGGACGAGTGGCGCGAGGAGATGGAGCGGCTGTCGGCGCGCTCGCGCGAGCGCTATCGCGGCCTGGTCTACGAGAACGAGGAGTTCCTGCGCTTCTTCAGCCAGGTGGCGCCGATCGCCGAGCTCAGCCAGCTCAACATCGGGTCGCGGCCGCCGTCGCGCAAGGGCGTCGCAGGCGTCGAGTCGCTGCGCGCGATCCCGTGGGTGTTCGCCTGGACCCAGAACCGCCTGCTGCTGCCGTCCTGGTACGGCGCGGGCGCGGCGCTGGAGGCCGGCGACCTCGAGCTTCACCGCGAGATGTGGCGCGATTGGCCGTTCTTCCGCGGGCTGATCGGGACGCTCGAGATGGCGCTCTTCAAGTCCGATCTCGGGGTCGCCGAGCGCTACCTGACGCTCGTCGACGACGACATCGTCGAGCGCTTCTGGAACGACCTCAAGAGCGAGTACGACAGCGTCGTCGAGCGCGTGCTGACGGTCACCGAGCAAGGGCGGCTGCTCGACGAGACGCCTGCGCTGCAGGCCCGGCTCGAGCACCGCAACCCATGGATCGACCCGCTCTCGCATCTCCAGGTCGAGCTGCTGCGGCGCGTGCGCGGCGGGCGCGAGGAGGCGCGGGCGGCGCTGCTGGCCACGATCACGGGGATCGCGGCGGGCATGCGCAACACGGGCTAACCCTGGACGCCGGGGGAGGCCGCGCCGTCGGAGCGGACGACGCTCGTCCAGACCTCCGTGTCCTCGTCGGCCTCGAGCTCGACCTTCCCGCCGGCCCTCTCGAGCGGGAAGGCGCGGGTCCTCGCCGGCACGTCAGAGCGCTTGGGACGCAGCGCGACGACGAGCGTGTCGGCCTCGGGCGCCGTCGCCGTCTCGTCCCGGGAGCCCCTCGATGCGTGTCACGTCCCCGAACGATCGCCTGCGCCGGACCGTGTCCTGCGGTCTCACAGCGGCGGTGCTCGCCCTCGCCGGCTGCGGAGGTGACGACGGCGGGTCCGACGCCCAGCAGCGCCCCACCGCGAGTCCGACCGCCAGGCCGACCGCCGAGGAGAGCGAGAGCTCCTCGCCGAGCAGCCCCGCCTCGGAGTCGCCGGCCGCCTCCGACTGCCCGGGCTTCTGCGACTCCTTCGCCGACCCGGCCTCGGGCTGGAAGGAGGAGAACACCGCCGGCTACGTGACGTCGTACGACGACTTCGAGGGCGGCATGTTCCGGATCGCGACCCGGGAGAACGCCTCGCACGCGGCCACCGCACCGACCACGGTGTCGTCGATCTCCGACGACTACGCGGTCACCGTGGATGTCGACACCCGCATGCCGCCGGGATGTCAAAGCTCGGCGCCTACGGCATCACCTGCTGGAACCACCCCACGCAGGATGAGGCCGGTGACTCCGCGTTCCTGCTGTACGTCGACGCGAAGACCGCGATCCTCGGACTCTGGGACGAGATCTCCGCGGACTACGTGCCGATCGCCGAGCAGCCGCTGACGGACGAGCTGAAGCCGGGGGAGAGCAACCACCTGACCGCGACCTGCGAGCGGGGCGAGGGGTCCGGGTCACCCGAGGCGCAGCTCGCGCTCAGTGTCAACGGCACCGAGGTGGTCACCGGGACCTACCCCGACAGCGCCGAGCACCCGTGGGACGTCGGGGACGGGGTCGGCCTGGTCACCGCCGGTGCGGGGGCGGACGTGCTCTACGACGACTTCGAGGTCACCGGGAACTGAGCCCCGTCACGGGGTCGGGGTGGTCCGCTCCACGATCGACGTCAGGTCGCCGCCCGGCAGCGCACCGAACGTTCCGCCGTACGTCGTGCCCAACCTGCTGGCGCAGAACGCGTCGGCGACCTCCGGGGGCGAAGCGCACCAGCAGCGACCCCTGCAGGCACCAGCGCCATCCGCTCGACCACGCGGCGGGCCCGCGCCTCGATGCCCTCCAGGTCGGCGAGCGCGCCAGCGGGTCCTTGATGGCGCGCGTCCAGCCGGTGGTCGGCGCCGCGGGCCTTCCCGACCTCCTGGAGGAAGGCGTCCAGCGCCTCGGGCTCGCGCTCCAGCGCCCGCAGTACGTCCAGCGCCTGGACGTTGCCCGAGCCCTCCCAGATGGAGTTCAGCGGGGACTCGCGCAGCAGCCGCGGCAGCCCGGACTCCTCGACGTAGCCGTTGCCGCCCAGACACTCCAGCGCCTCCGCGACCATCGCGCGCGTGCGCTTGCTCACCCAGTACTTGGCGGCGGGCAGCGCGAGCCGGCGGAAGGCCGCCTCGTGCGCGGTCCCGGGCCGTCGACCGCGGCCGCCAGCCGCAGCGCCAGGGTGGTCGCCGCCTCCGACTCCAGGGCCAGGTCGGCGAGCACGTTCCGCATCAGCGGCTGGTCGACCAGCCGGCGCGCCGAACGCCGAGCGGTGCGGCGCGTGGAGACGCCTGGGTCAGCGCCTGCCGCATCAGCGCGGCCGAGCCGAGCACGCAGTCCAGCCGGGTCATCGCGACCATCTCGATGATGGTCCGCACCCCGCGGCCCTCCTCGCCGACCCGCCGCGCCCACGTCCCGTCGAACTCGACCTCGACGGAGGCGTTGGACCGGTTGCCCAGCTTGTCCTTGAGCCGCTGGACGCGAGCCCGTTGCGCGTGCCGTCCGGCAGCACCCGCGGCACCAGGAAGCAGGTCAGCCCGCCCGGGCCTGCGCCAGCACCAGGAACACGTCGTTCATCGGCGCCGAGGTGAACCACTTGTGCCCGGTCAGCACGTACTCCGTCGCGCCGCTCGGCGGGCCGCGGTGGTGTTGGCCCGTACGTCGGAGCCGCCCTGCTTCTCCGTCATCCCCATGCCGGCGAGCAGCGCCGGCCTTCGGCGCGGCCGGCACGCCCGGGTCGTAGACGCGCGAGGTCAGCAGCGGCTCCCACTCGGCGGCGAGCGCCGGGTCGGCCCGCAGCGCCGGCACGGCGGCGTACGTCATCGAGATCGGGCAGCCGTGCCCCGCCTCGGTCTGCGACCACAGGTAGAACCCCGGCGGCGCGGCGTGCAGGTGCCCGGCCGCGGCCCCAGGGCGCGCGTGCAGCCCGGGGCCGACCGCGCGTGCCAGCAGCCGGTGCCAGGCCGGGTGGAACTCGACCTCGTCGATCCGGTTCCCGTACCGGTCGTGCGTCCGCAGCTTCGGCGGGTTCTCGTTCGCCAGACACCCCATTCCGGGCCTGCGCGGACCCGCCGCGCGCCCGAGGTCGGTGAGCTCCTGCCGTACCTCGCCGAGGAGTTCGGGTCCGCGGATCCGAGGTGACGCTCGATGCCCTCGGTGAGGGCCCGATCGCCGCCGTAGACGTCGTAGCCCACCAGGGGCGGGGCCTGGTTGCTGACTGTGTGGGTGGTGGCTGTCCATGCGGATACCGTAAGGACGTGCAGCCAGCAAAAGAAACACCCGAGCGGATCCCAGACGGCTCCACCGGGCCCGCGCCCTCTACCGCAACGTCTCGAAGCGGAAGATGGGCTGGCTGCTACTGAAGGACACCGTCGACTCGTGCCTGCGGTACCGCGTCACCGGGCTGGCCGCGGAGGCGGCCTTCTTCGCGATCTTGTCGCTGCCGCCGCTGATCTTCGGGCTCGCCGGGTCGGTCGGCTACTCGCCGACCGCTACGACGTGACCGAGGTGGACCAGTTCAGGGACCAGATCATCGAGTTCAGCTCTCGGGCCCTGACCGACAGCAGCGTCAACAAGATCGTCAAGCCGACTCTCGACGACGTCCTCGAGGGTGGCCGGGTCGACGTCATATCGATCGGTTTCGTGCTCGCGCTCTGGTCGGGCTCGCGCGCTCTCAACGTCTTCGTCGACACCATCACGATCATGTACGGGCTGGGTGGCCGGCGCGGCATCGTCCGCACCCGGGCGCTGTCGTTCAGCCTCTACGTCATCGCGCTGGTGCTGGGCATCATCGTGGTCCCGCTGGTGCTCGCCGGCCCGGCACTGGTCGTCGGATGTGATTCCCGACCAGGTGGCCTGGGTGGAGAACCTCTACTGGCCGACCGTACTGGTCCTGACGGTCGCCTTCATCACCACGCTCTACCACCTGTCGGTGCCGGTACGGACGTCCTGGCGCTACGACATCCCGGGTGCGGTGCTCACGCTCGCGGTGTGGATCGGCGGCAGCTGGCTGCTGCGTGCCACCTTGCAGAGCACGGTCGGAGGCGGCGGCACGTCCATCTACGGGCCGCTCGCGGCGCCGATAGTCGTGCTGCTGTGGCTCTACATCCTGTCCATCGCCGTGCTGATCGGCGCGGCCGTCAACGCCGCCTGCGACACCCTGTTCCCGCAGAGCTCCACCACGTCGGCCCGTCAGGAGCTGGTGCGGCGGATCAGCGGGGTGCTGCCCCAGCGGCTCGCGGCGCGTCGGCCGGCCACGGGGGAGGAGACCCCCGCCACGGCGAGTGAGCCGGACGCGGACGAGGGCGACGCGCCCCGGATCGACCCGCGCCCACCGACCCCACCTCAGGTGGCCCCGCCAGTGGTCCCGCCTGTGGGCCCGCCGGAGTCGCCACCCGTGAGCCGCCCGGCGCGCCCCGCGGAGGCGTCACGGAACGCCGAACGATCCATGCCAGACTGATTCTGTGGCGAACCTGAACCTGCCGACCCCGGTCGTGATCGCGGGCGCCGGGGTCTGTCTCCTCGGTGGCTACCTCATCGGGGTCGTGGCCGGTCCCGACACCCCGGAACGCACCACCGGCACCGTCGACAGCTACAACGCCCGGACCAACGAGCTGTGCCTCTCTGGCGACGCCGTGGGGGACCAGGACGGTGCGAACGATGACGGCGAGCTGTGCGGGATCTGGCAGCGGACCTCCAACTCGACCCGGCCGCGCGTGGGTGACCGGTTCCGGTTCGTGTCCAAGGTCTCCGAGCAGCAGTCGACGCCCGACGACGACCGTGTGCTGATCTTCGGCGAAGTCGACGACTGACGCCGTGGCGAACGAGAGCAACAAACGACGGCTGGGCAGGGTCGCGCTCCCGGAAACCTCGCGGTCGCCCTGGTGGAGCTGACCCGGCGGCTGCTGATGGCGATCGGCATCCTCGACCAGCAGCCAGACGTTCGAGGTG
>CAVWJU010000010.1:0-328292 GCA_963755275.1 uncultured Solirubrobacteraceae bacterium | reverse complement strand
TTGAACATGTTGTGGGCAATCTCGTGGATCATGATGAACACGGCTTGCCCGATGGGATACTTAAAGATCTCGTTGACGTTGAGGAGCATCACCACGCCGTCGGTGGCGGCAACAGGAACTTGCGGATCGTCGGTGAAGAGCGCGTGCTTGTGGCCGGCACGCGACATCATCTTATAAAGAATATGGGTGAAACCGGGCGCGGCCATGATCAGCTTCGCCCGCATCCGCTCCCATTGCTTAGTCTGCTTGTCGTCGAGCTTCACCTCGTTGATGGGGATATACGTAGGACGTTGTAGTATTGGCGTGTCTTTATACTTCTCACGGAGTGATTTGTCCATGGCTCTAACCTTTCGGGGTGAAGAGGTATCTTTGCGGGTCTACCCAAGGGTTTGGTTGGCTCGGCTGGCTCGGCTGGCTCGACGGCGGCAGAACCGTCCGAAATTGGTAGAGGCTCTGCCGCCGGTTGATCACGACGTAGTTGAGGACGCCGTCTTGGCGGATCAGCTCCGGCACGATGCGGGCGGGTCGCGGTCATCCAGCCCTCGTTGACGGTGATGCTCAGATGTATGCACGGTCGTGCGAAGTGGCATCGGCCCTGTGGTTGTAGAGCCGGTCACGGTTAATCGCTGGCGGCATTCTGAATGTACACCCACCCATCCTCAGCCTGCCTCGCAAGCTCATGGCTCTTCCAGCTCGAAGATGGGCTCCTTGCGCTTGCCGGTGTTGGCGGCGTAGACCTCGAAGCTGAGCTTATACCTATTCTGGAGCGCCAGCATGAGCGTCACATTCAGCTGCACGGCGGCGTCCTTGATCACTTGCTTGATCGACTCGCGCTCGTCGTCGTTGATCTTGCGGTTCGACGTGGAAACGACGAGATGGTAGGCGATGTGACTCGCCTGCCGGTCGCTCTCGATCAGCTCCTCTTCTTCGTGGGGCTTACGTATCTCTTCCATAATTTCTCTCCAGTCGGGGTGATGTTGGTAGGCGTGCCAGATGGCCAGTTCAGTCTTATCGGCTATATCGTCGAGATAGCCATCATTAAGGATGAATGGTTCTTGGCCCATTGCTGAAAACCTTTCGTGGTAACCAGCTTCACATCACGGGCGATGGCCGCCTTGCCGAAGCAGATGCTGAACTCGCTCGGCATCCGGTCGACGTAGTCGATGACCGGCACGATGTTCTCGGCGGCAACGCGCGACGCGAGTACGTAACACACCATCATCTGCGCATCCGGGTTCTCGGGCAACGCCGTCGACTTGGGCCTTGCGACGATATCCTCGAACCTCGGCATGATCTTCTGAAGGTCGAGCGTGGCGAACAGGCTCATAGCTGCACCCTCACCGATCTTACCCGACGCCTCCTCACGGAAGAGGTGATCCGTCGGCACGTCGCCACCGTTGGCCCTCGCCAGTGCGCCGCCGTAGTTCGCCAACTGATGCAGCGAGCGTGGCGTGCACCACGGACCCGGCACGGGCGGCGGCTCCTCGAACACGACCTGCGGGTTGTTCTTGGCGAACCCGGTGAACACGGGGTGCACGTTGTTGGCGGCGTAGAACTCCAGCACGCTCTCCAAGTCGTCGTCGACCTGGACTTCCAGGCGACGGTTGATCAGGTGATCGTACTCCTTCGTCGATCCGGAGCGATCCTTCGCAGTATTGCCGGCGAACCAGACCACCCAGCCGGACGGAAGCCTGTGGGGTCCCAGGCGGTTAGAGAGGGCCGCCTCGCCCATGATCTTCTTCACGTCCACGTCCATCTTGTCGGCTTCCTCGACGAGGACGATCCCGCCCTTGTACTCGGTGAGGAGCTTCCCTTCGTCAGTGCGGAACCAGAACGGTTGCGTAAACACTGCTTCGAGGTGATCCTCGACGCTGCGCGGCATCATGTAACCGACGGCATCGGGCGGATTTAGGAGGGGGCCTTGGATGACCACGAAGCCATAGTCTCTAGGCGTTGTGCCCAAGGTGCTTGGCAATGCGTGCGGGGGCGCGCTCCATGGTGGTAGACTTGCCGCGTCCGACGCGGCCGATCAGATAGATCGAGAGACGGTTCTCGTACCAGAGCGGTATGCGAGTCTGGATATCGTTGAGTCGCATGGTGGTAACCTTTCGGGGTTGAGTTGTAATGGAACCAGCTCGGGGTGAAGCGGGCGGGGGTTAGGCGTCGACAGGGTCGTCCTCGACCTCGAACTCGGCATCGTCGAACTCGGAATAGCCGTCGTCCTCCCATTTGATCTCGGGATAAGCACCATGCTTGTAGTTCCGATGAATCGCTGGTGTTACCGCGTCGCCGCCTATGCGACGCTGATGACCGACGCCTACCCGCCGTTCCGCCTGGACATGGGCGGCCACGAATCGGCGACCGAGACCAGTGCGCCCGACGCCATCAGGCCCAAGCCGGCGCCCGGGCTCTCATGACCAAGGCTCCGCCTCGCCGCACACGCGCCAGCGCCCCATGGCCTCGCGGTGTTGCGCGATCGGTCGCCGTGGGAGGCGTGGTCGCGGCGGGTGTCGCGCTCTTGAGGGCGCGGTCGTGGCGCTGGGGCGCCAGCGACGAGGAGCTCAAGCTCGCCGTCGCGGGCGACGAGCTGGTGCCCGACGCGGACCTGGACGGCCACCCGGGCGGTCACGGTTGACGCCGGCGCCGATGGTGTGTGGCCGTGGATCGCGCGCACCGCTCCGCGGCCAGCCACCGACCGATCATGACGACAACCGCTGACCCCACACGCCACTTCACCATGGACATGCTCGCGGGTCAGGACGAGCCCGTCCGGCGCTACTTCAGCCACGCCATCAGCGACGGCGCCGCGCTCCCGACCGGCGTCCACATGGCCATGCGCGGGCGCATCAAGGTGGGCCTGTGGCTGCCGTTCACGGCCGAGCAGACGGTCGACGGGCGATCCTTCACGTGGCGCGCCCGCGTCGGGCGCCGGCGGTTGACGCCGCTGCGCGTCACCGATCACTACGCAGACGCCGCCGGCAGCACCGAGGGCCGCCTGCTCGGGCGCGTGACCCTGTTTCACGCCCACGACGCCAACACCGCCCGGTCGGCGGCGACGCGCGCCGCCATCGAGAGCGTCGTGTTCGCGCCGCCCAGCGTGCTGCCCGGCCGCGGCGTGACCTGGCGAGCCGAGACCGAGAACCTCATCGTCGCCCGCTTCGACCTCCCGCCCGAGCAACCTGAGGTTCGGTTGCAGATCGACGACTACGGCGCGACGCGAACCGTCGGCGCCGTGCGCTGGGGCAACGCCGGCGAGAAGAGCTTCCAGTACATCCCGTTCGGGGGCGAGGTCCACGTCGAGCGCCGCTTCGGCCAGCTCGTGGTCCCGAGCACCCTCAGCGTCGGCTGGTGGTTCGACACCCCGCGCTACGCGCCGTTCTTTCATGCCGAGATCACTGCTGTCGCGCCCACGCTCTAGGCGGCGCACCGCACCTCGCAGGTCAAGCGGACGCCCGTGACGATGTCGCGCACCGGCAGACGCGTCGCGTCCACGGCAGGGCCTACCGGGGCCGCGGTCGACCTGTACTGGTTGCCGCTCGGAGCCGGGGGCTGTTCCGTGCGACTCAACGGCCGCGTGTTCGAGGCGGTGGCGGCGCGCGCTGCGCGGCGACCGGCGTGCGACCTGTACCACTCGGCGCTCGCAGTCCGTGTCGCGGCGGCGCGGTTCGTCATCGAGCAGGCGCCGGTCCGTGACGCCCGCGGCGAGCAGCGCGGCGTTGTCGCCGAAGGCCCGGTCGGGACCCGCTGGGCGGGCCGGCTTCGGATCTTTCGCTATGAGATACGCCGCTGGCGCGACGGACGCATCCCCGACATCGACGAGGCCGTCGCAAGCCCATTGCGTCTCAGCGACGACGAAGCTCGCGCACAACGGGTGCTCGATCTCGTCCCGCACGTGCCGACGCCCGTGTGGGGCCGCGATGAACTCAAGACGGGCGACATGTGGAACTCCAACTCGGTGATCGCCTGGCTGATCGCGCGCACCGGGATCGACACCGAGTCGGCCATCGCAGCCCTCAGGCCGCTGTGCTCCCAAGGCGGGCAAAGTTCAGCGCTCGTGACCGGCGCGCGCGGTCACCACAGCGCGTGGTCTCGAACTCCTCGAGCGCCTTGACCGCCGAGGCATGCGGACCGCGCAGCGCGGGCTCCGCGGGTGGCCGATTCGTCATCGACTCAAACCGCTCCGGCCCGGCCGCGTGCCGATAGTCGTCGAGCGCCAGCGCCGCCCTGCGCCACGCCCGCCGCCGCTCGTTCAGACCCCTGGCCCGCCGCTTGGCGGTCGCTGGTTCCCAACGAAAGCACGCGGTGCCGGCTCCCCTATCTGGGGCCTCCTGAGCGGCAGGGCGAGCGCAGATGTGGTCAACGGCGTGGTCAACGAGCCCGGGCGAGGAGCCAAACTGGCTCTACACCTCATCATTGAGCGGTTAGAGCAGCGGATTGCGAGTCCGCCGGACGCGAACTTGACGATCGCCACTGCGTCTCGTTAGCAGGCGGCCGCATTCGGACTCAGAAGGCAGATCCATCCCCGGCCCACGACCCAGGTCGACCCCATGACCGATTTCAGCGTCGCCGTCCACCCCATCGCCTTGCCGAAGCCCGCCGCCGCAGCCGCTCTCGGCATGAGCGTCGACAGCTTTGAGCGCTACGTCCAAGCTGACGTCCGGTGCATCAGGCGCGGCCGCATGCGCTGTTCCCTGTCGTCGAGCTCGAGCGGTGGGCCGGCGAGAACGCCGAGCGGCTGCTGTCCGAAGCCGCCTGACGCTTGGCACCAGTACTGGTCGAGGACCTTGGTGGAGGTTCTAGGGCTGGGACAATCGGGCGCTCCGCGACTTGAGGGCGCGCTGCCGTCAAACTTGTTCTAAAGGAGGTCCGATGGCCAGGGATATGGCCCAGATCGAGGTGGTCCACTCGCGCCGTCTGCCGGCACCGAATGGCCGATGCAATGTAGTCCGAGCTACCGAGTCAATGTCTGGGACGGCCGGACCCGGACGCCTCACCGTCGAACGCTGAGGTCGTACGCGGAGGCGAAGACGTGGCGGGACGACGTCAGGCTGGCGATACGAAACGCCACGATCCGGCCGCAAAGCACCACTACGGTCGCCGAAGCGGCCGAGTCGTTGCTCGCCGGGATGAAGGACGGGTCGTTGCTCGACCGGTCCGGGAAGACCTACAAGCCCAGCACGTGCCGGTCGTACGCACAGGCGGTCACGCGCTATCTCGAGCCGGACCCGCTCGCACGGCTCCGCCTGAGCGAGGTGCGCCGGGCGGACATCCAGGACTACGTCGACCGCCTGCGAAGGAAGGGCCTTTCCGCGAGCACGGTCGCAACAAACTCGATCCGATCCGCGTGATCTTCCGCCGCGCGCTAAAGCGCGACGAGATCCCGATCGACCCAACGGATGGGCTCGAGCTACCTGCGGTTCGTGGGCGCCGCGAGCGAATCGCAGACCGAACGGAGGCCGCCGAGCTGATCGTCGCACTTCCGAGTTCCGAGCAGGCGTTCTGGGCGACGGCGGTCTACGGAGGGCTTCGCCGCGGCGAACTGCGAGCGCTTCGCTGGACCGACGTCGAACTCGACGCGGTACCCGGCCTGATCCACGTGCGTCGCACCTGGGATGACGTCGAAGGCGAAGTCGAGGTCAAGACGGACGCCGGGCTTGCGGGTCGTTCCGGTGACGGCCGGACTGCGGCAGCTCCTGGTCGCTCACGCGCTACGACCAGCCGGAGCGGCAGCGACCTCGTGTTCGGTCGCACCGCCGCCGATCCGTTCATTCCCGTCGACGGTTCAGAAGCCGCGCGCTGCGTGCGTGGGGCTGGAAGGAGATCGCCGAACCCCGAGTCGACAGGCCGAAGACGATCTGGGTCAAGGCGCGACCGGACGCGCTCGATCCGATCGCTCCCCACGAAGGCCGGCACTCTGCCGCCAGCTACCTGATCGAGGCCGGACTGAACGACCTCGAGCTCACCGCGACGATCGGCCACAGCGACTCGCGGACGACGAAGCGCATCTACGGGCACCTGTTCCCGGACAGCAGCGCGACGATCGCCGCCAAGCTCGATGCGTACCACGCGAATGGCAACACCGCGGAGCGTTTTGATGATTTCGTTGATGAAACCGCTCCCAAGAACGACGAAAACCCCGCGATCTGCGGGGCAATCGTAAGTACCGCTACGGGGATTCGAACCCCGGTTTCCGCCGTGAGAGGGCGGCGTCCTAGTCCCCTAGACGATAGCGGCAGGGAACCACGGCGCCTCATGGTAGCGACGGGCGCCGAGAGTGCGGCTGAGAGGACTCGAACCTCCACGGGCGTAAAGCCCACAGGCACCTGAAGCCTGCGTGTATACCAATTTCACCACAGCCGCATGCTGCGCGAGCGGTGGCGAAGGATAGCGTCTCACCTCGGCTTTCGGGGATCTTTAGCTCGCGCTTGCGTTGGCCGTCGATCATGGGTCGGGCAAGGCACTGACCACGCCGTCCCGGAGGTTCGCCCGTGGCCATCGCCGAACCGCGTCCGCCGCAGATCGAAGCGCCTACGCAGGAGACCGGCACGCTGCCGCGCATTCCCGAGCGGGAACGCCGACGCGCGCTGCTGACGATGCCCCGGCTCGCTCCCGGGCGCTATCTCGCGATCGAGGACGGCCGGCGAGGTCGTGCTGATGCCGCTGACCGCGGAGCTGATGCACATCGGCCGCAGCCCGGCCGCGGACATCGTGCTCGACGACGCCTCCGTGTCGCGGCGGCACGCGCTGATCGCGCGCCGCGGCGAGCGCACGTTGATCCTCGACGACCGCAGCCGCAACGGCGTGCACGTCAACGGCCAGCGGGTCGGCGAGGCGGCGCTCAACGACGGCGACACGATCGTCTGCGGGCACGTGACGCTGCGCTTCATCGAACGCGCTGACGTAGTCGACCTCCCGCCACTCGGGGGGTTTGCGGACGCGGCCGTCCGCATACTTCATATAGTGAAGCGCCGATGTCGCGCACGGCGGATCACACCCGGGTCGTCTTCTTCTCGCTGCTGCTCGCGGGGATGGCGTTCGCGCTGTCGCAGACCGTCGTCTCCCCGGCACTGCCGGAGATCCAGCGCCAGTACGGCGCCGACCCGGCGTCGGCGGCGTGGATCCTGACCGGCTACCTGCTCGCGGCCTCGGTCGCGACCCCGATCGTGGGCAAGCTCGGCGACCTCTTCGGCCGCGGCCGCGTGCTGACCGTCGTCCTGCTGGTGTTCGCCGCCGGCAGCGTCGTCTGCGCGCTCGCGCCGTCGCTCGGCGTGCTCGTCGCGGGCCGCGTCATCCAGGGCGTCGGCGGCGGCATCTTCCCGCTCGCCTTCGGGATCATCCGCGAGGCGTTCCCGCCCGAGCGCGTCGCGACCGCGATCGGCGGCATCAGCGCGACGTTCGGGATCGGCGGCGGCGTCGGGCTGGTGATCGCCGGCCTGATCGTCGAGGCGCTCGGCGCGTCGTGGCTGTTCTGGCTGGGCCTGATGGCGCTGCCGGCGGCGTTCGCGATCTGGCGCTACGTCCCGAACGAGGAGACGCGGCCGGACGCGAAGGTCGACTGGCTGGGCGCCGCGATCCTGTCGGTCGCGCTGGCGAGCCTGCTGTTCGGCCTCAGCAAGGCCAACGCGTGGGGCTGGGGCTCGCCGCGCGTGCTCGCGCTCTGCGCTCGGCGGGCTCGGCGTGGCGGCGTTCTGGGTCTGGGTCGAGACGAAGGTCGACCAGCCGCTGGTCGACATGCGCGTGCTGCGGCGGCGCCCGGTGCTGATGACGAACATCACCGCGGTTCTGGTCGGCTTCTCGATGTTCGCGTCGTTCCTGCTGATCCCGCAGCTCGCGCAGACGCCCGAGCGCTTCGGCTACGGCTTCGGCGTCTCGGTCACGGGCGCGGGCCTGCTGATGCTGCCGAGCACGCTCGTGATGCTGGTCGCCGGGCCGTGGGCGGGGCGGCTCGCGAACCGCGTACTCGCCGCGGCTGCCGCTCGTGCTCGGGCACGGGCATCGGCGCGCTGGCGTTCGTCGTCTACGCCGTCGCGCACGACAGCGTGTGGCAGATCTGCCTGGGCGGCGCGTTGCTCGGGATCGGCATCGGGTTCTCGTTCGCGTCGATGGCGAACCTCGTCGTCGAGTCGGTCCCGCGCGACGAGGTCGGCGTCGCGACCGGCATCAACACGATCATGCGCTCGCTCGGCGGCGCGCTGGGCGCGCAGCTCGTCGCCAGCCTGCTGACGGCCAAGACGATCGCGGGCACGCCGATCCCGGCCGAGGTGGCCTACACGGACGCGTTCATCGTCGCCGCGGTCGCCGCCGGCGCTGGCGATGGTCGCGGCGCTGGCGATCCCGCAGCAGCGGCGCCCGCGCGCACAGGTCATCAGCTCGGCCGCGCCTGCCTAAGTAGTGCATAGGCTAGAGTGCGAGCGATGCGCCGCATCGCCCTCCTGCTCTGCCTCGCGGCCCTCGCCGGCTGCGGTGGCGAATCCACCTCCGAGACGCCCGACCTGACGGTCTCCGCGGCCGCCTCGCTGAAGACGGCGATCACGAACTACACGTTCGACGCGGCGCGGTGCGGGCCTCGTTCGCGGGCTCGGACGAGCTCGCGGCCCAGATCCGCCAGGGCGTGCAAGCCCGACGTCTTCGCCTCGGCCAACACGAAGCTGCCCGACGAGCTCTACGCGGAGGGCCTGGTGGAGAAGCCGGTCGTGTTCGCGGCCAACGAGCTGGTGCTGGCCGTGCCGTCCGACGGCAGCGTGAACGAGCCTCGACGACCTGGCCGAGCCGGGCGTGACGATCGCGATGGGCGCCGAGTCGGTGCCGGTCGGCTCCTACACGCGCAAGGTGCTCGACGGCCTGCCGGCCGGCGAGCGCAAGGCGATCCTGGCCAACGTGCGCTCGAACGAGCCCGACGTCGCGGGCGTGGTCGGCAAGGTCGCGCAGGGCGCGGTCGACGCCGGCTTCGTCTACGTCACCGACGTCGAGGCCGCGGGCGGCGAGCTGAAGGCGATCGAGCTGCCCGCGGACCTCAAGCCCGAGGTCGCGTACGGTGTCGCCGTGGTCAAGGGCGCCAAGCATCCCGAGCAGGCGAAGCAGTTCGTGGACGGGCTGCTGAGCGGAGCGGGCCGCGAGGCGCTCGACCGCGCCGGGTTCCTTCCGCCACCCGGTACGTGACCTGGTTCACGGCGCTGCTGGTGGCGGCGCTGGCGCCGTCGCTGGTGTTCCTCGTGCTGCCGGTCGTGGCGATCTTCGTCGACGTCGGGCCGGGCGAGCTGCTCGCGAGCCTCGACGACCCGAGCGCGATCGACGCGCTGTGGCTGTCGCTGCAGACGAGCCTGACCGCGATCGCGATCATCGTCGTCGTCGGAACGCCCGCGGCCTGGTTGCTGGCGACGCGCTCGTTCCGCGGGCGCGAGCTGGTGGTCACGCTGGTCGAGCTGCCGCTGGTGCTGCCGCCGGCGGTCGCCGGCATCGGGCTGCTGGCCGCGGTCGGCCCGCGCGGGCTGCTCGCGCCGCTCGGGGTCTCGTTCACGCTCTCGACGGCGGCGGTGGTCGTCGCGCTTGACGTTCGTCGCGGCGCCGTTCTACCTGCGCCAGGCCCAGGCCGCGTTCGCCGCGCTCGACCGCACGTGGCTCGACGCGTCGCGCACGCTCGGCGCCGAGCGAGGCGCGCACGCTGGCGCGCGTGGCGATCCCGGCCGCGCTGCCGGGCCTGAGCGCCGGGCTCGCGCTGGCCTGGGGGCGCGCGCTGGGCGAGTTCGGGGCGACGCTGATGTTCGCCGGGTCCTTCCAGGGCATCACCCAGACGGTGCCGCTCGCGATCTACGAGCGCTTCGCGACCGACTTCACCGGCGCGCTCGGGCTGTCGGCGGTGCTGGTGTGCGTGTCGGCGGCGCTGCTGCTGGCGGTCAAGCTCGGGTTCCGTGCTGCGGGTTGAGCTGCAGACCGCGCGCGCCGGGCTCGACCTCGCGCTGGAGGTCGCCGACGGCGAGTGCCTGGCGCTGGCCGGGCCGTCGGGCGCGGGCAAGACGACCGTGCTGCAGGCCGTCGCGGGGCTGTTCCGGCCCGAGCGCGGGCTCGTGACGTGCGGCGACGCGGTCTGGCTCGACACCGCAGCGCGGCGATCGACCTCCCGCCCGAGCGCCGGCGCTGCGGCTACGTCTTCCAGGACTACGCGCTGTTCGGGCACCTGAGCGCGTGGCGCAACGTCGCCTACGGCATCGACGGGCGGCGACCGCCGCGAGCGGGCGCTCGCGCTGCTCGAGCGCTTCGGGCTGTCGGCGCGGGCCGAGCGCCCGGCCGGGCGCAGCTGTCGCGGCGGCGAGCGCCAGCGGGTCGCGGTCGCGCGGGCGCTGGCGCGGGAGCCGCGGGTGCTGCTGCTCGACGAGCCGCTGTCGGCGCTCGACCCGCGCACGCGCGCCTCGGCCGCGCGCGAGCTGATCGCGGTGCTGCGCGACGCCGGCGTGCCGACGCTGCTCGTCACCCACGACTTCGCCGAGGCCGCGCTGCTCGGCGACCGGGTCGGCGTGCTCGACGACGGCCGCGTCGTGCAGCTCGGGACGGCGGCCGAGCTCTCGGCGCGGCCGGCGTCGGCCTTCGTGGCCGACTTCACGGGCGCGGTCGTGCTGACCGGCGACGGCCTCGGCCGGTCCGGACGGGCTGACGCGCGTGGCGCTCGACGGCGGCGGCGAGATCGTCAGCACCGACGCCGCGACCGGGCCCGGTCGGCGCGAGCCTCTACCCGTGGGAGATCGTGCTCGAGCCCGGCAGCGCGCCCAGCTCGGCCCAGAACCACCTGGCCGTGCGAGGTGCGTCTCGATCACCGAGATCGGCGGCCGCGCGCGGGTCGGGCTGCTCGCCGGGCAGCCGCTCGTGGCCGAGGTCAGCGTGGTCGCGGTGCGCGAGCTGGCGCTGGCGCCGGGCGCGCGCGTGACCGCGACGTGGAAGGCCGCGGCGACGCGGCTAACGCCACGCTGACCGCGCGTTCTCGGCGTGCAGGCGGGTGGTGTCGAAGACCGGCACCGGCGAATCGGCCTGCGCCGACGAGCAGGTCGATCTCCGTGCAGCCGAGCAGGATCCCCTCGGCGCCCCGGTCCGCCAGCGCGCGCATGATCCGCCGGTACTCGTCGCGCGAGCCGTCCTCGACGATCCCGCGGCAGAGCTCGTCGTAGATGACGTCGTGGACGATCCGGCGGTCGCGCGACGTCGGGCACGATCACGTCGAGCCCGTGCTCGCGCAGCCGGCCGCGTAGAAGTCCTGCTCCATCGTGTAGCCCGTCGCGAGCAGGCCGACCGTCGTGAGGCCCGCGGCCTTGACCGCGTCGGCGGTCGTGTCGCCGATGTGGACGAACGGGATCGTGATCGCGAGCTCGATCTCCGCCGCGACCTTGTGCATCGTGTTCGTGCACAGGACCAGCAGCTCGGCGCCGGCGTGCCTCGAGCGCGCTGCGCCTCGCTGGGCGAGCCGCTCGCCCGCCTCCGCCCAGCGGTCCTCGCGCTGCAGGACCTCGATCTCGGTGAAGTCGACGCTGCGCAGGATGCAGTCGGCCGAGTGCAGGCCGCCGAGCCGCTGCGCGACCAGCTCGTTGACGAGCCGGTAGTACTCGATCGTCGACTCCCAGCTCATGCCGCCGAGCAGGCCGATGCGCTTCATCGCCCACCGCCGGGAACACCGGCTGGACGGCCGGCGGCGCGACCCGCACGCGAGCGTCGACGACCGGCGCGCCCTCGGGGCCGACCATCACCGGGTTGAGGTCGAGCTCCGCGATCGCCGGGTGCGCGTCGGCGAGCGCCCCGACGCGGACGGCGATGTCCGCGAGCGCGTCGACGTCGGCGCCGGCGCGCTCGAGCAGCGCGAGCGAGCGCAGCTGGGCGATCATCGCGTGCGCGTCCTCGTGCGCGAGCGGGGCGAGCCGGACCGCGACGTCCTCGAGCACCTCGGCCGTGCCGCCGCCCGCGCCGCAGGCCACGACCGGCCCGAAGCGCTCGTCCGCGAGCACGCCGACCAGCATCTCGACGCCCGCGGCCGGCCATCCGCTGGACGAGGAAGTCCTCGACGGGCGTCCCGGCGGCCTCGAGCCGCTGGGCGATCTCGTTCGCCGCGCGCCGGACCGCGGTCGGGCCGACTGAGCCCGAGCCGCACCGCGCCGGCCTGCGCCTTGTGCACGACGCCGGCGGCGACGCCCTTGAGCGCGACCGGCGCCGCCGAGCTCCGCGGCGGCCTTGGCCGCCGCGGCGACCGAGCCGACGCGCCGCTGCTCGACCAGCGTGATCCCGTAGGCGCCGAGCAGCGCCTCGACCTCGTCCGGGCCGCAGCCAGCCGCCGCCGCGGGCGAGCGAGCCGGCCAGGATCGCCGCCGCCGCGTCGTGGTCGATGCCGTCGAGGGTCGGCGGCTCGGTCGGGCGGCGTCGCGCGGAAGCGCGCGTAGGCGGCGGCGCGGCCGAGCGCGCGGGCGGCGGCCTCGGGGGCGCGGAAGGTCGGGACCTTGACGACGCGCGCGCGACGCGGCGCGCCGGCGCGACGACGCGCGGCGGCCGGCGCGGCGCGGTCGCCGACGCGCGCGCGCGGGCGCGTCTCCCCCGCGCAGCAGCGTCGGCAGCGGCCCGGGCGTCATGAACACGGCCAGCAGCGGCGTGCCCGCGGCGTGCAGCGCCGGGCGCGGCGGCGGCGAGCGCCGCGGCCGCCTCGTCGGCGCCGGTCGCGATGTGCTCGACGAAGATCGCGATCACGGCGTCGACCGCGGGGTCGGCGGCGACGTGCTCGACCGTCGCGCGGAAGCCCGCCGGGGACTCGGCCGCGACGAGCTGCACCGGGCCCGGCGACGACCGACGTCGGCGGCAGGAACGCGCGCAGCGTGGCCTGGGTCTCGTCCGACAGGCTGCGCGACCGTCGAGGCCCGGCGTCGATGCAGGCGTCCGCGCACACGACGCCCGGCCCGCGGGCGTTGCAGACGATCCCGACGCCGCCGCCGCTCGGCAGCGGGCTGCTCGGCGAGCACGGCGGCGGCGTCGAGCAGGTCGTCGAGGCCGTCGCAGCGGATCACGCCCGCGCTCGCGAACAGCGCGTCGACGGTGCTGTCGGAGGCGGCGATCAGCGCGCCCGTGTGCGAGCTCGCGGCCGCGGGCGCCCGCGGACGTCCGGCCCGCCTTGACCGCCAGGACCGGCTTCGCGCGCGCGACGCGCCGCGCCACGCGGCCGAACTTGCGCGGGTTGCCGAACGACTCCAGGTACAGCGCGACGACCTGCGTCGCCGGGTCCTGCTCCCAGTACTGCAGGACGTCGTTGCTCGACAGATCGGCCTTGTCGCCGAGCGAGACGAACGCCGAGAGGCCGATCCCGCGCCGCGACATGCCGTCGATCGCCGCCGCGCCGAACGCGCCGCTCTGGGACACGAAGCCGACCGTCCCGGCCGGGCACGTCGGCGCGGCCGAAGGTCGCGGTCAGCGAGATCTCGGGGTCGCGTGTTGACGACGCCCATGCAGTTCGGGCCGACGAGCCGCATCCCGCTCGCGCGGCAGACCTCGAGCAGCTCGCCGAGCCGCGCCGCGCCCTCCGCTCCGGCGTCGGCGAAGCCCGCGGTGATGACCACGCAGCGCGGACGACGCCCGCCTCGCGCGCACTCGCGGGCGACGTCCGGCACGCTCGCGGCGGGCACGGCGACGATCGCGAGGTCGACCGGGTCGGGGATGTCCTTGATCGACGGGCGCGCGCGGCGGCTGCCGATGAAGTCGGCGTTCGGGTTGACCGGGTAGAGCTCGCCGCGGAAGCCGTTGTCGAGCACGTGCCGGAAGGCGGCGCCGCCGAACGAGTCGGGCCGCCGCGAGGCGCCGATCACCGCCACCGACCGCGGCCGCAGCACGCGCTCGACCGCCGCCACGGCCGCGACCCGGTCGCGATCCTCGAACTTGCGCCGCGCGTCCTCCCCCAGCTCGGTCGGGAACTCGAGCTCGATGCCGTCGGGCGAGGCGCGCACCTTGACCGGGAAGCCGGACTCGCGGAAGACGCTGATCATGCGCCGGTTCTCGGGCAGCACGGTCGCGGTGAAGGTCGTGACCCCGCGCGCGGCGGCGACCTGCGCGAGGTGCGCGATCAACACGGTGGCCAGCCCGCGGCCCTGCATCTCGTCCGCGACCGCGAACGCGACCTCGGCCCGGTCGGGCCGCTCGAGCTCGAACACCGCGTGCGCGACGACCCGCTCCTCGGCGCCGGTGCGTGACGATCAGCCCGTAGCCGTCCGGCCGGTCGCCGCGCGAGGCGCACTTCGGCGGCCTTGTCGAGGTTGACCCCGAGCGAGAAGTAGCGCAGCCAGCGCGAGTGCTCCGACAGCCCGCCGAGGAACTCGCGCAGCGCCGCCTTGTCGGCCGGCGACGACCGGCCGGACGTGCGCGGTCGAGCCGTCGCGCAGCGCGATGTGGACGTCGGCGGCGACGGGTGCGCTCACGCCGGCGCCTCCAGGGCGAGCGCGTCGAGCAGCTCGTCGGCGCCGAAGCGCACCGGGTCGGTCGCCGGCAGGCCGGTCTGCTCGCTCGCCTCGGCGATCGCGGCGCGGGCGGCGTCGTCGTCGAGGCCGCGCGTGTTGAGCGCGATCGCCCGCACGCGGCGCCGGCCGGACCCAGCCGGCGGCGCCCTCGTAGAGCGCGACGAGCTCGGCAAGCGGGAGAATCGGCGGTCTCCGGGTAGTCGTCGAGAACGGTCGTTCCCGCCCGGTGGCAGAGCACCAGCGTGTCCGGCAGGCAGCCGTGCAGCAGCCCGAGCGTGACGCCGGAGTAGGCCGGGTGCTGGAGCGCGCCCTGGCCCTCGACGAACAGCAGCGGCGCGCGCGAGGCGCCCTCCTCGACCAGCCGCGCCGCGGCGCCGGCGATGAAGTCCGAGATCACGTGGTCGACGGCGATCCCCCAGCCGGTGATCGCGATCCCGGTCTGGCCGGTGGCGACGAACGCCGACTCCAGGCCGCGCGCGCGCGCCGCCGCGTCGAGCTCGAGCGTCACCGACATCTTGCCGATCGCGCAGTCCGAGCCGACGGTGTGGACGACGTGCACGTCGGGCCGCTTGGCCGGGCCGGCGGGCACGCTCAGCCCGGGCGGCGACGCGCGCAGGTCGCGCAGCTCGACGCCCGCGGCGGCCGCCGCCTCCGACAGCTCCGGGTCGTCGGCGAGCACGGTGTGCAGCCCGGCCTCGACGTGCATCCCGGCGAGCATCGCGTCCAGCAGCGCCGCCCGCCACTCGTCGGTCAGCGCGCCGCCGAACGGCGCGACGCCGATCACCAGCACGTTCGCGCCGAGCTCCACGGCCTCGGCGACGCTGCCCACGATCGGGACGGCCCGCCGCGCGTAGGGCACGACGTCGCGAAGCGACGCCGCCGGCCTCGTCCGCGTCCACCACGGCGACCACCTCGCGCTCGCCGTAGCGCAGGATCCCGTGGGCGGTCTTCGCGTGCGACTCCGCGAACTGCCCGCCGGTGAACAAGGCCAGCCGGTCAGCCACGCTCGACGCCCAGCCCGGGACGATCGGAGAGCACGAGCCGCCCGTCGGCCAGGCCGAGCCCGGTGAACGGTTGCGAGGAGATCAGCAGGTGCCCGTCGAGGTCGATGTAGTCGGCCAGCGAGCCGAGCTGCGCCGCCTGCGCGATCCCCAGCTCGGACTCGATCATGCAGCCGAGCATGACCTGCAGGTCCAGCGCGCGCGCCGCGTGGATCATCCGCAGCGCCTCGCGGATCCCGCCGCACTTGGAGAGCTTGATCACGATCCCGTCGGCGTAGCCCGGCGATCGCCGCGACCGACGACAGGTCGCGGCAGCCCTCGTCGATCAGCACCGGCAGCCGCGGCGACAGCGACCGGTAGGCGCGGAAGGCGTCGAGGTCCGCGGCCGGGAACGGCTGCTCGACGAACTCGACGCCGAGCGCGATCAGCTCGGGCAGTGAGCTCGCGCGCCGTCTCGAGGTCCCAGCCCTCGTTGCCGTCGATCCGCAGCCGCGCCGAGGTCTCGGCGCGCACGGCGCGCAGCCGCTCGAGGTCGTCCGGCCCGCCGACCTTGATCTTGAGCACCTCGTAGCCCGGCGCGCGGCGCGTCGCGGTCCGCGGTGCCCTCGACGGTGTCGATGCCGATCGTGTACGACGTCGGCGGCGTCACGCGCTCCGTGCCCAGCAGCCGCCACACGCGGCTGCCCGACGCGGCGCCCGAGCCAGTCGTGGACGACGCCGTCGAGCGCCATCTTGGCGCCCTGCGGGCCGTCCCATGCCGCGACCCGCGCGAGCGATCGCCTCGCCGGCGAACAGATCGTCGCCGAGCAGCGCTCGCCGTCGGCCTCGAGCGCGGCCACGATGCTCTCGGGCGTCTCGCCCCAGTAGTCGACCGGCGCGCCCTCGCCGTGGGCGACGATCCCGTCGTGCTCGACCGACGCCACCACGACGGTCTCCTCGTCGGCGGCGCCGCGCGCGATCTGGAACGTCTCGCGCAGCGCGAGCACGTGGGCCGTGGCCTGCATCCGCGTATGCTCGCAGTCAGCTCGCCGTGACGCTCGCACGCCCGAGCGGCACGCACATCGGCGTGCCGGTGACGGGGTCGGGGAGCACGCGCGCGCGCAGGCCGAAGACGGCCTGCACCAGCTCCTCGTCGACGATCTCCTCGGGCGCGCCCGGCGGCGTGGACGCGGCCGTCGCGCAACGCCACCAGGTGATGCGCGTAGCGGCAGGCGTGGTTGAGGTCGTGCAGGACGATCCCGATCGTGCGGCCCTGCGCGTTGAGGTCGGCGAGCAGGTCGAGCACCTCGAGCTGGTGCGCGAGGTCGAGGTAGGTCGTCGGCTCGTCGAGCAGCAGGATCGGCGTGTCCTGGGCGAGCGCCATCGCGATCCAGGCGCGCTGGCGCTGGCCGCCGGAGAGGCGGTCGAGCGGGCGGTCGCGCAGGTCGGTCGATCCCGGTGGCGCGCGAGCGCCCACTCCACCCGCTCGGGTCCTCGGCGTGTGCGGCGCCCGAGCTTGCGGTGCGGGAAGCGCCCGCGCTGCACGAGATCCTCGACGTCAGGCCCTCGGGCGGGACCGGCGACTGCGGGAGGAAGCCGAGCCGCCGCGCCACCTCGCGCGTCGGCAGCGTCGAGATCTCCGCGCCGTCGAGCAGGACCGCGCCCGCGGTCGGCTTCAGCAGCCGCGCGAACGCGCGCAGCAGCGTCGACTTGCCGCTCGCGTTGGCGCCGACGATCGCCGTGATCCGGCCCGCCGGCAGCGGCACGTCGACGCCCGTGCAGGACGTCGCGCTCGCCGTAGCCGACGGTCAGGCCGGCGGCGTTCAGGCGGTCCGGCTGCGCCATAGGAGGATCGCGAGGTAGGGGGCGCCGATCAGGGACACGACGAGGCCGGACGGGATCTCGGTCGGGGCGAACACGGTGCGCCCGACGGTATCCGCCAGGCCGAGCAGGAGCGCGCCGAGCGCGATCGCCATCGGCAGCGCGCGGCGGTGGTTGCCGCCCGCGAGCAGCCGCGCGGCGTGCGGGGCGAGCAGGCCGACGAACGCGATCGCGCCGCAGACCGCGACCGCCGCCGCGCCGAGCGCGGCGCCCGCGGCCAGCAGCCCGGCGCGCGCGACGTTCGACCCGCAGGCCGAGCGCCGTCCCGAGCTCGTCGTCGAGCATCAGCACGTCGAGCCGGCGGACGGCGAGCAACGCGATCGGCAGCAGGATCGACCGCCGGGCACGGCGAGCAGCCGCAGGTCGCTCCAGCTCGTCGGCGTAGGTCGAGCCCGACAGCCACGTGATCGCGGTCGCCGCCGCGGGCTGGGAGTGCAGCAGCATCAGCTCGGTCATGCGCCGCGCAGGCGGCGGTGACGGCCAGGCCGATCAGCGCGAAGCGCGCCGGCGAGCCGCCGCCGGCGAGCGCGAGCACGATCGCCATCGCGAGCAGCGCGCCGCCGAAGGCCGCGAACGGCAGCGCGATCGTCGGCGCGTCCGGGAACGCGAGCAGGACGGTGAACGCGCCGACCGACGCGCCGCCGACGACGCCCGCGAGCTCCGGGCCGGCGAACGGGTTGCGGACCGCGGCCTGCAGCACCGTGCCCGACGCCGCCAGGCAGGCGCCGCCGAGCAGCGCGACGCACAGCCGCGGCGCGCGCGAGTCGAGCGCGATCTCGCCGAGCGGCGAGCCGGTGCCGAAGATCGAGCTGCAGCGACCTCGCGCGGCCCGATCCCGATCTCGCCCAGGCACAGGCTGCCGACGATCGCGACCGGCAGCAGCGCGACCGCGACGAGCGTGGCGCGCGGCCGCCAGCGCGCCGCGCTCGCGGCCTGGTCGACGGCCGGGCCGACCTCGCCGCGCAGCCGCCGCGCGACGACGATCAGGACCGGCGCGCCGATCAGCGCGCAGACGACGCCCGCGGGCGTCTCGGTGTCGAGGCCGGTGATCGCGCGCCCGGCGACGTCGGCGGCGAGCAGGATCGCGGCGCCCCACGGGATCGCGACCGCCAGCATCCCGGCGTGGCCGCGCGGCCGTCGCGATCGCGCGCGAGCCCGCAGGCCAGCACGCCGACGAAGGCGATCGGCCCGCACAGCCCGACCGCGACCGCGGTCAGGACCGCGGCCAGCGTCGACGCCGGCGACCTGCGTCAGCCCGGAGCGCAGGCCGAGCCCGCGCGCGGTCTCCTCCCCCAGCACGGCGACGTCGAGCGCGCGGGTGAGCGCGAAGATCGCCAGCGACCGCCGGGATCGCCGATCAGCGCGGCCGCCTCGCACCGGGCCCCAGCCCGTCTGCAGCAGCGATGCCCGCGCCCCACAGGAAGAGCCCGCTCGTCTCGGTCTCGCGCGCCAGCCGGACCGCGCCGGACGCCGCCGACAGCGCCAGCCCGACCGCCATCCCGGCCAGGATCAGCCGCATCCCGCCGCCGCCGGCCGCGGCCATCGCGCCGATCAGCACCGTCCCGACGCGCGACGCCGACGAACGCGACGGCGATCGTCGGCGCGCCCGGCGCCAGCGACGCGTAGGCGGCGACGAGCGTGACCGCCAGCGCGCCGCCCGCGGTCAGGCCGAGCGTCGCCGGCTCGGCCAGCGGGTTGCGCGTCAGCGCCTGCAGCACGACCGCGGCCGCCGCCAGCGCGCCGCCGGCGATGACCCCGGCCAGCGCGCGCGGCAGGCGGATGTCGAAGAACAGCGCGTCGTCGAGCGTCGCCGCGATGGAAGAGCGCGTCGCCAGACGTCGACGTCGCCCTGGCCCTGCGCGACGTCGGCGAGCGCGGCGAGCAGCGGCGAGCAGCGACGCCCGCCGCGCGAACGCCGCCGCGCGGCGCGTCATCGCGCGCCGCCGCGACCGGCGTCGCGGCGTCACGGCGCGCTCGAGCGGCCGCCGCTCATGTCAGCGCCGCCGTCAGCCGGTCGGCGAACAGCATCGTCGAGCGCGGGCCGCCGAACAGCCACGTCGTCCCGCCCAGCGTGCGGACGCGCTTGGCCTGCACGACCGGCAGCCGCTTGTACGCGGTCTGGCGCGTGATGCCCGTCGACCTGGCGCGAGAACTGCGGCGGGTAGACGAACGCGAGCCAGCCGCTGCACGCGCGAGAGGCCCTCGAGGCCGACCGTCGTGAAGCCGTAGCGGGCGCTGCCGCTCCAGCCGTCGCGCAGCCCGAGCCGGCGCACGACGTCGGCGGTCTGCGAGTTCGGCGTGAACATGCGGATCGCGGGCGCGCTGGTGGTGCCGCCCGGGGTCGAGATCGCCACGCGCTGCCCGGCGCGCCCCGCGCGCCGGAGCCTGCGCCTTGTTGCGCGCGAGCGTGTTGCTCAGGTCCTGCAGGACGCGCTCGCCGCGGCTGCGGCGGCCGACGGCGTCGGCGAGCCGGCGGAAGTCGCGTGACCATCGCGCTGAACTGGCTGCCGGAGCCGGGTACGGGTGCGTGACGAGCACGGGCGCGATCCGCTTGAGCTGCGACAGGTTCGTGGTCGAGCGGTAGTCGGGCACGACGATCAGGTCGGGCCGCAGCGCCGCGATCCGCTCGAGCGACGGCGACTGGCGCGAGCCGACGTCCTTCATCCCGCGCGGCCGCGGCGCGGCGACCCAGGTGTCGTAGCCCTTCATGTCGGCCGCGCCGACCGGCGCCATCCCGAGCATGTGCAGGTTCTCGACCGTGTCCCACTCGATCGCGACGACGCGCTTGGCGGCGGCGTTCGCGGTGGCGGGGACGAGCAGCGCGGCGCACAGCGCCGCGAGCAACGACGAACTTCACTTCAACCTCAACTTCTTCGACACCGTCTTGCCGCCCTCGGCCGTGATCTTCACGCTGATCAGCAGCGACTTCTTCTCCAGCGAGCGGCGCGCCTTGGCCGAGAGCGTCAGCTTGTACGTCTTGCGCGCGCCCGCGGCGAGCGAGTACTTGACGCGTCTTGGCCGCCGTCCCGCCGGCGTACTTGGCCGTCACGGTGCCCTTGCACGGCGCGTCCGCGCAGACCAGCGCGACGCTGACGCGCGTGCCGGTGCGCTTGAGGCGGGTCGTGCGCAGGGACACGACGGGCTTCTTGCGTGGGCACCGTCGGCGTGGGCGGCGCCGCGGCGTCCACGGGCACCGTCTCGAACGCGCCGGCGGCGACTGGCGTCGGATCGATCTCGGTGTCCCGGCCCTCGCCGGTGCCCGGCTGGCAATCCATGTTGACCGTGACCGCGTTACCGACGCGCGAGCTGATGAAGACGCTCCCGAGCGGTGCGACCGAGCTGCCGCCGGGACCGACCGGCAGCCGTGGCAGCGTGCCGCCGGCCGCCTGCCGGAAGCCGACCGGCGCGCTGCCGGCGGTCCAGGCGGTGTCGGGCAGCGCGACCGTCACGTCGATCGGCGTCGCCGACTGATAGACGCCGCCGCTGAACGTGGCCGTCGTGCGCGCGACGACATCGACGGGCACCACCTGCACGCCCTGCGTCGTCCCCGGCGCGGCGACCGCAATCCAGACCTTGGACGGGAACTCGTTCTCGCCCTCCTTCAGCAGCCCGAGGTTGCCGGCGTAGTCGATCATGTAGTGCGGGATCGTCGTGCGGGCCGTGGCCCGCGTCAGGGACAGCCCCGAGCCGGGCGCCACCGGCGACGGGGAGCCGGTGCCGGAGAAGTCGATGTTCACGTGGTGCCAGACCCCGTCGATGCTGACGAGGCAGGAGTTCTGGGTCGTGAGGGTGCCCGCGGACGCGGGTGCGGCAGGGATGAGCACGAGGCTCGCCAGCAGTACGGCGATCGACTTCAATCTCATGAGTCAACCCACCCTAACAAGCGGTGGCAAGTTTGGTGAGGTCAGATTGCGAGCACTATGATTCGGACGTGATGAGCAAGCCGCACGGACACTCGGTCGACGACTACCTGGAGGCGATCCACCTGCTCGTCTCCCCGATCGGGGTCTACGAGCCGGCGAAGGCTCCGGCGGCGATCGCGGCCCGCGTCGCCGACGCGCTCGGGCGTCTCGCGGACGGCCGTCGGCGAGATGCTCAAGCGGCTCACGGCCGACGGCCTGCTCGAGCGCGGCGGCGGGCGCGAGCTCGTCCTGACCGCGGCCGGCATGGCTCGCGCCGAGCACGTGATCCGGCGCAACCGGATCGTCGAGCGCTTCCTCGTCGACTTCCTCGACTACGACGATCGCCGAGGCCCACGAGCACGCGGCGCGCGTCGGTGCGGCCTTCACGGACGACATGGTCGAGCGGCTGCACGCGAAGCTCGGCTACCCGGAGCGCTGCCCGCACGGCTGGCCGGTCGCCCCCGCGCAGGAGCGCGCCGAGAGCCGCGAGCTGGTCTCGCTGGCCGACCTGGCGAAGGGCGACGCGGGCGAGATCGTGCGCCAGTCCGAGCAGGACGGCGGGCTGCTCTCGTGGTTCGAGGCCGAAGGCCTGAGGCCGGGCGCGAAGGTCGAGGTCCGCGACATCCAGCCCGCGGCCGGCCATCGCAAGATCGAGATCGGCGGCGACGAGCAGTTCATCGCCGACCGCGCCGCGCGCGGGCTGTACGTGCGCCGCGAGCCGCGCGACGAGTAGACGCGTCAAGGCCCCTTTACTAAGATCGGGGCGGTTGCTTGACGTAGTTGCCCGGGTCTGCAATCGCCGCCGCCTCCGACGCGGCCACGACGACGTTGCTGAACTGCTACCTGCGCGAGGGCGGCGAGGGCGTCTTCGACGGCGACGAGCTGGTCCTGCCGGCGCTCGGCGTGCGCGCCGACGTCGCGCTTCCGCTCGGCCTTCTTCCACCACCGCTTCAGCGGGCCGGCGCGGCGCGACGGCGAGCCGCTGGCGGTGCCGGAGCTGGCCGACGCGCTGGCGCGAGGCGCTCGATCCGGGCGCGTCGCCGGAGGCGCTGCTCGACCGCGTGCGCGAGAGCCTCGACGCCGTCGCGACCGTGCTCGAGGCGCGCCAGGACGACGTCGAGCGGCTGTGGAGCGCCGAGCCGCTGCGCTTCGAGGAGTCCGAGCAGGCGCTGCTGCTCGGCCACCCGCTGCACCCGACGCCGAAGGGCCTGTCCGGGCGCCTGCGCGCAGTACACGCCCGAGCTGCAGCCGCACTTCCGGCTGCACTGGCTCTCGGTCGACGCCGAGCTCGTCGCGCACGACAGCGCGACCGGCACGCCGGCGCCGCGAGCTCGCCGAGCAGCTGCTCGGGCGCGAGGCGCCGCGCGGCCGGATCCTGCTCCCCGCGCACCCGTGGGAGGCCGGCTACCTCGCGCGCGCCGCGGCGGGCCTGTTCCGCTCCGGGCGACGTGATCGACCTCGGCCCGGACGGCGACGACGGTCACGCCGACGACGTCGGTGCGCACCGTCTACCGCGCGCAGTGGCCGTACATGCTCAAGTTCTCGCTGCACGCGCGCGTGACGAACTCGATGCGGGTGACGCTGCCCAAGGAGCTGCGGCGGGCGGTCGAGGCGGCGCGGCTCGCGCAGACGCCGGTCGGCGACGCCGTCCGCGCCGGATCGCCCCGCGCTTCGACGATCCTGCACGACCCCGCGTACCTCTCGATCCCCGGCGAGGACGGCTTCTCGGTGCTCTTCCGCGAGAACCGCTGGCCGGGCGACGCCGACGTGACCGCGCTGACCGTGCTCTGCCAGGACCATCCGTTCGGCGGCCGCTCGCGGCTGGCGAACGTCATCCGATGCGCTGGGCGGCGGGCCGGAGGTGGCGCGCGAGTGGTTCGCGCGCTACTGCGACGCGGTCGTGGTCTCGCTCGTCCGGCTCTACCTGGACCTCGGGCTGTGCTTCGAGCCGCACCAGCAGAACACGCTGCTCGAGCTCGACGGCGGCTGGCCGGCGCGCTGCGTCGTGCGCGACAGCCAGGGCTACTTCCACCGCGAGGCCGCGCACGACGGACATGTGCGCGGTGATCCCCGAGCTCGGCGAGGCGAGCGAGTCGATCTTCCCCGAGGCGCTGGCCGACGAGCGGCTCGTCTACTACCCGTTCATCAACAACGCGCTCGGCGTGATCGACGCGCTCGGCGCCGGCGGCTGCATCGACGAGCGCGTGCTGCTGGGCGACCTGCGGGCGCGTGCTCGAGCGCGAGCGCGCGCGCGGCGGCCGCTACCCGCACACGCTGCTCGACCGCCTGCTCGACGACGAGCGGTGGCCGTGCAAGGGCAACCTGCGCACGCGCCTGAACGACATGGACGAGCTGGTCGGCGACATCGCCGAGCAGTCGGTCTACGTGACGCTCCCGAACCCGCTGCGGGCGCAGATCGAGCTGGTCGCCGCCGACCCGGACGCGCACCGCGAGCTCGTGCACGGCTGGATGAACGAGCCGCACGTGGCCGAGTGGTGGGGCCCGCCCGCCGACGTCCGCGCCTACCTCGCCGAGCAGGTCGCGCTCGCGCACTCGCAGCCGTGGATCGCGACCGCGGACGGCGTCCCGTTCGCGTACGTCGAGACCTACCGGGCGGCCGAGGATCCGCTGGCCGAGCTACTACGACGCGCGTCCCGGCGACCGCGGCTGGCACGTGCTCGTCGCGAGCAGCCACGTCGGGACGCCGGCGCACCCGCGAGCTCGGCCGGGTCGTGCTCGACCGCCTGTTCGCGGACGGGCGACCGCGTCGTCTGCGAGCCCGACGTGCGCAACACGCGCATGCTCGCGTTCTGCCGGGCGCTCGGCGGCGAGGTGCGCGCGACGCTCGAGCTGCCCGACAAGCGCGCCGCGCTGGTGGTGTGGGAGCGATGAGCACGCACGACGTGATCGGCGTCGGCCTCGGGCCGTTCAACCTCGGGCTCGCCGCGCTGCTGGCGACCGCACCGACGTCGACGCGGTCTTCTTCGACGACAAGCCCGAGTTCGCGTGGCACCCGGGGCTGATGCTGCCGGGCGCCGAGATCCAGGTGCCGTTCCTGGCCGACCTGGTGACGCTCGCCGATCCGACCAGCCCGTACTCCTTCCTCAACTACCTGCACGAGCAGGGGCGCCTGTACCGCTTCTACTTCCACGAGCGCTTCCACGTGCTGCGCGCGGAGTACGAGGCCTACTGCCGCTGGGTCGCGGCGCGGCTGCCGGCGCTGCCGGTTCGCGCACCGGGTCGACGCGATCCGGCCGGTCGAGGGCGGCTGGGCGGTGTGGGCGCGCGGGACGTCGAGCACCGGGCGCGAGCGGTCGTGCTCGGCGTCGGCTGCGTCCCGTGCGGTGCCGGAGTGCGCGCGCGGGCTCACGCATTCCGTCGGGCTACCTGGCCGAGCGCGAGCGCGCGCTGGCCGCGCGCTCGGTGGCCGTGATCGGCTCCGGCCAGAGCGCGGCCGAGATCTTCGCCGACCTGCTCGAGCACGCGCAGCGGCCGCGTCGACTGGTTCACGCGCAGCTCCGGCTTCCTGCCGATGGAGTACTCCAAGCTCGGGCTCGAGCACTTCTCGCCGGAGTACACGGCGTACTTCCACGCGCTGCCGGAGGCGACGCGCGACGCGCTGCGCGCCGGCCAGGAGCTGCTCTACAAGGGCATCGACGCCGGCACCAGCGAGCGCATCTACGACCTGCTGTACCGGCGCAGCGTCGACGGCGACCGAGCCGGACGTGCGCTACGCCGCGCGCTGCGAGCTGCGCGGGCGTCGAGGGCCGCCGCCGGCTGCACCTGCACCAGCTCGACCAGGACGTCGCCTTCACGCACGACGCCGACGTCGTGATCCTGGCCACGGGCTACGAGCCCGCGCCGCTGCCGGTGCCGCACGACCTGCTGGCGCTGGACGCCGCCGGCCGCCCGGTGGTCGAGCTCGACTACCGGCTGCGGCTCGCCGACGGCTCGCCCTCGACGCTGTTCGTGCAGAACGCCGAGCTGCACACGCACGGCGTCGGCACGCCGGACCTCGGGCTCGGCGCGCATCGCAACGCGGTGATCGCCAACGCGCTGGCCGGGCGCGAGGTCTACGCCGTGCGCGAGCGCAACGTGTTCCAGTCCTTCGGCGCCCGCTGCCGGCCGCGGAGTCGCGGGCGGCGTGAGCGCGGCGCAGGCGGACGTCGGCGCGCGACGACCCGAGCGATCTGGGAGCGCGCGAACCGCGAGCTGATCGCGAAGCTCCTGACCGAGCTCGAGTTCGAGGAGCTGCTGCGCCCGGAGTCGAGGGCGAGGAGTGGTCGCTGGCGCTCGGCGGCTCGCTGGCGCTGCACTACCGCGCGCGGCGGCGGTCGCTCGGCCACGCGCGCGTCGACCCGGCGTCGCTGCGGGCGACCCGCGACGGCGTCGACGTGCCGCTGCCCGACGCCGCCGAGGTCGTCGCGCGTCGGCGCGCCCGCGCTCGGCGTCGATCCGGCGACGACCGCGGGGCTCGTCGGCGAGATCGCCTCGACGCTGCTCTCCGACGTGCACCAGCTCGAGCACGGGCGGCCTGCGCGCGAGCTGGTCGACCTCGACCCGCTCGAGCTCGAGGGCGAGATGCGCGGGCACCCGTGGATCGTGGCCTCCAAGGGGCGCGTCGGGTTCTCGGCCGACGACCTCGCACGCTACGCGCCCGAGGCCGGGAAGCCGGTTCCGCTGCTGTGGCTGCGCGGTCGAGGGCGCGGACACGCGCGGGCTCGCCGAACGAGGTGCTGCGGGAGGAGATCGGCGTCACCAGCGACGAGACGCTCGTCCCCGTGCACCCGTGGCAGTGGGCGAACCGGATCCAGCCGCTGTTCGCGGGCGACGATCGCGCGCGGGCGGATCCGGCTGCTCGGCGAGCTCGGCGGGCGCTACCTGCCGCAGCAGTCGATCCGCACGCTGGCCGACGCCGACCATCCCGAGCGCCGCCACCTCAAGCTCGCGCTGTCGATCCTCAACACGTCAGCGTCTACCGCGGCCTGCCGCGCGACCGCACGCTCGCCGCGCCGGCGTTGAGCGCGTGGCTGCTCGCGCGCTGCGCGGGCGACCCGTTCCTGCGCGAGACCGGGCTGATCATGCTCGGCGAGGTCGCGAGCGTGAGCGTCGCGCACCGGGCGTTCGAGCTCGATCGCGGACGTGCCCTACCAGCACACCGAGATGCTCGGCGCGATCTGGCGCGAGTCGGTCGAGCGGCTACCTGCGCGCCGGCGAGCGGGCGATCACGCTGGCCGCGCTGCTGCACCGCGACCCGGCGGGCGTGGCGTTCGTCGAGCCGCTGATCGAGCGCAGCGGCCTGTCCGTCGACGAGTGGGTGCGGCGGCTGCACGAGGTCACGCTGCCGCCGCTGCTGCACGTGCTCTACCGCTACGGCGCGGCGTTCTCGCCGCACGCGCAGAACTGCATGCTCGTGCTGCGCGACGACGTGCCCGTGCGGCTCGTGGTCAAGGACTTCGTCGACGACATGATGGTCAGCTCCGATCCGCTGCCCGAGCTCGCGGACATGCCGGCCGACGTGCGCGCGCGCGCTCGGCGACGGCGTCGAGGCGGCGATCCTCGTGCAGTGGATCCAGGGCGGGCTGCTGGTGTGCGTGCACCGCTACCTGGCCGAGATGCTCGAGGACCGGCTCGGCTACGCCGAGGCCGCGTTCTGGGCGGCGGCCGAGCGCGCGGTGGCGGCCTACCAGGAGCGCTTCGACGACGAGCTCGGCGACCGCTTCGCGCTGTTCGACATGGACGCGCCGGCGTTCGTGAAGCTGTGCCTGAACCGCGTGCGGATGCTCGAGCGCGGCTACGCCGACGCCGCGGCAGCGGCCGGTGGCCGCGGCCGCGGGCTGGATCGACAACCCGCTGGCCGGCCGGAGGCGCGGGATGACGCGCGGCATCCCGTCCTGCGCGAGCTCGCCGTCCACGTCGAGCACGAGCCCGCGCTCGACCGCCGGCTGTGGGCGCGCCCGGCGCTGCCCGAGCACGACACCGAGCTGCTCTGGACGTGGATGCACAAGCCGCACGTCGTCCCGTTCTGGGCGATGGACTGGCCGCAGGACTGGATCCGCGACTACCTCGTGCGCCAGAACGAGGACCCGGCGCGCTCGCCGCTGCTCGGGCTTCGTCGACGACATCGCCGGTCGGCTACATCGAGGTCTACGACCCGGCGCGCGACGTGCTCGGCGCGCACGCGCCGGTGCTGCCGGGCGACATCGGCGCGCACGTCCTGATCGGCGAGGAGGAGCACCTCGGGCGCTACTCGCGTGGCGATCGGGCGCGCGGTCGTGCGCTTCCTGTTCAAGCGCCCGGGCGTGCTGCGGATCGTCGGCGAGCCCGACGTGCGCAACCACCAGTTCCTCTCGCTGCTGGCGTTCCTCGGCTTCCGGCGCGCGGGCGAGATCGACCTGCCCGACAAGCGCGCGGCGTTCATGGTCTGCGAGCGCGAGGACTTCGAGCGGCTGTCGGGCCGCCGGCGGCGCGTCGTCGGCGTGAGCCCTCGCGCTCGCGCGGGGTCGTCAAGCGCTACGGCGACGCGGCGTGGCGCTCGACGGCGTCGACCTCGCGCGTCGAGGCGGGCGAGATGCTCGCGCTGCTCGGGCCCAACGGCGCGGGCAAGACGCACGCTGGTCGGCGATCGCCGCGGGCTGCTGGAGCCCGACGCGGGGACGCGTGCCGCGTGCGCCGGGCGGCCCGGGCGTCGCGCTCCAGGAGATCGGGATCTACCCGTCGCTGACGGTGCGCGAGAACCTGTGGGCGTTCGCCGAGGTGCACCGGCGCGCCGCGCCGCGCGGGCGGAGCGGCTGCTCGAGCCGTTCGTGCTGACCGAGCTCGCCGACCGGCCCGCCGGGCGGCTCTCGGGCGGCGAGCAGCGGCGGCTGCACACGGCGATCGCGCTCGTCCACCGGCCGCGGGTCGTGCTGCTCGACGAGCCGACGGCGGGCGCCGACACGTCGACGCGCGCGGCGATCCTCGACGCCGTGCGCGCGGCTCGCCGCCGAGGGCACCGCGGTCGTCTACACGACCCACTACCTGCCCGAGGTCGAGGCGCTCGGCGCCGACGTCGCGCTGCTCGAGGCGGGCGGATCATCGCCGCCGGGCACCGTCGCCGAGCTGGTCGCCGCGCACGCCGAGAGCGTGCTCGAAGTCGCGTTCGCCGACGGGCGCGTGGTCCGGCGCCCGGGCGCGTCGCTGGACGACCTGGAGGCGGGCGTGATCCGCGCCGAGATCATCCGGCCGTCGCTCGAAGCCGCGTACCTGGCCTTGACCGGGCGCCGGAGCGCGCAGTGAGCATCGTCCGCACCGAGCTGCGGCTGCTGCGCCACGACCCGGTGCCGGCCGCGGTGCTGGTCGGCATGCCGCTCGTGCTGATGACGCTGCTCAGCGACGCGATGGCGTCCACGCTCGCCACCGAGGGCTATCCCGGCGTCGCCGGCTCGGCCCAGACCGTGCCGGGCATGGCCTGCGTGTTCGCGTCGTTCGCGATCGCCGTCGTCGGCTTCGCGATCTTCCGCGAGCACGGCTGGCGCACCTGGCCGCGGCTGCGCGCGGCCGGCCTGTCGGGCCGTGCGCTGCTCGCCGGCAAGCTCGCCGTGCCGGCGGGGCTCGTCGCCGCCCAGCACGTCGTGCTGTTCGGCTTCGGCGTCGCGTTCCTCGACCTGCGCGTCGAAGGCTCGTGGCTCGCGGTGGCGCTGATCGCCGCGGCGTTCGGGTCGCTGGTGCTGACCGCGGGCCTGGCCGCGGCGGCCGCGCTGTCGACGATCCAGCAGGTCAACGCCGTCACCAACCTCGGCGCGATGGCGCTCGGCGGGCTGGGCGGCGGGTTCGTGCCGGTCGAATCGCTGCCGGACTGGATCGAGCCGCTCGCGCCGATCTCCCCCGTCTACTGGGCGATGGACGGCTACCGCACCGTGATCCTCGACGGCGGCGGCGTCGGCGACGTGCTCGGCCCGCTGGCCGTCCTGGTCGCGCTTCACCGCGCTGTTCGCCGGGCTCGCGCTCTGGCGCTTCCGCGTCGACGAGCCCAAGCGCACCTGGGGCTGAGTCAGACGATGCCGGCGACCGAGATCACGAAGCCCGGCAGCGCCAGCAGCGCGACCAGCCCGACGGCAGCCCGGCCCGCGGTCCGCAGGCGCATGAACGCGGCCGGCGGGCGCGGCGCCAGGTGGTTCGCGACCGCCGCGACGATCAGCCCGTGGAACAGGGCGACGAGCGTGAACAGGAGCACCGCCAGCCAGCCGGGGCCGACCAGGTTGAAGTCGAAGTTGTCGGCGCGCAGCGGCTCGACCCGCGAGCCGGCCAGCACGAGCAGCAACGCGCCGAACACCAGTCCGCCGACCCGGCCGGGCGGCAGCAGCGGGCGCAGCAGGGCGTAGAGCGCGCCCGTCGCGAGCCCGACGGCGGCGGCGATGAAGACGATGAAGCCGATCGTCCCTCCCAGGCTGATCTTCCCCACGATCGCTTGGCCCTCGGTGAGCATGCCGTCCGACTGCGGCGAAGTCAGCGCCAGCACGCGCATCACGAGCCGGGCGCCCGCGCCGGCCGCGAAGCACGCCCGCCGCGAGACCGCCGGCGAGCGCAGCGCCGATGTAGCGCAGCGGGCTGCTCGCGGTCTCGGACGTCTCTCCGCCCCACGCGACGACGATGACGCCGCCGAGCAGGACGAGCGCCGTGCAGAGCGCGATCACGAACCGATCAGCCGCACCGTAAACCGGAGCGCTTCGACGCGAGCACATGAGGGGAAGACCCCCAGATCGGGTCAGCGCGCGGCGAGCAGCGACGACCGCGATCGCCGCCGGGCCGTCGTGGCTGAGCGAGACGTGCGCGTGCACGTCGCCGGCGGCTCGCGCGACCGCGCCGTGCAGCCGCAGCCCCGGGCGGCCGTAGCCGTCGTCGACGACCTCGATCTCGCGCAGGTCGACGGCGGCCAGCAGCGGCGGCCGCCCGCGCCGCGAGCCCGACCAGGCCTTCACGAACGCCTCCTTGGCCGCGAAGCGCGCGGCCAGCCGGCGCGCGTCGCCCTGCGCCGCGCGCTGCTCGAGCGCGGTGAACGTGCCGTCGACGAACCCGCTCGCGGCGTCGCTCAACTGCTCGGCGAAGCCCGGGCACGTCGACCAGGTCGACGCCGATCACGGGCGGTCGACGAGCGAGACTCGGCCTCGGCGTCGCGGTCGGGCCGCGGGCGCGCCGTTGCGGCGGACGGTGCGGCGGGCCGCCCGATGCGGGCCTCGAGGCGGCGCGGGCGCCCTCGGCGCGGCGGCGGCCGGCGCGGCGCAGGTAGTCCTCGCGGGCGTCCTCGGGGACGGCGGCGAGGAACGTGTCGGGGTGCGCGACGGCGAGCAGCGCCGAGACGTGGCCGAAGCCGAGCGAGGTGATCAGCGCGGCCCGGATCGGCTCGGCGAGCTGGATCGGGCGGTCGCCGAGCGTGAGGTAGCGCGTTGCCGCGCTCGAGCGGGTCGACGCTCTCGAGGTTGCGGTTGCCGGGGACGACGCCGCTGTCGAGCATCCGCAGGACGCCGTCGAGCTGCCAGGCGGCGGCGCCGCCCTTGGCGTGGCCGGTGACCGTCTTCTGGGAGACGACGAGCAGCGGGTTGCCGGGCGTGCGGCCGAGCGCGCGCTGGATGCGCTCGTGCAGGTCGGCCTCGGCCGGGTCGTTCATCTCGGTCGACGTGTCGTGCTTGGAGACGACGGCGATGTCGTCGGCGTCAGGCCGTGGCGCGCCGAGCGCCGTCTCGCAGCGGCCGCGCGCCGGCCAGCGCGCCCAGCCCGGCGGCCGGGATCGACGTGTGCAGCCCGTCGGCGAAGCTGCCGGCGTAGGCCAGCACGCCGCGCACCGGCAGCCCGAGCGCGAGCGCGACGTCGCCGCGCACGACGAGCTGCGCTCCCCCGCCCTGGGCCTCGACGAAGCCGGCGCGCCGCACGTCGTTGGCGCGCGAGGCCTCGTGCGGCGCGAGCCCCATCGCCTCGAGGTCGTCGCGCGCTCGCGGTCGCGCCCATGTCGGCGAAGCCGACCATGCCCTCGGGCGTGAGGTCGTCGAAGCCGCCCGCGAGCACGGCCAGCGCGCCGCCGCTGCGGATCTTGTCGTAGGCGACCTCGAGCGAGACCGCGGCCGTCGCGCACGCGCCGACCGGGTGGATCATCGGGCCGTAGGAGCCGACGTAGGTCTGCACGGCGTGCGCGGCGACGACGTTGCCGAGCGACTCCTGGACGCGGTCGTTCTGGCGCTGCTCGGCCAGCAGGTGGTCGAGCAGCAGCCGCCGCAGCGACGCCATCCCGCCCATGCCGGCGCCCTGCGTGTTGGCCACCTGCGCGGGGTGGACGCTCGCCGAGCAGCTCCTCGGGCGTCGAGCCCGGCGTCGGCGAAGGCCTCGACCGTGCAGGCGAGGTTGACGAGCGCCATCCGGTCGGCGGTGGCGATCAGGTCGCTGGGAACGCCGAAGCGCGCGAGGTCGAGCCCGGTCGGGAGCTGGCCGGCGACGCGGCGCGTGTGCGGCGACGACGCGCGGCACGCGGATCTGCGCGCCCGGGCTGCTGGGTGACGCGCCAGCGCTCGCCGACGCGTGCGGACGTCGTGTGCTCCTGCGCCGCGAACGCGCGCGCCTCCTCCTCGCTTGCGACCTCGAAGCTGAGCTCGCGCTCGAGCGTCACCGGCGCGAGCACGGTGTGCCCGCCGGCGTCGATCGTGCCGTCGGCCTCGACGCGCGCACGCCGACGCGCGCGCGCGACCGCGTCGGCGTAGCGCTCGGCGAGCTGCTCCTCGGGCACCTCCTCGCCGCTGCCGGCGTCGATCCAGCGCCCGCGGTAGTGCTCGAGCTCGTAGCGCACGAGCCCGGTCAGCCACGCCAGCTCGGCGACGACGCCCGGCGAGTCGAGCTCGTCGAGCTCGAGCGCGAAGCGGCTGCGGCCGGTGCCGCCGGGCCCGAGCTCGCCGGTGCCGACGATCACCACGAGGTCCTCGGGCTCGAGGCCGTGGTCGCGGCAGCTCGTCCGGGACCGGAGCGGGCGCGGCGTCGGTGCCGGGCGCCGGCAGCGCTTCGACGACCGCGCCGGCGGCGGCCGGGGCGAGCTCGCGCTCGAGCCGGTGGCGGCGCGCGTTGCGTGCGGAGCGCTCGCGCAGCTCGGCGGCGAGCGGCTCGAGCGCGGCGCGCAGGTCGGGCAGGCGCGAGAGCCCGCCGGAGGCGTCGACCTCGAGCGGCCCGCCGACCGTGATGAGGCGCCGCCAGCAGCCAGCCCATCTCGTCGGCGGCGAACGTGCGCACGCCGAGGCGCTCCTCGACCAGCGGCGCGATCGCGTCGTTGCGCGCCCATCAGGCCGGTGCCGCGGACCCAGCCGATGCGCGGCGCGACGAACCGCGTGTCCCGCCCCCACGGCTCGCTGCGGGCGCGCGCGAGCATCACCTCGAGCGCGGCCTTGGTCTCGCCGTACGGGCCGTCGCCGCCGAAGCGCCGTGGTTGGGCGAGAGCGGCAGCAGGACGGTCGCGCGGCGCGAGCGCGCCGACGAGCCGCTGCACGCCGAGCAGCTGGAGCCGGAGCGCGGTCTCGAAGGCGGCGCCGGCCTCGCTCGCGTCGCCGGTCGTCGGGACCGCGGCGAACGGCGCCAGCAGCGTCGGGCGCAGCGGGTCGATCGCGCAGGTCGTCGCGGCCGCGCGGCCGCCGCCGGGCTCGCGCAGCCACGCCGCCAGCGCGTCGATGTCGGCGAACGAAGCGAGGTTCGCGGGCACGACGTGCAGCTCGGCCCCGGGACCGGCCGCGGTCCGGTACAGGTCGCGATAGAAGCGCCGCCGCGCGGGCGTGTCGGTCGAGGTGGCGACGACGACCGTCGCGCCGCCGCGCAGCAGGCGCTTGACGAGCTCGACCGCGATCGAGCCGGGCGCCGCCCCGGTCACGAGCGCGACCTCGCCGCGCAGGTCGGGCGAGCGCGTGAGCGAGTCGCCGAGCGCGGCGACCAGCGCGGGAGTCGCGTCCGCGGGCGCGGTGACGGGCGCGTCCGGCGCGCCCGACGCGAGGCCGAGGATGAGGTCGCGCGGCCGCGCGCGTCGTCGGCGACGCCGACCACCGGCACGCCGTCGGGCGCGATGCCGACCGTGGGCCGGACGCCGCGCAGCGGCAGCGCGGACCAGCGGCGGGCGGGTCCAGCCGGCGCGGCCGACGAGGCGCGGCCCTGCGCGCCGCCGCGACGCGCCGGCGCAGCGCCCGACGCCGCCGCGAGCCGCCGACGCGCCGCGCGCCAGCGCCGCCGGCGCAGCGCGCCGGCGAGCGCGTCGCGGCCGCCGACGCATCGCCCGGCGCAGCGTCGCGCCGGCGAGCGTCCGGGCAGCGCCGCGCTGCCTCACGGCGCGCGGCGCGACGAGGCCAGCGCGGCGCGACGTCGGCAGCCCGCGCGTCGGTCCGGGCCGCGATGGGCGGCGATGGCGGTCGACTCCTCCGCAGCCGCGAGCGGTCGCACTCGGCCAGCGCTCGAGGCGGCCTGCGACGGCGTCGTGGTAGGCGGCGACGAGGTCCCAGCGCGCGCTCGCCCAGGCGGAGTCGAAGCGGACGTGGCGGCGGGCGTCGAAGCGGGGCGCGACCTCCTGCGCCCGCGTCGCCCCCAGCTCGGCGTCGAGGATCGCGAGCCGGGCCGCCGTCCGGATCCGGCTCGGTCAGCGGCTCGCCCTCGACGGCGGGGCGGCCGAGTGCGAGCGCGAGCGCCGTCTCGAGCGCCGCGTCGGGACCGGGGCCGGTTCGTCGGCCGCCGCGCGCGAGACCGGGGCGAGCGCGATCGCCGAGGTCGCCGGCGGTGAGCTCGACGGCGCGTTCGAGCAGATCGGCGCCCGCGCGCAGGCGGGCGAGCTCGCCGCCGCGCGCGGACGGGCCGGGACGCGTGTCGAGCGCGACGCGCGCGAGCACGTGCTCGGTCAGCCCGGGGCCGAGCCCCCACGTGCCGGCCAGGCGCGCGGTCGCGTCGGCGCGCGCCACGCCCGCCCGCGTCGAGGCCCGCCGCGAGCGCCTCGCGCAGGTACGCGCCCGGGAAGCGGTACGACGCGCCCTGCTCGCGCAGCGTCTTCACGAGCTCGCCGATCGACTGCCGCTGCATGCCCTCGGCCCCGGAGAGCCCGAACTCGCGCCCGAGGTCGATCAGCACCTGGTTGCGCCGCGAGGACACGCCCTGGAAGAGCTCGTCGAGCGTCTCCGCCGGGTCGAGCTGGTCGAGCCGCACCCGCGCCTGCAGCGCGAGCACGAGCTCGAGCGCGTCGCCGGCATCGACCGCGCGATCGGCCGGGACCTCGGTGCGAGCGGACGTGTCCGCCCCGGTGGGCACCGCTACCGGGGCGGACACCTCCGCTCGCACTTCGGGCTCGTCGGGCGTGGCGTCGCGCTCGAGCACGGCGTCGCGGTCGCGCTCGGCGTGCAGCAGTTCGACGTCCGTGCCGGCCAGCGTCGTCCGCGCCAGGCCGGTGAGCACGTCGGCGTGCGGCGGCGCGACCTCGACGAAGCGGCGCACGCCGAGCTCGCGCACGAGCGCGTGCTGGGCGTCGATCCAGCGCACCGGCGAGGCGAGCTGGCGCGCCAGCAGGTCGACGCACGTCGTCGTCGCCGCGTGAACGGCCGGCCGAGCAGGTTCGGCACCCAGCGGCCGACGAGCGGCTCGGGGTCGATCGTGCAGCGCGTCGAGATGGCCGCGCAGCTCCTCGACGGCGCCGCGCAGGACCGACGAGTGGAACGGGACGTCGATGCCCGGCAGCACCCGCACCGCGCGGCTTGCCGAGGCGCGCCTCGAGCGCGGCGATCGCGTCCGCGGTCCCGGCGACCGCGTACTGGCGGCCGGTCGCGTTGTGGTTGACGACCTCGACGTCGGCGGCCGACCAGCGCCTCGATCTCCGCCCCGCCGGGGTCGACGACCGCCAGCCGGTAGGGCGACGCGCCGTCCGCGTCGCGCGGGACGTGCGCCTGCATCGCCTCGCCGCGGCGGTGGACGAGCGTCAGCGCGTCCTCGAGCTCGAGCGCCCCGAGCGCGTGCAGCGCGGCGAACTCGCCGACGCTGTGGCCGGCGGCGACGAAGCGCTCGCCGACGGCGCCCTCGGCGCGCAGCTCGGCGAGCTGCGCGGCCGCCAGCGCGAGCAGCGCCGGCTGCGTGAACTCGGTGCGGAACAGGACGCCGCTCGGGTGGCGCACGACGCGCCCGTCGGCCGAGCCGCAGCTCGCGCGGGTTGCGCTCGACGACGTCGAGCAGCGAGAAGCCGAGCTGCGCGCGCGTGTGCGCGTCGGCGCGCTCCCAGATCGCGCGCGCGGCCCGCGAGCGGCCGCGCCCGTCGGCTGCCGAGCCCTTGGCGCTGGATGCCCTGGCCGGGGAAGACGAGCGCGGTCGGCAGCGGGTCGACGATCGCCTCGCCGAGCGCGACGTCGGTCTCCCCCGCGCGCACGCGCACGCCGATCACGCGCCGCCCGCCGACGACCGCGACGCGCGTCGCCTCGAAGTCGAGCACCGCGCCGAGCGCGACCGGGGCGAGGAACGTGACGCGCCAGTCGCGCAGCAGCGTCGCGTCGCCGCCGCAGAGCGCGTCGACGACGAACGCCGACGCGCGCGCCGCGGTCCACGCGCCGTGGGCGATCGGCCGCGCGCAGCCCGGCCATGCGCGCCGCCAGCACCGACCGGTGCAGCGGGTTGCGATCGCCGCCGACGCGCGCGAAGGCCTCCATCGACGTCGGCGCCGAGTCCTCGGCGGTGGCGAGCGTGCGTCGCGGGCCGCGCGAGCCGCTCCGGGCCGGGCGGGGCGAGCAGGGCGAGGACCGCCGCGACGGGATCGGCCGCGCCGTCCGCGGCGACGCGCCGGCGCGCGGCGATCGCGGCCGGCGGCCGTCGCGGCGGCGACCGCGCCGGCGCGCGTCGGCGGCGCCGGCCGCCGGCGCCGCGCGTGCCGCGCCGGCGACGCCGCCGCGCCGCTCGCCGGCGGCCGCTCGCCGCGGACCGTCGCGCGTCGCGCGTCGCCGGCGCGCTCGACCGTGCCCGTCGCCGACCAGCGCGGCGCGCCGTCGTGCGGGATCTCGACCGTCGTCTCGGCGCGGACGCGCAGCACGTCGCCCGCGGCGAGCTCGGCGCTCGCGGCCAGCCACGGCTGGGCGGCGAGGAAGTCGGCGTCGCCGGCCTCGGCGAGCGTGAGCGTCGACGTCGTGCAGCTCGCGGCGGCGCAGCGCGTACGCGGTCGCCGGGGCGTCGCCGAGGATCGCGAGCTCGGCCTCGACCTCGGCGAGCACGCCGCGCGCGGAGCGTCAGCCGCGCGTGGCAGCGCAGGCGGGTCGGGCGCGCCGGCGGGGTCGTCGAGCTCGACGAGCCGGGCGGTCGTCTCCCCCGCCTCGCCGGGCAGCGGCGGCCAGGCCGGCACCGGGCGTGACCGCGTGCGACGTGTGGACGAGCTCGGACAGCCGCGCCGCGAGCTCCGGGTAGGCGAGCAGCGCCGTCAGCGCGGGCCACGCGAGCGTGAGCGCGAGATCGAGCGGGACGCCGTCGTGCGCCGCGCCGGTGGCCGCGCGGTACGCGCGCGGCAGGTCGGGCGGGCAGCGCCACGGGGCGACGACGCCGTCGCAGCGGATCGTCGGCCGGGCGCGTCGGCGCCCAAGGCCGCGGCGGCGAACGTCGCGCGCGGCGCCGCGTCGCCGGCGATCTCGGCGACGGCGTGCCGACGCCGCCGGCCGGCAGCGGCCGGAAGCGCAGGACGAGCGGCTCGGCGGCGGCGGTGTCGATCGTGACCGTACGGCGTCGTCGCCGTCGGCCGCGAGCGTGACGCTCTCGACCGTCGCCGAGGACGGGCGGACGACGATCGTTCCCGTCGTGCTCGGCGATCGTGTCGCCCGGCGCGACGAGGCGCCAGAGCGGGTTGGGCGCGACGCGGCCATCCGAGCGCACGACGCACTGGGCGGCGCAGAGCGCGGCGATCGGGCCCGGACCGCCGGTCAGCGCGTGCAGCGGCGCGGGCGCCGGGCCGGGAGCGGCGAGCCGCGCGCGGGCGACCGGCGGGCCGTCGGCGCGCGCGATCGCGGCGGCCTCGAAGCGCGCGAGCAGCTCGGCGACCGGCTCGTCGGCGCGGGTGATGCCGGCGACGGCCTCGGGGCCGGGGATGACGAAGACCTCGTCCGCAGTCGAGCCGGTCGTCCTGGGCCTGCCAGAGGCCGTCGGCCATGTACCAGCGGCGGACCTCGGCGTCCAGCACCGGCACGAACGGCACCGGCTTGCCCGGCCGGTCGCAGACCTCGAGGAAGAACTGCGCGTCGGCCGGGTGCAGGAGCGTCGTCGTCGCGGACGGGTACGCGCGACGCGAACGCGCGCAGCGCCGCGGCCGGGTCGTCGAGGGCGAGCGTCGAACGCGATCGGGCCCGACTCGGCGGCGTCGAGGCGGGCGGCGAAGCGCCGGTACAGCGCGTCCGCGCGGGCGCGCCAGCTCGGATGGCCCCAGGCGCCGTCGTCGTAGCGGCCGAAGCGGCCGGTCGCGCAGCGCTCGGTGAAGCGCTCGAGCAGCTCGAGGTAGGTCATCGCCTCGACGTCGCCGATGTACGGCTTCGCCGTCGGCGCGAGCGCGGCGACGATCTCGTCGCGCCGCGCCGCGACGGCCGCCGCGTCGCCCGCGACCGTCTCGAGCAGGTGCCCGGCGCGCGAGGCGGCGTTGTCGAGCAGGTGGATGTCGGCGTTGAGGTTCGAGCGCGCCGACGTGACGCCGCCCTCGACGCCGCGCCGCGGCACCCAGCCCGTGCGCACCGCCCGCCGCGACCAGCGCCCGCTTGACCTGCGGCGAGGCGGCGGCCTCCCGGCACGCCATCGCCGCCGTGCCGACGAGCACGGCGTCGACCGGCATCGGCGGCTCGCCGTGCGCGAGCGCCCAGTCGCCGTGCAGCAGGTCGGCGGCGCGCTCCGGCGTGCCGATCCCGCCGCCCGCGCAGACGAGCACGTTCTCGCGCCGGCGCAGCTCGTGGTAGGTCTCGAGCAGCAGCTCCTCGAGGTCCTCCCACGAGTGATGGCCGCCGGCGCGGCCGCCCTCGAGGTGCGCGGCGATCGTGTGGTGCGGCGCGGCGTCGGCGATCGCCAGCAGCTGCCGCACCTGCTCGGCCGTGCCGGGCTTGAACGCGTTCACGCGCATGCCCTCGGCGGCGAGCCGGTCGAGCAGCGCGATCGCCTCCTCGACGTCCGGGATGCCGGCCGAGACGGTCAGGCCCGCGAACGGCGCGCCCGCCCGGCGCGCGCCGAACAGCAGCGCGTCGCGCGTGATGTGCAGCTCCCACAGGTGGCGGTCGAGCAGCAGCGTGTTGAAGACGACCTCGCGGCCCGGCTCGAGCAGCTCGCGCCAGCTCCTCGACGCGCAGCTCGAACGTGCGCCGGTCCGGCTGGCCGCCGCCGGCGAGCTCGGTCATGTAGCCGGCGTTGGCCGCGGCGGCGACGATCGGCGCGTCGACCGTCGTCGGCGTCATCCCGGCGAGGATCACCGGCGGGCGGCCGGTGGCGCGCGTGTAGCGCGTGTCGAGGTGGACGGCGGCCGCCGGGGAGCTCGACGACGCGCGGGGCGAGCTCGGCGTAGGTGACGTCGCGGTCGGCCGGCGCCGCGCCGGGCGAGGTCAGCACGCGCCGGCCCTCGGGCGAGGCCAGCGCGAGCGTGCGGATGCCGCTCCCGCGCAGGTTCTCCGCGGTCAGCCGCGCGACGGCCGTGCCCGGGCCGAGATCGAGCACCCAGTCGGCGTCGAGCTCGCGTGATCGACGCGCGCGACCGCGTCCCAGCGCACCGGCTCGACGAACTGCGAGCGCGACCGGGATCGCCGACGACGCCGAGCACGGGCGCCCAGGACGGGCGCGGCACGCTCGCCGAGCCAGGCGCCGAAGCGCGCGAGCGGCTCGGCGAGCGCGGGCGAGTGGAACGGCACGTCGACGCCGAGCGGCGTCCACGTCGAAGCGCAGCGGCGCGCCGCCGCGGCGACCCGCGCGGCGCTCGGCCTCCTCGCGCGCGGCGACCTCGGCGAGGCGGGCGTGGAGCGCGTCGAGCGTCGCCGGCGGGCCGGCGACGACGAGCCGCGTCGGCGTGTTGACGAGCGCGACGCGTGACGCGTCGCGCGGCCAGCAGCGGCTCGCAGGCGCGCGAGCGTGACGCCGTCGATCGCGGCCATCGGCGAGCGGCCGGTGGCCGCGGCGGCCATGTGCAGGCCCTGGACGGCGGCGCGCTCGCAGGTGGCGCTCCAGCACCGCGTCCGGCCGACCGCCGGATCCTCGGCCACCAGCAGCGCGGCCAGCAGGCCCTGCGAGTGCCCGGCCAAGCCGACGATCGAGCCGGCGCCGACCGCGTCGGCGAGCGCGTCCGCCCACAGCGCGCGCCACAGCAGCGCCTGGGCGAGCAGGCTGAGCGGATAGGCGACCGCGGCGCCGCGCAGGTAGTCGACCGGCGGCGCGCCGTCGGGGTCCATGACCCAGGCGCCGACGTCGACGCCGTGGCGGTAGGCGCCGGACGAGCGGGCGAGGTCGGAGGCCGGCCACGCGCGAGAGCACGGCCGTGCCCGAGCGCGACGCCCGGCCGCAGCTCCGGGCCGCTGCGCGACGAGCGCCGCGAGCTCGTCGAGCACGTCGACGCCCTGGCCGGCGAAGGTGACGACCGCGCGCGCATCGCCCGCAGCCAAGCGCGCGGCCAAGCTGGCCGGGCCGCGCGCCGTAGACGCACGTGCGGGAGTTGCGATCAGGGTCATTAAACGGTCATGATCAAGCGAGCTTGGCAGCGACTCGCCAAGCGCCTTGACCGCCACATTGAAGCGTAATCCGATCCTCGCCGTCGGATTTTGTTAGGGTCCCCTAAGAGGCGATCCCGTCCGGGACGCCCGAGGGACACGACGAGCAGAGCTCTGCGGAGGTCGGGACGTGAGCAGCAGCGACAGAGACACAGCGGTGCGCAGGCCGGCCGCGGCCATGCCGTTCCGGCTGCACGCGTCGGTGACCTGTCCGCCGCCGGCCGAGCTCGCGATCTCGCTGGCCTGGGAGCTCGGCGACCTCGACGCCGACCGCGTCGAGCGCGCGCTGTGCGCGCTCGGCGCCGCCGTCCTGGTCGAGGTCGAGCACGACCCGAAGGCGCAGCTGCGCGCGCTCGGCGAGGTCGTCGCCTGCGCGACGTTGCGCGCCCGCCGCGACGGCGAGCTGCTGATCGACCGCGTGCTCGAGCGCGGCCACGGCCATCCCGCTCCTGGTCGCGATCGTGCTCGCCGAGCTCGGCCGCCGCGCCGGCCTGCCGGTCGGGATCGTCGCGGGCGAGCGCGGGCACTTCGTCGCCCATCAGCGCCTGACCGAGCCGCTCGTGCTCGACCCGGCCACCGGGCACGCTGGTCGACGCCGACGACCTCGGCATGCTGCGCTGGCAGTGCGGCCACCAGGTCGCCGCCGCGCTGCTCGACGCCCTGCAGCCGCGCTACGAGCGCGACGGCGACCTCACGCGCGCGCTGCAGGTCGCGCGCATGCGCTGCACGCTCCCGTTCGACGACATGAGCGAGGCCGAGCAGCGTCTGCGGCGGGTCACCGCACGCCTGAACTAGTTGCAGTTCGCGCCGCACATCGGGAGTCCAGCGAGGACGACGGCTGGGCGACGACCGGCCGAGCTCGCCGGCCCGCGGCTGCACGCGGCGCTGGAGATGCTGCGGCACCTCGCTCGGCACCGACCGCGCCGACATCCACGGGCCAGCGGCTGGTCGAGGTCGTGACGTGGTGCCTGGCCGCTCCCGGCCGCCGCCGCGCTGCTCGACGGCGACGAGCTGCCCGATCTGAGCACCGGCAACGTGCTCGTCTGGATCGGTGACCGAGCCGCCCGGGCGGCATCGGCACTCGCGCTGCGCCGCGGGGACGCGTCGCCGGGTGCCGACCTCGAGCGCATCTGCCTGGCCGCGCACCTCGCGCCGCTGATCGACGCCGTCAACGCCACCACCAAGCGCCCCAGCAAGGCGCTCTGGCGCAGCTCGCGCGACCGGATCGCGGCGCGCGATCGTGTGGGTCGCGCGAGATGACCGACCGGCGGCGAGCGCGCCCGCGCGCTGCTCGACGGCCGACGCCGAGATCCGGATGCTCGACCTCGGCACGCACGACATGCTGCTGCACGTGCGCGAGGGCTGCTGCCTCTACTACCGCATCCCGGCGGGCGCGAAGTGCTTCTCCTGCCCGCTGCTCGACGACGAGGACCGCCGCCGGCTCGTGGCCGGCGGCGGCTGACTCGTCACTTCAGCGCTTGAGCGTCAGCTTCCGCGTCACGGCGCTGCCGCTTGCCGGACGCACCTCGAGGCTGACGCGCAGCGAGCGATAGCGCGTCATCAGCGAGCGGCCGTCGCGCGTCAGCGTCAGCCGGACGTTCGCCGTCTTGCCCGCGGGGACGGAGTACTTCGTCGTCCCCGTGAGCGTCACGACCCGCGTGCGCTTGCCGAGCTTGACCTTGGCCGCGGTCCGCAGCCGCGCGCTGCCCCGGCACGTGGTCGTGCCCGTGCAGCGCAGCGACACGGTCACGCTGGCGTGACGCGATCTTCAGCGCCGACGAGCGGATCGCGACCTTCGGGCTCGTCGCGGCCGGTGTCGGGGTGGGCGTCGCGATCGCGGCCGGCGTGGTCGTCCCACCACCGCCGCCGCCACCGGCGCCAGCACCACCGCCGCCGCCACCACTGCCTCCGCCGCCGTCACCATCGGGCGGCAGCGGCGTGGGCGGATCGGCCGCGCGCAGGATGCGCGCGAACGGGTACGGATCGCTCGGCGAGATCCGCGTCAGCGTGAGCGTCCGCGTCTGCCCCCCGACGGTGGCCCGCAGCTCGAGCGTCCGATCGCCGCGGATGTCGATCCCCTCGGCCGTCGCCGCCGTCCAGGTCGAGTCCGGCAGCGGCAGAGATATCACCGCCGGCCCGGTCGGCCGGCACGGCCACCGTGCCGGCGACGCTCAGGGTCTGCGACCCCTCCGTCGCTCCGGTCGCCCGCCAGGACGACGGAGCCCGCACCGGCACGCTGCTGGCGCGCCACCCAACCACGCCTCACGCTGCGCGTCGGTCAGCCGCAGCCGCAACGACGCGCCGCGCAGCACGGCCTGCTGATCGAGATCCGCGCGCGGCGGGCCTTGGTTCGCCAGCAGATCGGCGTCCACCGGCCCGGGGACCGTCGCGCCGCCGACCGTGCCGGTCCACCCGGGCACGCTGAACACGCCGACCGAGCCCGGCAGCGCGTCGGTGTGGGCCGAGCCCTGATCGACCTGGTCGCCCTGCAGGCAGTCCAGATAGAGCCGGAAGATCTCGCCGGACGGGAAGGTCAGCGTGGCCTCGACGAACAGGCTGCCGCGGACGCGCACGTCCGCCCCGTTGCGGCCGACCGGCAACGGCGGCAGGCTCTCACCGAGCGCCTGGCGCACCTGGATCTCGCCGCCGGTCGCCGTCCACGTCTGCTGCGGCACCGGGGCGTCGGCCACGCGCACCCACGACTGCGCCTCGTCGACCACACCGCGGTCGTTGAGCACGACGTGGGTCGCGGCCTGGGTGTTGAGCAGGATCGGCGCCGTCACGCCCTGGGTCCGTGTTGGTGGCCTCCAGCGCGAGCCACGCCCGCACCGGCAACTGCCCGTCGCCCGCCGGGATCATCCCGGCCTCGTAGGCGAACGTCGTGATCCAGGACGGGAGGATCGCCGACACGGTCCCGTTCCTGAGCTGCACCTGGTCGCCCACCGCCAGCTGCGTCCCGGAGGCGAGCTCCGCGCCCGCGCCGTTGGTCAGCGTCCCGCCGAAGATCATCGGCACCGGGCGCCAATAGCGGTCGTAGCTGTATTGGCACTGGTTGTCGAACGTCGAGTCGGGGAACGCGGCGGCGGAGCCGCTCGCCGGCGCCACGAGGGCGCCGGCGAGCAGCAGGAGCGCAAGAGCCCAGCGCACAGGCCTACGCGCGCTGCAGCGTCAACGTCTTGGTCACCGGCACGCCGCCGCTCGACGGCGTCAGCGTGACCTTGACCTTGACCGACTTACGGCTCTCGAGCAGGGACTTGGCGGCCTTGGTCAGCTTGAAGCTGACGGTCGACGCGCCGGGCTTGAGCGAGAGCGTCTTGCTCGAGGCGATCGAGACGGTCTTGCGGCTCTTGCCCACCTTCACCTTGCTCGCGGACTTGACCGCCAGCTTGTAGCCGGCGGTGGTGCCGTTCGGGTTCGTCAGCCGCAGCTTGACGGTGCCCGACTTGGACGGCTTCATCGTCGAGGCCCCCGTGAACGTCACGGTCTTGGCCGCGGCGGGCTTCACCGCCGGCGGGACCGGAGCCGGCGCGGGCGCCGGCAGCGCCGCGACGGCGAGCGCCGGCAGCGGCTTGAAGTCGAAGCCGAAGCGGCCGCGCAGGCCGATCGCCGGCTGGAGACCGCCGCCCGTCGTGTACTGGCCGGGCGTGGCCGGATCGCCCAGCGCCGGGTCGGGCGTGACCGGATCGGCATCGCCGAAGAACAGCTTCGGCTGGCTGGTCGTGACCGCCGTGTTGACGACGCTGATCGCGCCCGGGATGCAGTCGTTGCTGGCGCCGTAGGCCTCGGTCTGCGCGCGCACGAACACGCTGCCGAACGGGCGCACGTTCATCGGCACGTTGTAGCCCACGCGGTCATAGCCCTTGCTCTCGGCCGTGACGACGCCCATGTTGCCCGGCGGCGCGACCGTGAACTCGACCGGGCCGGCGCCCGTCGGGGTCCAGTTCGTCCGCGGCAGGCCGAGCACGACCTCCTCGGCGGTGGCCGTCACCGCGTCGTTGCTGTAGTTCGCGGGGGTGGTCGGCCGAGCCGGGCGTCGCGTCCTTGATGTTGACCGTCCAGTAGCCCTTGACCGACACGGTCTGGACCTTCTCGACGGTGTTCGAGGCCGCGATCGCCACCGACGCGTCGAGCGGGAACTGGCTGTTGCCGGTGTGCGAGAGGTACCGGTGCGCGAAGGCCAGCGTCGGCGCCGGGTAGAACCACGTCGTGTTCTCGGCCGTGTCGGCAGTGCGGACCTTCGGCGGCTCGCTGGGGTTGGCCGGATTCACCGCTTGCACGTAGTTCGTCGTGGCGCCGGCGGTCCAGGACCAGTAGCTCAGGTTGTCGGCCGGGTTCACGCGGATCGCAAGGTTGCGCTCGTTGTCCTCGACCTGCCCGTACGGGATCCCGCGGTAGCCGTAGCTGGCGCCGCCCGTCCGGCGGTACATCTGCTCGACCGGCCGCGTGTCGGTGAACGTCAAGCTCAGCGAGAGATCACGCAGCGGCAGCGTCTGACCGGGGACGGCGGTCAGCGCCGAGCTGTCGTTACGGGTGACCGAGATCGCCAGCGAGTCGATGATGTGGTTCAGCGCCGGCGGATCGTCCGGGTAGGTCCCGTTGGTGTAGGTGGTAAACGGGCTGATGCAGGACCAGCCGTTGCCGTCGGCGACGGCGGCAGCCGGGCTGACTGCGACGATCGCGGCCATGGCCGTGACCGGTATGAGCATGCTGCGTCGTTTCATCACTGCTCCGACTCGGGGGCCCGGTAACGGCCCTATGTGGGTAGGAACAGGAAGACCGACGCCCGCGGTGCCAGGCGCCCTTCCCCCTCTTGTCAACCAACCTTGGCTTTGACGCGCAGCAGTCTATTACACGTTGCAGTGTCGTCGGTCGAACTGGCGCAGCCGCCGGAGCTCGTCGACCGGCTCGAGCGGCTGCTGTCGGCGGCCGAGCGAGAGCGCGCTGCGCGGCTCACGGCAGCGCCGCGCTGGATCGTCGCGCGCGCCGCGCTGCGGATCGTCCTGGGACGGCAGCTCGGGATCGCTCCCGGCGAGGTCGAGTTCGCCGCCGGCCCGCACGGCAAGCCTGACCTGCCCGGCGCGCGGCTGCGCTTCAACCTCTCGCACTCCGGGGACCGCGCACTCGTGGCGGTGGCCGACGGGATCGAGGTCGGCATCGACGTCGAACGCACCTCACGCCGCTCGCGGGCGATCGCGCGCACGCTCACCGAAGGCGAGCGGGCGGCGCTGCACGGAGACGAGCACCTGGCGCTGCTGCGGATCTGGTGTCGCAAGGAGGCGCTGGCGAAGGCGATCGGCGGCGGCCTCGGATGGGCGCCCGAGACCTTCGACACGAGCCGGCCCGAGGGCTTCGCGCTGACCGACCTCGACCCCGGCCCCGGCTATGTGGGAGCCCTCGCGGTGGCGGGCGAACGCGTCGACGTCGAAACCCACAAGCTCACGCTCGAGTAGACGGTTAGCTCTGGCACGAGCGCTATCGTGCCGCGCCGCTTTGCCGGACGGGATCGAGATCAAGGAAGGCCGCCACGGACGCGGTGTGTTCGCGACGCAGGCGTTCGCGAAGGGCGACGCGGTCGAGACCTGCCCGACGCTCGAACTGCCCGGCGACAGCGTCACCGGCCGGCTCGGGGACTACGTGTTCGGATCGGCCGATAGCGAGGACGACGTGATCCTCCTGCTCGGCTACGGCATGCTCTACAACCATTCCTACGAGGCCAACTGCGAGTACGTCCAGGACGGGCCGGGCCTGATCACCTTCCTCACCGTCCGCGACGTCGCGGCCGGTGAGGAGCTCACGATCGACTACGGCGAGGAGTGGTGGGCCACGCGCAACCTGGAGCCGAACCCATGACCTACCTGACCGCCGACGCGCGCCAGCGGCTGCTCGACGACCTCGCGCTCGCGATCGAGGAGCTGGCGCTGGCGCTGGCCCTGCTCGGCGCCGCCTACGAGCTGCTCGACGAGCGCACCGCCGACCGGCTCGAGGAGGAGCTGTTCCGCGGCGTGCAGACGGCGTTCGGCCGGGCGCAGCGGACGCACGCCTCCTTCGCCTCGCGCTACGGGCTCACCGGGCGGACCTTCGACCAGCCCTCCCCCGGCCTGCCCTCACAGGGCGCGCGGGCGTTCCTCGAGCGCGCCGGCGAGGCCATCTCCGAGGCCGACATCGCGCTCGCCGAGCTGCAGGACTCGCTGCTGCCGGTCGAGGTCGGCGACCCGGAGCTGCGGGCCGGCCTGGCCGAGGTGCGCACGCTGGTCGGCGAGCTGCAGGGCCGCGCGCATCAGTTCGTGCGCACGTTCGGGCGCTGAACCCACAGCTCCAGCGGTCCCCGGAACGAGATGTTCGGGTGAAACGGGATCGCCTGGTCCTCGACCAGCTCGAGGTCCGGCCAGCGTGTCACGAGCCCGTGCAGCGCGAGCTGCGCCTCGAGCTTGCCGAGGCTGGCGCCGACGCAATAGTGGATGCCCTTGCCGAACGCCAGGCAGTGGCGTGCGTTCGCGCGTTCCGGGTCGAAGGTCTCGGGGTCGGGGAAGACGTCGGGATCGTGGCCTGAGGCCGACAGCCAGAGGAAGAGCTTCGAGCCTTCGGGGATCTCGACGCCGCCGATCGTCACGTCGCGCTTGGTCATCCGCCGCCACACCGGGACGCTCGTGTCGTAGCGCAGGGTCTCGTCGACGGCGCCGGCGATCAGGCTCGGGTCCTCGCGGATCGCCTCCCAGCGCGAGCGGTCCTCGAGCAGCCGGCGGATCAGGTTGCCGATCAGGTAGTTGGTCGTCTCGTGGCCGGCGAACGACAGCGAGAACAGGATCGACGCGATCTCCTCGTGGGTGAGCGCGTCCGGGTCCTCGTCGGCGATCTCGAGCAGCGCGCTGGCGAAGTCGTCGGCGCGGTCGCCGGCCTTGTCGGCCACGAGCATGCGCAGGTAGCCGCGGTAAGCGGCCATGTTGGTCGCGTGGTCGACCTGCTCCTCGGGCGCCGGGCGGCCCCAGCCCAGGCTTGCGCGTGAGCCGCACCAGCGCTTGAGCTGCGGCCAGTCCTGCTCGGGGACGCCCATGAACGAGAAGACGATCGTCGCCGGCAGCGGGAACGTGAGCGTGCTCACCAGGTCGAACGGCTGCGCCGGGTCGACGGCGTCGAGCAGCTCGTCGACCGTGGCCTGGATGCGCGGGCGCATCGCCTCCACGCGGCGCGGCGTGAACGCCCGCGCCGCGGGCCGCCGCAGCCGCGTGTGCGCGGGCGGATCGAGGCTGACCATGCTCGGCTGCGGCTTGTGGCCGCCCGCGAGCAGGATCTCGCGCGCCTCGGGCACGAGCTGCACGAGCGGCAGCTGCGCCGCGGCCGCCGAGTAGTCCTGCGGGTGCAGGAAGATCTGCTCGATGTCCTCGAAGCGCGTGACGACGTAGTAGTCGATCGACGGCGCGTAGAAGACCGGCGCCTCAGGCCGGTGCGCGAGCGGATCGGCGAGGAACTCGGCGGACAGCGGGTCGAAGTCGGCGTGCACCGGGCAGGCCACGCTGCGCACGTTACTCCCCGCGGGTGGGACTCGCCCGATCGGGGACCGTCGAGTTGTTCGAGCTCGGCCCGAACAACTCGACGCCCGCAGGCCTACTCGCCCGAGTCGTACTTGAACGAGATCGCGAGCCGCACGCGGAAGTTCACGACGCCGCCGTCGCCGATCGTGACGTCCTGACGGACCACTTCGGCGACGCGCAGGTCGCGGACGGTCTTCGCTGCGGTCTCGACCGCGGCGCGCGCAGCCGCCTCCCAGGACTCGCTGCTGACACCGATCACCTCGGTCACGCGATAGACGCTGTCGGCCATGGGTATCTCCTCCCGCTCGAATGCAGAGCGGCGAAGCCTAAAGACTCCGGTAGAGCTGCGACGTCTGCTCGGCGATCGCCGGCCAGGCGAAGGAGTCGACCGCCCGCTGCCGTCCCGCCCGGCCGAACGTCGCCGCCTGATCGGGATCGGCGATCACCGCGTTGACGCGCTCGGCGAAGTCGGCCGCGAACCGCTCCGGGTCGCGCGGCGCCCCGGTGCCGTCGTCACCGGGCTCGATCGGCACGAGGAAGCCGGTCTCGCCGTCGACCACGACCTCGACGATCCCGCCCGTCGCGGTGGCCACGACCGCGGCCTCGCAGGCCATCGCCTCGAGGTTGACGATCCCGAGCGGCTCGTAGATCGACGGGCAGGCGAAGACGGTCGCGTGGCTGAGGATCTGGATCACCTCGGGCTTGGGCAGCATCTGTTCGATCCAGAACACGCCCTCGCGCGGACGCCTTCAGCTCGGCCACCTTGGCTCTCGACCTCGGCGCCCAGCTCGGGCGTGTCGGCCGAGCCCGCGCACAGCACGAGCTGCGCGGCCGGATCGAACGAGCGCGCCGCGTCGAGCAGGTGCGAGACGCCCTTCTGGCGCGTGATCCGCCCGACGAAGACGACGCTCGGCTTGCCCGGGTCGATGCCGAAGCGCTCGAGCACGTCGGTGTCCGGCGTCGGGCGCGTACTCGGCGGTGTCGATCCCGTTGTAGATCACGTGCACGCGCTCGGGGTCGATCTTCGGGATAGACGCTGCAGGATGTCGCCCTTGGTCCCGTTCGAGACCGCGATCACCGCGTCCGCGTTCTCCAGCGCCGTGCGCTCGCAGAAGCTCGAGAGCCGGTAGCCGCCGCCGAGCTGCTCCTCCTTCCACGGCCGCAGCGGCTCGAGCGAGTGCACGGTGGCGACGTGCGGGATGCCGTAGAGCAGCTTGGCCAGGTGCCCGCCGAAGTTCGCGTACCAGGTGTGGCTGTGCGCGAGGTCGGCGTCCGCGCTCTGCGCGGCCATCGTGAGGTCGATCGAGACCGCGCGCAGCGCCGCGAGCTCCGGCGCGTCGCCGGCCAGCGCCGTCCATGGCTGGTGCGCGGTGGCGTCGGCGCGCGGCGCGCCCCAGCACTGCACCGACACGTCCTCGAACGCGCGCAGCTCGCGCGCCAGGTACTCGACGTGCACGCCCGCGCCGCCGTAGACCTCCGGCGGGTACTCGCGGGTCATCAGCGCGATCTTCATGCCTCCACCCGCATGCCCTTGGGGATCACGACGATGCCGCCGTCGGAGACGTGGAAGCGCTCGCGGTCGGCCTCGGGGTCGACGCCGATCTCGACGCCCTCGCCGATGTGGACGTTCTTGTCCAGGATCGCCCGCCGCACGACGGCGCTGCGCGCGACCTCGACGCCGTGCATGAGGATCGAGTCCTCGACCAGCGAGTACGAGTGCAGGTGCACGAGCGGCGAGAGGATCGACCGCCGCACGGTGCCGCCCGAGATGACCACCCCGGCGCAGACCATCGAGTCCAGCGCCTGACCGCGGCGGCCGTCCTCGTCGAAGATGAACTTGGCCGGCTGCGTGATCTCGGGCCACGTGTGGATCGGCCACTCGTGGTTGTACATGTTGAAGATCGGGTGGACCGAGATCAGGTCCATGTGCGCGTCGTAGTAGGCGTCGAGCGTCCCGACGTCGCGCCAGTAGCCGCGGTCGCGGTCGGTCGCGCCCGGGACCTCGTTGGTGGAGAAGTCGTAGACCTGGGCGTCGCCCTGGGCCACGAGCGCGGGGATGATGTTGCCGCCGAGGTCGTGCTTGGAGGTCTCGTCGGCGGCGTCGGCGGACACCGTCGAGATCAGCGCCTCGGTCGAGAAGACGTAGTTGCCCATCGAGGCGAAGACCTCGTCGGGCGCAGTCCGGCAGCCCGACGGGATCGCTCGGCTTCTCGCGGAAGGCGGCGATGTCGCGCCCGTTCGCGGCCGTCTCGATCACGCCGAACTGGTCGGCCTGCTCGATCGGGACGCGCAGCGCCGCGACGGTGACGCCCTTGCCCGACGCGATGTGCTGCTCGACCATCTGGCGCGGGTCCATGCGGTAGATGTGGTCGGCGCCGAAGACGATGATGTGCTCCGGGCGCTCGTCGGCGATCAGGTTGTAGTTCTGGAAGATGGCGTCGGCCGAGCCCACGAACCAGCGCGGCCCGAGCCGCATCTGCGCGGGCACCGGCGTCACGTAGTTGCCGAGCAGCGGCGACAGCCGCCAGGTCGTCGTCACGTGGCGGTCGAGGCTGTGGCTCTTGTACTGCGTGAGCACGACGATCTGGTGGTAGTTCGCGTTGACCAGGTTCGAGAGCGCGAAGTCGATCAGCCGGTAGTTGCCGCCGAACGGCACCGCGGGCTTGGCGCGGTCGGCCGTCAGCGGCGCCAGCCGCTTGCCCTCGCCGCCGGCCAGCACCATCGTGAGCACCTGCGTCATGACAGGATCTCCTGTGCGTCGGCGATGATCTGCTCGAGGTGCTCCTCGCCCTTCAGCGACTCGGCGTAGAGCTTGTAGATGTCCTCGGTGCCCGACGGGCGCGCGGCGAACCAGCCGTGCTCGGCCACCACCTTGACGCCGCCGATCGCGGCGTCGTTGCCCGGCGCCTTGGTCAGCACCTGCTGGATCGGCTCGCCGGCGAACTCGGTGGCGGTGATGTCGTCGGGCTCGAGCGCGAGCAGCTTCTCCTTCTGGGCCGGGTCGACCGGCGAGTCCGTGCGCCGGTAGACCGGAGCGCCGAACTTGGCCGTCAGCTCCTCGTACGCGGCGCCGGGGTCGCGGCCGGTCGTGGCCGTGATCTCCGCCGCCAGCAGCGCGAGCAGGATGCCGTCCTTGTCGGTCGACCACGGCGTGCCGTCGCGGCGCAGGAAGCTGAGCGCCCGCGCTCTCCTCGCCGCCGAAGCCGAGCGAGCCGTCGATCAGGCCGTCGACGAACCACTTGAAGCCGACCGGCACCTCGACCATCCGGCGGCCGAGATCCTTGGCCACGAAGTCGATCATCGATGCGAGGACACGAGCGTCTTGCCGATGCCCGCGTCCGGCCAGTCGCGCGCGCCGCCGAACAGGTAGTGGATCGCGACCGCGAGGTAGTGGTTGGGGTTCATCAGCCCGGCGGTCGGCGTGACGATCCCGTGGCGGTCGGCATCGGGGTCGCAGGCGACGGCGACGTCGAAGCGGTCGCGGTACTCGATCAGCCCGCTCATCACGTACGGCGAGGAGCAGTCCATGCGGATCTTGCCGTCGTGGTCGAGCGGGACGAAGCGGAAGGTCGGGTCGACCTCCTCGTTGACGACCTCGAGGTTGAGCCCGTGGCGCTCGGCGATGGCGAGGAAGTAGGCGACCGACGCGCCGCCCAGCGGGTCGGCGCCGATGTGCACGCCGGCCTCGCGGATCGCGTCGATGTCGATCACGTTCGGGAGGTCGTCGACGTAGGCGCTGACGTAGTCGTGCGGGGTCGTGTTCGCGTCCGCGGTCTCGATCGTCGCGTCCGAGCAGCCGGTTGGCCTCGTCCTCGATGCGCTTGGTGACGTCGGTGCCGGCCGGGCCGCCGCTCGGCGGGTTGTACTTGTAGCCGCCGTCGTCGGGCGGGTTGTGCGACGGCGTCAGCACGATGCCGTCGCTGGCCGGGGTGGGTCAGGATCGCGTGCGAGAGCGCGGGCGTCGGCGTGTAGCCGCCGTCGGCGTCCACGCGCACGTCGAGCCCGTGCGCGCTGAAGACGCTGATCGCGCGTGTGGAACGCGGGCTCGGACAGCGCGTGCGTGTCGCGCGCCACGAACAGCGGCCCGTCGATCCCCTCCGCTTTGCGGTGGCGGCGATCGCCTCGCTGATGGCCAGGACGTGGGCTTCGGTGAACGTGCCCTTGAGTGAGGTGCCGCGGTGCCCGGAGGTCCCGAACGAGACGGGGCCCTGGGGTGCGCGGCGGTACGCGGCGAGCAGCTCGTCGAGGTCGACGAGCTGCGCCGCGTCTGGACGGGTACCGGCGGAGGGGCTCACGTCGCGAACCTGCCCACTTCTCACTTGGCCGAGGCGTCCCGCAGGGCATAGGGTGCCGGGCATGCGGCAGCTCACGAGCCTCGACGCGCAGTTCCTGGCCCTGGAGAACTCGCGCCAGACGGGCCACGTCGGCAGCCTGGCGATGCTCGACCCGTCGACCGCGCCGGGCGGCGAGTTCGGCTGCGGCAGGTCACGCGGCTGATCGACGAGCGCGCCGCCGCAGCTGCCGCCGCTGCGCTGGCGGCTGGCCGAGGTGCCGCTCGGGCTCGACCATCCGTACTGGGTCGAGGAGGCCGAGATCGACCTCGGCTACCACGTGCGCGAGATGGCGCTGGCGCACGCCGGGGACCGACGCGCAGCTCGCCGAGCAGGTCGCGCGGATCATGTCGCGGCCGCTGGACCGCGCGCGGCCGCTGTGGGAGCTGTACGTGATCGAGGGCCACGAGTCCGGGCTCGTGAGCGTCCTGACGAAGATCCACCACGCGGTCATCGACGGGCTGTCCGGCGCCGAGATCATGGCGCTGCTGCTCGACCTCACGCCCGAGGGGCGCGAGGTCCCGCCGCCGCCGACGACGACCTCGCCGACCCGCCGCCGAGCGGCCTGCAGATGCTCACGCTGCGGGATGCTCGGGCTGCCGCGCTACCCGGTCCGGATGCTGCGCGCGCTGCCGAAGGCGATGCCCGGACCTCGAGGACACGCCGTTCGGCGCCTTCCCCGGGGTCGGGACGCTCTCGCGCGTCGCGGGCGCGCTGACCCGCGACGGCGTGCCGCGGCCGGACCTCACGGCGCCCAAGACGACGTTCGGCGGGCGCATCTCGCCGCACCGGCGCTTCGTCTTCGGCCAGCTTTCGCTGAGCGACTTCAAGGCGGTCAAGAACCGCTACGGGGCGACGGTCAACGACGTCGTCGTCAGCGTCTGCGCGGGCGCCGTGCGGCGCTGGCTGATCGCGCACGACGACCTGCCCGACATCGCCGCTGGTCGCGCAGGTGCCGGTCTCGGTGCGCACGGACGAGGAGTTCGGCACCTACGGCAACCGGATCCTGCTGATGGCGGCGCCGCTGTTCACCGACGAGCCCGACCCGGTCGAGCGCCTGCGGCGGACCCACGACGCGCTGGCCGAGATGAAGGAGCGCCACCGCGCGCTGCCCGCCGAGCTGCTGCAGGACGCCAACAACTTCATCCCGCCCGCGGTCTTCGCGCGCGCCGCGCGGCTGACGTTCGGCTACTCGACGTCGCGGCCCGGGCGCCCGACCTGGAACCTCGTGATCTCCAACGTGCCCGGCCCGCAGTTCCCGCTCTACATGGCCGGCGCGCAGCTGAAGGCGAACTATCCCGTGTCGGTCATCACCGACGGGATGGGGTTGAACATCACCGTCATGAGCTACATGGGCCACATGGACTTCGGGATCATCGCCGACCGCGACCAGATGCCCGACGTGGACACGCTGATGGGCTACCTGCGCGAGGAACTGGCCGCGCTCGAGCCGTGAGCGCCGAGAACCGCCGCCAGGTCGAGGAGGGCGTCACGCGCGACCTGCGCGGGCGGCTGACCTACGGCGGCTACCTGCACCTCGACCGGCTGCTCGACGCCCAGCATCCCGCTGAGCGACCCCGAGCACCACGACGAGCTGCTGTTCATCATCCAGCACCAGACGTCGGAGCTGTGGATGCGGCTGATCATCCACGAGCTCGACGCCGTGCTCTCGCACCTCGCCGTCGACGACCTCGGTCCGGCCCAGAAGGGCCTCGCGCGCGTGAAGCAGATCCAGCGCCAGCTGTTCGAGCAGTGGGGCGTGCTCGCGACCCTGACGCCGAGCGAGTACGTCAAGTTCCGCGACGTGCTCGGCCCGGCCTCCGGCTTCCAGTCGCTGCAGTACCGGATCATCGAGTTCCAGCTCGGCAACAAGAACCGCGAGATGCTCGAGGTCTTCCGCCACTCGCCCGCCGACCAGGAGCGGCTGCGGGCGCGTGCTCGAGGCGCCGAGCCTCTACGACGAGTTCCTGCGCCACCTCGCGCGCCGCGACTACCCGGTGCCGCCCGACTGCATCGAGCGCGACTTCTCCGAGCCGCACCGCCGCCGCGAGGACCTGCTCCCGGTCTTCAAGGCGATCTACGAGGCCCCGAAGCGCGACTGGGAGGCCTACGAGATGTGCGAGGAGCTCGTCGACGTCGAGGAGAGCTTCCAGCTCTGGCGCTTCCGGCACATGAAGACCGTCGAGCGGATCATCGGCCACAAGCGCGGCACCGGCGGCTCGTCGGGCGTCGGGTTCCTGCGCACGGCGCTCGAGCTCACGTTCTTCCCGGAGCTGCTGGACGTGCGGACCGAGATCGGAGCCTGAGCGCCGTGCCGGGCGCCGGCGAACTGCGCCGGTGAAGGAGGTGCAGGCGCTTGCCGCGCGTTCGCCATGATCGTATCGGCGAGCGAAGCGCGTCGGCGGTGTTTTCGCTCACGACCGATCACGACCGATCGAGATCACGGGTGCGGACTCCCTCGCCAGACGCAGGTAGATGCCGCGCCCTCGCCGCTGATCGTTTCGCCGCGGATGAGGGATCGCCGAACACGTCCGGTCAACCACCTCCCCACCCGGCGCAGTTCGCTGGTCCCAAGACCACGTCACGAGCCGCCGATGTAGCGATCGCACGCCGACGGGTCGCCGCCCTCGAAGCCGAGCAGCCACGCCTCGCGCCGCTCCTCCGGGGTGCCGTGGTGCTGGGCGTTGCTCTCGTCGAAGTCGCCGACCGCCAGCGCGGTGTTGATCGCCTCCTCGATGTCCCCGGGCTTCAGCCCGCCCTGGCGGTAGACGGAGTTGCCCCACGCGCCCGCGAAGCAGTCGGCCTGGAGCTCGAACGGCTCGGCGGTCGCGGCTCGGGCGGGTGAAGACGCCGAACTCCTCCTGCAGGTTGTGCGCGTACTCGTGCGCGAGCACGTAGGCGACGCCGAAGTCGCCGGCGGCGCGGCCGACCCCGGCGCTCTGGCCCGGCAGGCCCTCGGCGACGCCGTCCCAGAGATCGGCGGCGAACTGCTGGGAGACGTAGATCGTGTCGTCGGTCGGGCAGTAGAAGGCGGCGCGGTCGTCGGCCGGCCCGCAGGCGCCCTCGAGCACCTCGCCCGGCGGGACCCAGGCGTAGGAGACCCGCGGCTCCGGGATGTTGTTGGCCCGCAGCGTCGTCGTCCAGTACTCGTCGATGCTCTTCAGGATCCGGGTCAGGAACGCGTCGATCTCGCGGCCCTCGGTGCGGCCGCGGCTCGCACGCGCGGGCTCGTCTCGCGCGCCTCCGGGATCGCGCGCTCGATCTGCCCGACGATCTCCTCGAAGCGCTTGCGCAGCTTGTCGCGCTGCTCGCGCAGCCGGTCGCCCTGCTCGCGCACCTGCTGCTCGAGCCGTTCGGCGCGCTCGCGCAGCGAGTCGGCGTCCTCGCCGCAGCCGGCCAGGCCGAGGGCGAGCAGCAGCAGGAACCAGGCAGGCGAGCGGGCGCGACACGGCGCGCCAGGCTAGATGACCGCGGTGGCCTCGATCTCGACCTTGGCCTGTTCCTCGACCAGCGCGACGACCTCGACGACGGCCATCGCCGGGAAGTGGCGGCCCATGACCGCGCGGTAGGCGGCGCCGATCTCCTTCTGCTGCGCGAGGTACTCGTTGCGGTCGGTGACGTACCACGTCAAGCGCGCGACGTGCTCCGGCCCGGCGCCGGCCTCGGCCAGCACCGCGACGATGTTCTCGAGCGTCTGCCGCACCTGCGCGGCGAGCCCGGAGGCGAACGCGCCCGAGGCGTCCCAGCCGATCTGGCCGCCGACGAACACCAGGCGCCCGCTCGGCCTCGATCCCGTTGGCGTAGCCGCGCGGCTCGGGCCAGCCCGGCGGCTGCAGGCGCCTCACGACGCCTGCTCCCGCAGCACGTTGCGCTGGACCTTGCCCGTCGGCGTGCGCGGCAGCGCGTCGACGAACTCGATCCGGCGCGGGTACTTGTACGGCGCGATCGACGCCTTGACGTGGTCCTGCAGCTCACCCGCCGACGACCGGTCGCCGACGTCACGACGTAGGCCATCACCACGTGCCCGCGCTGCTCGTCCGGCGCGGCCACGACCGCGCACTCGGCGACCGCCGGGTGCTCGAGCAGCGCGGCCTCGACCTCGAAGCCCGAGATGTTGTAGCCCGAGGAGATGATCATGTCGTCGGTGCGGGCCTGGAACCAGAAGTAGCCGTCGTCGTCCATCGAGAACGCGTCGCCGGTCAGGTTCCAGCCGTCGCGCACGTAGATCGCCTGGCGCGGGTCGTCGAGGTAGCGGCAGCCGGTCGGCCCGCGCACGGCCAGCCGGCCCACCGCGCCCGGCGGCAGCGTCTTCATGTCGTCGTCGACGATCCGCGCCTCGTAGCCCGGCACCGGCCGCCCGCACGAGCCGGGCCGCGCCTCGGCGGCCGGCGAGCCGATGAAGATGTGCAGCATCTCGGTCGAGCCGATCCCGTCGATGATGCGGATGCCGGTCTTCTCGTGCCACGCCTCGGCCACGCTCGGCGGGCAGCGGCTCGCCCGCCGACACGCAGGTGTGCAGCGAGTCCGGGACCTCGGCGCCGAGCATCGCGCGGTACGCGGTCGGCGCCGTGAACAGCGTCGTGATGCCGTACTCGCGGATCGCGTCGAGCATGTCGCCCGGCGCGCGCGACCGGCGCCACCGAGGCGCCGAAGCGCAGCGGGAACAGCAGCGAGGCGCCGAGCCCGAACGTGAACGCCAGCGGCGGCGTGCCGCTGAAGACGTCGGTCGAGCGCGGGTCGAGCACGTGCTTGGCGAACGTGTCGCAGCACGCCAGCAGGTCGCGATGGAAGTGCACGCAGCCCTTCGGCGTCCCGGTCGTGCCGGACGTGAAGGCGATGATCGCGACGTCGTCGGCGGCGGTGTCGACGGGCTCGAAGGCGCCGCGCTCCGGCAGCTCCTCGATGATCCGCACGTCGCCGACCTCGACCTCGCCCGCGAGGTCGCGTGTCACCAGCGCGACGCCGACCTCGCCCCTTCGCGGTCACCTTCGCGATCTCCCGCGCGCGCAGGAGCGGCATCGTCGCGACCACGATCCCGCCCGCGAGCAGGATCCCGAGCCAGCACGCGACCGCCTCCGGCGTGTTCGGCGTGTGCAGGAGCACGCGCGTCCCGGGCTCGATCGCCAGCGACGCCGCGATCGCCGAAGCGCGCTCGTGCAGCTCGGCGTAGCTCCAGCCGCCGGCGATCGCCGTCCCCTCGTGCGCCAGCAACTCGACCGCCGCGTTCACCCGCGACGGCCCGTCGAGCAGCAGCAGGTCGGGCCACGCCTCGCGCGGCGGCAGGTGATCGCGGGCGAACGTGTCCATCAGTCGCGCCCGGCCTCCTCGAGCTTGGCCGCGAGCCCTGTCGGGTTCGTGAACAGGACCTCGTGGCTGCCCGGCATCTGGACCAGCCGGTAGAGCCCGAGCCGGCCCGACATCCGCGGGTGCCAGCCCCACTCGCCGGGCGGCAGCGAGATGTCCTCGGTGCAGTTGAGGTAGGAGCGCGGGATCTGACTCGCGTAGAAGGCGCCGAGGTCGAGCTTGTCGGTGAAGCAGCGGTACGGCTCGGGCGAGAGCTGCTCGTAGGCGGAGCGGGCGAGCTCCGCGTCGGCGTCGCCGATGAACGCCTCGCGCCAGATCGGGTACGGCAGCATGACCGTGTTGTCCTGCAGACTGGGCCGCGACCCCGGCGAACAGCTCGCGGTAGTGCGGCGGCACCTCGTCGTCGAGCGAGTTGCCGTCCTCGGGCACGAACCCGTTGCAGAACACGAGCCGGTGCAGCCGCTCCGGGATCTCGCCCGCGACGCGCGCGATCACCGTGCCGCCGAACGAGTGCCCGACCAGCACGACGTCGTTGAAGTCGCCCTCGACGATGTGGTCCACGATCGAGCGCACGCAGTCCTCGTGCGAGACGTCCTTGTCGGCGTCCTTGCCGTGGCCCGCCATCGTCGGCGTCGTCACCGTGTGGCCGGCAACGTCCAGCAGGTCGGCGACCGGCTTCCACAGCGCACCGTCATGCCATGACCCGTGGACCAGGACGAACCTCATGCTCGACTCCCCTCTTTGAGGACTTCACGACCGATGATCAGCTGCTGGACCTCCGACGCGCCTTCGTAGATGCGCAGCGCGCGGATCTCGCGGTAGAGCTTCTCGGCGATGTGCCCGGAGGTGACGCCGAGCGCGCCGAAGAGCTGGACCGCGGCGTCGATCGTCGTCTGCGCGCTCTCGGTCGCGTGCAGCTTGGCCATCGCCGCCTCGCGCGTCACGCGCCCGCCGACGACGTCCTTGGTCCAGGCCGAGCGATAGACGAGCAGCGCGCTGGCGTCGACGCCGAGCGCCATCTCGGCCAGCTTGGCCTGCACGAGCGGGAGCTCGGCCATCGCGCTGCCGAACAGCTCGCGCTCGCGCACGCGGCCGACCGCCTCGTCCAGCGCCCGCCGCGCGAAGCCCAGCGCGGCCGCGCCGACCGTCGAGCGGAAGACGTCGAGCGTGCCGAGCGCGACCTTCATCCCGCCACCCGGCGGGCCGAGCGGCTCGGCCGGCGTGTCGTCGAAGACCAGCCGCGCCAGCGGGTGCGGCGCGATCACGTCGATGCGCTCGGCGACCTCGACCTCCGACGCCTCCACCACATACGCGCTGATGCCCTCCGGAGCGCGCGCGAAGACCGTGTAGAAGTCGGCGATCCCGCCGTTGGAGATCCAGGTCTTGACGCCGGTCAGCCGATTGCCGTCGGCGCTGCGTGGTCATCGCCGCGACGTCCGAGCCGGCGTCGGGCTCCGACAGCGCGAAGGCCGCGATCTTCTCGCCGGACGCGACCGCCGGCAGGTAGCGCTCCCGCTGCTCGTCGCTGCCGAACAGCGAGATCGGGCCGCTGCCGAGCCCCTGCATCGCGAACGCGAAGTCGGCCAGCCCGTCGTGGTAGGCGAGCGTCTCGCGCGCGAGGCACAGCGTGCGCACGTCGAGCGTGCCGACGGCGTGCTCGAGCCAGCCGTCCGCGGCCAGCGCGCGCACGAGCCCGCGGCAGCGCTCGTCCAGCTCGCCCTCGGCGTGCGGCAGGTGCTCGCGCGCCCACGCCGCGAACTCGCGGTGGCGGTCCTCGAAGAACGGCCACTCCAGCACTCAGTCGCCCTCGAAGACCGGCCGCTCCTTGGCCAGGAACGCGTGGTAGGCCCGCTCGAAGTCCTGCGTCTGCATGCAGATGGCCTGGGCCTGCGCCTCGGCCTCGATCGCCGCCGGCAGGCTCATGTCCCACTCCTGGTCGAGCATCGTCTTGGTCATCGCGTGCGCGAACGTCGGCCCGCCGGCGCAGCCGCGCCGCGAGCTCCGCCGCCGCGTCCTCGACCGGGTCGGCGAGGCGGTTGAAGAAGCCCCAGCGCTCGGCCTCCTCCGCATCCATCGAGCGGCCCGCTGAACAGCAGCTCGGCGGCCCGGCCCTGGCCGACGATCCGCGGCAGCATCGCGCACGCGCCCATGTCGCAGCCCGCCAGCCCGACGCGCGTGAACAGGAACGCCACCTTCGCGCGCGGCGTGCCGAGCCGGAGGTCCGAGGCGGTCGCGATCATCGCGCCCGCGCCGACGCAGACGCCGTCGATCGCGGCGATCACCGGCTGCGGGCACGAGCGGATCGCCTTCACGAGGTCGCCGGTCATGCGCGTGAAGCGCAGCAGCCCGGTCATGTCCATCTCGGTCAGCGGGCCGATGATGTCGCGCACGTCGCCGCCGGAGCAGAAGTTCCCGGCCTCGCCCGAGATCACGACGACCTTCACCGCCGTCGTCGTACGACGAGCTCGCGGAAGTGGTCGCGCAGCGCGGCGTAGGACGCGAACGTCAGCGGGTTCTTGCGCTCCGCGCCGATCAGCGTGACGAACCCGACGCCGTCGCGCACCTCCCACCCGAACTCCGATCACTGCTGGACCCCTCCCCCGTCGATGATCAGCGTCTGCCCGTTGATCGCGCCGGCCTCGGGCGCGGCGAAGAACGTGCACCGCGAACGCCACCTCGGCGGGCTCGATCAGCCGCCCGAGCGGCGACATCTTCGCCAGCGCCGCCTCGCCGTCCTGGCCGGTGCGGGCCTCGATGTTGGCGACCGTGGCGTCGGTCATGTCGCTGCGCACGTACGCCGGGCAGACGCAGTTGCGCGGTCACCCCGGTGCCGGTCAGCTCGGCCGCGACCGAGCGCATCAGGCCCAGCACCGCGTGCTTGGAGGCCGTGTAGCCGGACGTGTAGCGCGAGCCGTGATGGCTCGCGACCGAGGCCACGGTGACGATCCGCCCGCTGTCGCGCTCGCGCATGCCCTCGAGCACCGCGCGCGTGCACAGGAACGCCCCGGTGGCGTTGACGGCGATCTGGCGCTCCCACTCCTCGAGCGTCGTGCGCTTGAGCGGCGCGCTCGACGACACGCCGGCGTTGTTGACGAGCACGTCGACCGGCGCCGATCTCGCCGAACACGCGCGCGACCGCCGCCTCGTCGGTGACGTCGAGGTCCGCGCTCGACAGCGCGATCACGCGCTCGTCCGCGAACGCCGCGCTGATCGCCGCGCCGATCCCGCGCTTGCCGCCGGTGACGACGACCGTCCGCGTCACGCGGGCACCTCGTCTCGAAGCGCCGCAGCGGCTGCCGGCGCACGTCCTTGCCGGTGTTCGGCGCGCGCGAGCCCGAGCGGTACTGCGGGATCCACTCCATGCTCGACGCCCTGGTCGGCGGCGGCGTGCAGGGTCCAGTGCGGATCCCACAGGTGCGGGCGGGCCAGCGCGCAGAGGTCGGCGCGGCCCGCGAGGATGATCGTGTTGACGTCGTCGTAGCTCGAGATCGCGCCGACGGCGATCACCGGGATGCCGGCCTCGTGGCGGATCCGGTCGGCGTACGGCGTCTGGTAGCTGCGCCCGTAGGCCGGCTGCTGGTCGGGCGAGACCTGGCCGGTCGAGACGTCGACGATGTCGCAGCCGGCCTCGACCAGCCGCCGCGCGAACGCGACCGCGTCGTCGCCGTCGAAGCCGCCCTGGACCCAGTCGGTGGCGCTGATCCGCACCGACATCGGCTTCTCGGCCGGCCACACCTCGCGGCAGGCGGCGAAGACCTCGAGCGGGTACTTCGCGCGGTCGGCGCCGTACTCGTCCGCGCGCACGTTGGTCAGCGGCGAGAGGAAGCTCGAGCAGCAGGTAGCCGTGCGCCATGTGGAGCTCGAGCAGGTCGAAGCCCGCCTCGTCCGCGCGCCGCGTGCAGGCCACGAAGTCGGCCAGCACCGCGTCCATGTCGGCCCGGGTCATCTCGCGCGGGACCTGCGAGACGCCCGGCAGGTACGGCAGCGGCGACGGCGCGATCAGCGGCCAGTTGCCCTCCGGCAGCGGCTGGTCCTCGCCCTCCCACAGCAGCTGCGTCGAGCCCTTGCGGCCGGCGTGGCCGAGCTGCGCACCGATCGCCGCGCGCGAGTGCGCGTGCACGAAGTCGACGATCCGCTTCCAGGCCGGCGACGTGCTCGTCGCGGTAGAGCCCGCCGCAGCCGGGCGTGATCCGCCCGTCGGCGCTCGTGCAGATCATCTCGGTCATCACCAGCCCGGCGCCGCCGATCGCCCGCGCGCCGAGGTGCACGAGGTGGAAGTCGCCCGGCGTGCCGTCGACGCGAGCTGTACATGTCCATCGGCGAGACCACGACGCGGTTGGCGAGCTCGAGCGAGCGCAGCCGCAACGGCTCGAACATCGGCGGCACGCCGTCGTCGAGCGCGGCGACGAAGTCCGGGTCGCGCATCGCGCAGCTCGCCGTGCGTGATCCGCCGCGAGCGCGTCAGCAGGTTGAAGGCGAACGTGCGCGGGTCCTGGTGCACGTAGCGGCCGATGCCCTCGAACCACTCGAGCGAGCCCTGCGCCGCGCGCTGCGTGCTCTCGACGATCGGGCGGCGCTCGGCCTCGTAGGCGTCGAGGTCGCCGCTCGCGCACGCGCCCACGCGAGCGAGATCGCGTCCTCCATCGCCAGCTTGGTCCCGGACCCGATCGAGAAGTGCGCGGTGTGCGCGGCGTCGCCGAGCAGGAACAGGTTCCCGGCGCGCCAGCGCTCGTTGCGGACGGTGACGAAGTTGATCCAGCGCGTCCGGTTCTCGACCAGCTCGTAGCCGAACAGCGCCTCGCACGCCGCCTTGTCGAGCGGCAGCGCGTCGGTCGTCTCGACGATGAACGTGCTCATCGAGTCGCTGTAGGGATAGGCGTGGACCTGCACGACGCCGCGCTCGGTCTCGGCGATCAGGAACGTGAACGGCGTCGAAGACGTGCGGCGTGCCGAACCAGGCGTAGGTCGCCCGCCGGCGGTCCAGCGTGGTGCCGAACGCGTCGCCGCGCAGCGTCGAGTTGACGCCGTCGGCGGCGACGACCAGGTCGCCCTCGAGCGACGACACCTCGTGCCGGAAGTGCAGCTCGACGCCGAGCTCGGCCGCCCGCGTCTGGAGGATGTTCAGCAGCTGCTTGCGCCCGAGCGCCGAGAAGCCGTGCCCGCCGCTCGTGATCACCTCGCCGCGGAAGTGCACGTCGATCTCGCTCCAGCGCACGAACTGGCGCGTGATCTCGGCGTAGGACTCGGGGTCGGCGGCCTCGAAGGCGACCAGCGTCTCGTCGGAGAACACGACGCCGAAGCCGAACGTGTCGTCGGGCGCGTTGCGCTCGTAGACGACCACCTCGTGCGCCGGGTCCAGGCGCTTGAGGAGGATCGAGAGATAGAGCCCGCCGGGGCCCCCACCCGCGATCGCGATCCGCATGGACCGACTATATGCCCGCGCCTTATCCTTGCGCCCGTATGCCACGACCCGTCACGCTGTTCACCGGCCAGTGGGCCGATCTACCGCTCACCGAGCTCGCCGAGAAGGCCGGCGCCTGGGGCTTCGACGGCCTCGAGCTGGCCTGCTGGGGCGACCACTTCGACGTCGACGCCGCGCTCGCCGACGAGGCCTACTGCCGCGGGCGGCGCGAGCTGCTCGAACGCCACGGGCTGAGCGTGTGGACGATCGGCAACCACCTCGTCGGCCAGGCCGTCTGCGACCCGATCGACGCCCGCCACCAGGGCGTCGTGCCGCCCGACGTGTGGGGCGACGGCGACCCCGAGGGCGTCCGGCAGCGCGCCGCGGACAAGCTCAAGGACACCGCCCGCGCCGCCGCGCGGCTCGGCGTGACGACCGTGACCGGGCTTCACCGGCTCGCCGACCTGGCACATGCTCTACTCGTTCCCGCCCAACGACTTCGCCGAGATCGAGCGCGGCTACGAGCAATTCGCCGAGCGCTTCGCCCCGATCATCGACGTCTTCGACGCAGAAGGCGTCACGTTCGCGCTCGAGGTCCACCCCACCGAGATCGCCTACGACTTCGTCACCACCCGCAAGGCGCTGGACGCGATCGACCACCGCGAAGGCTTCGGCATCAACTTCGACCCCTCGCACTTCGAGCACCAGTTCCTCGACAGCGCCGCCTTCGTGACCGAGTTCGCCGACCGCATCTACCACGTCCACGTCAAGGACTCGATCAAGCGGCTCGACGGCCGCCGCTCGATCCTCGCCTCGCACCTGAACTTCGGCGAGGAGGCGCGCGGCTGGGACTTCGTCTCCCCCGGCCACGGCGACGTCGACTTCGAGGAGCTGTTCCGGGCGCTGAACCGGATCGGCTATGACGGACCGCTGTCGATCGAGTGGGAGGACTCCGGCATGGACCGCGACTGGGGCGCCCCGGACGCCCTGGCGTTCGTCCGCGCGACCGACTTCTCCCCGTCCTCGGTGGCCTTCGACGCCGCCTTCGAGCGCTCGTAGGCGCGTCAGCCGGCGGCGCTCTGGATCTCCTGCACGTAGGCGATGTGCGCGCGCATCGCCTTCTCCGCCGCAGCGGGCTGGCGGCGGCGCACGGCACGCTGGATGTCGCCGTGCTGGCGCAGGATCTCGGCGCCGTCGACGCGCGGGCCGATGCTCGCGATCACGTGCGGCTGCAGGACCTCGAGGATCCAGCCGGTGAAGGCCAGCAGGAGCTCGTTGCCGGCGGCGCGGGCGAGGATCTGGTGGAAGCGCTTGTCGGCCTCGTTGAACGGCGGCGTGCCCGGCCGGTGGCCGGCGGCTTCGTCGATCGCGGCCTGCAGGGCCGCGGCCGTCTCGTCGGTGGCGTTGGCCGCGGCCAGCCCGGCCAACGGCACCTCCAGGAACATGCGCGCGTCCAGCAGCTCGGCCAGCGACACGCTCTCGGTGGCGAGCATCGTCGAGATCGACTCGCTGACGTTGCGGCTCATGCCCTCGTTGGGCGTGCGCGCGACGAAGATCCCGCCGGAGCGGCCGCGGCCGACGCGGATCAGGTGCGAGCTGGCGAGCAGGCGCAGGCCCTCGCGCAGCGTCGGCCGCGAGACGCCGAACTCGGTCGCGAGCTCCTGCTCGGTGCCGATGCGGTCGCCCGGCTGCAGGCCCTCGCGCTCGAGATAGCGGCGGATCTCCAGGGCGATCTGATGGCTCGCGTCGACGCTGGCGGGCGAGAACCGCCGCGATCCCGGGAGCTCGGAGGCCTGTGTCATAGATCATTCATGGTACGGGTCAGCAAAGTTCAAATCATTTATAGGATTGCTGCGTCCGCGCCGGATCCGGTAGTCATCCGATGAGCACGTTGCCTTGCTTCACCTTTGTCCGGTTTGATCAATGAACCCGTCTTCGGACTCGTGGCGGAATAGCGCGGCGACGCCGCGGACGATCGAGATCGGCTCGCACCTGCAACGGGTGAGCCGGTACTGCGCGCTGATCGCCGGGCCGCTGGCTCTGGACCCGGAGCCGATCCGGATCGCGAGCCGCCTGCACGACGTCGGCATGGCGGCCGTCAGCCCTGCCGTCATGGGCAAGGTTGGGCCCTCTGACGCCGCTCGACCGCCGCGAGCTCGAGGCCCATGCCGAGCTCGGGCACGCGATGCTGTCCGGCTCCGGGCTCGAGCTGCTCGACACGGCGGCCGAGATCGCGCTCACCCACCACGAGCGCTACGACGGCGCGGGCTACCCGCACGGGCTGGCCGCCGACGAGATCCCGATGGCGGGCCGGATCACGGCGGTCGCCGACGCGTTCGACGCCCTCACCACCGACCGCATCTACCGCCCCGCCGGCAGCATCGAGAACGCCGTCGAGACCCTGGTCGCCGAGCGCGGGCGGCACTTCGACCCGCAGGTGGTCGACGCGTTCCTGGCCGGAGATCGACGACGGCGACGGAGATCCGCGCGCGCTTCGCGCCGCCGCCGGAAGAGCAGCCGGTGCCGCTGCCGGAGGACAAGCAGATCACGCTTCAGGAGGCGGCGGAGACGCTCGCGATCTCCCCGAGCCGGCTGCGCCGCTGGGCCGACGAGGGGCGGGTCCCGAGCGTCCGCACGGCCGGCGGGCACCGCCGCTTCTCGCTCGCCGCAGTGCGCCGGCTGGCCGACGAGAGCGGCGTGCGCACGAAGGTGCGCCCGGTCGAGCCGCCCGCGGCGCCGCTCCCGCTGCTGGCCGAATGCCTCGGCCCGCACGGCCGCCAGCTCACGGTCGCGGCCGCCGCTGCGATCTATCGCGAGGGGCCGCCGGGCTGGTTCGCCTCCGAGGCGGGCGCGGCGGCGCTGCGCGAATGGGTCCAGGCGCTGCGCGAGAGCTCGGAGTCCGGCGCCTACGGCTCCGCGCTGCAGGCGACCACGACCCTGATGCAGCGTGCGCAGGCGCCTGTGCTCGAGCAGGACGCCTTCCTCGAGCGCTTCGGCCAGATCTGCGCGCGCACGCTCGTGCGCATGGGCGCCGAGCGCGAGGAGATCGTCGGTGCCCGCCGCCTGTTCGCGTCGCTCGCTGGAGCCCCGAGCGCTCGAACTTCACCGTGGCCTGCACCGCGATCGTCACCCGGCTCAGAGCCACCACGCGCTCCTCGCCGTCGACGTGCTCGACCTCCCACACCCACGTCGTGCGGCCGCGGTGACGCGCCCGGGCCCGCGCGGTGATCCACTCGCCGCGCGCGGCCTTCAGGAAGCTGGTGTCGTTGGCGGTGCCCATCGCCGCGAACCCCTCCTTGTGGACGACCGCCACGGTCGCCTCGGTCGCCAGCATCTCGGCCAGCGCGGCGTAGGCCCCGCCGTGGACGAGCCCGAAGCGCTGGCGCACGCGGTCGGCGATCGGGAAGCGCGCGACCGCCTCCCCGTCGCCGATCGAGACGACCTCGAAGCCGAGCACGCCGTCGAGGCAGTCCTCCTCGGCGACGACCTCGCCGCCGACCGGCGGCATCCCTACCGGCACACGATCACTGCCTCGCCCGGTTCGGACGCGAACAGCGCCTCGACGTGCGCCGCGCGGCGCTCGAGCGCCGCGCGCTGGTTGACGTAGCCCTTGTCGGTGATCTCGTTGGCGTCGAGCGACGGCGGCTCGGCCAGCAGGATCACGCGCTCGACACGGGTCGAGGACGCGGGGTTCGCGCGATTGTGGGCGCTGAAGCGCTCGCGCACGAACTCGGCCAGCTTCGGCGAGCGCACGAGCTCCTCGGGCGGCGCATCCGGCTCGCCGGCGAGCTCGCGCGCGGCGCCGAGCTGCGGCCACGCCAGCAGCCCGACGTAGTCGCGGTCGTGCCCGCAGACCACGGCGTCCATCAACAGCGGCGAGGCCGCCGCCAGCGCCGCGATCCGCAGGTTGCCGACCGACACGAACGTGCCCGTCATCAGCTTGAAGTCCTCGACCACGCGCCCGTCGAACACGAGCCCCTTGTTCGGGTCCTCGTCGTCCTCGAGCTTGCCCGCGTCGCCCGTGCGGTACCAGCCGTCTTCGTCGAAGGCCTTCTCGGTCAGCTCGGGCTGGCCCAGGTAGCCCGGGGTCACGTTCGGGCCCTTGACGCGCATCTCGAGCTTGTCCTCGACCGGCGCCAGCTTGATCTCCACGCCCGGGATCGGCACGCCGATCACGCCCGCGCGATCGATCGGGAAGTGCGCCGCGGTGGCCAGCGGCGAGGTCTCGGTCAGTCCCCACGAGGAGGTCATCATCACCGGCTCGCCGCGGGCTTCGCGGGCAACGTTCTCGAGCCGCGTCCAGAGGTCCTGCGGGAGCGCCGCGGCGGCGTAGAAGATCAGGTCCAGGCGCTCGAAGAAGCGCGCGCGCAGGTCGGCGTCGCGCTCCAGGAACGGCAGCAGCGCCCCGTAGCCCGCCGGCACGTTGAAGTAGATCGTGGGCGCGATCTCGGTCAGGTTGCGCACCGTGATCGGAATCAGCGGCGGCGCCGGGCGGCCGGCGTCGATGTACAGCGTGCCGCCGCGCTTGAGGATCAGGTTGAAGTTGTGGTTGCCGCCGAACGTGTGGTTCCAGGGCAGCCAGTCGACCAGCACCGGCGGCGTCTCGGCCGTGAAGGGCCAGATCTGCGCCAGCGACTGCTGGTTGGAACACAGCATGCCGTGGGTGTTGAGGACGCCCTTCGGCATCGCCGTGGAGCCGGAGGTGAACAGGACCTTGGCCACGCTGTCGGGGCCGACCGCGCGCAGCGCCTCGTCGACCGCGGCGGTCGGCCGCGTCGCCAGCAAGTCCTCGAACGAGGTCGCGCCGGAGCCCTTCGAGAGCACGATCTCCGCGCCGGCGAAGTCGACCGCGGACAGCACGCCGCCGAACGGCCCGGAGTCGGCGGCGTAGACGAGCCCCGGCCGCACGAGCGAGACGATGTGCTTGACCTTGCCGTAGTCCTGGCTCATCAGCGAGTACGCGGGCGAGACCGGGACGACGGTGACGCCGGCCAGGAAGCCGCCCAGCGTCAACAGGGCGTGGTCGATCGAGTTCCCGGACAGGATCATCAGCGGCCGCCGCCCGAGCTCGCGGTCGAGCAGCGCCTGGGCGATCGCGCTCGCCTTGCGGTTGGCCTCGCCCCAGGTCAGCTCGACCCACGCGTCGTCGGCGCCGCGCTCGGCCAGGAACACGCGGTCCGGGGCCTCCTCGCCCCAGCGGCGCACGAGCTCGCCGAGGCTGCGCTCGTAGGGTTCGAGCGCCATCTCCGAGCGCAGCACGCGGCTCCCGTCGGAAGCCTGCGTGCTGACGATGCGCGGCGGCGCGAGCGCCGGCTGGACGACCGTCATCCTCTCCTCCTCTCGGTGAACTCGACGAACGCGTCGATCGCCTCCGGCTCCGCGAGCGCGCCGCGGCTGGCCACGGACTCGGCCGGCTCGCCGCGCAGGATCCGCTTGACCGGCGCCTCGAGCTTCTTGCCGGTGAGCGTGCGCGGGATCGCCGGGACGGCGGTGATCGTGTCCGGCACGTGGCGCGGCGAGAGCTGGGACCGCAGCTCGCCGGCGATCCGCGCGCGCAGCTCGTCGTCGAGGTCGGCGACGACGAACAGGACGAGCTCGCCCGGCGCCGCCCTCGGCGTCCTCGAGGTGGACCACGAGGCTGTCGGCGATCTCCGGGATCTCCTCGACCACGGTGTAGAGCTCGCTCGTCCCCAGCCGCACGCCGCCGCGATTGAGCGTGGCGTCGGAGCGGCCGGTGATGATGCAGGTGCCCTCGCTCGGAGAAGCGCACCCAGTCGCCCTGGCGCCAGATGCCCGGGTAGACGTCGAAGTACGAGCTGCGGTAGCGCTCGCCGTCCTCGTCGCCCCAGAAGCGCACCGGCATCGACGGCATCGGCCGGCGGATCACGAGCTCGCCGAGCTCGCCCACGACCTCGTTGCCGTCGAAGTCGAACGCCGCGGTGTCGACGCCCAGGCAGCGGCCCGAGATCTCGCCGCGGTAGACCGGGGTCATCGGCCCGCCGGAGACGATCGCGCTGCAGACGTCGGTGCCGCCGCTGCCGTTGATCAGCAGGACGTCGGGGCCGAGCTGCTCGTAGATGTAGTCGTAGCCCTCGGCGGGCAGCGGCGAGCCGGCGGTGGCGACGACGCGGATGCTCGGCACGTCCGGGAGCTCGCAGGCCGGCCTTGCGGCAGGCCATCAGGTAGGCCGGGCTGAGCGCCCATCAGGCTCGGCCGGGTCTCGGCCGCCATGTCCCATTGGCGCGACAGGTCCGGCCACGTCGGGTCGCCGTCGATCATCACGATCGAGCTGCGCAGCAGCAGCGCCGGAGACGAGCGCGTTCCACATCATCCACGCGGTCGTGGAGAACCACAGCATCCGCCCGCCGGGCTTGAGGTCCCAGCCGAGGCCGAGGTTCTTGACGTGCTCGAGCAGGATCCCGCCGTGGCCGTGCACGATCGCCTTCGGCAGGCCCGTGGTGCCGCGCGAGAACAGCACGTACAGCGGGTGGTCGAACGGCACGGGGTCGAACTCCAGCGCGCCCGGCTCGGCGGTCAGCTCGCTCCAGCCCGTCGGCGTCGTCGCCGTAGCCGCACGCGGACGACGTGCTCGAGCGTCGGCAGGCCGCTCGCGATCGCCTCGACCTCGGCGCTGCGGTCGACGCGCTTGTCGCGGTAGACGTAGCCGTCGACCGCCAGCAGCACCTTCGGCTCGATCTGCGAGAAGCGGTCGATCACGCTGCGCGGCGCCGAACTCGGGCGAGACGCTGGCCCAGATCGCGCCGAGGCTGGCCGTGGCCAGGAACGCGACCAGCGTCTCGGGGATGTTCGGCAGGTAGGCGACGACGCGGTCGCCCTGCGCGCACCCCGAGCCGCTGCAGGCCGGCGCGCGCGGCGCCGACCTGCTCGCGCAGCTCGTCGAACGTCAGCTCGAACGCCCGCGCGCGTGTTCGAGCGCGCGACGACCGCGACGCCGTCGCCGAGCAGCATGTGCTCGGCGTAGTTGAGCGTCGCGCCCGGGAACCACTGCGCCCCGGGCATCTCGCGCGAGCCGAGCACCGCGGTCGGCGGCGTGTGCGCCTTGATCTCGTAGAAGTCCCAGACCGCCTGCCAGAACCCCTCGAGGTCCGTCACCGACCAGCGCTGCATGGCCTCGTAGTCGTCGAAGCCGTTGCGCGCCGCGAAGCGGCCCATCTCGGTGGACTCGAGAACGTCCGCGGGCGGCCTCCAGAGGACCCTCACGGGCAGAAACTACAGCGCGCGCTTGACGACGACCGACTTCTGGTCGGTGTAGTAGTCGAGCGCCTCCGAGCCGTGCTCCTTGCCGTACCCGGACGCCTTGAGCCCGCCGAAGGGCAGCTCGTCGTAGACCTTGGTGCGCGAGTTGATCCACGTGTAGCCGCAGTCGAGCTCGGCCGCGGCGCGCTCGGCGCGGTCCAGATCGCGCGTCCAGACGCTCGAGCCGAGGCCGAACGGCGAGTCGTTGGCGAGCTCGATCGCCTCGTCCATGTCCTTCACGCGCCAGATCGGCAGCGCCGGGCCGAAGACCTCCTCGTGGGCCATCGGCGAGTCGCGGCCGGGCTCGACGACGACCGTCGGCTCGTGGAACCAGCCGGTCTCGAGGCCCTCGGGGCGCTTGCCGCCGGCGACGATCTCGCCGCCGCTGTCGGCGATCTGGCGCTCGAGCTCCTCGCGCTGGCCCTCGGTGTGCAGCGGGCCGAGCTGGCTGTCGGGGTCAGATCCGATACCGACGCGCAGGCGCGCCGCCTTGGCCGCGACGGCCTCGATGATCTCGTCGGCGACGGAGTCGAAGACGTACAGGCGCTTGATCGCCAGGCACGCCTGGCCGCAGTTGTAGAAGCGGCCCATCGCGGCGGCGCTGGCGGCGGCCTTCAGGTCGGCGTCGTCGCAGATGATCATCGGGTCCGAGCCGCCGAGCTCGAGCGTCACGCGCTTGGAGCCCTGGGCGGCGATCGCGGCCACCTGCTCGCCGATCGGCGTCGAGCCCGTGAAGGCGACCTTGCGCACCAGCGGGTGGCGCACCAGCGCGTCGCCGGCGACCGAGCCCTTGCCCGGGAGGACGTTGAACACGCCCGCGGGCAGCCCGGCCTCGTGGAAGATCTCGGCCAGGCGCAGCGTCGTCAGCGGCGTCGTGTCGGCCGGCTTGGCCACCACCGTGTTGCCCGCGAGGAAGGCCGGGCCGAGCTTGTTGCACAGCAGCGTGGTCGGGAAGTTCCACGGCACGATCGCGGCGACGACGCCGAGCGGGCGCCGCAGCACGCGCGCGTCGACGCCGGGGTCGACGTTGTGCACGCTGATCCCGCGCACCTGGCGCGACAGCCCGGCGTAGTGCTCGAGCGTGTCGGCGGCCTTGTGCAGCTCGATCTTGGCCTCGCGGATCGTCTTGCCCTGCTCCGCGACGAGGATCGGCGTAAGCTCGTCGACGTGCGCTTCGAAGGCTTCCGCGCACGCGTGGATGATCTTGCCGCGGTCGGCGTAGCCGCGCCGTGCCCAGTCGGCGAACGCGTCACGCGCGGCACGCACGGCGCGGTCGGCGTCCTCGGCCGTCGCGGCGGTGACGCGCCCTACGAGCTCCCCGGTGCCCGGGTTGGTGATCTCCCGGTGCGCGCCGGACAGCGGCTCCGCCGTCCCGGCGATGAACGGGCCGTGCTCGATCAGCGTCTGGGTGCTCACAGGTTCTCCTCGCCTCGCCGCGCTTGACGAAGCTCAAGATAGACGATACCTTGCCGTTCGTCAACAAGTTGTCTCACGTGAGGAGATCATGACCGCCACCGTCGAGGAACTCGCCCCTCGTACCGAGGACGAGGTCCGTGCGCACCTCGCCGCCGGGAAACTGGTGGAGGGCCTGCAGCACATGTCCCCGGAATACCTGAAGGGGATTCGCCGCATCCTCACCGTGTCGGCGGACACCGAGCTCGTCAGCGCGCCCGCGTACCTGCGCGCGGCCAACTATGCGCCGGCGCTGAACAACTTCGGCTCGGCGGTCTCGATCATCCAGGACGAGCTCGCGCACGCCCACATCGGCTACCGCCTGCTGGGCGACCTCGGCGTCGACATGCAGGCGCTGATCTACGAGCGTGAGCCGTCGGCGTTCAAGTATCCGTACGCCTTCGACGTGGCGCTGGACTCGTGGTACGAGCTGGTGCTGGCCAACGCGCTGTATGACCAGGCCGGCTTCGTGCTGCTCAGCGACGTGCACCAGCACTCGACCTTCGGGCCGTGGAAGCGCGCGCTGGCCAAGGTCGACAAGGAGGAGACCTTCCACCTGCGCCACGGGCGCACGTGGGTCAAGAAGCTGGCGGCCGACCCGGACGGACCGCAAGCGCCTGCAGGAGTCGCTGGACTGGATGTTCATCCTCACGTTGGAGTGGTTCGGGCTGCCGGATGCGCGCAAGAAGCACGGCATCCAGCTCGAGTACGGCTTCAAGGGCCAGACCAACGACGAGCTGCGCCAGACTGGATGGGCCACGTCGTCCCGTTCATGGAGGAGGTCGGGCTCGAGGTGCCGGCGCACTACGACGAGGCCTCCGAGCGCTACGTGATCGACTGCCCGTTCCCGCGCGCGTTCGACGCCGAGACCAAGACGTGGGGCGAGGAGATCACCTGGGACGAGGTGATGGTGCGCTGGAAGGGCCGCGGGCCGATGAACGAGGCCTACGTGAGCAAGCTGCAGAAGGGGCACCGGTCGTGAGCGCGCTGATCACTCGTGACGGAGGCGGCGACGCTCGAGGCCGCCGCGGCCGGGCCCGCTGACGCCCGAGCAGGAGGTCGAGGCGCGGCTGTGGATCGCGCTGCAGGACGTCGAGGACCCCGAGATCCCGATCTCGGTCGTCGGCATGGGGCTGATCGTCGCGCTGTCGTTCGCCGGCGGCGCCGTCGACCTCAAGCTGACCTACACCGCCATGGGCTGCCCGGCGATGGAGTTCATCGAGGACGACATCCGCGAGCGCCTGCTGGCCGAGCCCGAGGTCTCCGAGGTCCGGATCGAGGTCGTCTGGGACCCGGTCTGGACGCGCGCGATGATCCGCGAGGACGCGCGCGCGACGATGCGCCGGCTGGGGATCGTGGCGTGAGCCGCGGAGACGTCTGGGAGGTCTTCGCGCGCAAGGCCTACGAGGACCCGCTGCACCACGTCGGCACCGTCACCGAGGACGACGAGGACCTCGCGCTCGTGTCCGCCCGCTCGATCTACGACGAGCAGCCCTGGATCCACATGATCATCGTCCCCCGCACGGCCATCCGGGAGGCCATCAAGCCATGAGCACCACCACCCAGACCGCGATGGGCTCGCTGGTCGGCTCGCTGGCCGACAACAAGGCCGCGCTGGGCCGCCGCTACGCCGAATGGGCCGTCTCCGCGCCCACGCTGGAGTCGGCCGTGGCCGCCGCGGCGATGGCCCAGGACGAGCTCGGCCACTCGCGCTCCACCTATCCCGTGCTCAAGGCGCTCGGCGTCGACGCCGACGAAGGCTCCTTCGGCGGCGATCGCCGGCTCGCGCTGCTCGACGACGAACTGCCGGACTGGAACGCGTTCATCGCCGCCAACCTGCTCGTCGACGGCGTGCTGACGACGTTCGTCGCCGCCTGCGTCGGCTCGAGCGTCGAGCCGATGGCCGCGCGCGCGAAGAAGATCCTCCAGGAAGAGGGCTCGCACCGCGTCCACGGCGAGGCCTGGGCCAAGCGCCTGTGCCGCGATCCCGCGCAGCGCGACGCGTTCGTCGCGCGGCTGCAGGAGACCTGGGCGCAGACCAGCCGCTGGATCGGCCCCGACGACGATCCCGCCTACGCCGCCGCGCTCGAAGCCGGCGAGGTCAAGCAGACCCCCGCCCATCAGCGCCAGCTGATGCGCGACTGGCTCACCGCGCTGCTGAGCGCCGAGGGCGTCGAGATCGAGCTGCCGGAGCCGAGCTTCGACGGCTGGGACCCCGAGCGCCGCCGATGAGCTGCCCGTTCTGCGAGTCGCGGCAGGTCGAGCGCGTCGGTCAGTGGGGCGGCCAGATCATCACCGCCCAATGGCGCTGCAACGACTGCAACTCGTACTTCGAGGCCGTCCGCGAGGACTTCGACGAAGCCTCGGAGGCCACCGCGCCGAAGTAGCGCTCCGTCACGGAAGCGCGCTGCGCTTCGAGGCCTCGGAGGTCGCCGTATTCGTCGACGATCTCGGTCAGGCCGCTGTAGGGCAGGCGGGCGATCTCCTCGTCGAGGTCGCCCGCCTGCGCGCCGCCGAGTTCGAGGACGAGCGTGCCGCCGGGTTTGAGTCGTTTGGGCGCCTCGGCGAGCACCCGGCGCAGGAGGTCGAGCCCTTCCTCGCCGCCGTCGTAGGCCAGCGGCGTCTCGAACGTGAACGTGTCGCGTTGCAGCAGCGGCAGCGCCCGCGTCGGGACGTACGGGACGACGGCGGTGATGACGTCGACCGGCTCGTCGGGCAGTGGCGCGAAGAGGTCGCCCTGGCGGGCGTCGACGCCGTTCGCGCGGGCGCACGCGACCGCGCGCGGGTCGAGGTCCGAGGCGACCACGCGCGCGTGCGGGCGGCGCGTCATCAGCACCTTGGCGACGGCGCCGGAGCCGGTGCAGAGGTCGATCGCCGCGCCGGTCGTCGGGCAACCGCTCCGCCGCGCGCTCGGCGACGAGCTCGGTGTGCCAGCGCGGGACGTAGACGCCTTCGTCGACGCGGACCGTCAGGCCGCAGAACTCGACGCTGCCGGTGATCCAGGCCAGCGGCTCGCCGGTCAGCCGGCGCGCGACCATCGTCTTGCAGGCGCTCGGCATCACCGCCCGCCGCCTGCTGCAGCTCCTCCGCCTCCTCCTCGGGCGCCACGAAGCCGTGGCGGATCAGCAGCGCGGCGAGGTCCACGTGGGCAAGGTACAGCGGGGCCTCGCCGCAGCATCGTCGGCGGCGGCAACGCCGGCGAACTGCGCCGGTAAGGGAGTGGTCGGATCAGCGCCTCGGCGACGCGCAGGGCGCCGCGATGGCGCGTTGCCGCTCGGGTGCGCGGCGTGACTGGTCACTTGGTAAGCCTCAGGCTTACGTCGCGATCACGCGACCCCGGCGTGCGCGTTGCCGCTCGGTGGCGAGAAAAGCACCGATGCGGTGCTTTTCTCGCCACTCGGGCCGCGCGGACGAGGGACCGCGGACCACGCGAGGCGGACCGCCTCCTTTACCGGCGCAGTTCGCCGGTCCGACCACGCCCACTCCGCCGAGCTCGAGCTCCTACACCGGCTGCAGGCGGCGAGCGGTGCGCGGGACACGCCGGGCCTGGGCGATCGCCTTCGCCGCCCGCCGCGCCTCGATGCCCATGTAGCGCAGCTGCGCCGGGCGCGGGTCGTAGCCGACGAAGCGCAGCCCGGACGCGGCCTCGCCCGCGATCACGCGCGGGACGCCGTGCGCGTCGAGCACGCCGAGATGCCCGACGACCGGGTCGAGGCCGGAGCGATAGCCGGTGGCGGCGATCACCGCGTCGGGCTCGACCCGGCCGCCGCCGGCCAGCAGCACGCCCGTCTCGTCGAAGCCCTCGACGGCGCGCACGATCTCGATCCGGCGCGCCCGGATCGCCTCGATCACGTCGGCGTCGACGATCATCGGCGCGACGCTCAGCCGCTTGAGCCGGGTGAACACGCCCTCGTCGGGCACCGGCAGGCCGAGCGCGCTCAGGTCGCCGACCGTCTTGGAGCGCACGAAGCGCATGACGGCGTCGCCGATCTGCGGCGGCAGCTTGTGGAACAGCGTCGCCAGCGGCGCGCCGATCGGGGCGCGGACGATGATGTTCGGCGCGGTGCGGACCGCCAGCCGGACACGCCGCGCGCCGCCCTCGACGAGGTCGTAGGCGATCTCGGCGCCGGAGCAGCCCGGGCCGACGACGAGCACGTCCTGGCCCGCGTACGGCTCGGCCGAGCGGTAGCCCGGCGGCGTGGATGACCTCGCCGCGGAAGCGCGCGCGGCCGGCCCACGCGGGGACGAACGGCCGGTGCTCGTAGCCGCCGGCGACGACCACCTGGGCGGCGTGCATCGACCCGCTGGAGGTCACGACGCGCCAGCGCTCGCCGTCGCGCTCGATCCGCTCGACCTTCACGCCGCAGCGGACGTGGAGGCCGTGGTGGGAGGCGTACGCCTCGAGGTAGCCGACGAGCTCGTCGCGCGACGGGAAGGTCGCCGTGCCGCGCGCGAACGCCGGGCCGTCGGGCAGCGTCGACCACCAGCGCGGCGAGTTCAGCTTCAGCCGGTCGTAGCGCCCGCGCCAGGACGCCGCGAGCGCGTCGGCCTGCTCGAGCACGACCACGGGCACGTTCGCGCGCCGCAGCTGTGCCGCGGTCGCCAGTCCGGCCGGGCCCGCGCCGACCACGATCACCGAATCCATATGGACCCAGACGGCGCGCTCTACCGCTTCATTCCCCCGACACCCTTGAAGAACGTGTAGAGGAACGTCCCGCCGCCCGCGGCCGTGCGGTAGAGGTCGCGGATGCCCTCGTCGAAGCGCTCGGCGCTGATCAGGCCGGTCTCGATCGCGACCTCGCGGACGCCCTCGATCATCGCCGTGAACGTCTTGCGCGTGAAGCCGTCCACGAGCTCGGGCCGGCTGTCGTCGACGTAGACCAGCCGCGGCGAGACGCGCACGTCGTCGAAGCCGGCCTGCACGAGCAGCGGGTAGACCTGACGGCCGATCAGCGAGTTGCCGCCGGCGTCGCGCTGCAGCGTCACCTGGCACCGGATCGCGTCGTGGGCCGCGGCGCTGTCGGGGTGAAAGTAGGCCGACCCGTGGTCGCCCTCGATCACGGTGATCGTCCCGCCCGGCTTGAGCACGGCCTTCAGCCGCGCGAGCGCCTCGACCGGCTGCGCGAGGTGCTCGAGCACGAAGCAGACGAAGACGTGGTCGAACGAGGCGGGCGCGAACGGGAGGTCGAAGATGTCGGCCTGGCGGAACTCGACGTTCTGCCCAGCCCGCGGCGCTCCGCCTCGGCCAAGGACTCGGGCGAGAGGTCGATCGACGTGAAGCGCGCGTCGGGGCTGCGCGCGGACAGCGTCACCGTCTGCGCACCGACGCCGCACCCGGCCTCGAGCACGCGTGCGCCCGCCGGATACGAGGTGTCGCCGTGCAAGCAGCTCGACGAGTGCGCCGGCCTGGTCGTGCAGCCGCTCGCTCTCGCGTTCGTGATAGCCGTGGACATACGCCATCCGGTTCAGGCTACGCGGCGAGGCCCGCCCGCCCGCGCGCTCAGCCGCCGAGGGCACGCGAGCGCTGTGCGGCGAGCTCCTCCGCGCCACCGTGGCGCTCGACGAAGTCCGTCAGCAGCGCGCGCAGGTGCGCGAGCGGCTCATCGCCGAAGCGACCGCGCAACTCGTCCTCGATCGCGCCGCTCTCCTCACGTGCGCGGCGGCGGATCCGTTCGCCGGTCGCGCTCAGGCGCAGCCGTGTCCGGCGGCGGTCGTCCGGGTCCGCGTGACGTTCCAGGTAGCCGAGCTCGACCATGTCGTCGGCCAGCCGGCTCGCCGCCTGCTTGGTCACGCCGAGCAGCTCGGCCAGGCGCGAGACGGTCGGCTGCTCGGCGGCGACGGCCCGCACGACGAACCCGAACGACGGCCGCATGGCCTCGCCGCCGACCGTCGCCACCGCCGCCCCCAGGCGGTCGGCCAGGCAGCGGTTGGCGGCGGTGATGAGGATCGAGAGGTCGGGCTCGCTCATTCCGCCCACGGCGGCACGAACGACTGGCCTTCGACGCTCGCGCGGCCGCCGCACGGCAGGCAGACGAGCGCGCGGAACGGAACCGTGCCGGGCACGGCGAGCGAGAACGTGGTGCCCGCGGGCACGATCAGGCAGTCGCCCGCGCCGACGGAGTGCTCGTCCCCCTCGATGATGGCCACCATCTCGCCGTCGGTCGCGAGGAAGATCTCCTCACGGTCGAGCTGATGGACGGGTGTGACGCTGCCGGGCGCGAGCTCGACCTGCCACGCGCTGATCTCCGCGGCGCCGCGTGAGGGCGAGGCATAGCCCGTGACGGTCGTGCCGCCGGCTTCGAACACCGGCGCCTGTGCACGCTTGATCACTCTCATGGCCGCGAGAATAAGTCAATAGACATTGACTGTCAATACGTGTTGTCTACAGGGTGCCCCGGTCGAAGCGCCCGGGGCACCCGGCCCGTCACGGTCGGCTCAGCTGGAGCGTGAAGGCGCCGCTCCCGCTGTACGAGCGCACGCGCCAGCGATAGGTCCCGGCGGAGCCCTCGTAGGTGACGGTCTCCGTCGACGTGCTGCCGGTCCCGCTCGCCACGGTCGACCACGTCCAGCCGCTCCAGCGCTGCAGGTAGAGGTCGAAGTCGGTCCCGGCCGGCCCCGTCAGGCAACCCTTGTGCGCCCCCGCCGCCGCCTGGTAGCCGGCGGACCCGGGCACGTAGGCCGAGACCCCGTACGTCAGCGTGCCCGTCACGGTCTCCGTCGTGCAGGTCGCGGGTGGCGGCGGAGGCGTCGCGCCCGAGCCCGTATAGAGCAGCCGGTTCGGCGATCCCGCCGCGTTGCTTACGACGTTCGGCGTCGCGTTGCCCACCACGCCGCTGCCGGCCAGAGCGACCACGCCGGCCACGTGCGGCGAGGCCATCGATGTCCCGCTGAGCGTGGCGGCCGCCGTGTCCGACGTGAACCAGGCCGAGGTGATGCCCGATCCTGGCGCGAACAGGTCGACGCAGCTGCCGTAGTTCGAGTACGAGGCGCGTGCGTCGGACGCCGTCGTCGCGCCGACAGTGATCGCGCCCGGCACCCGCGCCGGGGACGAACTGCAGGCGTTCGCATTGCTGTTGCCGGCGGCGACGACGTACGTGACGCCGTCGGCGATCGAGCGCTCGACGGCGGCGTCGAGCGCGCGCGAGCCCCCGCCGCCCAGGCTCATGTTCGCCACCGCGGCGCCGGAGCCGTGATGCGACGTCACCCAGTCGATGCCCGCGATCACGCCCGACGTCGACCCCGAACCGCTGCAGTTGAGGACGCGTACGGCGATCAGCGAAACGCCGCGGGCCACGCCGTAGTCCGAGCCGCCGATCGTGCCCGCCACGTGCGTCCCGTGGCCGTTGCAGTCGTCGGCCGAGCCACCGTCGACGGCGTCGTAGCCGGATTCCGCACGGCCGCCGAACTGGCTGTGCGAGAAGCGGATGCCGGTATCGATCACGTACGCCGTCACGCCCGCGCCGGTGCGGGCTTCGACGTAAGCGCCGTTGAGCGGCAGATTCCGCTGGTCGATGCGATCGAGGCCCCAGCTGGCGGCGCTCTGCGCCAGCGCGACGACCCGGTCGGGCTCGACGTAGGCCACCGCCGGGTCCGCACGGACCGCGGCGAGCTGCTCGTCGCTGAGCTCGGCCGAGAACCCCGTGAGCGCGCGCGAGAATTCGCGCTGGACCGTCCCGCCGCGCGCGCGAACCTGCCGCTTCTCGGCGGCCGGGCTCGCCTGCTCAGAGAGCACGACGATGTACTGGCCGTCGATCGGCTCTTGAGCGCGCCGACCGCCGGCGCCCCGAAGACCATCGCGCCTGCGACCAGCGCAAGCGAAACACGAGTGCGTTGCAGCACTTGCCCCCCTTTCGTTCCCGGCTCCCGCACCGGGTGTCCCATCCGGCACTTTACGACAGTCCGCAGCCCCACGGGCCGAGGACATCGTCGGCAATGTGGGGGGCACGCTCGAGCTGCCGTCAAGCCGCAGTGACAGACTTCGCTCATGGCGCGGCGGCCGCGGCGCAAGGGCGGGACGCTGAGAGACGGCGAGCGCCGCCAGCTCGCCTACGCGTCGCGCCGCGCGGGCACGGCGCCGCGGCCGGTCGAGCCGAGCGACCGGATGCGCGTGCTGTGCGACGGCGGCTCGCGCGGGAACCCGGGCCCGGCCGCGGTGGCGGCCGTGCTGGTCGCGCCCGGCGGCGAACTGCTCGACCAGCGCGCGGTGAAGATCGGCCGCGCGACAGCGGCCGACGCCGAATACAGGGCGATCCTGCTCGGGCTTGAGCTGGCGCGTCGGGCGGGCGCGGAGGAGATCGAGGTCCGCAGCGACTCCCGAGCTCGCGATCGCCGCCATCGAGCGCGAGGCCGGTGACCGCGCCGCCGCCGTCCGTGCCGCGGCCCGCGGGTTCAGCGATGTGCGCTGGCGCTGGCAGCCTCGCCGCGACAACGAGCTCGCCGACGCGCTCGTGCGTGGGCTGCTCTGGCCGCCGCGCTGACAGCGCGCCGCGCTCGCGAACCAGTACGTGACCCGCAAGACCCTCGGTATGGGATCGACGTGCGCGGCAGGACTAGGCAAGTTGATCAGCATTGAATCGTCTGCGCTGGACAGAACTGGTCAGAACTGACAAATTTGCTGCAAGGTCCGTATAGAGCGGTACTTTTGCTACATGACGGATCTGCTGCAACAGCCCACCGGCGTGCACGTCGACCTGGATGGTCGCTCGCTCACGATCGAGCAGGCCGTGAAGTTCGCCCGCATCGGCGGGCGCGCGGTGCTCGCACCGGAGGCCGCGCGGCGCGTGGAAGCGGCGCGCGCGCTCAAGCAGGATCTGATCGCCCGCGAGATCCCGATCTACGGCGTCACGACCGGCTTCGGCGATTCCGCGCATCGTCAGATCGCGCCCGAGAAGGCCGCGAAGCTGCAGCAGAACATGCTGCGCTTCCTCGGCGCCGGGACCGGCCAGATCGCCTCGCCCGAGGTCACCCGCGCGACGATGCTGTTCCGCGCGAACTGCTTGGCCAAGGGCAACAGCGGTGTCCGGCTCGAGCTGATCGAGCGCCTGCTGACGCTGCTCAACCACGACATCCTGCCGCTGATCCCCGAGCGCGGGTCGTGCGGCGCGAGCGGCGATCTCGTCCCGCTCTCCTACGTCGGCCGCGCCCTCGCCGGCGAGACCGAGGTGCTCTACGAGGGCCAGGTCCGCGAGGCGGCCGACGTGCTCGCCGAGCTCGGCCTCGAGCCGTTCGAGCTCGAGGCCAAAGAAGGCCTCGCGATGACCAACGGCACGTCGTTCATGAGCGGCTTCGCCACGCTCGCGGTGCACGACGCGCGCGAGCTGGCCTTCGTCGCCGATCTGTGCACGGCGATGGCCTCGCAGGCGCTGATGGGCAATCACGGCCACTTCAACGCGTTCCTGTTCGAGGCCAAGCCGCACCCGGGGATCATGGAATCGGCCGCCAACGTGCGCACGCTGATCGCGGGCTCCGAGCTCACGCACGACGCCGAGGACATCGTGCCGCTGGAGGGCGCCGGGTTCCGCGAGCTCCCGCGCTCGGTCCAGGACAAGTACTCGATCCGCTGCGCCCCGCACATCACGGGCGCGTTGCGCGACACGCTCGAGTGGGTCGAGAAGTGGGTCAACATCGAGATCAACTCGTCCGACGACAACCCGCTCTTCGACACCGCGCTCGGCCGCGTGCAGAGCGGCGGCAACTTCTACGGCAGCCACATCACGCAGGCGATGGACGCCCTGAAGATCGCGCTGGCGAACATGTGCGACCTGTTCGACCGTCAGCTCGAGCTGATCGTCGACGAGAAGTTCAATGCCGGGCTGACGCCCAACCTGATTCCGTACTTCGATCACAGCGATCCCGAGGCCGGCCTGCACCACGGCTTCAAGGGGATGCAGCTGTCGTGCTCGGCGCTGACCGCCGAGGCGCTGAAGTTGTGCAATCCGGCGAGTATCCACTCGCGTTCGACGGAGGCCCACAACCAGGACAAGGTCTCCATGGGGACGATCGCCGCGCGTGACGCGCGTTCGATCGTGGAGATCGCCCAGCACGTCGCCGCCATCCACCTGATCGCGATCGCGCAGGCACTCGACCTGCGCGGCGTCGAGAAGGCAAGCCCGAAGGCCCGCGAGGCGCACGCCCTGATCCGTGCGCGGGTGGCCTTCCTGGATGGCGACCGAAGGATGGACCGCGATATCGCCGGCGTAGTGGACCTGATCCGCTCGGGCGAGCTGTCAGGAGTCCTGGGCTAGCAGGAGGGGTTGCGCGGGGCGGCCTTCGTCTGCGAAGGTCGCCCCTTGCGCACCGTTTTTCTTGCCGTGATCCTCGCGGCGGCGCTGACGTTCCCGCCCGCAGCCCAGTCCGCGCCGTTCGCGATCGGCGAGGGCCACAAGCCCGGCGTCGCGGTCGATCCCGACGGCACCGCCTACATCGCGTGGTACGGCCCGGAGAGCGGTGACACCTCCCTGCACTTCTGCCGCGTGGCGCGCGGCGCGCAGACCTGCGCCGGCCAGTCGGTGCTCGCGACGTCGGGCAGCTCCCTCAGCCGCCCGGCGGTGGTCGTCGCGGGCGCGCGGGTCTCGATCGTGCAGCACCGCTACGGCCCCTTCTCCGGCGGCTTCAACCAGATGTTCCTGTACACGTCGTTGAACGGCGGCGACACGTTCGACGCCGGCGTGCCGGTGGGCTACGTGCCGTTCGACGAGGCCGTCCACGGGCCAGGCGACACGCTGTCGGTGGCCACGAACGCGTTCCAGGAGGGTGGCCTGGTGCAGAACGTGCCACTGAGCGGCGGCTCGGCGGGCGAGGCCCGGGCAGGGCTGTTCGGGGTGGATCGCCCGTACAACGGGACAGTCGGGCTCGACGGCGGCACGGTCGTCGCCGTGTTCGCCAACGGTGCGGGCGACGCCGCGCTGCGGCGCTACTCCGGGTCGGGCGCGATCAACGACGCGGGCACGTGGAGCCCCGAGCGCGGCATCGGCTACGCCGACTATCCGCGGCTGGCGGGCGGACGCTCCGGGCTCTTCCTGCTCAACGGCACGGACGCCCGCGGGCTCGAGGTGCGGCGCTTCGACGGGACCGGCTTCTCGGCCCCGCAGCCGCTGTCCGCCTCCGGCGACGACGCGCAGGCCAGCTTCTTCCAGGACCCGTCGGGGCGCCTGCATGCGGTGTTTCCGCGCGGCGAGTCCGACGGCTTTCACGTCGTGCACGCGATCTCCGACGACGGCACGAGCTGGGACAGCGCCACCGTGGCCGTGCAGGCCACCGAGTTGCCCGCGCAGACACGCGTGGCCACCGCGCCCGACCACATCGGCGTCGCGGCCTGGGAGAGCGGCGGGCAAGTCCGGGTCGCGGCCATCGGGCCGGGCGCGGCGGACTCGCCGGTGCCGCAGTTCGACAAGACCGTCGTGGTCAAGCCGGTCAGCGGGACCGTGCGGGTCCGCGAGCCGGGCAGCAGTCGCTTCGTCGACCTGCGGGCGGCCGACGAGATCCGCTTCGGCTCGACCGTGGACGCCAAGCGGGGCCGGCTGGCGCTCTCGTCGGTGCCGTCGCGCGCCGGCGCCATCCAGAGCGTGCAGCTCTACAGCGGGCGCTTCAAGGTCACGCGCAGCGGCTCGGTCACGCAGTTCGAGCTCAACGAGCCGCTGGCCTCGTGCGGCGGCGGCGCCCGCACGGCGGCCGCGAAGCCCAAGTCGCGCAAGCTGTGGGGCGACGGCAAGGGCAAGTTCCGCACCAAGGGCCGCTACAGCGCGGCGACCGTGCGGGGCACGAAGTGGCTCGTCCAGGACTCCTGCTCGGGCACGCTGACCCGGGTCACCTCGGGCAGCGTGCTCGTGCGCGACGCCGTCCGCAAGCGCAACGTCATCGTGCGCGCCGGCAAGCGCTACACCGCACGCCCGCGCTGACGTATCGGCAGCGAACGCGAGCTGCGGCGAGCTCTCGTCGACGGGATTGACGCCCTCGCCGACGGATCGCGACGGAACTACGCTCTGCCGACGGGTCGACAGGCCCTGCCCGGCGAGCTCCGTCGACGGGATCGACGCCGTCGCCGCCGCCGGGCTACGCCGGCCGTCCGCCGTCCGCAGATCGCCTGCGGTCGAGGTGCGCCGGATTCATACGTATTTTCGTGACGCGGCCGGCTCACCTCCGTGCGCGCGCGAGCGGCGAGTGCGGTCACGAACTTGACTCTGAGGCAAGGCCAGTGACCGCACCCCCTCGCGTCACGCTCGGTCGGCACGGCGCCGGCATCGAGCGCCGCGCCGGCCGGTCGTCGACCCCTTCGGCGATCGCCTGCGATTCGGGCCCGTCACGCCCGACTCGGCGCTCGCGCGTCGCCGTCGCCGCGCGAGCGACGCGCGCTCAGTGCTCCGGCGGCTGGAACTGCCCGATCGCGAACGTCTCGCCGTCCGGGTCGCGCAGCACGGCCATCCGGACGTACGGGACGTCGAAGGGCTCGACCAGCACGGTGCCGCCGAGCTCGCTCGCGCGGCGCGGCGGTCTCGTCGGCGTCGGCGACCGAGAACGTGACGACCCAGCGGGCGCCGCCGTTCTCGCGGGCGGGCGGCTGCATCCAGCCGATCGCGTCCGAGAAGCCCTCGGGCGCGCCCATCGACTTGTGGCTCTCGAGCGTGCCCGGCGTCAGCGCTCGAGGTGCTCGCCGTAGCCCGGCGACGCGGATCATCGCGCTCGGGCCCTGGCCGAAGTCGACCTCGCTGAACTCCCAGCCGAAGACCGCGCCGTAGAACGCCTTCGCGGCGTCGATGTCGCGCGTCTCGAGATCGCTCCAGTTCCACGAGCCCGGGCGCGTTGACGAGCTGGACACCGTGCGTGCTGCCCGGCCTGCCAGACGCGGAACTGCGCGCCCTCGGGGTCGGCGAAGACGGCCATCCGGCCCGCCGGCCCGACGTCGAACGGCGCCGCCACGACCGCGCCGCCCGCGGCCTCGACCTTGGCGACGATCGCGTCCGCGTCCTGCGACGCTGACGTACGTGTTCCACGCCGGGCCCGCGGCGCCCTCGAACGGCGCGCCGATCCCGGCCACCGTCAGCCCGTCGACGCTGGGCCATCACGAACCGGCGGCTGGCCGGGCGGCGTGACGTCGTCGAACGACCAGCCGAACAGGCCGCCGTAGAACGCGGCCGCGGCGTCGACATCCTCGCGCTCGGTGTCGATGAAGCAGGTCACTCCGGGCGGATAGGTCTCTCGCGGGGTCATGCTCGAGCTACGAAGGCTACGGACGCAGTTGCGGCCAGGATCTGGTCCTCAATCGTTCGGCAGCAACGGCATCTCGATCCCGGTCGCGGCCGAGCAGACCCCCGCGTGAGCAGCTTGGAGCCGAACTTGCTCGCGCACCTCGTCGACCGCCGCGTCCAGCGCCAACGTGCGCACGCGGTCGACCGGCAACGCGAGCTGCACGGCGTCGATGTCCTCGAGGTTCGTCAGCGACAGGCCGACGAGCGTGCAGCCGCGCGCGCGGATCATCGGCGCCGCGGCCTCCATCAGCTCGCGCGCGGCGCCCAGGAGCACCCGCGACTCCGCCGTCGCCTCGGCGATCGTCAGCGACCGCGTCGCGCGCGAGAAGTCGTCGAAGCGCAGCCGCAGGATCACCGTCCGCGCCACCCGCCGGGCGGCGCGCAGCCGCCGCGTGATCCGGTCGATCAGCCCGACCAGCACCTCGTCGAGGTACTCGCGCGACTTCGGCTGCCCGCGCCGGCCGATCGCCCGCTGGCCGCCGATCGAGCGCCGCCGCACGCCGACGGTCACGCGCCGCGGATCGCGATTGTGCGCGAGCGCGTGCAGCTTGCCGCCCCGACGCGCGCCCGAGCATCCCGACGAGCACGGTCTCGGCGATCTCGGCGACCTCCCCCACCGTCGTGATCCCGCGCGCGTGCAGCTTGTCCGCCGTCTTGACGCCGACGCCCCACAGCTTCTCGACCGGCAGCGGGTGCAGGAACGCCAGCTCGTCCTCGGGCTCGACCACCAGCAGCCCGTCCGGCTTCGCCACCCCCGAGGCGACCTTGGCCAGGAACTTCGTCCGCGCGACGCCGACCGTGATCGGCAGCCCGACCTCGGCGCCGCACCCGCGCGCGCAGCCGCGCCGCGATCTCCGCCGGCGCGCCCGCGATCCGCCGCATGCCGCGGACGTCGAGGAACGCCTCGTCGATCGACATGCCCTCGACCTGGGCGACATGTCGTCGAAGATCGCGAACACCTCCTTGCTCGCCGCCGAGTAGGCCTCGAAGCGCGACGGCACCACGATCATCTGCGGGCACAGCTCGCCGCGCCTTGCCACCCGGCATCGCCGTCTTGACGCCGAACGCCTTCGCCTCGTAGCTCGCGGCCAGCACGACGCCCGCGCCGACGACCACGGGACGGCCCTGCAACCGCGGATCGTCGCGCTGCTCGACCGACGCGAAGAACGAATCCAGGTCCGCGTGCAGGATGTTCGCCTCTGCCCGATGACACGAACACATGTTCCCGTCCGACCCGGACGGAATACTGCTCGCAATGCTCCAAGACGCCGTCAGCTCAGGTGCCGTCCCCTGCCTCGTCGCGCATCGTCGCCGACGACGATGGCGTCACCTACGAGGACGCCGCGGGCCCTGTCACGGCGGACTCCGTCTTCCGGCTCGCCTCGATGACGAAGATCGTCACGACCGTCGCTGCGCTGCAACTCCGAGAGCTCGACCTCGACGCACCGGTCACCGAGTACCGCCCCGAGTTCGCCGACGTCCAGGTGCTGGAAGGCTTCGACGAGCAGGACGGTCCCATCCTGCGCCCGCCCAGGGCTCCGGCGACCGTCCGCCAGCTGATGACGCACACGAGCGGGCTCGCGTACTGGTTCTACAGCGAGACGATCGCGCGCTGGGAGCAGCTGACCGGAACGCCGAACGTGACCCAGGAGTCGGCGCGGATCTTCGAGGCGCCGATGGCGCAGGACCCGGGGACCGGATTCCTCTACGGCATCGGCGTCGACTGGCTCGGCCGCGTCGTCGAGGCGATCTCGGGCCGGCCGCTCGACGAGCACCTGAAGGCGCAGGTCTTCGAGCCGCTCGGCATGGAGCACACGAGCTTCACGCCCCACCCCGACGCCGTGCCGGTGCACGTCCGCAGCGAGGAGGGCTGGCGCGCGCTGCCCGGCCGCACGCAGCCGCCGGACTACCCCGCGGGCGGCCACGGGCTGTACTCCACGCCGCGCGACTTCATGCGCTTCCAGCGCACGTTGCTCGACCACGAGGCGCTGTTCACGCCCCAGACCCCGTTCCCGGAGGTCATGCGCAGCGCCGACCGTCGCTTCGCGCGCGACTTCGTGGCCGGCCCGGGCCACAGCTTCGGCCTGGGGCTCCTGCTCGACCGCGCCGGCCGCGGGTCGTGGTGGGGCCTGTTCAACACCCACTTCTGGGTCGACCCCGCGACCCGCGTCACCGGCGCGGTCTACACGCAGACGCTCCCGTTCATGGACGAGCGCGTCCGCGACGTGATCCTGGAGGTCAGGCGTGCATGAGCACCGGGGCCGCGTCGTCCGCGCCGTCCTCTTCGTCCTGCACCGGCTCGGCCTTCTTGCGCGGCAGCAGCAGCGCGACGACGATCGCCGGGATGATCAGCGCGACGGCCCACCAGTACGTGTGCGTGAACGCGGTCGTCATCAGGTCGCGGACCGCCAGCGGCAGCTCCGTCGGCGCCGCGCCGAGGCCGCCCTCCGCGGCGCCGCCGAGGCGGTCGCGTCAGCGCGACGGTGAGGATCACGGACATGACCGCGGTGCCGATCGAGGCGCCGACCTGCTGGATGATGTTGAGCGTCGTGCTCGCGCGCGCCACCTGGATCCGGCGCAGCGTCTGCATCGCGCCCGACATCAGCGGCATCATCGAGAAGCCCATGCCGACGCCCATCACGAACAGGACCGCGCTCAGCGTCCAATACGACGTGTCGCCGGTGAGCTGCGTGAGGCCGAGCGGTCGAGGCCAGCAGCACGAGCAGGCCCGGGATCACGATCTTGCCCACGCCGATGCGGTCGGTGAGCTGGCCGGCGATCGGCATCACGAGCATCGCGCCGATGCCCTGCGGAGCCATCAGCAGGCCGGAGTCGAAGGCCGACTCGCCGCGCACCGCCTGCAGGTAGAGCGGCAGCAGCAGCATCGCGCCGAAGACGCTGATGATCATCAGCATCAGCGTTCCGGAGGCGGCGGCGAACGTCCGGTTCTTGAACAGCCGCAGGTCGATCAGCGCGTGCGGTGTGCGCAGCGCGTGGAACACGAAGGCGACCACGAGCGCGGCGCCGATCAGCGCCGGAGCCCAGACCTCGGTGGCGCCGAAGCCGCCCGAGGAGGCCGACTCGGCGAGGCCGTAGATCATCAGCGCGAGGCCCGGCGAGAGCAGGGCGAGGCCGAGCACGTCGAAGCGCTCGGCGGGCTGCGGCTGGTCCGTGGGCAGGATCCGCAGCGAGAACGCGAGCGCGATGATGCCGATCGGCAGGTTGATGAAGAAGATCCAGCGCCACGAGACCTCGTCGACGAGGTAGCCGCCGAGGATCGGGCCCAGGATCGGGCCGAGCAGCATCGGCACGCCGATGATCGCCATCACGCGGCCGACGCGCTGCGGGCCGGCGGCGCGCGTCAGGATCGTCATGCCGGCCGGCATCAGCATGCCGCCGCCGAGGCCCTGGAGCACGCGGAACGCGATCAGCGATTCAGCCGACCACGCAAGGCCCGCCAGCGCGGAACCGCCCACGAAGAGGCCGATCGAGAGCATGTAGAGGCGCTTGGTGCCGAAGCGGTCGGCGGCCCAGCCGGTGATCGGGATCACGGTCGCGAGCGCGAGCGTGTAGCCCGTCACGATCCACTGGATCGTCGCCAGGTCGGTGTCGAAGTCGCGCGCGAGCGTGTTGATCGCGACGTTGACGACGGTCGTGTCGAGGATCGACATGATCGCGCCGAGCACGACGACGCTCGCGACCGCGAGCAGTTTGCGGTCGAGGCCTTCGCTGGCCCCGTTGGAGGACGACATGGGTTCAGGCTTCCTTGGGATCGAGTACAGGGAGGAGGACGTGGTCGACGAGCTCCTCCAGGAACGCTTGGTCGAGAGGCTCGCCGGTGATGGCGGCGCGGGTGAACACGAGCGACCCGGCGAGGTCGTGGAACAGCGGCGTGATGCGCGCATCAGGCGAGAGCTCGCCGCGCGCGACCGCGCGGTCGAGCAGCCCATCGAGGCGGCAGCGCTCGTGGACGATGACCTCGTCGCGCAGCAGCGCGGCGAGCTCCTCGCTCTCGCGCAGCTGGCTGATGAGGCCGCCCGCGAGGTGCGCGTCGTCGTCGATGTGATCGACCATGATCCCGACCAGGGCGAGCAGGTCACCGCGCAGGCTGCCGGAGTCCGGCAGCGCGTCGCGGCGGCCTTCTTGGTCCGGATCGCATCGACGACGATCTCCTTCTTGCCGCCGGGCCAGCGACGGTAGATCGTCGGCTTGCTGACGCCGGCGCGTGCCGCGAGGGCCTCGACCGTCATGCGGTCGTAGCCCACCTCGGCCACGAGCGCGATCGCCGCCCGCAGGATTGCCTCGCGGCGGCGGGGGTCGCGCGGGCGTCCGCGCGGCACTGGTTCGGTCGGCACACTCATCTTTACGACACGGTATCGTAAATCTTTGGACGACTAAGGTTCGGCGTGTGACATCCTCACGCTCGGCTACAAGGCATCCAACGAGCAGTTCGGCCCGACCGAGCTGCTCGAGCTCGTCAAGCACGCGGAGTCCCGCGGCTTCGAGGTCTCCGGCGTCTCCGACCACCTGCAGCCGTGGCGCCACAACGGCGGCCACGCCCCCGGCGTCCTGCCCTGGCTCGGCGCCGCCGCCGCGTCGACCTCCACGATCACGCTCGGCACGAGCGTGCTGACGCCGACGATGCGCTACCACCCCGCGATCGTCGCGCAGGCGTTCGCGACGCTCGGCTGCCTCGCGCCCGGCCGGATCTTCCTCGGCGTCGGCACCGGCGAGGCGATGAACGAGACGCCGATCACCGGCGGCGAGTTCCCCGGCCGCAAGGAGCGGCGGCTGAAGATGGCCGAGGCGATCGAGGTCATGCGCCGCCTGTGGGCCGACGAGCGCGTCGACTTCGAGGGCGACTACTACACGCTGCGGCGCGCCACGATCTACGACCGTCCCGACACGCCGGTGCCGATCTACGTGGCGGCCAGCGGGCCGCTGGCGGCCAAGCTCGCCGGCCGCGTCGGCGACGGCTTCATCTGCACCAGCGGCAAGGACCCGCAGCTCTACGTCGACCTGCTCGACAACGTCAAGGAGGGCGCGGAGAAGGCGGGCCGCGACTACGAGTCGATCAAGCGCATGATCGAGGTCAAGGTCTCCTACGACCGCGACCCCGAGGTGGCCGAGAAGGCGACGCACTGGTGGGCCGCGCTCGCGCTCACGCCCGAGGAGAAGGAGGGCGTCGAGGACCCGGTGGAGATGGAGCGCCTGGCCGACAACGCGATCGACCGCGCGCACACGCGCTTCATCGTCTCCGCCGACCCGCAGGAGGTCGCCGACAAGATCCAGCCCTACGTCGACCTCGGCTTCTCCGAGCTCGTCTTCCACTTCCCGGGCAACGACCAGCGGCGCTACATCGACGAGTTCGCCGCCGACGTGTTCCCGCTGCTGCGGACATGACCTTCGAGGTCCTCGACCCGCGCTTCGAGGCCTGCTTCAAGCCGTCGGCCAAGCTCGAGCAGCTCTACGACGGCTGCCGCTGGGCCGAGGGCCCGGCGTACTTCCCCGCGCACCGCTCGCTGGTCTGGTCGGACATCCCGAACGACCGCATGCTGCGCTACTACGAGCCGACGGGCGACGTCGGCGTCTTCCGCGAGCCCGCGGGCTACACGAACGGCCACACGGTCGACGGGCAGGGCCGGCTGGTCAGCTGCGAGCACGGCGCCCGGCGGGTGACGAGGACCGAGCACGACGGCTCGATCACCGTGCTCGCCGACGCGTTCGAGGGCAAGCGGCTCAACAGCCCCAACGACGTCGTCGTCCGCTCCGACGGAGCGGTCTACTTCACCGACCCGAGCTACGGGATCGAGAGCGACTACGAAGGCCACAAGGCCGACAGCGAGTTCGAGGGCGGCGCCTGTTACGTCTTCCGCATCGACCCGATCACGGGCGCGCTGGGGATCGTCGCCGACGACTTCGACCGCCCGAACGGGCTCGCGTTCTCGCTCGACGAGCGGCTGCTGTACGTCGCCGACAGCGGCGCGCCGCACAACATGAGCGTGCTCGACGTCGCCGACGACGGCACGCTGTCCGGGCAAGCGCGAGTTCGCCGTCTGCGCCCAGGGCGTGTTCGACGGCTTCCGGCTCGACAGCGCCGGGCGGATCTGGACGAGCGCCGCCGACGGCGTCCACTGCTACGACCCCGACGGCACCCTGCTCGGCAAGGTGCTCGTCCCCGAGGTCGTCGCCAACGTCGCCTGGGGCTGGCCGAAGCGCAACCGCCTCTACATGTGCGCGACCACGTCGCTGTACGCGATCCTGCTCACGGTCAACGGGGCGAACACGACATGATCGACCTCCACATCCACTTCCCGATGCGCCTGCTGGGCGGCGTCGAGTCCCCGCGCGACGTGCTGAAGGGGATGACGCGGGTCAAGCGACCGCGACGACGGCAAGCTGCGCGCGGCCGTGCTGGCGATCGCCGCGCGGCTGTTCAACTTCCGTCACTGGGACTCGTCCTGGCGCGTCACGCCGCAGCTGCTCGAGCAGGGCGGCGTGACCGTGGCCTGCAGCGTGCTCTACCGGCCGTTCTCCGAGATGGACCTCGACGAGCCCTACGGCGCCCCGCCCGAGAGCGCGTACTTCGCGAAGCTGCTCGAACTGATCGACGCGGTCGAGGCCGAGGTCGACCGCAGCGGCGGCATCATCGTGCGCAACGCGGCCGACCTCGAGCGTGACGGCCTGCGCTACGTGCACTGCGTCGAGGGCGGCTTCCACCTCGGCGCGACCGCGGACGAGGTGCAGGCCAACGTCAAGGCCCTCGCGGATCGCGGCGTGCTCTACATCACGCTCGCGCACCTGTTCTGGCGCGGGATCGCAGCCAACACGCCCGCGCTCCCGTTCCTGCCCGACGCGGTCTACAACGCGCTCTTCCCGCAGAAGCCCGGGCTCGCGCTGTCGGACCTGGGCGAGGCGCTCGTGCGGGCGATGTACGAGCACCGCGTGCTCGTCGACATCAGCCACATGCGCGACGACGCGATCGACGAGACGTTCGCCCTGATCGAAGCGCTCGACCGCGAGACCGGTCGCGACCCGCGCGAGTACCCGGTGATCGTCTCGCACGCGGGCTACCGCTTCGGGCGCCAGAAGTACAACCTCACCGACGGGCAGATCGCGCGCATCGCGGCCCGCGGCGGCGTGATCGGTCTGATCTTCGCCCAGCACCAGATCACCGACGGCCTGCAGCGCACGCGACACCAAGACGCTGCAGGAGTCGCTCGACGTGCTGGCGCGCCACATCGACGCGATCGGCCCCGAGCACGTCGCGATCGGCTCGGACCTCGACGGCTTCATCAAGCCGACGCTCGGCGGGATCGAGAGCGCGCGCGACCTGGCGCCGTTCGCGGCCGCGCTGCGGGCGCGTTATCCCGAGACCAAGCGGACGCGATGCTGTCCGAGAACGCGCTGCGCGTCATTCGGACGCGCTTTGCCAGCGCAGCACCCTGACGCCGCGCATCTCCATCCGCAACTCGCCCCGAGCGCGCACGAGCCGCAGCAGCACGGCGTCGCAGTCGGGGCAGCGCAGCACCGTCCCGAGACCGGCCTCGTAGACCCGGACGTCAGCGACGCGGCCGGTGGCGCCGCAGCCGGCGCAGGTCGCGGTCGCGGCCGTCGCCTCGAGCGTGAACACCTCGGACAATTCGCCCGCGGCCGCGTTGCCGTCGAGATGCTCCATCGTCAGCCTCCAGTCGCGCCGAAGCGCTCGGTCCGGATGTTCGCCGGCTCATGGCCGAGCGCCACGAGATCGTCGGCCACCGCCTCGACGAACGCGGTCGGGCCGCACACGTACGTCCGCGCGCCGGGCAGCGCGGTCTCGTCCAGCATCGCGCGGTCGACGCGGCGGGCGTAGCCGTCCCAGCCCGGCGGCGTGCGCCGCGTGTAGGTGAGCACGACGTCGGCGCCGATCCGCTCGAGCTCGCGCGCGTACAACACGTCGTCCGGCTCGCGCGCGGAGATCAGCAGCCGCGCCGGCACCTCGCTGCCCGCGTTGCGGCGATGGCGCAGCATCGACATCAGCGGCACCAGCCCCGAGCCGCCGGCGACGAGGAACAGCGGCTGGGTCTGCGACGCGTCCCACACGAACCAGCCGCCGAACGGCCCCCGCACCTCGAACTGGTCGCCCTCCGCCGCGACCTCGACCATCCACGGCGAGACCTCGCCGTCCGGCAACTCCTCGACGGTGATCGTCAGCCGCGCGTCCTCGGGCGCCGACGCGATCGAGTAGCTGCGCTGGGCGCGATAGCCGTCCTCGGCCGTCAGGCGGACGTCGACGTGCTGGCCGGCGCGATGGCCGTTCCAGCCCGGGACGTCGAGCGTGAGCGTCGCGGCGCGGGGCGTCTCGGGCGCGATCGCCGCGACCGTCGCCAGGCGCCAGTCAGTCGCCCTGATAGCGCTGCTCAAGCCAGGGGTCTCCGCGGTCGTGGTAGCCGAGCGTCTCCCAGAAGCCGGGCTCGTCGGACTCCATGAAGCTCAGCCCGCGGACCCACTTCGCGCTCTTCCAGAAGTACAGGTGCGGGACGAGCAGCCGCGCGGGGCCGCCGTGCTCGGGCTCGAGCGGCTCGCCGTCGTAGCCGTGGACGACCCAGGCCTTGCCGTCGGTCAAGTCCTCGATCGGCAGGTTCGTCGTGTAACCGCCGTCGCTGAACGCGGTCACGTAGCCGCCGAGCGGCTCGATGCCGTCGAGCAGCGTGTCGACCGACACGCCCTCCCACGTCGTGTCGAACTTGCTCCACGTGGTGACGCAGTGGATGTCGACGGTCGGCGTCTCCTTCGGCAGCGCCTGGAACTCGTCCCAGGTCCAGCTGCGCTCCGGGTCGACCTCGCCGACGATCGAGAACGTCCATTCTGCGAGCGGCGTGCGCGGGGTCGGGCCGGCGGAGAGGACCGGAAAGCCGCGCTCGAGGTACTGGCCGGGCGGGAGCCGGCCGTCGGGCGCTTCGGAGCGGCGACGGAAGAAGCCGCGGGTGCTCATAGAGCGATCAGGAGCTGGTCGAGCATGTGGCCGGGACGCTACAGGCTCGACCCGTTGGGCTAGGGCCCGGTTGAAGAATCCCGGCACACCTGCTGCGGCACATCCGCGGCGCCTCGCGCCACTCGCGATGCTCACGTGCCAGAGGCACGCATCACTATCGCGTGCAGCCCGAGGCATCCACGGCTGCACCACATCAGGCGCACCGACCATTCCTCAACGAACCCCTACGCCGAGCTCGCGCGGGTCTCGGCCCGGCGCGCTCTGGCGTCCTTCAAGAGCGTCGCAGGAGCCGGCATCGACCTGGTCCCGCGGGCGAAGACCCAGGTCCGCAGCGCGATGTAGCGGGTCACGGTCGCGACCAGCGAGGCGGCGACCAGCACCGCGAGCTCGACCCCCCGCGCTGGCGTGGCGTCGAGCCCGTGCAGCACGGCCAGCGCGCCGCTGGTCAGCGCGAGCGTGAGCACGAACACGAGCGCGCCACGGATGTGATGACGGATCACGTCCTCGCGCCCACGCACCTTGAACGTGATCCGGCGATTGGCGGCAGTGTTGCCGACCGCGGTCAGCGCGAGCGCGACGGCGTTCGCTCCCGCGGCGCCCAGCAGCGGGTGCAGCACGAGGTAGAGCAGGGCGTAGGCCAGCGTGCTGAGCACGCCGATGGCCATGAAGCGGGCGACCGGTCCGGCGACCAGCAGCCGCGCGACGCCCTTGAGGTCGGCGATCGCGGTCTGGACGATGTTCACCCGCGAGTCGGGATCGTCGATCCAGTCCACCGGGACCTCGTGCGTCCGCAGCCCGCGCCGCTGCGCGAGCACGAGCAGCTCGGTGTCGAAGAACCAGCCTTCGTCCCTGACGTCGCCGAGCAGGCCGTCGAGGGCGTCGCGGCGGACGGCCTTGAAGCCGCACTGGGCGTCGCTGAAGCGGGCGCGCAGAACGGTCCGCAGGAGCCGGTTGTAGCTGCGCGAGATGAACTCGCGCTTCGGGCCGCGCACGACGCGCGAGCCGTGCGCCAGGCGGGTGCCGATGGCCAGGTCGCTGTGGCCGGACATCAGCGGCGCGACGAGCGGGAGCAGCCCGCGTAGGTCCGTCGAGAGATCGACGTCCATGTAACAGACGACCTTCGCCGGGCTCGCCGACCAAGCGGCGCGCAGGGCGCGGCCGCGGCCCTTGCGCTCCAGCCGCAGGTGCCGGACGCCGGGCAGTCGCAGCGCGAGCGCCCGCGCGATCTCGGGCGTGGCGTCGACGCTGGCGTTGTCGGCGATCACGATCCGCCAGCTGAACGGGAACCCGTCGCTGAGGAAGCGGTGCAGGCGGCGGATGCTGTGCTCGAGGCCGGCGGCCTCGTTGTACACCGGGACGACGATCTCGACATCCGGCGCCGACGTGGCCGGAGCGACGCGTCGGGTAGGAGTCAGGGGGAAGGCGAGCTCTGGCATGTGTCCGAGCATCGGCCCGCACCGTCAGAGCCCGCTGGGACCACCCTGAGCGTTTTCTGGGAGCTCGACGAAGCCGCGGGAAGACAGGCCGCGCGCTACCGTCGCCTGCCCGCCGACCCTCGACCCCCAGGAACCGCAGATCGATGACCGCCAGCCCGCAAGCGCCCTTGACCGCGTGGTGCGTCGAGGTCGCCGACTCAGAGCGCGCCCAGCTTCTGGCGGCGTTCGACCGCCGGCCCGACCTCGCGCCGCGCCTTCTGACCGGCAAGCTCGACGAGCACCTCGCCGAGCTCGGGGACGGCGAAGTGCTGTCGGTGTTCATCGAGTCGCGCGTGGACGAGCCGACGCTCGCCGCGCTGCCGAAGCTCGAGCTGCTGGTGACGCGCTCGACCGGGTTCGACCACATCGATCTCGAGGCCTGCGCCGAGCGCGGGATCGCGGTCGCCAACGTCCCCACCTACGGCGAGAACACGGTCGCCGAGCACACCTTCGCGCTGCTCTTGGCGCTTTCGCGGCGGCTGATCTTCGCGGAGCAGCACGGCCGCTACGGGCGCCTGGATCGCACCGGCCTGCAGGGCACCGACCTGAAGGGCAAGACCGTGGACGTGATCGGCGCCGGGCGGATCGGCCTGCATTTCATCCGCATGGCGCGCGCGTTCGGGATGAACGTGCTCGCGTTCAACCCGCAACCCAACTGATCGACACCGAGGCGCTGATCGACGCGCTCAACGCCGGCAGCCTCGGCGGCGCCGGCCTGGACGTGATCGAGGGCGAGCACGACGTCACCGAGGACCACATGCTCCTCACCGGCGGACGCGTCGAGGATCTCAAGGTCGCGCTCACGCGCCGGCTGCTGGCCGACCGTGACGACGTGATCATCACCCCGCACAACGGGTTCAACTCCTACGAGGCCGTGCAGCGGATCGCCGACACCACCGTCGCCGCCATCGCCGCGTACGTCGACGGCGAGCCGATCGAGACGCTCGTCGGCGGCTGACGCGCGAGACAGTACGACGTGGCGTCGAGGACGTCACGCGCGCGCTGATCGGTCAGACCCGCGCGGGGAGGCGGACCTCGAACTCCGCCCCTCCGCCCGGGGCGTTCGCGGCGGTGACCGTCCCGTCGTGGCCCTCGACGATCCCGGCCACGATCGCCAGCCCGAGCCCGGCGCCGTCCTTGCCGCGCTCGCGGCCAGCTTCGGCGCGCCAGAAGCGCTCGAACAGCGCATCGGCCTCGTCGGTCGGCAGGCCGGGGCCGTGGTCGCGCACCGCGAGCCGGACGATGCCGTCGTCGCGCTCGACCGAGACCTCGATCGGCGTGCCCGCCGGCGTGTGCACGAGCGCGTTGCGGAGCAGGTTGGCGAGCACCTGGCGCAGCTGGTCGGCGTCGCCCGTGACCCGCACGGGCGAGGCCTGCAGCTCGATCTCCCGCTCGGGTGCCGTCGCCCGCGCGTCGTCGACGGCGTCGCGCGCGAGCACCGACAGATCGACGGCGCCGTGCGGCGCGGCGCGCAATTCGTCGAGCCGCGCCAGCGTCAGCAGGTCCTCGACCAGCACGCCCATCCGCGCGGCCTCGTCCTCGATCCGCCGCATCGCCTTCGCGATGTCCTCGTCCGAGCGCGCGGCGCCCATCCGGAACAGCTCGGCGTAGCCGCGGATCGAGACCAGCGGCGTGCGCAGCTCGTGCGACGCGTCGGCGATGAAGCGGCGCAGCCGCTCCTGGCTCGCCTCGCGCGCGGCGAACGCGTCCTCCAGCCGGTCCAGCATGCGGTTCAAAGCGAGCCCCAACCGCCCGACCTCGGTGCGCGGATCGGTGGTCTCGACGCGGTGCGAGAGGTCGCCGCCGGCGATCGCCGCGGCCGTGTGGCCGATGCGATCGAGCGGCAGCAGCCCGACGCGGACGACCACCAGCGCGAAGCCGCCGACCAGCGCGAGCACGCCCGCGATCACGATGCCCTCGACCACCAGCAGCCGCTCGAGCGTCGCGTCGGTGTCCGACATCGGGATCGCGGCGACGACCGTCGCCCCCGCCCCCACGCTGCTCGCGAGCACGCGGTAGTCGCCGGTCGGCGTCTCGACCGTCTGCGGCTCGCCAGGGTCGATCTCGGCCGGCAGCTCCGGCGCCTCGCCGCTGTCGTCGGGCCCGAGGAACTCGCTCGCGATCACGTCCCCGGAGCTGTCGCGGAGCTGGCCGTAGGTGTCCGACGGCGCGCCGCCGCCGGCCGGCATCCGGCCGCCGCCGCCATGGAAGGGCGGCCCGCCCGAGCCTTGGAACTCGCGCTGCAGGTCGCCGGTCGCCCGCTCGAGCTGCGCGTCGACGCGCTGGAGCAGGAAGTCGCGCTGCGCGGCGTACGTGATCGCGCCCACGAGCAGCATCCCGGCCGCGGCGAGCACGAGCACGCCGGCGACCAGCCGCCCGCGCAGCGACGCGATCATGGCCGTGGCGCCCGCAACGTGTAGCCGACGCCGCGCACGGTGTGGATCAGCGACGGGCCGTGCTGGTCGAGCTTCTTGCGCAGGTAGGAGATGTAGGTCTCGAGCACGCGCGCGTCGCCGCCGAAGTCGTAGTCCCACACGTGGTCGAGCAGTTGCGCGCGCGTCAGCACGCGGCGCGGGTTGAGCATCAGGTAGCGCAGCAGCCGGTACTCGGTCGCGGTCAGGTCGATGTCGACCGCCGGCGCGGGTGACCTCGCGCGAGTCCTCGTCGAGCTCGAGATCCTCGAAGCTGAGCCGGCTCGACTCGGGCTCGGCGCGCCCGGTGCGGCGCAGGACGTTGCGCACACGCGCCAACAATTCCTCGAGCGAGAACGGCTTCGTGACGTAGTCGTCGCCGCCCGTCGTCAGCCCGCGGATCTTGTCCTCGGGCGCGTCGCGGGCGGTCAGGAAGATGATCGGCGTCCCGGCGCGCTCGGCGCCGAGCCGGCGCGCGACGTCGAAGCCCTCCATGTCGGGCAGCATCACGTCGAGCACGATCAGATCAGGGCGGAAGGAGGAGACCGCGGACAGCGCGTCGGCACCCGTCCCGGCGGACTCCACGTCGAAGCCCTGGAAGCGCAGGGCCATCGAGATCACGTCGACGATGTTCGGCTCGTCGTCGACGACCAGGACGCGGTTGGACTCACTCATCGCCAGCAGTATCGGCCGAAAAGCTGTGAGTTTCCTGGGAGCGTGCTGAGACGATCGCGGAGTAGCGTGTCGCGCGCATGCGCGCACCGTTCCAGCTGGATCTGCACGTCCCGAACTTCAACTGGCCCGACACCACGCCCGAGACCTTGTTCGAGCGGCTCGTGGAGATCGCCACCACGGCCGAGAGCTCCGGCTTCAGCTCGATCTCGATGATGGACCACCTGCACCAGATCGCGGGCATCGGGCCGCCCGAGAACTGGATGCTGGAGGGCAACGCGGTCCTGGCCGCGCTCGGCGCGCGCACGTCGTCGATCAACCTCGGGCTGCTGGTCGGCGGCGTCACCTACCGCAACCCCGCGCTGGTGGCCAAGCTCACGACGACGATCGACATCATCTCGGGCGGCCGCGCCGTGCTCGGGATCGGCGCGGCGTGGTTCGAGGCCGAGCACCGCGCCTACGGCTACGACTTCCCGCCGCTGAAGGAGCGTTTCGAGCGCCTCGAGGACGCGCTCAACATCACGCGCATGATGTTCACGCAGGACGTCGCGACCTACGCGGGCAAGCACTACCACGTCGAGAACGCGTTCAACAACCCGAAGCCGATCCGCGGCGACATCCCGATCCTGATCGGCGGCAGCGGCGAGCGCAAGACGCTGCGGTTCGTCGCGAAGTACGCCGACGGCTCGAACCTCTTCGGCGACGTCGAGCGCGTCAAGCACCTGCTCGGCGTGCTCGAGGGCCACTGCGAGGACGTCGGCCGCGACCCGGGCGAGATCACCAAGACCCGCATGGGCTCGGTCTACATCGCGCCGACGCACGAGGCGGCGATCGCGAAGTTCGAAGCGGCGACGGCGAGGGCTGCCGACCCGGAGCGCGCCCGGGCGCAGGCCTTCGTGGGCGACCCGGGCGAAGTCGCCGAGCAGATCCAGGCCTACCTCGACGCCGGGCTCGACGGGGTCACGGTCACGCTCCCGGACGTCCACGACCTCGAGACGTTGTCGCTCGCGGGCGAGACGCTGAGCGCGGTGATCGGGGTTGCTCGCGCCGGCTGAGGTCCGGCGCATCGCCGGGATCCCCAACCCGGTCCTGCGCAACCTCGAGATGACGTACGCGTACTCGCAGCTCGCGGCCGCGTTCGCCGAGCGCACCGGCAAGGGCGCGAACTGGTGCACGTTCGCGATCTGGGCTTCGCGCCAGGCCGGCGCCACGATCCGCGGCGAGGACGCGCTCGACTTCGTGCAGGACCGGCTGCTGCGCGCGCCCGAGCTGCTGCACCCGGTGTCGTCGCTCGGACGCTGGCTGCTGCGCCGCGGGCTGTTCGACCCGAGCTCGCGGCTCGGGCGGCTCACGTCGCGCCTGCACACGCCGTTCGACGCGCTCGAGCTGGCCAGCGACGCCGTCGCCCGCGGCAACCGCAAGATCTTCACGGAGGTCGGCTACGAATTCGCACGCTACCTCGACACCGACGACCTCGACGCGTTCCTGGGCGACCTGCGCGACGGCGACCCGCCCGACGGCCAGCGGCTGCTGCACAGTGCCTTCAGGCGCTACGCCGACCAGCCGGACGCGCAGACGCTGCTGCTGGCCAACCTCGAGATCGGCCTGCACGAGCAGATCGCGCGTCCAACCCGAGATCCGCGAGGCGCTGGACGCCGCCTACACCACCAAGGAGGATCTCGGCCGCCGCTTGTTCCCGGGGCGACGGCCGCGGGTGCAGCGTGCCGCGGCCACGCTCGCGCTGCCCGCCCAGCGCGCGCTCGACGCGCTCGCCCGCGAGCTCATCACCCGCTCGCTGATGGTGCTCTCGCTGCCGGGCCGGATCCTGGTGCTCGGCGCAGCGCTCGACGAGCCGTACCCGGAGGACCTGCGCGAGCTCTCACAGGCCGAGCTGGTCGCGCTCGTCGACCGCTTCGCGCCGTTCGAGACCGTCGCCGACTGGTCGGTGCTCGAGCAGCGGATGCACTACATCATCCGGCTCTTCCGCACCTTCCACGCCCATCCCGAGCTGTCCGGCCCGCCGTTCACGCCCGAGCAGGTCGAGCGGTTGAAGGCGGGCATCATCCCCGACGGCGACCTCTGAGTCAAGGCGCCGATCAGCACTTTCAGCGTCCCGGGCGTCGACGAGCTGCTCGAGCGCCTCGCGCGTGCGCTCGAGCGGCACCGTCGCCGTCACGAGCGGCTCGGTCTGGACCCGCCCGTCGGTGATCAGCGCGATCGCGTCCGGCCAGAAGCCGACCGAGCCGAGCACACCGATCAGGTCGATGTCGCGCACGACCATGCCGTCGAAGTCGAACGGGATCGCCGGCGCGCCGGCGAGCCCGAGCGCGACGACCGTCCCGCCCGGCCGGACCGCGGCGAACGCGGACGCGACCGCCGCCGGCCCGCCGGCGCAGAGGATCACGACGTCGATCGATCCGTGTCCGCGGCTCGCGTCGCCCCATCCGCGCTCGCCGGGCGGCGGCGGCGCGGCTGAAGGCCCAGCGCCGCGGCCAGCGCGAGCCGGTCCGCGCGCGTGTCCGTGACCACGACCGACGCGGCGCCCTCGGCGCGCGCGCACTGCGCCGCCAGCAGCCCGACCGGGCCGGCGCCGACGACCAGCACGCGCTGGCCCGGCGACCCGCCCGCGGCGCACGGCGTGCAGCGCCACCGACGTCGGCTCGACGAGCGCCGCCGCGCGCGGCTCGAGCTCGACCCGGTGCGCGTAGGCCGCCGGGAACACCATCCGCGAGGCCATCGCGCCGTCCATGTGCACGATCCCGGTCTCGGTCCGCTTGGCGCACAGGTGCCGGCGGCCGGCGCGGCAGCGCACGCAGACGCCGCAGCCGATCGCCACCTCCCCCACGACGCGGTCGCCCGCGGAGAACCCGCTGACTCCGGAGCCGACGTCGACCACCGTCCCCGTCCACTCGTGGCCCGGGACGATCGGGAACTCCGCGATCCCCATCCGGAAGTAGGCCAGCGAGCCCTCGAAGATCTCGACGTCGGTGCCGCAGATCCCGACCGCGGTCGGGGCGATCAGCAGCTCGCCCTCACCCGGCGCCGGGTCGGGCCGTTCGACCAGCTCGAGCCGCTCGTCGCCGTGGAACTCGATCGCGCGCATCCCGGGATTGAACACCGCCGGACGGCCGGCATGATCCGCTCGCCCCACTCCGCCGAGCGGAGTCGCTCACCCGCGGCGGGCGCCGAAGCCCCCGAGCAGGAAGTCCGCGGTCAGGTCCGCGATCTCATCAGCGCTGAGGGCGCCCTCGGGCGCGAACCAGCGGTCGACGGCGGTGCACGCCGCCATCGCGGCGCGGACGGCGACCGCTGGATCGGCGACATCGAGCGCCCCCTCGCGCACGCCGCGCTCGACGATCCTTCGCACCCCGCGCTCGTAGCGGTCGCGCCCGCGGATGAAGCGCTGCAACTCGGCGCCGGCGATCGGGTGGAAGTCCTCGCGCAGCAGTCGCACCTCGGGTCGGGTCATGTGCACGATCAGGTGCGCGCGGAGGACGTGGCGAAGCTGCGCGGCGGGCTCGTCGTGCTGCTCCATCGCCTCCATGAGCCCGGCGTTATGGCGCTCCATCGCGCCTTCGATCAGCGACACGAAGATGTCGTACTTGGAGGCGAAGTGGTGGTAGAGGTTCGACGTCGAGCAGCCGGCGCGCTGGGCCAGTTGCCGGATCGAGACGCGCGAGTAGCCCTTGTCGGCGAACAGCTCGACGCCCGCGGCGAGGATCTCGTCGCGGCCCTTGAGGACGTGACGCGGCTCCTCGTCCCAGAACGCCTCGGAGGAGCCCGCGAGGCTTGAGACCAGGCGCTCGAGCGTCGCTTCCGGCGGCGTGAGCGCGCCGCGCTCGACCTTCGAGATGTAGCCGTTGCTGACGCCGGCGCTGCGCGCCAGGTCCCGCTGCGTGAGCCCGCGCGCTCGGCGCAGGACACGCACGCGTTCGCCGAGCGCGCTCACCGTCTCACCAACTCGCGCGCGATCACGATCCGCTGGATCTGGTTCGTGCCCTCGAAGATCGCGAAGATGCGAGCGTCGCGCAGCATCCGCTCGACCGGAAAGTCCTGGATATAGCCGTAGCCGCCGAGAACCTGGACCGCGTTCGAAGTGACGCGGTTGACCATGTCGGTGGCGAACAGCTTGGTCGCGGCGGAGAGCTTGACGATGCCCGACTCACCGCGGTCGTAGACGCGCGCCGCATGGCCGATCAGCGCACGCGCGGCCTGGACGTCCGTCTCCATGTCCGCGAGCATCAGCGCAACCGCCTGGTGCTCGGCGATCGGCTTGCCGAATTGATGGCGCTCACGCGCGTAGGCGACGGCGGCGTCGAGCGCGCCCTGGGCGATCCCCAGCGCCAGCGAGGCGGTCATGATCCGGCCCTTGTTGAGCGACGTCAGGGCGATCTTGAGGCCGTCGCCGGGGCGGCCGATCACGGCGTCGGCGGGAACGTCGACGCCGTCGAGCACGACCGAGCAGGTGGGCGAGCCGCGCAGACCGAGCTTCTTCTCGACCTTGTCGACCTGCCAGCCCTCGCGGACCAGGAACGCCGTGATGCCCTCGTCGGTGCGAGCGAAGACCGTCATCACGTCGGCGACGTTGGCCTGGGTGATGAAGCACTTGGCGCCGTCGATGCGCCAGCCCGTGTCGGTCCGCGTGGCCTTGGTGCGAATCGCCGCCGCGTCCGAACCGGCGTCCGGCTCGGTCAACGCGAACGAGCACAGCCAGTCGCCGCCGGCCAGCCTCGGAAGGTACTCGGCCTTCTGCGCCTCGGTGCCGAACAGCAGGATCGGCCCCGCTCCGAGGTACTGGTTGCCGAGCAGCATCCCGGAGTTCGCGCAGCAGCGAGCGATCTCCTCGCAGGCGAGCGTGAGGGTGTACAGGCGGCCGTCGAGCCCGCCGTACTCGGGCGGGGCGACAGTGGCGAAGATGTCGTGTTGCCGGAACAGCTCGCGCACCTCGTGAGGGAACTCGCCACGCGCATCGATCTCCGCGGCACGCGGCCTGAGATGGTGCTCGGCGAGCTCACGCACCCCGCGCTGGAGATCGTTCACGCGCGCAACTCCCGCTTGAGCACCTTGCCGCTCGGCGTCTTCGGCAGCTCGCTGCGCAGCTCGACCGACTTCGGGCACTTGTAGCCCGCGAGCCGCGTACGGCAGAAGGCGATCAGCTCCTCGGGCCGCAGGTCTGCCGGCGGGCACGACGACGGCCCGCACGGACTCGCCCCACAGCTCGTCCGGCACCCCGATGACGGCCGCCTCGCGGACGGCCGGGTGCGCGAACAGCACCTCCTCGATCTCGCGCGGATAGACGTTCTCCCCGCCGGAGATGATCATGTCCTTCTTGCGGTCGAGCACGTAGAGGTAACCGAGCTCGTCGATCCGCCCGACGTCGCCGGTGCGCAGCCAGCCGTCCTGCAGCGTCTCGGCGGTCAGCTCCGGCATGCGCCAGTAGCCGACCATGGTGAACGGGCTGCGGATCAGGATCTCGCCATCGTCGACGCGGACTTCGACGCCGGGGATCGCGCGGCCCGCGGACGCCAGCCGCTCGGACCCCGGATCGTGCTCGGCCGGCGTCAGGACCGTCGCCAGCGGACCGCTCTCGGTCTGCCCGTACCCCTGTACGAAGATCGGCCCGAAACGCTCCAGCCCGCGCCGCAGCAACTCGACCGGCATCGGCGCGCTCGCGTACCAGATCAGCCGCAGGCTGGATAGATCGCGCGGGCGTCCGTCGAGCAGCCACGCCACCATCGTCGGCACGACCTGCGTGGTCGTGATCCGGTGGCGCTCGATGTCCGCCGCCACCGACTCCGCGTCGAAGCTGTCGTGCAGATGCACCGTGCACCCGCGCAACGTGTGCGACAGCACCAGCGCGCGCCCGCCGACGTGGTAGAGCGGCATCGTCGCCAGATGCACGTCCTCCGGGCTCAGCCGTTGCTCGAGCGCCAGCGCCAGCGCGTCCAGCCACTGCCCCTGGCGCGTCAGCATCGCCGCCCGCGGCTTCCCCGTCGTGCCGCTCGTCGACATCAGGTACACCACACCGTCGGCCTCCGGCGATCGGGATCGGCCTTCCTTGAGCGTGGTCGAGTGTTTCGCGGCTGATCCGGAGCGGGGCGTCGGGGGCGACGTCGGCGTAGGCCTGCTCGGAAGAACAGGACGTGCGGGTCGATGCCCGCCGCGACCTCGGCCAGCTCGTCCTTGGTGAGGCGGAAGTTCAGCGGGGCGACGACGTAGCCATAGGTCTCGGCAGCGGCGTAGACGTCGAGGTACTCGAGGCAGTTGCGGGCCAGCACCGCGAGGCGGGCTCCGGGGCGCACGCCGCGCGCGGCGAGGTCGGCCGCCAGCGCACTCGCGCGGGCGAAGTGCTCGGCGAACGTGACCGTCCGCGAGCCCATCACGAACGCCGGCTTGTCCGGGTACAGCCGCGCGTTGCGGGCCGCGAGGCCGGCCAGGCTCATGCCCGCAGCTCGCGCTTGAGGATCTTCCCGCTCGGGTTGCGCGGCAGCGCGTCGACGAAGCGCACGGCGCGCGGGCGCTTGTAGCCCGCGAGGCGCTCGCGGCAGTGCTCGAGCAGCTCGTCGGCCGCCAGCGTGTCGCGCGCGACGACGACCGCGGTCACGACCTCGCCCAGGTCTCGTCCGGCGTCCCGATCACGGCCGCCTCGAGCGACCGCCGGATGGGCGTAGAGGACGTCTTCGACGTCCTTCGGGTACACGTTCTCGCCGCCGGAGATGATCACGTCCTTCTTGCGGTCGACGACGAACAGGTAGCCGTCCTCGTCACGGTGGCCGACGTCGCCGGTGTGAAACCACCCGTCGCGGATCGCAGCCGCGGTGGCCTCGGGCGCGCGCCAGTACTCCCGGATCACCGATGGCGAGCGGATCAGGATCTCGCCGATCTCGCCCGGGCCGAGATCGCGGCCCGCGTCGTCGACCACCCGCACCTCGGCGTTGACCGCCTCGCGCCCGGCCGACGCCAGCCGGCGCTCGCGCGCCGGCCCGCCGTCGAGGACATGGTCGTCCGCGACCAGGAACGTCGCCTCGATCGTCTCGGTCAGCCCGTAGCCCTGGGTGAACCCGCAGCCGATGGCCTCGATCGCGCGGCGCAGGACCGGCGACGGCATCGGCCCCCCGCCGTAGAACACGAGCCGCAGCGAGCGGAGGTCGTGCTCGGCGAACGACGGCGCGTTCAGCACCATGTTGAGCATCGTCGGCACGAGCAGGCAGGTGGTCGCGCGCTCGCGCTCGATCGCCGCCAGCGCCTCGGCCGGCTCGAAGCGCGCGAGGATCGGGTTCGTGCAGCCCAGCGCCGTGTACGTCGTCGCCATGAACAGCGCGCCCATGTGATACAGCGGCGTCGCCGTCAGGTTGACGTCGGACGGGTCCGCCTTGTCGGCGATCGCCTGGTTGTAGACGTTGCTCTCGAGGTTGCCGTGGGTGACGACGGCGCCCTTCGGCGCCCGGTCGTCCCGCTCGTGTACATGATCGCGAAGGGATCATCGGCTCCCGGGCCACCGGTCGGCGGCTCAGCCGAGGAGCGCTCGAGCAGCGCCTCGTACTCCTCGCCGAAGGCCAGTGTCCACCCTGGTGACGCCGCCTCCCGGTACTCGGGGCCGACGATCACGCCGCTCACCTCGGCGTGCGCGAGCAGCTGCGCCCGCTCGTGCTCGAGCAGCCGGAAGTTCAGCGGGACGGCGATCGCGCCGCGCTTGGACAGCGCCCAGTACGTCTCGAGGTAGCGGTGGTCGTTGTGGGCCAGGATCGCGACGCGCTCCCCGGGCTGGACGTCGAGCCCGTCGGCGAGCCGGTTCACGCGCGCGTCGACCTCGGCCCAGGTGAGGTCGGCGAACGCGCGCCGGCGCGGGTAGCGGCGCGCGTTGCGGCGCGGGATGTCGCCCAGGTTCACGCGGCCCGCTCCCGCACGAAGCGCACGATGTCGCTCATCATCGTCCCGGGCGTAAAGACCTCGTCGACGCCCAGCGCGCGCAACTGGTCGGCGTGATCGCGCGGGATCACGCCCCCGACGAGCAGCAGCGGGTCGCTGACTCCGCGCGCCTTCAAGGCCTCGCACGAGCTTGCGCGTCTGCGGCAACTGCTGCCCCGAGAGGAAGCTGAGGCCGATCACGTCGACGTCCTCCTGCTCGGCCGCCGCGGCGATCTTCTCGGCCGAGTTGTGCAGGCCGAGATAGATCACCTCCATGCCATCGTCGCGAAGCGCCTGCGCGAGCGCGACGACCGCGGTGTCGTGGCAGTCGAGGCCCATCTTGGCCAGCAGCACGCGGATCATGCCGGGATCTCGAAGCCGTGGGCCGCGCGCATCGCGCGGTGGATCTCGCCCAGCGTGGCCTTGGCCCGCAGCGCGTCCATGATCACTCCGATCATGTTCCCGCTGCCGGTCATCCGCTCGCGCACCCCCTCGAGCGCGGCGTCGGTCGCGGCCTGGTCGCGCTGCGCCCGGTAGTTCCTCAGATATTCCGCGCGGGCAGCGCCCCACTCGTCGGCGCGGATCGCGTGGATGTCGATGTCGGGTTCGGCCTGCGAGCGGAAGGCGTTGACGCCGACCACGACCTTGTCGCCCGACTCCATGGCCCGCATGCCGTCCACGCGCGCCTGGGCGATCTCGGCCTCGAGCCAGCCGCTGCGCACCGCCGCGACCATCCCACCCTGCTCGGCCACGCGCTCCATCAGGCGCACGATCTCGGCCTCCATCTCGTCCGTCAGGCGCTCGACGAAGTACGAGCCGGCCAGCGGGTCGACGGTCTCTGTGAGCCCTGACTCGTGGCCGATGATCTGCTGCGTACGCAGGCACATCAGCTGCGAGCGCTCTGTCGGCAGGCTGAGGCCCTCGTCGTAGGCCGAGAGGTGCACGGACTGCACGCCCGACAGCACGGCGGCGATCAGCTCGTTGGTCGCGCGCACGATGTTGTTGAGCGGCTCCTGGCTCGTCAGCGTGTTCCCGGCCGTCTGCACCGATGTCCGAAAGCGCCACGACTTGGGGTTCTCCGCGCCGTAGCGCTCGCGCATCAGCCGCGCCCACAGTCGCCGCTCGGCGCGGAACTTCGCCACCTCCTCGAAGACGTTCATGCCGCAGGAGGAGAAGAACGACGCCCGCGGCGCGAACGTGTCGATGTCCAGCCCGCGCGCGATCAGCGCGTCGAAGATGTCGGTGGCGTGGGCCAGCGCGAAGGCCGCCTCCTGCGCCGCGCTGACGCCCGTGTCGCGCAGGTTGTAGGCGTTCGTGACCATCCAGTTCAGCCGCGGCATCTCGCGCGCGATGAACTCGACGATGTCCAGACACAGGCGCAGCGTCCCTTCCCACGGGAAGAACTGCGCGATCGTCTGGTGCGGGCCGCCGCTCATCTGGAACAGCGGGTCGTTCTGCTGCGTGCCGGTCACGCGGTCGAGCGCGATCCCGCGCCGCTCGGCCACGAGCGCCAGCATCGCCAGGCTCACCGCGCTGACCGGCGGGCGGATCGACAGCGACGCCGAAACCTGGTCGGGGTCGAAGCCGTCGAAGATCGCCTCCATGTCCTCGACCGTGGAGATCGCCACCCCGGTCACGCCGACCTCGCCCTCGGCGATCTCCTCGTCGGAGTCGAAGCCGTAGGAGGTCGGCAGGTCGATCGTGAGGATGAAGCCGCCCTGGCCCGCGTCGAACAGGTACTTCAGCCGCGCGTTGGTCTCCTGCGGCGTCCCGAAGCCGACCTGGACGCGGCGCGTCCACGGCCGCCCGCGGTACATGTCCGGGTAGACGCCGCGCGTGAACGGGAACTCGCCGGGGTCGCCGAGGTCGCGCTCGTAATCGATGTCGACGTCGCCGGGACCGTAGAGCTGCTTGATCTCGATCATCGCCCGTAGAGCTCGCGCGCGGCCTCCTCGCTCACGACCCCGTCGCGGACGTCGCGCTCCACGAGCTGCGCCGGCCGCTGCTTCGGATCGCCGTAGCCGCCGCCCCCGCTCTGGAGGATCTCGTACACGTCGCCCTCGCCGAGGTCGTAGAAGGCCTCGGCATCGACCTCGATCGTCTCGCCCGAAGCCTTGTGCAGGCGCAGCTCGTGGGCGGCGCGGCGAGGCCGCCCTCGAGCCCGAACGGCGCCGTCTCGGCCCGGTTGCCGCCAGCCGAAGTTCGCCGCGGCGATCGCGGGCGCGTCGACGCGGAAGCGATAGATCGTGCCCAGCCCGCCGCGCCATTGGCCGGCTCCGGCGCTGTCGGGCCAGAACTTCGTACTGCAGCACGGTGTAAGGGTCGGCCAGCTCGTGCAACTCGGGTCGGGCGAGCGGAGGCCGCCCGTGCACACGACGGTCCCTAGGTGGTCCCAGCCGTCGATCCCCTTCGACGCTCCGGCGCCGCCCTTGCAGAGGAAGTGGATGTCACCGAACGGCCCGCCCGTGCGCGGGTTGAAGCCCATCGTGGCGGGCGCGCACCAGCGCGCCCAGGCCGCATCGACACGCTCTGGCACGGCCTGTGCCAGAGCCAGCCAGCACGCCTCGATGATCGGCTGGCTGGCGCTGATCGTGCAGCCCGTGACCGGGCGGGCTCGAGCGCGTTGACGATCGTCCCGGGCGGCGCCACCACCTCGAGCACCCGCAGCACGCCCTCGTTGATGCGGATCCCGGAGCCGATCGAGGTGAACAGGGCGAGGTAGGAGCTCGAGGCCGTGTTGGCGATCGTCGAGTTGACGTAGCCCGCGCACTGCGGGTCGCTGTCGGAGTAGTCGAACGTCAGCGAATCCTCCCGCACCTCGATCGTCACCCGCACGGCGATCATGCGGTTGCCGAGCCCGTCGTGGTCGATGTGGCGCTCGGCGCTGTAGCGGCCGGCGGGCACGGCGCGGATCGCGCCGCGCATCTGCGACTCCGACGCGTCGAAGAGCGAGGCGATCGCGGTCTCGAGCGTGTCGCGGCCGTACTTGCCGAGCAGCTTGTGCAGGCTGCGCTCGCCGATGTTGCAGGCGCCGACCTGGCAATGGAGGTCGCCCTCGACCAGGAACGGGATGTGGACGTTGATCAGGATCGTGTCCCACAGCGCCTCGTTGGCCTCGCCCTTGACGTAGAGCTTGGCCGGCGGGATCGGATGCATTCCTCCCAGATCGAGCGCGCGCCCGGGTTGTACCCGGCCACGCCGCCGCCGCCGACGTCTGCGTGGTGGCCCTTGGCCACGCACCAGAACGCGACCTCGCCCTCCCAGAACACGGGCTTGACGACCGTGATGTCGGGCGGATGGTTGTTGCCGCGGTAGGGGTCGTTGAGCACGAACACGTCGCCCTCGTCGACCCGGCCCTCGAAGCGCTCGGCGATCGCCCGCATGGCGTACGGGGTCGCGCCCATCAGCACCGGGATGTACGCCGTCTGGGCGACGAGGCGCAGTTCGCGGTCGAAGATCGCGGTCACGAAGTCGCGCGCCTCGGAGAAGATCGGCGAACGGCTCGTACGCAGCATCGTCTGACCGATCTCGCGGCTGACGGCGTCGAGCCGGTTGCCGATGACCGAGGTCAGGATCGCATCGGTCGGGGTTCCGATCGCCATGGGTCAGCGCTCCTTGGGCTCGACGCGGTAGTTGTCGTACTCGTCGCAGCTGGCCACGAAATCCGCCGGCAGGACGATCGTGGTGGTCGGCTGTTCGATGATCGCCGGGCCGGGCACCACGTTGCCGTTGACGAGCTTGAGCCCGTCATAGACTCCGACGCTCTCGAACCCGCCGTCGAAGTAGGCCTCGCGGTGGCCCTTGAGCGCGGCCGAAGGGTCCTCACCGCCCGGCTCCGAGCCGCGCAGCCGCGGCTTCTGGGTGATGCCTCGTGCGGACAGGCGCAGGTTGATCAGCTCGGTCGGCGCGCCCGGCATCGAGTAGCCGTAGAGCACCTCGTGGCGATCGTGGAAGGCCTCGGCGCGCGGGACCTCGACCTCGTTGAACTGTCCCACGTAGCGGAGGTCGACGGAGCGGATCAGCTCGACCCGCTCGCGCGGGACGCCCTCCGCCTGCAGGGTCTCGATGGCCTCGGCCTCGAGCTCGGCGTAGATCGCGTCCATCTCGGCCTCGTCGGGCTCGCGCGGCGTAGGTCCGCACGTAGTCGTGCTTGAGGTCGGAGATCAGCATCCCGGCGGCGCAGAACACCGACGACTCGCGCGGGATGAGAATGTTCGGCATCTCGAGCTCGCGGGCGATCGCGGCGGCATGAATCGGGCCCGCGCCGCCGGCCACGACGAGCACGAACTCCCGCGGGTCGTGGCCGCGCTCGACGCTGACGACGCCGAGCGCCGCCGCCATGTTCGCATTGACCAGCTCGTAGATGCCGCTCGCGACCTGCAGCTCGGTCAGCCCGAGTTGGCCCGGCAGCGTTCCCACGGCGCGTTTCGCGGCCTCGAGGTCGAGCGCGATGTCGCCGCCGTGGAAGAAGTCCGGGTCGAGATAGCCGAGCAGCAGGTCGGCGTCGGTCACCGTCGGCTGCTCGCCGCCGCGGCCGTAGCACGCCGGTCCGGGGTCGGCGCCCGCGCTCGCGGGGCCGACCGCCAGCAGCCCGCCGCCGTCGATCCAGGCGATCGAGCCGCCGCCGGCGCCGACCGTGTGGATGTCGAGGATCGGCGAGGCGACGCGGTGGCCGCCGATCTCGCCCTCGGTCGTGACCGTCGGACCCCGTCGCTGACGAGCGCGACGTCGAACGACGTCCCGCCCATGTCGACGGTGATCGCGTTCTCCGCCGCCGTAGTGAATCCCGGCCAGCGGGCCGCCGCCGGGCCGGAGAGCAGCGTGTTGGACGCGAAGCGCTGGGCCAGCGCGGGCGACATCACGCCGCCGTTGGACTGCATGATCAGCAGCGTGCCGCCGAAGCCGCGGGTCGCGAGCTCCTCCTCGAGGCGCACGAGGTAGCGCTTGAGCACCGGGCCGACGTAGGCGTTGAGCGCCGTCGTGCTGTGGCGCTCGTAGACGCGGATCTGGGGAAGCACCTCGGTCGAGAGCGAGACGTAGGCGTCCGGCAGCTCCTCCTGCAGGATCTCGCCGATGCGCTGCTCGTGCGCGGGGTTGCGGAACGACCACAGGCAGGAGACGGCGACGGCGTCGACCTGCTCCTCGCGCAGCGCGCGCGCCGCGGCGCGGACGTCGTCCTCGCTCAGCGGCGTCATCACCGCGCCGTCGAGCGTGATCCGCTCCTCGACGACCTGGATCCGGTGGCGCGGGACCAGCGCGGGCGGCGGCGCGTACTTGTCGAACTGGCGCGCCTTCAGGCCGCGGCGCATGTTGAGCACGTCGCGGAAGCCCTTCGTGGTCACGAAGCCGGTGGTGGCGCCCGTTGCCGGTCAGCACCGCGTTGGTCGTGATCGTCGTGCCGTGCACGATCGTGTCGACCTCGGCGAGCAGGCCTTCCAGCTCCAGGTCGAGGTCCTGCGCCGCGCGCTCGAGCCCCGAGAAGAAGCCGATCGTCGGGTCGTCCGGTGTCGTCGGCGCCTTGTAGACGCGCGCCTGCCCGTCCGCGTCGGCCACGAGGAGGTCCGTGAAGGTCCCTCCGATGTCGACCCCGATCCGGTAGCCCATGCGAACCTCCACTCGTTTCGACCACTGACCGATTGATCGGTAAGTTGAACGCTACCAGCGAAGACGCGCGCCTGTCGAGCGCGCTTAAGAATGACTAGCGGAGCGCGCCGGAGGCGATGTCGACCATCTCGCCCGTGCGCACGAGCTTCACGCGCGGGCGGCCCTGCGGCTCGCCGAGGCCGGTCTCGTGCGTGTCGATCGCGCGCCAGCCCTCCCACGTGACGAGCTCCGGGCACTGCTCGGCGATGAACTTCTCGCAGGCGTCCGGGTCGGCGTCGGAGGGCGTGTTGAGCTTGCCCGCCTCGCGGTCCTCGAGGATCCGGGCGACGGTGTCGGTCGCGTCCTTCTTGTTGGTGCCGATCACGCCGGACGGGCCGCGCTTGACCCAGCCGACGACGTACTCGCCGACCTCGTGCTCGCCGTCGTGGTTGAGCACGCGGCCGCCGAGGTTGGAGATCAGGCCCTTGCGCTCGTCGAACGGGATCCCGGCCAGCGGCGAGCCGCGGTAGCCGATCGAGCGGATCACGAGGCCGCAGGCGATCGTCTCCTCCTCGTCGGTGGCGACCGCGCGGCCGTTGTCGATCCGGTTCTTGACGACGCGGATGCCCGGTGACCGGGCCGTCCTCGCCGTCGCCGAGGATCTCGACCGGCGAGCTCAGGAAGCGCAGCTCGACGCGGCGCTCGTGGCCGTGCGGCTCGCGCTGGGCGTACTCGCGCAGCAGATCGACGTTGCGCTTGTTGGTCGGCTCGCCCTCCGTCCTCGAGCCAGCGCTCGCTGTACGGGTCGAGCTCCATCGCGGCCGGGTCGACGATGATGTCGGCGCGGGTCAGCTCGCCCAGCTCGCGCAGCTCGGGCGTCGTGAACGCGGCCTGCGCGGGGCCGCGGCGGCCGAGCACGATCACCTCGTGCACCTGGGCGCTCGACAGCGGCCCGACGGCGTGGTCGGCGGTGTCCGTGGCCGCCACCTCGTCGGGATCGAGCACCAGCATGCGGGCGACGTCGACCGCGACGTTGCCGTTGCCGATCACGACCGCGCGCGTCGCGCTGAGGTCGAACTCCTGGTCGGCGTAGTCCGGGTGGCCGTTGTACCAGGCGACGAACTCGAGCGCACCGTGGCTCCCGGGCCGTTCCTCGCCCGGGATGTTGAGCCGGTTGTCGGACGCGGTGCCAACCGCGTAGAGCACGACGTGATAGCGGTCGAGCAGGTCCTGGCGGCTGATGTGGGCGCCGAGCTCGACGCCGCCGTAGAAGCGGAACCCGGGATGGTTCGCGGTCTTCTCGTAGACGCGCGTGACGCTCTTGATCTTCGGGTGGTCCGGCGCGACGCCGGCGCGCACGAGCCCGAACGGGGTCGGGAGGATCTCGAGCAGGTCGACCTCGAAGCCGGCCTTCAGCAACTGGTCGGTGGCGTAGAAGCCGGACGGTCCGGCACCCACCACCGCGGCACGCAGGGCGGTGTCGCTCATATGGCCCTTGATCCTAGAACCCGCATGATCGAGGGCACGAGGAAGATGCGGATCAGGAACGTGTCCACGAGCAGTCCGAGGGCCACGGTGAAGCCGACCTGGAACAGGCTCTCGAGCTCGGTTGCGAGCAGGGTCAGGAACGTGCCGGCGAGGATCAGGCCCGCGCTGGTGATCACGCCGCCGGTGCGCTCGAGCGCCGTGATCACGTCGCCCTCCTCGCGCGCCCGCGCGATCAGGAAGAGGTTGTAGTCGACGCCGAGCGCGACCAGGAACACGAACGTGAACAGGGGCTGTGCGGGATCGGACTCTTCGAAGATCAGCGCGCTGACCCCGAGCGCGAAGGCGTAGGACAACAGCACGGTGGCGATCACGTAAGAGCGGGGCGATCAGGCTCCGCAGCAGCGCGGCGACGATCACGAAGATCAGCGCCAGCGCGAGCGGGACGATCCGGCGCGCGTCGGCCGAGAGCGCCTCGCCGGAGTCGAGGATCTCCGCCGTCGGTCCGCCGACCAGCGCCCCGGGGTCCTGCTCGCGCGCGACCCGGCGCAACTCCGGGATCGTCTCCGTGGCGGCCTCGGTGAACGGATCCTGGGTCGAGGTGGCGCGGACCAGCGCGAGCCGGCCGTCGCGGCTGAAGCCGACGAGGTCGTTGGAGAAGGTGCCCGGGACGGTATTGAGGGCCGGCAGCGCCGTGGTCAGGACGCTCGCGGCGAGGACGACGTCGGCCGGCCCGGCCTGACCGCGACGACGATCCCGCCGGCCGAGACGATCGTCGGCGCCGTCGCCGGCCAGGCCGTTCGCATGTCGCCCTCCTCGCGGTAGCGGGCGAGCAGCAGCAGGCAGTAGTCGGTGCCGGCGCCGAACATCAGCACGATCAGGATCGCCGTGGCCTGCCCGGTGGCCTGATAGAGCCCGGCTCGCGCGCCGGCGTAAACGAGCCCGGCGGCGACGAGATAGGCGATCCCGACGACGACGATCGGGACGAGCGCGACGAGCGGCGAGCGGTAGATCGCCAGCAGCAGGACGAGCACGAGCGCGAGCGTGACCGCCAGCAGCGTCTCGTCGATCCCCTCGAGCGCCGCCGACTGGTCGGCGGCGAAGGCGGCCTCGCCGGTCACGTACGCGGCCAGGCTCGCCGTCGGCTCCGGGACGATCGCGCGCATCGCGGCGACGTCACGGACCACGGTCTCCGTCGCGTCGTCGCGGTCCAGGCCGTGACGAGCGCGGCGATCAGCCACGCCGCGATGACGACCCATCTCGAGTGGCGACCGACCACGGCGCGGAAGTATCCCGGAGGAGCTTCCAGGGACGGGCGGGGAGCAGCGGGTCGAGCGTCCGCTCGGCGATGCAGCCGCGCCACAGCCCGTACCCGTAGGCGAGGTCGTCCGCCAGGTGCAGCGGGGGCTTGACGCAGGCGGCGGCGAGCGGGAGCCGCGCCTTCGGGACGGCGATCGCGGCGGCGAGCGAGAGCGGCCACCAGGCGCGCGTCAGGGCGTCCGCGACGACGCGGCCGGACCGCAGGGTGCCGACCGCGGCGAGCTTCGGTCGCGGTCGTCGCGTCGCCGTCCAGCTCGCGCGCGAACAGCGCGGTCGCGGCGGCGGTGATCGGCGACGGCGGTGAGCGGCCGGCGGGCGGCGAGCGCGACCCAGGCGGCGGTCGTCCACGGCGAGACATGCAGCGGCCGCGCCTTGCCCGGGTGGCGCTTGGCGATGCCGGCCGCGGTGCGCCCGTAGTAGACGCGCCGCCGCAGCCAGGCGCGCGGGTCCGTGCGGTGGTCGTGCGCGACCTGGCCCGACGGGCTCGTAGCGCACGTACGGCACCCGCCACACGAACTCCACGTCCTCCCCGCCGACGAGCGTCTCGTCGAAGCGCAGGTCCCGGCGGACCACGATCGCCGCGCCGGGCACGAACGGCACGCGCCCGTACGGGAGCACGCGCGCGGCCGCCGGCCCGCGGTCGAGCGGCGACCGGTCGGCCTCGTAGCGCGCGAGCAGGCGCGCCGCCCGCGCGCCGCCAGCGCGTCCCCGCGCCCTGCCCCGCCGCGTCGCGCCGCCGCGCCACTCGCGCCCGCCGCGCGACTCGCCCCCGGCGCGCCATCTCCCCCGCGCGGCCGCTTCACCGCGCCCCTCGTCGAGCGCGACGATCCGGGGCGCCACGGCGCTGACCTCCGGATCGGCGAAGTGCGGCAGCAGCGCCTCGAGCCAGCCGGGCCGCGGCACGCAGTCCGAGTCGATGCACGCGACCAGCGCGTGGCTCGCCGCCGCCAGGCCGGTGTTGCGCGCCGCGCCCGCCCCGCCCTGCACCTCGCGGCGGATGTAGCGCACGCCGGCGGCCTCGGCGCGGATCGCCTCGCCGTCCTCGCGACGCGTCGTCGACCACGATCACCTCGGCGACGTCGAGCGCGGCCAGCAGACGCGCGATGCTGCGGTCGCGGACCGGGATCACGACCGTGACGGGCGGAAGCGGTCCCGGCGGCGGCACGGGCTGGGCCAGGTTGCGCAGCGACGAGCAGGCGCGCCAGCTCGCCGTGCTCCCCCACCGGCGCGCCTTCGCGCCAGGCTTCGATCACGCGCGCGGCCTCGCTCGCTGGGCCGGTGCGAGCGCGAACGGCTCGCCGCCCAGGGCGACGGGGCCGTCGATGCGCAGATGGAAGTCGGAGGGCAGCATCTCGGAGCGAGTGTTACGTTCCGGCTCGGAGAACACCCGCGCCGAAGGGGAGCACCATGCTGGATCCCGTGACCGAGCCCGAAGTGGTCGAGGAGCCGACCGAGGTCGAGGAGGACCTCGTGGAGGAGGACCTGCTCGTGGAGGACGTGTCGATCGACGGCATGTGCGGCGTCTATTAGCCGTGGTTTTCGACCTCGAGCGCCAGTGGGCGCTGAACCCGCAGGTCGCGCTGCGCCCTGAGCCGTTCGGCGCGCTCGCGTACCACTTCGGCACGCGGCGGCTGTCGTTCCTCAAGAGCCGCACGCTGCTGCGCGTCGTCGCAGTCGCTTTCCGAACAACCGACGGCCCGCGCGGCGTGCGTCGCGGCGGGCGTCTCCGACGACGAGCTCCCGCACTACACGCGCGCGCTCTCCACGCTGGCCGAGACGGGGATGATCGAGTGAAGCTCGTCGACCACTTCCAGTCGGGCCTCGACGCGCCGATCTGCCTGACCTGGGAGCTCACGTACGCGTGCAACCTCGCGTGCGTGCACTGCCTGTCGAGCTCGGGGCGACGCGACCCGCGCGAGCTGACCACCGCCGAGTGCCGCGCGGTGATCGACGAGCTCGAGCGGATGCAGGTGTTCTACGTGAACATCGGCGGCGGCGAGCCGACGGTCCGCAAGGACTTCTGGGAGCTCGTCGAGTACGCCACCGCGCACCACGTCGGCGTCAAGTTCTCGACCAACGGCTCGCGCATCGACGCCGCGCGCGCGGCGTGGCTGCGCGGCAACGACTACGTCGACGTGCAGATCTCGCTCGACGGCGCGACCGCGGAGGTCAACGACGCGGTGCGCGGTCCGGGGTCCTACGACACCGCGATGCGGGCGATGGAGCACCTCGCCGGCACAGGGTTCAAGCTGAGCGTCGTCATCACGCGCGAGAACGCCGCGCAGCTCGACGACTTCAAGGCGATCGCCGACCACTTCGGCGCACAGCTGCGGCTCACGCGGCTGCGGCCGTCGGGACGCGGCGCCGACGTCTGGGACACGCTGCACCCGACCGCCGCGCAGCAGCGCTCGGTCTACGAGTGGCTGCTGGCCCACGGCGAGCAGGTGCTGACCGGCGACTCGTTCTTCCACCTCGGCGCCTACGGCCAGTCGCTGCCCGGACTGAACCTGTGCGGCGCGGGACGCGTGGTGTGCCTGATCGACCCGGTCGGCGACGTCTACGCCTGCCCGTTCGCGATCCACGACACGTTCCTGGCCGGCAACGTGCGCGACGCGGCGGCTTCGCGCGCGTGTGGCGTGAGTCGGAGCTGTTCCGTCGAGCTGCGCGAGCCGCAGTCGAGCGGCGCGTGCTCGAGCTGCGGGATGTTCGACGCCTGCCGCGGCGGCTGCATGGCGGCGAAGTTCTTCACCGGGCTGCCGCTCGACGGGCCCGACCCGGAGTGCGTGCTCGGGCACGGCGAAGCCGCACTGGCGGCGCGCGCGCCGCGCGTGCGGCCGCGGCCGTCGGCCGATCACTCGCGCCGCCGCATTCCCGTGACCGTCGTCACGCGTCCCTGCGACGAGTCGCCGGTCTGATGCCCTGGTTCGAGAGCGTCGCGGAGGCCGAGCGCCGGGCCAAGCGGATTCTCCCGCGCTCGGTGTTCATGGCGATCCGTGCCGGAACCGAGCGCGGCCTGACCCTGCGCGACAACGTCGCGGCGTTCTCGGAGCTGGGGTTCGCGCCGCACGTCGCCGGGCTGGTGGCCGAGCGCGAGCTCGCGACGACGGTCATGGGTCAGTCGAGATCGCGCTGCCCGTGCTGCTCTCGCCGATCGGCGTGCAGGCCGTCCACCCGGAGGGCGAGGTGGCCGCCGCCCGCGCCGCCGCCGCCCGCGGCACGGCGATGGGCCTGTCGGGGCTCGGCAGCAAGCCGATCGAGGAGGTCGTCGCGGCCAACCCGAAGACGTTCGCGCAGCTCTACTGGGCGGGCTCGCGGGAGGCGATCGAGGCGCGCATCGAGCGCGCGCGGGCCGCGGGCGCCGCGGGCCTGATCGTGACGCTCGACTGGACGTTCTCGCACGGGCGCGACTGGGGCAGCCCGTACATCCCGCAGCAGCTCGACCTCAAGACGATGGCGCGGCTCGCGCCCGAGGTCCTGGTCCGCCCGCGCTGGGCGTACCGCTGGGGCAAGACCGGGCGCCCGCCGGGGCTCGAGGTGCCGAACTTCGAGGGCTCGCCGGCGTTCTTCGCCGCCTACGGCGAGTGGATGATGACGCCGCCGCCGTCCTGGGAGGACGTGCGCTGGCTGCGCGAGACCTGGGGCCGCGACCGGCCGTTCATGGTCAAGGGCGTGATGCGCATCGACGACGCGCGCCGCGCGGTCGAGGACGTCGGCGTGACCGCGATCTCGGTCTCCAACCACGGCGGCAACAACCTCGACGGCACGCCGGCGACGATCCGCGCGCTGCCGGCGATCGTCGAGGCGGTCGGGGACTCGGTCGAGGTGGTGCTCGACGGCGGCATCCGGCGCGGCGGCGACGTCGTCAAGGCGCTCGCGCTCGGCGCCCGCGCGGTGATGATCGGGCGGCCGTACCTGTGGGGGCTCGCCGCCGAGGGGCAGGCCGGCGTCGAGAACGTGCTCGACGTGCTGCGGGCCGGGATCGACTCCGCGCTGCTCGGCCTCGGGCACGCTTCGGTGCACGAGCTGAGCCCTTCCGATCTGCTGATTCCCGATGGCTTCGCCCGCCGGCTCGGCGCTTGAGGAGCTGACGACCGCAGCGGTGACGGGCGACCTGCTGGTCGTGCCGCTCGGCGCGACCGAGCAGCACGGCCCGCACCTGCCGCTGGGGACCGACACGATCATCGCCACCGCGCTCGCGGCGTCGCTTCGCGCCGTGATCGCGCCGGCGCTGCCGTACGGGTCGAGCGGCGAGCACGCGGGCTTCGCGGGAACGCTCTCGATCGGCCGCGAGGCGCTCGTCGCGCGTCCTCGTCGAGCTCGTCCGCTCGGCGGCTTTCGAGCGCGTCGCTGTTCGTCTGCGCGCACGGCGGCAACGCCGAGCCGCTCGCGGCGGCCGTGCGGCAGCTGCGCGAGGAGGGTCACGCCGTGTGGGCGTGGTCGCCGCGCTGGGACGGCGACGCGCACGCCGGCCGCGTCGAGACGTCGCTGATGCTCGCCCTGGCGCCCGCAGCTGGTCGGCGCGGCGCGCGAGCGCGGGCAACGTCGAGCCGCTCGCCGCGCTGATGCCGCGCCTGCGCGCCGGCGGGCGTGCGCGCCGTCAGCCCGAACGGCGTGCTCGGCGACCCGCGCCGGCGCCTCCGCCGAAGAGGGCCGCGCGCTGCTGGCCGCGGCGACCGCCGAGCTCGCCGCGTTCGTCGAGAGCCTGCCGTGAACGGTTCCGACGTCACTCGGCCCTCGGGCGACCGGCACGAGGCACGGCCGGCCCGGCGAGGCGCGGCGTGACCCGCCCGCGCGCCACCCGGACGGCGACCGGCGCGAGGTCCGGCCGGCACCGCGAGGCGCGGCGTGACCCGCCCGCGCGTCCACCCCGCCCCGCACGCGCCTCGCGCCGCCGCGCCGGCGCGCCGCCCCGACGGCGGCCGCGGCAAGCGGGTCGCGCTCGTCACCGGCGCCGCGCGCGGGATCGGCGCCGCCACGACGCGCCGGCTCGTCGCCGAGGGCTGGTACGTCGTCGCCGTCGATCGCGCCGAGGACGACCCGCGCCTCCCCTACGCCCTCGCCACGCCGCGCGAGCTCGCACGCGCTGGGCTCGGAGCGCGTCCGGACCGATCGAGGCCGACGCGACCGACGCCGCGGCGCTGCGAGGCCGCCGTCGAAGTCGCCGAGAGCCGCTGGGGCGGGCTCGACGCCGTCGTCGCCGCCGCGGGCGTGATCGCGGGCGGCGTCCCGGCGTGGGAGCTCGACCGCCGAGCAGGAGCGGGCGGTCCTCGAGGTCAACCTCGGCGGCGTCATGACCGCCGCCCGCGTCGGCATCCCGGCGCTGCTGCGACGCCCCGAGCCGCGCGACGGCCGCTTCATCGCCGTCGCCTCCGCGGCCGCCACGCGCGGGCTGCCGATGCTCGCCGCCTACTGCGCGGCCAAGGCGGGCGTGGCCGGCTTCATCCGCGCGCTCGCCGTCGAGCTCGGCGACAGCGGGATCACGGCCAACGCCGTCAGCCCCGGCTCGACCCGCACGCCGATCCTCGACGAGAGCGCGCGCCTCTACGGCATCGAGCGCCGAGGCGTTCGCCGCCCAGCAGCCGCTCGGGCGCCTGATCGAGCCGGAGGAGGTCGCGGCGCTGATCGTCTGGCTCGCGGGGCCGCAGAGCCGCGGCGCGACCGGCGGCGATCTACCCGCTCGACGGCGGCCTCGCGCTTTGAGGCTCGTCCTCGACGCGTCGGTCCGCCTCTACGACGGCGGCCGCGTGCTCGTCTCGCGCGGTCGCATCATCCGCCTCAGCGAGCACGGCCCCGCGGCGCTGCGCGCCCTGCTCGCCGACACCGCGACCCCCGCCCAGCGCCGCCTCGGCGACCGCCTCGTCGCCGCCGGCATGGCCCACCCCCGGCCCACGACCCCGAGCAGCGCCCGACCACCATCGTCATCCCCGTGCGCGACAACGCCGGCGGTCTCGCGCGCCTGATCTCCCGACTGAAAGAGCCCTGCATCGTCGTCGACGACGGCTCGCGCGTGCCGGTGCCGGGCGCCATCCGCCGCGCCGCTCCCGGCGGCCCGGCGGCCGCGCGCAACGACGGGCTCGAGCACGTCGACACGGAGCTGGTGGCGTTCCTGGACAGCGACACGCTGCCGCCGCACGACTGGATCGAGCGGCTCGCCGGGCACTTCGACGATCCCGACGGTCGCCGCCGTCGCGCCGCGCGTCGCGGGCAAGTTGCTGGACATGGGACCGCGGCCCGCCGAGGTGCGGCCCGGCGCGCCGGTGGCCTACGTCCCGAGCGCGGCGCTGATCGTGCGGCGATCGGCGCTCCCCGAGCGCCCCTTCGACCCCGCGCTGCGCTACGGCGAGGACGTCGACCTGATCTGGCGGCTGATCGACGCCGGGCTGGCGCGTGCGCTACGACCCCAGCGTCGTGGTCGAGCACGACGAGCACGACACGCTCAAGCGTCGCTTCCTCTACGGCACCTCGGCGGCGCCGCTCAAGCAACGCCACCCGGACAAGCTCAAGCACATCGTGCTCAGGCCGTGGCCGGCGCTGACGATCGCGCTGCTCGTCGCGCGCAGGCCGCGCCTCGCCGCGGCCGCCTACGCCGCGCAGACGCTGCAGCTCGCGCGGCTGCTGCGCGACAAGCGCGTGCCGGTCCGGCTGGCGCCCGTCTGGACGGCGAAGACCCTGCTCCCCACGGTCACGCAGTTCGCCAAGCTGGCCTCGCCCGTACGGCGCCGGGTTCCTCTACGGCCACATCTCGACTAAGATACGTGGACTTCCAACTATCTCAGGTCAGAGTATTTCATGAGCGCACCCGCCGCCAACCGCACCAGCGACGCCGCCGCCAAGGAGCGCACCACGCTCTCCGGGGAGCCGATCAAGGCGCTCTACGGGCCTGAGGACGTCCGCGACCACGACGCGCAGATCGGGCAGCCGGGCGAGTATCCGTTCACCCGCGGCGTCTACCCGACGATGTACCGCGGCCGCCTGTGGACGATGCGGCAGTTCGCCGGCTTCGGCACCGCGGAGGAGACCAACGAGCGCTTCCGCTACCTGCTCGACCACGGCCAGACCGGCCTCTCCACCGCCTTCGACATGCCCAGCCTGATGGGCCACGACTCCGACCACCCGCGCAGCCTCGGCGAGGTCGGCCGCGAAGGCGTGGCGATCGACACGCTCGACGACATGGAGACGCTCTTCGACGGCATCGACCTCGGCGAGGTCACGGTCTCCATGACCATCAACGCGCCGGCGGCGATGATGATGGCCTTCTACGTCGTCGCCGCCGAGGAGAACGGCGTCCCCGCCGACAAGCTCGGCGGCACCGATCCAGGCCGACATCCTCAAGGAGTACATCGCCCAGAAGGAGTGGTGCTTCCCGGTCGACCCCGCGATGCGCCTGCTGGGCGACATGATGGAGTGGTGCACGCGCAACATGCCGCGCTGGCACCCGGTCTCGATCTCCGGCTACCACATCCGCGAGGCCGGCTCGACCGCCGCCCAGGAGCTCGCGTTCACGCTCAAGGACGGCTTCACCTACGTCGAGCAGCAGATCGCCCGCGGCATCGACGTCGACGACTTCGCGCCCCGCCTGAGCTTCTTCTTCAACGCCCAGATCGACTTCTTCGAGGAGATCGCCAAGTACCGCGCCGCCCGCCGGATCTGGGCGCGCGAGCTGCGCGAGACCTACGGCGCGAAGAACCCGCGCAGCTGGCTGATGCGCTTCCACACGCAGACCGCCGGCGTGTCGCTGACGGCCCAGCAGCCGCTCAACAACATCGTCCGGACCGCGATCGAGGCGCTCGCCGGCGTGCTCGGCGGCACGCAGTCGCTGCACACCAACTCCTACGACGAGGCGCTCGCGCTCCCGACCGAGGACGCGGTCCGGATCGCGCTGCGCACGCAGCAGATCGTCGCCCACGAGACCGGCGTCACCAACACCGTCGACCCGCTCGGCGGCTCCTACTTCGTCGAGGCGCTGACCGACACGCTGGAAGAGCAGGCCTACGCCTACTTCGCCAAGATCGACGAGCTCGGCGGCATGGTCGAGGCGGTCAAGCGCAACTACCCGCAGCGCGAGATCGCCGACGCCGCGTTCGAGCTGCAGGCGAAGATCGACGACCACGAGCAGATCGTCGTCGGCGTCAACCGCTACACCGAGGGCGACGACGGCGAGACGCCGATCCATCGCATCGACCCCGAGATGGAGCGCAAGCAGATCGGCCGCGTGCAGGCCGTCCGCGCCCGTCGCGACGGCGCCGAGGTCGAGCGCACGCTGGCGGAGCTGCGGATCGCGGCCGGCACCGAGGCCAACCTGATGCCCGTCTTGGTCGAGTGCGCACGCGCGCACGCGACCGAGGGCGAGATGGTCGACGCGCTCCAGCACGTCTGGGGCGCGTACACCGAGTCGCCCGTGTTCTAATTGGGCTCCTGCCCGATTTCGATCCCGTAGCCGAGGCCGCCCGCAACTGGACGAAGCACTGGGGCGACGCAGCCCGTGCCGTCGCATGCGCGCCGTGACGTCGATCATGCGCGTGCAGCAGATCCTGCTCGCGCGCCTGAACGACACGCTGAAGCCGTTCGACCTCACGTTCCCGCGCTACGAGGCGCTGATGCTCCTCCACTACAGCCGCGCAGGCGCGCTGCCGCTGGGCAAGATGGGCGACCGGCTGCAGGTGCACCGCACGTCGGTGACCAACATCATCGACGGGCTGGAGCGCAGCGGCTTCGTGACCCGCGAGCCGCACGAACGCGACCGCCGCACGACGCTGGCCAGCATCACCCCCAGGGGCCGCGAGACGGCGACCCGAGCGACCGAGGTCCTGAACGCGATGCGCTTCGGGACCGACCCGCTGGAACGTGACGAGCTCGACACGATCACGGCGACGCTGGAGCGTCTGCGGGCGGACGCGGACGGCTTCGCGCCGGAGCGAGCCGAACGGCTCGCCCCGGCGGAAACGCAGATACGGCTAGAAGCCGAGCTCCATGAACTGGTCGACGTTCTCCTGCGTCACCGTGGTCGCGGCGAGCACGATGCGCGAGGGGATGTCCGGAGCGGCGAAGCCCGGAAGGCCCTTTTCCTGGCCGAGCAGCGTGGCGAGGTAGACGGCGTCAGCCGACATCGCCGGGTTGTAGAGGAAGGTCGCCTTCCACAGGCCGCCTTCCTTGATCTTCTCCATCACGTTCTTGGAGCCACCGGCGCCCGTCATCCACATCTCGTCCTGACGGCCGGCGTTCTCGATCGCGGAGGCGACGCCCTCGCCCATGTCGTCGTCGTGCGTGTAGACGGCGGCGATCTCCTTCTGGGACTGGAGGATGTTCTCCATCACCGACAGGCCCTTGTCCGGGACGAAGTCGGCGGGCTGGGAGGCGACGATCTTGATGCCGTCCGCGCAGCGCTTCTTGAGCTGGTCGGCGAAGCCCTTCGAGCGGTCCTCGGTCACCGAGATGCCGGCCAGGCCCTGGATCTCGACGACGTTGCCCTTGCACTTGAGCTGGTCGGCGAAGAAGTTGCCGGCCTGCACGCCGATGCCGTAGTTGTCGCCGCCGATCACGGTGTGGTAGGCGGACGGGGTGCGTGAACTCACGGTCGATGTTGATGACCTGGATGCCCTGGTCCATCGCCTTCTGCGCGACCGGGGTGAGCGCCTCACCCTCGTTCGGCAGCACGACGAGCACGTTGGGCTTCTCCTGGATCAGCGTCTCGATCTGGTCGGCCTGCTCGGCCGACGTCGTGGCGCTGTCGTTGACCGTCATGTCCAGGCCGAGCTCCTCGGCCTTGGCCTTGGCGTTGTCCGAGACGGCCTTCAGCCAGCCGTGGTCGGCCGCCGGGGCGCTGAACGCGACCTTGACGTTGCCGGCCTGAGCCGCTGCAGTCCTCCTGGTTGGTGGCCGGGGTCGCGGTGGCCGCGGTATCGGGCTCGTCGTCGCCACCGCAGGCGGCGAGACCGAGCGCGACGCCGGCGCACACCACCGGCACGAATCGCTTGAACTTCATGGCACTCCTCCTCATTGGACTACCGTTCGAATTGAATTGCGTTCAGCTACGGCGCTGCAGCAGCACCGCGGCCAGGATGATCAGGCCCTTGGTGATCGACTGGATCTCCACGGCCAGATTCATCAGCGTCAGCAGGTTGAACACCAGCGCGAACGTGATCACGCCCAGCACCGTGCCCACGATCGTCGCGCGGCCACCGGCGAGGCTCGTGCCCCCGATGACCACCGCCGCGATCGCGTCCAGCTCATACAGGCTGCCGGCCACCGGTGACGCACTCGCCAGCCGGCCGCACAGCAGGACCGCGGCGATGCCGACGCAGATGCCGCTCAGCACGTAGACGCTGAACAGGATCCACTTGACCTTCACACCCGCGATCCGCGCCGCCTCCGGGTTCCCGCCGACGGCCACCACGTAGCGGCCGTAGGGGGTGCGATTGAGCATCACCCAGCCGATCGCCGCCACGCCGAGGAACACGACGAGCGACGACGGGATGGTCAGGACCTCCCCGGTCCCGAACCAGCGCACGGCCTCCAGATCGAACAACGAGATCGGCGTCTTGTCGCTCATCCACAACGCCAGGCCGCGAGCGATCAACAACATCGCCAACGTCGCGATGAACGGGACGACCTTGCCGTAGGCGATCGCGGCGCCGTTGATGGAACCGAGCGCGACCCCCATCAGGATCGCGCCGACCACGAACGGCACGCTGCCGTTGTCCACCACCAGACCGCCGGCGACGCCGGCGGCGGCCACCATCGAGCCGACCGAGAGGTCGATGCCCGCGGTGGCGATCACGAACGTCATCCCGATCGCCAGCACGCCCACCACGCTGCCCTGGCGCAGCACGTTGAACATGTTGTCCTTCGACATGAACGAGTCGCCCTCGAGAATGGCGCCGGCGACCAGCAGGAGCGCGATCACGCCGACCAGCGCGTACTCCTGGTAATCGAAATTGCCGCGGGTCGCCGCGGCTTTCGGTTTCGCGGCCGGGGCCGCGGGGGTGCTGGTCATCAGGTCTCCTCCAAGACGACGTCGGTATCGGTGGGCGCGACGGCATGGCTCAACAGCTCGACCTCGGTCGCCTTCTCCCCGTCGACCTCGGCGACGAGCTCGCCCTCGCGCATGATCAGGATGCGGGTGCTCAGACCCATCAGCTCCTCCATCTCGGAGGAGACCACGAGGACGCCGATCCCCGACGCCGACAGCTCTGAGATCAAGCGGTAGATCTCGGCCTTGGCGCCCACGTCGACGCCGCGCGTCGGTTCGTCGAGCAGCAGCACCCGGCACTCGCGCAGCAGCCAGCGCGCCAGCACCACCTTCTGCTGGTTGCCGCCCGAGAGCTCGCGCGTGATCCGGTCCGGGTTGTCCGGCACCGTGTTGAGCTCGCGCAGCTTGTCGCCCGCCGCCTCGCGCTCGGCCTTGAGGCTGATCCAGCCCGCCTTGGTGAACCGCGACAGATCGGCCACGCTGACGTTCTTGGCCAGGCTCCAGCCCAGCAACAGGCCCTGCGACTTGCGGTCCTCCGGCGCCAGGCCCATGCCGCGCTCGATCGAGACGTTCGGCCGCCCCATCGGCAGCTGCTTGCCATCGAGGTGGACCTCGCCGGTGTCGGCCTTGTCGACCCCGTAGATCAACCGCAAGAGCTCCGAGCGCCCTGCGCCCACGAGCCCGCCGATTCCCACCACCTCACCCGCATGCACCTGAAGGCTGCACGGCTTCACGCGTGGCAGACCTGAGACCTCGCGGACGTCGAGCACGACCTCGCCGGTCGTCCCCCTCGCCCGGTCCGGGAAGAGCTGGTCGACCTTGCGGCCGACCATCTTCTCGACCAGTTCGGCGCGCGGCGTGTCCGCGGGCAGGCCGGTGGCGACCGTGCGCCCGTCCGAGAGCACCGTGACGCGGTCGCCGATCTTGGGGATCTCGTCGAGTCGATGCGAGATGTAGATGACGCCGACGCCCCCTTCGGTGAGCCGGCGCACGACGCCGAACAGGGTCTCGACCTCGCCCTCGTCGAGGATCGACGACGGCTCGTCCATGATCAGCAGGCGCACGTTGCGCGACAGCGCGCGGGCGATCGACACGACCTGTTGTGCCGCCGGGCGCAGTGCGCGCACGAACATGTCGGGCTTGATGTCGCCGTGGCCGAGGCGCTCGAGCAGCGCCGTCGTCTCCGAGCGCATGCGCGCACGGTCCATCAGCCCGAACCGGCGCGGCTCGTGGCCCAGGAACACGCTCTCGGCGACGCGCAGGTCCTCGACCAGGTCGAGCTCCTGGTAGATCGTCCCGACCCCGCGGGCCATGGACTCCGACGGCTCGCCGACGGGCAGCACCTCCCCCTCGACGCGGATCTCACCCTCGGTCGGGGCGACCACGCCCGACACACACTTGATCAGCGTCGACTTGCCGGCGCCGTTGGGCCCCAGCAGGCAGTGCACCTCCCCGGCGCGCACGTCGAAGTCCACGCCCTTGAGGGCGCGCACTCCCGGATACTGCTTCGCGATCCCCCGGACCTCGAGCAGCGGTGCGCTCTCGCTCATCACTTGACCCCCGCAGCTTCGATCGACACGTCCACCCAGCGCTCCTCACGCGCCGACGTCAGCACGGCGTCCGTGATCCGCGCGGCGCGCAGGCCATCTGCGAACACCGGCAGGCCATCCGCCGTCTCTCCCTCGGCTACGGCATCGTAGACCTCGGCCACGAAAGCGTCGAAGCAGTCGGCGTAGCCCTGCGGGTGACCGGCGGGCAACGTCGCGTAGCGCTGCGCCGGAGCCGACAGCGCCTCCGGGTCGCGCTTGACCAGCGTCGCGGCCTCGCGGCGCCCGACCCACAGCGACTCGGGCTCCTCCTGGCTGAACGTCAGCGCCTCGTGCGCGCCGTCGAGCTCGAGCCAGAGGCGGTTCTTGCGGCCGGCCGAGACCTGGCTGATGACCGTCGAGCCGATCGCGCCGCGATCGGTCTCGAACTGCACGACCGCCGCATCCTCGGTGCCCACGGCGCGCGCCGTGCCGTCACCGTTGACCGCTTGGAAGGCGGCGTGCGCCTCGGTCTTGACGCGCTCCGGGACGGCGGTCAGCGTGCGTGCGCACAGCCGCGTGATGCGATGGCCGGAGACGAACTCGGCCAGGTCGCACCAGTGCGAGCCGATGTCGGCGAACGCGCGCGAGGCGCCGCCGAGATCGGACTCGACGCGCCAGTTGTCGTCCTCCGGGCGCAGCAACCAGTCCTGCAGATACGTCCCGTGGATCAGCCGCAGCGCCCCGGTCTCGTCCCGGCGCACCCGCTCGCGCGCCTCGCGCACCGTGGGGTAGTAGCGGTAGACGAACGGCACGGCCGCGATCCGGCCCGCGGCGTCGGCGACCTGCACGAGCTGCTGCGCGCTGTCGGCGTCGAGCGCGATCGGCTTCTCGAGGATCACGTGCTTGCCGGCCGCCAGCGCGGCCTCGGCGAGCGGGACGTGCAGGTGGTTGGGCGTGCAGATGTGGACGACGTCGACGTCGGGTGAGTCGACGAGCTCCTGGCTGGACTCGAACGCGCGCCCGGCGCCGAGCGTGGCGGCGGCGCGGCGCGCGCTCTCAGGGGACGAAGCGCTGACCCCGACGAGGCTCGCGCCGGCGAGCCGGGCGGAGCGCGCATGAACGGCACCGATGAACCCGGTCCCTGCAATGGCAACACGAACACCTCGTGACATGCAAACCAACCTACTGCGGGCTTTCATCCGACTGTCAAGCAAAAGTTCCTCTGCAATTAGTCCGGTGATGCGGACAAATCCACGTCTTCGTGCGTACTTCAGTCGATATCAGGCCGCGAAGTCTGGTTAACTCCCCGCATGCTTACCGCCGGGGAGAGCCAGGACCCCACCTCGCCTGCCGGGGCCGGGCGAGTCCTGAGCCTGATCCGCGACGGCGAGGCGGTCACGCGCGCGGACCTGGCGCGGCGCACCGGATTGGCCCGCTCGACCGTGGCCCAGCGTGTCGAGGCGCTGCTCGCGCATCAGCTCGTCTACGAGGCCGGCGGCAGTGCCTCGACCGGCGGGCGCCCCCCGACCGTGCTGGCCTTCAACCGCCAGGCCGGAGTCGTGCTGGTGGCCGACATCGGCGCGACGCACTCACGGCTCGCGGTCTCGGACCTCGCGGGCGCGCCGCTCGCCGAGCATGCGTACGACACCGACGTGGCGCGCGACCCGGAGCTCGTCCTGGCCTGGGTCCACGAGCGCTTCGAGCAGCTGCTCGCCGACGTCGGGCGCTCGCGCGAGGACGTGCGCGGGATCGGGATCGGCGTCCCGGCCCCGGTGGCCTTCTCGCGCGGCGAGCCCGTCGCGCCGCCGATGATGCCGGGCTGGGACGGCTTCTCGATCCCGGGCTGGTTCGCGCGCCACTACGAGGCGCCGGTGCTCGTCGACAACGACGTCAACATCATGGCGCTCGGCGAGCACTGGGCCCACTGGCGCGACTGCGAGCACCTGCTGTACGTGAAGGTCGGCACCGGCATCGGCTGCGGGATCGTCGCCGGCCGCCGGATCCACCGCGGCGCCCAGGGCGCGGCCGGCGACATCGGCCACGTCCGGCTCGCCGGTCACGACGACGTGGTCTGCCGCTGCGGCAACGTCGGCTGCCTGGAGGCGGTCGCGGGCGGACGGGCGCTCGCCAGCGCAGCTGGCCGCCGCCGGCCACGAGGCCTCGAGCTCGCGCGACGTGGTCAGGCTCGTGCGCGCGGGCGAGCCGCTCGCGATCCAGGCCGTCCGCGACGCGGGCCGCTATCTCGGCGAGGTGCTCGCCGAGTGCATCAACTTCTTCAATCCGGCCGCGATCGTGATCGGCGGCGACATCTCCGAAGCCCACCAGCACCTGCTCGCGGGCGTGCGCGAGGTGGCGTTCGGGCGCTCGTTGCCGATGGCCACGCGCGACCTGCGCATGGGCTGCAGCCAGCTCGGCGACCGGGCCGGCGTGATCGGCGCGGCGATCATGGTGATCGAGCACGTCCTGTCGCCGGAGACGGTCGACCGGGCGATCGCGGGCCACTTGACGGCGGCCGCGCGCAAGCGTCAGCTGTCGCCTTCACGGGTGCCTTAGTTCCGTAGCCGGGGAAAGACCTACCGGTTTGTCGGGGCACCGGATGAACTTTCGGCCTGTTCTCGCACCTAACCCGCCGCCTGCTCTGCTTTACTTTCGTCGATGGCGAGGAATGGGTCGCTTTGACGGGCGCGGGGTCGCTGCTCCGCCTCATCCGCAACGGTGAGGCGGTCACTCGAGCCGATCTGGTTCGCCGCACTGGTTTGGCTCGCTCCACCGTAGCCCAAAGGCTGGACGCTCTGCTGGCGCACCAGTTGGTGTACGAGGCCGGTGGCAGTGCCTCGACCGGTGGACGTCCCCCGACCGTGTTGGCCTTCAACCAGGGCGCCGGCGTCGTGCTCGTCGCCGATCTCGGCGCCACGCACTCGCGGCTCGTGGTGAGCGACCTGGCCGGCGCGCCGCTGGCCGAGGCGACGTTCGACATGGATATCGCCGACGGCCCGGAAAAAGTCCTCGAGTACGTCCACCAGCAATTCGTCGGGCTGCTCGACGAGATCTCCCGCGCGGCCGCCGACGTGCGCGGGATCGGGGTCGGCGTCCCGGGCCCGGTGGCGTTCTCACGCGGCGAGCCGGTCGCGCCGCCGATCATGCCGGGCTGGGACGGCTACTCGATCCCGGGCTGGTTCAGCCAGCACTACGACGCGCCCGTGCTCGTCGACAACGACGTCAACATCATGGCGCTCGGCGAGCACTGGACCCACTGGCGGGACATCGAGCACCTGCTGTACGTGAAGATCGGCACCGGCATCGGCTGCGGGATCGTCGCCGGCCGCCGGATCCACCGCGGCGCCCAGGGCGCCGCCGGCGACATCGGCCACGTCCGGCTCGCAGGCCACGACGACATCATCTGCCGCTGCGGCAACATCGGCTGCCTCGAGGCCGTGGCCGGCGGCCGCGCGCTGGCGGCGAACCTCAGCGCGGTCGGGCTGACCGCCGAGTCCTCGCGCGACGTCGTCGCGCTCGTGCGGGCCGGCGAGCCGCAGGCGATCCAGGCCGTGCGCGACGCGGGCCGCTACCTGGGCGAGGTCCTGGCCGGCTGCGTGAACTTCTTCAACCCGGGCGCGATCGTCATCGGCGGCGACATCTCCGAGGCTCACCAGCAGCTGTTGGCGGGCGTGCGCGAGGTGATCTTCCAGCGCTCGCTGCCGCTGGCCACGGGCGATCTGCGGATCGTGCCGTCGCGGCTCGGCGACCGGGCGGGTGCGATCGGCGCGGCGATCATGGTGATCGAGCACGTGCTGGCGCCTGAAGCGGTCGACCGGGCGATTCAGGCCGGTCTGGCCGCTTAGAACGGCGAGCACCGAAGGGGTTGCGGGAGAGGTCTGCCGCTGCGGCGACCCGGCGCTCGGCTGGGGGTGTTCCGTTCTTGTTCACAGGGGGTGAACGAATACGAAACACCCCCGTCGCTCAGAGCCTCGCTTGCTCCCTCACGCCGCTCAGGTCGAGCAGCAGGTCGCGGACCTCCGTGGCCGCGATGCGGTCCCGGGCGTGCGCTTTCTCCGAGCACAGGAACACCGGGCCGTCCTCATCCCCGGGCGGCAGCAGCCCGTGCGTGCCCTTGACGTGCTTGGACGCGTCGAGGCCGACGACGCTCAGCACGTAACGCAAGCCGGTCGTCTTGCGGGCCAGCGCGAGGCCGGCGCGCAGCTTGGCGCCCTTCTCGTCGTCGGGGTCGAAGAACAGCTCGGCGGGGTCGTAGCCCGGCTTGCGGTGGATCTCGACCTGGCGGCCGAAGTCCGGGGCGTGGGCGTTGTCGAGCCAGTAGTGGTAGGTGAACCAGGCGTCGCGCTCGGCCAGCACGACCAGTTCGCCGGCGCGCTCGTGGGCCAGGCCGGCCTCGGCCAGCGCCTCGCCCTCGAGCACCTCCCCCACGCCGTCGAGCGCGGCGATCGCCTCGCGCGCCGCCGGCAGGTCGGCCGGATCGGCGACGTAGACGTGCGCGATCTGGTGGTCGGCGACCGCGAACGCGCGTGAGGTCCACGGATCGAGGTACTCCATCCCGGCCTGCGTGTAGACGTTCAGCAGCCCGGCGCGGCGCAGGGCGCGGTTGATCTCGACCGGCCGCCGCGCGGGCGTGATGCCGTACTCGCTCAGCACCACCACCTGATCCCCACGCGCGCGCGCGTGGTCGATCAGGTTCCCGGCGACGTCGTCGAGCTCCTGCGCGGCCTTCACCGCCTCGGGGCCCTCGGGCCCGAAGCGCTGGTGGTCGTAGTCGAGATGCGGCAGGTAGACGAGCAGCAGGTCGAGCTGCTCGTTGTCGAGCACGATCTTGGCCGCGTCGGCGATCCACTGGCTCGACTTGACGTTCGCCGTCGGCCCCCAGTACTGGAAGAGCGGGAACTCGCCCAGCGGCTTGGTCAGGTTGTCGTGCAGCTGCGGCGGGAACGTGTAGCAGTCGGGCGACTTGCGGCCGTCGGCGTGGTAGATCGGGCGCGGCGTGACCGTGAGGTCGGTCGAGGCGCCCATCGCGTACCACCAGCACAGGTTCGCCGCGCGGTAGCCGGGCTTCGCGCGGCGCGCGGTCTCCCACACCTTCTCGCCCTGCACGAGCTTGTTGTGCTGGCGCCACAGGAAGACCTCGCCGAGGTCGCGGAAGTACCAGCCGTTGCCGACGATCCCGTGGTCGGACGGCGTCAGCCCGGTCAGCAGCGTGGCTTGGACCGAGCACGTGACGGCGGGCACGATCGTGTCGAGGCTCGCCTGGAAGCCGTCGGCTCCCAGCCCCGACACCCTCGGCATGTGCTTGAGGGCTCGCGGTGTCAAGCCCAACCGCATCGATGACCACCAGCGTCATTACGAGACCTCCGCTCCCAGCGCGACCAGGCGGTCGCGCGTCCATTCCAGTTCCGCGGCCAGCCCGGCGACCAGCCCGTCGTCGTCGTGTGGGGCGTCGCGCATGACGCTCCACGTGTACGTCTCCACTTCGTAGTGGCGCGTCAAAGCGGCGTCTCCGGCCAGCGCCGCCAGCGTCGCCTCCAACTCGTCCTGCGTGGTGTGCTCGGCCGTGTTGACCGGCACGTGGAAGTGCACGCGCCACTCGTGCTCGGCCGGCAGGCCGCCGCCGAGCGCCTCGGGCAGGTCGTCCGTGCCTTCGACGTGCGCGTTCACGCGCTCGCGCACCTGGTGCAGGAAGCGCGGCTCGTCGAAGCGGGCCAGCAGCTCGCGACCCTCATGAGAGCCGGGCTCGGGCACGCGCAGCGCGCTCGAGACCTGGGTCTTGACGATCGGCACGCCGGCCGCGCCGAGCTGCGCGACCGCCGCCGCGGGCTCCTCGAACTGCACGGCGAGATGGCACGCGTCGAGGCACACACCGATCCACTCCGGCGCCAGCCCGGTCAGGGCCTCGCAGGCCTGGGCGATCGTCTCGACCGTGCAGCCCGGCTCAGGCTCCAGCGCAAGCCGGATCCGCTTGCCCGTCCGCGCGTGCAGCGCCTCGAGCTCGCCGGCGAGGTCGGCGAGCGCCCGCAGCGCCGCGGCCTGCGCCGCGTCGTCCCAGCCCTCGCGCCACCCGAGCGGCAGCGTGGAGATGCTTCCCTCCTCGATGTCCGCCGGAAGCAGCACGGCGAGCAGCTCCGCGAGCCCGAGCGTGTACGACCGCCGCTCGTCCTGCGCCCAATGGGGCCAATACACGTCGCGCTTGACCACCGGCGCGTGGAACGCCTGGTACGGGAAGCCGTTCAACGTGACGACTTCGAGCTGCAGCCGCTTCAACTGCTCGCGCAGGCGGTCCGCGGCGGCGGCGTCGGCCAGCGCGGGCGCCGCGACCCACAGCCCGATGCCCAGGACCGGGACGTCGAGCGCCTCGCGCACGCGCGAGGTGTAGCGCTCGAGCTGGGCCGAGACGCCGTCGAGGTCGTCGGCCGGGTGGACGTTGGAGCAGTACGCGAGGTGCAGCTGGCTGCCGTCGGGATGACGCAGCCTCACGCCCTCTCGCCTCGCAGCACACCCGAGCCCTCGAACGTGGCCGTCAGATCGGGCTCGTCCAGGTCGTCGAGGATCAGACGCCCGCTCTGGGCGAAGAACTCGACCGGGTTGCGCCACACCACCTGGTCGATCACGTCGTCGTCGATGCCGGCGGCCTTCATCGCGTCGGCGGTCTTGCGCACCTTCAGCGGGTCGGAGACGCCCCAGTCGCAGGCCGAGTTGACGATCAGCCGCTCCGGCCCGTGCTCCTCGACGACCCGCACCATCCGGTACTCGTCCATCTTCGTGCCGGGGTAGATCGAGAAGCCGGCCCAGCAGCCGCTCGCCAGCACCTCATGGACGGTGAGCTCGTTGTTGTGGTCGATGACGACCATCCCGGGCTCGACGCCCGAGGCCTCGACGAGCTCGATCGTCTTGCGCGTGCCCGCCGCCTTGTCGCGGTGCGGCGTGTGCACGAGCACCGGCAGCTCGTGCTCGATCGCGAGCGCGAGCTGGGCGGCGAGCGCTTCGTCCTCGGCCGGCGTCATGGCGTCGAAGCCGACCTCGCCGACCGCCACGACGCCGTCCTTGGCCAGGAAGCGCGGCAGGATCTCGATCACCTCGCGGCGCAGGACGTCGTCGTTGGCCTCCTTCGGGTTCAGCCCGATCGTGCAGTGGTGGCGGATGCCGAACTGCGCGGCGCGGAAGCGCTCCCAGCCGAGCAGCGAGTTGAAGTAGTCGACGAACGAGCCCACGGAGGTGCGCGGCTGACCGAGCCAGAAGGCCGGCTCGACGAGCACCTTCACGCCGGAGGCCGCCATCGCCTGGTAGTCGTCGGTCGTGCGCGACGTCATGTGTGCGTGGGGGTCGAAGATCCTCATGCTCGCTCCTCGTTTCTGTGACTCAAGTGCTCGCCGGGCGGCCTCGCGGCGGTCCTCGAACGGGCTGTCGAGCTCGTGTTCGATCGCGGCGATCTCCTCCGCGTGCGGGTACTTGTCGATGACGGTCCAGACTTCGGCCGGGACGTCGCGGCCGGCGGCGACGCGCTCGTGCACGAACGCCGCGAGCATGCGCGCGCCGTCCGGGGTCACGCGCGCGGGGATCCCGTCGAGGCCGGTGATCGGGACGCCGACGAACACGCACTTCAGCACGGCCTGGTCGTACCCGGCGTCGGGCAGGTGCTGCGTCGCGTACGGGCCGAGCGCGGCGGCGATCAGCCGCGTGTCGTTGGTGCGGATCGCGTCGTCGGTGAGCCCGAGGCCGCGATCGCCGATGTCGAGGTACGGGAGCGCGCGCAGGAGACCGCGCCGCTCGGCGGCGTCGCCGTAGCGGTAGAGCTCGGCGAGCTCGGCCTCGGCGTGCTCGCCCAGCGCCAGCAGCAGCAGCGTCCGCGCGGCGTCGTCGATCGTCCAGGCGTGGACGTCGTCCGGATCGGCATCGGCCTCCAGCGGCGCCCGCCCGACCTTGCGGCCGACCATCGGGAACTTCGTCCGGATCGCGGTCGGGTCGGCGGCCACGGCCGCGCGCGCCTCGCGCAGCCACTCCAGCCCTTCCGGCCGAGCGCGGGCGTTGAGTGCATCCTCGAGGCTCATCGCACGACCTCCCGTTCGGCTGCCCGCAGCGCGGCGATCGCGCCCGGGACCATCTCGTGCGCGGCGTGCGAGTGCCGGCTGAGCTCGACGGCGACGAGGCCCTCGTAGCCGACCTCGGTCAGCACGCCGAGCGCCTCGTCGAGGTCGAGCTCGCCCTCGCCGAACGCCAGGTGCTCGTGGACGCCGCGCCGCATGTCCTCGATGTGCACGTGCGCGAGCGTCGGCGCGCCGCGGCGCACGCAGTCGCTGACCGACAGCGGCTCGAGGCAGACGATGTGGCCGATGTCGAGCGTCAAGCCGAGTGCCTGCGGGTGGCCGAGCCGCTCGCGCAGCGCTTCGTAGTCGGCCAGCGTCTCGACCAGCATCCCGGGCTCGGGCTCGAAGCCCAGCACGATCCCGTGGCGCTCGGCGTGCTCGAGCACGCGCTCGCAGCCGTCGACCAGGAGGTCCCAGGCGCGCTCCGGCGCCTCGTCGGGCGGCGCCGCGCCGGACCACATCGAGACGACGGGCGCCCCGAGCTCGACCGCGACGTCGACCGCCGTGCACAGCAACTCGACGCGCCGCAGCCGGCCCTCGGACAGCAGCGTCGGGAAGTGCTTCCGGCGCGGGTCGAGCACGAACCGCGCCCCGGTCTCGACCACCACCGACAGCCCGTGCCCTTCGATCCCCGCGCGCAGGCGCGCGGCGCGCGCGCGAAGCTCCGGGGTCTGCGGATCGAAGTGGGTGTGGTCGAGCGTCAGCGCGATGCCGGCGTACCCGTTCTCGGCCAGCAAGGCGAGCGCGTCCTCGATCCGGTGGTCCGACAGCCCGTTGGAGACATACCCGAACTGCAGGCTCACGTCACCGCTCGCTTCCTCGCGGCCTGGCGGGCGAGCGGCCACAGCGCCGCGACACCCGCGGCCGGGACGACGGCGCCGGCGCCGGCGAGCAGGCTCGCCTCGAGCGGGATCAAGCCGAGAACGCCCGCGCCGACCGCCCGCTGCATGCGCGCCGGCGAGGGGTCGGCCGCGGCGTCGGCATGTGCTCGGCCGACGATCGCGGCGTAGGCGCCGACCAGGCCGAGCGCGACGACTCGCCCCACCCGCGGTGCACGCCGGCTCACCACGGCGCCCGCCACGGCCACGGCCACCGTGGCCGCGAGTGCGCGCTGCGGGACGGAGGCATCGCCACCGGTCACCTCGCGGCGCGAGACCTCGGTCACGACCGTCGTGTGCGCGGCGACCACGGCCGCGGCCGGCAGCGCCGAGGCGGCGCCGTGCGCTCCCGAGCCCATCAGGACGTCGAGCCCGCGGCAGGCCGACATGCTCGTCGAAGCCACGGGCGTCGACTTCAACACCAGGTCATAGCCCCAGACCGCGGCGGCCAGTGGCGCGGTCACCGCCAGCGCGCGGAGTCCGTCGGCGGCCACCGACAGCGCGACCGCGCCCGCCGTCAGGCCACCCGCCAACCCGAGCGCGAAGCCCGGGGTCACGCGTCCCGACGGGATCGGCCGGCCGGGACGCTCGACGGCATCGACGTCGCGGTCGGCGTAGTCGTTGAGCGCCATTCCCGCCAGGTACAGGCAGGACGAGGCCGCGACCAGCCCGGCGGTGCGCGGCACGTCGCGCACCTGCCCGGAGGCCGCGGCGCCGACCAACACATCACCCGGAACGCTCAGGACCGCCGGCAGGCGGACCAGCTCCGCCACGTCCGCCGGCGCGGGGATCATCACGCCACGACCTTCTGGAGCACCCAGCGCTCCAACATCTCGTACTGGCGGTGCAGTTGGTGCTCGCGCGTGCCCGCGGGGTCCTTGAAGAAGAAGGCGAGGCTCGAGAGCACACCGCCCTCCCCGCGCTCGAGCGCCAGCGCGGCCAGCCGGATCAGGTCGAGCAGCAGCGGCGCGGCGAGCGCCGAATCGCAGCCCTCCCACGTGAACTGCAGCTTCATGCGCACGCCGAGGAAGCCCTCGAAGACGATGTGGTCCCAGGCCGTCTTCCATTCGCCCATATCGCGGACGTCCTCGATGTGGATCGGGCCCTCGACCGGGTAGCCGAGGATCTCTTCCAGCAGGCGTCCCTTGGAGTCGAGCTTCGAGCGCGCACGGTCCGGATCGGCCAGCGCGGCGCCGTCGCCGCCGCCGAGCAGGTTCATCCCCGCCCACGAGCGCACCTTCAGCGCCCGCGCGGCGAACGCCGGCGCCAGCGTGGCCTTCATGAACGTCTCGCCGGTCTTGCCGTCGCTGCCGGCCAGCGGCACCTCATGGGCCTCGGCCAGCGCCTCGATCGCGGGCAGCCGCGCGCCGACCGAGGGCGTGAAGTCGACGAACGCGCAGCCGGTCTCGACCGCCGCGAGCGCGTACAGCGAGCTGGGTGGGAGGGTGCCGAGATCGAGCGCATCCATCAGCGCCCGCGGGTCCTCGTGCGCCGGGTGCGGCTCGACCGGCGCCTCGGTCGAGGACACGTTGATCACGACCACGCGCGCGAGCTCGTGGCGGGCGCGGAACGCGGTGAGGTCGCTGACGATGCGGGCGAGCGCGGCCCGTGGCTCCGCGCGCGCCTCGCGGCCCGTGATTCCGGGCCGCTGCTCGGCCTCCGCCGCCTCCAGCGCGCCCGCCAGGGCAGCGGGCAGGCCGGCCGGCAGCACGCCGTCGTCGACGAGGCGGGCGGCGCGGATCGCCAGCGGGGTTTCGACCACGTCGTGGCCGCCGAAGACGAGGTCGCCGAGACCGACGAGCCCGGCCTCCATGAACGGTGGTCGCATGGTCACCAGCCCGGTCGGCTCGGCCAGCCCGGCGGCGACCGCGGCGGCGCCCGTCATGGCTGTCGTCGCGACCGATCCGCGGCCACCGACGAGCCACACGCCGACGCGACGCTCTACGTTCATTTCGATCGCCCCTTCGATAGCGCACGAGCGTAGCGTCGTACCCCGTATCCCCCCATCTGACCCACTTTATGTTCTTTGTCAAGACCAAGTCTGTTCGTTGGAAGGCAAAACAAACCGTCGCGCTCGCTCTGGTCGCGTTGCTCGCGGCGTGCGGCGACCGGGTCGCAGCGCAGGGTGAGCCGGAGTCCTTCCGGGCCTTGGTGTTCACGAAGACGACCGGTTTCAGACACGACTCGATCCCCGACGGCGTGACCGCGATCCGCCGGCTGGGGCGGGACCACGCGTTCTCAGTAGATACGACCGCTGACGCCACGAGGTTCACGCCGCGCTCGCTCGCGCGCTACGACGTCGTCGTCTTCCTTCACACCACCGGGACGCCGATCGCCCGCGCGGCGCAGCGGCGGGCGCTCCAAGGCTTCATCCGCGGCGGCGGCGGTTTTGTCGGCGTCCACGCCGCGGCCGACACGCGCGGTGACTGGCCCTGGTACGAGCGCCTGGTCGGCGCGCGCTTCAAGCGCCACGACCCGGGAACCTCCGAGCGCGTCGTGCAGGTCACGGACCGCGAGAGCGCGGCGACGCGCAGCCTGCCCGCCGCCTGGTCGCACACCGACGAGTGGTACGAGTTCCGCTCCACGCCGCGCGCGCACGTGCTCGCGCAGCTCGATCCATCGCGTCCGCTGGCCTGGTGCCGCCGCTACGATGGCGGCCGCTCGGTGTACACGGCGATGGGCCACACCAAAGCGTCCTACGCCGAGCCTGGTTTCACCGGGCACCTGCTCGGCGCCATCGAGATGGCCGCCGGGCGGGCGAGATTCGACTGTGCATCCTGATCGACATCTGCTCGCACGCGCGTGTGCGATCGCCGTCCTGGCCGTCGCGGGCTGTGGCGGCTCGTCCGAGCCGGCGGCGGCGCCGACCGAGACCAGCGCTCCGGCCGAGACCGCGCCGGCGGAGACGGCGGCGCCCTCGAGCGGCGGCGGGAGCCCGGCGATCAACTCGGTCACCGTCGATCCCGGCGACGGGACGATCATGATCGGCTCCGGCCCGGCGCTGTTCCGGCTCGCCCCGGGTGCCACGGGGGCCGAGCGCCTGACCGGCCGGCTCGCCGACGGCAGCGTCTCCGGCAACCTCGTCGTGCGCTTTGCCGGACCGGGCGACCTGCTGGCCTCCGGGCATCCACAGGAGGGCGATCTGCCCGAGAACCTCGGGCTGATCCGCTCGAAGGACCATGGCGACAGCTGGGAAGCCGTGAGCGGGCCGGAGGGCGACTACCACGAGCTCGAGCCGGCGGGCGAGCAGATCTTGGCCGTCAACGCGGAGTCGCCCGACATCCTTCTCAGCCGCGACGGCGGTCAGACGTGGGAGCCGCGGACGCCGCCGGCGGCGCCGATCGACGTCGTCGTCGATCCGGGCGACCCGGAGCACTGGGCGGTCTCGACCGAGCAGGGCACGTTCGTCTCGACCAACGGCGGGCAGTCCTGGCGCCCGCGCGACACGACGTTCGGGGCGCGGCTGGTGTGGCCCGCGAAGGATGCGCTCTACAGCGTGGATCGCAACGGCGGCGTGCGGGTCAGCACGGACGGCGGCCGCAGCTGGGACGAGCGCGGAGAGATCGGCGGGCTGCCGAGCGAGGTCACCGCCGGCCGGCAAGGCGAGCTGCTCGCCGGCGTCGTCGGAGGCAAGATCCGGCGCTCGCGTGACGGTGGCCGGACCTGGTCGACGGTCACCACTTTGAGCTGACCATCGACTGATGGTTGCCTCACCCGACGAACTACGCGGACGTTTTGTGGGTTGGGATCGCAAAAGTCGTTTGACTTCCGCTCTAAAGATCGGGTAGCGTCCAGCAACAGGGTTGTCATCGACCTCGCCGGTTCGGGGTCACAAGAGGAGGAAGCCGAATGAAGGGAATCTCTCGGCGTGCACGTACGTGCGCCGTGGTTGCCGCGACGGGGGTCGCGGTCCTCGCAGGGTCTGCAAGCGCAAGCGCGCAGACACGGCCGGAAAAGACGGGCGACGGTATTCCGACCGGCCAGATGAGCACGCAGATGTTCAACTACGGTGGGTTCATCTCCAACGGCACGCCCGCGAGCTTCGGCTCCCGCGGCATGGAGATCCTCAACGTCTCCGCGGCCTGCATCGCCCCGGTCCCGACGCCGACCCCGAACCCCGCTGCCACGCCGGCCTGCCAACGCGAGCGGCTCGAAGCCCTGTTCGGCTTCCTGCGCAGCAAGGGCGTGACCAGCATCGAGCTGTTCGGCCACGCCGGCTTCCCGGCATCGACCGACATCGCCGGGCTGCAGGCGTACCGCGCGCTGCTGGACTCCTACGGCCTGCACGCGGCGGGCTGGCACGGCACCGTGAACACGGTGAATCAGGCCTGGTATGACCGCGTCAACGCGGCCAAGATCCTCGGCGCCGACTACATCGGCTCGGGCGGCCTGGCGTCGCCGGGCATCGGCAGCTACGCCGACACGCTGGCCACCGCTCAGAACCTGAACGCGCTGGGCAAGATCTCCGTCGAGGGCGGCGTCGGTCCCGTCTACATCCACAACCACACGGGTGAGTTCGACGCCAAGTACGTCGACGAGGGCGTGCTCAAGACCGCCTTCCAGATCGTCATGGAGCGCACCGATCCGCGCTACGTGAACGCCGAGCTCGACGTCTTCTGGTCCTCGGACGCGCACAACGATGTCACCGGCACCGCCAGCGCCGGGCTGATCAGCCAGTACTCGACGCGGATCCGCATGCTGCACGTCAAGGACGGCACCGGGATCGCCGGCCAGCCCAGCCCGACCAACAGCCGCTCCGGCTCGCCGATCGCGACCGGCACCGGCGAACTCGACTTCCGGCCGATCCTCGCCGCCGCCAGGGGCCAGGTGCAGTACTACCACCACGAGCACGACGGCGGCAACATCACCGACGCCGACGTCAGCTTCACCAACCTGAAGGGCATCAACACCGCCGTCGTCCCGGCCGTGCTCGGCCTGCCGACGGACTTCGCGGCCACCGCCGCGGGCGTCCAGAGCTCCAAGTCCGTGTCAATCAAGAACACCGGCGACGCGCCGCTCACCGTCACAAGCGTCGCGCTCGCCAACAGCACGAACCAGAGCTCGCAGCTCTTCCAGCGTGAGGGCGAGACGCCGGGCGACTTCTCGGTCGTCAGCAACACCTGCGTCGGCACCGTCGCGCCCGGCGCCACGTGCTCCGTGCAGGTCGGCTTCAGGCCTACCCGCACGAACTCCCGGTCCGTCGCCCGTCTGGTCGTCGTCTCGAACGCCGACAACGCGACCGAGGCGATCCTGCTGACCGGGTCCAGCACCGGCTCGTCGGAGGGCACGATCGGCGGCGAGGTCCCGACCACGCTGTCGCTGAACCTGTCCCCGGCGACCAGCTTCGGGGCCTTCGTGCCGGCCACCGCCCGCACGTACGACTCGGCCGCTGCCGCGACGATCACCAGCACGGCCGGCAACGCGACGCTGGCGGTCAGCGACCCGAGCACGAACTCGCCCGGCCATCTGGTCAACGGTGCGTTCGCGCTGGCGCAGCCGCTGCAGGTCCGCGCGACCAACGCCGCGAACCCGAGCACGGCGTTCGCGCCGCTGAGCGAGACCGCGGGCGCGTCGACGACGCTGCTCTCCTACAGCGGCCCGACGGCGGGCGCTGACACCGCGACGATCGGCTTCCGTCAGTCGATCGGCGCCAACGAGGTCCTGCGTACCGGCACCTACGCCAAGACGCTGACCTTCACGCTGTCCACCACCACTCCGTAGTCCTCAGAGGGGGGTCCTGCAGTCCCGGGAGCGCCGGCCGCGAGGCCGGCGCTCCTGCTATTTCCTCAGAGCAACCGAAGATGCGCAAACTGTCCGCACTGATCGTGTTCGCCGCGCTGCTCGTGGGCTGCGGCGACAAGCAGGAAGAAGCGCCCGCCCCGAGCCCGGCCCAGGCCGAGGCAACGCCCGACCAGGACCTCGAGGGGTACCCGGAGGGCGTGAAGAAGTACTACGGCGAGGTCCACTCAGAGCCCACGGGCGACGAGGCCGCGGACGTCGAGGCCGAGTATCACCAGCCGCCGAAGCCGGCCGAGGCCGCGCTGGGTGAGACGATCACGCTGACCGGCACGAACATCGGGATCCGTCAGCGCGTGACGGTCACCGCCGTTGATGACCTCGCCGAGTACACCGCCGTGCGGCTGAAGCTCGAGAACACCGGCATCACCGTCTACGAAGCGCCGCTGCGCAACGCGGCGCTGACCTTCGCCGACGGCGAGCCGCAGCCGCCCGCGCACGACGCGAAGGCGAGCTGCAACCGCAACTTCGACACCGAGAGCCTGCGGATCGACGTCGGCGCTTCCGCGCGCGGCTGCCTGCTGTTCCCGCGCGGGGAGCAGCCCGAGCGCTTCCAGCTCGCGCTCGAGATCGTGCCCACCGACGCCGGCGGGATCTGGAACCTGCGTTAGCGGGGTACTGGGCCCTATGTGGGCACTTCGCGGGCGATCATCGGCGGGCTTCTAGCGGTCGCGGCGCTGGTCGCGATCCTCCTGCCCGGCGGGACGTCCGGCGCTGACGATGCGTCGCAGCCGTATCCCACGCGGCAGGTCTCGATCATGGCCCCGGCCGCGGCGGGCGGCGGCTGGGACACGACCGCCCGGGCGTTCCAGTCGTCCTCGCGCGACGCGAAGCTCGACGACGGCATCGAGGTCTTCAACGTCGAGGGCGCCGGCGGCACACTCGGGCTCTCGCAGCTCGTGTCGAAGTCCTCCGGCGACCCGTACCAGCTGATGATGACCGGGCTCGTGATGCTCGGCGCGATCGAGACCAACGGCTCCGACGTGCCGCTCAGCGCCACGACGCCGATCGCCACGATGATCACCGAGAGCGAGGGAATCGTCGTGCCGGCGAAGTCGAAGTACCGGTCCTTCGACGAGTTGATGGCCGACTTCAAGCGCGACCCGGGCTCGATCCGCTGGGCCGGCGGGTCGGCGGGCTCGACCGACCAGCTGCTCGTCGGTGAGCTCGCGCGCGTGCTGGGCGTCGAACCGGCCAAGACCAAGTACGTCGCGCACTCGGGCGGCGGCGAGGCCAACGCCGCGATCCTGTCGGGGTCGGTCGACGCGGGCGTGTCCGGCGTCTCGGAGTTCGTCGACCAGATCGAGGCGGGCAAGATGCGGCTGCTCGCGGTCTCCTCGCCGGTGGACCTCGAGATCGACGGGCGCAAGCCGCAGACGATCAAGGACCAGGGCATCGACCTCGAGATGACCAACTGGCGCGCGCTGGTGGCGCCGCCGGGGATCTCCGACGGCGAGCGGGAACGGATCACCGGGTGGGTGGAGAAGGTGCTCGAGACGCCCGAGTGGCGCAAGAACGTCGAGCGCTACGACTGGACGCCGTTCGTCAGGACCGGCGCGCGAGCTCGACGACTTCATCGCGTCCGAGCAGGAGCGCGTGCAGCAGATCGTCGCGGATCTCGGGATCGGCAAGTGACCGGCGCGCGCGTGTTCGGCGGCGCGCTCGCGGCCGCCGGGGTGATCGCGCTGATCGCGACGCTGGGCGTCGGCGACGGCTGGTCGCCGAGCGGGCCGCGGCTCGCTCCCGCGGTCTCGTCCGTGCTGTTGATCGTGATGGCGCTGGCGTTCCTGGTCTGGCCCGGGGACGACCTGGCCGAGCACATCGAGGAGACCTCGCGCGGGACGCACTGGCCGACGCCGGTGCTGCTGATCGCGCTGCTGGTCGGCTACGCGCTGCTGCTCTCCACGCTCGGGTACGCGCTCGCGACCACGATCTTCTTCTGGCTCGCGGCGTGGCTGCTGGGGTCCGACCGGCCGGGCCGTGACGTCGTCGTCGGCGTGCTGCTCGGCGTCGTCACGTCGTACGCGTTCTCGCAGTGGCTCAACGTGCAGCTGCCGACCGGGCCCTGGGGCGTCTGAGTGCTGGTCTTCGCCGCCAACCTGCTGGACGGCTTCAGCGCCGTCTTCTCGCCGCAGAACCTGCTGCTGGCCGCGGCGGGCGTGATCCTCGGGACGCTGGTCGGCGTGCTGCCCGGGATCGGGCCCGCGCTGACGATCGCGCTGCTGCTGCCGATCACGTTCAACTTCGACGACCCGACCGGTGCCTTCATCCTGTTCGCCGGCATCTACGCCGGCGGTATGTACGGCGGGTCGACGACCTCGATCCTGCTCAACACGCCCGGCGAGTCGGCGTCCGTGGCGACGGCGATCGAGGGCTTCGAGATGGCCAAGCGCGGGCGCGGGCGCGCGGCGCTGGCCACCGCCGCGATCGGCTCGTTCGTGGCCGGGACGATCGGGATCGTCGCGCTGACCGTGCTGGCCGAGCCGGTCGCGTCGCTCGCGGTCGAGTTCCGCGCCGAGGACTACTTCGCGCTGATCCTGATCGCGTTCGCGACCGTGCCGGCGCTGACCGCGCGCTCGTGGATCCGCGGCTATGCGTCGCTGGCCGTCGGGCTGGTGCTCGGGTTCGTGGGGATCGACCAGCTCACCGGGCAGACGCGGCTCACGTTCGGCGTCGACCAGCTCGGCAACGGGATCGACATCGTGATCGTCGCCGTCGGGCTGTTCGCGGTCGGCGAGGCGCTGCACATGGCGTCGCGGCTGCGCTCCGGCGTCGATCAGGACGAGGTGCTGGAGGTCGAGGGCTCCGGGCGCTGGCTCTCGCGCTCGGACTGGCGGCGCTCGTGGAAGCCGTGGCTGCGCGGGGCGGGGATCGGCTTCCCGTTCGGCGCGCTGCCGGCGGGCGGCGCGGAGGTGCCGACGTTCCTGTCCTATGCGACCGAGCGGCGGCTGGCGCGCGAAGCCGAGTGGGGCGAGGGCGCGATCGAGGGCGTAGCAGGCCCGGAGGCGGCCAACAACGCGTCGTTCTCGGGGACGCTCGTGCCGTTGCTGACGCTCGGGCTGCCGACCTCGGCGACGGCGGCGATCATGCTCGCCGCCTTCCAGATCTTCAACCTGCAGCCGGGGCCCGAGCTGTTCGAGCAGAACAGCGAACTGGTGTGGACGCTGATCGCGTCGCTGTACGTGGCCAACGTGATGCTGCTGCTGCTCAACCTGCCGCTGATCCAGCTCTGGGTCAAGGTGCTCGAGGTCCCGCGTCCGCTGCTGTACGCGGGCATCCTGGTCTTCGGCACGCTCGGGGTCTACTCGCTCTCGGGGAGCGTCGTCGAGGTGCTGATCATGTATGCCATCGGCGTGCTCGGGTTCTTCCTGCGCCGCTACGACTTCCCGATCGCGCCGGTGATCCTGGGCGTGATCCTGGGGCCGCTGATGGAGACCCAGGCGCGGCGCGCGCTGACGGCGTCGGGGGACGACTTTGGCGTGTTCTTCGGCCGGCCGTTGACCGTGATCCTGCTCGTGGTGGCCCTGGGGGCGTTCGTGCTGCCCCAGCTCCCGGCCCTGCGCGGGCGCTCGTTCGGCGACGAGGACTGATCTCCCAGGCGATTCTCAGGATCGGCCCAGGCTCCTGTGAGCGCCCGCGCCGATCCTGGCTCGCATGACTGCGACGACCCATGACGCGCTGCGCGCTGCCCCGCGCGCGCGTGCCCGTGCCCTTTCCCTCCCCCGCCCCGAGCTGCTCGGCCTGCTCGTCCTGGCGGGCGCCCTGAACCTGTGGGCGCTCTCGACCAACGGCTGGGCGAACGAGTACTACTCGGGCGCGGTCCGCTCGATGGCGGCGTCATGGCACGCCTTCCTGTACGGCTCGCTTGATGCCGCGGGCGTGATGACGGTCGACAAGCCACCGCTTGCGCTGTGGGTGCAGGCGTTGTCGGTACGGGCGTTCGGCTGGAGCTCGTGGAGCATGCTCGTGCCGCAGGCGCTGATGGGCGTGGCGTCGGTCGGGCTCGTCTATGACCTCGTCGCGCGCCGTTTCGGGCGCGCGGGCGGGTTCGTCGCCGGCGCGGTGCTGGCCTTGACGCCGATCGCGGTCGCCGTCTCCCGCCACAACAACCCGGACGCGCTGCTCGTGCTGTGCGTCGTGGGCGCGCTGTGGGCGTGTGTCCGCGGGCTCGAGTCCGGCCGGGTGCGCTGGATGGTGCTGACGGGCGTGTTCGTCGGGCTCGGTTTCTCGACCAAGATGGGCGCGGCGCTGCTGGTCGTGCCGGCGCTGGCGGTCGCGTGGGCGTGGGCGGCGCCGCGGGCGCGGGTGAAGGGCCTGCTCGCGGGTGGCGTGTCGATGGTCGTCGCGGGCGGCGCCTGGCCGCTGCTCGTGGCGCTGACCCCGGCCTCGTCGCGGCCGTGGATCTCGGGCACCTCGGACAACTCGATCTGGTCGCTGATCATCGGCTACAACGGCCTCGGCCGGCTCGACGGCCAGGCCGGCGGGCCCGGGGGCGGCATGGGCGGCGGTGGCGGCGGCATGTTCGGCGGCTCCACCGGGCCGCTGCGGCTGCTCAATGAGGCGCTCGGCGGGCAGGCGGGCTGGCTGCTCGGGTTCGCGCTCGTCGCCGGGCTCACGCTGGTCGTGTCCTCGCGGCTGCGCCGCCGCGACCCGGTCACGGGCTGGATCCTGGCCGTCGGCGGGTCGGCGCTGACCGCGGCGGTCGCCTTCAGCACCGCCTCGGGCATCTTCCACCCCTATTACGTGAGCGAGCTCGCCCCGTTCGTGGCCGCGCTGGTGGGCGCGGGCGCCGTGCGCTTCGCCCAGGGCGACCTGCTGGCCCGGGTGGCCGGGCCGCTGGCGATCGCCGGCGGCGTGATCACCGAGTTGATGGTGCTCTCCGACAACCCCGGCTCGCTCTCCTGGCTTGCGCCGGTGCTGATCGTGGTCGGCGTGATCGCGGCCGGGGCGCTGGCCTTCGGCCCCGACGCCCGCACCCGCAACGCCGCGATCGCGACCGCGATGGCGACGTTGTTGATCGCGCCGGCGACCTGGTCGGTGCAGACCCTCGGCCATGCGACGTCGGGGACGTTCCCGGCGGGCGGGCCCGCGAACGCCGGCGGCGGCTTCGGCGGTCCCGGCGGCGGTCCGGGTGGCGGCGGGGGCGGGTTCGGTGGCGGCCAGGGCGGCCCGCCGTCCGGCGGCCAGTTCGGCGGCGGCCAGGGCGGCCCGCCGTCCGGCGGCAACGGCGGCGTCGCGCCGGGCACGGCTCCGGGCGCCGGCGGCACCGCCCCCGGCGGCTCGTCGCGGCACGGCCCCCGGCGGTTCGTCCGGCACGACTCCCGGCGGCTCCGCGCGCGGCGGCTTCGGCGGCCCGGGCGGCGGTGGCGGCGGCGCGTTCGGCGGCAACTCCGCTTCGCTCACGACCGCGCTCGACTACATCAAGGCCAACGGCGGCGGCACGCTCGCCGTCTCCAGCCAGTCGACCGCGTCCGCCGCGATCGTCGACTCGAACGCGAACATCGTCGGCCTCGGCGGCTTCTCCGGCCGCGAGAGCGAGGTCAGCGTCGCCTGGCTGGCCGACCAGGTTCGCGCGGGCAAGATCCGCTGGGTCCTGGCCGACGGCTCCGGCGGCGGCGGGCTCGGCAACGACGGCCGCACCGGCGCGACCACGGCCATGGCCGCGGTCGCCGCCACCTGCGAGGAGGTCGACGCCGACGGCGTGACCCTCTACGACTGCCAGGGCATGGCCGACGCGATCGCCGCCGCTGCCTAAGGCGGACAGCGCTTCGCGCCGCGCGGCAGAGCCTGGCTCTCCGCGCGGCGCGAATCCTCTACGTAGGCCTCAGGACGAGCTGGAGCGTCGACGGGGCCGGCTCGAGGCGGTACTGCGGGAGCACGCCCGGGCCGCACGAGGCCGAGCCGAGGCCCTGCTGGGCGAGGTCGGCGTTGACGTAGAGCCAGTCCGGATCGGGCACCAGATCCGTGGGATGGCGAGCGGCGGCGAGCGCCTCGCTCGTCCAGGGACGGACCGTGAGCTCGAAGTGCGGCCGGCCTTCCAGCCGCAGGCGGCCGCCGAGCTCGGCCCACCGGACCTCCGTGCGCGCACCGTTCTCCTGCGGCATCAGGTACGGCGTCTGCAGCGAGGCGACCGAGGCCGAGAAGCGGCCGACACGGGCCGCGAGGTGGCTGTCCGGGTACGCCTCGCCCGGCCCACGGCCGAACCACTCCACGCCCTCGAGCGAGGACGGGACCGCGAAGCGGACGCCGACCCGCGGCAGCGGGAAGCTCCACTCGCCATCCGGCACGACCTCGAGCGCGAGCGCGAGCCCGCCGTCCTCCAAGGCAGTCCAGGCGTAGGTCGCGCTCAACCCCAGATCCGTCGCCGCGGGCGCGACCCGCGTGCGCACGACCAGCGTGTCCTCCTCGAAGCCGACCGAGACCGTGCGATGACGCAGCCGGTCGAGTCCATGCGCGCGCCAGATCGACGCGAGCTGATCCGGCCCGTGGTAGCCCTCGTCGTTGTCCGTCGGCGCGCGCCACACGTCCACACGCGGGCCTTGCAGCGAGACGCCGCCGAGCCGCAGCAGCACGCCCGTGCGCGCGTCGAACGCCGCGTTTCCGACCGTCAAGGAGTCCGCTCCGTCGAGGCGGCGCTCGCCGCCGGCTGCCGTGTCGTCCGAGCGGCCGAGGTGGCCGGCGCCGGCCAGGGCCTCCGTGCCCTCGGCGGGCGTGGCAGGGATGAGTGTCTGCGCCCACGCGACCTCGTGGCCGGCCGCGGCCCAGGGCTCGTCGGCAGCGAGCAGCGCCCGGACCGTGAGCCACGTCTCGCCGGCGACCTCGGGCAGGTCCGACGGGGCGGCCAGCTCGGCGACGGCGCCGGCCGGCAGCGGCCCGGCCGCGCACGCGCCCGACGCGACCTCGACGCCCTCCTCCTCGACCGACCACTCGAACCGCAGATGCGAGAGGTCGCGGAACCCGTAGCGGTTCTCGACCCGCAGCGGCCCATCGATGCCGCCCGTGATCCGGACCGGCTCGAAGACCTTCTTGAGCTCGCTCAGGCCGGGTGAGGACGTGCGATCCGGAAAGAGCAGGCCATCGGCCACGAAGTTCGAGTCGTGCAGCGGCTCGCCGAAGTCGCCGCCGTACGCGTAGAAGCCGCGCGCCGGAATCCCACAGCCCGTGGTCGATCCACTCCCAGATGAACCCGCCCTGGCAGCGCGGGTGACGCTCGAACAGCGCCTGGTAGTCGGCGAGGCCGCCCGGCCCGTTGCCCATCGCGTGCCCGTACTCGCACAGGATGAACGGCATCCGCCGCCGGCGGGCGTCCAGATCCGGGTCGTCGAGCGCGGGCTCGTCACCGCGCCCGATCGCGTCGACCTCCTCGTGTGTCGCGTACATGCGGCTGTAGACGTCGACGTCGCGGCACGTCCAGTCGTGCTCGTAGTGCAGCGGCCGCGACGGATCGCGCCGGCGCGCCCACGCCGCCATCGCCCCGAGATTGCGCCCCGTCCCGCTCTCATTGCCGAGCGACCACATGACCACCGACGGATGGTTCTTGTCGCGCTCGACCGTCCGCCGCATGCGGTCCACCAGCGCGTCCTCCCACTCAGGGTCGTCGCACGGGTTCCCGCGCCAGTCGACGACCATGAAGCCGTGCGTCTCGAGGTCGCACTCGTCGATCACGTACAGGCCGAGCTCGTCGCACAGCGTGAGGAACAGCGGATGCGGCGGATAGTGGCTCGTGCGCACCGCGTTGACGTTGTGCGCCTTCATCAGCTCGATGTCGCGCCGCATCACCTCCTCGGAGACCGTCCGCCCGGCCAGCGGGTCGAACTCGTGCCGGTTGACGCCGTGGAACTGCACCCGGTGCCCGTTGACCTGCAGCAGCCCGTCCTCGATCACCACCCGGCGGAAGCCGATCGGCAGCAGCACGCGCTCGCCGGCGCTCGCCACCACGCAGTCGTAGAGCCGCGGGATCTCGGCGCTCCACGGCTCGACGCGCTCGACGACCACGGTCTCGCCGCCCGCGGCGTCGATGCCGAGCTCGGGCACGGTGACCCGCACGTCGGCGCCCGCCGCATCGACGCGCAGCCGCCCCTCGCCCGTCACGTGGTCGAAGTCGGCGTGCACGAACACGTCCTCGATCGCTCCCTCCGCCGGCCGCGCCTCGAGCCCGACCTCACGGAAGATCCCCGACATCCACCACATGTCCTGGTCCTCGAGATACGAGCCCGACGACCACTGGTGCACGCGCACCGCGAGCACGTTCGACTCACCCGGGCGCAACGAATCGCCGACCGAGAACTCGACCGGAAGCCGGCTCCCGCGCGAGGTGCCGACGTAGTCGCCGTTGACCCACGCGCGCAGGCAGGAGTCGACGCCCTCGAAGCGCAGGACCAGGTCGCGTCCCGCCCATGACGACGGCACGTCGAAGCGCACGCGGTAGTCGCCGGTCGGGTTCTCGTCGGGCACGAACGGCGGCTCGACCGGGAACGGATAGCGGACGTTCGTGTACGCCGGCGCGCCGTAGCCGTGCAGCTGCCAGTGCGACGGCACCGGCAGCCGGTCCCAGCCGCTGTCGTCGTAGTCGCGCTCGACGAAGTCCACGGGGACGTCGGCGCGTTCGGAGAGCCGGAACGCCCACTCGCCGTTGAGCGAGAGTCGCGGCGCATCGGTCCGGAGCCAGGCCCGCGCCGGGCGGGCGCCGTCACCCGGCGAGCGATCTTCGAAGTAACGCACGGCGGGTAGCCTGACAGTCGTGGGCCTCACGACGGTTCGTTACGTCATCCCCGCGGTCCTCGTGATCGCCGGCTTCGTGATCCTGTTCGTCGCCGACGACTCGCTGCGCTGGGACGGCTGGGCGATGTGCGTCGGCGCCGGCCTCGCGCTTCTGCTGCTCAACGTGCTCTACCGCTACGGCGCGCAGGGCGACCGCGAGCGCGACGCCGAGGAGGCCGCGCGCGAGTACTTCGCAAAGCACGGCCGCTGGCCCGACGAGAACTAAGTGCCGGCGGCCCGCAGGCTCGCGGCCAGCGACGGCGCGAGCGGAACGCGCGGGATGAGCGTGGCCTGAAGCGCGTGGTAGACGTCCGGCTTGCCGTCCCAGACGCTGCTCGACGGCCGGTTCGCCGAGTCGAGCTGATGGCGCCATGAGCCCTGCTCGCGATCGATGAACACCCGCTCGGCGAGCTCCCACCACTCGGCCTGCAGCGCGTCCTCGCCGAGCACGGCGGCCGCGGCGATCGCCTCGCACAGCACCCAGTGCAGGTGGTCGCTGACGACCGGCTTGCCGTCCCAGTCGACCGTGTAGACGAACCCGCTGCCGTCCCAGCCGTCCTGCACCCCGGCCGCGAACAGGCGCCGCGCGTCGGCCTCGAAGCCGCCCAGCGTGAAGGCCAGCCGCGCCCATTCGAACCAGTGCCCGATCGTCGCGCCGTAGGGCCGGAACGGATGCCCCGGGTCATCGACGTTGTAGTCCGGCAGCGGTCGCCACTCGGCGTCGAAATGCTCGTTGAGCATCGGATGGTTGTCGACCACGAGCCGCTGCGTGACCCGCGCCGCGCGCTCGCGCCACAGCGGGTCCTCGGTGGCCAGCATGGCCTCGACGCCGTGCATGTTCGCGTTCGCGCCGCGGTAGGCCTCGAGCTCCGACCAGTCGCGGTTGTAGACGTCGACCAGCGCGCCCGCGCGCTCGTCCCAGAAGCGCGTCTCGAGCACCTCGAGCGCCTCGCCCAGCAGCTCGGCGTCGCCCGCGCTGGCCGCCGCCAGCACGACGAAGACGTGCTCGTAGGCGCGCTTGTCGGTCGAGCCGCCGACCTGCGCGTACCAGCCGCCGTAGCGCGTGTCGCGGAAGTCGTCGCGCAGCGATGCCAGCCCGTGCTCGACCAGCTCCGCGGCGCCCGGCCGGCCGAGCAGGGCGCCGAGCGCGAACACGTGCGTCATCCGCGTCGTGATCCACAGCTCGCGCGGGCGCTCGAGGTCGGGCGTGCCGTCGGCACGCAGCCAGGCGAACCCGCCCTGCGGGTGGCGTGAGCGCTCGGCGAAGTCCAGCAGGCGGTCGGTCTCGGCGGCGAGGTCGATCATGTGCGATGAATCCTGCCACCGATCGCAGTCCAACCGTCCATGAGCAAAGTCATCGCCGCGATCTCGATGTCCCTCGACGGCTACGTCGCCGGCCCGGACCCCTCGCTCGAGGAGCCGCTCGGCAAGGGCGGCGAACAGCTGCACGAGTGGGCCTTCGCCGCGATGGGGTGGCGCGAGCCGCACGGTCTCGAAGGCGGCGAGCGCACCGTCGACTCGCAGGTCTTCGAGGAGCTGCGGGCCCGCGTCGGCGCGGGGATCATGGGTCGCAGGATGTTCAGCGGCGGCACGGGCGGCTGGGACGACGATCCGCGTGCGCGCGGCTGGTGGGGCGAGGACCCGCCGTTCCACACGCCGGTGTTCGTGCTCACCCACCACGCCCGCGAGCCGCTGCCGATGGAGGGCGAGACGACGTTCACGTTCGTCACCGACGGGATCGAGTCGGCGCTCGAGCAGGCGCGCGCCGCCGCCGGCGGCAAGGACGTGCAGATCCACGGCGGCGGCAGCGCGATCTCCCAGTGCCTCGCCGCGGGGCAGCTGGACGAGCTCGAGGTCAGCATCGTCCCGATCCTGCTCGGCCCCGGCGGCGCGCCGCTGTTCGACGACGTCCCGCCTCGCACGCTCGAGCGCGTGCGGGTGCTCGAGTCGCCGTCAGGCGTGACGCACGTCAAGCTGCGCGCCGCTTAGGCGCACATACCGAGACGCCCGCGCGGGCACGACCGTAAGGACAAGTTCAACAACTTCCACGATTGTGCAAATCGCTAGTAGGGTGACTCAGGTGAGTCCGAACTCGTGGCTCGCCGTCGACGGCGGGACGACGCCCAAGGTGCGAGCGCAGGAACTGCGCTTCGCCTGGGAGCGCTTCCTGGCCGACGACGACGAGGATCCCAAGATCGTCCGTGAGGCGGTCGCGGATTCATGGCGCCGCTGCCAGTCCGCCGGTGTGGACCCCACGGGCTGGCGCAAGGCCCCGGTCGTCGCCGACGAAGGCGAGACCCACGAGCGCTGGGAAGAGCACCCGCTCGCGCGGCGTCTCGCCGCTGATCCACGAGTGCTTGTCCGCGATCGCGGACGAGCAGGGCTACCTGATCGTCGTCTCGGACGCCAACGGCATGCTGATGACGATCGAAGGCTCCGCGCAGGTGCGCCTGCGCGCGGCGGGCGACATGAACTTCGCCGAGGGCACGCTGTGGAGCGAGGGCGGCGCGGGCACGAACGCGATCGGCACCGCGCTCGCGCTCGACCACGCCGTCCAGATCTTCGGCCCCGAGCACTTCAGCGACCCGGTTCAGCGCTGGACCTGCAGCGCGGCGCCGATCCACGACCCGGACACCGGCGCCGTGATCGGCGTGATCGACCTCACCGGCGACCTCAGCACGGTGCACCCGCACAGCCTCGCCGTCGCCACCGCGACCGCGCGCGCCGTCGAGGCCAGCCTGCAGCTCGCGCTGCAGGAGCGCGACGCGCGCCTGCACGCCCGCTACGGCAACCGCGTGTCGCCGGACCGCAGCGCGTTGATGACCCCCTCCGGCCGCGCGATCGGCGCCGTGCCGTCCGGCTGGGGCGTCGCCGGCCGGCTCGCGATCCCGCCCGGCGGCGGCGCGCTCGTGCTCCCGAGCGGCGTCGAGGCCGTCGCCGAGCCGGTCTCGCCCACGCTCGAGGCCTTCGTCGTCCACGCCGTCGAGTCGCGCCGAGTGTCGAGCATCGCTCGCCCGCTGGCCAAGCTGGGCTTCCTCGGCCGCGACCGCGCGACGCTCGAGATCGATGGCCGCAGGACCGAGCTGCGTCCGCGGCTGGCCGAGATCCTCGCCCTGCTGTGCGCGCACCCCAACGGGATGGGCGCCGAAGCGCTGTGCGCCGACCTGCACGGCGACGGCGGCAGCGTCTCCAGCGTGCGCGTCGAGGTGAGCCGGCTCAGAAAGCTGCTCGGCCCCTGGATCGACACCGACCGCTATCGGCTCACCTGCGACGTCGAGACCGACGTGCGCCGGATCGAGGGCCTGCTCGCCGGCGGCGCCGTGCGCGAGGCCGCCGAGGCCTATCCCGGCCCGCTGCTGCCCAGCTCCGAGGCGCCCGGCGTGGCCCGTGAGCGCGAGCGCGTCGAGGCCTGGCTGCGCCAAGCGGTGATGACCGCCGACGACGTCGAAGCGCTGTGGGCCTGGGTCCACACGCGCACCGGTGCAGACGACCTCGGGGCCTGGAAACGGCTCCTCTCGCAGCTCGAGTTCCGCGATCCGCGGCGCGCCCAGTGCGCCGCCCAGGTCGGCGAGCTGCGGCGTGCAGCGCTGATGTAACGCCCGCGTGGTGCACTGCTCCCATCGACCCAGCCCGGGTGGGAGGAGAGAACCGCGCGAATGCAGACGAGGGCCCCTCAGCGTGGCCTCAGCACGGCGAAGGCCGCACTCAGCGTCACGTGGCTGCTCGCCCGCACGCCCGACGGCGTCCGCGCCGACGAGGTCGCCGTACGAGCTCGGCAAGAGCGTCTCGACCGCGTACAACGTGCTCGCCTCGCTGTGCGACGAGCACGTCGCCGAGCGGCTCCCGGGCGGCCTCTATCACCTCTCGCCGGAGTTCCGTGAGACCGTCGCCGAGGAGTCCGACCGCCACGACCTGAGCGGCGTCGTCGACGACCTGCTCGCGCGCACGCACAAGCGCGCCTACCTGGCGGTCCTGCGCGGCAACCACCTGCGGGTGGTGCTCGAGCGCGGCCTGCAGGGCATGCCGAAGCTGCCCGGGATGAGCCCGGACATCCGCGACAACGCGCACGCGCTGGCGCTCGGCAAGGTCGTGCTCGCCCGCGCGCCGGCCGACGCGCTCGAGCGCTACCTGAGCGCCGGGCTCAAGCGCTTCACGGCCGCCACGATCACCGACCCCGACACGCTGCGCGGCGACCTGCGGCGCGTCCGGCGGACCGGGATCGCCGTCGATCGCGAGGAGATCGCGCCCGACTTCTGCTGCATCGCCGCTCCGCTGCTCGACGAGCAGCGACGCTTCCTCGGCGCCGTCGGCATCTCGATGTCCGTCCGTGCCTTCGACTCCGAGCGCGAGGCGCTCATAGAAACCGTCCGCGACGTCGTCCAATTCCAGGCATGTGGCGACCGGCACGAAATTCTTGATCCAGGTCGAACCGCGGTCCTAGCGTCCGCCCCAGAGCACCTCGCGGTGAAACGTCGGCTGCGCCAAAGGAGGTAAACCGTCGTGAGCAGAGCCAGCATCACGAAGGCCCACAACAAGATCCAGGAACTCTCCTGGGATCCCACGTTCGTCGAGCCGGTCGACAAGTACCCGACCGACTACACGTTCGAGAAAGCACCCAAGAAGGACCCGCTCAAGCAGGTCCTGCGCTCCTACTTCCCGATGGAGGAGGAGAAGGACAACCGCGTGTTCGGCGCGATGGACGGCGCCATCCGCGGCAACATGTTCCGCCAGGTCCAGCAGCGCTGGATGGAGTGGCAGAAGCTCTTCCTGAGCATCATCCCGTTCCCGGAGATCTCGGCCGCCCGCGCAATGCCGCTGGCGATCAACGCCGTGCCGAACCCCGAGGTCCACAACGGGCTCGCGATTCAGATGATCGACGAGGTGCGCCACTCGACGATCCAGATGAACCTCAAGCGCCTGTACATGAACCACTACATCGATCCGGCCGGTTTCGACCTGACCGAGAAGGGGTTCGCGAACTGTTACGCCGGCACGATCGGCCGCCAGTTCGGCGAGGGCTTCATCACCGGTGACGCGATCACCGCCGCCAACGTCTACCTGACGATCGTCGCCGAGACGGCGTTCACGAACGTGTTGTTCGTGGCGATGCCGGGCGAGGCCGCGGCCAACGGCGACTACCTGCTGCCGACGGTCTTCCACTCGGTGCAGTCCGACGAGAGCCGCCACATCTCCAACGGCTACTCGATCATCCTGATGGCGCTCGCGGACGAGCGCAACCGCCAGCTGCTCGAGCGCGACCTGCGCTACGCCTGGTGGAACAACCATGCCGTCGTGGACGCCGCCATCGGCACGTTCATCGAGTACGGCACCAAGGACCGCCGCAAGGACCGCGAGTCCTACGCCGAGGCCTGGCGGCGCTGGATCTACGACGACTACTACCGGTCCTACCTGGTCCCGCTGGAGAAGTACGGCCTGACGATCCCGCACGATCTCGTCGAGGAGTCCTGGAACCGGATCTGGAACAAGGGCTACATCCACGAGGTCGCCCAGTTCTTCGCCACCGGCTGGTTCGCCAACTACTGGCGGATCGACGCGATGGACGACGACGACTTCGAGTGGTTCGAGTTCAAGTACCCGGGCTGGTACGACAAGTACGGCAAGTGGTGGGAGAAGTACTCCGACCTCTCCAAGAAGAACGGCCACAAGCCGATCGCGTTCGAGGCCGAGGCCAACTACCAGTATCCGCACCGCTGCTGGACCTGCATGGTGCCGTGCCTGATCCGCGAGGACACGGTCATGGACGAGGTCGACGGCCAGGTCCGGACCTACTGCTCGGAGACCTGCCACTGGACCGACAAGGTCGCGTTCCGGCCCGAGTACGAAGGCCGCCCGACGCCGTCGATGGGCCGCCTCTCCGGCCAGCGCGAGTGGGAGACCCTGCACCACGGCAAGGACCTCGCCGAGATCATGCAGGACTCGCTCGGATACGTCCGCGACGACGGCCACACGCTGATCCCGCAGCCGCACCTGAGCCTCGACCCCAAGGACATGTGGACCCTGGACGAGGTCAAGGGCATCACGCTCAACAGCCCCAACGTGCTGCTGAACGAGATGTCGCCGGAGGAGCGCGAGCAGCACATGGCCGAGTACAAGAAGGGCGGCCCGGCGGGCCGGCCCGCGGGGAGCTAGAAGAGGCCGAGCCGTCGTGGGAAAGACGCACACCGTTCGCTTCGAGCCCGTCGGCATCGAGATCGAGGTCGACGAAGACGAGACGATCCTCGACGCAGCCTTCCAGCAGGGCATCATGCTCATGCACGGCTGCAAAGAGGGGCAATGCTCGGCGTGCAAGTCATTCATCCTCGACGGCGAGGTCGACCTCGACCGCTACTCGACGTTCGCCCTGCCCGACTTCGAGGAGGCCGAGGGGTGGACGCTGCTGTGCCGCGCCCATCCCTACTCCGACATGGAGATCGAGCTGATCAACTACGACGAGGAGATCATCCACGGCGGCGTGCCGCCGCGGACGGTCTCCACGTCGGTCGAGGCGGTCGAGCCGCTCACCTCGGACATCTGGTTTCTCAAGCTCAAGCCCGCTGAGCCGCTCGAGTACAAGCCGGGCCAATACGTCGACATCGTGATCCCGGGCACCGAGCACAAGCGCTCGTTCTCGATGGCGGGGACGAGCCCCGATTCGCTCGAGTTCATGATCAAGGCCTACGAGGGCGGCAAGTTCTCGGGGCTGTTGGCCGACGGCTCGGTCAAGCCCGGGGACGAGATCGAGGTCACAGGGCCGTACGGGGTCTTCACGCTGCGGCCGAGCTCGCCGCGGCGGCTGCTGTTCATCGGGGGCGGCGCCGGCATGGCGCCGATCCTCAGCCTGCTGCGCTCGCTCAAGGAGACCGGGTCGGCTCGCCAGGCGGCGTACTACTACGGCGCGCGCGCCGAGGCCGACCTCTTCGGTCTCGAAGAGCTCGGGATGCTCAATTGCGGCTTCGTCCCCGCGCTGTCGGAGGACGTCAACGGCTGGAAGGGCGAATGCGGGCTGATCACCGACGTCGTCGATCGGCTCGAGGGCGACGTCACCGAAGTGGACGCCTACGTGTGCGGCCCGCCGCCGATGGTCGAAGCCGCGATCGCCCTGCTCGAGCGCAAGGGCGTTCCCGAGGCGCACATCTATTACGACAAGTTCACCACCACCGCGGACGAGTGAGGAGACCCATGGCGACAGAGGTCAAGGAACGCAGCGTCCCCAAGCCTGTGTTCACGGACGCCGAGGCGGGAGCGCAGCAGTTCCCCTCCTGGCAGAGCCGCAGCTACAACTACTTCGAGCCGCGCAAGCGCCGCGCGACGGTCTACGAGGACGTCACGATCGACGTCCAGCCCGATCCCGCGCGCCACCTGTCGCAGGGCTGGGTCTACTCCTTCGCCAACGGCGACGCCGGCTACCCGCAGGAATGGTCGGCGCTGAAGTCGTCCAATTGGCACGAGTTCCTCGACCCCAACGAGGAGTGGGAGCAGACGATCTATCGCAACAACGCGAACGTCGTCCGCCAGATCTCCCAGAACATCGAGCACGGCCGCACCGCGCACGTGTTCCAGGCAATGCACCCGGCCTGGGTGAAGGTTCTCGAGCGTCACGTGTTCGCGTGGGCGCACGCCGAGCACGGGCTCGGCATGCACGTCTACACGCCCGCCCAGCGCGATGCGCCGACCAACATGATCAACAACGCGATGGCCGTCGGGGCGCTCCACAAGCTCCGCTTCGCGCAGGACCTGATCCTCTACAACCTCACGCTGTCGGAGGAGATCGAGGGCTTTGACGGGTCGATCCACAAGCAGACCTGGCAGGAAGACCCGATCTGGCAGCCGACGCGCGAGCTGGTCGAACAGCTGACCGGCATCCGCGACTGGTCCGAGGCGCTGTTCGCCACGACGGTGGTCTTCGAACCGCTCGTTGGCGAGCTGTTCCGCTCGGGCTTCGTGATGCAGGCCGCCGCGCCGCAGGGCGACTTCGTGACGCCGACGATCATGGGCGCCGGCGAGTCCGACGCGGCCCGCGAGCAGCGCGGCGCGCGCGCCCTGTTCCTGATGCTGGCCGACGACGAGAAGCACGGCGCCGAGAACAAGGCGACCATGCAGGCCTGGCTGGAGGACTGGACGCCGCGAGCGGTCGCGGCGGGGCGCCAGCTCCAGCCGATCTGGTCCCAGCTGCCCGAGAAGCTCGTGCGCTTCGAGGACTCCTTCGAGCGCTCTCGCCTGCGCTTCGAGCAGTTCGCCAGCGATCTCGGCCTCGAGGCTCCGAAGGAGGTCACGGCATGACGCACTTCGCTTCCGATCGCACCTCGTCCAACAAGGCGGGCGTGACGCTGATGAACAACCAGGTCGGCTACGTGGTGGCCGACGTGATGCGCGGGAAGGAGAACATCGTCGTCTCGGAGCTGCCGTCGATGATCCGCGTCGACGGCGTGAACCGGATCGACTTCGACTACGAGGAGATCGCCGAGGCGCTCGGCTGGGACGACTTCGGCAACGACGACTTCGAGGAGATCATGAGCACCCACTATGGGCGTATGGTGGTCCTCGACGACCGCGTGTCGCTGTTCGCCAACCCGGAGGACGCCGCCGAGTACCTCGACTTCGACCTCCAGCCTGTCGAGTAGGAGGAGCCAGATGTACGAGAAGAACGGCGAGAAGTACTTCATCTTCGACTCTCACCTGCATTTCTGGGACGCGAGCCCGGACAACTGGGTGAAGGGCCAAGAGGAGTTCGCGAAGGGCTGGATCGAGTGTTTCCACGCCTACCAGGGCCTCGGCCCGGCGGAGACGCACTGGTCGATCGAGCACTTCCAGAAGTACTCGATGGACGACTTCGAGAAGGACGTCTTCACGGAAGGCCACGTCGACAAGGCGGTCTTCCAGTCGACGTACCTCAAGCAGTGGTACACGAAGGGCTTCAACTCGATCGAGCAGAACGCCGAGATGCAGGAGCGGTTCAAGGACCGCCTGATCCTCAACGGTCGCTGGGACCCGCGTGACGGCGAGGCCGGCCTGCGCCAGCTCGAGGAAGACCACGCCAAGTACGGCCTGAAGGGCGTCAAGCTCTACACCGCCGAGTGGCACGGGGACTCGCGCGGCTGGAAGCTGACCGACCCCGAGGCGCGCCCGTTCCTGGACAAGTGCGCCGAGCTCGGGATCAAGAACATCCACGTCCACAAGGGTCCGACGATCTGGCCGCTGGACAAGGACGCCTTCGACGTCTCGGACATCGATCACGTGGCGACGGACTACAACGGCGACCTGAACTTCATCGTCGAGCACGTCGGGCTGCCGCGGATCGAGGACTTCTGCTTCATGGCGACGCAGGAGCCCAACGTCTACGCCGGCATCGCCGTGGCCGTCGGCGGCCTGATGCACGCGCGCCCGAAGTTCTTCGCGAAGGTCATGGGCGAGCTGCTGTTCTGGGTCGGCGAGGACAAGATGCTGTTCGGCTCCGACTATGCGATCTGGGAGCCGAAGTGGCAGGTCGAGGGCTTCGTCGACTGGGAGATGCCCGACGACGAGGCGTTCTCGGACTTCCCGCGGCTGGGCATCGAGGGCAAGAAGAAGATCCTCGGCCTCAACGGCGCGAAGCTGTACGACGTCGAGGTGCCCGAAGAGCTGCGGCTGCCGGTGGCCGCCGACGAGCCCGCGAAGCAGGAGGACGCCCAGCTCGTCGAAGGGGCGGCGTGACGCTACGCGCCCAGGTCCTCGAGGAACTCGGGACGGTCTACGACCCGGAGCTCGACGAACCGATCACCACGCTCGGCTTCGTCGGCTCCTGTGTCGTGACCGCCGACGGTGACGTGTCGGTGCGCCTGCGGCTTCCGACGCCGCAGTGCGCGCCGAACTTCGCCTTCCTGATGGCCGCCGATGCCCGGGCCGCGGTCGACCGCGTCCCGGGTCTGCGGCGGGTGCTGGTCGAGCTCGAGGACCACTACACGGGGCGAGAGATCAACGCCGCCGTCGGGCGCGGCGCGGGGTTCAGCGAGGCGTTCCCGGGCGAGACCCGGGGCGAGCTGGACGCGCTGCGCGCGCTGTTCCAGCGCAAGGCACTGGTCGCCCGCCAGGGCCGGGTGCTGCCGTCGGTCGCCGACCCGGCGTCAGCCCGCCTGGGCGACCTCGAAGGGCCGGACGCCGAGCGCTGCCGCGAGCTGCGCCGGGAGCTGGGGATCGACGCGTCCGACGATGCCCCGGCGTTCGTGACCGGCGACGGCGCGCCGGTGAGCGACTTCAAGCGGTTCGGCCGGATGGCCTCGCTCACCGCGCTGTCACTGGAGACCAACGGCGGCATGTGCCGCGATCTGCTGCGGGTCAGGTATTCGGAGGAGGAGGGAGTCGCCGCATGAAGGCCGCGCGTCTGCACAACTACCACGAGGCGCTGAAGGTCGAGCAGATCGACGAGCCGAAGATCCTCGGCCCGCTCGACGTGATCGTGAAGATCGGCGCGGCCGGGCTGTGCCGCACCGACCTGCACATCCAGGAAGGCCAGTGGGCGGAGAAGTCCGGCGTCGAGCTGCCCTACGTGCCCGGGCACGAGAACGCGGGCTGGATCCACGAGGTCGGCTCCGGCGTGAGCAACGTCGAGGTCGGCGACACCGTGATCGTGCACCCGTTCATCGCCTGCGGCCTCTGCCGGCCGTGCCGCAAGGGCGACGACATGCACTGCGTCAACGGTGAGTTCCCGGGGATCGGGCGCGACGGCGGCTTCGCCGAGTTCCTGCACACGAGCGCACGGTCCGTCGTCAAGCTCGACCCGTCGCTGCACCCGACCGACATCGCGGCGCTGGCCGACGCCGGCCTGACGGCGATCCACGCCGTCAAGAAGGCGATCCCGATCCTGGGCGCGGGCACGAAGACGGTCGTGATCGGCGCCGGCGGGCTGGGCCACATCGGCATCCAGTGCCTGAAGGCCTACACGCCGACCGAGATCATCGTCGTCGACCCGTCCGAGAAAGCGCTCGCGCTGGCCCAGGAACTGGGCGCGGACCACACCGTGCAGGTCGACGGCTCCCAGCGCGACACGGTCAAGGAGCTGACCGACGGGATGGGCGCCGACGCGATCATCGACTTCGTCGGCGAGAAGGGCGCCATCGAGGACGGCGTCGACATGGTGCAGGACGGCGGCTTCTACTACGTGATCGGCTACGGCGAGAACATCAACGTGCCGACGATCGACATCATCTCGCGCGAGATCTCGTTCATCGGCAACCTCGTCGGGACCTACATCGACCTGCAGGACCTGATGACCTTGACCGCCCAGGGCAAGGTGACGCTGCACACCTCGCAATACCCACTGGACGCCATCAATGACGCGATGGCCGACCTGGACAACGGACGTCTGCAGGGCCGGGGCATCCTCGTCCCTGCATGAGACTAAGGCGGACATCCCCGCCGCCCCACCCCGATCATCCGACCTTAGTTAGGAAGGCTCATAGCCATGGGCAAGCGCCTCTACTTCAACCACGAGGCTCGTCTGCTGCTGCAGGCGGGCGTGGACGAACTGGCCAACACGGTCAAGGTGACCCTGGGCCCGAAGGGGCGCAACGTCGTGCTGGAGCGCCTCACCGGCGCTCCCACGATCACCAACGACGGCGTGACGATCGCGCGCGAGATCGAGCTCACCGACCAGTACAAGAACATGGGCGCCCAGCTCGTGCGCGAGGTCGCCAATAAGACCTCCGACGAGACCGGCGACGGGACCACGACCGCGACCCTGCTGGCGCAGGCGATCGTGCGCGAGGGCATGCAGGCGCTCAACGAGGGCGCCAACCCGATGCTGCTGCGGCGCGGGATCGAGGAGGCGGCCACGGCCGTCAGTGCCGAGTTGCAACGGGTCGCGCGGCCGGTCGAAGGCCCCGACCTGGTCAAGGTGGCCACGATCGCGGCCAAGGAGGACGAGGTGATCGGCAGCGCCGTGGCCGAGGCGCTCGAGCGCGTCGGGGCCGAAGGCGTGGTCACGCTCGAGGAGTCCGCCGAGCCCGGGGTCAACGTGGGCTTCGTCGAGGGGATGGTGGTCGAGAACGGCTGGCTCTCGCCCTACATGGTGCGCGACCAGTACCGGATGGAGACCGTCTTCGAGAACCCGGCCGTGTTCATGACGAACAAGCCGCTCAAGCACCCGAACGACCTGCTGCCGATCCTCGACGCGCTGGCGAAGAACCCGCGGCCGCTCGTGATCCTGGCCGAGAACGCCGAGGCGAGCGCGCTCGGCATGCTGGTCTCCAACACGCGGCACGGGACGCTCGAAGCGGTCGCGGTGCGCGCGCCCGGCTTCGGGCACCGGCGCGTCCAGCATCTCGGGGACCTCGCGGCGTTCTGCGGCGGGACCGTGATCGCCGAGGAGGCCGGGCTGACGCTGAGCGACGTGACCCCGGAGCACTTCGGGACGGCGCGACGCGTGATCGTCACCGCCGACGACTGCACGTTCATCGAGGGCGGCGGGACGGCCGAGGACGTCGCCGGGCGGCTCGCGCAGCTGCGCGTGGAGCTCGCGCGCGCCGTGCACGACCGCGACGTCGAGATCCTCGGCGAGCGGATCGCCCGGCTCTCGGCCAACCTGGCCGTGATCCGCGTGGGCGCGCCGACCGAGCCCGCCCTGAAGGAGCGCTTCCGGCGCACCGAGGGTGCCTTGGCGGCAACCCAGGCCGCGGTGTCCGAGGGCGTCGTCCCGGGTGGCGGGACGGCGCTGCTGCGCGCCGCCGACGCACTGGACGCGCTCACGCTCGAGGGCGATTACGCGCGCGGCGCGGAGATCGTGCGGTCGGTGCTCTCGGAGCCCCTGTACTGGATCGCCTCGAACGCCGGCTACGACGGGCAGGCCACGATCGACCAGGTGCTGGCGATGCCCGACGGCCACGGCTTGAACGCGCTGACGGGCGAGTTCGGCGACCTGTTCGACAAGGGCGTGATCGACCCGGTGCGGGTGACGCGGCTGTCGCTGGAGCACGCCGCCTCGGTGGCGGCGCTGCTGCTGACGACCGAGGCGCTCGTGGCCGAGGAGCTGATCGCACAGCCCGGCGCCATCATCGCCCCGGGCTTCGGCGACCTCGCCGAGGGCATGGCGCGCCCCTCCTCGCCGATTTGAGATAGTCGCGGGGCATGTCCGCTCCGCGACGCGTGGTCACCGGGCACGACGAGACCGGGCGGTCGATCTTCCTCAGCGACGGCCCGGTCCCCGTGACCCGCAATTCCGAAGAGGTCCGGTTGATCTTCCACGAGATCTGGAACACCGTGGGAGACCTGGCGCCGATCGCGCCGTCCGAGCCCGAGCCGACCGAGCGGCCGCTGCGGATCGCGCCCGAGCGCGCGGGCACCAACATCCGTGTCAACGAGTTCCTGCCGGGCGCGCTGACGCCGATGCACCGGACGTCCTCGGTCGACTACGGGATCGTGCTCGAGGGCGAGATCACGCTGATCCTGACCGACTCCGAGGCGGATCTGCGCGCGGGCGACATCGTCGTCCAGCGCGGCACGGACCATGCCTGGCACAACCGCTCGCAGGGCGTGACGCGGATGGCGTTCATCCTCGTCGGCGGGGAGTTCTCCGGCGAGTTGTCGTCGCTGCGAGAGGACGGGCTCGACTCATTGACGGACGAGATCAACTGAGCGCGACCTCGCTCGCGGCGCTGATCGCTTTCGGCGAGCGATCGGCGGTCGAGGTCGTCGAGGCGCACCTCGCGCGGGTCGAGCGGTGGCGAGGCGGCGGCCGTGGCCTCGGGCGCGTCCGCGTTCGGACTCGGAACGGACTCGGGCGCGAGCGTGCGGCTGCCCGCCCACTTCTGCGGGTTGGCGGCGCTCAAGCCGACCGCGGGACGCGTGCCGGTCACCGGCGTGGTCGATGATCTCGGGCCGCTCGGCGCGCTGGCCGATCCGCGCACGCAGGTCGGGCCGCTCGCGCGCTCCGTGGCCGACGTCGCGCTCGTGCTGTCGGTGATTGCCGGGCCCGACGAACGCGACGGCGGCGTCGCGCCGGTCGACCTGCGCTCCCCGCGGCGATGCTGGGGCTGCGCGATCTGCGGGTGGCGCTGCTCGAGGACGACGGTCTTGCGCGACCGGACGCCGACACGCTGCGCGTGCTCTCAGCGGCGGCCGACGCGCTGGGCGACGCGGGCGCGGTGGTCGAGCCGACCGCGCCGCCCGGCGACGGCCACGCGCTCACGATCGAAGTCTGGCGCTCCTACGGGGACGGCGCGATCCCCTACGACCTGCTGCGCCGTTGGGACGCCTACCGCGAGGCGATGCTCGGCTTCGGCGAGCGCTTCGAGGTCATCCTCTCCCCCGTGTTCGGGACGCCGGCGCCGCCACACGGCGAGATCGAGAACCACACGAGCTTCACGACGCCGCACTCGATGACGGGCTGGCCGGCGGCGACCGTCCGCTGCGGGTCGTCGGCCGACGGGCTCCCGATCGGCCTGCAGATCGCCGCCCATCCCTGGCGCGACGACATGGCGCTCGCGGTCGCACTGGCGCTCGAGTCCGCGCTCGGCGGATACTGCGCGCCATGACGCTTCCCGCCGGCCCGACCTCGCCTCCCGCGATCCAGACCGCGCGTTGGCTGCTGCGCCCGATCGCGTTCATGGAGGACTGCCGACGGCGCTATGGGGACGCGTTCAGCGTCAAGCTCACGAGCTTTCAGACCCCGCTGGTGATGCTCTCCTCACCGGAGGCGATCCGAGCGCTGTACGCCGAGCGCGCGCACGGGCTCCCGCCGGGGCGGACGGTCACGCTGCGGCCGATGGTCGGCCCGCGCTCGCTGCTGTTGCTCGAGGGCGCCGACCACCTGTCGCGGCGCAAGGCGATGCTGCCGCCGTTCCACGGCGAGCGCCTGCGCGCGTACGAGTCGGTCGTGGTCGAGGCAGCCGAGCGCGAGCTCGACGGCTGGCCGGAGAGAACACCCTTCGCCGTGCACCCGAGCATGCAGGCGATCACGCTCGAGGTGATCCTGCGCGCCGTCTTCGGCGTGTCCGAGCGTGGCCCGCTGCACGACCTGTTGCGCGACCTGCTGGCGGCCACGGTGTCCACGGGGTTGCAGGTCTCGGTGCTGCTCGGCCGCAGCGGCGCGCTCGAGCGGCTGCAGGAGATGGCGTCGGAGATCGACGCGCGGCTGCTGGACGAGATCGCCCGCCGGCGCGAGGCGCCGGGCGAGGACATCTGCTCGCTGCTCGTGCAGACGCGCTTCGAGGACGGCTCGGCGATGAGCGACCGTGAGGTCCGCGACCAGCTGATGACGCTGCTGCTGGCCGGGCACGAGACGACCGCGACCGGGCTGGCCTGGACGCTCGACCTGCTGACGCGCCATCCGCACCAGATGGACCGGATGCGGGCCGACGGAGAGCCGTACGTGCGCGCGGTGGTCGCCGAGTCGCTGCGACTGCGCCCGGTCGTGCCGCTCGCGGGGCGCCGGCTCGCCGTCGACCTGGTCGCCGACGGGGTCTCGCTGCCGGCCGGAACCGACGTCACGCCCGCGATCTGGCTCGCCCACACGCGCGCAGAGGCCTATCCCGACCCGTACGCCTTCCGCCCCGAGCGCTTCCTCGAGCACCCGCCGTCGACCTACACCTGGATCCCGTACGGCGGCGGCGTGCGCCGCTGCCTCGGCGCGGCGTTCGCGGAGCTCGAGATGCGGGTCGTGCTGGGCGTGATCCTGCGCCGCTTCGATCTGCGCGCGGCGTCGCGGCGGGCCGAGCGCGTCGCCCGCCGCAACGTCACGTTCTCGCCGCGCCACGGCACCCGCGTGATCGCCACCGCACGCTGAGCCGGCCACTCGCCGCCCGCCGGAAGGTCTCGCCGGCCGCACTCGCGCGCCGACCCTCGCGCGACTCGCCGCCCGCCGGCAGGACTCGCGTGTCACAGCGCGAACCCGTCGAGACGTTGATGCCGGTCCGGACATGGATGTCGGCGGCGACGGTCGCGGTCTCTCTCCTGCTTCCCGCGACCGCCTCGGCCGCCAGTGCGCGCGTCGCCGCGCTGCAGGTCGCGCTGCGCGCTCACGCCGTCTACGACGGCCCGGTCGACGGGCTCGCCGGGCCGGGCACGAACGCGGGCGTCCGCCGGATCCAGCGCCGCGCAGGACTGGCCGTCGACGGGATCGTCGGCCCGCGCACCCGTCGCGCGCTCGGCGCGCAGGGCCGCCATCCGATCGGCAGCCGGCCGCTGCGGGCCGGCCATCGCGGCTGGGACGTCGCCGCGCTGCAGTTCTCGCTCGAGACCCACGGCTTCCCGCTGGGCGGCGTCGACGGCGGCTTCGGCGCTCGCACCGGCGTCGCCGTCCGCCGCGCCCAGGCCTTCTACGGGCTCGCTGCCGACGGGGTCGCGGGCCCGGCCACGTTCGCCGCGCTCTCGCGCGCGCCGGTCCGCGCCCCGGCGCTGCGCAGCCCGATCGCGGCCCCGCTCGGCGACCGCTACGGCCCGCGCGGCACCACCTTCCACGCCGGCCTCGACTTCCCGGCCGCCACCGGCACCTCGGTCACGGCCGCCGGCGCGGGTCGCGTCGTCTTCGCCGGCTACAACGACGGCTGGGGCAACACGGTCGTGCTCGACCACGGCAACGCCGCTGCGCACCCGCTACGCCCATCTGTCCGCCTTCTCGGTCTCGCTCGGCGCCTACGTGCTCGCCGGCACCCAGGTCGGCCGCGTCGGCGCCACCGGCCACGCCACCGGCCCGCACCTGCACTTCGAGGTCACGGTCCGCGGCGCCAACGCCGACCCGGGCCATGCGCTCGGGCTCTACTGACGCGTCCGGCCGGGGGTGTGTAACGAACACTCACAGGGGATGAGTGTTCGTTACACACCCCCTACGCGCCGACCCCGCTGACGTCGTCGCGGCGCGAACGCCAGGGACGGTTGTCCGTGATGCGCTGGAAGCGCAGCTCGAGCACGGTCAGGTCGAGCAGGATCGAGCGTTCGTAGCGCGCCTCGGCGATCGCCAGCAGCGCCGTGTACGCCACGGCGCCGGCGATGCAGCTCAGCAGCGCGAGCCAGCCCGGGAAGTCCAGCGCGGCCACGAGCACGAGCGTCGCGAAGACGCCCGCGACCGGCGCGGTCGCCCACACGCCGGCGCGCTCGCCGCGCCAGGCGAACGGGATGCCGGCGAGCGCGTCCTTGAGCAGCCGCCAGCGCGCGCCGAAGGCGAAGAACCACGGCAGCTCGGCCAGCGCGAGCGCGGTGCCGATCGCGAGCGCCCAGCCGCCTCCGCCGGAGGCCACGGCCGTGAACGTCAAGGTCGCGATCGCGACGAAGCCGAACACGAGCACGACGCGCCGGTCTGCGGACTGCCGGGTGGGATCAGTGGTGCGCAGGTCGAGCATGACGCTGTCGCCGTGCGATTCGCCGCGAGGGCCTCGTTGTCCTTCTCGCTGCGACCTAGACTCGACGCGTGGAGGAGACGAGCTCCGTCGCCGCGCTGGGCGAGTGCATGATCGAGCTCAGCGAGGCCGGCGACGGGCGCTACGCGCTCGGCTACGCAGGTGACGCGTACAACGTCGCGGTCGGGCTGGCGCGGGCCGGCACGCGCGTGCGCTTCGTCTCGCGCGTCGGCGACGACCACTACAGCGACGCGATGCTCGCGGCCTGGGAGGCCGAGGGCGTCGACGGCTCGCTCACGGACCGGCTCGCGGGCATGGCGCCGGGGCTCTACCTGATCCGCACCGACGCGAGCGGCGAGCGCTCGTTCACGTACTGGCGCGACGCTTCACCCGCGCGCCGGATCCTCGCCGACGACGAGCATGCCGAGCAGCTACGCGCCGGGCTGGCGGACGCCGACTGGCTCTTCCTGTCCGGCATAACCCTGTCGCTGCTGACCGACGCGGCTCACGCGCGCCTGCTGGAGCTGCTCGACGCGCTTCCCGCGCAGGTCGCCTTCGACACCAACTACCGTCCCGCGGGCTGGCCGGACGCGGAGACCGCGCGCCGGCGGATGGACGACGTCCTGCGGCGCACGGCGATCGCGCTCCCGACGCTCGACGACCACGCCGAGGACCTGCTCGCCCGGCTGCACGCGCTCGACGTGCCGGAGGCGGCGATCAAGCTCGGCGCGGACGGCGCACGCCTGCTGACCGGCGAGCAGATCGCGGCGGCGCCGGTGGCCGAGATCGTCGACACCACCGGAGCGGGCGACGCGTTCGACGCCGGCTACCTGCACGCGCGGCTGAACGGCGCCTCGCCCGCCGACGCGGCGGCCGCCGCCAACCGCGTCGCCGCCGCGGCCCTGACCCACCGCGGCGCGATCGCCCCGCGCTAGGAACTGCAGAGCGCGCGCTACGCCGTCGCGGGCGAAGCGCTCGCGCCACTCCTCCACCAGCGGCCGCAGCTCGTCCGGGAACTGGTCGAGGATGCGCTCGGCGCCGTCGTAGGCCGCGAGCGCGAGCGCGATCCAGCGCGGCGGGTGGCCGGCGGCGACGCGTTGCCGCGCCGGCTCGGCGAAGCGGGCCGGAAGCTTCTGGTCGCCGTCGAGCGCGATCTGCGCCAGGTGGTGATCGATCCGCGGGTTCGACCAGCGCTCGGAAAGCTGCGCGCGGTACTCGCCGACGTCGATGCCGGGGATCTCCGGCAACGTCGGGACGAGGTCCTCGGTCGCGAGCCGATCCGCGGCGGCGACGAGCGCCGGCAGCGCCCACGCGTCGGCGACCGTGCGCGCGCCCAGCCGCGGGCCGAGATAGGCCAGCAGCGAGTGCGTGCCGTTGAGCAGCCGCAGCTTGAGGGCCTCGTGCGGCGCGCTGGACGTGCACGAACAGCGCGTCCCAGTCCGGCCGCGGGCCGTCGAAGTCCTCGATCACCCACTGCCGGAACGGCTCGGCCACGACGACGGCAGGGTCGTCCGCGGCGGCGCGGTCGGCGTCCGTCGCCGCGGGGACGACGCGGTCGACCATCGAGCACGGGTAGCGGTGCCGGTCGTCGCCGACCACGCGCGCGAGCACCTCGCCGTTGCGCGGCAGGTTGTCGAGCGAGAGCACCGTCGCCGGCGCATCGCGGCGCGCGAGCCCGTCCCGCAGCAGCGCGATGACGTCCGCGTCCTCGCGGTAGGCCTTCTCGGTCACGGTCAGCGTGACGATCTCCGCCGCCGCGATCGCGTCCACCACGGCGTCGCGCTCCGACGGCGCGTGCAGCGCGGCGCCGAACGCGCCGATCTCCCGCAACGTGTCCCGCTCCGCGCGTGTGATCAGCGTGTAGCGGCCGCCGCTCGCGCGCAGCGCGTCGACGATCGTCCGGCTGTGCGGCGCGACGCCGCAGATGCTCCAGCCGCCGGCGTCCTCGGTGTACTCGCCGAGGTGCGCGCGGGCGAACGCGCCGAGCCCGAGGTGGACGATGCCCGAGGTCACGAGCCCGAGCCTAATTCACACGGACCAGCGCTCGCCGCAAGATTTTTTACCGTCGACGAGGAAAAAGAGCTCCGCGTCTGGTAATCGTCCGCCGAGCGCAGTCGTGGTCGGTGGAGAGGAGCGACGTGGACGGCGACAGAACGGCGGCAACTGCTGGTGTCGAAGGGGTGGGTCCAGGCGGTCGCGCTGGTGTTGTTGTTCGGCTTCTTCGTGATGGGGCTGCTCGCCTACCGCACGTACGACGCGAAGCCGCCGATCCCGCGCCGCGTCGTCGACGAGGCGGGCCGGACGCTGTACACGAACGCCGACGTGCAGGCGGGCCAGCAGGTGTTCCTGCACAACGGGTTGATGGAGTACGGCTCGGTCTTCGGCCACGGCGCGTACCTCGGCCCGGACTTCACCGCCGACTACCTGCGCCGCGCGTCGGACAGCGTGCGCGCCGCGTACGGCGGCGAGCGCTCGGACAGTGCCACGCGCCGGACGATCGAGGACTTCCGCACCAACCGCTACGACGAGCGCACCGGCACGCTGACGCTGACCGCGGCGCAGGCGGCCGCCCATCGCCGGCTCGTCGCGCACTACAGCCGCTTCTTCTCGGAGCCGACCACCAAGCACGGGCTGCGGCCGAACGCGATCACGGACCCCAGACAGCTCGCGCAGCTGACCGCGTTCTTCGGCTGGACGGCGTGGGCGGGCGCCGCCGAGCGGCCCGGCAAGGACTACTCGTACACGAACAACTGGCCGCCGGAGCCGCGCGTCGACAACAAGCCGACGGCCAACGTCGTCGTCTGGAGCGTGCTGTCGCTGATCGCGCTGCTCGGCGGCATCGGCCTGCTGTTCGCGGCCTTCGGGCGCTGGGGCCGCCGGCTCGGCTGGCACGGCCGCGAGCAGGCCACGCTGACGTTCCGCAACCCCGGCGACGTCGCGCTCACGCCGGCGCAGCGCGCGACCGCGTGGTTCTTCTTCGTGATGGCCGCGCTGTTCTTGATCCAGACGTTCGTCGGCGCCGCCTCACAGCACTACCGGGCCGAGCTGTCGAGCTTCTTCGGGGTCGACCTGGCGACGGTCTTCCCGTACAACCTGATGCGGACCTGGCACGTGCAGCTGGCGCTGTTCTGGGTCGCGACGTCGTTCGTCGCGGCCGGGATCTTCCTCGCGCCGATGATCGCGCGGCGCGAGCCGCGCGGGCAGGGCAAGCTCGCGTTCGCGCTGCTCGGGGCGCTCGCGGTCGTGGTCTTCGGCACGCTGATCGGCTCGCTGCTCGGCATCCACGGCATGCTCGAGGGCGCCGCGTCGAACTGGTTCGGGCTGCAGGGCTTCGAGTACCTCGATCTCGCGCGGATTTACCAGGTGCTGCTGACGGCCGGGTTGTTCATCTGGGTCTTCATGCTCTGGCGCGTGCTGCGCACGCGCCTGCGCGGCGAGCACCGCGGCAACATGCCGTGGATGTTCTTCCTGGCCGCGCTGGCGATCCCGGCGTTCTACGCGGTCGGGTTGATCGCGCGCACCGGCGACCACTTCACGGTCACCGAGTTCTGGCGCTTCTGGGTCGTGCACCTGTGGGTCGAGGACTTCCTCGAGCTGTTCACCACGGTGATGGTCGCCTACATGTTCGTGCTGCTCGGGGTGGTGCGCGAGAAGATCGCGCTGACGGTGATCTTCCTCGACATCGCGCTGTACTCGGGCGGCGGCGTGATCGGCACCATGCACCATCTGTACTTCTCGGGCGAGCCCGCCGAGCACATGGCGCTGGGCGCGTTCTTCTCGGCCGCCGAGGTGATCCCGCTGACGTTCCTGACGGTCGAGGCGTGGTCGTTCCTGCAACTCGGCTCGGCGCAGGAATCGCGCTCGCAGACGCCGTTCCCGCATCGCTGGGCGGTGATGTTCCTGGTCTCCGTCGGCTTCTGGAACTTCCTCGGCGCCGGCATCTTCGGCTTCCTCATCAACCTGCCGGTCGTCTCCTACTACGAGATCGGCACCGCGCTGACCGCCAACCACGGGCATGCCGCGATGATGGGCGTCTACGGGATGCTGGCGATCGGGCTGGCGCTGTTCTGCCTGCGCTACCTGATCCCCGCCGACCGCTGGCCGGAGCAGTGGGCGCGGCTCGCGTTCTGGTCGACGAACCTCGGGCTGGCGTGGATGTGCTTCGCCACGCTGCTGCCGCTCGGGATCGCGCAGCTCTACAAGTCCGTCGACGACGGCTACTGGGAGGCCCGCGAACTCGAGTTCCTGACCAACGACACGAACGCGGCGCTCGAGTGGCTGCGGCTGCCGGGCGACATCGTCTTCATCGCCGGCGGCGCGCTGCCGGTGCTCTACATCACCTACATCGGGATCCGCCACACGGTCAAGCGGGTCACGCTCGAGGAGCCCGAGGACATCCTGTTCACCGAGATCCACGAGCCGGAGGGCGTCGCCGCGACGGGCGCCTCGGAGGCGGCGGCGGCGAAGACGCAATGAGCCCCGAGGCCGTCCTCGCCGCGGGCTACGCCGCGTTCCTGCTGGTCGCGGCCGGCGTGCTCGAGTGGCTGTCCGTGCACACCCACAACCGCTCGCTGCGCTACCGCACCGCGGGCTTCTACTACGACGCCGACCACGATCACTGGCTGTGTCCCGAAGGCCAGCACCTGTGGCCGGAGGAGCTCGACCACGAGCGGCGGCTGATGCGCTACCGGGCGAAGGCGCAGATCTGCAACCGGTGCCCGCTCAAGGAGGCGTGCACGGACTCCGACGAGGGCCGCGAGATCGTCCGGGCGATCGACCCGTGGCCGCATTCGGAGGCGGGGCGCTTCCACCGCGCGGTGTCGGTCCTGCTCGTCGCCGTCGCGGTGCTGGTGCTCGTCGTCGGCGTCGCCCGCAACCACGCGCCGGGGGAGGCGGCGCTGCTGCTCGGCCTGCTCGTCGTCGCGCTCGCCGCGGGTCGCTGGCTGCTGGGCGACCTGCGCCGCCACCCGTCCGGGTTCCCCGAACCCGCGCCGTGATCGCCGGACTCGCGCGGGACCGAGGCCCGGTTCTGGCGTCGGGTTACAGTTCCGGGTGTCGCAGATCCGACCTCACGACGGCCTTCTCGCGGCTACCTTGGGTTCCGTGATGGGTATCTCTCGCGCTCGTCGCGCGACGACGCGGACGGTCGGCCTGCTGGCGCTCGTCGTCGTGGTCGCTGCGGTTGTCGTCATCGGCGGCTCGCGGCTGCTGCCGGATCTCAACCCGTTCCGCACCGAGACGCGGGACCGGCCGCAGCCCGCGCTGCTGCAGTCGCTCCAGCGCCTGGACGAGTACCACGCGGCGCGGGCCAACCTCCAGCAGGTCGTCGACATCGAGCGGGACACGAAGAACGTCCCGTCGTTCATCAAGGGCGAGCGGATCGTCATGGTGGCGTCGGGCGACGTGGACGCGACGGTCGACTTCCGGCAGCTCGGGCCGGAATCCGTGCGGGCTGCGTGGGAGCGCCGCGAGGTCGTCATCACGCTGCCCGCCGCGCGCCTCGGTCGGGCGCGCCTCGATCTCGGCCGGACCCGGGTCGTCGAGCACGATCGCGGCGTGGTCGATCGAGCCGGCGACCTGCTGGGCGACGACAGCGCCAACGACCAACGTGAGCTGCTGCTGGTCGCGCAGCGCAAGCTCGACGCGGCCGCGCGCGCCGATCGTGACCTCCTGCCGACGGCCGAGCGCAACACCGCGCAGATGCTTCGCCGGCTGGCGGAGGGGCTCGGCTACCAGCCGCGTCACGGTGCGCTTCAACAAGCCTGCAGCTCTAGCTCAGCGCGCCGGCGCGGGCTCGGGCGCTGAGCGGCGGCGTAGGCCGGCCCGCCGCTCGCCGCCGAGCGCCTGCAGCAGCGCCGTGTGCGTGGCGAGCTCGCGCTCCAGGGGCGCGATCACGAGCTCGTCGGCCACCTGCGCGATGCGCTCGTCCAACGCGCGCCGGGCGCGCCGGGCACGGCGGCGTGCGCCGACCCGATTCACGAGGCGGGCGAGCGCCGCCAGGATGATCCCGGCCAGCAGTCCGCCCGCCAGGAGCGCCGTGGGGGCGGGAATGCCGCGCACGTCCGGCGTCGGGACGGCGTCGCCGAGCTGGAGGTAGCCGAGCCCGGCGAGGACGGCCAGCCAGAGCGCGCCGGCGAGGGCGATCGCGGCGAGCACCCGCTGGAGCCGGCGCGCCGCGCTCCACCAGCGCGGGCGGGACACCTGAAGGTTCGCGCCTGCGACGGCCCGGTCCAGACGGTCCGCAAGCTCGGACTCGTTCGCGGTCGCTGCGCGGCGGGCCAGCGCGGGCCACGGCTCCGGCAGGCCGGTCGCGGCCTGCAGGGCGAGTGAGCGCAGCGCGGAGTCGACCTGAGCGCGCTGAACGGGTGTGGCCGGTGGCAGCGACGTTCGCACCTCCTCCTGCGGCCCGTGGCCGAGCCCGAGCCGGCGCAGCGGGTCGGGCCGCAGGCGCCGCAGCCACGCCGTCCACGGCACGCCCGCGGCGAGCGCCCCGCGGTGCTTGTGGGCGCGTTCGACGGCGCCCACGACGGTGGGGAGCCCGGCGGCGTGGGCGAGCGCGGCGACGAGCTGCTCGCGATCGCGTCGTCCGATGCCGGCGGCACGGCCCTCGCCGGCGGCCGCGCGCAGCGGCCCGGAGACGGCTTCCACGTCGGCCGCCAGACGCGCCAGCGCGGCCTGCCGGCCGCGGACGCGCTCCTCGACCGCGGCGCGCAGCTCCTCCGTGCCCTCGCCGGTCCGCGCCGACAGGGCGAGCACGGGCACGTCGCCGAGGCCGTGCCGGCTGAGGACGCGGCGAAGGTCCTCGCGCGCGCGGGCGCCTTGGCCCGCGAGCAGATCGACCTGATTGAGCACCACGAGCATCGCCGCCGCGTGGCCGGCCAAGGGCCGCAGGTAGCCCTCGTGCAGCGCCGCGTCGGCGTACTTCTGCGGGTCGACGACCCACACCAGCAGATCGACTATGCGGACGAGGCGGTCGACCTCCGCGCGATGCGCCGCCTCGATCGAGTCGAAGTCGGGCAGGTCGAGCAGCACCAGGCCGGCCGGCGCGCCGGCGTCGAGCGCATGCCGCGAGCGGACGTCGAGCCAGTCCAGCAGCGCGTCATCGACGCCGCCGGCGACGGCCGCGGTCGTCATCCCCGTGGTCGGGCGCCGGACGCCCGCGCGCGAGAGCTCGCGCCCGGCGAGGAGGTTGAACAGCGTGGACTTCCCGGCGCCGGTCGGGCCCGCCAGGGCGACGACGGTGGCGTCGAGCCCGAGGCCCAGGCGCTCGCCGGCGCGCGCGACCACGGCGCGGCCCGCCTCGACCGCTTCTGGGTTCAGGCGTCCGTCGGCGAGCCGCACGGCCTCCGCGAGCGCGCTCAGGCGCTGATCGAGCGCGCTGCTCATCGAGTTCGCTCGAGGCTCCGCAGGGCCTCGCGCAGGCGTTGCGCGGCCTGCGGCTCCGGCGCGACCGGGCCGAGCAGCGCGTGGTAGCGCTCGGACTCGCCCGCGAGCAGCTCGCGCGTGCGGTCCAGGAGCATCTCGCGCGCTCGGGCGGCAAGCGTGCGAACCGCCTGGTCGCCGAGGAGCGCCTCGAGAATGCGCTGGCCGGCCGCCGTCGTGCCGCCGGCGACGGCGATCTCCGCGCCGGTCAGGCCCCCTGTCTGAGCGAACACGGCGAGCATCACGACGAGCCCGGCGCCGTTGACGCCGAGCGACGCGAAGCGCGCCGTCGTCCGCCGGCCGCCGGCCTCGCGGCGCACCAGCTCGAACACGTCGCCCTGCCAGGCGCGAACCTCGTCGCGCGTGCGGTCCAGCAGCGCGGGGGAGGCGGCGTCGAGCCGGACGCTGTCCGCGAGCAGGGCCCGGCCGGCCGGCCGGGCCCGCCATTCGGCCGCGGCGCGCTCCGCCGCGCGATCCGCGGCGGCATGGACGACAGCGTCGACGTTCGAGCGCACCGCCGCCTGCAGTTCGGCCTCGGGCGCCGGGTTGCCGGTGAACAGGCTCCGGACGCGGTCCCGCACACGCGACAGGCGCGACTCCAGCTCGCGCATGAGGTCCCCTGTGCCCACGACCTCGTGCCAGCGGGCCAGCACCTCCCCTCGCAGCAGCGCTCCGCTGCGCAGCGCCTCGTCCACCTCGTCGAATGCGCGGGCGTACGCGCGGGCGACCTCATCGCCGAGCTCGGCGGCGGTCGCCTCCTGGTCGGCCAGCGCGCGCGCGACCACCTCGACGCGCCGCGGCAGGCTCTCCAGCGCGCCGGTCAGCGTCCGGCGTACCACCTCGGCGCGCCCGTTCGCATCCGCCGCCAGCCCGTCCAGCCAAACACGCACGGGAGCGAGCGCAGCGGCCGGGAGACGTCCGTCCTCCAGCTCGGTCTCAGGCACGACAAGGAGCTCGGTGCCCTGCAGCCCCTGTTCGGCCATCATCGCCCGCAGGTGATCGACGACCTCATCGGCGGCCCCCGGCGGAACACGGTCGAGGACCAACGAGAGGGCGGTCCCGCGGTCGCGCGCGGCCTGCAAGAGCTCCCACGGGACGGCGTCGGCGTAGCGGGCGGCCGTCGTCACGAACAGCCACGCATCCGCCGCGGCCAGCAGCTGGCGGGACAGTGCGCGGTTGGCCTCGACGACCGAATCGATGTCGGGCGAGTCGAGCAGCGCCACGCCCGCCGGCACACCCGTCGCCGGCGCGAGTTCCAGCCCGCCCGCGCCCGCAGGCCGGCCGCTCGTGCGGCTCATCGCGGGCAGAACCCGGTCGTCCTCGAACCAGCGCAGATCGTCGGGATGGCAGACGAGCACCGGCGCGCGCGTCGTCGGCCGCAGGACACCCGACGGACTCACCGACGCACCCACGAGGCTGTTCACCAGCGTCGACTTACCGGCGCCCGTCGAGCCGCCGACGACCATCAGCAGCGGGGCCTCCATGCTCGCCAGCCGCGGCAACAGGTAGTCGCCGATCTGCGCGATGATCTCGTCGCGAACACGACGCGCCTCGCTCACGCCCGGCACCTCGAGCTCGAGTGCGACGGCACGCAGGCGTTCGCCCAGGACGACGAGCCCGTCCGACAGCGCGGCCGGGGACAGCACGCTCATGGACTGACGTTGCCCGTCACGCGGCGTCCGCGCAATCCTTGCGGCGCGTTCGGCGTCGGCCTCAACACACCGCTGCCGGCTCGGTCGATCGGTGCGGCTCGTACCGAGGGTGCACGCCGGCTCAGGCACGGGTGCGCAGCTCGCGGCGGAGGATCTTGCCCGTCGCGGTCTTGGGCAGCTCGTCGACGAGCTCGACCTGGCGCGGGCGCTTGTAGGCGGCGAGCTTGTCGCGCGAGAACTCGATCAGCTGCTCCGGCGTGGCGCTCGCCCCGGCCACCAGCACCACGAACGCCTTGACGGTCTCGCCGCGGTAGTCGTCGGCGACACCCACGACGGCGACCTCGGACACGTCCGGATGCCCGTACAGCACGTCCTCGACCTCGCGCGGCCAGACCTTGTAGCCGGACGCGTTGATCTGGTCCTTCTTGCGGTCGACGACGTAGAACCAGCCGTCGCTGTCCACGAACCCGACGTCGCCGGTGTGCAGCGCTCGACCCGATCGGCTCCGGGTTGCCCCAGTAGCCCGGCACGACCTGCGGGCCTGAGGTGACGATCTCCCCCAGCTCGCCGGTCGCGACCTCCTCGCCCGCCTCGTCGAGGAGCCGCGAGACGGTGTCGAACACCGGCTTGCCGACCGACAGCGCGCCCGTTCCGGGATCGACCGGCGCCCGCTGCCCGAACGGCACGGCATGCGACGGCGACGTCGTCTCCGTCAGCCCGTAGATGTTGTGGATGTAGGTCCCGAAGCGCTGCTCGAAGGCCTCGACGACCGCCGGCGCGATCGGCGCGCCGCCGCTGTAGGCCGCGCGCAACGCCGGCAGCGAGCCGGTCGGCGAGCGCAGCAGGGCGATGTAGGCCGTGATCGCGGCCACGGTGAAGGTCGCGCCGTGCCGCTCGGCGAGCCGGAACGTCTCGGCCACGTCGAAGCGATAGCCCAGGATCAGCGGCATGCCCGTCAGCGTCGCGACCGCCAGGTGCCCGACGAGCCCGGTGATGTGGAACAGCGGCGCGATCGCCAGCACGACGTCGTCGGACGTCAGCCCGATCCAGTCGCGGTACGTCCGCGCGTTGAACGCGACGTTGCCGTGCGTGTTCATCGCGCCCTTCGGCGGCCCGGTGGTGCCGGAGGTGTAGGTCAGCAGCGCGACGTCGTCCGGCCCCGGCTCGCGCACGTCCGGCCGGCGGCCGTCGTACCGCGCGATCAGCGCGAGCAGATCGAGCGGCCCCGGCGCGCGCGAGACGTCCGCGAGCAGCGCCGGCACCTCGTCGAGGTAGTCGAGCGGCGAGGTCGTGATCACGTGCGTCACGTCGGCGTCGGCGGCCAGCGCCTCGAGCACGATCAGCACCTGCGCGCCCGAGTCCTGCAGCAGCACCGCGCGCTCGCGCGGCGTGTACATCGGGTTGACCGGCACGACGATCGCGCCCGCCTTCCACGCCGCCGACAGCGCGATCACGAACTGCGGCATGTTCTGCAGCTGCAGCGCGACGCGATCGCCGGGCGCGACGCCCAGCTCGCCCAGCGCGACAGCGAGCGCGTCGGACGAGCGCTCGACCTGCTCGCGCGTCAGCGCGGTGTCGAAGTACCAGACGGCGACGCTAATGGGCCGCCGGATCCTTCGACGTAGAGGCGGCCGCGCCGGTTGACCTCGTCCTGCGGGTAGAGCTCGTCGAGCCGCTTCATCTGCGCCCGCAGCTCCTCCGGCAGCCGCGAGGCGCCGGGCGTGTCGATCTCCATCAGGTTGCCGGCGGGGTCGCGCACGTAGGTCTGGGCGACGTCGCCCGGCAGCTCGATGATGTGGTTGCGGTAGGAGTCGCGCTCGAACGCTCCCAGCGCCTCCGCGCGCCGGTAGACCGGCTCGAGGTCCTCGACCGTGATCGCGAAGTGGTGGTGGCTCTGCGGCTTCGCGTCGCGCTCGAAGAGGTGCAGCTGGGTCTCCCCCAGCCCGAGCCACTGCACCGGAACGCCGAAGTTCGGCGTGTCGAGCAGGACCGCGTCGAGCAGCTCGACGTAGAACTTCACCGACTCGTCGAGGTCGTCCGCGTGGACGCTGACGTGGTTGATCCCAGTCGTGCGCATGCCCCGGTTATACCCGCGGGCGAACCGACGCGCGCTCGCGCCGCACGCGGTAGATTCCGCGACCAACTCGCGATCGGGCTTAGGGGGCCCTCGCGCACACGTACACAGGAGGGGCAGAATGCAGTTGCGCGCATCAGGCGCTGCCTTCGCGGCGGCACTGTTGACGCTCGCCGCCGCGGCACCGGCGGCGATGGCAGCTCGCGATCCGCTGAACGCGTACCGCGTGGCGGCGACGCCGCAGAACAAGGAACGGCTGGCGAGCGCCGGCTATGACATGGTCGAGGGGGACCATGGGTCCTACCTCGAGGTCTACGGGACGGCCAAGCAAGCCTCGGCGCTCAAGCGCGACGGGTTCGCCCCGCAGCTCGTCGGCAAGGCCAACGCGGCTGCGCCACAGTTGGCCGACGTCCCGGTCGGCGACGACTCGATGTACACGGTGTATCGCCGCTACGACCGGGTCCCGACGGACTCCAAGGAGCAGTTCCTGGAGCTCTACGACCGCATCGAGGGTCTGAGCATCGCCAAGAAGGTCGTGCTCGGCCAGACCCACATGGGCCGCGACATCGTCGCGCTGAAGATCACGCAGAACGCCAAGGCGCGCACGGACAACACGCGCCCGGCCGTGCTCTACAACGCGCAGCAGCACGCGCGCGAGTGGCTCGCGGGCGAGACCTGCCGGCGCACGCTCGAGTACTTCACGAGCAACTACGGTCAGACCACGCCCGACGGCCTGATCGCCACCGAGCTCGTGAACACGCGCGAGCTGTGGTTCATGTGCATCAACAACCCGGACGGCTACGAGTACACGTTCACGCCCGGCAACCGCCTGTGGCGCAAGAACATGCGTGACAACAACGCCAACGGCGTGCTCGGCGAGCCCGTCGACGGCGTCGACCCCAACCGCAACCACGCCACGCACTGGGGCTACGACAACGAGGGCTCCTCGGACGACTTCACGTCGGAGACCTACCGCGGCACCGGGCCCCGATTCCGAGCCCGAGACGAAGGCGATCAAGCGGCTCTGGAGCATGGTCGACTTCAAGTTCCAGAAGAACGACCACACGGCGGCCGAGCTGCTCCTGTGGCCGAACGGCTTCCAGCAGTACACGCCGACGCCGGACGACGAGCTGTTCAAGGCCTACGCGGGCACCGACGCCGTGCCGGCGATCGCCGACAAGACCCAGAACGCCAACGGCAGCTGGACCATCACCGGCAACCGCTTCGACCCCGACATCGGCGCCGAGCTCTACATCACCAACGGCGACCTGACCGACGACGCCTACGCCGAGGGCATCCTGGCCTACACGCCCGAGGGCTCGGTGCCCGACGATCCCGAACGTCTCGGGCAGTTCGAGTTCCAGGACGTCGAGGCCGACATCCAGCAGGAGTTCCTGCGCCACAAGCAGTTCGTGCTCGACCTCGCGCGCTCGGCCGACGACCCGGCCAACCCGATCTCGCACCTGGGCAACACCGTCCAGAACTTCTACGTCGAGACGTTCACCGACTCCTACGGCGACCCGCAGCCCGTGCAGGTCGTGGCCAAGAAGTCGCTCGGCGACGTGCGGATGCGCTACCGGATCAACGACGGCGCGGTGCGGACCGTCGCGACGTCGACAGTTCACCGGCGGCGAGCGCTTCGAGCAGGAACCCGGCCTCTACTACCACCGCCTGCGCGGCACCGTGACGGGGACGAATCCCGGCGACGAGGTCGAGGTGTGGTTCGAGGGCGGCCGCCGGTCGTCGAGCCACTTCACCTACACGGCGCGCGCGGAGACCGGCAACAAGGTGCTGATCCTGAGCGCCGAGAACTACACGGGCCGGCGTGCCGAACTACCCGGACACGAGCGGGCCGAACTACCTGACCTACTACACCGACGCGCTCGACGCCAACGGCGTCGCCTACGACATCTACGACGTCGACAAGCGCGGCAACCGCTCGCCCGACTGGCTCGGCGTGCTCAGCCACTACGACGCCGTGATCTGGTACACGGGCGACGACTACCTGACCCGCTATCCCGGGCAGCCCGGGCCAGACCGGAACGGCGCGCTGGCGCGTCGAAGAGATGATCGACGTCCGCCACTTCCTCAACGAGGGCGGCAAGCTGTTCTTCACCGGCAAGTCGGCCGGCCAGCAGTGGGCCGAGGCCTACGAGTTCCGCAACTTCGGCTTCCCCGAGCCGCCGCGAGGGCGGACGGTGGTGCTCCGCCACGCCTGCCCGAGTTCAACGAGGACGACCCGACGCAGGCCGACGGCTGCATCGCCCACAACAACGACTTCCTCCAGTACTACCTGGGGGCCTACATCTACGCCGCGCCCGGTGGCTCGTTCGACAGCGCCACCAACCGCCCGTACGCGCTGCGCGGGACGGGCCCGTTCGCCGGCCTGACGTGGCGCTTCGACGAGACCGGCGCCAACAACCAGGACCACTCGGCGACGTTCGCCATCACGAGCTCGGTGCTCGACCCGGCGCGCTTCCCGATGTTCGCGGACTCGCGCAGCGTGGCCGACTGGCTGCGCCCGGGCGCGGCGCCGTTCGGCCCCTACAGCGGCACGATGTACATGTCCGCAGGGGCGGACAGCCAGGCCTACAAGCGCCTCGGCAAGACGCTCGACCTGACCGACGCCACGGCGCCCAGGCTCGACTTCGAGCTCTCCGCCGACGTCGAGCCGAACTGGGACTTCGTGATCGTCGAGGCGCGTGACGTGACCACGGACCCGAACAGCGACGCCTGGACGACGCTGCCCGAGGTCGACACCGACGGCGCCGGCACGGCCGACGTGAGCCTGACGACGCAGGAGACCGGCGACAGCTGCGACGCCGGGCCTGCACACCGACACCGACGCGCCGCACCCGTTCCTGCTGCACTACTGGTCGCCGACGTGCGAGCCGCAGGGCACGACCGGCGCGTGGCACGGGTTCACCGGCTCGACCAGCGGCTGGCAGCACTGGACCTCCGACCTCTCGGCCTATGCGGGCAAGAAGGTCGACATCCGGATCAGCGTGATCACCGACTGGGGCACGCTCGGCCTCGGCACCTGGGTCGACGACGTGCGGGTCTCGAACGGCTCCACGACGCTCGAGTTCAACGACTTCGAGACCGACCTCGGCGGCTGGACGATCGGCCCGCCGCCGGCCGGGACCGACGTCGAGATCGACGGCTGGGTCCGGCGTACGGAGCAGTTCAAGGAGGGCGGCGTCGTCGCCACCGACGACACGCTCTACACCGGGTTCGGCTTCGAGGGCATCAACGAGTCGGCGCGCAACGAGTTCATGAAGCGCACGCTGACGCACCTCGGCGTCCTGCCCGCCGCACCGCCGGCCGGCACCAACACCGGCACGGTCACGGTCGAGGGGACGGTCCCGCCCACGCGTCGAGCGGCGGCCGACGGTCGCCGGCGCACAGGTCAAGGCCAAGCACGCGAGCGCGAAGCTCAAGCTCAGCCGCAACCTGAAGGTCGACCGCAAGGGCCGCGTGAGCGTGCGGGTCAACTGCGCCGGCGACGCCGGCGCGGCCTGCCGCGGCACGGTGAAGATCGTGCGCGGCAAGGCGACCTACGGCTCGAAGGCCTTCACCGTCGCGGCGGGCAAGACCGCGACCGTCAAGGTCAGCCTGCGCAAGGGCGCGCAGGCGGCGCTCAAGAAGTCCGCCGGCAAGGCGGTCAAGTCGACCGTCGTGGTCAGCGGCAAGGACAGCGCGGGCCTGCGGATCAGCGCCCGTCAGACCGTCAGCCTGAAGTAAACCGTCAGGACATCCGGCCCCCGTCGCACGGGCGGGGGCCGGACGACGGCTCAGGCGCGATCGAGGAAGCGGGCGACGTTGGCGCGGAAGCCGGGCTGCCGTAGGCCTCGAGGATCGAGGTCGTCGCCGTCGGGCACCGGGCGGGCTCGGCGCAACGCCTCCTTGGTCACACGCAACGTCGTCGGGGAGTACTCGGCGAGCGTCGTGCACGAGATCCTCGACGTAGGCGCCTCGCGTCGTCGACGACGGCGGTGACGAAGCCGATCGCGAGCGCCTCCTCGGCGCCGACGGCTGCGGGCGAGTGAAGATGACCTCCTTGACCCGCGGGGCGCCGAGCGCGTCGGCCAGGCGGGCGTAGTTGGCCATCGAGAGGCAGTTGCCGACGGTGCGCGCGATCGGCATGCCGAACTTCGCGTCGGGCGGTGATCACGCGCAGGTCGCAGGCGGCGGAGATCGCCAGCCCGGAGCCCATCGCGAAGCCGTCGACGAGCGCGATCGTCGGCTTGCGCACGGCCTCCAGGCGGTCCAGCACCTCGTCGATCCGCGTCTCGTAGACGAGCCCGTCCTGGGCCGACGTGAACTCGGCGAACTGGCGGATGTCGGTGCCGGCCACGAAGGCGCGATCGCCGGCGCCGCGCAGGACCATCACGCGCACGTCGTCGTCGGCGTCGACGGCCTCGCAGTGCTCGACGAGCCGGTCGTACATCGCGAACGTCATCGCGTTGTGGGCCTCGGGGCGGTCGAACGTGACCCAGGCGGCGACGCCCGCGGCGCTCGTAGGTGACGTCAGCCATCGCGCAGCTCGGCCAGGATCTCCTCGGTGTGCTCGCCGAGCAGCGGCGCGGGCCGCCGGATCGTTGCCCGGCGTCGCGCTCAGCTTGACCGGGATGCCGAGCCCGTACACGGTGCCCGCCTCCGGGTGCTCCATCTCCACCACCATCTCACGCGCGAGCGTGTGCGGGTCGGCGACGGCCTGCGCGTAGTCGTGGATCGGGCCCGCCGGGACGCCCGCCTCGAGCAGCGCTTCGACCCACGCGTCGGTGTCGTCGGACGACAGCGCGGCCTCGAGCTCGGCGACCAGCTCGGGCCGGTGCGCCATCCGCGCCGCGTTGTCGGCGAAGCGCGGGTCGTCGACGAGCTCGGGCCGCCCGACCACCGTCGCACAGCCGCTCCCACAGCTTCTGGTTGTTGCCGCCGACGACGAGGTGGCCGTCACGCGTGCGCAGCGCCTGGTAGGGGGCGGAGATGCCGGTGCGCGGAGCCGAGCGGCTGCGGCACCTCGCCGGTCGCCCACAGCTCCGCGGTCTCCCAGATCGAGAGCGCGAAGGCGCCCTCGAACAGCGACGTGTCGATGCGCTGGCCCTCGCCGGTCCGCGCGCGGGCGTGCAGCGCGCTCAGGATGCCGATCGCGCAGAACAGCCCGGCCGAGAGGTCGGAGACCGGCACGCCGCACTTGACCGGGTTGCCGTCCGGCTCGCCGGTGACGCTCATGATCCCCGACGCGGCCTGCGCGATCAGGTCGAAGCCGGGGCGCTGCGCGTACGGGCCGGTCTGCCCGAAGCCCGAGATCGAGGCGTAGATCAGCCGCGGGTTGAGCGCGCGCAGCGTCTCGTAGTCCGCCCCGAGCCGCGCCGCCACGCCCGGGCGGTAGTTCTCCATCACGACGTCGGCGGTCGTCGACCAGCCGGTGCAGCGTCGCGACGTCGCCGGCGGTCCTTGAGATCGAGCGTGATCGAGCGCTTGTTGCGGTTGACGGCGCGGAACGCGGCCTCGCCCATCTGGCGGCGCGTCTGGTCGCCGCGTGCCCGGGCGGCTCGACCTTGACCACGTCGGCGCCCATGTCCGCGAGCACCTGCCCGCAGAACGGCCCGGCCATGATCTGGGTGAGCTCGATCACCCGCACGCCGTCGAGCGCGCCGGTCACGCCGCGAGGCACTCCAGCGCCGCGCCGACGCCGTCGCCGACGTCGTGGCCGGCGAGCTTGCAGCCCCATCTGCACGCCGGACAGCGTGCCCGCGAGCATCAGGTCGTTGAAGTCGCCGAGGTGGCCGATCCGGAACACCTCGTCCTGGAGCTTGCCCAGCCCGGCGCCGAGCGACATGTCGAAGCGCTCGAGGATGATCCGGCGCACCTCGTCCGAGCCGTCGAGCATGACCGCGGTCAGCGAGCCGGAGAACTCGCGCTCGTCGAGCGCCAGCACCTCGAGCCCCCAGCCGTGCACCGCGGCGCGCGTGGCCGTGGCGTGGCGCGCGTGGCGGGCGAAGACGTTCTCGAGCCCTTCCTCGCGCAGCATCGCGATCGCCTCGCGCAGCCCGTACAGCAGGTTCGTCGCGCTCGTGTAGGGCCAGAAGCCGGCCTGGTTGGCGGCGATGATCGGCGTCCAGTCCCAGTAGGAGCGCGGCAGCTTCGCGCCGCTTGCGACGCCTCGATGGCCTTCGCCGAGACCGCGTTGAAGCTCAGCCCGGCCGGCAGCATCAGGCCCTTCTGCGAGCCGCCGACGGTGACGTCCACGCCCCACTCGTCGTGGCGGTAGTCGATCGATCGCCAGCGAGGAGATCGTGTCGACGAGCAGCAGCGCGTCGTGGTCGCCGAGCGCCGCGCGCACGTCGGCGATCCGGCTCGTGACGCCCGTCGAGGTCTCGTTGTGCACGACCATCACCGCGCGCATGTCGGCGCTCGAGCGCGTCGGCGATCCGCTCCGGGTCGGCGCCGTGGCGCCAGTCGCCCTCGAGCCACGTGACCTCGCAGCCCGAGCTTCTCGGCCATCGCCCGCCACAGCGTCGCGAAGTGGCCGGTCTCGGACGCGATCACCTTGTCGCCGGGCGAGAGCGTGTTGACCAGCGCGGCCTCCCACGCGCCCGTGCCGGACGCCGGGTAGATCACGACCGGGCCGTCGGTGCGGAAGACCTCGCGCATGCCCGTCGAGCACCTCGAGCCCGAGCTGCGCGAAGTCCGGGCCGCGGTGATCGATCGTCGGCGCGTCGATCGCCCGCAGCACCCGGTCGGGCACGTTCGTGGGGCCGGGGATCTGCAGGAAGTGGCGACCGCTGCGATACACCAGACGTTTCACACGGTAGCGAGCGGGCAACTTTCGAGCATGGAGGAGCTCGCGACCGCGCTCGAGCGGGAGCTGGCCGGGGAGGTCCGCGCGGACGCCTACACGCGCCACCTGTTCGCGGCCGACGCCAGCATGTTCGCGGTCGAGCCGCTCGCGGTCGCGTTCCCGCGCGACGCCGACGACGTCGCCGCCGCGGTGACGATCGCCGCGCGCCTCGGCGTCCCGGTCGTCCCGCGCGGCGGCGGCACGAGCCTCGCGGGCCAGACGGCGGGCGGGCGCGGGCTCGTGCTCGACACCTCGCGGCACATGAACGTGATCGACGAGATCGACGCCGACGCGCGGCGCGTGCGCGTGCAGCCGGGCGTCGTGCAGGAGGACCTCAACCGCGCCGCGCACGCGCTTCGGGCTCGGCTTCGGGCCGGACACCTCGACGTCGAACCGGGCCACGCTCGGCGGCATGATCGGCAACAACTCCTCCGGGCAGCGAGTCGATCGTGCACGGCACGACGATCGACCACGTCCTCGAGCTCGAGGTCGTGCTGCTCGGACGGCTCGCGCGCGACGTTCTCGCGCCACTCGCCGCCCCGACGACGCGACTTCGAGCGCCGCATCTACGGCGGCGTCGAGCAGATCCTGCGCGACCACGCCCGCGCGATCGCCGAGGACTACCCGCGCCACTGGCGCCAGTCCGGCGGCTACCGGCTGGACCGCATGGACCCGTTCGACCTCTCCAAGCTGATCGTCGGCTCCGAGGGCACGCTCGCGGTCGTCACCGCGGCGACGGTCAGGCTCGTCGAGCTGCCGAAGGCCAAGATGTTCGCCGTCGGGCACTTCGACGACGCTGCTCGGCGCGATCGACGCGACCGACGACGCGCTCGAGCTGCGAGCCGTCGCGCGGTCGAGCTGATCGACCGCACGATCCTCGACCTCTCGCGCTCCAAGCTCGAGTACCGCAGGCTCGCCGACCGCCTCGAGGGCGACCCCGAGGCGCTGCTGTTCGTGTCCTTCTCGGGCCGACCGACGACGAGGTGCGCGACAAGCTCGACCGCGCTGGAGCGCGCCTGGCGCGAGCACGGCCACGGCTACCACACGCTGCGCGCCGAGACCGCGGCCGAGCAGAGCGCGCTGACCAAGGTCCGCAAGGCCGGGCTCGGCCTGCTGATGGCCGCCAGCGAGGGCCGCACGCGGCCGGCGGCGTTCGTCGAGGACACGGCGGTGCGCGCCCGAGCGCCTGGTCGAGTACGTCGCGCGCTTCCGCGAGATCCTCGACGCGCGCGGGCTGAAGCGCCGGCTTCTACGGCCACTGCTCGGTCGGCTGCCTGCACATCCGCCCGTTCGTCGACCTCTCGCGGCCCGACCAGGTCGCAGACGGTCGAGCGGGTGGCCGAGGAGATCGTCGAGCTCGTCGCCTCCTTCGACGGCGTCAACTCCTCCGAGCACGGCGACGGGCGCGTGCGCTCGCCGTTCAACCCGCGCATCTTCGGCGACGAGCTCTACGGCGCGATGCGCGAGGTCAAGCGGCTGTTCGACCCGCAGGGCATCCTCAACCCCGGCGTGATGGTCGACGCCGAGCCGCTGACGCTGCACATCCGCGACGCCGAGCTACCCGCAGCCGACAGCCGCTGGAGACCCACTTCGACTTCCCCGAGGGCTCATGCACGCCGCCGCCGACCGCTGCCAGCGGATCGGCGCCTGCCGCAAGACCGGCAGCGGCGTGATGTGCCCGTCCTACATGGCCACGCGCGAGGAGGAGCACGCCACCCGCGGCCGCGCCAACGCGCTCGTCAAGGCGCTCGGCGAGCCCGACCCCGCAGGCCGCGCTGGGCGACGAGCGCCTGCACGAGATCCTCGACCTCTGCCTCGAGTGCAAGGCGTGCAAGAGCGAGTGCCCGCTGTCGGTCGACATGGCGACGCTGAAGTCCGAGTTCCTCTCGCACTACAACGACATCCACGGCACGCCGCTGCGCTCGCGGCTGTTCGGCTCGATCCGGACGCTCAACCGGATCGGCTCGGCCACCGCGCCGCTCTCGAACCTGCCGCTCCCGCGCCGGCTGCTGGAGCGCGTCGACGGGCATCGCGCGCCGGCGGCCGCTGCCGCGCTTCGAGCGCGAGACGCTGATCCGCTGGGCGCGCACGGCCGCGAGCGCCGCGCGCCGCACCCGCGGCGAGGTCGTCTTCCTGGCCGACTCCTTCACGACCTTCACCGAGCCCGGCGTCGGCCGCGCGGCGATCGAGCTGCTCGACGCCGCGGGCTACGACGTGCGGCTGGAGAGCGGCGGCTGCTGCGGCCGCGCGTCGATCTCCAAGGGCCTGCTCGACGACGCCACGCGCGAAGGCCGAGGCGCTCGACCGAGCGCCTGGCCGGCGACGCCACGATCACCGGCGTCGAGCCCTCGTGCCTGCTGACGCTGCGCGAGGAGCACGTCGCGCTGATCGGCGACCGCGGCGTCGCGGAGCGCACGCAGCTCGTCGAGGAGCTGCTGGTCGAGGCGATCGACGACGGCGCGCTGCGCCTCAACGACCTCGGCCCGCGCCGGATCCTGTTCCACGGCCACTGCCACCAGAAGGCGCTCGCGGGCACCGCCGCGACGGTCGCGCTGCTGCGAGCGCATCCCGGGCGCCGAGGTCGTCGAGCTCGACGCCGGCTGCTGCGGCATGGCCGGCTCGTTCGGCTTCGAGGCCGAGCACTACGAACTGAGCATGCGCATCGGCGGGATGCGCCTGTTCCCGGCGGTCCGCCGCGAGCCCGAGGCGACGCTGATCGCCGCCACGGGCGTGTCGTGCCGCCAGCAGATCGCGCACGGGACCGGTCGCCCGGCGCGCCACCCCGTGCAGCTCGTCAGAGACGCACTCGGCTAAGGGAGAGAGTCGATGTCACAGAACGTCACCTCGATCCTCGTACTCGTCGCGATCTTCGCGATCGGCACGCTGCGCCCGATCAACATGGGCCTGCTCGGCATCGTCGCCGCGTTCGTGGTCGGCACCGCCGTCGGCGTCTCCGAGGACGACATCTTCGCCGGCTTCCCGGGCGACCTCTTCATCATCCTCGTCGGCGTCACCTACCTGTTCGCGATCGCCAACAACAACGGCACCGTGGACTGGCTGGTGCACGCCGCCGTGCGCGCCGTGCGCGGGCGCGTGGCGCTGATCCCGTGGGTGATGTTCGGCATCACGGCGCGTGCTGACCGCGGTCGGCTCGGTCGTCCCGGCGGCGGTCGCGATCGTCGCCCCGATCGCGCTCGGCTTCGCGCGCCGCTACAAGATCAACCCGGTCCTGATGGGCCTGATGGTCGTCAACGGCGCGACCGCCGGCGGCTTCTCCCCGATCTCGATCTTCGGCTCGATCGTCAACGGCGTCGTCGAGCGCAACGACCTCGCCGGCAACCCGACGCTGCTGTTCTTCTCGTCGCTGATCTTCAACACGCTGCTGAGCGTCGTCGTCTTCTTCGCTGTTCGGCGGCCGCGACCTGCTCAACCGCCGCGTCGACACCGAGCCCGACGCCGACCGAGCGCTTCAAGCGCGAGACGACCGAGAGCGGGTCGCCGACGATCGCCGGCGGCGCCGTCGACATCGCCGCCGAGGCGCCCGAAGCTCAACCGCGACCGCATCCTGACGCTGGTCGGCATCGCCGCGCTGGTCTTGATCGCGCTGACGCTCGGCATCGACTGGGACGTCGGCTTCGTCGCCGTCACGATCGCCGTGATCCTCTCGCTGGCGATGCCGCACGCCACCAAGGGCGCGGCGGAGAAGGTCGCGTGGCCGACCGTGCTGCTGATCTGCGGCATCGTCACGTACGTCGCGCTGCTGCGAGACGATGGGCACGATCGACTGGCTCGGCGAGAAGGTCGCCGACGATCGGCACGCCGCTGCTCGCCGCGCTGCTGATCTGCTTCATCGGCGGCGCCGTCTCGGCCTTCGCCTCCACGACCGGCATCCTCGGCGCGCTGATCCCGCTCGCCGTGCCGTTCCTCGCGCAGGGCGACGATCGGCGCCGTCGGCGTGATCATCGCGCTCTCGCATCGCGTCCTCGGTCGTCGACTCGAGCCCGTTCTCGACCTCCGGCGCGCTCGTCGTGGCCAACTCGCCCGACGACCAGCGCGACTTCGTCTACAAGCAAGCTCCTGCAGTGGGGCATGAGCATGATCATCATCGCGCCGATCACGGCGTGGGCGATCTTCGTGCTCCCCGGCTGGCTCTAGGGGCTGATGAAGCAGGCGGCTTCCGGGGTGGCGACCCGGAAGCTGAAGCTCTCCTCCAGATAGAGGTGGACCGTCGTCGGCGTCGTGGTGGTCGTAGCCGATCGAGAGGTCCTGGCCGGACTCGAACAGGAAGTCGCCGCCGCGCAGGCTGACGACGACCGCGCCTCGACGCCGGGCGCCCACACGATCGGGCCGCCGACGAGGATCTTCTTGAGGTGGTCGAAGAGCGGGTAGCCGCCGTGCTCGGTCGTCTCGATCACGCCGGTGTACTCGTCGGGGCCGAGCGCGAGCCCGTACGGGCCGGGATGCCGGCGCGCAGCAGCGTCTCGACCGCCTCGGCGGTGTGGCGGGCGTAGGCGTTGAAGTCCTCGCTCAGCGCTGACCGCGGGGTGCTTGCAGGCCTCGGCGATGCCGCGGATGCCGGCCTCCGCCCAGCCGTGGAAGACGGCGACGTTCTCGGCGTGCGCGATCCGCCGTGGCGGCCTCGTCGAGCGCGTCGAGGTCGATGTCGTCGGCGCCGCGCTCGAGGTCGTCGAGCTCGGAGCGCGACACGCTGAAGTCGGCGCGCAGCTCGACCAGCGGCAGCACGCGGCGGCGCGCGGCACCGACGCCCTCGAAGGCGTCGAGCGCGCGCGATCCGGCCGAGGTTGGTGGCGCTGTAGTCCCAGCCGTGCGGGCCGGCGAAGTCGACGAGCTTGCGCGCCGCGAGCGCCGGGCTCGAGCCGCTCGCGCGCCTCGCTGTCGAGCTCCTCCCAGCCGGCCTCGGTGATCGGCGCGACGTCTCACGCAGCAGATGGTTCACAGCCCCGCTCCCTTCAGGCTCCCGATTCCCAGCGAGCCGGGCTGCGCGCCGCCGCCCGAGCCGCCCAGGCCCGCGTCCTCCTCGGCCTCCTCGCCGGCCTCGACGATGTCGTCCGTCGGTGAACAGGATCGCCTGCGGCGATGTCGCGCCAGACCGGCGTGCGGCGCAGCAGGAACTCGAGGTCCATCGCGAAGTGCTTGAACTCCTCGGTCTGCGCGTTGCGCATGACCGCGAGCGCCTCCGGGTCCTGCTCGACGCGCGATCCGCTGCTCGTACCAGCCGATCGCCTCGGCCTCCTCGGTCAGCGACGCGCACAGCCGCGCGAACGTCCGTGTCCGCGCCGGCAGCTCCTCCGGTGGTTCGTGGTACTGGTCGAAGCCCATACCGGGACATTAGGCCTCACCACGTGTCGACGTACGGGCGCTTCTTGCCCGGCCGCCGGCGCCAGTCGCGCGTCGCGTCGAACAGCGTCGCGATCCAGCGGCGCGAGTCGGCGGGGTCGATGACGTCGTCGATCTCGCCGTAGGCCGCCATGTTGAGGCCGCGGCCGTGCTCGTAGGCGGCGCTGACGGCCGTGCTCGTAGGCGCGCTCGCGCTCGCTCGGGGTCCTCGATCGCCTCGAGCTCGCGGCGCATGCCCGAGCTTGACCGCGCCCTCGAGCCCCATCCCGCCGAACTCCGATGTCGGCCAGCCGACCGTGAACTGCGGCGCCTTGAAGCTGCCCGCGGCCATCGCCTGGGCGCCGAGCCCGTAGCCCTTGCGCAGGATGATCGTGCCGGTCGGCACGGTCAGGTTGGCGCCGGTGACGAACAGGCGCGCGAAGTGGCGGACGGTCGCGGTGCGCTCGGCGTCCGGGCCGACCATGAAGCCCGGGCGTGTCGCACAGGAAGAGCACGGGCAGGTCGAAGGCGTCGCACAGCTGCAGGAAGCGCGCGGCCTTGTCGGCGGCGGGCGCGTCGATCGCGCCGCCGAGGTGCCTCGGGTCGTTGGCGACGATGCCGAGCGGCCGGCCCTCGACGCGCGCGAGCGCGGTGACGATGCCGGCGCCGAAGCCGCGGCGCAGCTCGAGGTGCTCGTCGGTGAGCGCGTCGATGACCGTGCGGACGTCGTAGATCCGCTTGCGCTCCTCGGGGATCAGGCCGCGCAGCGCGTCGGGGTCCGGGGGCTCGAACGGCCGCGGCGCGGGGTCGAAGAAGCTCAGGTAGCGCTTGGCCGCCGCGACCGCCGCCGCCTCGTCGGCGACGCGCAGGTCGACGACGCCGTTGGCGTCCTGGACGTCGATCGGCCCGATGTCGCGCGGGTCGTGGACCCCGAGCCCGCCGCCCTCGATCATCGCCGGCCCGCCCATGCCGATGTTCGCGTCCTCGGTCGCGATCACGACGTCGCAGCAGCCGAGCAGCGCGGCGTTGCCGGCGAAGCAGTAGCCGGCGGCGATCCCGACCAGCGGCACGAGCCCGCTGAGCCGCCCGAAGAGATGGAAGGCCTTGCAGTCGAGGCCGGCGACGATCGGCCAGTCGACGTCGCCCGGCCGCCCTCCCCGCCCTCGGCGAACAGCACGACCGGGCAGCCGCCGCCGCTCGGCCAGCTCGAACAACCGGTCCTTCTTGAGGTGGTTGCGCATGCCCTGCGTGCCCGGCCAGGACGGTGTAGTCGTAGGACATCACGACGGCGGATCGGCCGTCGATCTCGCCGAGCCCGCCGACGAGCCCGTCCGCCGGCGTGCGGGCGATCAGCTCCTCGCGTCGAGCGCCGCCCCTCCTGCGCGGCGAAGATCAGCGGCTGGTACTCGACGAACGTGCCCTCGTCGACGAGATCGGCGACGTTCTCGCGTGCCGTCCGGCGCCCGCTGCTCGCGCCGCTTGGCCACCGCCTCCGGCCGCGCCGCGTCGAGCCCGGCCGCGTGCCGCGCCCGGACCGCGTCGAGCGCCGTACCGGCCGCCGCCGTACCGGCCGCCGCCGGCCCGGCGCCGCTCACCGCTTCCGCCCTCTCCCCGCGCCCGGCGTCGCCGCGCGCACCGATCGCCGCGTCCGCTGCCTCGTCGCGCCCGGCCATGGCCGCCACCACCTGGTCCGCCGCGACCGTGTCACCGACCGCGACGTCCACGCGCACGACCTCCCCGCCGGACTCGGCGACGACCTCGTGCTCCATCTTCATCGCCTCGATCACGACGACGGCGGCGCCAGCGGCCACCCGCTCGCCGGGCACGGCCACGGCGTTGACCGTTCCCGCCACCGGCGCGGTCAGCTCCTCGATCACCAGGGCTCCGGCTTCGGCTTCGGCTTCGATTTCGGTTTGGGCTTGGGCTTCGGGGCCGGACCGTCGGGCGCGCCCTGGGGCCAGGCGAGCATCACCGTGCACGGCGCATGATCGACGACGAAGCGTGCCGCGTGGCCGATCGAGTGCGGCCCGGGATGGCGGCTGTCGCGGGCGATGACGAGCACGTCGGCGTCGGCGGCGGCCTCCATCACGATCGTCTCCGCCTCGCCGGTCAAGGTCAGCGTGCGCGCCGTGCGCCCGAGCCGCTCCTCGGCATCGGCGAGCAGCGCCTCGGCGGCCTCGTCCGCGACCTCCCCCATCCGCGCCATCACCGCTTCGTGGCGGCGTCCGGGCGGCCCCGGGAGCTCGACGGTCGTGACGTGCAGCAGCGTCACGTCGGCGTCGCCGAACGTCGCGGCGGCGTCGACGCACGCCTCCCAGCCGCCCTCGGTGATCCACGCCAGCAGCTTCACGTCACGAGCCACAGCGCGACGGTAGCGCCGATCAGGATCGGCGGCACCGTCAGCGCGCCGAGCCGGTGGAACTCGCCGTGGCCCGGCTCGTGCCCGCGATCGCGCAGGATCCGTCGCCACAGCAGCGTGGCCAGCGAGCCGGTGTAGGTCAGGTTGGGGCCGCAGTTGACGCCGATCAGCACCGCCAGCACGATCTCCGGCCCCGCGGCGGCCGCCGCGGGCAGCAGCACCAGCAGCGCCGGGACGTTGTTGAGCAGGTTGGCCAGCAGCGCCGCCAGGAACGCCGCGCCCAGGAGCGCGAGCAGCCCCGCCCCGCCCGGCAGCAGGTCGGCCACGAGATCGCCGAGGCCATGGTCCGCGAGCGCCCGCACGATCAGCCCCAGGCCGAGCACGAAGCCGAGCAGCGGGAAGTCGATCGCGCGCCACGACGCGCGCGTGACCAGCACCATCACGACCGCGCCGAGCGCCGCCGGCCAGGCGGCGTCGACCCCGAGCGGCCCGGCGACGACGAACCCGGCGAGCGTCAGGGCGAGCACCACGAGCGGCGCGCGCGGGAGCGCCGGAACGCCGTCCGCGGGCACGCGCCCACGAGCCTCGAGCTGCTGCCGGAACGCCCACCGCAGCGCTCCCCATTCGATCGCGATCGCCACCGCCCACGGCAGCGCCATCAGCGCCGCGAAGCGCGCGAACGACAGCTCGCTGGCCCGGAACGCCAACAGGTTCGTGAGGTTGGAGATCGGCAGCAAGAGCGACGCCGAGTTGGCCAGGTGCGCGCACGCGTAGACCTGGGGACGCCCGGCCAGCCGCGCCTTCGCCGCCGCGGCGAACGCCGCCGGCGTGAGCAGGACGACGGTCGCGTCGAGCCCGAGCACGGCGGTCACGCCCGCCGCCGCGCCGACCACGAGCGCCAGCAGCCGCGAGCCCGACCCGCGGGCCCCGTGCGCCAGCCGCGCCGCCAGCGCGTCGAACACCCCCGCCCGCTCGCAGCCGTCGCCGAGCACCAGCAGCGCGGCGAGCACGACCAGCGTCGGCGCCAGGGCGCCCGCCTCCTCGCGCGCGTCGCCCCACGACAGCACGCCGGACACGAGCAGCAGACCCGCGCCGCCGAGCGCGACGACCGCTTCGGGGGCCCGCCGGTCGCGCACGACCGCGGCGGCGATCGCCGCCACCAGCGCCAGCGCGGCCAGACCTTCGGCAACCATGCGCGCGCACCCTAGAAGGGGCGCGCTCGGCTAGGTTTCCGCGGCGATCTGGTCCTCGAGCCCGCGCACCTGGCGCATCTTCGTGCCCGTGATCTTGCGCTCGCGCAGCTCGAGCCGCCGCGACAGGCGCGACAGCATGTAGTTGACGATCACGAACAGCAGCCCGACGAAGATGAAGACGTGCAGGATCGGCGCCTCGACGAGGTTGAAGAAGCTCGAGGAGGTCACGATCCGCGCGCGCCGCATGACCTCGGTGATCGCGATGATCGAGACCAGCGTCGTGTCCTTGTTGAGCGTGATCAGCTGCGAGACGGTCGCGGGGACCATCCGGCGCAGGCCCTGTGGCAGGACCACGTAGCGCAAGGACTGGCCGTAGGTCATGCCCAGCGCGGAGGCGGCCTCGCCCTGCCCGCGCGGCAGCGAGAGGATGCCGGCGCGCATGATCTCGGCCAGCACCGCGCTGTTGTAGAGCACGAGCCCCATCAGCGCGCCCAGCACGAGCCCGGACTCGAAGGCCTCGGGCGCCCACGACGGCATCGCGTCCTCCCACGCCTCCTTCCACGAGCCCGGGATCCCGAGCGCGAAGTAGAGGATCAGGAAGATCAGCGGCAGGTTGCGGAAGACGTCGATCCACGCCCCCGCGACGATGCTCACCGGCTTGAGCTTCGAGAGCCGCAGCAGCGCGAGCCCGAGCCCGAAGATCAGCGCGAAGACCATCGAGACGAGCGCGATCTGGAGGTTGATCAGGAAGCCCTCGAGGATGAAGCGGAAGTTGCTGCCCGAGGTCAGCCACTCCCAGTTGTCCGGGTCGACGAGGTAGTTCATCGGCGGATCGCGTACCGGGTCTCGAGGTTGCGGATCACGAGCGTCACGGCCCCGGTCAGGATCAGGTAGCCGACCGCGGCCCAGAAGAACGTCTCGTTGGTCTCGAACGTCCGCGCCTGCACGATCCGCGCCTGCTTGAGCAGATCAGGCAGCGCCAGCAGCGACACGCCGATGATCGCCGAGTTCTTGATCATCGCGATCGTCAGCGAGCCGAGCGGCGAGATGACCGTGCGGAAGGCCTGCGGGAGCACGATCCGGCGCAGCGTCTCGGAGTAGGAGAACCCGAGCGAGAGCGAGGCCTCGATCTGGCCCTTGCCGACCGAGAAGACGCCCGAGCGCAGCGCCTCGGCGACGTACGCCGCCGTGTACAGGCCCAGCGACCCGATGCCCGCCACCCAGGCGTTGATGTCCACCCCGGCCCGGCGCAGGCCGGCGTAGGAGATGAACAGCAGCACGAGCAGCGGGATGTTGCGGAAGACCTCGACGTAGATCCCGCCGAGCCGCTGCAGCCACTTCGTCGGGGCGATCCGCAGTGCCGCCACGAGCGTGCCGACGACCATCGCGACCCCGAACGAGATCACGATGATGCGCACGGTGACCCAGAAGCCCGAGCGGAACTCGGGCCAGTGGTCGGTGAGCGTGTCGATCAGCGCGAGCGGCGGCACTGCGCGGACGATCGCTTAGGTAGTGGCGTTCTTCTTGACGAGCTCCACGGCCTCGTCGACGGTGATCGTCGGCGGCTCGCCGGGCTCGCCGGTGTACTTGCCGATCCACTGCTCGTAGAGCTTCATCCAGGTGCCGTCGTCCTTGAGGCCCTGGAAGACCTCGTTGACGAACGTCACCATCTCGGTCTCGCCCTTCTTGATGCCGGCGCCGTAGGGCTCCTGCGTCAGCGGATCGCCGACCAGCTTCAGCGTGTCGTCCTGGATGATCATGCCCGTGAGGATCACGTCGTCCGTGGAGACCGCGTCGACCGCGCCGTTCTGGACCAGCTCCAGGCACTCCGAGTAGGAGTCGACGAGCTTGAGCTTGGCCTCGGGCGCCTGCTTCTTGAGCGTTGGCCTCGTAGGTCGAGCCGAGCGCCGTGCAGACGTTCTTGCCGCGCCAGGTCGGCGACGCCCGTGATGTCCGAGTCGGCCGGCACGAGCACGCGTCCGCGCGCGATGAAGTACGGGTCCGAGAACTCGATCTGCTCCGACGCGCTCCTCGTTGATCGTCATCGTCGAGAGGATCAGGTCGGCCGTGCCGTCCTCCAGGAACGGGATCCGGTTGTCGGAGATCGCCTCGATGAACTTCGGCTTGACGCCGAGCTTCGCCGCGACCGCCTTGCCCATCTCGACGTCGAAGCCCTCGACCTCGCCGCTCTGCGGGTTCTTGACCCCGAACGGCGGCACGTCGAACTTGACGCCGATCGTGATCTCGCCCTTGGCCTGGATCTTGCCCAGCGTCGAATCGGCCGGGAACTTCTCCGCCGTCGCCGTCGCCGCCGGTGTCGATTCGGCGCTGCCGCCGGACGCCGGCTCTTCCTCGTCGTCGCCGCATCCCGCGAAGGCGAACGCCCCGCTGCGAGCGCTACGCCGAGCCATCTGAGCTTCATACCCCAAGCCCTCCCTAGTGGTGGATGATCTTGTCGACGAACTCCCGCGCACGCTCCGAGCGAGCGTTGGCGAAGAACTCCGCGGGCGGCCCCTCCTCCACGATCAGGCCGCCGTCGATGAACACCAGCCGGTCGCACACCTCGCGGGCGAAGCCCATCTCGTGCGTGACGACCAGCATCGTCATGCCGTCGCGCGCGAGATCGCGCATGACGTCGAGCACCTCCCGGATCATCTCCGGGTCCAGCGCCGAGGTCGGCTCGTCGAACAGCATCAGCTTCGGGTCCATGGCGAGCGCCCGCGCGATCGCCACCCGCTGCTGCTGACCGCCCGACAGGTCGGCCGGGATACTGATCGGCCTTCTCGGCGATGCCGACGCGCTCGAGCAACTGGTGCGCGCTCTTCTTCGCCTCGGCGGCCGAGATGCCCTTCACCTTCACCGGCGCCAGCGTGATGTTGTCCAGCACCGTCATGTGCGGGAAGAGGTGGAACTGCTGGAAGACGAACCCGATCTGCGCCCGCAACGCGGACAGGCCCTTGCCCGGGCGTGACCGGCTGGCCGTCGAAGCGGACTTCGCCGCGAGTCGATGGTCTCGAGACCGTTGACGCAGCGCAGCATGGTCGACTTGCCGGAGCCCGACGGCCCCGCGATGACGATCACCTCGCCGCGGGCAACGGACAGATCCACGCCGTCCAGGACGACGTTGTCCCCGAACGCCTTGTGGATCTCCGCCAGTTCGACCAGATTCCGGTCACTCATGTGCCCCTCATCCCGGCCGGAAACCTACAGATCGGCCCGGCGGTACGTGTTAGGCCCTGATAGTGTCGTGGTTCAATGGTCCGGCCAATTACCTTCGGAACGGTCACGCGCGACGCGCTCCCCGATCAGATCGCCGCGCGGCTGATCGACCTGATCACGAGAGCGCCAGCTCAAGGCGGGCGACCGGCTGCCGCCCGAGCGCGAGCTGGCGGCGAGCGATGGGCGTCAGCCGCTCGTCCCTGCGCGAGGCGCTGCGCGCGCTGGCGATGCTCGGCGTGGCCGAGATGCGCCACGGCGACGGCACCTACCTGACGTCGCTGGAGCCCGACGCGCTGATGCGCCCGGTCGGGCTCGTGCTGGCGCTGAGCGACAGCGGCCTCGAGGAGCTCTTCGAGGCGCGCAAGCTCGTCGAGCCCGGCCTCGCCGCGCTCGCGGCGACGCGCATCTCCGACGCCGACGCGGCCGAGCTGCAGCGCTGCGCCGAGGCCAGCGCCGCCGCCCTGCGACGACGCCGAGGCCTTCATGTGGGCCGACATCGAGCTGCACGCGAAGATCGCGCGCGCGGCGTCCAACGCCGTGCTCGAGCGGCTGCTGGACTCGATCGCGGGCATGGGCATCGCCAGCCGCCGGCGGACCGGGCGCCTGGCGCCGGTGCGCGAGCAGTCCGCGCGCGACCATCGCGAGATCGCGGCCGCGATCGCGGCCCACGACGCACAGGCGGCGAGCGCGGCGATGCTGCGCCATCTGGAGAACGTCGAACGGGCGGTGACGGGATGATCGAACGGCCGGGCAAGATCGTGGCGATCGGGCTCAACTACATGGACCACGTGCGCGAGTCCGGGATGGAGCCGCCGGCGCAGCCGCTCGTCTTCGCAAGTTCACGACCTCGGTGATCGGCGACGGCGAGGAGATCCGGATCCCCGGCGGGCTGACCGAGCGCGTGGACTGGGAGGTCGAGCTCGCGGTCGGTGATCGACGAGCGACGGCCCGCGACGTCGCGCGAGGCCGACGCGCTCGTCCTACGTCCGCGGCTACACGTCGCCAACGACGTCTCCGCGCGCGACCTGCAGTTCGCCGACGTCCAGTGGGTGCGCGGCAAGAGCCTGGACACGTTCTGCCCGCTCGGCCCGGAGATCGTCGAGCTCGACGACCCGCAGAACCTGGCGCTGACGACCCGCGTCAACGGCGAGGTCATGCAGGACTCCAACACGTCGGAGATGATCTTCGGCGTCGCCGAGCTGATCAGCTTCTGCTCGCACTCCTTCACGCTCGAGCCCGGCGACGTGATCCTCACCGGCACGCCGTGGGGCTGCGGCGAGTTCATGGAGCCCGAAGCGCTCGCTCAAGCACGGCGACGTCGTCGAGTGCGAGATCGAGGGCATCGGCGTGCTGCGCAACCCGGTGGTGGAGATCTGATGAGGTCGCAGCTCCCGCAGTTCGGTCGACGAGGTCGTCGGCGCGCTCGGCGCCGGCCGCTGGTGCTGCCGGCGGCACGCACGTGATGCCGCGGCTGAACACCACCGCACCGAGCTCGACGCGTCGTCAGCCTGCGCCGGGCGGGCCTGTCGGGCATCGAGCAGCGAGGGCGGGACGGTCACGATCGGCGCGGCCACGACGCTCGCGCAGGTCGGCCGCGAGGTCGACGTTCCTGCGAGCCGGCGATCGAGTCGATCGCCTCGCCGACGATCCGCAACCTGGCCACCGTCGGCGGCAACCTGTTCGTGCCCGCAGCCGCACGGCGACCTCGCGGTCTGCCTGCTGGCGCTCGACGCCGAGGTGCACGTCGTCGACGGCGCGGCGCGCGAGGTCGGCGTGGCCGACGGCCGCGGGCCTCGTCACCGCAGGTCAGCTTCACGGTCCCCGAGCGCTGGTTCTACCGCAAGGCGATGCGCCGCCGGCAGAACTCCGCCTCGATCGTCACCGTGGCCTCCGACGGCGTCCGGATCGCGCTCGGCGGCGTCGCCCCGCGCCCCGGTCCGCGCGCTCGCCGCCGAGGAGGCGCTCGCGCGCGGCGACATCGACGCGCGCGGCCGAGCTGTCCGTCGAGGCCGCCGACCCGTTCGACGACGCCTACGCCAGCGCCTGGTACCGCCGCCGCGTCCTGCCCGTCCACGTCCGCCGAGCTCTGAGCCAATGCCGTCTAGCGTCATCGAACTCGAGATCAACGGCGAGCCGCAGGAGTTCCTCGCGCCGCCCGGCACGACGCTGCTGAGCGCGCTGCGCGACACGCTCGGCCTGACCGCGGCCAAGCGCGGCTGCGGCGCAGGGCACGTGCGGCACCTGCACCTGCCTGCTCGACGGCGACGCCGTCATGTCCTGCCTGGTGCCGGTCGAGACGATCAACGGCGCCTCGGTCAAGACGCTCGAGGGCGTGGCCGAGCAGGACGGCACGCTGGCGCCGCTCCAGCAGGCCTTCCTGGACGGCTTCGCCACCCAGTGCGGCTTCTGCACGCCCGGCATGATCATGGCCGCCGAGGCGCTGCTCGCGGAGAACCCGGACCCGACGCGCGAGGACGTCGTGCGCGCGATCAGCGGCAACGTCTGCCGCTGCACGGGCTACGAGAGCATCATCCGCGCCGATCCTCGACGCGGCGGAGCGGATGGCATGAGCGACGTTCAACGTCGTCGGCAAGCCCGTCCAGCGCCTCGGACGCGCATGGGCCACGTCACCGGCCGCACGCAGTTCTTCGAGGACGTCAACCCGGCCGGGCTGCTGCACCTGAAGATGCACCGCTCCGAGCGCCACCACGCGAAGCTCGCTCGACGTCGACATCTCCGGCGCGCTGGCGGTCAAGGGCGTCGTGAAGGTGCTCACGCACGCCGACGTGCCGAACAACTGGTACACGATCCTCAAGCTGATCAACGTCGGCTACGACGACGAGCCGGTGCTGGCCGAGGACAAGGTCCTGTGGCTGCGGCGAGCCGATCGTCGCCGTCGTGGCCACCTCCGAGCGCGCCGCGCTCGAGGGCGCCGCCGCGGTCAAGGTCACCTACGAGGACCTCGAGCCGCGGTCTTCGACGTCGAGGAGGCGATCAAGCCCGACGCGCCGGTGATCAAGCCGCACGGCACGAACTACTTCGTCTACGAGGACCACCACTGCCGGCGCGTGCGCTTCGGCGACGTCGAGCAGGGCTTCGCCGAGGCCGACCACGTCTTCGAGTGGCGCTACCAGTCGCGCGCCGATCGAGCAGGCGCCGACCGAGACCACGGGCTGCATCGTCGATCCCACAGGGCGACGGGCGGCTGAAGATCTACTCCGACACCCAGGCCGCGTTCTTCACGCTCGACAACACGGCGCTGATCCTCGACGTGCCGTTCGGCAAGCTGCAGGTCGTCGGCGGCACGGTCGGCGGCGGCTTCGGCGGCAAGGTCGACGTGACCGTCGAGCCGATCGCCTGCATCGCCGCGATGGCACACCAACAGGCCGGTCAAGTACGTCTACGACCGCTACGAGGAGATGCAGATCTCCTCGCCGCGCGCGGCCGAGCGGATCTACATCAAGGACGGCGTGATGAACGACGGGCGGATCGTCGCCCGCCAGGTCACGCTGTACGCCGACGCCGGCGCCTACTCGCGCCACAGCCCGTACGCGGCGACCAAGGCCGCGGCGCACATGCCCGGCCCGTACACGATCCCGAACGTCTGCGTCGACTCCTGGTGCGTCTACACCAACCGCACGCCGTCGAGCGCGATGCGCGGCTTCGGCGTGACGATCGGCGACTTCGCGCTCGAGACCCAGATGGACCGGATCGCGCGCGAGCTGGAGCTCGACCCGCTCGAGCTGCGGCTGAAGAACGCCTACCGCGACGGCGACATGAAGGCGCACCGCAAGATCGCCGAGGGCACGGCGCTGATCGAGGTCATCCAGCGCGCGGCCGAGCTCGTCGAGCACGAGCTGGCGCGCCGAGTACCGCGACGCTGTCGTCGCAGGGAGGCACGCTGATGGCGATCCTGCGCGGACGCGGCTACGCCGTCCGTCAACTACCCGACGGGCATGAACCTGGGCGGCGACCCGACCCAGGCGCTCGTGCACGCCACCACGACCGGCAACTTCGTCGTCTCGCTGTCCTCGGTCGACCTCGGCCAGGGCCTGAAGACCGTCGCCGCGCAGATCGCGGCCGAGACGCTCGGGCTGCCCTACGAGAACATCATCGTCGACACCGCCGACACCGACACCGGCCCGCACTGCATGGGCACGTTCGCCTCGCGCGGCACGCACCGCGTCGGCAACGCCGTGATCATGGCCGCCACCGAGGCGCGCGAGGCGATGCTGGCCGCCGCCGCCGAGGAGCTCGAGGTCGACGCCGAGGACCTCGAGACCGACGGCACGGGCTTCATCAAGCTCAAGGGCTCCGAGGAGAAGAAGATCCACATCGTCGACCTCGCGCTGGCCGCGCACTTCAAGCTCGGCCGCACGATCGCGGGCCGCGGCATCTTCCTCAAGGAGCGCTCCTACCCGGTGCCCGAGACGGGCGAGATGAACCCGGACTCCGCCCAGGCGCACGCCTGCACGGTGGCCGACGTCGAGGTCGACGACGAGACCGGCGATGGTCGAGCGTGCTCGCGCTGCACAACGTCTACGAGGTCGGCCGTGCGATCAACCCGGCGATGGCCAAGCAGCAGATCGAGGGCGGCGCCTGGATGGGCATCTCGCACGCGCTGTTCGAGACCACCGAGCCCTACTACCCGGTCGCGCGACCACGGCCCGCGGGACTTCGAGGAGTACCTGATGCCCGGGCCCGCGGACAACGCCGAGATGGTGTCGGACATCATCGAGTTCCCGGCCGACGGCGCGCCGTACGGCGCCAAGGGCATCGGCGAGATGACCGCCAACGCGCCGATCCCGGCGATCGCCAACGCGATCTACGACGCCTGCGGCGTGCGGCTGACCGAGATGCCGTTCACGCCCGAGCGCGTGCTGCGCGGGCTGGACGAGCTGCGTCGTGATCGAGCAGCTGGGCCAGAAGTTCGCCGGCGAGCGCTACCTCGCCGGCGAAGGGCTGCTGACCGCCGTCCACCTCGCGCTCACGCTGCGGCGGCCGCTGATCCTCGAGGGCGAGCCGGGCGTCGGCAAGACCGAGCTGGCCAAGGTGCTCGCGAGCGTGCTCGACCGCGAGCTGATCCGCCTGCAGTGCTACGAGGGCCTGGACGCCGCGCAGGCGCTGTACGAGTGGGACCACCCGAAGCAGCTGCTGGCGATCCGCGCCTGCGAGGCCGAGGGCCGCCCGGTCGGCGAGCTCTACGACCCGGAGTTCCTGATGGAGCGCCCGCTGCTGCGCGCGCTGCGCGAGCCGTGCGTGCTGCTGATCGACGAGATCGACCGCGCCGACTCGGAGTTCGAGGCCTTCCTGCTGGAGTTCCTGAGCGACTTCCAGATCACGATCCCGGAGCTGGGCACGATCGCGGCGCCCAGACGCCGCCGGTGGTCGTGATGACCTCCAACCGCACGCGCGAGCTGCACGACGCGCTCAAGCGCCGCTGCCTGTACCACTGGATCGCGTTCCCGGACGCGCGAGCGCGAGCGGGCGATCATCGACGCGCGCGTCCCCGGGCTGGCCGACGAGGCGGCGGCGTCGCTGGTCGAGGCCGTGACCGGCGTGCGCCGGCTGCGGCTGATCAAGCCGCCCGGGATCGCCGAGACGATCGACTGGGCGCAGGGCGCGAAGCTGCTCGCCGACGAGGGGACGGAGTGGCCGCTGGCGCTGCGCCGCAGCGCTCGGCCTGCTGGTCAAGGAGGCCGAGGACACCGAGGCCGTGCTGCCCGGAGCACGCTCGCGCTTTGACGCGTCCTGCGACGCCTTCCTCGACGACTGGCGGCCGATCCCCGACAAGCGGCATGGACTTCCTGCGCGCGCTGGCGGCGAGCCCGCCCGCCGACATCACGCGGCTCTACTGGCTGGCGCGCGTGACGCTCGTGACGCGGCTGGAGGACATCCCGCGCTTCGACGCCGCTGTTCGGCGTGCACTTCCTGGGCGACCCGACGCGCGAGCGCGCCGCCGACCGAGGAGGGCGAGGAGCAGGCGCCGCAGCCGTCGAAGCGCGGCGAGCAGCAGCCGGTCGCGCTCGCGCGAGGGCACCGGCAAGCACGCCAGCGTCCACGAGCTGCGCACCGGCGCACCTACGACGCCACGCACCGACGGACCTCGCCGAGCTGCGCAAGGCGCTCGCCGAGCACCTCCCGCGGATCCGCTCGCGCCGCCGCCGCCCCGCCCGCCGCGGCCACATCGACCTGCGCCGCACGCTGCGCGCGGCCACGCGCACCGGCGAGATCTCCACGCTCGCCCGCCGCGACCGCCCGCACCGCCCGCGGCCGCTGCTGGTGCTGATCGACGTCTCCGGCTCGCTGCAGCCCCAGGTCCCGGACTTCCTGCGCTTCGCCTGGGCCGCGCAGGCCGAGACGTTCACGTTCGGGACGCGGCTGACGCGGATCACGAAGGAGCTGCGCGACGCGCGACGTCGACGCCGCGCTGGCGAACATCTCCGAGGCGGTGCTGGACGCCGACGGCGGCACCCGCATCGGCCCGGCGCTGCAGGAGTTCCTCGACACGCCCGCGCTACGCCGACCGCGCGCGCGGCGCGCTGACGATCGTGCTCTCCGACGGGCTCGAGCGCGGCGACCCGGCGCCGATGGCCCACGCCGTGCGCCGGCTGGCGAAGCTCAGCCTACCGGCTGCACTGGTGGACGCCGCTGGCCACCGACCCGACGTACCGCCCGATCACGCGCGGGATGGCCGCGATCCGCGACGACCTCGACGACCTGGCCGGCGCGCGTGACCTCCCGACGCTCCTCGAGCAGGTGAAGCGGCTGTGAGACTACGTCGACGCGCACCACCACATCTGGCCCGCCGAAGGGCTGCCGTGGCTCGACGGCCCGATGATCCCGCGCATCTTCGGCCCCTACGAGCCGCTGCAGGGCAAGGCGTACACGATCGACGAGTACAAGGCCGACGCGAGCGCCAACGGGCTTCGGCCAGTCCGTCTACGTGCAGGCCAACTGGCGCCTCGAGGACTCGCTCGAAGAGGTCGAGTGGGTGCACGCGCAGCACGAGCGCACGGGCTGGCCGCACGCGATCGTCGGCTCCGCCGACCTGTTCGCGCCCGACGCGTTCGAGACCTTGCAGGCGCAGCAGGCGGCCAGCGCCGCTGATGCGCGGCGACACGGCTGCAGCTGCACTGGCACGAGCACGAGGCCGTTCCGCTTCGCCAGCGGCCCGACCGCGCGCCAGGACCCGACGTTCAACGCGAACCTCGCGCGGCTGCCCGGAGCTCGGGCTACGTCTTCGAGCTGCAGGTCTTCCCGAACCAGCTCGCGTCGGCGCTGCAGCTCGTCGACGCCACCCGGACCTCACGTTCGTGCTGATCCACGCCGGCATGCCGATCGCCGGCGAGCCCTGGCGCGACGCGCTGATCGAGCTCTGCACGGCGCCCGAACGTGTACGTCAAGCTCTCCGGCCAGGGCACGTTCGTGCACCGAGGTCGACCCCGAGCTGATCGCCGACGTCACCAAGGTCGTGCTCGACAGCGTTCGGCTCCGGCCGCGCGATGTTCGGCTCCAACTTCCCGATCGAGAGCCTGTGGACCGACTTTTCTAGCCTTATAGATGCGTGGCTCGGCGTGCTCGCCGAGTATCCCGGACGAGGTGCGCGCAGATGTCCTCGGCCGGACCGCGCGCCGCGTCTACAGGCTCGCCGAGGAGGTCCAGGGATGACACGACCCGTACAGCACACCGCCGCCGCCGTCGCCGGGTGGTTGCGCGACGGCCGGCGCGTCGTGGCCGGCCTGCTCGTGCAGGTCGACGGCTCCTCGCCGCTGGACGTCGGCGCCTCGATGTACATCGACGACCAGGGCGGGATCGAGGGCTCGATCACCGGCGGCTGCGTCGAGGGCGCGGTCGCCGCCGGCGGCGATGGAGATGATCGAGACCGACGGCGAGCCGCAGCTGGTCACCTACGGCATCTCCGACGAGCTGGCCGGCACCGTCGGCCTGATGTGCGGCGGGATCGTCCACATCTTCATCCACGAGCTCAAGGGCGACGCGCGCGAGGCCGTCCTGCTCGACCTCGAGGCGACGATCGAGCACCGGCCCGCCGCGCTGGTCACGCTGCTCGACGGCGAGCACGCCGGCGCGAAGCTCTTCGTCGACGCCGACGGCGCCACCGGCAGCCTGAAGCTCCGGCGAGCTGCTGGACAAGAACGCGCGCCGCGAGGCCCAGGGCCTGCTGGCCGAGGGCCGGTCGTCGCATGCGCGACTTCGGCACCGACGGCGCCTCGCTCGGCTCCGGCCTGCGCGTCTACGCCTCGATCCAGGCCGAGCCGCCGCGGATGGTCGTCTTCGGCGCGATCGACTTCTCGACCGCGCTCGCGCCGCTGGCCAAGGGCCTCGGCTACAAGGTCACGATCGCCGACCCGCGCTCCGCGTTCCTCGCCAGCCGCCGCTTCTCGGCCGACGCCGAGACCGAGGTCGGCTGGCCCGACAAGGTCCTCGACGGCGTCGAGCTCGGGCCCGCGCGACGCGGTGCTGATCTTCACCCACGACCCGAAGCTCGACGTGCCCGCCGTGCAGGCCGCGCTGGGCACCGGCGCCGGCTACATCGGCGCGCTCGGCAGCCGCAACACGACCGCCGACCGCAACCGCCGGCTGCGCGACGTCGGCGTCACCGCACGACGCAGATCGAGCGCATCTTCGCGCCCTGCGGGCTCGACATCGGCGCCTCGACGGTCGAGGAGACCGCGGTCGCCGTGCTGGCCGAGATCATCGCCCACCGCGCCGGGCGCCACGGACAACCGTTGCGGGAGGCCGAGGGGCCGATCCGCCACGCCGACACCCCCGAACAGCAGAAAGAGGCAGCATGGCCTATACCGTCGCCGTGACGTGGATCGCCAAGCCGGGCGAGGAGGACGCCGTCGCGGCCGCCCTGCAGGCGCTCGTCGAGCCCTCGCGGGCCGAGGAGGGGTCGCTCGTCTACATCCCCAACCGCGACCCCGAGGACCCGACGAAGTTCTTCATCTACGAGCAGTACGTCGACGAGGCGGCCTACACCGCGCACACCGAGACCGAGCACTTCAAGACGCACGGCTTCGGCGACGCGATCCCGCGCCTGCTCGAGCGCAAGCGCGAGTTCTACGTCCCCATGTGAACCGTCTCGATCGTCTCGATCGGCTCGAGCTGGGCGATCTCGGCGCGCCGGTCCTCCCAGTGCGGCGGGATGCACATGTGCGTGCCGAGCTCGTCCTCGGCCTCGTCGATCGTGAAGCCCTGCGGCGGTCGAGTAGGCGAGCTCGAACAGCGCGCCGCCCGGCGTGCGCAGGTAGACGCTGAAGAAGTAGCCGCGGTCCTTGACGTCGGAGACGTCGGTGTAGCCGAGGCCGACGATGTAGTCCTTCACGCGCAGCTGGTTCTCGGACGTGCCGACGTCGAAGGCGTGGTGGTGGATCGTGCCCTCGCCGAAGTGCCACGTGCCCTGCGGCAGGTCGGGCTCCTCGACCAGCTCGAGGATCTGGCCGTTGCCGGAGCCGGTCAGCCGGTACTGGTGGTGCGCGCCCTCGGAGGCGACGGGCTCGCAGTTCATCGCCTCGCGCAGGAAGTGGTCCATCGGCTCGGGCTCGCGGACCGAGGTCGTCGTGCCCCAGGCGCCGCGGATCGCGTGCTCGGACGGGACGTCGCCGCCGCCGTAGGGCTCGCGCTCGTCGGTCGCCCGTCTCCCCCACGATCTGGTACGGGATCCCGCACGGGTGCGCGAACTCGAGCCGCTCGGTGCCGAAGCGCTCGACCTGCGTGGCCTCGATCCCGGCGGCGCTCAGGCGGTCCGCCCAGTAGCCGATCGAGGCCGCCGGCACGGCGACGTTGATCGACTTCGCCTGGTTGGTGCCGCGCTTGCCCATCCAGCCCGCCTGCCGGTACGGGAAGGCCGTCAGGATCGTGCTGGCGTCGCCGACCCGGTTGGCGTAGTAGAGGTGGTAGATCGGGATCTCGCCGTCGAACAGCACGGTCTTCTTGACGCTCTTCAGGCCGAGCGTGCGGACGTGGAAGTCGTAGTCCTCCTGCGCTCCGCCGACGCAGAACGTCAGGTGATGCGTGCCTTCAATCGTTCCCGGGTTGGGCATGCGCGCTCCTCCTCCGATCGAAACCGTCGGACGGATTATCGGGCACCCGGCCCTCGTGACAAATGGCGCAAGGTTCGCGCTAATGTCCCGGGCGGACAGGCAGCCTGGTCGGAGAGGAGCGGGTCGTGAGGGTCCGAGACGCAATGACGGAGAACGTCCTGACGATGACGCCGGGACGGACGTTGCGCGAAGCAGCGAAGTTCATGTCGGACCACAACGTCGGCGCCGTCGTGATCGAGGACCCCGAGCAGCCCGGCCCGGGCATCTTCACCGAGCGCGACCTCGTGCGCTCGCTGGGCAAGGGCGAGAGCCCCGACGACGAGCACGTCTCCGAGCATCTGACCGCCCAGGCCGCGTTCGCCGACATCGAGTGGGACCTCGAGGAGGCCGCCGACACGATGGCCAAGGGCGGCTTCCGGCATCTCGTCGTCGTCGAGAACGGCGAGCTGTGCGGGATCATCTCGATGCGCGACATCATGCGCGTGTGGCGCCCGAGCGCGCGCCGCGCGGTACAGCCCTCCTAGAGCGCCTGGCGGCCGGCATAGCCGGCGTCGAGGTGGTGCCAGAAGCCGATGTCGTCCTCGCCGTCGATCCAGCACAGGTAGACCTCCTCGCCGTCGCGCAGCGACGGGAAGTCGATCAGCCCGCTGTCGAGATCGCGCAGGACGATGCCGCGCTCGGCGAAGGCCGCGATCCCGTTCTGCAGCTCGACGAACGCCTCGCCGACGACCTTCCCCGGCCGGCCGCCGCCGTTCGTCGGCGACCCGTCCGCCAGCGCCTGACGGGCCTCCGCGTCGGTCAGCCGCGCGCGGGCATCGCGCAGCGCGGCGAGCCGCTCGCGTACCCAGCCGAGCTCGCCACGAGCCTCCTCGAGCGTGAAGTGCTGCGTGTACCGCACGTCGACATTGTGGCGCGCGGGGTTGACTTCGCCACCGACGAGTGAGAGCTTGGCGTCGACGAGGAAGGAGAGGTTCCATGTCCGTTCAGGTTTCCGAGACCGTCGAGCGCTACGTCGACGTGCTCCTCGAGCGCGGTGACTACGGCCAGTTCCTGGCCGACGACGCCGAGTTCTCGATCGCCGGCACCGACCAGCAGGCCCACGGCCGCGAGGAGCGTGGTGCAGCTCATCCGGTTCTTCCACGAGATCGCGTTCGACGCCCAGCCCGAGTTCGGGGACGTGATCGCGGGCGAGCGCGGCGCGGCGGTCGAGGCGGTCTTCGTCGGAACGCACACGGGCGAGTTCGCGGGCGTGCCTGCGAGCGGCAACGCGGTGCGCGTCCCGTACTCGGCGTTCTACGACGTCGACGAGCGATCGCATCACCGCCATCCGCCTGTACTTCTCGCTCGAGCAGCTGATCGGTCAGATCAGCGCGAAGGCGACATCCGGGAACGTCAGCGCGTAAACCGCCGCAGCGCTTCGCGGTCCTTGAGTGCGATCGACCGGCGGCCGGTCTCGATCCAGCCGAGGTCGCGCAGCGTGCGCAGGGCCTTCGTGACGGCCTCGCGCGATGCGCCGGTCCAGCCCGCGAGCTCCTCCTGCGAGAGCGGGAGCGTGATCGTGACGCCGTCCTGCTCCTCGACGCCGTACTGGTCGGCGAGGTCGACGAGCCGCCGCGAGACGCGCCCGAGCGTGTTCGAGCCCGAGAACTCCTTGCGCTGCAGATCGGCCATCCGCAGGCGGTGGATGAGGATCCGGTGCACGACGATCCAGACGCGCGGGTGCTGCTCGAGCAGCGACCAGAAGTCCTGGCCGGCGAGGGCCAGCGCGGTCACCGGCTCGAGTGAGACGACCGTCGCGGTGCGCGGTCGCGACTCGATCGTCGCCACCTCGCCGAGCAACTCGCCCGGGCCCATGAACCCGAGCACGACCTCCCGGCCCTCGTCGGTGAAGGTGATGGCCTTGGCGCGGCCCTCGATCAGGATCAGCACGCGCGTCGGCTCCTCGCCCTCGCGCAGCATCACCGCCCCGCGCCGGAACTGCCGCGTCATGCCCCGCTCGTGCAGGGCCCGCGACTCCTCGTGAGTCAGTTGGTGGAGGAAGTCGTGCGCCGCGATCTCCTTGACTGCCACGATCCGAACGCTACTCCGGTGTTCGCGCCACCAACACCAGATCCGCCGTACCAGCGCTCCCCGGCGGTGCGCGGTGGTCCGCGCTCGGACAGAGATGCTCGCCGCCGGTCTGCGCCGGGTTCGCTCGCCCTCCCGCTACCTTCGCTCTCCGGTGTCCCGCTTGCGCTTCGCCCTGCCGCTTCTCCTGGCGCTGTCCGCGTGCGGCGGTGACGGTGCAGCGGAGCAGAGCGCGCCCGCGCCGGGCTCCGGCCCCGAGATCGTCTCGATCGCGATCGACCCCGCCGACGGCACGCTGCTGATGGGGAGCGGTCCGGCGTTCTACCGGCTGGCGCCGGGGGCCAAGACGCCGGAGGCGGCCAAGGGCGCGCTGTCGACGCCGAAGGGATCGGGGACGCTGACCCGCGACGTCATCGCGCGCTTTCAGAAGCCGGGGACGATCATCGCGTCCGGCCACTCCGGCGAGTCGACGCTTCCACCCGTGTTGGGGCTCGTGCGCTCGACGGACGGCGGCGAGACGTGGCAGCCGATCTCGGGCTTCGGCGAGGCCGACTACCACGAGATCGAGTTCGACGGCGACCGCATCCTCGCGCTGCGCAACGAGGACCCGGGCATGATCCAGGTCAGCACGGACGGCGGCAGCACGTGGGAGCGCCGCGAGGCGCCCTCGGCGAGCCTGCCGATCGACGTCGCGGTCAACCCGGGCGACTCGTCCCAGTGGGCGGTCTCGTCGGACGCGGGCGTGTTCGTCTCGCGCAACGACGGGCGCTCGTGGCGCCAGCGCGACACGACCTCCGGCGCCCGCATCGCGTGGGGCGCGCCCGACGCGCTCTACGGCGTGGGCCGGGACGGCACGGTCCGAAAGAGCGCCGACGGGGGGACTCACGTGGCAGGAGACCGGTTCCCTCGGCGCCGCCCCGACGGAGCTGATGGTCAGCCCCAAGGGCGAGCTGTACGCCTCCGTCGCGGGCGGCGAGGTCCGGCGCTCGGCCGACGACGGCGCCACGCTGGGAGACCGTCGTCACGCTCGCCGCCTGACTCCCGCGCGCCGTCCTCGCCGGCCGGCCGCCTGCCCCGTATCCTCGAAGCGGATGGCCTTCGAGCGCGGACCGGACGGATCGGACCCGATCCGGCACGAGGAGCTCCGCCGCGCGCCGAGCGGGCTGCTCGCCACCGGCACGCTTCGCCTGCCCGGACTGCGACGCGCCGGTCGCCCCCGGGCCACGGGCGCTGACCCTGGTCGAGCCGCTCGGCTGCCCGTTCTGCGGCCACGCCGGCGCCGTCCGCGACTTCCTGTCGCTCGCGACGCCGACGCGACCCGCGCGGGTCGAGGTGCGGCTCAAGGGCTTGACCGTCGCGGTGAAGTCGAGCCGCGCGCGCAGGAACTCGCGCTCGGCGGCGTTGTCCGTGCGCGCGATCGCGGCCTCGTAGGCCTCGCGCGCCTCGTCCTCGCGGTCCAGCCGGCGCAGCAGGTCGGCGCGGACGGCGTGGAAGAGGTGGTAGTGCTCGAGCTCGAGCGTCGTCGACGAGCGCGAGCGCCGCCTGCGGGCCGTGCGACCTCGGCGATCGCGACCGCGCGGTTGAGCGCGACCACCGGCGTCGGCGTGAACGCCAGCAGCTGGTCGTAGAGCGCGACGACCTGCGCCCAGTCGGTCGGCGGGTCGCTGTGGACGGCGTTGATCGCGGCCTGGAGCTGGTACGGGCCGGGCTGGTCGCGCCGGAGCAGACGGCGGACGAGCGCGTGGCCCTCGGCGATCTTGTCCGTCGTCCCAGAGCGAGCGGTCCTGGTCGGCGAGCAGCACGAGCTCGCCCGCCGGGCCGATGCGCGCCGGCGCGGCGGGCGTCGGTCAGCAGCATCAGCGCCAGCAGGCCGAGCACCTCGGGCTCGTCGGGCATCAGCTCGGCCAGCAGGCGCCCGAGCCGGATCGCCTCCGCGCACAGCTCCTCGCGCACCAGCGCGTCGCCGGCGCTGGCCGTGTGCCCTTCGTTGAAGATCAGGTAGACGACGGCCAGCACCGTCTTCAGGCGCGCCGGCAGGTCGGCCTCGCGCGGGACGCGGTACGGGATCCTCGCGTCGCGGATCTTGCCCTTGGCGCGCACGAGCCGCTGCGCCATCGTCGGCTCGGGGACGAGGAACGCGCGCGCGATCTCGGCCGTCGTCAGCCCGCCGAGCAGCCGCAGCGTGAGCGCGACCTGCGCGGCGGGCGCGAGCGACGGGTGGCAGGTGGTGAAGATCAGCCGCAGTCGGTCGTCGTCCACCGGGCCCGTCTCCTCCGGCTCGCCGGGCGCAACCAGCGCCGCCTGCTCGTGCTTCGCCGCGCGCGCCGCCTCGCGGCGGAAGCGGTCGATCCCGCGGTTGCGCGCGGTCGTGATGATCCAGCCCGCCGGGCTCGGCGGAAGCCCAGTCTCGGGCCAGCGCCGGACCGCCTCGGCGAACGCGTCCTGAACCGCCTCCTCGGCGGCGTCGATGTCGCCGAAGACGCGGACCAGGACGGCGACCGCGCGGCCGTATTCCTCGCGGAAGACACGTTCGACGTCCACGCTCAGTGCCGGACGGGCCGGACCTCGATCGGCAGCGTGATCGCCTTCGCGTACTTGGCGCGCCCACTCCAGCGCGGCGTCGAGGTCGGGCGCCTCGACGATCGTGAAGCCGCCGATGTGCTCGCCGGCCTCGACGAACGGGCCGTCGGTCATCAGCGTCTCGCCGTCGCTGGTGGCGCACGACGGTGGCGGTGCGCGCGTCGTGCAGGCCCGGCGGCGAAGACCCACGCGCCGGCGGCGCGCACCTCGTCGTTGACCGCGTTCAGATCGCGCATGATCGGCTCCAGGAACTCGGGCTCCGGGTCGCCGCCGTCGGGCTGGATGATGTTGAGCATGTACTGGGGCATGTCGGCTCCTTCTCGGAGGGGCTTTCACCCTCTACACGAACGGGATCACGCGCAAATCGACAGCTCGCGCAGCAGTCGAAATCGCACGCGGGTGCCGACCGGCGCGTCCTCGAGCCAGATCGCGCCGCCGTGGGCCTCGACGATCGCGCGCGAGATCGCCAGCCCGAGCCCGGCGCCCGGGCGTGTGGCGGGAGCGTCGGCGCGGAAGAACGGCTCGAAGACCTGCTCGCGCTGGTCGGCCGGTCGATCCCGGTGCCGGTGTCGGCGACCTCGATCTCGACGCCGTCGTCGACGTCCTCGGCGCGCACGGTGACGCTGCCGTCGGGCGGCGTGTGGTGGATCGCGTTCTGGATCAGGTTGAAGAGCACGCGCTGCAGCTGCTCGTGGTTGCCGCAGCGACGGCGCCAGCGGCGCGCTCAGCTCGGCCCGCACGGCGACCGAGCCGGCGTCGGCGGTCGGGCGCATCGCCTCGACCGCGTCGCGCGACGAGCTCGCTCGCAGCGCAGACGCGCTCCATCGTCCACTCGAGCTCCTTGGCCTCCAGCCGCGTGAGGTCGAACAGGTCGTCGATCAGCGCCGCCAGCGCGCGCACGTGCGTGTTCATGCGGGCGGCGTACTCGCGCCGCTTGGCGTCCTCGACGACCTCGTCGTCGATCGCGGTGGCCAGCAGGCCGAGCGCGGTGATCGGCGTGCGCAGGTCGTGCGAGACGGCGGCGAACAGCTCGCGCCGCATGCGCTCCTCGCGGTCGAGCCGGACGATCATGGCGTCGACGTCGCGCCCGACGCCGCGCGACCTCGTCGTCGCCGCGCAGGCCGGTGCGGACGTCGCGGCGGCCGTCGGCGACCGCGCCCAGCGTCGCGCCGACGCGATCGAGGTCGGCGAGCACGAGCGTGCCGAGCCGGCGCGCGATCCACAGCACGAGCGCGGCGGCGAAGGCGGCCAGCAGGATCGTCATCACCGCGTCGTGGCTGGAGAAGAACATCAGGTACACGAACAGCGCCGACGGCGGCGGCGAGCGACAGCGCGCCGAGCACGCGCGATCGCCCCGAACTGGCGCCGCAGCGACCGCCGGGGCGGCGGACCGCGATCGCCTCGCCCGCGAGCACCGTGACGACCGCCACGGGCGCGACGATCGCGAGCGTCAGCCGCGCCCCGTGGGCGTCGTAGGCGAGCAGCACGACGGCCGCGACGCGCCAGCGGCCAGCGCGAGCGCGAAGCTCAGGGAGCGAAGCGGTACCCGACGCCCCATACCGTCTCGATCCAGCGCGGCGTCTCCGGATCGGTCTCGAGCTTGGCGCGCAGCCGGCGGATGTGCACCGTCACGGTCGACGTGTCCGTGTAGAACGCGTACTGCCACACGTGGTCCATCAGCTGCTCGCGCGTGAACGCCTGCCGCGGGTGGCGCGCGAGGAAGTGCAGCAGGTCGAACTCGCGCGCGGTCAGCTGCACCGGCTCGCCGTCGCGGGTGACCATGCGCGCGCCGGGGTCGATGCTCCAGGCCGTCGAAGGTCAGCGCCGGCGCGTGCGCGGCGACGTGGTCGACGCGCCGCAGCACGGCGTCCACGCGCGCGACCAGCTCGGCGGGCGAGAACGGCTTGACCACGTAGTCGTCGGCGCCGAGCCGCAGGCCGATCACGCGGTCGGACTCCGCGCCCTTGGCCGTCAGCAGGATGATCGCGCTCTTGCGGTCCGGCCGCTCGCGCACGCGCCGCATGACCTCGAGGCCGTCGAGGCCCGGGCAGCATCAGGTCGAGCACGATCAGGTCGGGCGAGCGCTCGTCGACGGCGTCGAGCGCGCGAAGCCGTCGGCGGCCACGCGCGTCTCGTAGCCCGCGCGCTGCAGGTAGGCCGAGACGACCTCGCCGATCGTCGGCTCGTCGTCGACGACCAGCACCGATCCGCGGACATGCGCCATCGCACCATTGTGATGCGCCGCGCGACGTCGTGCACGGAGTTCAGCGAATGTTCAGAACATGCCCGCCAAGCCCGACGTGCTCGACGACGACGAGCTCGACGCCCTGGTCGGGCACGCTCGCCGGCGGCTTCGTGCTCGAGGACGCGCTCGTCACCGGCGCGTTCGAGGAGCTGCGCGCCGCCGGCGGGCGGATCCTGCGCTCGCGGCTGGACCGCGTCGGCCTGACCGGCGTCGCGGCTGCGCTCGCTCGCGCTGACCGACGTGATCGCGGCCGGCGCTCGAGGCGTCCGGCGGCGACTGGTCGGGCGCGACGCTGCGGCGCGTCGCGTTCGACGGCTGCGCGGCTCGGCGGGCTCCAGCTCGATCGAGGCCACGGCCGAGGACGTCGTCTTCCGCGACTGCCGGCTCGAGCTGGCCACGCTTCCGCGGCGCGCAAGCTGCGCAACGTGGCCTTCGAGCGCTGCATCCTCGACGAGGCCGACTTCGTCGCGGCGAGCGCTGCAGGCCGTGCGCTTCGACGGCTGCCGGCTGCTGCGCGCCGACTTCTCCGTCCGCGCGCTCACGCGCGTCGACCTGCGCGGCTCCGAGCTCGACCCGGTCGGGCGACGTGGCCGGCCTGCGCGGTGCGATCATCGACTCGATCCAGCTCGCCGGCCTCGCGCCGCTGCTCGCGCACGCGGCCGGGATCAAGGTGGACGATGACTGATGCCAACCACCGCGTGATCCCGCCGCTCCTGGTCGTCGTCGGCGGCCTGATGCTCGTGATGCTGCTGGCGTCGCTGGACCAGACGATCGTGTCGACGGCGCTGCCGACGATCGTGCGCGAGCTCGGCGGGCTCGAGCACCTGTCGTGGGTCGTGACCGCGTACCTGCTCGCGGTGACCGCGGTCACGCCGCTGTACGGCAAGCTCGGCGACCTGTTCGGCCGCAAGATCGTCCTGCAGGGCGCGCTCGTCCTCTTCCTCGCCGGCTCCGCGCTGTGCGGGCTGGCGAACGGGATGACCGAGCTGATCATCTTCCGCGCGATCCAGGGCCTCGGCGGCGGCGGGCTGATGGTCAGCGCGCAGGCCGCGATCGGCGACGTCGTCCCGCCGAGCGAGCGCGGCAAGCTACTCGGGGCTGTTCGGCGCCGTCTTCGGCGTCTCGAGCGTCGCCGGGCCGCTGCTCGGCGGCTTCATCACGACGCACCTGTCGTGGCGCTGGATCTTCTACGTGAACCTGCCGCTCGGCGTGCTCGCGCTGATCGTGCTGGCCGTGGTCCTGCCGTCGGCGACCGAGCGGCGCAGCCATGCGATCGACTACGCGGGCACGGTCCTGCTCGCGACCGGGCTGAGCGCGATCATCCTGCTGACGACGCTCGGCGGGAACTCGTTCGACTGGGCTCTCGATCGAGATCGTCGCGCTGGGAGTCCTCGGCGTGCTCTGCCTCGTCGCGCTGGTGTTCGTCGAGCGCCGCGCCGCCGAGCCGATCCTGCCGCCGGCGCTCTTCCGCAACCGCGTGTTCGTGGTCACGAGCGCGGTCGGGATGGTCGTCGGCTTCGCGCTGTTCGGCGCGCTGACGTTCCTGCCGCTGTTCCAGCAGACGGTGCGCGGGCTCTCCCCCACCGCCTCCGGTCTGGCGCTGCTGCCGGTGATGGGCGGCCTGCTCCTGACCTCGATCGCCTCCGGCCAGATCATCGCCCGCACCGGGCACTACAGGGTCTTCCCGATCCTCGGCACCGCGGTCGCCACGCTGGGCATGTGGCTGCTCTCCTCGCTCGACGAGACGACCTCGACCGGCGCCGCCGCCGCTGCACATGCTGATCCTGGGGCTCGGCCTCGGGATGGTCATGCAGGTGCTCGTGCTCGCCGTCCAGAACGCGGTCCCCTACGACATGCTCGGGGTCGCGACCTCGGGCGCGACGCTGTTCCGCTCGATCGGCGGCTCGCTCGGCACGGCCGTGCTCGGCGCGATCTTCTCGGGCCGGCTGGTGGCCGAGCAGGCGGCGGGTGAGGGCGAGGTCCCGGCCTTCACCGACGCGCTGGACCTCGTCTTCCTGGTCGCCACCGCGATCGTCGCCGTGGCCTTCGTGCTGTCGTGGTTCATCCCGGAGCGGCCGCTGCGCAAGACGGTCGAGTCGGGCGTCGGCGAGGCGCTCGGCGGGCCCGTCGACACCGACTCCGTGCGCGAGCTGACCCGCGCCCTGAGCCGCGCCGTCGGCCGCGAGCGGACGCTGCAGTTCCTGGCCGGCGTGGTCGAGCGCGCCGGCGTGCACCTGTCACCGGGCGCGTCGTGGGCGCTGCTGCGGCTGGGCGCGCCCGAGTCGCCGTCGGTCGCCGACCTCGCCGCGCTCCCGCACGTGCGCAGCGACGGGCTCGCGGCCGCCGTCGGCGAGCTGCGCGACGACGGAGCTGCTCGCGGGCGAGCGCGTCACGCCCGAGGGGATGGCGCTGCGCGAGCGGCTCGTGGCGGCGCGCACCGAAGGCCTGCGCGAGCTGATCTCCGACTGGGAGCCCGACCGCTATCCCGAGCTCGACCCGCTCCTGCGCCGCCTGGCCGACGAGCTCGCGCCGGTCCCGGCGTGAGTGAGGTTGTCCACGCTCACGGGTAGAGACCGAAAGTCCTGGGACTCGAGGGAGGCGTCATGCATCGTCGTAAGTGGCTCGCGGTACTCGTGGGCACCGTCGCGTTGTCCGCGGTGAGTGCCGTACCGGCGCGCGCCCAGAACAGCGAAGTCGTGACGCTGCTGCAGGACCTGATCCGGATCAACACGTCCAACCCGCCCGGCAACGAGGCGCTCGTCGCCGAGATGCTCCGAACGCGGCTCGAGCCGCTCGGATTCCAGGTCGAGATCGTGCCGACGCCGACGACGGGCAAGGCGCACATGATCGCCCGGCTCCCTGCGACCGCGCCGGACGGTCGCAAGCCGCTGCTGCTCGCGGGGCATGAGGACGTGGTCGGCGTCGAGCGGCCGCTGTGGACGGTCGATCCGTTCGCGGGCGTGATCCAGGGCGACCGCCTGTACGGGCGCGGGGCGATGGACTTCAAGGGCGGGCTGGCCGCCTTCACGGTCGCGGCGATGCGGCTCGCGCGGACGCCCACCCCGCGGACGCGCGACCTGATCCTGCTCGCCGAGGCCGACGAGGAGGGCGGTTCGTACGGCACCACGTGGCTCGCCGAGAACCACTGGGCCAAGATCGACGCGAGCGAGTCGCTCAACGAGGGCGGCTGGATCTTCGCCGGCGGGACCAACGGTGCGCGGCTGATGGGCATCACCACGATCGACAAGAACTCGTTGTCCGTCACGTTCCGGACGCGCGGGACTTCGACGCACTCGTCGAGGCCGCTGCCCGACAGCGCGCTGCGCCGGCTGGTCCGTGCGCTTGATCGCGTCGAGCGCTACGACACCGCCCCGCGCGTCACGCCGACGGCCCGCAGATACCTGCGCGCCTGGGCGCGGACGTCGGACGCGCAAACCGCCCGGCGACTGCGTGCGATCACGACGACTCGCAGCCCGGCGACCCGCCGCCGGTTGGCCGACCAATTGCGCGACGGCCGCTGGGGCGAGCTGTTCGACGGACTGCTGCGCAACATCTTCGTCCCGACGATCGTCGACGGCGGCTTTCGCGCCAACGTCCTCCCCGGCACGGCCGAGGCGACGGTGAACATGCGCATGCTGCCCGGCCAGAAGCCGCGCCCGCTGATCCGCGAGCTGCGCCGCGTCGTCGCCGACCCGCGGGTGGAGATCACCCCGATCGTCAGCGGCGACGCGACGGTCGCGGAGACGCTCGACGCCTTCGACAAGCGCGCCGCGCAGGCGCCCTCGACGACCGACACCGAGCTCTACCGCACACTCGGGCGGGAAGGACGGCGTCAGTGGCCGAACGTCGTCGTCACACCCGCGCTGTTCGAAGCCGGGACGGACGCGACGCCTTGGCGCCAGCGCGGCATTCCGGTCTATGGCGTGTACCCGTACCCGATCAGTCACGCCGACCTGATGGCGATGCACGGCAACGACGAGCGGATCCCGATCACCGGCCTCGAGCAGGGCACGGACATGCTCGCGCGGGTGCTACGACAGGCGCTGGGATGAATCAGGCGTAGGACACGCGGAGGCTGAAACCGCCAGTCCCGGGGGGCCAGCGGTCGTCATCGTCACGTCGATTGCGCTTCACGAGCTTGAGGAGCTTGGACATGCTCCTAGTTTGCTGGCAAACGGGCTCGCGTCCCACGGGGGAGGCCGCCGAATGGGGGTGTGGCTGCCCCGCCTCATGGAGGTGGGGCAGCCTGGGCGGTGCTAGTGCGCGAGCGCCGGCTCGGCCGCCGGAGCGACCTGCGGCGCGCCGGCGCGGAAGACCACGCCGCAGACGACCGCGCCGAGGGCGAAGATCGCCGCCGACCAGTAGAACGCGGTCGTGTAGCCGTGGACGGCGGCCGCGGCGACGACCTCGGGGCTGGCGCCGTGCTCGGCCACGTAGCTCGTCACGGCGCTGCCGGCCAGCGTCGAGAGCAGCGCGGTGCCGACCGAGCCGCCGACCTGCTGGCGGTGTTGACCATCGCCGAGGCGACGCCCGCGTCCGACGGCGTCGACGCCGACCGTCGCGCCGCTGAAGGCCGGCGAGAAGACCAGGCCGAGGCCGACGCCGAGGACGATCAGCCCGGGCAGGATGTGCCCGACGTAGCCCGAGTCGACCTGCAGCTGCGCGAACCAGCAGCATCGCCGCCGAGGCCAGCGTCATGCCGGTCATCACGAGCGGCTTGGGGCCGACGCGCGGGACCAGCCGGGTCGTCGCCGTCGTCGCCGTGGCGATGATCGCGGCCGACATCGGCAGGAACGCCAGGCCGGACTCGATCGGCGAGTAGCCGAGCGTCGTCTGCAGGTAGAAGGTCAGGAACAGGAAGACGCCGAACATGCCCGCGCCGGCGATGCCCATCGCCAGGTAGGCGCCGCCGCGACCGCGGTCGAGCACGATCCGCAGCGGCAGCAGCGGGTGGCTGGAGCGGCGCTGGATGGCCACGAAGGCGATCAGCAGCACGGCGGACGCGGCCAGCAGGCGCGATCGTCAGCGGGTCGCCCCAGCAGGCGGTCTCGGCGTGCGAGAAGCCGTAGACGAGCGCGAACAGGCCGGTCGTCGCGGTGAGCGTGCCCGGGATGTCGAGCCGCGGACGAACGGCCGGGACCTGGTTGACCAGCAGCGAGAACGCGGCGACCGCGGCCGGGATGGCGAACAGCAGGTTCACGTACAGGCACCAGCGCCAGGACAGGTACTCGGTCAGCACGCCGCCGAGCAGCAGGCCGATCGCGGCGCCGCCGCCGGCGATCGCGCCGAAGATGCCGAACGCCTTGGCGCGCTCGGCCGGGTCGGTGAAGGTCGTGGTCAGCAGCGACAGCGCGGCGGGCGCGAGCAGCGCGCCGAAGACGCCCTGCAGGGCGCGCGAGGCGACGAGCACGCCGAAGGACTCGGCGGCGCCGCCGATGCGCGGACGCGACCGCGAAGCCGATCAGGCCGGCGATGAACACGCGCTTGCGGCCGAAGAGGTCGCCGATGCGGCCGCCGAGCAGCAGCAGGCAGCCGAACGCGAGCGCGTACGCGGTGACGACCCACTGGCGGCTCTCGTCGGAGAAGTCCAGCGCGCGCTGCGCGGACGGCAGCGCGATGTTCACGATCGTCGCGTCGAGCACGACCATCAGCTGTGCGATGCCCAGGACCGCGAGGATCGCCCAGCGGCGGGCGTGGTGGGGATTCTGGGAAGTCATTCAGGCTTTCGGGGAGAGGAAGCGGAGAGGTGTTCTCTACTTTGATCGGCAGATCGTAGAAGAAACTGGAGCTAGCACCTCCATTTGCCGATATGGTTGGTGCTATGACTTCGTCAGCCCGCCCGCTCCGGCGCGATGCAGAGCGCAATCGCCAGCGCATCCTGGCCGCCGCCGGCGAGCTCTTCGCCGAGCGCGGGCTGGCCGTCACGCTCGACGACATCGCCCGCCACGCGGGCGTCGGCGTCGGCACCGTCTACCGGCGCTATCCCGGACAAGGAGCTGCTGATCGACGCGCTCTTCGAGGAGCGCCTCGACGGCGCTCTGCGAGGCCGCCGAGCGGCGCTCGACGATCGCCGACCCGTGGGACGGGCTCGTGCTGTTCTTCGAGCGCGGCGGCGAGCTGCAGGCCCGCGACCGCGGCCTGAAGGAGCTGCTCGCCGACACGCCCACGGCGGCGAGTGCCTGATCCGCGCCCGCGACCGCCTGCGCGTGCTCGTCACCGCAGCTCTTCGACCGCGCCAAGGCCGCCGGCGTCGTCCGCGCCGACGCCGAGCCGCTCGACACGCCGGTGATCTTCATGATGCTCGGCGCCGCTGATGGACCGCGCGCGCGACGTCGACGCCCGAGCTGTGGCGCCGCTACCTCGGCCTCGTGCTCGACGGCCTGCGCCCGGCCGCCGCCACGTCGCTCCCGCGCCCCGCGCTGCACCCCGACCAGCTCGACGAGCGTCGATGCGCAAGCCGCGCTAGGCGCTAGCGCTGCTGCGCGGCGTCCGGCGACGCCTCCCAGAAGTCGTCGAGCTTGGTCGCGTCGCCCATGTCGGTCTTGCGTGAGATCGCCCACAGCTCGACCGGCTCGTCGCCCTCGTTGCGATGCGAGCGCGGCGTGCCCGGTGCGACCCGCACCGCCGCGGGCGCGCGTCAAGCGTGTGGATGTCGTCGCCGAGCCGGAACGTCAGCGTCCCGCGCGTGACGAGGTAGACCTCCTCGGTCTGCTCGTGGTAGTGGCCCGTGCCCTGCTCGAAGTCCGAGTGCGGCGGGACGCGGATCAGCGTCAGGCCCGACCTGCTCGGTCTCCAGCGCCGGCGTGAGCCGGCGGAACTCGCCCGGGACGTCGAGCCGTCGTAGTGGTCCTCGACGTCGTCGGCGTTCACGATCGTGTACTCGCTCATACGCGAACACCCTACGCCCGCACCACCATCCACAGGTGCCCGTCGGGGTCGGCGAACGTCCCCGTGTAGCCCCACGGCTTCTGCTCGGGCTCGGCGACGACCGTCGCGCCCGCCGCGCGCGCGCGCGCGACGAACGCGTCGACGTCGCCGTCGACGGACAGGATGCACTCGCTCGTGCCGGGCTCGGCGACGGCGTTGTCGCCGATCACCCAGCCGAACCCGCCGCGCGGGATCAGCATCAGGCTCGCGCCGTCGCCGAGCGCGAACTGCAGCGGCTCCGGTAGCCCGTCGCTCGCGAGCTCGCCGAACGCCTCGAACCCGAGCGCGGCGTAGAAGTCGTGCGAGGTGCGCCGATCGGCGATCGGCAGGCTGATGGAGAGCTTCATGGCGATACAGACCACGCGACCGCGCCGACTCATCGCCGTAGAATTCACGGGCGATGAAGGTACGGCTGGCCTACGGGGTCGGGGGCCTCGAGGTCGAGCTCCCGGACGAGCGCACGACGGTGGTCGAGCCCGCCTACCACGCCGGCGCGGCCGACGAGGCCGCGGTCCTGCGCGAGGCGCTGCGCGCCCGGTCGCCGGCCCGCCGCTGAGCGAGCTCGCCCGCCCGGGCCAGAAGGTCGCGATCTCGATGTGCGACGGCACGCGCGCGCAGCCGCGCGACAAGATGATCCCGGCCGTCCTCGACGAGCTCGGCGTGCCCGACGACGACGTCGTGATCCTCGTCGCCACCGGCACGCACCGCGGCAACACCGACGAGGAGATCCGGGCGATGCTCGGCGACGAGATCGTCGAGCGCGTGCGCGTCGTCAACCACGACGCGCGCGACAAGGCCACGCTGACCTTCCTCGGCGAGCACGGCAACGGCGTCCCGGTGTGGATCAACCGGCTAGTGGGTGCGAGGCCGACCTGCGGATCACCACCGGCTTCGTCGAGCCGCACTTCTTCGCCGGCTTCAGCGGCGGCCCGAAGCTCGTCACGCCCGGCCTGGCCGGCCTCGACACCGTGCTCGTGCTGCACGACGCCGCGCGGATCGGCGACCCGAAGGCCACCTGGGGCGTGATCGAGGACAACCCGGTCCACGACGACATCCGCGCCGCCGCGGCCGCCGCCGCGCCGCACTTCGCCTTCGACGTGATCCTCAACCGCGAGCAGCGCGTGATCGAGGCCTTCGCCGGCGAGCTCGGCCCGATGCACGCGCGCCGCCTGCGAGGCCGCGCGGCGCTTCGCGATGCGCGCGGTGCCCGAGCCGTTCGACGTCGTCGTGACCAGCAACTCCGGCTATCCGCTCGACCAGAACCTCTACCAGGCGGTCAAGGGCATGTCGGCCGCGGCCAAGGTCGTCAAGCCCGGCGGGCTGATCGTCTGCGCCGCCGAGTGCCGCGACGGCTTCCCCGGCCACGGCTCCTACCGCCAGCTGCTCGAGGCCAGCACCTCACCGCGCGACTTCCTGCGCCAGATCGCCCAGTCCGACCACGTCACGCCCGACCAGTGGCAGGTCCAGATCCAGGCCAACATCCAGGACCACGCGCGCGTCGTCATGCACACCGGGCACCTGTCCGACGACGAGCTGCGCTCGGTGCACCTCGAGCAGACGCGCGACATCTCGCGGCACTGGTCGCCGACGCGGGCGGGACCGTCTGCGTGCTCCCCGAGGGCCCGCAGACGATCGCCTACGTCGGTTAGCGCCTAGCTCTGCGCCTCGACGGTGTGGTCGAAGACCATCGCGCCGTCCTCGATCCGGTACGCGCCGTAGGGCGTGAGCGTGATGTCGCCGTTCGGGTCGATCGAGTACGTGCCGAACACGCCCTCGCGGTCCTTGGTCGCCATCAGCTGCTTGACGACGGCCTCGCGGTCGTTGCCGGCGTCGCCCGCGCGCTCGATCGCGTCCAGCAGCAGGCTCATCGACTCGTAGCCGTAGACGGCGTAGCGGTCCGGGTTCTCCTCGCCGAACTTGGCCGTGTAGGCCTTCAGGAACTCCTTGCCCGCGGGCGGGTACTCCTCGGGCGCGACGCCCGGGGATCGTGATCAGCACGCGCTTGGCGACGTCGGCCGGCAGGCCGCCGTCGTTGGGGTCGAAGAAGCCGGTCTCGCCGACGCCCTCGGGGCCGATCAGCGGCGCGTCGGGCAGCGCGATCGCGATGTCCTTGAAGATCTGGACCGCGTTGTTGGCCGTGATGCCGCTGTAGATGAAGCACTGCGCGCCGGTGCCCTTGATCCGCTGCGCGACCGAGCGGTAGTTGGCGGCGTTCTTGTCGATCCCGTCGTTGCCCTTGATCTCCAGGCCGGCCTTCTTCGGCGGCCAGCTCGACGTTCTTGGCCAGGCCCGCGCCGTAGACCTCCTTGTCGTTGAGGATGTAGGCCGAGGTGCAGCCCTTCTCCTTGGCCAGCGTGACGAGCGCCGCGCCCTGGTAGGTGTCCTTGGGCAGCACGCGGGCGTAGGTGCGCTTGCCCGGTCGGGTAGTACTTGTCCGGCTCGCCGGGCGTCGGCGCCCGGGTCGTCGGAGGTGATGCCGACGGCGGTGTTGCCGGGGCTGACCTGGGCGATCCCGGCCTCGTTGAGGATCGGCAGCGAGACCGCGGTCGCCGCCCGAGTTGAACTCGCCGATGTAGCCGATCGTCGAGTCGTCGCCGACGGCCTTGCGCGCGTTGGTCGAGATCGCGTTCGGCTCCCAGCCGCCGACCTGCGCCGTCGAGTCGTCGAGCGAGACGTACTTGATCGGGAACTTGCCGGCCTTGCCGCCGGCCTGCTCGAGCGCCAGCTTGGCGCCGTTGACCGCCGCCGCCGACTGCGCCCGCGCCGCGCCCTGCAGCGGCAGGCTCGAGTAGATCGTCAGCGTCCTCGGCGGCAGCCTCCTCGCCCGCCGCCGCCGCCTCCGCCTCCGTCGTCGTCACCGCACCCGGCCAGCGCCAGCGCCAGCACGCCGGCGACCAGGATCGTCCTCTTGAGCATGTGATCTCCCTCTCTCCTTTAGATGTGCGCCAGGCGCTTGGCGGCGGTGGCGCCGTGGGCCGCGAGGCCCTCGACCTCCGAGATCGCGACGACGGCCTCTGCGATCTCCGTGGCCGCCTCGTCGTGCTCGATGCGCTGGAACGTCAGCGGGCGCAGGAAGCGCGCGACCGACAGCCCGCCCGTGTAACGCGCCGCGCCCGCTGTCGGCAGCACATGGTTGGTACCCGTTGCGCCCTTGTCCGAGTACGCCACCGTCGCCCGTGCCCCGAGGAAGATCGAGCCGTAGTTGCGCAGCCGGTCGTGGTACCAGTCGTCCTCGGACGTCTGCACCTCGAGGTGCTCGGGGGCCAGCTCGTCGCAGACCAGCACGGCGGTCGAGCGGTCGGGCGCGACGACGATCGCCCCGTGCTCGCGCCAGGCGGCGCCCGCGACCTCGGCGGTGGCCAGCTCCTCGAGCTGACGCTCGACCTCCGCGCGCACGGCGCGGCCGAGGTCCTCGGACGTGGTGACGAGCACCGCCGGCGACGTCGGCCCGTGCTCGGCCTGTCCCAGCAGGTCGGCGGCGACCAGCTCCGGGTCCGCCGAGTCGTCGGCGAGCACGGCGATCTCCGACGGGCCCGCGAGCAGGTCGATGCCGACGCGCCCGTAGAGCTGGCGCTTGGCCTCGGCCACGTACGCGTTGCCGGCGCCGACGATCATGTCGACCGGCTCCAGCCCGGCGAGCCCGAAGGCCATCGCCGCCAGGGCCTGCACGCCGCCGAGGGCGAAGATGCGATCCGCGCCCGCGAGCGCGGTGCCGTAGACGAGCGACGGGAAGATGCCGCCCTCGCCCGACGGCGGCGCGCACGCCACCACCGTCTCGACCCCGGCCACCTTCGGCACGAGCACGGTCATGAACGGCGACGCCAGCAGCGGCACGCGGCCGGCCGGCAGGTACGCGCCGACGCGGCCTATCGGCACCAGCCGGTGGCCGGCGACGACGCCCGGGGACACCTCGAACGACAGCTCGCCGAGCGTCTCGAGCTGCGCCCGCGCGAACGCCGTGGTGCGTTCGGCCGCGAGCTGCAGGTACCGGCGCACCTCCTCGTCCGTCTCGCCGCTCGGCGCGGGCGATCTGCTCGCGCGTGAGCTCGAACGACGGCGGATCCCAGCCGTCGAGATCGCGCGAGTAGCGGCGCAGCGCATCCTCGCCACCGCGCTCGATCTCGAGCAGGATCTCGCTCACGCGCGCCGCCACGGCGGGATCGCGGTCCGGCGGCCGCTCCGTCGCCGGGCGTTTGAGGAACAACAGGTCCTGATGGTCGAGAAGCCGCTGGTTGATCACGTCGTCAATGCTCCGCCGCCGCGGGCTGCGGCACAATCCTGTTCTGCCACTGTTGAGCAGAGGCTGAGCCTTCGTTATGACCTTGCAACAGCTCCGGTACTTCCTCGCCACCGCGCATCACGGCTCGTTCGCCGGCGCGGCCGACGAGCTGCTGCTCAAGCCGCCCTCGGTGGCCGAGCAGGTGCGCCGGCTCGAGGCCGAGCTCGGCGTCCCGCTGTTCGCGCGCAAGCAGCGGCGGCTGATCCTCACCGCCGCCGGCGCGCGCTGCGGCCGTACGCCGAGCGCGCGCTGGCCACCTGCCAGGACGGCGCCGACGCCGTCCGCGCGCACCGCACGCTGCGCGGCGGCGTGGCGTCGTTCGGCCTGCCGCGCAACGCCGAGCTCTACGAGCTGACCGACCTCGCCGCCGAGATGCACGAGCGCCACCCGCTGGTCGGCATGCGGCTGATCGGGCAGAACTCCGTCGAGGTCGCCGACGCCATCCGCGAGGGCACGCTGGAGGCCGGGTTGCTGGTGTTGCCGGTCGACGACGAAGGCCTCGAGGTCGAGCCCGTGCTCAAGGACGAGGTGCTCTACGCCACCGCCGACGCCGGCCGCGCGGCACGGCCGGTCGCGCTGCGCGACCTGCTCGACCGCCCGCTCGTGCTCTACGACGCGCACTACGGCAACGCCGACCCGACGCGCCGCCAGCTCCACGGCCGCCTGCAGCAGCTCGGCGCCCGGCTGGAGCCGCACATCGAGGTCGAGTACCTCGCGGGCGCGCTGCGGCTGGCGGCGCTCGGCGTCGGCGACACGATCGTCGCCCGCGCCGCCGTGGACGGCGGGCTGGTGCCCGACGCCCTGCACGTCACGCCGTTCGAGGAACCGCTCTACGACACGCTCGCGGTCGTCAAGCAGCGCGATCTCCCGCTCTCGCCCGCGACCCGGGAGCTGCTCTCGATCGCGCTCGACCGCCTGCGCGCGCTGGAGCGCCGCCGCGCCCGGCTAGGCTCAGGGTGATGACGGCGGCCCGGGATGCGTGGACGCGACCCGGGACCTATGAGGTCGCCCCGGGCGTGCACCGCATCGTCTGCCCGCTGCCGCAGGACGGCCTGCAGGCGGTCAACGTCTACGCGATCGAGGACGGCGCCGGCGTCGCGCTCGTCGACACGGGCTGGAACCACCCCGACATCGTCGCCGCGCTCGAAGGCGGCCTGGCGTCGCTCGGATCGTCGCTCGAGGCCGTCACCGCGATCATCTGCACGCACTCGCACTACGACCACTACGGGCTCGCCGGCCAGCATCCGCGCGCGCTCCGGCGCGCCGGTGATGCTCGGGCGGTCCGAGCTCGGAAACCTGGAGATCGCGCTCGACCGCGAGCGCTTCGCCCGCGCCGACGAGGCGGCCGGCGCCGGATGGTCCTGCACGGCGCGCCGGCGCCGCCCGAGCGCCCGGCGGCACTTCGAGCGGTGGCCGCGCGTGGGCCGTGGGAGCCGCCCGACCGGGTGCTGGAGGACGGCGAGCCGATCGAGCTGGACAGGGCGCGTGCTCGAGGCCCGGCTCACCCCCGGTCACACGCGCGGGCACCTGATGTTCGTCGACGGCGGGCTGATCTTCGGCGGCGACCATCTGCTGCCGCACATCACGCCGTCGCTGGGCTTCGAGTCGCTCAGCGACGACCGCGCGCTCGAGCGCTTCCTGGCCTCGCTGGCGGCCTGCCGCGACCTGGAGGGCCTGGTGCTGCCGGGCCACGGACCGGTCTACAGCGACCCGCGCGGGCGCGTCGCGGAGCTCGAGGCGCACCACCGGGCGCGGCTGCAGGCCTGCGTCGACGCGCTCGCGGCGCTCGGCCCGGCGCCGGCGGCGGACGTCGCCGCCCACCTGACCTGGACGCGGCACGAGCGCAGCTTCGACTCGCTCAACGGCTTCAACCAGATGCTGGCCGTGACCGAGACGATCACGCACCTGCAGTGGCTCGTGGATCACGGCCGGATCGAGCCGCTCGCCGGCGAGCCGCGGCGCTTCAGAACGACCGAGGCAGGCCGAGCACGTGCTGGCCGACGTAGGCCAGGATCAGGTTGGTCGAGATCGGCGCGACCTGGAACAGCCGCGTCTCGCGGAACTTGCGCTCGACGTCGTACTCGCTGTCGAAGCCGTAGCCGCCGAACGTCTGCATCGCGGCGTTGGCCGCCTCCCAGGCGGCGTCGGCGGCGAGCAGCAGCGCCATGTTGGCCTCGGCGCCGCACGGCTCGCCGGCGTCGAAGCGCGCGCGCCGCCCGGAAGCGCATGAGGTCGGCGGCCTCGACGTCGACGTGGGCGCGCGCGAGCGGGAACTGGATGCCCTGGTTGGCGCCGATCGGGCGGCCGAAGACCTCGCGCTCGCGCGCGCGGTCCGAGCGCGCGCTCGACGAACCAGCGGCCGTTGCCGATGCACTCGGCGGCGATCAGGATCCGCTCGGCGTTCATCCCGTCGAGGATGTAGCGGAAGCCCTCGCCCTCCTCCCCGAGCAGCGCGCTCGCGGGGATCTCGAGGTCCTCGAAGACGAGCTCGTTGGTGACGTTGTTGATCATCACCCGGCGCGGGTTGACCGTCAGGCCGTTGCCGATCGCGGCGTGCAGGTCGACGAGGAAGACCGACAGGCCGTCGGACTTGCGCGCGACCGGCTCGCGCGGTGCGCGCGAGCAGGATCATCGCGTCGGAGTGCTGGACGCGCGAGATGTACATCTTGCGGCCGTTGACGACGTAGACGTCGCCGCGCCGGACGCGCGGTCGTGCGCAGCGACGTCGTGTCGGTGCCGGCCTCGGGCTCGGTCACGCCGAAGGCCTGCAGGCGCAGCTCGCCGCTGGCGATCCTCGGCAGGTAGCTCGCGCTTCTGCTCCTCGGAGCCGTGCCGCAGCAGCGTGCCCATCGTGTAGACCTGCGCGTGCGCGGGCTGCGCGTTGCCGCCGCGAGCGGTTGATCTCCTCGAGGATCACGCTCGTCTCGCGCGATGTCGAGGCCCATGCCGCCGTACTCGGCCGGGATCAGCGCGCCGAGGAAGCCGGCCTCGGTCATCGCGGCCACGAACGCCTCGGGGTACTCGCGGCGCGCGTCGAGGTCGCGCCAGTACGCGTCGGGGAAGCGGTCGCAGACCGCGCGGACCGCGGCGCGGAGCTCGTCCATCGGCGCTTAGATAATCAGCTCGATGCTCGTCGCCAACGTCTCGATCCTGTTCACCGAGCGGCCGTTCCTGGAGCGCTTCGCGGCCGCCCGGCGCGCCGGGTTCGGCGCGGTCGAGTTCTGGTGGCCGACCGACGATCCCGCCGCGGTGGCGAGCGCCGTCGCGCGAGCGGTGTCGACGTCGCGCTGATCAACTTCGACGGCGGCGACGTCGCCGCGTCGGTGATCAGCGGCCTGGCCAACGACCTCGCGCGCAGGCGCGCTTGCACGCCAACGTGCCGGTGGCGCTGGAGCTGGCCCGCGCGGTCGGCTGCCGGCAGCTGAACGCGCTCGTCGGGATCGCGCTGCCGGACGTGCCGCGCGACGAGCAGCTCGCGGAGCGGCGCGCGAATGTCCGGCTCGCGGCGCGAGCGGCGCCCGCTGACCGTCCTGATCGAGGCCATCAACACGCTCGACAACGGTCCCTATCTCGTGCCGACCACGGCCGAGGCGGCGGCGTTCGTGCGCGCCGTCGGCGAGCCCAACGTCAGGCTCCAGTACGACGTCTTCCACATGACGCGGATGGGCGAGGACGTCGAGGCCGCGCTGCGCGAGCACATCGACGCGATCGCGCACGTGCAGATCGCCGACCACCCCGGCCGCGGCGAGCCGGGCAGCGGGCAGATCGACTTCGCGGCGCTGTTCGCGCTGCTCGACGAGCTCGGCTACGACGGCGACGTCGCCGCCGAGTACGTGCCCACCGGCGTCACCGAGGACGGCCTGGCTGCTCAGTCCCGCCAGCGCCGCACCGCCTCCGAGGGCTCGATGCCCGGCGTGAGCTTCGGGTCGGGCGTCAGCGGGCCGGCCTGCAGGGTGAGCGGGATCACGCCGGCCCAGACGTCCAGCGCGTAGTCCTCGTCGTCGTCGACCGGCGGGCCGGTGCGGACCTTGGCCGAGGCCTCGTCGAGATCGAGCGCGAGCACGCGCGTGCCCTTGAGCTCCTGGCGCGATCGGCGAGCGCACCTCGTCCCAGCGGCCGGGGACGAGCCGCTCGGTGAACGCCTCGAGCGCCTCCAGGCGCTCCTCGGGCCCTTCGACCGGCCGCGCCTCGCCGAGCACGACGACCGAGCGGTAGTTCATCGAGTGGTGGAAGGCCGAGCGGGCGAGCACGAGCCCGTCGAGCAGCGTCACGGTCAGGCAGGCCTGCAGGCCGCCGGTGAGCGCGCGGATCGCGCGGCTGGCGGCGGAGCCGTGGACGTAGACGACGTCGCCGACGCGCGCGTGCAGCGTCGGGATCACGTACGGCTGGCCGTCGACGGCGAAGCCGAGGTGGGCGACGAGCGCCTCGTCGAGGATCGCGTCGATCGTCTCGCGCTGGTAGTCGGCGCGGGAGGGAACACGGCGGATGCGGGCGCGGGCGGAGGGAGCGGTCATGGTCACGCGCTGGAAGCTACGGGTCGCTTGGTCCTCGATCCAGGGCCATTTCCGTGCAAGAATCGAGGGCCAAGTGATCGGCGGTGACCAAACGTGCCGCCAGCGGCGATTCGCATCGCTGCGAGGGAGGCCATGGATCTCCACCTGAACCTGCGCGACGCGCCCGGCCGCTCGCTGCGGGCGCGCTTCGAGCACGCGCTGCGCGCCGCGGTGCGCGCGCTGCCGCCGGGCGCGCGGCTCCCGCCGACGCGCGCGCTCGCGACCGAGCTCGGCGTCTCGCGCGGCGTCGTCGTCGAGGCCTACGCGCAGCTCGCGGCCGAGGGCTACCTGCTCACGCGCCGCGGCGGCGGGACGTTCGTCGCCCACACCACGCCCGCGCCCGCGGCGCCCGCCGCGACGAAGCCGCGCGACGCGCGCGCGCCGCGCTACGACCTGCGCCCCACGCTGCCCGCGCTCGACGGCGCGTTCCGCCCCGCCTGGGGCCGCGCGCTCAACCGCGCGCTGCGCACGACGCCCGACGCGCGGCTCGGCTACCCCGACCCCCGCGGCGAGCCGGAGCTGCGGGCCGTGCTCGCCTCGTCGCTCGCGCGCCGGCGCGGCGTGCAGGCGACGCCGGACGACGTGCGCGTCACGGGCGGGCTCGGGCCGAGCCTGCCGTTCGTCTGGCGGCTGCTGCGCGAGCGCGGCGTCAGGCGCGTCGCGATCGAGGACCCGTGCTGGCCGCGGCTGCCCGCGTCGCTCGAGCAGGCCGGCCTCGAGCCGGTCCCGCTCGAGCGTCGACGAGCACGGCATGCGCGTCGACGGGCTGGCGACGCGTCGACGCCGCCTTCGTGACCCCCGCGCACCAGTATCCCGACCGGCGCGGTCCTCTCGCCCGAGCGGCGCGCCGCGCTGATCGAGTGGGCGCGGCGCACCGGCGCGCTCGTGCTCGAGGACGACTACGACGCCGAGTACCGCTACGACCGCCAGCCGGTCGGCTCGCTCCAGGGGCTCGCGCCCGACGTCGTCATCTACGGCGGCTCGACCTCGAAGACGCTCGCGCCCGGGCTGCGGCTCGGCTGGCTCGTGCTGCCCGCCGCACCTCGCAGGCCGAGCCGCCCGGCACGCCCGCCGGTGCTCGACCAGCTCGCGCTCGCCGACCTGCTCGTGCGCGGCGACTTCGACCGCCACCTGCGCCACCACCGCCGCCTCTACCAGCGCCGGCGCGAGGCGCTGCTGGCCGCGATCGCCGCGCAGCTGCCCGACGTCACGGTCTCCGGCGCCGCGGCCGGCCTGCACGCCGTCCTGCACCTGCCGGACGCGCACGCGGTGGCCGAGGCGGCGCAGCGCGCACGGCGATCGCGCTCGAGGCGATCGGCGGCGACGCTCGATCGTCGGCTACGCCAACCTGCCGGAATCGCAGGCGCCGGCCGCCGTCGAGGCGCTCGCGGCTTGCCTGCAGAGAGGTGCGGCCTCCCGCACCCCGCCCGGCGCAGGCCGTACCCGAGACGCCTGCCAACTCCCTCAGACGCCCGGCCCGCGAGTGGGAGAGTTCCGCCTGCATGACCGTTCAAGCCACCACACGCACCGGACTTCCTCCTCCTCCTCACGCGTATCTCCTCCCCGTCGTTCGCGAGCTGCCCTCCCTCCCCACCGCTGCGCTGACCACGCAGACCTGGTGACCGCGCTCTCCCCACGACTCCCGGCTTGAACTGAAGGCCCCGCTCTCCCCGGCGGGGCCTTCGTCGTTTCTGGAATAGCTCGTCCGGCCGCGCGTCTTGTGCTGCATGCGCGCTTCCGTCCTCCTCCGCCTGCTCGGCGCCGCGCTCGTCGCGCTGATGGTCGCCGTCAGCCCGGCCCACGCTGCCGGCTGGCTGCCGATCCACGACCTCCCCGTCGGCCACCCCGGGCAGGCCGGGCGGGACGGCGATCGGGCCCGACGGCACGGTCACGGTCGCCGCGCTCGACGGCGATTCCCTCACGGTCGCGACCAAGCCGCCCGGCCAGCCGTTCCAGCCGCCGGTCGAGCTGGACAAGGTGAGCGGGAGCAACCTCTCGGTCTCCACCCAGGGCGACCGCGCCGGCAACGTCGTGGTCGTGTGGAAGAGCACCCTCAACGGCACGCGCGTCATCCGCGCCGCCAGCAAGCCGGCCGGCGGCGCCTTCACCCCCGCGCAGGGCGTCTCGGACACCGGCTCGATCGCTCATCTCCCGCGCGTCGCGATCGCCGGCGGCAAGATCGTGCTGGCCTGGATGCAGAACCAGCGCCTGCGGGTCGCGACGGCGACGGCGGGCGGCGCGTTCAGCGTGCACGACCCGCTCACCGGGCCGGTCGGCTTCGAGCAGCGGCCGGCCGTCGCCGTCGCGCCGGACGGCGCGGCGGTGATCGCCTGGCCCACGACCCCGCCCGGCGCGCTGCACGCCGTCGCGCGGGCGGCGGGCGGCGACTTCAAGCCGCTCCCGGACGTGGCGAGCGTCCCGGTGACGCAGATCATGAACGTGGAGGCCGCGATCGGCGCCTCCGGGCGGGCGACGCTGGCCTGGGTCTACTACGAAGGCTCCGACGTCGTGCTCCAGTCCGCGTCGCGCGGCAAGACCGGCAGCTTCGGCCCCGTCGAGACGATCGACCGCGACGGCAGCAACCCGTACCCGGCGCTGACGATGGCCGACGACGACACCGCGCTGCTGGCCTGGAACGGCCACGGCATGCACTACGCGCTGCGGCCCCTCGGCGGCGCCTTCGGCGAGGTGCAGTCGGTCTTCGGTTCGATCACCAACGACTCGATCCCGGCCCAGGCGGCGTTCGCATCCGATGGGTCCGCGCGGCTGGCGTGGATCAGCGACGCCGGCTCACTCCCGTCGGTGATGAGCGCGCGGATCGCGCCCGACGGCGCCGCCGCGCCGCAGGAGACGATCTCGGCGCCGTTGCCCGCCGGCCAGTCGGACACCATCGAGGGCGCACTGAGCCTGGCCGCCGACGAGCGCGGGAACGCGGTCGCCTCGTGGTACAACCGCTACGACGCCAACGCTGGACCGGCCTCCGACATCCGCCAGCGGGTGCGCACCGCGATCCTCGACGTCACGCCGCCCGTCATCAGCGCGTCCGGGGTCAGTCGGCCAACCGGTGATCGGCCGGCCGCTGACGATGACGGTCACCACCTCCGACGCGCTCTCCGGCGCGACCGCGATCTGGGACTTCGGCGACGGCACCACCGAGGAGGGCGAGACCGTGACCAAGACCTACACGGCGGCGAACGACTACGCCGTCCGCGTGACGGTGACCGACGACGCCGGCAACGCCGCGACCCGGACGCGCCTGGTGATGATCGGCGAGCACCGCCCGCCGTTGTAGTCTCGGCCGCGTGGCGGGCGAGCTCTCAGACGCCGAACTCGCGTTCCTGCAGCGGCTGCTCGACTGCGCGCGCGAGGGCCGCACCGAGGAGCTCGCCGACGCGATCGAGCGCGGCGTGCCGGCCAACCTGACCGGCGCGTCCGGGGACTCGCTGCTGATCCTGGCCGCCTACCACGACCACCCGGCCACGGTCCGGATGCTGCTCGAGCACGGCGCCGACCACGGCCGCGTCAACGACCGCGGCCAGACCGCGCTGGGCGCGGCGGTCTTCCGGCGCTCGGTCGAGTCGACGACGCTGCTGCTCGAGCACGGCGCCGATCCCGGCGCCGGCGGCCGCTCGGCCACGGAGATCGCGGCGTTCTTCGAGCTCGACGAGATGGCCGCGCTGCTCAGGCGCGAGGCGTAGCGAAGCGGCGCACGCCGTCGTCGCCGATCTCGGCGGTCACGCGCCCGCGCGCCTGCAGGTGCTCGAGCACGCAGAGCGAGATCGAGAGCATCGACTGCCGGCGGTTGTTCTCGTCCGGATCGCCCAGCCGCTCGACGACCAGCTCGTAGGCGCTGCGAGGCCCGCCCGCCAGCGCCGCGAGCAGCGTCGTCGCCAGCTCGCCCGCGGCCCGGTGCGCCGCCGCGAGCCGCTCGCCGGCGTCCTCGACCGGGCGGCCGTGGCCGGGAAGCAGGAGACGCGGGACCCAGCGCGGCGACGCGCTCCAGCGAGGCCAGGTGCTCGCCGTAGGGATCGAGCGTGTACCCGTACTCGAGGAACGGCTCGGCGACGTCGTAGGCCAGGTCCGCGGTGATCGCCCAGCGCCGGCGCTCCTCGAACAGCGCGATCTGGGCCGGCGCGTGCCCGGGCGCCGGCACGACGCGCCAGCGGCCGTCGCGCGTCTCCAACTCGTCGCCGGCGACGAGCAGGCGATCCGGCTCCAGCCGCTCGTGGTGCACGTCGTCGGCCAGGTGCGCGTCGACCCAGCGGTCGAGCTCGGCCTCCGGGATGCCCTCACGCCGGCCGCTCGCGCGGCGGGTCTCGAGCGGGATCGCCGGGTCGCGCAGCGCGTCGTCGACCGTGTGCGGGCCTAGCCCGCGCATCAGCGTCGCAGCCCGTACGCTCGACGAGCGCGGCCGCGAGCCCGGCGTGGTCGGCGTGCAGGTGCGTGCAGACGAGCAGGCGGACGTCCTCGATCCGTTGGCCGGCCAGTTCGAAAGCGCGCTCGAGCGCTTCCCAGGCCGGGTCCAGGCTGGTCCCGCAGTCGACCAGGCAGAGCCCGTTCGGCGAGCGTCAGCAGGTAGACGTTGACCGACGGCATCGGCGCGTAGGGCAGCGGCAGCCGCAGGCACCAGAGTCCGTCGTCCAGCTCGCTGACGCGCACATGCTCGACGCCGCGCGCGACCGGTCGCAGGTCCTCCGGGAGGTCGGTCCGCACGGGCACGAGCCGCGTTCAGCCCCCTGCGGTCGCGGCGTAGCGGTCGCGCAGCACGCGCTTGTAGAGCTTGCCGGTCGCGTGGCGGGGGAGCTCGTCGGTGAAGTCGATCGTGCGCGGGCACTTGTACTTGGCCAGCCGCTCCTGGCAGTACGCGATCAGCTCGGCCTCGAGCTCGGGCCCGGCGCTCCCGCCGGCCCGCAGCTGGACGACGCCCTTGACCTCCTCGCCGAGGTCGGGATTCGGGATCCCGAAGACCGCGACGTCGTCGACGGCGGGGTGCCCGACCAGTACGTTCTCGGCCTCCTGCGGATAGACGTTGACGCCGCCTGAGATGATCATGTCGGCCTTGCGGTCGGTCAGGTAGAGGTAGCCGTCCTCGTCGAGGTAGCCGATGTCGCCGACCGTCGTCCAGCCGTGCTCGTTGCGCGAGCCCGCGGTCTTCTCCGGGTCGTTGTGGTACTCGAACGCCGCGCCGCCCTCCGACCACACCGTGCCCGGCTCGCCGGCCGGGAGCTCGCGGCCGGTGTCGTCGAGGATGTGCGGCGTGCCCAGCAGCGCCTTGCCGACCGACCCGCGGTGGGCGAGCCAGTCCTCGGAGTCGATCGCCGTCAGCAGATAGACCTCGGTGGCCGAGTAGTACTCGTAGACGATCGGACCGAGCCACTCGATCATCGCCGCCTTGACGTCCGGCGGACACGGCGCCGCAGCGTGGACGACGGCGCGCAGCGACGACAGGTCGCGACCGGCGCGCGTCTCTTCCGGCAGCCGCAGCAACCTGACGAACATCGTCGGGACCATCTGCGTAGCTGTGATGCGGTGGCGCTCGACGAGCTCGAGCGCCCAGTCGGCGTCGAAGCGGTCCATCACCACCGTCGTCCCGCCCAGTCGGTGCACGGCCATGTTGAAGCGCAGCGGCGCCGAGTGGTAGAGCGGTGCCGGCGACAGGTAGACCGTGTCCGCACCGAAGCCGTAGAGGCGCTCGAACAGCGGCACGATCGCGGGCGGCGTCCCGACCGGAGAGAGCGCCAGCGTCGCCGAGATCGCCTTCGGGCGCCCCGTCGTCCCCGACGAGTACAGGAAATCGAGGCCCTCGCGCTCGTCCTCGAGCGGCGTCGGCGGGCGCTCGGCGACCAGGGCGTCGTAGTCGCCGTCGACCGACACGACGTGCGCGAGGCCCGGCACCTTCGCGGCGGCCGCGGCCGCCAGCTCGGCGGTGGCCGCGCTCGTGAACAGGATCCGCGAGCCCGAGTCCTCGAGGATGTAGGCGACCTCGTCGGCAGTCAGCCGCGGCGAGACCGCGGTGTAGCGCAGCCCCGCGCGCTGGGCCGCCCATGCCAGCTCCAGATAGCGCAGATGGTTCTCCATCAGCAGCGCCACGCAGGTGCCGTGCGTGGCCCCGAGGTCGCGCAGCAGGTGCGCCGCCCGGCGCGAGCGCTCGGTCAGCTCACCGTAGGAGACCGTCTCCCCGGTGCGCGCCATGACGTAGGCGGGCTTGTCCGGGGTGGCCTGCGCATGGGCGTCGGGAAAGAACTCCATGCCGCGCCAGTCTACGCGCGGCACCGCCGGAAAGCAACCAACCGATCGGTTGGAATCTACGTCGGCTCGCCGACGACTCCCCGCAGCACGAAGCGCGCGCAGTGGTCGGCGATCGCCTGCCGGCTGGTGCGCCCGTTGGGCTTGTACCAGCGATAGGTCCAGATGATCGTGGCGAACAGGCAATTGGCCAGGATCCGCGCATCCGCCGACGGATCGGCAGTCCCGTCGGCCTGCGCCTCCTTGATCAGCCCGGTGATGAAGCGCTCGTGCGTGCGCCGGCGGTTGAGGATCGTCGCCAGGCGCTCGTCGCTCAGCGAGTCGACGTCGTGGTAGTAGATCGAGATCCGCTCGAGGTGGTCGAGGTTGTAGAGCACCTGGCGCCGGACGTAGAGCGCGATCCGCTCCAGCGGCTCGAGCCCTTCGGCCTGCGCGACCTCCTGCAGGACCTCCTCGACGTCGCGGTGGACCTCCTCCAGCAACCAGAAGAGGAGGTCCTCCTTCATCTTGATGTAGTGGTAGAGGCTCCCCTTGAGGATTCCCAACTCGTCAGCGACGTCCTGGACGGAAGCGTCCGCATAGCCGCGGCGCGAGAAGACCCGCGCCGCCGCGTCAAGCACCTCATCGTCGCGCTTCTTTGCGCCCCGGGCTCGAGAAGCGGCGCGGGGCTTGCGCGTTTCCGTGCGTTCGCTCATCCTCACCAATCCTGACAGAGAATGTGCTCCCAATCAAATGGTTGTTCGGCGACGATGGCTGCGAAGCGCTCGTGGACGAGCGGGAGCACGTCAGCCGTGAACTGCTCGACAAGCGCGCCCGGTCGGGACCGGCGCGCGGAAGACCAAGTGGGTGAAGCCTAGCGCCACGTACGGACGGATCCGTTCGACGCAATCCTCCGTCATGCTTGCCAACTTATCAAACAAACGGTAGGTTTGTAATGAGATGTTCGACAAGGTACTGATCGCCAACCGCGGGGAGATCGCCCTGCGAGTGATGCGCACGCTCGAAGAGCTTGGCATCGCCACCGTCGCAGTGCACTCCGAGGCGGACGCCGACGCCCTGCACGTCCGCCGCGCGGACGAGGCGTACGAGATCGGCCCCGCACCGGCGGCCGAGAGTTACCTGCGCGCCGATCGCATCCTCGACGTCGCGCGTGCGGCGGGCGTCGATGCGATCCATCCCGGCTACGGGTTCCTCGCTGAGAACGCGGACGTTCGCGCGCGCCTGCGCCGATGCCGGCATCGTCTTCATCGGGCCGCCGGCCGAGGCGATCGAGGCGATGGGCTCGAAGATCCGCGCGCGCGAGACGATGCGCGCCGCGGGCGTGCCGATCGTGCCGGGCACGACAGCCCCGGTGCCGTCCTTGGAGGACGCGGCGGCGGCGGCCTCGGAGATCGGCTACCCGGTCGCGCTGAAGGCGGCCGGCGGGGGCGGCGGCAAGGGCTTCCGCGTCGCGCGGTCCGAGGCCGATCTCGAGAAGGCCTTCGAGGGCGCGTCCGGCGAGGGGGAGCGGTTCTTTGGCGACCCGACCGTCTACGTCGAGCGCTACCTGGAGGATCCGCGCCACGTCGAGGTCCAGATCCTCGCCGACGACCACGGAGAGGTCGTCCACCTGGGCGAGCGCGACTGCTCGATCCAGCGCCGGCACCAGAAACTGATCGAGGAGTGCCCGGCCCCAGGGCTGGACCCGGAGCTGCGCTCCCGGATCGCGTCGATCGGTGTGGAGGCGGCGCGCGCCGTCGGGTACCGCGGAGCCGGGACGGTGGAAGGGCTGCTGGCCGACGGTGAGTACTACTTCCTCGAGATGAACACCCGCGTCCAGGTCGAGCACAGCGTGACGGAGATGGTCACGGGCATCGACATCGTGCGCGAGCAGATCCAGATCGCCGCCGGCGAGCCGTTGTCGTTCGCCCAGGAGGACGTCGAGCTTCGCGGGCACGCGATCGAGTGCCGCATCAACGCCGAGGACGCGTCGAAGAACTTTGCTCCCGCACCGGGTTCGATCGGGCGCTACCGCGAGCCGGCCGGCCCGTTCGTGCGCGTCGACTCCGGCGTCGAGGCCGGCGCCTCGGTGCTCCCCTACTACGACCCGATGATCGCCAAGCTGATCGTCTGGGACCGCGACCGCACGGCGGCGACACGGCGGATGCTGCGCGCCCTCGGCGAGTACGAGATCGAGGGCCTGAAGACACTGTTGCCCTTCCACCAGGCGCTGTTGCAAACCGCGCAGTGGGCTTCGGGCTCCACCTGCCGCGACCTGATCGGCGACCGCGCCTGGCTCAAGTCGCTGGCCCCGGTCGCGCAGCCGGTCGGCTGATCTCGTCCAGCACCTCGCGCGTCGCGTCGCCCAGGCGCGGCGCGGGCGTGCGGAGGGCCGGTGGATGGTTGCGCAGCTTGATCGGAGTGCCGAGCTGCAGCGTGCCGTCCTGCTCGACCACCATCCCGCGATGACGCGCCGTCGGTCATGGCGATGTCGACGTGGTCGCCTCGCCCGGTGCGCTCGGCGTTGACGAGTGCGGCAAGCAGCCCGGCGACGCCGAGCAGCGAGCCGCCCGCGAGATCGGCGATCTGGACGCCGGGGATCGCCGGCCGGCGCCCGACCCCGGTCTGGCTGAGCAGGCCGGCGCGGCCGATGTAGTTGATGTCGTGGCCGGCCTCGTTCGCGCGCGGGCCGTCGGCGCCGTAGCCGCTGATCGAACAGTAGACGAGCTTCGGGTTGCGCTCCGCGAGCGTGTCGTATCCGAGGCCCAGCCGGTCCATGACGCCGGGCCGGAAACTCTCGACGAGGGCGTCGGCGGTCTCGGCGAGGGCAAGCAGCGCGTCCCGGCCGGCGTCGTCGCGCAGGTTCAGTTCGACGGACCGCTTGTTGCGGTCGGTCACCCACGGTCCGCAAGCGCGCCGTTCGAAGGCTCGTCGGTCACGATGGACAATCTACCGATCGGTTGGTAGATTATCCGCTCATGACGACGCTTGCCGGCCGTGTGGCCGTTGTTACCGGAGCCGGCCGCGGCATCGGCCGCGGGATCGCCGAGGAGCTGGCCGCCGCCGGCGCCGCGGTCGTGGTCAACTATCGCCGCGACGAAGCGGCGGCCTCCGAGACCGTGGCGGCGATCCAGGCCGCCGGCGGCCGCGCGCTGGCGGTGCAGGCATCGCTGTCCGAACTGGATGGTGCAGACCGGCTGGCCGACGCCGCGCTGTCCGCCTTCGGCTTCGTCGACATCATCGTCCACAACGCCGGCGTGGCCAGCCGCGGGAACACCGTCGTCGATACCGACCCGGCCGAGCTGCAGCGGCTGATGATGACCCACACCTTCAGCGCCGCCCGCCTGTGCCAGCGGCTGCTGCCGCAGATGCGCGAGCGCGGCCGCGGACACATCGTGATGATCTCCTCATCCGAGGTCGCGCACATGCGCGCCAACGGCGCCCCGTACAACATGGCGAAGTCCGCCCTGGAGGCGTTGGCGCTGACCATGGCCAAGGAAGAGATCGGCCACGGGGTACGCGTGAACATCGCCGCGCCCGGACTCGTCGTCACCGATATGGGCGCCAAGCTCGTGCAGGCGAAGCTCGGCGTCGAGGACATGACCGATCTCGACGCCTCCCAGCCTCTGGGGCGCGTCTGCCGGCCGGCCGACGTCGCGCGCGTGGTGCGCTTCCTGGTCTCGCCGGATGCAGACTTTGTGACCGGCCAGCGGATCGTCGTCGACGGCGGCGCCGACGCCTCGCCGACCGGCAGCTCCGCGGCCGCCGCGTCCGCGCGCGCGTGACTCCCTTCGAGATCGACCCGTTCTCCTCGTACCTCGGCCTCCGCTGGGAGGATTCGTCGACGATCCGGCTGACGATCCGGCCGGAACTGGTGAACTCGGTCGGCCGGTTGCTGGGACCGGTCGGGTTCGCGATGGTCGACTACGGCATGGCGTCGGCGCTGTACCCGACTTTGCAGCACGGCGAGTCCATGGCGACCATCAACATCTCGATCAACTTCTCCGCGTCGGCGGACTCAGGCGACGTCGTGTGCCGGACGCGCGTCGATCGCCGTGGCCGCCGGGCGGGGTTCCTCAGCTCGTCGCTGGAGCATCAGTCCGGTCGGGTGCTGGCCACCGCGATCGGCACCTTCGCGATCATCCCCGCGAGCGGCGAGCAATAAGGGAGGGCGCCGGGCGACATCACCCCGCCGCCGACCCACCACGACGCGCTCGAAGCTTATGCACGCTCGGCCGCTGAGCCGGACTCCCACTTGCCGTCGACCGCGAGATACGGCCGCGCGACCTCGACCAGCGTGCCGGTCGCGCTGTCCGACAGGATCCAGGTCCAGCGCTGCCACGGCATCTCCGGATCGGTCGACACCTCCTTGGCGGTGCTCAGGCCGGCCGCCGCAGCCTGCTCCAGCGCGTCCTCGGGGCTGTCGACGGCGAAGCAGATGTGGTGGACACCCTCGCCGTGCTTGGCCAGCCGGCGGCCCAGCGGGCTGTCAGGATCGGGCTGCATCAGCTGGATCTCTGCGCCGCCAGGATTGACGAACGTCGCCCAGCGCATGCGGTCCCCGCCGCCCTCGAAACCGTCGTAGCGGACGATGCGTTCCTCGAGCTGCGCGGGATCGAGGATCTTGAGGATCTTCGTCCAGTTCTCGATCGCCTGATCGAGGTCCTTCACGATGAAAGAGATATGGGCAAGGGGTCCGCTCGGCATGGCATGCCGCTCCTTTCAAACCGGTGTTCGAGCGACAATATCTACCAATCGACCGTTTGGCAACAGATGTACTGGTGTGTAACGGCGGGCGGATCGGGGATGATGCCCCCGATGAGCGCCGCAGCGGCACACGCCTGGGAGCCTGACGAACCGCTTCCGGCCCAGGACGGATACGTCACCATCCGCGGCCTCCGGCTCTACGTCCGCGAGCAGGGCGACGGGCATCCGCTGCTGCTGATCAACGGCCTCGGCGCCCACGCCGACATGTGGGGGCCGACCGAGGACCGGCTGTCGGAGACGTCGCGCACAATCGTCTTTGACGCGCCCGGCACCGGCCGGTCGAGCACCAGCCCGGTCCCGCTCCCGCTCCCCGTCGTCGCCAAACTCCTCGTCCGCCTGCTCGACGAGCTCGGGCACGAGCGGGTCGACGTCGCGGGCTACTCGCTCGGTGGCGTGATGGCCCAGCAGCTCGCCCGCACCGCGCCGCACCGGGTCCGTCGTCTGGCGCTCGTCGCAACGAGCTCCGGATGGGGCAGCGCGCCGCCCGACTTCAGCTCCCTGGCGCTGATCTCGACCCCGGCTCGATACCTGTCGCCGCAGCTCTACAAGGCCACGAGCCACCTGCTCGACGGCGGCGACCGCTTCCGCGACCCGAACCTCAAGCACGCCCAAGCCGAGCGGCGCAACCGCCATCCGCCCTCCGTCGTCGGTTACGCGCAGCAGTTCCTCCAGGGCTCGACGTGGTCGAGCCTGCACTGGTCGTGGCGGCTGACCATGCCGACGCTGGTCATCGGCGGCGCCCGCGACCGCCTGGTCCCGGTCGCCAACGCACTGCTTCTCGCCCATCGCATCCCCGGCAGCCGTCTCCACCTGCTGCCGGACGAGGGCCACCTGATGCTCTTCGACCCGCTCAGTGCGTCCTCGCCGCTGCTCGCGGACTTCTTCTCCGCCCTCGACCACACGCGGTCGGCCGCCTGGCGGACCGGCGAGCTGGTCGACGACCCCGACCGGGTCGAGCAGGCCCTGCGTGCGGCCCCGGGCGTGGCACCGCTGAAGGTGCTCAGCAGCGCCTATCGCGCCTGGGTGGACGCGGCCGGCGGTGCGGCGGGTCTTCGGCGGATAGCTAGCTGTTGAGCACGACGAGGGTCGCGCCCTCTTCGACCGACTGGCCTTCGGCGCACAGGATCGACTCGACCGTGCCGGAGGACTCGGCCTCGACCGGCATCTCCATCTTCATCGACTCGAGAATCACGACCGTGTCGCCCTCGTCGACGGAGTCGCCGACGGCGACCTCGATCTTCCACACCGTGCCGGTGATATGCGCCTCGACGTTCGCCATGGTCGCGGAAGGTACCACGCGGGCCAACTTCCACCAAACGATCGGTTGAGAAGGGGTATGCTCGGGTGATGCACCGCACCATCTTCGAGGAAGAGCACGACGCGTTCCGAGACTCGCTCAAGGGGTTCCTGGCCACGGAGGCGGTCCCACACACGGACGAGTGGGAGACCAGCGGGATGGTCGACCGTGGCTTCTGGCGCAAGGCCGCCGAGCACGGTTTCGTCGGCTTCGAGGCACCGGAGGACTGCGGAGGGCTTGCGATCGACGATTTCCGCTTCAACGCGGTGATCAACGAGGAGGTGGCCTACGCCGGAGTCGTGGGCGACAACTTCTCCCTGCAGAACGACATCATCCTCCCGTACCTGCTCGAGCTGACCAACGACGAGCAGAAGCGGCGCTGGCTGCCCGGGCTCACGAGCGGGGACCTGATGTTCGCGATCGCCATGACCGAGCCCGGTGCGGGGTCCGACCTGCGCGCGATGAGCGCCAGCGCCCGTCGCGAAGGCGACGGCTACGTCCTCGACGGGTCCAAGACGTTCGTCACGAGCGGGATCCAGGCCGATCGCGTGATCGTGGCGGCCAGGTCCGGCCAGGGCTTCAGCCTGTTCATGGTCGATGCCGGGACGGAGGGCTTCGAGCGCGGCCGCAAGCTCGACAAGGTCGGCCGGCGCGCCCAGGACACCGCGGAGCTGTTCTTCAACGGCGTCTACATCCCGGCCGAGAACCTCCTCGGCGAGGAGGGCAAGGGCCTGCGCTACCTGATGGCGCGGCTGCCGCGTGAGCGGCTGTCGATCGCGGTTGCGGCCGTCGCCGCGGCCGAACACGCGCTCACGATCACGCTCGAATACGTGCGCGAGCGCCACGCCTTCGGCCAGCCGATCGGGTCCTTCCAACACAACCGGTTCACGCTGGCGTCGCTGCACGGCAAGGTGCTGGCGGCGCGCGCGTTCATCGACACCGCGATCCTGGCCCTCAACGAGGGCCGGCTGAGCGGCGAGGACGCGGCCAGCGCCAAGGCGCTCACCACCGATCTGCAGTTCGAGGTGCTCGACCACTGCCTCCAGCTGCACGGCGGCTATGGCTACATGAACGAGTACGTGATCTCCCGGCTCTGGCGCGATGCCCGCGTGCAGCGGATCTACGGGGGTACCAACGAGGTCATGCGCGAGATCGTGGGTCGCTCACTCGGGCTATGACACGCTTGACGAACCAAACGATCGGTTGGTAGGATTGAACGTGTCATGAGCGAGAGCACCCTATCCGTGGACCTGCTGGCGCCTGAGGTCAACGACGATCCCTACCCGTACTTCGCCGCGCTGCGTGAGCAGGAGCCGGTCCACTGGAGCGACCGGCACCGCGGCTGGATCATCACCCGCTACGACGACTGCAACGCAGCGCTGATGGACTACAAGCGCCTGTCGTCGGACCGCGTGCGCCCGCTCCTGGCGGCGATGCCCGCGGAGAAGCGCGCCCAGGTCGGTCCGGTCTATGACCTGATGACGGGCTGGATGGTCGTCTCCGACCCGCCCGACCACCGCCGCCTGCGTGCCCTCGCCGCCAATGCGTTCAGCCCCAAGCGCGTCAAGGCCATGGAAGACGAGATCCAGCGACTGGTCGACGCAGACGCTCGACGAGTTCATCGCCTCCGGCGAGGAGGACCTGATCGCCGGGTTCAGCTACCCGCTCCCGGCGACGGTGATCGCGAAGCTGATCGGCGCCCGCGAGGAGGACACCTGGCGCTTCCGCGACTGGTCGCTGGCGCTCGCTCACGTCGCGTTCGGCGCCGGCGGCGATGACCGCGGAGACCGCCACGCGACCGCCATGCAGGGCCTCGAGCAGATGATCGAGTACTTCGGCGAGCTGCTGGAGTACCGCCGCGCCAATCCCGGCGAGGACATGATCAGCGACCTGCTCCAGGACAACGAGAAGTGGGGCAAGCTCGACGACGACGAGATCAAGGCCATGTGCGCCCTGATGCTCTTCGCCGGCCACGAGACGACCACGAGCACGATCGCCTCCGGCGGTCCTGACGCTGATCCAGAACCCGGATCAGCTCGCCCTGCTGCAGGCCGATCCCGACGGCCTGGCGCGGCGGCGCCGCCGAGGAGTCGCTGCGCTACGAGGGCGCGATCAAGATCCTGCACCGCTGGACGCTCGAGGACCACGAGATCCGTGGCCGCGAGATCAAGGCCGGCGACCGCGTGTACATCGCGCCCGCCGCCGCGAACCGCGACCCGGAGAAGTTCGAGGACCCCGACCGCTTCGACATCACGCGCGCCCCGAACCCGCACATCGCGTTCGGCAAGGGCATCCACGCGTGCATCGGGGCCCAGCTCGCGCGGCTCGAGATGAAGCTCGCGATGGCCAGCATCGCCAAGCGGCTGCCCGGCCTGCGGCTGGCCGACGGCGCCGAGCTGAAGTGGGCCCCGAGCCTGGCCTCGCGCGGGCTGAGGAACTGCGGATCGCCCACGATCGACGCACTGATGGCCAAGGTCGACGTTGCGATCATCGGGGCGGGCGCCGCGGGGCTGACCGCCGCCGCGCTGCTCGCCAAGGAGGGCAAGAAGGTCAGCGTGATCGAGGCCGGCAAGTGGCTCGGCGGCCGCGGCATGGCCGTGCCCGACGAGGGCTTCAAGCTCAACCTCGGCGGCCACCTCCTCGAGGACTCCGGCTCCGGCATCACCAAGGTGCTTCGAGTACGTCGGCAAGACGCTCGAGCACGGCAACGTGTCGAGCGACATGCCGGTGTGGGATCACGAGAAGGAGCGCTGGGGCTCGATCCGCGACCGCTACTCGGGCGACAAGTCCGAGCTCAAGAAGGTCATCAAGGCGCTGATGGACACGCCCTACGAGGCGCTCGACGACTGGGACGACAAGCCGCTGCGCGAGTGGATGCGCCAGTACACGTCAGACCAGGGCGTGATCGACCTGTGGGAGTTCCTGTCGGTGCTCGAGTGCATGACCGACGACTGGTACGACCACTCGGCCTCGGACAACCTCTACGTGCGCAAGATGCACTACTCCGAGGCGCGGATGGCGGGCTACTCGTTCTGGCCCAAGCGGGGCTGGGACGGCATGTTCCAGGACCTCCACGACGCCGTGATCGAGCACGGTGGCGAGGTCCTGCTGGGCACGCCGGCCGACTCGGTGATGATCGAGAACGGCGAGGTCAAGGGCGTGATGCTGGGCCGCGACAAGGTCCTGCCCAACGAGTTCATGGAGGGCGAGGTCCTCGAGGCCGACGCCGTCATCTCCACGCTCCCCGTGTGGAACGTCCTGCGCGTCGTGCCCGAGTCGGCCCTGCCGGACTGGTACACGGCGCAGATCAAGTTCCTGGCCCAGGATCACCTGCGGATCTCGTGGATCGGCCTGTACCTGGCGACGAAGGAGGAGGTCCACGCGCTGGACCCGCGCGAGATCTCGACGTGGCTGCACGCGCCGACCAGCCGCCTGTCGGGCTTCTGCTTCAACCAGTCGGCGATGGATCCGTCAACCGCACCCGAGGGCGTGAACCTGATGGTCGCCGGCGGAATCATCCCGGGCGCCAAGGCGCGCGACCTGAGCTACGTCCAGCGCATGTTCGAGCTGTTCGAGAACGACCTCAAGACGATGTACCCGGGGCTGAAGGACGCCTACTGGCGTCGCCGGCACCTCGTGCACGACCCGTCCTTCGGCGTGATCCAGAAGCCGGCCCTGGTCGGCAAGTTCCGCCCGCACTGGCGGGCGCCGAACGTCGAGGGCCTGTACTTCGCGTCTGAGACGTTCCGCTCGCGCGGGATCGGTGTCGACCGCGCAGCCCGCGCGGGCCTTACAGCAGTGGAGGACTACCTCGGCCGGCGGCTGGACGGCGGCTTCGGCTGGCGCTACTGATGAGCCGCCTCGACGGCCGCGTCGCCGTGGTGACGGGAGCGGCGAGCGGGATCGGCTACGCGATCGCCGCGCGTCTCGCGTCCGAGGGCGCCTCCGTGCTGGTCAACGACCGCGACTCGGACGCTTGCGCGCGGGCGGCGGAGGAGCTCGGCGGCGTACCGGGGGTCGGCGATGTGACTTCGCCGGCCGACACCGATGCCGTCGTTGCCTTGGCCGAGGAGCGCTTCGGGCGCCTGGACATCGTCGTCAACAACGCCGGTATCACGCGAGACGCGCCGATTCACCGCATGAGCGACGACGACTGGCGGCTGGTCCACGACGTCGCCTTGCGCGGCGCGTTCAACGTCTCCCGGTCCGCCGCCCGACTGCTGCGGGCCGACGCCGATCACCACCGCAAGCTGATCAACATCACGTCGGGCGTCGCGATCTACGGCGCCCCGGGCGCGTCGAACTACTGCGCGGCCAAGGCCGGCCTGATCGGCCTCACCAAGGCGCTGGCCCGCGAGTGGGCGCGCTACCGGGTGAACGTCAACGCGGTGGCCCCGGGGCTGATCTCGGGCACGGGCCTCACCGACGCAAAGCCGCAGGACCTGATCGCCCGCGTGGCCGCGAACATCCCGCTGGGGCGCGCCGGCACGCCGGACGACGTGGCCGCGACCGTCGCGTACCTCGCCTCGGCCGACTCGGACTACATGACCGGCCAGGTGCTCGAGCTTCACGGCGGCGCCGAAGTGCTCGCCTAGGTCCGCGCCAGGCGGGCGGCCTGCCGCTCATAGAAGCGGCGGCCCTCGCGCAGGAAGGTGCGGACGACGCCGAGCTCCTCGCCCCCGTAACGGTGGAGGCCGACGTACGCGGTTTCGACGCGGCCGTAGCCGGCGCGGAAGGCCTCCTGCGCCGAAGGGCTGAGCGCGAGCCGCTCGTCGTCGCCGTCGAGGTCGCCGCGCGCCCGCAACGCCTCCAGCCCGCCCTCCACGCGACCGGCCGCGCCGCGCGCCGCCGCCCGGAGCTCCGCGACGCTGACGCCGTCGGGCGACTCGGCAAGGACAACGAGCCAGCGCAGGTCCTCCCTGCGCAGGCCGAACCGGCCGGTGAGGGCGGTCTCGAATTCGCCGACGGCCTCGAGGAAGCCTTCGAGCTCCGCCATCACGGCGTCCCTGACGTGTTCACGACGACGGTCGGGCACCCAGCGGGGATCGTCCCACGCCCGGGGACCGCTGTCGATCAAACCGCCGCTATACGGCGAGACCCGCGTCCGCACCCGCATTGATCGCGGACACGAAGTCGGCCGGACGGGAGGCGTCGCCGAGGACGAGGACCTGCGGTGCCTCGATCTGCTCGGCGAGTGCGTTGCCGGCCGGGCGGAAGCCGAGCGCGAGGGCGACGCGGTCGGCCGGGACCGAGCGGGTCTCGCCGTCGGCCTCATAGAGCACGTGGTCGTCCTCGATCATGATCACCTTGGCGCCGGTCAGCATCTGGACGCCGCTGCGCTTGAGCTCGCGGATGAGGTGGCGACGGGTGATGGCCTCGATGCCGAAGCCGACCCCCGGGCGCATCTCGATGATGGTCACCTCGGCGCCCTCGCCGGTCAAATGCTCGGCGGTCTCGCAGCCGGTGGCGCTGCCGCCGATCACAACGACGCGCTCACCGGGAGCGACGGAGACGTCGCCGCGCAGCAGCTGCTGCGCGTCGTGCACCATCGATGCGCCGATCCCCGGGATCGGCGGGACGATCGGCTCGGCGCCGATCGCCACGATGACCACGTCGGGCGCCTCCGCGGTGACGACCTCGGGCGTGACCTCCGAGTTCAGGTGGATGTCGACGCCGAGCTCGGCGAGCCGGTTCGACTGGTGGTCGCGGAAGCGCAGGACCTCGCGCTTGCTCGGCGCCAGGCCGGCGACCTCGAGCTTGCCGCCGAGCTGCTCGGCGCGCTCCCAGATCGAGACGTCATGGCCGCGGATGCGGGCGATGCGCGCCGCCTCCATGCCGGCCGGGCCGGACCCGATCACCATCACGCGGCGGCTCTCGGCGGCCGGCACGACCTGCCACTCGAGCTCGCGCCCGGCCTCGGGGTTGACCGAGCAGCGGGCACGCTCGCCGCGGCCTACGAGGTCGACGCAGGCGTTGCACGCGATGCACGGCCGGAGCTCGTTGAAGCGGCCCTCCTCGACCTTCACCGGCCAGTCGGGCTCCGCGATCAACGCGCGGCCGAGCAGCACCAGGTCCGCGTCGCCGTCAGCCACGACCTTGGCCGCGAGCTCGGGATCGTCAAGCCGGCCGACCGCGATCACCGGCACGTTCACGGCGCGCTTGACGGCGGCCGCGTACTCGACCATGTGGCCGCGCGGGACGAACATCGGCGCCAGCGTCACGTGCAGGGTGTGCCACGTGCCGGCGGAGACGCTGATCGCCGCGACGCCGGCCTCCTCCAGCCACTGCGAGACCTCGACGGTCTCGTCGATCGTGAGCCCGCCGGGCATCCCGTCGTCACCGTTGATGCGCCAGACGAGCGGCATCTTGGGCCCGACCGTGGCGATGATCGCGCGCGCCACCTCGAGGCTGAACCGCGCTCGGTTCTCGAGCGAACCGCCGTAGGAATCCGAGCGGCGATTGTCGAGCGGCGAGAGGAAGTTCGACGGCAGATAGCCGTGCGCGCCGTGGACCTCCACGAAGTCGAACCCGGCTTCGCGCGCCAGGTCGGCGGCCTTCGCGTAGTCCTCGACGATGTCAGCGATCTCGGGCTCGGTCAGCTCATGCGGGATCGGGGCGTGCGAATTCAAAGGCACGGGTGAGGGCGCGACCGTCGGGCCGTGCACGACCTGCCGGCCGGGATGCATCAGCTGCACGCCGACCGTGAGGTCGTATGAGCGCAGCGCTTCGACCAGCCGCCTGAGGCCCGGCAGGTACTCGGGACCGCTGATCTTGGGCTCCGGGCCCTCGGTGTCGGCGGAGACGAGGACGCCCTCGACGGTGATCGTCCCCACACCACCCTCGGCGCGCCGCCGGTAGTAGGCGATCGTCGCGTCCGTGATGTGCCCGCCCTCGTCGAGGCAGGTCCCCATCGGCGCCATGATCAAGCGGTTCTTGAGTCGCAGGCCGGCGAGGTCGAACGGCGTGAAGAGCACCCGCGTGGCGTCGCGGGTCGTGGCGGCGCTGGTGGGCATTCGCGAAGCGTACCCGCTCCCCGCCACGATTTCAACCAATCGTCCGTTTGAATTCTCGACGGCCGTGTGGCAAACTACCGCTCATGGAGAGAGAGGACGTGCCTACCCTTCGTGGCCTGCTGGAGCGCGCGGCAGCGCAGTTCCCGAGCGCGGGCGTCTCCTTCGAGGACAACCGCCAGACGTACGCCGAGCTGCTCGCTTCGGCGACCGGCTACGCGCGTCGCCTCACTGCGCTGGGCGTGCAGCGAGGCGACAAGGTAGGGATCTTCGCCGGCGACCGCCCTGAGTACCTCTGGGCCCTGTACGGCGCAGCGCTGATCGGCGCCGTGGCCGTGCCGGTCAACGGCCGCTTCAAGGTCCGCGAGCTGGGACACGCGATCACGAACGCCGAGCTGCGTGTGCTGTTCTGCGGGGGCGGCTTCGCCGATCACGCCGGGCTCGTGACCGAAGCGCTCGAGGGCCTCGCGACGCCGGCGCTGCAGCACGTCATCGCCTGGGACTCCGGCGCGCCCGACGGGTTCATGCCGATCGCCGACTTCGACGCCATCGCGCCGGCGCCGCTCGCGCGGCCGGACCTCACGCTCGCCGACCCCGCGATGCTGCTCTACACGTCGGGCACGACCGCGATGCCCAAGGGGTGCGTGCTCTCCAACGCCGCGCTCGTGCGCCCGGCGTTCGCGATGCGCGACCGCTTCGCGCTCACCGACCAGGACCGCATGTGGGACGCGCTGCCGCTCTTCCACCTCGCGTCACTGCTGCCGTTGCACGCCTGCATGCTTGCCGGCGCGTCCTACTGCGCGATGCGCCGCTTCGAGCCGGCCGCGGCGCTGGCGCAGATGGAGCGCGAGCGCTGCACGACCGCGTTCCCGGCGTTCGAGACGGTCTGGCTCGCCGTCCTCAACCACCCTGACTTCGAGTCCACCGACCTCAGCAGCATGCGGCTCGTGCTCAACGTCGGCACGCGCGAACGCCTGGAACAGATGCAGGCGAAGATGCACTGGGCCACGCAGATCTCCTCCTACGGCTGCACAGAGCTGGGCGGCGTGTGCGCGTTCGGCCACGTCGAGGACCCGCTCGAGCAGCGCGTCACGACGTCCGGGCGCCCCTTCCCGGGGATGGAGATCCGCATCGTCGACCCGGAGACCGGAGCCATCCTCGACCCCGGCGAGGTCGGCGAGATCATCGGCCGCGGGCACTCGATGTTCGACGGCTATTACCGCGAGCGCGAGCTGACGGCGCAGGTGATCGACGATCAGGGCTTCTTCCACACCGGCGACCTCGGGACGCTCGACGCCGACGGCCGCGTCCAGTACCGCGGCCGCCTGAAGGACATGCTCAAGGTCGGCGGTGAGAACGTCGGCGCGGCCGAGATCGAGGGCCACCTCTCGACACACCCGGCAGTCGAGATCGTGCAGGTCGTCGGGGTGCGTGACGCGCGTTACGCCGAGGTGCCGGTCGCCTTCGTCCAGTTGCGCGCGGGCGCGTCGGCCACCGAGGAGGAGTTGATCGACCACTGCCTGGGCGAGATCGCCACGTTCAAGGTGCCGCGCTACGTTCGCTTCCTGGAGGATTGGCCGATGTCGGGGACGAAGATCCAGAAGTTCCGGCTGCGCGAGCAGATCACCGCTGAGCTCGACGCCGGGGGCATCGCCGAGGCGCCGAAGCTCCGGACCGGCGCAGGAAGGGTCTGATGGCCTCCCCGGCACAGAGCAACGCTGCGGCGCCGCTCGACGGGGTGTTCCTCGCCGAGGGTGTGCTCCCGGTCGGCCAGGTCCTCCTGCGCTCGGCGCGGCGGGCGCCGGACCACGAGGCGCTCGTCTTCCCGGACGAGCGGCTGACGTATCGCGAGCTCGCCGACCGGTCCTGGGCGGTCGCGCGCTCGCTGCTCGTCCTGGGCGTCGAGCCCGGCGAGCACGTCGGCGTCCTGATGACCAACCATCCCGACATCGTGACGTCGATCTACGGCGCCGCGCTGATCGGGGCCACGGTCGTCCCGGTGAACGCCCGCTATCGCACCGCAGAGCTGCACGCGATCGTGGAGGACGCCGACCTGGTGACGCTCCTGACGCACGACTCGGCGGACTCGCACGTCGACTTCACCGCGCTGCTGCACGAGTCGCTGCCGGGGCTTGCCGACGCGCCGGACCCGCAGGCCCTCACGCTTCCCGATCACCCGAAGTTGCGTTCGGTCGTGATGATGGGCGCGCGCCGACCGGCGGGCATGCTCGACCGCGAGGCGTTCCTCGCGGTCGGCGAGCGCGCGGACGAGACACTGCTGCGCAACCGCGTCGAGGGCGTCCGGCTGCGTGATATCGCGCTGATCCTCTACACGTCGGGCACCACCTCGCAGCCCCGCGGGGCGATGATCAGCCATGAGGCATTCGTGCGCAGCTGGATCGGCGTGGGCGGGATCTGGGGCAGCGGCCGGGACGACCGTCACTACACCGCGCTTCCACTGTTCCACGTCACCGCGCTCGGCTGCCTGATGTGGACGCTGGCGGCGGGCGGCACGTTCTACTCCGACTACACGGTCGACGCCGGCCGGTGCCTCGAAGCGCTGGAGCGCGAGCGGATCACCGAGTTCTACCCCGCCTACCAGCCGGTGATGGAGGCGGTCCTCGCTCACCCCCGCTTCCCGCAGGCCGACTTGAGCGCGTTGCGCATATTCCAGAACGTCGCGCCCCCGGAGGTCCTCGCGAAGTTCCAGCAACGGCTCCCGAACGCCGTGCAGCTGACGTGCTACGGCGGGACGGAGGGCGGTGTCGTCACGATGACCCGCGTCGACGACCCGCTCGAGGCCCGGCTGAACACATGCGGCAGCTGTCAGGCCGGCGTGGAGCTGCGCGTCGTCGACCTCGACGCCCGGGAGCGCGTGCGTCGCGCCGGGCGAGCGCGGCCTGATCGAGTTCCGCGGCTTCAACACCCTGGACGGGTACTGGAAATCCCCCGAGAAGACGGCCGAGTCGATCAGCGCCGACGGCTGGGTGACGATGGGCGACCTCGGCGTCCTCGACGCCGACGGCCGGGTCCTCTTCCTGGGCCGCGTCAAGGAGACGCTCAAGGTCGGCGGGGAGAACGTCGCGCCGCAGGAGATCGAGGCCCAGTTGTCCACGCACCCGGCGGTGAAGCTTGTGCAGGTCGTCGGGATCCCGGATGAGCGGCTGCTCGAGGTGGCCGCGGCCTTCGTCGAGCTGCTCCCGGGCGCGGAGGCGACGGAGGAGGAGCTGATCGACCACTGCCGCGGGCGGATCGCCTCCTTCAAGGTGCCCCGCGTCATCCGCTTCATCGACGACGAAGACTGGCCCATGTCGGCGACGAAGATCCAGCGCTTCAGGCTTCGCGACCGGCTTCTCGAAGAGCTCCGGCCGAGGTCTTGACGTCTGCTCGCCACGGATGTGATCATCCAACCGTTCGGTTGGTAACGAGAAGGCAGGAGGAAAGGCCAACCCATGGCAGTCCACACGCACTCCCCGCAGGGCACGAGCGGCGGCGCCGGCACGGCGGTCAAGACGAGGGGAGCGATCCTACGCGAGCCCGGGACGAGGTCGGGCTGGCTCGTCGAGGACATCGTGATCGACCCGCCGAAGGCCGGCGAGGTGCTGATCAAGCTCGCGGCGTCGGGCATGTGTCACTCCGACGACCACGTCAACACGGGCGACATCCCGCTCGACTGGGGGCCGATCATCGGCGGCCACGAGGGCGCCGGGGTGATCCAGGAAGTCGGGCCGGGGGTCGAGCGCCTCAAGCCCGGCGACCACGTCATCACCACCTTCCTGCCCTCGTGCGGGCATTGCCGGTTCTGCGTCACCGGTGAGTCGAACCTGTGCGACACGAGCGCCGGCGTGCTCGCGGGCACCGCCCCGGACGGCACGCATCGCGTGCACCTCACGGACGGCACCCCCGTGGGCCCGTTCTCGTACCTGGGCACGTTCTCGCCGTACCTGTGCGCGCCCGCGCTGTCGATCATCAAGATCGACGAGGACATCCCGCTCAAGACGGCGGCGCTGATCGGCTGCGGCGTGCCCACCGGGTGGGGCTCGGCGGTGTACGCCGCGGACACCCAGATCGGCGACACCGTCGTGGTCATCGGCACCGGCGGCGTCGGCATGAACGCCGTCCAGGGCGCCCGGCACGCCGGCGCCGAGCAGATCGTGGCCGTCGATCCGGTCGAGTGGAAGCGCCAGGCCGCGATCGACACCTTCGGCGCCACCCATTCCGCGGCCAGCGTGCAGGAGGCGCTCGAGCTGGTCATGGAGATCACCCACGGCGTCGGCGCCGACCGCGGCGTGATCACGATGGGCGTCGGCGACGGCAAGATCCTCAACGACGCCCAGATGCTCGTGCGCAAGGGCGGCGTGCTCGTGTTCACGTCGGCCGCGCCGTTGCTGGACATGGACGTGACGCTCAACCTGTACACGTTCGCGATGTCCAACAAGCGCCTGCAGGGCACGCTGTACGGCTCGGTCAACCCGCGCGTCGACGTGCCGCGGCTGCTGAACCTCTACCGCCGCGGCGAGCTCAAGCTCGACGAGCTGATCAGCCGGACCTACACCCTCGACGAGATCAACCAGGGCTGGAAGGACCTGGAGGAGGGCCGCAACCTGCGCGGGGTCATCCTCTTCGACTGAGGTGATGGGCGGGCGCCGCGGCTCACGGCGCCCGCCCAGTCGCTCAGGGCGCCGGCGGCGCGGCCGGCGCCTGGTCGAGACCCATGATCACCTTGGTCTCGAGGTAGGGCGCCAGGCCCTCGGGGCCGCCCTCGCGGCCGAGCCCGGACTGCTTGTAGCCGCCGAACGGCTGCACCACGCACATCGTCCAGGTGTTGACGCCGATCTGGCCCGTGCGGATGCGGCGCGCGATCCCCTCGGCGAGCTCGCGGTCGGAGGCGAACACGGCACCCGACAGCCCGTACTGCGTGTCGTTGGCGATCCGGACGGCGTCGTCGACGTCGTCGAACGGGATCACCACGAGCACCGGGCCGAAGATCTCCTCCTGGGCGATCCGCATGCCGCTGTCGACGTTGGCGAACAGCGTCGGCTCGACGTACCAGCCGCGCTCGAGGCCCTCGGGGCGCTCGCCGCCGGTGACGAGCTGGGCGCCCTCGTCCTGGCCGACCTTGATGTAGGACTCGACGCGGTCGCGCTGGCGCTCCGCGGCCAGCGGGCCGAGCGCCGTGTCGTCCTCCATCGGGTCGCCGACCTTCATGCCGCCGAGCATCTCGGCCACCGCCGACACCACCTCGTCGTGGCGCTCGCGCGGCACGAGGATGCGCGTGAGCGCCGCGCAGACCTGGCCCGAATGCCCGACGCCGGCCGGCACGATCGTCGGCAGCACCTCGTCGAGCGGGATGTCGTCGGCGATGATCGCCGCCGACTTGCCGCCGAGCTCGAGCGTCACGCGCGCGATCCGCTCGCCGCACAGGCTCATGATCCGCCGGCCCGCGGCGGTGCTGCCGGTGAAGGCGACCTTGTCGATGCCGGGGTGGGTGACGAGGTACTCGCCGACCTCGCGCCCGGTGGGCAGGATGCTGACCACGCCCTCCGGGAGCCCGGCGGCCTCGATCGCCTCGGCCAGCATCATCACGCTGACCGGCCCCTCGGGGGCCGGCTTGAGGATCACGGGGCAGCCCGCGGCGAGCGCCGGGCCGATCTTCAGCGACGCGGTCGCGACCGGGCCGTTCCACGGGATGATCGTGGCCACGACGCCGACCGGCTCGCGCACCACGCGCACCGGGCCGTCGGGCGTGTCGCGGGTCTCCTCGAAGGGAGAGGTCTTGTGCAGCGTGGCCGCGTCGTTCCACATCTTCAGCGCGTTCTGATGGAACAGGTTGCTGACCACGAACGGCGCGCCGATCTCGTGCGTGAACGACAGCGCCATGTCGTCGAAGCGCTTCTCGACCTCCTCGCGCACGCGCAGCAGCGCCTCGGCCCGCTCCTCGGGCGACATGCGCGGCCACGGGCCTTCGTCGAACGCGCGCCGCGCGGCCTCGACCGCGCGGTCGACGTCGGCCTCCTGGGCCTCCGGCACCTGCGCGATGACCTCTTCCGTGACCGGCGAGATCACGTCGATGCGGCGATCGCTGGACGGTTCGACCCAGCTCCCGCCGATGAACAGCTTCGTATAGCTCTTGACGCCCTGCGGCGTGACCGTCGACATCAATTCTCCCTCGTTCCGACGATGCGTTCCGGTGCCCGCAAGCGTAGCGTTCCAGTCAAACGTTTGGTAGGCTAACTCGGGCACGCGGCGGAGAGGAGCACGGTATGAGCATCCAGGGGAGCAGCGCCATCGTCACGGGCGGAGCGGTCGGCCTCGGCCACTCGTTCGCAGCCGCGCTCGCGCGAGCGGGCGCGCGGGTCACGATCTGCGACATCCGCGACGACGTGCAGGAGCGCGCCGCGCAGCTCGGCGCGGACGGCGTCCGCGCCGACGTCTCGCAACCCGAGGACGTGCGCGCGCTGGTCGACGGCGTCGTCGCCAAGCACGGCACGGTCGACATCCTGATCGCCAACGCCGGCGTCGTGCGGGCCACCGAGCCCACCGACCCGTGGGAGCAGGCGCTCGACGACTACGAGGCCGTGATCGGCACCAACCTCAAGGGCGTCTACCTCCCCGGCCGCGCGGTCGCGCCGATCATGGCCGAGCAGGGCTCGGGCCACATCGTGAACATCGCGACCGACCACGTCCACAACTGTGGCTTCCCCGACGCGCTCGACCACGACGACGCGCCGGCCTGCCCGTGGGCGTCCGAGCGCCGGCGCCCCGGCTGGGTGGGCATGGACCTCTACGACGCGTCGAAGTGGGGCATCAACGGCCTCACCCAGAACTGGGCCCGCTCCCTGCGCGCACACGGCGTGCGCGTCAACGCGATCTGCCTGGGAGCCACCGACTCGCACATGATGCGCACCTACGCCGGCTTCGGCTACGAGGACGACAACCAGCCGCCGCAGGCGCTGCTGGACAAGTGGATGAACCCCGAAGCGGTCGCGCAGGTCGTGATCGACCTGATCGAGGAGGGCCCGGAGGGGCGTTCCGGGGACAACATCGGCCTGTGGGTCGGCCATCCGACGGTGCTGCCCGCGCCGTCGCCGGTGCTCGACGTGCCGCCCGGCCTCACGCCCGACGACATCGCCGCGCCGCTGTTCGCGTACATGAGCTGAGCCCCGTCCGCTACTGAGCGATCCGCGCGGCGGTGAGCTTCGGCGCCGAGCGGATGCCCGCGTCGGCGAGCTCCTGCGCGATGCGGTCGCGCAGCCGGAACTTCTGGATCTTCGTGCCGGACATCGGCCACTCGTCGACGACCCGGAGGTAGCGCGGAATCTTGTAGGTCGCCACGCGGCCGTACAGGGACTCGATCAGCTCGTCGAGCTCGAGCGTGAACCCCGGGCGCAGCATCACGAAGGCGCAGGGAACCTCCTGGTAGCGCTCGTCCGGCGCCGCCACGACCTGGACCTCGGCGATCGCCGGGTGCTCGGCGAGCAAGCCCTCGATCTCGGCGGCGGCCACGTTCTCGCCGCCGACCTTGAGCATGTCCTTGAGCCGCCCGATGAAGCTCAGGCGGCCGTCGGCGTCGAGGACGCCGAGGTCGCCCGAGTGGAAGAAGCCGTCGGCGTCGAAGGCCGCCGCGCTCTGCTCGGGATCCTTGAAGTAGCCGTCGAAGAGCCCGGGGCCGCGGTAGGTGATCTCCCCACGTTCCCCGGGCGGCAGCGCTTCGCCCGTCTCGGGGTCGGCGATGCGGACCTCCATGCCGGCGAACGGCCGTCCGGCCGACCCGACGCGATACTCCAGCGGGTCGTCAAGATGGCTGAGCGCGAGGACGCCGCCTCCCTCGGTGCCGCCGTAGGGCGAGATCTGCGTCAGCCACGGCGTCTTCGCCGCCATCAGCGTCAGGCGCTCGGGCACGCCGTTGACGTTGACCAGCCGCAGCGCCGAGAGGTCGGTGTCAGCGAAGTCGGGGTGGTCGAGGATCGCCGCCCAGATCAGGTCGAAAGCGGCGAACGCGACCGTGCATTGCTCCAGCATCGTCAGCGCCGCGCCGGGCTCGAAGTGCTCGAGCCCGACGTAGGTCGCACCGGTGGCCAGGCAGCCGTTGAACGGCAGGATCGACGCCAGGTGGAAGATCGGGAGCGGATCCCACATGCGGTCGCCGTGACGCATCGGGAACCGCTGCTCACCGAAGATGCGGCCGGTGCGCACGAGCGACTCGTGCGAGATCAGGCAGCCCTTCGGGTTCGACGTCGTCCCGGACGTGTACATGATCATCGCCGGGTCGCGCACGGCGATCCGCTCCTGCAGGTCCGAGAGCGCCGCGTCGTCGCCGTGGGCGGAGAGCTCCTCGGTCACGAGCAGCCGGATCTCCGCGTGCTCGCTCACGTAGGCGACCTCGCGCTCCTTGAAGCGGCCGTTGATCGGCACGGGGACGGCGCCGAGCCTCGTCGTTCCGTAGATCGCGACGAGCATTCCCGGCGTGTTGGGCATCAGGATCCCGACCTTGTCGCCGGGTCCCACGCCGCGCTCGAGCAACGCGTGCGCGAACGCGCGCGTCCGCGCCGCGAACTCCGCGAAGGTGAGGCGCTCGTCAGGCCAGACGAGCGCCTCCGTGTCCGGCCACCGTCGCGCTGCCTGGTCGACGTGGTCGGGCAACGTCCAGCAGGCGCTGAGCGGCAGCCCCTCCATCAGTCGGCCGCCGCCGCGTCGCCGGCCCGCAAGCCGAACACCAGCCCCTGGCCGAGCGTCCCGCCGGCGCCCGGGTAGGCCATCCCGAAGGGGCTCGCCATCGCGTTGCCGGCCGCGTAGAGCCCCGGGATGGGGTCGCCGCCGTTGACGGACAGGACCCGCCCGTCGCCATCGGTCCGCGGGCCGCCCTTCGTCGCCAAACAGCCTGGCCGCACGCGCAGAGCGTAATACGGGCCCTCCTCCAGCGGCCCGATGTCGCCGATGAAGCGGTCGTACGGGTAGCTGCCGCGGCCGAAGTCCGGGTCCTCGCCACGGCGGGCGCCGTCGTTGAACCGGGCGACGGTCGCCTTCAGGGCGTCGCCCGGCACGCCGATCTCGCCGGCGAGCGCCGCGAGGTCGGCGCCCTTGGCCAGCCAGTCGGGATCCGGGTCCCGCCGTCCCAGGGGGCCGAGGCGATATGACGCGCGGTAGCGTGGCGTCGAAGATCAGCCAGGCCGGCACGTGCGGGAACGTGTAGCTGGCCGGGTGGAAGTTCTGCATCGTGCGGGCCGAGGTCGTTGTAGTTCTGGGCCTCGTTGACGAAGCGCCGGCCGCTCGAGTCCACGAGCAGCGAGCCCGGCCGGGCGCGCTCCGTGAGGATGAGCCGGTTCATCTGCACGCCGTCGATCGTCTCACCCGGGATCGTGATCGTCGGGCACCACCACGCCTCGCTCATGTTGCCCAGCTGGGCGCCCTCCGCGATGGCCATGCGGAGGCCGTCGCCGCGCGCGCTCGGCGCCCCGACCGGAGCCACCATCGGGCCGCGCAAGAACGCCTTCACCAGCTGCGGGTCGCGCTCGAAGCCGCCGGTGGCGATCACGACCGCGTCGGCGTCGGGCCGCTCGCGCACGCGCACGCCCGCCTGGATCTGCACGCCGGCATCGAGGCAGGCCTCGAGGAGCCCGGCGAGCAGCGCCCGGCCCATCGTGATGATCCCCTTCTCGCGACGCTCCGCGAGCCGCTCGCGGTTGATGTCGCCGCCCGCGAGCTCGACGTAGGTGATCGGCCCGGTCACGTTGGGCGCGTCGCGGATCATCTCCGCCACCTCGGGCCGCGGGAGGTACGGCTGGGGCTCGAGCGTCCGGCCGCCCTGCTCGCGGCCGCCCTCGAACTCGGCGTGATAGTCGCAGTAGGGGATCGGCTGCAGCTGAATCGCGGTGTCGCGCTGGATGCGGGCCGCGGTCGGCCCCGCCTCACGAGCGAAGACCTGCTGCACCTCGTCATCCGCGTCACCGATCTTCGACAGCGCGCGCAGGTACGCGAGGCCGAGGTCCGGCGAGTCGTCCTCCAGCTCGCCATGGCCGGGAAGCCAGGCGTTGCCGCCCGAGAGCGCCGTGGTCCCCCCCAAGCGCTCCTCCTGCTCGTAGACGGTGACGCGCGCGCCGCCCTGGGCCGCGGCAAAGGCGGCCGCGAGGCCGGAGGCGCCGCTGCCGATGACGGCGACGGTCTTCATGGTCGACTCCCTCGGGTACGGATTTGCATTTGCAGTTGTATAACAGTCGTTGTACTATACGTCAATGCCCAGGGTCGTCGATCATCACGAGCGCCGCACCGAGGTGGCCGCCATCGCGGCCGACCTGATCGCGCAGCGGGGTCTCGAGGGCGTCTCCTTGCGCGACGTCGCGGCGACGGGCGGCTACAGCACGACCGTCGTCACCCACTACTTCGCCAACAAGCACGAGTTGCTGCTGCACGCCTACCGGTCCGCCGGCTCGGCCACCGAGGCGCGGCTCGCCGCTGTCGCCGGCGGATGCGGACGACAGGCTGCTCGCGATCTGCGAGGCGATTCTGCCGCTCGACGAGGCGCGGCGGCGGACCTGGCAGACCTGGTTCGCGTTCTGGGGGTCCGCGATCGCCGACCCCGAGTTCGCGGGCATGCAGCGCCGGCGTCTGCTCTGGTTCCGCGAGATGCTCGCCGACGAGCTGGCGGCGGCGGGCGCCAACGATCCGCACGAGGCCGCTCGCGAGCTGCTGGCGCTCGTCCGCGGGATCGCTGCGGAGGCGGTCTTCGACCCCGACGACTGGCCGGCCGAGCGCCAGCGCGAGCTGGTACAGCGGACGCTCGACCGACTCGTGGTCCGGCGTGAGGCGCCTGGCCAGACCGATCTCGAGGTGTTCCCGCTATGACCACCGTCGATCTGAACGAGGAGGAGCTGGGGCGCCTGAGCGCGCTGCCGGCGAGATGATGCCCGACACACCCGGCAGCACTGTGCTGCACCACGGCGGTCTGCGCGTCGCGGACGCCGACCGCGCCTGCGCCTTCTACTGCGACGCTCTCGGGGGCCGGCAGCTCACCCGTCCCGTCGTGCTCGACGGGCGCGGCGCCGAGCAGGTCATCGGCGTGAGCGGCGCGCGTTTGCGCGTGGCGCTGATCGGCTTCGGGGAGGGCGCCATCGAGCTCTTCGAGGTCATGGAGCCGGCCGTCCCCGACTGGGCCCGCGCACCCGTGCAGGGCACGATCCCGCACGTCGCGTTGCAGGTCGACGACGTCGAGGCGACACTGGCGCGCGCGGAGGCGGCGGGAGGCCGCCGGCTCTGGCCGGAAGTGGATCGCTTCGGACGCGCGCACGCGATCTACCTGGCCGACCCGGACGGCAACGTCGTCGAGCTGCTCGACGGCTCGGTCGCCGACATCGCCGCCGCCTTCCAGAAGTGGTTCCCCGAGGCAGCCCCCGAGTCCCAAGGAGAGAGCGCATGAGCGTGACCGGCTTCTTCCACGCCGGCGTGACGGTGTCCGACATGGAGGAGTCCCTGCGCTTCTACCGCGACGTGCTCGGGCTCGAGATCATCTCCGACGGCGAGACGGGCGGCGACCACGCACGGCGCATCTGGGCGATCGACCCGGGCACCGTGCGCGTGGTCTTCCTCCGCGTCCCCGGAAGCGAGACGGTGGTCGAACTCTTCGACTTCCAGGGCATCGAGCGTCATCCGGCCTCGGCACGCCCGTGCGACTACGGCGCGGGCCACTTCTGCCTGTACACCGATGACGCGGACGGGCTGCATGCCCGCGCGCTCGAGCACGGCTTTCGCTCGCGCGCCGGCGAGGTCGTGACGATCGACCGCGGGCCACACACCGGCGCGAAGGTCGCCTACCTGGTGGACCCCGACGGCTACCACGTCGAACTCTACGAGCGGCCCTCAATCGAAAGCTAGGTTCACAGCGATGGCTTATGACGTCGTCATAGTGGGAGCCGGTACGGCCGGCCTGGTGTGCGGATGCATCCTGGCCGAGTCCGGGAAGCGGGTCGCGATCTTCGAGAAGCACCCGTACCTCGGCGGCCGGGCGATGGAGAAGCGTCATCGCGGGCACCAGATCGGCCTGAGCTCCCACCTCGTCGAGGACCCGGGCGACTCGCTGACGCGCGCGTGCGAGTTGGTCGACGTTGAGCTGACGCATTCCGAGCGGTCGGATTCGCATGCCGTTCTGGGACGACGAGAACGGCCGCTGGATCCCGATCCAGGACCGCTACTCCGGCTCGGCCAAGCAAGGTCTCAAGCGCTGCATCGAGGCGGTCAAGGAGCTGTCGTTCGAGGAGCTCGACAACCTCGACCACATGTCGTTGCGCGAGTGGATGAGCCAGTACACGTCAGACGAGGGCGTCTACGAGGTCTGGGAAGCGATCTCCGTGCTCGAGCAGATCACGCTCGAGCCGTGGGAGCACTCGGCGTCGGAGAACCTCTTCATCCGCAAGCTCCACTACGAGCGCAAGCGCACGGCGGGCTACTCGTTCTGGCCGATGGGCGGCTGGGAGTCGCTGTGGAAGCGGATGGCCGACGCGATCCGCGCGCGCGGCGGCGAGGTCACGACCGGGACGACGGTCGAGGAGGTCGTCGTGCGCGACGGAGCCGTCAAGGGCGTGCGGCTCAAGGGCGGCGAGGAGATCGAGGTCGGCGAAGTCGTCGTCAACGCCCCCGTCTGGAACCTGAACTCGCTGTTCGCCGAGGACGCCGTCCCGTGGGATTTCCGCAACCGCGTCAAGGCGCTCGCGGCCAACCAGAACAAGGCCTGCTGGTTCGGCTACTGGATCGCCGCGGAGGAGCCGGTGATCGCCTCGTCCACGCTCGAGATGGCCTCGTTCTTCACGACGCCGCGGGCCGGCCTGCCGGGCTACACGCTCTGCTTCACGGGCTACGACCCTTCCGTGTCGCCCGAGGGCGAGTACCTGAGCTGCGTCGGCGCCGCCTTCGACGCCACCAAGCACTACGGCGATAAGGCCTACTACGACCGCAAGTTCGCCGAGCTGTGGGAAGACATCGAGGAGATGATGCCGGCGGCACGGGGCGCGCTCTGGAAGAAGCCGCACCTCGTCACCACCTACGGCGTCATCTGCAAGCCCGGCCAGGTGGGCGCGGCGCGGCCCGATACCGTGGTCCGCGGGGTCGACGGCCTCTACCTGACCGGTGACACCATCCGCGCCCGCGGCATCGGGATCGACAAGGCGGCCCGCTCCGGCATCACGACGGCCGAGGCGGTCCTCGGCGGCCGCCATCCATTCTTCGCCGACACCGTCCGCTACTAGGCCGATCGTCGGGATCGAGGCGTTCTACGCGCGCGTCGCGCCTCGCCCGACGAACGCCGCGACCCGCTCGCGCGTGTTCGGGCTGGACTGCAGGAACGCCGTCGCCTCGATCGACTCCGAGAGGCCGGCGGGAGCATGGCGGTTGATGAAGCGCTTCGCCATCCGGAGCGCCTCTGGCGGGTGCGCGGCCATCCGCGCCGCGAGCCCCAGCGCGTCGTCGAGGAGCGTCTCGGGCGCCGACACGGATTGCACGAGCCCGATGCGCAGCGCCTGCTCCGCCGTCACGACATCGCCGGACAGCGTCATCCAGTGCGTCCAGGCCCGGCCCATGACCTCCGGCCCGCGCACGAGGCCGTAACCGGGCATGAGCCCGAGCGTGATCTCCTTGAACGCGAACTGCGCCGCCTCGGATGCGAACGCGACATCGCAGGCCAGCGTGATCTCCGTCCCGCCGCCGAAGGCAATGCCGTTCACGGCCGCGATCATGACGGTCTCGGCACGCTCGATCGAGAGGAAGGCTTCGAGCGCCAGCTTGACCTGGCGGCGGTAGTCCTCGATCCCGCGGAGCGCGTGGAAATCGCCGATGTCGCCGCCCGCGGAGAACGCCCTGCCGGCTCCGGTGAGCACGCAGGCACGCACGTCCGGGTCCTCGTCCAGCACTCGCATCGCCTCGGGAAGTTCCGCGAAGAAGCCCTGGCTCATGGCGTTGAGCTTCTCGGGACGGTTCATGGTCAGGACCGCCGTCCCGTCGCCACGGCGGTCGATCCGCAAGGTCTCCATAGCAGCAGTCTATGGTCCTGGCTCACTGCTCGCCAACCAACCGGTCGGATGGTACAATCGCGCCTCCGTGAGGGATGAGACGATGAGGCGCGACAACCTTGTGCTCGCGGAGGACGTGATGCCTCTCGGCCATCTGCTGCTGCGCTCGGAGCGGCGCGCCCCGGATCGGGAGGCGCTCATCTTCCCCGACGTGCGCCTCACCTACCGCGAGCTGGCGGACCGCGCCTGGACGGTCGCGCGCTCGCTCGTGGCCATGGGGGTGGAACGCAGCGACCACGTCGGCATCCTGATGACCAACCACCCCGACATCGTGTCGACGTTCTTCGGCATCTCGCTCGCGGGGGCCGTGGCCGTGCCGATCAACGCCCGCTACCGCACGACCGAGCTCGACTCGATCGTGGAGGACGCCGACCTCGTCGCGCTCCTCACGCACGACTTCGCCGATGCGCACGTCGACTTCACCGCTCTCCTGCACGAGGCGCTGCCGGGCCTGGCCGAGGCGTCGGACCCCCTGCAGCTCGCGCTCGAGCGCCACCCGAAGCTCCGCGCGGTGGTGACGATGGGTCGCAAGGAGCCGACCGGGCTGCTCTCGCGCGCGGCGTTCGATCGGCTCGGGGACGAGGCGCACGAGGCCGCGTTGCGCAGCCGCGTCGAGGGCCTGCGGGTGCGGGACATCGCGATCATCCTCTACACCTCGGGCACGACCTCGGCGCCGCGCGGCGCGCTGCTGACCCACGAGGCCTTCGTTCGCGGGTGGATGGGCACGGGCCGCATCTTCGACACGACGTCCGAGGACCGGCACTGGAACGGCCTGCCGCTCTTCCACGTCGCCGCACTCGGCTGCCTGACCTGGATCATCGGCCACAGCGCGACGTTCATCAGCGACTACTCGTGGGACGCTGGGCGCTGCCTCGAGGCCATCGAACGCGAGCGCGTGACGCAGTTCTACCCGGCCTATCAGCCCATCATGGAGGCGTTCCTCAGCCACCCGCACTTCCCGCAGGCGGACCTCGGCTCGCTGCGCACGTTCCTCAACACGGCGCCCCCGGAGATGCTGGCCGCGTTCCAGGAGCGTCTGCCCCACGCCGTCGGGATGACGATGTACGGCGGGACCGAGGGCGGCGTCGTCACGGCCACCTACGTCGACGACCCGCTCGACGATCGCCTCAACACCTCGGGGCGCCCCCAGCCCGGCATCGAGGTGCGCGTGGTCGGCGACGACGGCACGGCGCTCGGCCCCGGCGAGCCCGGCATCATCCAGTTTCGGGGCTTCAACACGCTGGAGGCCTACTACAAGTCGCCCGAGAAGACGGCGGAGTCGGTACTGCCGGGCGGGTGGGTCACGATGTCCGACCTCGGCACGCTGGACGAGAAGGGCCAGCTCCTGTTCCTGGGGCGCGCGAAGGAGACGCTCAAGGTCGGAGGCGAGAATGTCGCGCCGCAGGAGGTCGAGGCACAGCTGTGCACGCACCCGGCCGTCAAGCTGGCGCAGGTCGTCGGCATGCCCGACGAGCGGCTGCTCGAGGTGCCGGCCGCCTACGTGGAGCTGCACGATGACGCGGCCGCCACGGAGGATGAGCTGATCGCGTTCTGCCGGGGCCGGATCGCATCGTTCAAGGTGCCGCGCCTGATCCGCTTCGTCAGCGACGAGGAGTGGCCGATGTCGGCCACGAAGATCCAGCGTTTCGCGCTGCGCGACCGCTTGCTCGACGATCTCGCGAGCCGGGAGCCCGGGACGTGAGCGCGGTGACGACGGAGAGCGGCGGAATGAACTTCGACTTCACGCCGGAGCAGCGAAGGCTCCGCAAGATGGTGCGCGACTTCGTCGAGCGCGAGTGCCCCAAGCCCGTCGCGAGGAAGGCCGAGCAGCAGACCGAGTTCCCGCAGGCGATCGCCGACGCCATCGCCGCCGCCGGGCTCAACGGCATCGGCATCCCGGAGGAGTTCGGCGGCGAGGGCGGCGATCTGATCGACCTGGTCATCGTGTGCGAGGAGCTCTCGCGTTCGCTGGCCGGCCTGACCTGGATGTGGGGCATGCCGGTCTGGTCGGGCGCCAAGGCGCTGATCGCCCACGGCTCGCAGGCACAGAAGGAGGCGCTGCTGCCCAAGGTCGCGAGTGGCGAGCTGCAGTTCGCGTTCGCGATGACCGAGCCGGGCGGCGGCACCGACGTGCTGCGCGCGATGCGCACGCGCGCGACGCGCGCCGACGGCGGCTGGGTGATCAACGGCGCGAAGGTCTGGTCGACGCTCGCGCACGTCGCCGACAAGGTGCTCGTGGTCGCGCGCACGTCGGAGGGCGCAAAGCCGTCACGTGGCCTGACGATGTTCCTCGTGGACGGGACCGCCGAGGGCCTGGACGGCGACGCCGATCCACAAGCTCGGGATGCGCGCGCTGGGGTCGTGCCAAGTGGCGCTCACCGACGTGTTCGTTTCTGACGAGGACGTCCTGGGCGAGGTCGACCAGGGCTGGAAGCAGGTCCTCGCGTCGCTCAACAGTGAGCGGATCATGGTCGCCGCCCTCTGCACCGGGATCCTCGAGGGCGTGCTCGAGGACGCCGTCGCCTACGCCTCCGAGCGCCATGCGTTCGGCAAGCCGATCGGCCAGATGCAGGCCGTCCAGCACAAGATCGCCGACATCGCGATGAACCTCGAGACCTGCCGGCTGCATACCCACCGAGCCGCCTGGCTCGAGCGCGAGGGTCGCCCGTGCGGCGTCGAGGCGACCATCGCGAAGTGCTTGACGGCCGAGTACGCGACCGCGGGCGCCGACGCCGGCATCCAGATCCTCGGCGGAAACGGCTACGCCGCCGAGTACGACATGCAGCGCTACTGGCGCGACGTGCGGTTGATGCAGATCGGGCCGATCACCGGCGAGATGTGTCGAAACTACGTCGGCGAGAGCCTCGGCCTGCCACGGTCCTTCTAGAGAGCCCATCAGCCACTACCAATCGTTTGGTTTCTAGTCTACGATCGTCGCCATGCGAGCCCTGCGAACCGACGTGCAAGCTTGGTGCGAGGCCGCCACACTCGGCGACCTGATGCTGCGGACGGCCGAGCGCGAGCCTGAGACTCCCGCCGTGCTGTTCCCCGATGAGCGCTGGACGTACGTCACGCTGGCCGCTCGCGCCCGCCAGTTCGCGCCGCGCGCTCATCGGCTTGGGCGTGGGCGCCGGCGACCGGGTCGGCGTGCTGATGGCCAACAGCCCCGAGGCGATCGCCTCGATCTTCGGCATCGCGCTGGCCGGCGCGACCGTCGTCCCGATCAACACGCGCTATCGCTCCGTCGAGCTCCCGTTCGTGGTGGCCGACGCCGGCGTGCGCGTCATCCTGACCAGCGACCGCATCGACGACTACGTCGATCTGCTCGGCCTCCTCAATGACGCCCTGCCGGGCCTCGCCGATGCCGCGGATCCACGCGACCTCGAGTTGGAGGTTGCGCCTGCGCTGCGGTCGATCGTCGTGCTCGGGCAGACCACGCGGCCGGGGACGATCTCCGAGCCCGAGTTCGTCGCGCTCGCCGACTCCACGGACGACGCCGAGTTCGAGTTCCGCCGCACGGCGGTCCGCCTGCGCGACGATGCCCTGCTGCTCTACACGTCCGGTACGACGTCGCTGCCGCGCGGCTGTCGCCTCACGCACGAGGCCATCGTCCGCAACTGGACGCTCGTCGGCCAGGTCCTTCGCCTTGGCGCCGGCGACCGGATGTGGGCGCCCTGCCCGCTCTTCCACCTGGGGGCGATAGGACCCCTGATCGCGTCGACGTCGGTCGGCGCAACCTTCCTGTCGGACACCTTCTTCGAGCCGCGCCGTGCCCTCGAGCTGGTCCAGGAAGAGCGCGCCACCCATCTCTATCCGGCCTACCCGCCGATCACCCAGGGCCTGATCGATCAGCCCGGCTTCGCTGACGCCGACCTGTCGTCAGCGCGCGTGATGCTCAACGTCGGGCCCGAGGACCTGCTGCGGCAGATGCAGGCGGCCATGCCGGACGTCGTCCAGGTCACGCTCTACGGATCCACCGAGGGCGGCGGCGCGATCACGTACTCGCAGCTCGACGACGACGTCGACACGCGCGTGACGACCTGTGGACATCCGCTGCCCGGCAGCGAGGTACGGATCGCCGACCCCGACACCGGGGCCGATCTGCCGACCGGGACGGCCGGCGAGATCCTGGTGCGCAGCTTCGGGCTCTTCACGGAGTACCTCAACGACCCGGATAAGACCGCCGCCGCGTTCGACCCCGACGGGTGGTATCGCACGGGGGATCGCGGCGCACTGGACGACGACGGGCGCCTGCGCTTCCTGGGCCGGCTCAAGGACATGCTCAAGGTCGGTGGCGAGAACGTCGCCGCCGCCGAGATCGAGTCGCTGCTGAGCACACATCCCGCGGTCAAGCTCGTGCAGGTGGTGGGCGTCCCGGACCCGCGCCTGGAGGAGGTGCCCGCGGCGTTCGTCGAACTGCGGGCCGGCCGGCAGGCGACCGCAGACGAGCTGATCGAGTACTGCGACCAGCGGATCGCTCGCTTCAAGGTGCCGCGGCATGTCCGCTTCGTCTCCGGATGGCCCATGTCGGCGACGAAGATTCAGAAGGGCCCGCTCCGTGACCAGCTGGTCGCCGAGCTGGCCGGTCATATTCGCACTTGATTCCCTGCCAAACGTTCGGTAGATTATTCGAAACCCGCCGGGGCGGAAGCCCGCGCAACCTGAGGAGAGGATTCACCCCATGCGATTGACATCGCGTTTTGGCGTCATTCTGTCGCTCGCTGCCCTGGCAGCCGGCGCGTCGGCCTGTGGCGCCGAGCCGGCCGGTGAAAGCTCCGGCGGCGGCGGCAACAACTCGGTCCCCAAAGAGGGCGTGAAGGCCAACCAGATCGACTACGGCATGGTCTATGACCAGACGGGCCCGTCGAACGTCTCGCAGGTTCCCTGGTCGCACGGGTTCATGACCCAGATCAAGAAGGCCAACGATGCCGGCGGCATCAACGGCCGCAAGATCAACCTCCTCACCGTGGACGAGAAGTCCGAGGTCCCGTTGGGTGTTGCGGCCTACAAGAAGCTCGCAACGCAGACGCCGGTCGTCGGCATCTCCGGCTACGGCTCCTCCTCCGTGCAGGAGGCCGTGCTTCCGATGTTCGAGAAGGACAACATGCCGCTCGTCGGCCCGCAGTCGATCACGAAGGCCGCGCTCGTCCCGCAGAAGCCATCCGTCTTCGCTGTGCTTCCGCCGTATGCGGACCAGGTCGACGTGCTGATGGGCTACGCGAACAAGAAGCTGAACCTGACGGCCCCGAAGGTCGCCATCTTCCGCCTCACCGCGGCGTCGGGCATCGAGGTCGGGGACCTGGTCAAGGAGCGCGTCGAGAAGAGCGGCGGCTCGGTCGTGTCCGACCAGGAGGGCGATCCGACGGCGACGTCGGCGGACGCGCAGGTCCAGAAGATCGTCGCGGCCAAGCCTGACTACATCGTCCTGCACAGCACGCCGCCGCAGGGTGCTTCGGTGATGAAGTCCCTGCAGAAGCTCGGCGCGAAGATCCCGGTGTTCTCGACGTTCGCCGCCGGTGGCCCGACGGCCTATGAGGCTGTCCCGCAGGACGTCGGAAGCGAGCTGGAGTACACCGCGGCGGTCACGCCGGCGGACATCGACGTGCCCGGCAACGCGACGCTGCTGGAAGACGCCAAGAAGTACGGCTACGAGAAGGACGCCACGAACACGGCGTTCACGTTCGGGTACCTCTCCGGGATGGTCGTGGTGGAGGGTCTCAAGAAGGCGGGCAAGGAGCTCAACCGCGCGAACTTCATCAAGGGGCTCGAGCAGATCAGCAACATCGACACCGGCGGCATCTCCGACACGATCACGTACGGCAAGGACGACCATATCGGCCTGTCCTCCACGCGCCCCTATTCGTACGACTACGCCACCAAGAAGTTCGAGGCCATCGGCGAATACGCGGACTACGCCTCGTACATCACGCACGAGTACGGCGGCTAGCGAACCGCTCGAGCCGACCGTAAGAGGAATCCGACATGGTGGAGTTCACCCAATATGTGATCGGTGGCCTGGCGGTCGGCTCGATCTACGGGCTCGTCGCCCTGGGCTTCGTGTTGATCTTCAAGGCCACAGACGTGTTCAACTTCGCCCAGGGCGACCTGCTCATGGTCGGCGGCTACTTGCTGTTCACCTGCCTGGCGACGTTCTCACTGCCGATGATCCCGGCGATCCTGGTCGCCCTCGCGATGGCGGCCGTCATGGGCGTGCTGCTGCAGGTCATCGTGTTCCGCCCGATGATCGGCAAGCCGCTGCTGACGGTCGTCATGGTCACGATCGCGCTGTCGCTGATCATCCGCTCGGTGATGCAGATCCTCTACGGGCCACAGGAGCGCTCCTTGCCGGCGCGCCTACCGAGTGAATCCTTCGGCTTCCTCGGTCTGCGGATCTCGACGCTGGACCTGATCGTGATGGCCATCACGGCGGTGTGCGTGACGGCGTTCGCGCTGTTCTTCCGCCGTTCGAAGCTGGGCCTCGAGATGCGGGCCACGGCGCAGAGCGTCGAAGCCGCGGTCCTGTCGGGCATCGACGCCAACAAGATCTTCATGCTGGCGTTCGGCATCGGCACCGCCACGGCCGCGCTCGGCGGCGTCCTGATGGGCAACCTCCAGGTCGTCTCGCCGCAGCTGAGCGCGCTCGGGCTGCTCGCCTTCCCGGCGGCCGTGCTGGGCGGTCTTACAAGCATCCCGGGTGCGGTCGTCGGCGGGCTGGTCATCGGCGTCATCCAGCAGCTCTCGATCGGCTACCTCAGCGGGGCGGCGTCGAGCGTCGTCGTCTACCTGCTGCTGCTGACGATATTGCTCGTGCGACCGTTCGGCCTGTTCGGCCGGCCGACCGTGGAGAGGGTCTAACCCATGGCTCGCATTTACACCAGCTACCGGCAGGAGATGCGCCTGTTCCGCACGCCGACGAGGCTGCTCTGGACGGCCATCGCCATCGCGGCGTTGCTGTACCTGCCGTCGGTTCTGAACAACCGGAACATCTTCGGCTACTACCTCACGGACACGCAGCTCCTGGGCATCGGGCTCTCGCAGGTCAATTTCACGCTGATCGCGATCATCGGCGCCACGGCGTTGAACATGCTGGTCGGCTACACCGGCCTGCTGTCGCTGGGCCACGCCGCGTTCTTCTCGGTCGGCGCGATCGTGGCCGCGGTGCTCGACGTGCAGAGCTCCACGCCGTTTCCGATCGTGCTCCTCATCTCCGGCCTCGTCGGCGCCGTCATCGGCGCCTTCGTCGGGCTTCCCAGCCTCCGGCTGCGCGGGCTCTATCTGTTGCTGTCGACGTTCGCGCTGCACTTCATCATCGTCTACGTCTTCCGCGAGTACCAGACGAGGAACTTCGGCTTCTCGGGCATCACATACGAGGCGCCGAGCCTGTTCGGCTTTGAGCTCAACAGCGACGAACGGTGGTATCTGGTGCTGCTGGGGGCGGCAGCGCTCACGCTGCTCGTGTGTCGCAACCTGCTGTCGGCACGCTCCGGACGGTCGCTCGTCGCCGTGCGCGACCATGACGTGGCCGCGGGCTCGCTCGGCGTCCCCGTCGGGACGCAGCGGATCAAGTCGTTCGCGATCACGTCGTTCATCACGAGCGCCTGCGGCACGCTGTACGTCTATTACCTCGGCAGTACGAGCTCGGACGCGTACACGCTCGAGTTCGTGATCGCCTACTTCGCGATCATCATCATCGGCGGCATGGGCTCGCTGCTCGGGCCCGTGCTCGGGGCGATCATCTGGACGCTGCTGCCACAGGTGCTGTCGACGGCCGCGACGTCGGTGGACCCCAGCACACCGGTGATCGGCAACCTCCTCGCAGACCTATCAGGGCCAGACCGTCAGCTTGATCCTCGGCCTGCTGATCATCCTGATCATGGTCTTCAAGCCCGCAGGGCTGAACGGCATGTGGCTCGACCTACGCAGAGGGGTGTCGCGGTGGCCGTACAGCTCATGACGGACCAGGACGCGACGGACCGGAGCGCCGACCCCGTCCTCGCCGTGAGCGGCCTCGAGGTCGCCTACGGCGCCAGCGCTCCGGCGCTGCGGGGCGTGACGCTCGAGGTCCGCGAGGGCACGGCGGTGGCGCTGCTCGGCGCCAACGGCGCCGGGAAGACGACGACCATCCGCGCCATCTCAGGGCTGCTGCGGCACCACTCTGCGCGCGTTCTCGCCGGTTCCGTGAAGCTCGACGGCACCGATGTCACGAAGTTCAAGGCGAACAAGATCGTGGCGAACGGCGTGGGTCAGGTTCCCGAGGGCCGCATGGTCTTCGCCGAGTTGACGGTGCAGGAGAATCTGCGCATCGGCGCGACCGCCCGCAAGGGCGGGGTCTCGCTCGAGGTGATGGAACAGATCTACTCGCTGTTCCCGCAGATCGAGAGCCGGCGCAACGACCAGGCGGGCTGGCTGTCGGGCGGAGAGCAGCAGATGGTCGCGATCGGCCGCGGACTGATGGCGACGCCGCGCCTGCTGCTCCTGGACGAGGTCTCACTCGGCCTCGCCCCGATGATCACGCGCACGATCTTCGAGCAGCTGCGGGAGGTTCGGCGCACCGCCGGCACATCGATGCTCGTCGTCGAGCAGAACGCGCGCCTCGCGCTCGAGTTCTGCGACTACGCGTACGTCATCGACAGCGGCCGGATCGTGCTCGAGGGACCGGCCGAGGAGCTCCGGGAGGATCCGCAGATCCAGGAGCTCTACCTCGGCGGAGCGGTCCACGAGGCCGAGCGGTCGTTCGCGACGGCAAAGCGCTACCGGCGGCGGAGGAGGTGGCTGGCATGAGCGGCTCCGAGCAGGCAATCGTCGTCGACGGTCTGACCGTGCGCTTCGGCGGCGTCACCGCACTGGACGGCGTGTCCTTCGAGGTCGCCAAGGGCGGCCTGACGGCGCTCATCGGTCCGAACGGCGCCGGCAAGACGAGCCTCTTCAACTGCGTCTCGGGGATCTACCGACCGACAGAAGGAACGATCCGCCTCACCGGCCAGGACGTCGCCGGCCTCGCCCAACACAAGATCGCCCGGCTGGGTCTGGCGCGGACCTTTCAGACACCGGCGCTGTTCTCGGGTCTCAACGTCGTGGAGAACATCATGGCCGGCAGGTATCTGCACGGCCGCGGCGGGATGGTCGCCGCCATGCTGCGGATGCCGTCCGTCGTCCGCGACGAGATCGAGCAGCGCCGGCGCGTGGAGGAGATCCTGGACCTGCTGGAGATCTCGCATCTCCGGCTGGCGACGGTCGACGACCTCTCCTACGGCTTCCAGAAGCGCGTGGAGCTGGGTCGTGCCTTGGCGCAGGACCCGAGCGTCCTCCTCCTGGACGAGCCGATGGCCGGCATGACCATCGACGAGAAGGAGGACATGTCGGCGTTCATCCTCGCCTCGCGCGAGGAGCTCGGGAACACCGTGCTGCTGATCGAGCACGACATGGCCGTCGTCATGGACCTGGCCGAGCACATCGTCGTGCTCGACTTCGGTCGCAAGATCGGCGACGGGACGCCGGACGAGGTCCGCCGCAACCCGGCCGTGGTCGCCGCCTACCTCGGCGCCGAGGCGGCGGAGGAGGGCGTTGTCGTCGCGCTGCACGGGGAGGAAGGATGAGTTCGCCCGCCACCATCCCCGCCGCGCTCGCCCGCCACGCAGGCGAGCGACGCCGACGCGGTGGCCGTCCGTTCCAAGCGCCACGGCCTCTGGCACACCCTGACGTTCGGCCAGCTCGCCGCGCGCGTCGCGGCGGTGGCCGGCGGGCTCCGGCAGCTTGACGTCCAGGCCGGCGCCTCGGTCGCGCTCGTCGCCGAGAACAGCCCACACTGGATCGTCTGCGATCTCGCCATCCAATCGATCGGCGCAACGGTCCGTGGCGCTCTCGCCGCAGATGCCGCCCGACGTCGCGGCGCGCCTGCTGGCCGGCTCCGGCGCGACGGTGATCGTCTGCGGGGATCAGGAGCAGGTCGACCTCGTCCTCGACGCCGGAGCGCTGCTCGACGGACGTGAGCGCGCTCGTGCTGATCGACTCCACGGGGACGAGCCAGTACGACGACCCGCGGCTGCGGAGCCTGCACGACCTCGAGGAGGCCGGCGGCGATGCTCGGCGTCCCAGCGGACGCCACCGGTGCGATCGTGACGTTCAGCGGCGGGACCGAGGCCGATCCGCGTGCCGCAGAGCTCGACGCGTCGGCCGTCGCCGCGGTCGCCGCCGCCGCGGTGGAATCGCTCGAGCTGTCCGACGGTGACCGCAACCTGGCCGTGCTGTCACTTGCCACTCCGGCGTCGCGGGTCCTCGACCTGTACGCGCCACTGCTGGCGGGCGCCGAGATCGCCGTGCCGGAGTCGCCGGCCACAGTCCTGACGGACCTGGTCGAGATCCAGCCGACGGTGCTCACCCTGTCGCCGCGCGCGGTCGAGCTGTTGCGCCAGGTGTCCGTCCGCCACTCACGCGAGTCGTCGCGATTGCGTCGCCGCGTCTACAACTGGGCGATGGGCAAGCTCGGCGCGCGTCTGGACAAGCCCGAGGCTCGCACAGTCGACGGCGCACGCCGTGGCCGTGGGTTGGCGTACCTGCTCGTCGGTCGCTTCGTGGCCTCCGATCTCGGCCTGCGGCGGACGCGGAGGGTCCTCGTCACCGGCGGCCCGGTGGCGGGCCGCGACGCACGCTTCTTCTGGGCGCTCGGCCTCCCGCTGCTCGAGACCTACGGGCAGGCGGAGCTCGGCGGCCTGGCCTACGTGCACACCTCGCTGGACGACGCCGGCACGATCGGCTCGCCCCTGCCCGGCATCTCCGGCCAGATCTCGGACGGCGAGCTGGAGGTCTCCTCGCCCGCGGTCGACGGCGGCGAGACGTGGCATCCGACCGGCGACCTGGCGGAGGACGTCGGCGACGATCGCATCCGCGTCCGCGGGAGGCGCGAGGACGTCATCCACGCGCCCGAGGGCGACATCGTGGTGGCCGGGCTCGAGGCCGCGCTCGGCGAGAGCACCTACATCAGGCGCGCGGTGGTCGCCGCGCCCGGCGGGTCCGAGCTGACGGCGCTCGTCGAGGTCGACTACGAGGAGACGCTGTCGTGGGCGACCGCGCGCGACCTGCACTTCTCGACGTACAGCTCGCTGGTGTCGAGCGACGAAGTCGCCGAGCTGGTGGCCGCCGAGGTCGCGGCCGCCAACGAGCGGCTGGGCGCGTCGGCCGACGATCGCGGAGTTCATCGTCCTGCCGCGGCAGCTGACGATCCGCGACGGCGAGCTGACGCCGGGGCTGGCGATCCGGCGCCGCGCGGTGATCGACCGCTTCATGGGCGACCCGGCGGTCAAGCGCGCCCCGGTGGCACCGCGCGCCGAGGCGTCCACCGCGTCGTGAACGTCTCGGTCATCACCGGCGGCGCCGGCGGGATGGGCGTCGCCACCGCGTCGCGGCTGGCGGCTCGAGGGCCGATCCTGCTCGCCGACGTGTCGCACGAGCGGCTCGAGGCCGCCGCGGCGCAGCTGGGCGCCGCAGATGTCCATCTCGCCGTCTGCGACGTCACCGATCCGGGGTCCGTCGACGCGCTGGCCCGTCGTGCGCGGGAGCTCGGGCCGCTCGGCGCGCTCGTGCACACCGCGGGGATCGCGCCGCCGGGCGCGAAGGACACGCGGCTCGTGCTCGACGTCAACCTCGCCGGCACCGCCCGCGTGCTGGACGCGTTTCTCCCGCTCGCCGCGGCCGGGGACCGTCGCCGTCTGCATCGCTTCGCTGGCCGGCCACCGATCCTTCACGGCCTCCTTCGAGGACCTCCTCGCCCATCCGCTCGACCCCGATCTCCACGCCAAGCTCTCGTCCCGGGGCGTGGCCGGCGACGACGTCCTCGCGACGTACTCGCTGTCGAAGCGGGGCGTCATTCTCGAGGTTCGCCGGCGCGCCGCCGCGTGGGGCGCACAGGGCGCGCGCATCGTCTCGGTCTCGCCTGGCCTGATCGCGGACACGGAGCTGGGGCGCGAGGCCGCCGGGATCCATGCCGGCGCCTATGTGCAGCAGTCGGCGCTCCAGCGCGCGGGGACGGCGGCGGATATCGCGGGCGTCGTCGCCTTCCTCGTCTCGGCCGACACCGCCTATGTCACGGGCTGCGATCTGCTCGTCGACGGCGGGGTGGTCGCGCACACGCTGGTGCACGCCGACCCCGCCGCGCGCGACGCGTGGAACTCCGCCAGCTACGTGTCGAAGTCGTCCTGACGAGACGCCGAGACGGTCGGTCACGACCGCGGTCGGGTCTCCGGGAGCCAGCCCAGCACGTCGGCGACGGCGTCCGGCGAGTCGAGGGTGACGTGATGGTGGGCGCCGGGGATCGTCACGAGCGGGACCGTGCGGCCGAGGCGCGCGGCGAAGTCCGCGACCAGCCCCGGGTGGGCGATGTCGCTCAGCGCTCCCTGCACCGCCACCACGGGGCATCGGATCTGGGCGATGAGCTCGTTCGTCCCGTCGTCCTCGGGTACGCACTCGAAGATGCGCCGGTCGAACCGCCAGGTCCAGCCGCCGTCGCTCGGGCCCACCGCCCGCTCGGCGATTGCGGCCAGGACGCCCGCCCCGGTCGGCTCGGGCTGGCCGGGAACGAGCCGAAAGGCGGCCACCGCGGCCTCGCGGGACGGGTAGAGCTTCGGCGGGCCGAGGACCGGGATGTTCGGATCGAGCGCCGGCACCGGCACGAGCGCGTCGACCGTCACGAGCGCCTCGACGGCCTCGGGATGCAGCGCCGCGGTCAGGGCTCCGACGCGCGCGCCCATGCTGTGGGCCACCACGACCGCCGAGCCGCCGGCGACGCCGCGGATCACGGTCGCGACCTCTTCCGCCCACGTCGTCGTGGCATAGCCGTCGGCGCGATGGCCGCTCTCGCCGTGGCCGCTGAAGTCCAGCCACACCACCCGCTGGCGCTCGACGAGCCGCGGCAGCACGGGGGCCCACCAGCCGGAGTGCGCGGCGCCGCCGTGAGTCAGCACGAGCGTCGGCCCGCCGGTGCCGTCGGTCCACCAGCGGACCGGGCAGCCCGCGACGTCCAGCGTGCCGGTCTGCACCTACGTCCTCGCGGTCCGGCCGCCGTCGACCTTGATGTCGGCGCCGGTGATGTACGGCGCCTCGTCGGAGAGCAGGAAGACGCACGTCCACGCGATCTCGTCAGGGGTCCCGAGGCGACCGAGGGGATTCGCGTCCTTGTGCGCCTGCAGCGCGCCCTCGCCGAGCGGATGGCGCGCCGCCGCGTCGAGCAGCATCTCGGTCGCGATCGACCCTGGCGAGATCGTGTTGGCGCGGATGCCCTTCGGGCCGCCGTCGAGCGCCAGTGAGCGCATGAGGCCGAGGCAACCGGTCTTCGAGCTCGAGTAGGCGACGGAGCGTGGGTGGGCGACCGAGGCGTTCATGGAGGCGACGATGACGATCGACCCGCCGCCCGCCTCGATCATCGGCTGCGCGACCGCCCGCGACCAGACCATCGGCCCGGTGAGGTTGATCGAGATCATCCGCGCCCAGTCCTCGTCGGTGAGCTCGGTCACGTCGCCGTTGAGATGCGCGCCCGCGACGTGCGCGAGGCCGTGCACCGCGCCGTGCGACTCGAGCGCGAGCCCCACCGCCCGCGCGGCCAAGGACGGGTCGGCGACGTCCCCGACCACCGCGGCGGCGCCGAGCTCGTCGGCCACCGCCTCGACGGCCGGGCTGCGGTCGCTCAGGACGAGCTTCGCGCCCTCGGCATGACACGCCTGCGCCGTGGCCCGGCCCATGCCGCTGGCCGCGCCGGTGACGATCACGACCTTCCCGGCGAGTCGGTCAGACATCGCTTTCCTCTCCTCGGTCATCGGCCCGCAGCCTATCGTACGTTTGGTTGATTTTCAGCTACCGCCGTGGCAGACTGCCGAGGCGATGACGGATCGATCCGTGGTGGTGATCACCGGCGCCGCGGGCGGCGTCGGCCGGGCGTGCGCCCGGCGCTTCGGCGCGCGCCACCGCGTGATCCTCGGCGACCTGTCGCAGGAGGGCCTGGACGCGCTCGTCGCCGACCTGTCCCGCGAGGGCATCCAGGCCACCGCCGTGGCGGGCGACGTGCGGACGGCCGAGCACGCCCAACGGCTCGCCGAGGAGGTCGGGACCGACCGACTGGCGGCCATCGTCTGCGCCGCGGGGCTCAGCTCGCACATGGCCCCGGCAGCACCCATCTTCCAGGTCAACCTGATCGGAACCGCACGCGTGCTGGAGGCGCTCGAGCCGCGTCTCGGCCCGGGCACCGTGGCGGTCTGCATCGCGTCGATCTCCGGCCACCGCATCGGCGTGCGCAACCACGACGAGGCGATGGTCGAGCCACTGCGCGAGGGCCTCTACGACGAGATCGCCGCGGACGAGGGCGACAAGTGGAAGCCCGGCCTCGCGTACGCCGTGTCCAAGCGCGGCGTGATCACGCTCGTGGAGCGGCTGGCGCGCCGCTGGGGCGAGCGGGGCGCGCGGATCGTCTCGATCTCGCCGGGCCTCATCGACACGCCCATGGGCCGCTTCGAGGTCGAGCAGTCCGGCGGGAACGCACGCCAGCTCACGGCCCTCTCGGCACTCGATCGGGCCGCCGACCCGGACGAGATCGCGATGGTGGCGGAGTTCCTCGCCGGCCCGGCCGCCGCCTACGTGACCGGCTGCGACCTGCTCGTCGACGGCGGCACGGTCGCGGAGCTGGCGCACCACGCCGGGCCCGACGTGCGCGCCGGCTGGGACCGGCCGAGCTACTAGCCATGTGGATCGACGTCACGACGATCGGCGACCTGCTCGACCGCCAGGCCGAGCGCACGCCGGACAGTGACGCCCTCGTCTTCCCCGAGCTGCGGATGACGTACCGGCAGCTCGCGGAGGCGAGCGACGCGGTGGCCCGCTCGCTCATCGGCCTCCGCGTACAGGGTGGCGACCACGTCGGCATCCTGATGCCGAACCGCTTGGAGTTCGTGCTCGGCCTGTTCGCGATCGCGAAGGTGGGAGCCGTCGCGGTGCCGATCAACGCTCGCTTCAAGACCCACGAGCTGAGCCAGATCATCGATCACGCCGACGTGCGGTCTGCTCTTGACCAGCGGCGCCGCACCAGGGCTCGACGGACTACCCGGCGATGCTCGAGGAGCTCGGCGTCCCCGCGCGGCTGCCGGTCGTCGACGTCAACGAGGCCTGGGACGAGTTCCTGGACGCCGGGCGCGACGTGAGCGAGGCGCAGCTGCGGGAGCGCCAGCGGCGCGTGCGCGTCCGCGACGTGGCGGTCCTGATGTACACGTCGGGCACGAGCGCGCGGCCCGAAGGGCTGCCTGCTGACCCACGAGGCGCTCGTCCGCCACGGCGCCAACGTCGCCGCCACGCGGTTCGACCTCGACCGCCGACGACAGCTTCTGGGACCCGCTGCCGCTGTTCCACATCGGCGGGATCGTCCCGCATGCTCGGCTGCTTCTCCGCCGGCGCGACGTTCTGCCACGCCGGGCACTTCGACCCGACCACGGCGCTGCGGACGCTCGAGGACGAGCGGTGCACCGTGATCTACCCGGCGTTCGAGACGATCTGGCTCGCGGTGCTCGACCACCCGGACTTCGAGGCGCACCGACCTGAGCGCGATCCGGCTCATCCAGAGCATCTGCGTGCCGGAGCGCCTGCGCCAGCTCGAAGCGCGGATGCCGTGGGCGGCGCAGGTCTCCTCCTACGGGGCGACCGAGTGCGTCGAGCAACCTGACGCTCACGCGCGCGGATGACCCGTACGACGACCGGATGGACACGCTGGGACGCGTCGCTGCCCGGGATGGAGGTCAAGATCACCGACCCCGAGACCGGCGAGCGCCTCCCGGCCGGCACGGTCGGGGAGCTCTGCTTCAAGGGCTACGCGCTGCTTCGAGGGCTACTACAAGGAGCCCGAGCTGACGGCCGCGGCGTTCGACGACGAGGGCTTCTTCCACTCGCAGGACCTGGCCGCGCTGGACGCCGAGGGGCGGCTCACCTATGCCGGGCGGCTGAAGGACATGCTCAAGGTCGGCGGCGAGAACGTCTCCGCGCTCGAGGTCGAGGGCTACCTCGTCAGCCACCCGGCGGTCAACATCGCCCAGGTCGTCGCGGCGCCCGACGCGCGCTACGACGAGGTCCCGGCGGCCTTCGTGCAGCTCAAGCCGGGCGCGTCCCTCGGCGAGCAGGAGCTGATCTCCTACTGCGTCGGGAAGATCGCCACCTACAAGGTCCCGCGTTACGTGCGCGTGGTCGCCGAGTGGCCCATGTCCGGGACGAAGATCCAGAAGTTCGTGCTGCGCGAGCAGATCGCGCGGCGAGCTGGCGGACGCCGGGATCACCGAGGCGCCGCGGCTGTCGGACCGCCGCTGAGCTCTGCGAGCAGCGCCTCGCGCAGGCGGAACTTCTGGACCTTCGTGGCCGACATCGGCCACTCGGTGACGAAGCGGATATGACGCGGGACCTTGAACCGCGCGATCGCCCCCTGGCAATGCGCGATCAGCTCGTCCTCGGTCGCGTTCATGCCGGCGCGCAGCTCGACGAACGCCACCGGCACCTCGTCCAACCGCTCGTCCGGCAGGCCGAGCGCCTGTGCGATCAGCACCGCCGGGTGGGTCATCAGGTGCGCCTCGATCTCCGCGGGCGACAAGTTCTCGCCGCCGACGCGGATGATGTCCTTGATCCGGCCGTGGTACTGCGCGCGGCCATCGGCGGTCACGCTGCCGAGGTCACCGGTCCGCATCCAGCCGCTCTCGAGGAACGTGGCCGCGGTCTTCTCCGGGTCCTTGTAGTAGCCGTCGAAGAGGATCGGGCCGCGGAGCTGGATCTCGCCCTTGGCGTCGGGCGGCAGCGGCTCGTCGGTCACCGGGTCCGCGATCCGCAGCTCCAGCCCCGCGATCGGCGGCCCGACGGTCTCCATGCGGTCCTCGAGCGGATCGTCGATGTCGCTGAACGTGCTGCAGCCGCAGCTCTCGGTCATGCCGAAGGTCGAGACGAGCGAGAGGCCGGGGAGCTGGTCCTGAAGCGAGCGCAGCGTGGTCGGCGGACCGACCACCAGCGCGCGCGTGGCCTTCACGCCGCCGAAGCGCGGGTGCGTGAGCACGCCGAGAAGGATGTTCGCGTAGGCGGGGAAGAGTGCGGTCGGCTCGTAGCGCTCGAGCAGCGTCGACCGCGGAGTCGGGCTCGAAGAACGGCGCCGTGACGATCGTGACGCCGTGAACGGTGCAGGCGACGGACACGCCGAGCGCCGCGATGTGGAACATCGGGCACGGGTTCCACATCACGTCGTCGCCGGTGAGGCGCAGCGCGTTCGCGACGGCGCCCGCCCAGACCCGGACGATCGACTCGTGGGAGATGATCGCGCCGCGCGGCTCGGCGGTCGTGCCGGACGTGTACAGGATCATCGCCGGGCCGGCGACGCTGACGCCGTGGCGGCGCTGGTGCACCGCGTCGAGGCTCACGTCTGAACCGAGCGCGTCGAACTCGGCGTCGGTCAGCACGCCCTCGCGCTCCCGCTTCCCGAGCACGACCATGTGGGGCGGCTCGCCTTCGATCGAATCCGTCAGCAGGTCGAGGTAGTTGACGTAGGCGTCGTTGGCGTCGTTCGTGATCACGCAGGCCATGTCCGCGTTGTCGACGATGTACGCGAGCTCGCGCGTGCGGAAGCGCGCGTTGATGGGCACGATCGTGGCGCCGGCGAGCGAGACGCCGAAGTAGGTGGCGAGGATGTCGAAGCCGTTGGGCATGAGCACGCCGACATGCTCCCCAGGCGCGATGCCGAGGCCGATCAGGTTGCGCGCGATCCGCAGCGCCCGGTCGGCCAGCTGGTCCCACGAGTGCGTGCGGTCGGGCAGCGCGATCGCCGTCTCGGACGGCTTGGCCGCCGCCGTCCGCAGCAGCGCGTCGCCCAGCGTGATCGCCTCGGTCCAAGGCTTCAGCACCGCCGTCATCAGCTCGCCAGGTGGCGCGGGAGCTCGCGCGCCACGTCGAGGAGGTCGGCGACGGCGCCGTAGTGCGCGAAGTGGAAGATCGGGGCGTCCGGGTCGGTGTTGACGGCGATGATCGTATCCGCCGCGCGGATGCCGGCGAGGTGCTGGACGGCGCCCGAGATGCCGAGCGCGAGGTAGACGCGCGGCTTGACCGTCTTGCCCGATTGGCCGACCTGACGCGCGGTCGTGGCGAACCCGGCATCGACCGGTGGCCGCGAGACCGCCACGGTCGCGTGGATCTCCTCGGCGATCCGCGCGAGTTCCTCGAACTCCGTGGCCTCGCGCACGCCGCCGCCGAGCGCCAGCAGGAACGGGGCCGTCGTGATGTCGACGCCGCGGCTCGGGCTCGCGGTAGCCGAGGTGCTCGACCACCCCCGCCTCCAACTCGATCGCCGTGACGGTCGCGCCGCTGCCGGGCGAGGCCGGCCGGAACGCTCCCGGGCGCACCGTCAACAGCGCGGGCCCGTCGAACTCGAGCGTCGCGAGCAGGCGATCGCCGCGCGTGACGGGGTTCAAGGAGTGCACGTCGGAAGCGAATCCGAGCCCGAGCTCGGCCGCGACCGCGGCCGCGTAGCCCATCGCGTCGACGCTGTGCGGGGCGAGGATCCAAGCGGGCTCGACGCGCTCGATCGCCTGGCCGGACCGCCGCCGCGTGGACATGCGGCTCGAAGTGCTCGGCGTCGGCGTGCAGGATCGCGTCGGCGCCCGCGAGCGGCGCCGGATCGGCACCGATGACGAGCACCGTGACGGGGCCGCCGAGCTCGCGCGCAGCGGTGAGCAGCTCCAACGACACGTCGCGCACGACGCCACGGCGCGTCTCCGCGCAGACCAGGACTCCGCCCATCACGCCACCTTGCCCTTGATGATCGTCGCGATCCGCTCCGCGATCTCGCTCGCGCCGCCCTCGATCAGCTCCGCGCGGGCGCTCGGTTGCGGCGGCGCCAGCGAGACGACCCGCGCCGCCGGTGTGACGCTCTCCGCTTCGATCACGTCCAGCGGCTTCGCGGACGCCTGGCGGATGCCGCGCAGCGTCGCGTAGCGCGGCTCGTTGATGCCGGTCTGGACGGTGATGAGCGCGGGCAACGGCACGCGCACGCGCTCCAGCAGCCCGCCCTCGAGCTCGCGCTCGCACGTCGCGAAGCCATCCGCGACCTCGAGCTGCTTCACGACCGCGACACGGTTCAGCCCGGCCAGCGCCGCCAGCGCGGTTGGGGTGGCGCCGTTCGCGGCATCCGCCGACTGCGCGCCACACAGCACCAGGTCCGGCGCCTCGCGCTGCACCACCGGAGCGAGCAGCCGCGCGGTGGCGATCGGGTCGAGCGTCTCGTCGGTGGTGATGTGCACGGCGCGGTCGGCGCCCATGGCGAGCGCGGCCAGCAGCGCCTCGTCGTCGTTGCCGACGCCGACCACCACGACCTCGTCGCCCATCTGCAACGCGGCCTCGACCGCGAACGTGTCCCACTCGTTGATCCCGTCGAGGACCTGCTTGACCGCCACCACGACCTTCATCAGAACGACCTCGGGAGGCCGAGCTGCTCGGCGATCGCGTTGCGGGCCATCTCGTTGGTGATCGGGCCGATCTTCCACAGCCGAGCGTCACGCCAGTAGCGCTGCATGTCGGTGTCCGCGGAGTAGCCCATGCCGCCGAGGATCGAGATGCCGAGGTCGGCGGCCTTGACCGCGTGCTCGGACGCGACGACCTTGGCCATGCTCGACTCCAGGTGGCACGGCTTGCCGGCGTTGAGCAGGCTCGCGGCGCGGTAGACCATCAGCTCGGCCTGGTCGCGCATCATCGCGATCTCCGCGATGTAGTTCTGGATCGTCTGGAACTCGCCGATCGCCTTGCCGAACGCGCTCCGCTCCTTGGCGTAGGCGAGCGCGTCCTCGAGCACGCCGTCGAGGATCCCGCAGCAGAACGCGCCGACCATCATGCGCTCGTTGTTGAGCGTCGGCAGCAGCATGTACCACGCCTGGCCGGGCTCGCCGAGCACGTCGGTCGTCGGGGACGAAGACGTCGCGCAGGGTCACCTGGCAGGAGCCGATCGCGCGCATGCCGAGCTTGGCGAGCTCGCGGATCGTGCACGCCTTCGGCCTTGGCGGCGAGCAGGAAGAGCGTGACGCCCTGGTGGCGCTTGTCGACGTTCGTCGTCCGTGCGCGCCAGCAGCAGGATGTAGTCGGCGACGTGGGCCGAGGAGCACCAGATCTTGGCGCCGTTGATCTTCCAGCCGCCGTCGACCTTCTCGGCCCGCGTCTTCATCGCGCCCAGCACGTCGGTGCCGCCGTCGGGCTCGGTGAAGCCGATCGAGAAGCGCAGCTTGCCCTCGGCGATCGCCGGCAGCAAGCGCTCCTTCTGCTCGTCGGTGCCGTACAGGCCGACCGACTTCGAGCCGGCGAACGACGTCAGCCCCCACACCCACGAGCAGGCCGCCGAGCGAGCGGCACAGCTCGCGCGCGAGCACCATCTGGCTGAGCACGTCGCCGCCCTCGCCGCCGTACTCCTCGGGGACGCTCGAGCCGTGGTAGCCGGCCTTGGTGAACTTGTCCCAGAGCTCGAACGGATACTCGTCCTCCTTGCGCTCGAGCGCCCGCGCGTAGTCCTTCGGGGTCTCCTTGTCGACCCACCTGCGGACCTGCTTGCGGAACCGCTCCAGATCGTCGCTCAGCGCGAAGTCCATCTCTCTCCTCGATCAAACACTCGTTTGGTATCCTCCCATCGTAGTGTACAAGTCAAGAGTGCTGCCGGACACCCGGACGCTGATCCAGCAGGCCGCGCTGGCCGAGTTCCGCGAGTACGGGTACGAGCGCGCTACCGTGCGCGGGATCGCCGAGCGTGCCGGCGTTCGGATCAGCACGCTCTACGCCCACATCTCCTCCAAGGAGGACCTCTTCCTCAGCATCGTCGCGCCGGTGCTCGAGCGGGCGGACTCCGACCTCGCGGCGATCCGGGCCTCCGGCGCGCCGCTGCGCGAGCAGCTCCATCGAGCGATCGTCACTGCCGCGAGCGCGTTCGACGCGCACGGTCCGGAGCTCTTCATCTATCTCGCCGACTTCTTCCCCGCCCTCGAGCGTGCGGACCCGGCGGCGCGGCAGGCGTACGAGGCGCGCTGGGTCGAGTTGCTCGAGGAAGGACGCGAGGCGGGCCTCCTGCGCACCGATCTCGACGCGAAGATGGTCGCCTACGGCGTGCTCGGAATGGTCAACTGGATGCACCAGTGGTACCGCCCGGGCGGGCGCTTGAGCGCGACCGAGATCGGCGAGATGTTCGCCGCGATGGTCATCGACGGTCTGACGTCGCCGGACGGGACGCGCTGATGGCGGGGTTCGGGCTCGTGCTCCCGATCCAGGCCCGCGACGTCCCCCTCGAAGGGCTGCTCGAGGAGCTGGCCGAGGAGGTGCTGGCCGCCGAGCGCGCCGGCTTCGAGGCCGTGTTCCTGCCCGAGTTCCACCAGGCGCACGGCGGGGCGCTGGTGTCGCCCCTGCTCGTGCTGGCCTGGCTCGGCGCGCGGACCACGCGCATCCGGCTCGGCACGCTCGTCATGGCCGCGCCCCTGCACGACCCGGTGCGCCTGGCCGAGGACGCGCTGATGCTCGACCACGCGACGCGCGGACGCGTGATCGTCGGCCTCGGCAGCGCGCACATGCCGCCGGACTTCGCGCTCTTCGGGCGCCCGCGCGAGCATCGCCAGGACCTCTTCGACGAGCTGCTCGACGTGATCGACGCGTGCTGGAACAACGCGCCGTTCGAGTACGAGGGCCGCTTCTTCCAGCGCCGCGGGCACGTGACGCCGGCGCCGTTCACCGACTCGCGGCCGCCCATCTGGATCGGCGCTCACGGCCCGCGCGGCCTGCGGCGCGCCGGCGAGCGCGCCGACGCCTGGGTCCTCGATCCCGAGCGCGACATCGACACCGGCGTGCGGCTCGCCGACCAGTACCGCGAGGCGGCGCGTGCCGCGGGCCGGACGCCGAAGGTCGCGCTCTTCCGCGAGGCGTGGATCGGCGAGTCGCGTGAGGAGTGCGAGGCGGTCTGGGCGCCGCACGCGATGAAGGTCCACCGCCTGTACTTCAACGTCGGCGTCTACCTGCGGCAGTTCGAGCCGTGGGTCGACGAGGTCCGCTCGCGCGAGGACTTCACGCTCGAGCGCCTCGCGCCGGGCCGCTTCCTCTACGGGTCGCCGGCCGAGGTGCGCGACACCGCGCGCGACTGGCTCGCCCGTACCGGCGCCGACCACATCGCGGTACGGATGCGCCACCCGACCGGGCCGTCGCACCAGGACACGCTGGCAGCGATCGAACGCTTCGGCGCGGAGGTGATCGCCCCGCTGGCCGGCGAGGCGTCAGCTCAGCGCGCGACGACGTAGCCGACCGACTCGCGGTCCCACGTGTCCTCGGTCACGCCCTGCTCGCGCAGGACGAACTTCTGGATCCGCTGCTGCGGGTTCTTCGGCAGCTCGGCGGCGAAACGGACATAGCGCGGCACGGCGAAGTGGGGAAGCTGCTGCTGCGCGAAGTCGAGCAGGCCCTCCGGCGCGATCTGCCGGCCCTCCCGCAGCTTGACGACGGCGAGCACCTCCTCCTCCGTGAGCTCGGAGGGGACGCCGATCACCGCGGTCTCCTCGATCGACGGGTGGTCGTTGAGGACCTGCTCGACCTCCCACGAGGAGATGTTCTCGCCGCGACGCCGGATCGCGTCCTTCGTCCGGTCGACGAACGTGAACCAGCCGTCGTCGTCGCAGGTCCCGCGATCGCCGGTCCGGAACCAGCCGTCGCGGAACGCGGCCTGCGTGGCCTCCGGCATCCGGTAGTACTCCTCGATGATCGTGTGCGGCTCGCGTGGCCTGACCACGATCTCGCCGACCGTGCCGCGTCGGGACGGGCCGGCCGTGCTCGTCGCGGATCTCGACCTCGAAGGCCGGCAGCGGCACGCCCGCAGGGCCCGAACCGGCGGTCATCCGGGCGGTTGGCGGTCGCGATGCCGACCTCCGTCGAGCCGTAGACCTCGCACAGCACGACGCCGAACCGGTTCTCGAAGCTGGGCGCGATGGCGGGCGGCGCAGGCGCCCCGAACCCCTTGCGCACGGCGTTGTCCGCGTCGTCCGGACGCTCGGGCTGCTTGGACAACATCAGCAGCAGAGCGCCCATGAAGTTGAAGGCGGTCACGCCTTCGGCGCGGCAGATGTCCCAGAAGCGCGACGCCGAGAACGCGATCGTGCAGCACGGCCGTCCCGCGGTCGAGCAGCATCGCCACGAGGATGCTCGTGTACTTCGCGTTGACGTGGAACAGCGGGAACGCGCTGAAGAGGACCTCATCCTCCGCGTACTCCATGACGTCGATGACCGAGGACGCGAGCTGGAAGTTCGCGTTGTGCGAGAGCACGACGGCCTTGGACGGGCCGGTCGTGCCGGAGGTGAACAACAGCACCGACGTGTCCTCGGGCGCGACGTGCACGTCGGGCCGCGTGGCCTGCGCGGCCAGCAGCTCGCCGAACGGCGTTGAAGGCACCGCGCACGCCCGCTCCTCCCCCACGACGATGACGTGGCGGAGCGTCTGGAGCTTCGCGGCCACTGCGTCGACGCGGGGTACCCACTCGTCGGCCACGACGATCGCCCGGCACTCGCTCTGGTTGAGGACATAGGCCAGCAGCTCGCCGCGCAGGCCGACGTTGAGCGGGACCTCGTCCAGCCCCGCGCGCGCGAGCCCGAACCAGGCGGCGAGGAACTCGGGCCCGTTGGGCAGGAGGACGGCGACCTTGTCGCCGGGCTCAAGACCGAGGCCGGCGAAGGCGTTCGCGATCCGGTTGGCCTGGTCGTCGAGGCCGGCGTACGTCAGCGCACCCTCGGCGAAGCGGACGATCTCCCGGTCCGGCTGCTCGGCCGCCCGCTGCTCGAGGATCGCCCCGATGGTTCGCACTCCGTCGTACATCGTGACCTCCTTCTCAGGTGGCGACCCAGGGGCCGTAGCCGTAGATGCGCTCGGGCGCGATCCGCATGATCCACCCCTCGGGCGGATCGTCGCCGCGCGGGAACTTCACGCCCGGCTCGAGATAGTGGGGCGCCAGCCGCCGCAGCAGGTCGGGCGCGCCACCCTCCGTGACCCGCGCGCGGCCGCGGATGCCCAGGTAGAACCGCAGGCCCGTCACGTCGTCGCCTTCCGCAGACTCGAACGTGATCACGACGCGCGGGTCGCGCTCGACATTGCGAAGCTTGCGGCGCGGCGTCAACGCGGGCACGCACAGCTCCCCGTCCTCGATCCCGGCCCATACGACCGTCTGCTGCGGCGAACCGTTGGGGTTGACCGTGGCGAGGTGCCCGTGCGCGCCGGACTCGATAAGCGTCCGCGCGCTCGCCGGGAGCTCGATCACGCGCTCGTCAGCGTCGCGGTGCCCTCGACGGCTCGGCCCTCGCCGTCGACGTCGAGCCACACCGTGCACTGGGCCGACGTGCCCTCGATGGACTCGACGCGCCCGGCGGCGATCACGCGATCGCCCGCGAAGACGTTGCGCAGCAGGCGCACGCGGAGCTTGCTCACGGTGGCGCCGGGAACGGACGCCGCCAGCATGTTGAGGATGTAGCCGAAGTTGATCGGACCCTGGTTCACCGGGCGGTCGCCAAGACCGGCGGCCGCGGCCGCTTCGCCGCTCAGGTGGATCGGGTTGGGGTCGTCGAGCACCACCGCGGTGTCGTGCATCGCCTCCGCGCTGACCGACTCCACGATCCACGGGCGCAGCTCGGCGCCGGGCTGCAGACCGGTCATGCGGCACCTGCCGGGCGCGGCAGGATGACCGACGGCGTGCACGTGGCGACCAGGTCGCCGCCCGGCTCGCGCACCTCCATCCGCATCGTCATGACGTCGAAGCGGCCGATGCGCCGGCCGGTCTTCTCCTGGAGGTCGACGATCTCGCCGCTGACGGCGTACTCGGCCTCGATCTCGATCGGGCGGAGCAGCTCGAGATCGCACGACCCGAGCATCGGCCCGTCCTCCATCGGCACGCCGGCGGCCGCGAACAGGTCGCCGATGCCCACGCCGCAGCCGCCCCAGGCGACCAGCCACGCGGCGAGTGGGTGCGCCGACCCGTCGGCCGGCGCGCCGCCGCCGAGCGCACCGATCAGGAGCTCGTGGCGCTGGGCCCCGAGCGCGTACGAGCCGCCGGGAAGCGTCGCCCCGGGCGTGATCTCGAGCATCCTCAATCCTCTCTCGCGGGTTGTGCCTTGGTGCGCTGGAACGACGCGAACTCGTCCGGGACAAAGCCGTTGCGCGAGGAGTTCTGCGCGATCCGCGCGTCCTCGCGCATGAGGACGAGGTCGCACATCAGCGCCAGGTTGGCCCCACCCCCGACGGCCGCGCCGTTGACCGCCGCGATCGTCGGCTTGTCGGGGCTGGCGTGCATTCATTGATCCTACCAAACATTCGATTGGTAGAGTACAGTGCCGTCATGGCTGATCCCATGCTGTTCGAGCCCGTCGGCGAGCGCGGCGAGCCCCAGGACTGAGCCGGACGGCCATGTCCAGTCGGCGAGCGACCATCTGCGTGCTGGCCTGCGTCGCCAGCTGGGGCGCGGTCTTCGTAGGCGTCTACGAGGTGCTGCCTGAGCTGGACCCGTTGCAGATCGTGACCCTGCGCTTCATCGGCGTGTCCGCGTTCTTCGCGACGGTGCTCGCGCTGCAACCGGCCCTGCGCCCCCGCCCCTCGCGCGGCGAGGTGCCGATCGTGCTCTTCGCAGGGGTGCTCGCGGTGGCGGGGTCGCAGCTGCCGATCGTCGATGGCCAGCGCTTCCTCTCGCCGCCGATCGCGGCGCTGATCGTGACGTTCGCGCCCGCCGTCGCGGCGGTCCTGGCGGCGCTCGTGACGCGCGAGTCGCTCACCGCGCTCCAGGTCCTCGGCTTCGCGGTCGGCCTCGCGGGCGTCGCGATCATCGTGGTCCTCGGCGCGGGTTCCGGCGCGCAGCTGGAGGCTTCCAATCCGCTCCGCGCCTCGGTCGCCCTCGTCTCCCCCATCTGCTGGGCCGTCTATACGCTGCTCGCGAAGCCGCTCGCGGGCCGTCACCCCACCGCCGGGATCGTCGGGCTCGCGCTGATCTGCGGCACGGCGTTCCTGGCGCCGCTCGTCCCCCACGCGGTGGAGGGCGCGCAGCACCTGTCGGCCGGCGGATGGATGTGGCTCGCGTTCCTCACCGCGGGCGGGACCGCGTTGCCGTACATCCTGTGGTCGATGAGCCTCGAGGTGCTTCCGGTGAGCCGGACAGCGGCCTTCATGTACCTCGTGCCAGTGTTCGCGCTCATGTGGACCGCGCTGATCCTCGGCAACCTGCCGTCGCTGCTCGCCGTGGCCGGCGGCATCGTCGTCCTCGTCGGCGTGGCCCTGACGCAGCTCAGACGACCGCAACCCGTGCCGGCGCCAGGGTGACCCGATGCGGATCGGCTACCTGATCGACACGAACCTCGTACGGGCCGACCGCAGCCCGCTCACGGCCACGGAGATCGCCGACGGCCTCGACGCGATGGTCGAGGAGGGCGTGCTGGCCGAGCGCGCGGGTTTCCACTCCGTGCACGCGCCGGATCGCCACGCCGCGCCGGCGTGCGCGCTGCCCGGGCCCGAGCAGCTGCTCACGTTGCTCGCCCGCGAGACCACACGGGTCATGCTCGGCACGTTCACGTTCGTCGGGACGCTCGTGCACCCCATGAAGGCGGCCGAGCAGTTCTCGGTCATCGACAACCTCTCGCGCGGCCGGCTGGTGACGACGGTCTCCCGCGGCTTCCTGTCGTCGTTCTGGGGCCAGTTCGGCATCCCGGAGGACCGCATGCTCGGGCGCTTCCTCGAGGCGCTGCGGATCTGGCGCAGCGCCTTCGAGGGCGAGCGCTTCGACTTCGAGGGCGACCACTGGACCGTGCGCGACGGCTTCCTCGCGCCCGCGCCGTACCAGCCCGGCGGCTGGCCGCTGTGGAGCGGTGGCAACGCCTCACCGGCGGCGATCCGGCGCTCCGCCGGCCAGGCGGAGGCCTGGACCTGCGACCCGATGCCGCACGCCCGCGAGGCGTTCGAGGCCGACGCCGGGACCTATCGCGAGCGGGCGCAGCAGCTGGGCAAGCGCCCGTTCGTCGTCCTCATGCGCGACGGCTGGGTCGCCGACACGTTCGAGGAGGCGGCGCGCGTGTTCGGCGAACATTACGCGCGCATGACCCGGTTCTACCTGCGCCACGGCAACCTCACCCGCAACCCCGGCTGGGCGACACCGGACGAGATCACGCCCGACAGCGTCGCCCCCTACATCGTCATGGGCGAGCCGCAGCAGTGCATCGAGCACCTCGAGCGCCTGCACGAGGAGCTCGCGATCGACTACGTCGTGTTCTGCTGCCGGCTGTCCACCGGGCCGTCGCTCGAGGAGACGCGCGAGCAGATCCTGCGCTTCGGCGAGGAGGTCGTCGGCCCCATCCACGCCCGCTATCCCGCGCCGGACCATCCCGCGATCCCGCCGGCGTGCCGATGGTGAGCGTTCCCGCCCTGCTCGATGCCCGCCGGTCCACGGCGCCCGCCGTGTCGTTCCCCGACGCGGCGTGCGCGTATGCGGAGCTGATCGACGCGAGCCTGCTCGCGGCCGGGCGCCTCTGCGCGCTCGGCGTCGGGCCTGGGGATCGCGTCGGGATCCTGCTGCGCGTCGCCTCGGTCGAGTACATCACGCTCGCGCTCGCGACGCTGCGCCTCGGCGCGATCTGCGTGCCGCTCAACGCGCGCAACAAGTCCCACGAGCTGCGCTATGCCGCGGGACACGCGGGGCTGCGCGTGCTGCTGACCTCGGACGAGTACGTGGAGCTGATCGAGGAAGCCGGTCTGCCCGAGGGGTGCCGGCTCGTGCTCACGCCCGAACTCGAGAGCGTCGCGGCGTCGGAGGTGCCCTCGCACGCGATCGCGCCCGAGGACCCCGCACTGATGATCTTCACCTCGGGCACGACCGCGAACCCCAAGGGCTGCCTGCTCTCGCACGCCGCGCTGCTCGCCGCCGGCCGTAACAGCGCCGAGCGCCTGCGGCTGACGCTCCAGGACCGCTTCTGGACGCCGCTGGCGATGTTCCACGTCGGCGGCTGGCAGGTGCTCATGGCGTGCCTGCATTCGGGCGCATGCTTCAGCCACGCGGGCGTCTTCGAGGCGGACACCGCACTCGACCAACTTGCGAGTGAACGCGTGACGGTGGCGTTTCCCGCCTTCGAGCTGATCTGGATGTCGATCCTCGACCACCCGCGCTTCGAGGAGGCCGATCTGAGCGCGCTGCGGATGGTGATGGCCGTCGGCGTGCGCGAGCGGTTGGAGCTCATGCAGCGCAAGCTCCCGAACGCGATCCAGGTCTCCTGCCTCGGCATGACAGAGTCGACGGGGTCGATGTGCATCGGGGCCGCCGGGGACTCGCTCGAGTCGCGCACGACGACGTCTGGCCGGCCGCTGACCGGTATGGAGCTGAAGATCGTCGGCGGCGAGTTGTTGTTCCGCGGCCCGACCGCGTTCTCGGGCTACTACCGCGACGAAGAGAACACGCGCAAGACGATCGATGCCGAGGGCTGGGTGCGGACGGGCGACATCGTGCACGCCAACGAGGATGGGACGTACTCGTTCGTCGCGCGGTTGAAGGACATGCTCAAAGTCGGTGGCGAGAACGTCTCCGCGGCCGAGGTCGAGGGCTACCTGTTGACCCATCCCGCGGTCGACGTGGCAGCGGTCGTCGCCGCTCCGGACGCCCGCTACGGCGAGGTGGCCTGTGCCTACGTCCGCCTCGCACCCGGCGCCGAGGCGTCGGAGGAGGAGCTGATCGCCTACTGCACCGGGCGCATCGCGACGTACAAGGTGCCGCGCTACGTGCGCTTCGTCTCCGAGTTCCCGCTGACGCCCACGGAGAAGATCCAGAAGGTCGTGCTGCGCGAGCGAATCGCCGCGGAGCTGCGCGAGCGCGGAATCGCGGAGGCGCCTCGGATCTCGACCCGCGCCGGCTAGCGACCAGCGAGCATCAGCCGGCGCAGCGCTGCGCTGACGGCCTTGTACGGCTGCCCACCCGGCGAGTGCCGCAGCGCGTCGTCGACCGTGGCGTCATCGCGCACCTCCTGCGCGTCGCGCCACGCCACCGACTCCTCGCCCGAAGCGAAGAAGTCCGTCAGGGACGGCAACGCCGCGCTCGCAGGGTCGAACAACAGCAGGTGCCCCTCTCCGGGCACGAGCAGCAGCCGGCTGTGCGGCAGCTCGCCCGCGAGCAGGACGCCGTTGGCGGGCGGGACCAGCCGGTCGCAGAGGCCGGAGACGACCAGCGTCGGCGCTTCGATGCGGTGCAGCCAGGGCAGGCTCGTGTACGCCGAGCCCGCCAGCACCTGACTCCAGTAGCCGCGCAGCGAGGGCGGGTTCGCCCGGCGCGCCTCGGCGTGGGCGCGCGAGTGGCCGTCGTGCGCGCCGCTGCCCTCGGTGCCGTCGAGCAGATGGCTCGTGCGCTCGTAGAACGTCTGCGAGTAGTAGCGCAGCGGCGTCGCGAGCAGCGCCAGCGCGCGCAGGTCGCCGGGAACGCCGCCCCAGCCGCAGCTCGTTCCGGCGAGTGCCAGGCGACGGACGCGCTCCGGCGCGCTGTCGCGCGAGCTCCTGGGCCAGCGAGCCCTCCCCACGAATAGCCGAGCACGTCGACCCGCTCGTGGCCGAGCTCGTCGAGCAGCCGCACGATCACACGCGCCACGGCCGGGATCGGCAGCGGCAGCGAAGGGGTCTGCGAGCGGCCCGTGCCAGGGGCGTCGAAGGCGATCGTGTGCGCGCGCTCGGACAGGCGCTCCTGGGCCGTGCCCCACATGTCGACGTTGCCGCCGAGGCCGTTGACGAGCAGCAGCGGATGGCCGGAGCCGCGCTCGCGCACGGAGAGGCGGAGACCGCCGACGTCGAGTCGGCGGTCGGTCATCCGAGGCGGCGGGCGACGTACTGGCCGGGCGCCGGCTCGACGACGGGGAACGCGTCGGACCCGGGTGCCGCGGGCGCAGGGCGCCGGCCGGACGACCGGCGCTCGACCCACGCGAGCCAGTGGTCCCACCAGCTCGCGTCGTGAAGCGTCGAGTTCTCCAGCCACTCGTCGGGGTCGGGCGGCGTCCCGCGCGCGAGGCGGTAGCCGGCCGAGCGGCCGCCGGGCGGGCGCAGGATCGCCTGCAGGTGGCCGCCGTTGACGAGCACGAAGCACGCTCGTGAGCCGATCATCTGCGAGGTCTGGTAGCAGCTGCGCCACGCCGTGAGGTTGTCCGTGAGGCCCGCGATCAGGTACGCCGGCACGCGGACCGCGCCGAGGTCGATCGGCTGGCCGAGCACCTCGAGCGCGCCCGGCTTCGTCAGCTGGTTCTCGAGCGTCAGCTCCATCAGGTCGCAGACGAGCCCGGCCGGGCAGGTTCGTGGTGTCCTCGGACCAGTAGAAGAGGTCCATGCGCGGCAGGTCGGCCACGAGCAGGTAGCGCTGCACCCACGCCCACCAGACGCTGTCGATCGGCCGCAGCCAGGCCAGCGCGGCCTGCAGCCGCCGGCCGTCGACGAGCCCGTCGCGCACGACGCGCGCCTTCGCCTGCTCGGCGGAGTCGCGGTCCATCATCCCCGTCGGGCTCGCCGGCTCGGAGTGGTCGAGCACCGCGACCGTCAGCGTGAAGCTCGCGACCTCGTCCTGGCGACCCAGCGCCGCCAGGTGCGCAAGCGCGATCGTCAGCAGCTGGCCGCCCGCGCACACGCCGACGGTGTGCGCGCGTTCGGAGCCGGTGATCGCGCGCACCGCGTCCGAGCGCCTCGACGATCCCCGCGATGTAGGTGTCGAGATCGAAGTCGCGGTGCTGGAGGTCGGGGTTGACCCACGAGATGTGGAACATCTGCGCACCGGCCTTGACGGCGTACTCGACGAGGCTGCGGCCCGGCGAGAGGTCGGTCAGGTAGTACTTGTTGACCAGCGAGGGCACGATCAGCACCGGCTCCGCCTTGACCTCGGGCGTCACGGGGTCGTACTGGATCAGCTCCATCACCGGCGTCCGCAGCACGACGGCGCCGGCGCGTGGCCGCGACTTCCTCTCCGAGCTTGAACTGGCTCGGCGCCGAGCGCACCGGCAGCCGCGGTGGGCGGCTGACGTCCTCGGCCAGACGCTGGGCGCCGGTCACGAGGCTGCCGCCGCCCGTGTCGATGATCGCCTTCCAGGCGGCCGGGTTCGACATCGGCCAGTTGGCGGGCGCGAGCGCCTCGATCAGGTTGATCGCGATCAGGCGCAGCCGGTAGTCGTCGGCCGGCTCGAGCTCCGCGGTGTCGAGCAACTGGTCGATCGCCACCGCAAGCGCCGCGTGACCCTGCGCGAGTCCCTTGAAGATCGGGTTGTCCCGCCATGCTCGGTCGGCGTAGCGGCGGTCGCGGCGCGCGGGGTCGATCGGCGAGCGGCCGGTGGCGATGTCGGCCGGCGTCGGCGGCGAGCCGGCCGAGCGGGCCGGCGATGCGGTGCGGCCGTCGGGCCACGCTCGCGCCGAGCCGCGCCGACTCACGCCACGCCAGCGAGCGCCGGACCAGGCCGATCGTCCCGGCCAGCAGCGCGGCATCGAAGTTGATGCCGGGCTGATCGGCGATCCACGCCGCGTCCTCCTCGGACGCTCCTATCGGGGATGGGAATTTGACCAAGCGTTTGGTAGCTTACAACAGATGAGGCCCGAGGAGGAGAGAGCACATGTCCGAGCTGCTGCGCGGGCAGGGCGCCGAGCTGGGCGCCTACGCCACACGCTTCCCGATCGAGCAGCGCACGATGCTGCACGTGCTCGACGCACAGGCGCGCGAGCGCCCCGACGCGACGTGGATCGTCGTCGACGGCGACGCAGCGGCTCACGTTCGCCGACGCGCAGGCCGAGGCCCACCGCGTCGGCCACGCGCTGCTCGAGGACCTCGGCGGCGCCTGCAACGTCGGGCCTGTTCATGCGCAACCAGATCGAGTTCATGCCGACCTTCTACGGCGTCCAGGCCGCCGGCGGCGTCGCCGTGCCGCTCAACGCCGACTCGCGCGGGCTGCTGCTCCAGCGGGTGATCGAGCGCGCCGACGTGCGCGCGATCGTCGTCCGCGGCGACCAGCTCGACGCGCTGCAGGAGCTCGACGGCCTCGGCGCCGTGGAGCTGCATCGTCGTCACCGAGCCGACGGGCCCGCTGCCCGAGTCAGCGTCCACGGCGCGCGCGTCGTCGAGTACCGCGCCTGGATCGCCGGCCGCTCCGAGCGAGCGCCCGCGCGAGCTGCCCGACAGCTCCGAGGTGGCGCTGATCCAGTTCACGTCGGGCACGACGGGCAACTCGAAGGGCGTCGTCTACCCGCACCACTTCCTCTTCCTGTACTCGGCGATCGGTCAGCGACGCGCAGGGCCACACCAGCGACGACGTGCTGACCACGCCGCTGCCGCTGTTCCACGTCGCCGCGCTGCACATCATCTGCAACTCGGCGCTGCACGCCGGCTGCATCGCGCACCTGAAGAGCCGCTTCTCCGCGCGCGCGTACTGGCAGGAGATCGCCGACGACGGCGCGACCTTCGGGATCATCCTCGGGACGCTCGCGGCGATCCTGCTGCGGACCGCGCGGCGAGGCGCCGCCGCACCGGCTGCGCGCGCTGTTCTGCGTGCCGTTCCCGCCCGGCGGCGAGGAGTTCGAGCAGCGCTTCCGCGTCAAGCTGCTGTGGCAGGGCTACGGGATGACCGAGGTCTACCCGCACCCGATGCCGCGCGAGCTCGAGCCCGGCCAGGCCTACGACACGATCGGCCATCCCGCGCGCGTGGATCGAGTACGGCGCCGTCGACGAGCACGACCGCGTGCTGCCGCCGGGCGTGCCCGGCGAGCTCGTCTACCGCCCGCGCATCCCCGACGCGATGGCGCGCGGCTACTACAAGGACGCCGAGGCGACGGCGAAGCGCGTTCCGCAACTTCATGTTCCACACCGGCGACGTCGGCTACGTCGACGAGGAGGGCCGCGTGCACTTCAGCGGCCGCTCCCAGGACCGGATCCGCCGGCGCGGCGAGAACATCTCCGCCGCCGAGCTCGAGTTCATCGCGGCCCAGCACGAGGAGGTCGTCGAGTGCGCCGCGTACGGCGTGCCGGGCGAGCTCGGCGAGCACGAGGTCAAGCTCGACGTCTATCCGCGCGACGCGCAGTTCGACGTGCGCGCCTACCACGCGCTGGCTCGACGGCGCAGCTGCCGCGCTACATGGTCCCGCGCTACATCGAGGTCCACCCCGGCGAGCTGCCCAAGACGCCGAGCCAGAAGGTCCAGAAGTTCAAGCTCGCCGAGGCCGGCGTGGACCGGCCCGAGGTGATCGAGTTCGAGCCGGCGCGAACCTAGGTCAGGCGGCGCTCGCCTTCGCCTGCGCCTCGATGGCGAGGAGCGCCTGCTGGTACTCGGTCGCCTCCTCCGGGGAGGCGGGCTCGAGCCCGAGCACGGCGCCGAACATCTGGCCCGCGATCGCGACCAGGCAGGTCCACGCCACGAGCTCGACGATCTCGTCCTCGCTGAACTCCTCGCGCAGGACGTCGAACATCGAGTCGCTGATGGCGCTCGGGTCGGCGGCGACCAGCTCAGCGAAGCCGACGGCCAGCGACGTGCGCGTGTCGCCTTCGTGATCCTCGGGGGCGCCGAGCGACGCGCAGTACTCGCAGCCGACGCCGCCGGCCGTCGCGCGCCGGACCGCCTCCTTGAGCTCCAGCGGCAGCAGCCCCTTGAAGCGCAGCGTGGTGTCGAGCCGCGCGAACGCCCTGAGGACGTCGGGGCGACGGCCCATCACGCGGGCGAGCAGGCTGTTGGAGACGGCGTTACCGCCCGGATCGACGGGAGCAGGCTCGACGCGAGGCATGCTGCAAGGATACGATCAAGCCGTCGCCGACCACAGCATCACGGCCGTGGCACCGCCGTCCACGGGGTAGACGGCACCCGCGATCCACGCCGCCTCGTCGCTGGCCAGGAACAGCGCCAGGTTCGCGACGTCGTTCGCGTCCCCCAGATGGCCCAGCGGGTAATCGCGCTCGCGCCGGGCGAGCTCGCGGCGGCCCGCTTCCGGGTCACCGGCTCGCTCCACATAGGTGCGCTCGACGAGCGGCGTCCGGATCGTGCCGGGGCAGATCGCGTTGACGCGGATGCCACGCTCGGAGTAGTCCGCCGCCATCTGGCGCGTGAGCGCGACGACGCCGCCCTTGGCCGCGGCGTAGGCCGCAAGGTCGCGCACGCCGCCGATCCCGGCGGCGCTGGCCTGCAGGATGATCGATCCTGAGCCCTGCTCGAGCATCGGCGCCAGCACGGCGCGCGCCGACAAGAAGACACCGGTGAGGTTGACGTCGATGACGCGCCGCCAGGCCTCGAGGCCGAGCCCGTGCACGCCGCCGGTGCCCGGGATCCCGGCGTTGGCGAAGAGCACGTCGACACGGCCGAAGCGCTCCAGTGTCGCCGCGACCGCGCGGTCCATCGCCGCCTCGTCGGTCACGTCGGCGGCCAGGCCGAGCGCCTCGTCGCCGATGCCGGCCGCGGTCCGCTCGGCCGCCTCGCCATCGATGTCCAGACACGCGACGCGCGCGCCCTCGTCGGCGAACCGCCGTGCGGAGGCGAGCCCGAGACCCGACGCACCGCCGGTGACGATCGCCACCTTGCCCTGCAGTCGCTGTCCCACAGCGGCCTCTAGCTCGCGGCGCTGGGCGCGGCCTCGAGGAGCCCACGCAGCTCGCGCAGGGCGCGGAACGAGTAGACCGACATCGCCGGGTCGCCGAACGGCGTGATGTTCCACAGCACGACGTCGCGCAGCCCGACCTCCTGGTAGGCGCGGATCTGGTCGGCGATCTGGTCGGGCGTGCCGCACAGCGGTGCTCGCGCACGATGCCGGCCGGGATGTGGTCGACGATCCGCAGCGCCTCCTCGCGGGTGACCGTCGAGGGCAGGAACGAGTGGAAGCCGGTGCCGCCTTCGAACGGCGACGTCGAGCCGTGGCGCTCGTAGGTCTCCGGCGGGAGGTCGACGGCGGCGAACAGCAGCCGCGCGAGCGGAGACTCGCACATCCGCTCGAGCGTCTCCTCGTCGGGCGCGCACATCACGTAGGCCAGCATCGAGGGCGTGATCGCGTCGGCGTCACGGCCGGCTTTCTCCGCGCTCGCGCGGATCCTGCCGAGCTTCTCGCCGTAGGCGTCCGGCTTGATGTTGGTCGGCAGCCAGCCGTCGGCGAGCTCGCCGCAGATGCGCAGCATGCGCGGGCCGTGGGCGGCCAGCCAGATCGGCGGCGGCGTGTCCTCGTAGAGCGGAAGCCCGAAGACCGCGTCCTTGAGGTTGAAGAAGTCACCGGCGAAGTCCACGGTGGCGCCCTGGGACTCCCACAGCATGCGGATCACCCGGATCGCCTCCTCGAGGCGGCCGACGGGCTTGTGGAACTCCATGCCGTAGGGCTCGATGTTCATGCGCTCGCCTGAGCCGAGGCCGAGGATCGCGCGCCCGCGGGCGAGATGCGAGGCCGTGAGCGCCTCCTGGGCGAGCTGCGCGGGGTGGCGGCGGATCGTGTCGGTCACGCACACACCGACCTTGATGCGCTCGGTGGCCGCGCCGGCGGCGCCCATCATCATCAGCGGGTGGAAGTACTGATGCGGGTTCGCCTGGTAGTTCGCGAGCGCGGTCAGGTCCTCGGTCCACACCGAGTCCGGCGTCCAACCCATCAGGTGGCAGGGCCACCAGATCGCGTCGAAGCCGTCCGCCTCGGCCTGCTGCGCGAACTCCACAGCCTTGGAGGCCGGGGGCATGATCCGCCCGGGGGCGCCCAGTGTCACTCGCATCGGTTCCATGGTCGGCGAGTGTAGTCCAGCATCGCGAAAAAAATCTACCAACCGTCTGGAAGGTTTTGCTACGCTTCGCGCCATGCTGTCCTACCGCACCGAGGGACCGATCGCTTACGCGATGCTCGATCGGCCGGAGAAGCTCAACGCGATGACGCGAGGCTTCTGGGACGACCTGCGCGCGGTGCTGGAGCGCGCGGAGCAAGACGATACGGTGCGCGTGCTCATCTTCCACGGCGCCGGTCGCTGCTTCTCGGTCGGCGGCGACATCGAGGGCTTCGGCGAGCTCACCGACGCCGGCGACAAGCGCGCCTACCTGCGCGAGGCGATGGGCGCGATGCAGGCGGTCGACACGTTCACGAAGCCGACGATCGCGGCCGTCCACGGACACGCCGTGGGCGGTGGCTGCGAGCTGACCATGGTCTGCGACATCGTGATCGCCGACGAGACGCGCGAAGTTCGGGACGCCCGAGGCGACCGTCGGCCTGATTCCGGGGCCGGGCGTGGCGCGCGGGGCCGCGCACGCGAACCTGCACTGGCTCAAGCTGATGGTGCTCGCGGGCGAGATCCTCGACGCGCGCGAGGCGCAACTCGCCGGGCTCGTGAACCGCGTCACGCCGGAGGGCGAGCATGTCGCCGCGGCGGAGGCGCTCGCGGGCAAGATCGCCGAGCGGGCGCCGCTGGCGCTCGCCGTCGGCAAGCAGGTACTCAACGCGCGCTTCGAGGAGGCGTATCGGCACGCGATCGACGCTGTCGGGTATCTGCAGGGCACCGAGGACTTCGACGAAGGCATCGAAGCGTTCAAAGAACGGCGCCAGCCACAATTCAAGGGGCGGTAACGCAAGTGTCAACGGAAACGAGCGTGCAGACGGATCCGTACGAGGAGCTCGCGCGGCGGCGCCGCCAGGGTCTGGAAGGCGGCGGCGCGAGCTACGTCGAGAAGATCCGCGCCACGGGCCGGCAGACGGCCCGCGAGCGCATCGACCAGCTGATCGATCCGGACTCCTGGTACGAGCTCGGCATGCTCGCCGAGCCCGAGTACCGGCGCCCGGACCGCATCACGACCGGTGACGGCATCGTCACCGGCCTCGGCCGCATCGACGGCCGCCGCGTGGCGATCATCGCCGTCGACGCGACCGTCCTGACCGGCACGACGGCGCCGGTCAACATGCGCAAGCAGAACCGCATCGCGGAGTTGGCCGGCCGTCGCAGCCTGCCGCTGATCTGCCTCTCAGACAACGACGGCGGCCGCCTGCCGGACCTGCTCGGCTGGCGCTTCTCGGGCGTCCCGTTCGACTTCGGCACGTTCCTGCAGTCCCCGGCCGGCTACCCGGCCGTCCCGCACATGACCGCGGTGCTCGGCCCGAGCCTACGGCGACGCGGCGCTGCACGCGGCGATGGGCCACTTCGTCGTCATGCGCAACGACGCGGCCGTCGCCCTCTCCGGCCCGCCCGTGATCGAGGCGGCGATCGGTGAGAACGTCGAGGCCGACGAGCTCGGCGGCCCGAAGGTCGCGCACGAGACCAGCGGCGCGGTCCACATGGTCGTCGCGGGTGAGACCGAGGCGTTCGACGCGATGCGCCGCTATCTCTCGTTCATGCCGGACTCGGCCGCGCTGCCGGCGCCGGTCGCGCCGCCCGTCGATCCGGCGCGCGACCCGGCCGAGCTGGGCTCGCTCGTCCCGCGCGAGCCGCGCCGCGGCTACGACATGCGCAAGGTGATCGAGTGCATCGTCGACGCCGGCTCGCTCTTCCAGTGGGGCGAGCGCTACGGGCGCAGCCTGATCACCGGCTTCGCGCGCATCGAGGGCAAGCCGGTCGGCATCGTCGCCAGCCAGCCGATGCAGCGCGCGGGCGTGCTCGACGTGCCGGCGCTGACGAAGCTTGCCGGCTTCGCGAAGCTCTGCGACACGTTCAACATCCCGCTCGCCTTCCTGCAGGACGTCCCGGGCCTGATGATCGGCAAGGACGCCGAGCGCGGCGGCATCCTGGCCGGCTACAAGAACGTCGTCACGACGCTCGCGTACGCGCGAGGTGCCGAAGATCGGCGATCGTCGTGCGCAAGGCCTACGGCGGCGGGCACATCGCGCTCGGCGGGCGCCCGGTGCGCCCCGACCTGCTGTTCGCGTGGCCGACGGCCGAGATGGGCTTCATGGCGCCCGACACCGGCGTGCGCACCGTCTACAAGCGCAAGCTCGACAGTGTGCTCGCCGAGCGAGGGCAGCGAGGCGCACGACGCGCTCGTGGCCGAGCTCGAGGCCGAGTGGGCGGCCGAGTCCGAGCCGTGGGAGGCCGCGGCCAACATCATCCTCGACGACGTGATCGACTCCCGAGAGCACCCGCCAGGTGATCGCCGACGGCCTCGAGTACGCGTGGCCGACCGGCCCGCGCGTGACGTCGACGGGCAGCGTCGACCTGAATGAAGGAGCGTTATGCCACAGCAAGGGCGTGAAGTCGTGATCGTCGAGGCCGTCCGGACGCCGATCGGCCGCGGCCACCCCGAGAAGGGCTACTACAAGGACCTGCACCCCGCGGACCTGCTCGGGCGCACGTACGTCGAGCTGCTCAAGCGCGCGGGCGTCGACCCGTCCGAGGTCGAGGACGTGCTCGCCGGCTGCGCGCAGCAGTTCGGCGAGCAGGGCCAGAACATCGCCCGCAACGCGTGGCTGCAGGAGGGCCTGCCGATCGAGGCCGCGGCGACGACGATGGACCGCCAGTGCGGCTCGGCGCAGCAGGCGATCAACTTCGGCGCGCTGCAGATCGCGGCCGGCATCCACGATGTCGTGATCGGCTCGGGCGTCGAGCACATGGGCCACATCTCGTTCGCGGACGGCGTCGACGTGATGCGAGCGCCACGGCTCGCCGTTCACGGAGGAGTTCTACGCGCACCACCCGGTCAAGAACCAGGGCATCGGCGCCGAGCTGATCGCCGAGCAGTGGGAGATCCCGCGCTCGGAGCTCGACGAGCTCGCGCTGCGCTCGCACCAGAGGCGCACCGGGCCACCGAGGAGGGCTGGTTCGAGCGCGAGATCGTGCCGATCCGCGTCAACGGCGACGTCGTACGTCCGCGACCAGGGCATCCGCCCCGAGACGACGCTTGAGGCGCTTGCGGCTTTGAAGCCCGCGTTCAAGCCGGACGGGGTCGTGACGGCGGGCAACGCGTCGCAGATCTCCGACGGCGCGGCCGCGGTGCTGCTGATGGCGCGCGAGAAGGCCGAGGCGCTGGGGCTGACGCCGCGCGCGCGGATCGTCGACCAGACGACGGTCGGCTGCGACCCGGTGAAGATGCTCGAGGGCCCGATCCCGGCGACGACGAAGATCCTCGAGCGCAACGGGATGACGATCGACGACATCGACTACGTCGAGATCAACGAGGCGTTCGCGCCGGTGGTCGCGGCGTGGGCGCGCGAGCACAAGCCCGACATGGACGCGCGTCAACCCGCGTGGCGGCGCGATGGCGCTCGGGCACCCGCTCGGCTCCACCGGCGCGCGGCTGCATCACCACCCTGCTGCACGAGCTCGAGGACGACGACAAGGAGATCGGTTTCGTGACGATGTGCTGCGGCGGCGGGTTCGGCACCGGCACCCTGATCCAGCGCGCTCTGATGAGCGACGGTCCACCGGCGCTACTTCGACGGGCATCAACGACGAGCGCTACGACGACGTCGGCGCGCTGTTCGCCGCTCGACGGCGTGCTGATCGCGCCCGGCATCGGCGCCGCTGCGCGGCCCGGAGGAGGTCGCCATCGTACTTCCGTGCGGCGCTGCGGCTCTACCCCGAGCACTACGACGACCCGACCGCGGATCATCGAGGCGGGCCGGACCGTGACGGTCGAGATCCACTACACGGGCAAGCTCGAGAACGGGCAGCCGATCGAATTCGACGCGATCGACGTGTTCGACCTCGACGACGACGGGCGGATCGTGCGGCTGAGCTCGTGGTACGACTCGCACGCCGTCCGCCGCTCGCTGCGCGCCGCGCTCGAGCAGCCGGTTATGGTCGGGCCGCCACCCGCGAGCTGGGCGGTCCCCGCCCGAGCGCGCTCGGGCCTTCGAGCTGGCGCCGGGGGTGTGGCAGCTGCGGCTGCCGCTCCCCTGGCCGCGATCCCGCACGTCAACGCCTACTGGCTCGGGCGCCTGACGAGCGCGTGCTCGTCGACTGCGGGTCGGCGGGGCACCCGAGCGCACCGAGCGCGCTCGAGGCCGCGCTGGAGAACGGCCGGGACGTCCGTCGGGGACGTCCGCACGCTCGTCGTCACCCACGCGCACTCCGATCACGTCGGGCTGGCGGAGTGGGTGATCGAGGCGCAGCGGCTGCGAGTTCCTGATGCATCCCGACACGGCGCACTTCTACGACGCGACGCGCGAGCCTGAGCGGATCGAGGCGGCGCGCCGGCGGCGGCGCGCGCCGGAGGGCGTGCCCGAGGACGACCTCGCCGACTACGGCGACGTGCGCGAGGAGACCGACGGCGTGCTGGCGCCCGTCGAGCCCGACGCGGCCGCTGCGCGACGGCGACCGGATCGGCGCGCTGGGAGGTGATCGAGACGCCCGGTCACGCGCCGTCGCACGTCTCGCTGGTCGACCGCTCGCGCAGGATCGATCATCCTCGGCGACCTGCTCGCCCCGGTGTTCGCGCCGTGGTTCGACTACGGCTACTGCCCCGACCCGGTGGCGGAGTTCCTCGGCTCGCTCGGACCGCGATCGACGCGCTCGGGCCGCTCGAGCTCGCGCTGCCCGGGCCACGGGCGCGCGCTCGAGGACGTGCGCAGGCGATCTGCCGACCACCGCGCCGGCGTCGCCGACCGGCTCGACGCGACCGTCGACGCGGTGCGCTCCGTCGACGGCGCGCGCGTTCACGCGATCACCGAGCGCGTGTTCGGCGACCTGACGCCGATCGCCATGGTCTGGCGGCTCACCGAGATCGCGTGCTACCTGCGCCACCTGCGGCTGACCGGGACCGTCACGCGTGAGCAGGACGCGGACGGAAAATTCCGCTATCGGGCTTGACAAAACCAAACGATTGTTTGATACTCCCGGTTGTCCGAGGAGGTCAGCCATGAGCGCCATCACCCACATCTTCCAGTCCCCGCGCGTCACCGAGATCCGGCCGGCTCAGCCGGCGCCGCCGGTGGTCGCGAGTTCGCGCTGAGCCGAGCCCGGCTCGACGGCCCGCCCGCGACCGCGCGGCGTCGCCCGCGCTTAGCCGGTGCGGAACACGACCTTGCCGAAGACCTCGCCGTCGACCATCCGGCGGATGCCCTCGCGCGCGTCGGCGAGCTCGAAGGTCGAGTCCAGGGTGGGCTCGATCCCGGCTGAGGCACACAGCACGGCGAGCCGGCGCAACTCGTCGCGCGTGCCCATCGCGACGCCCTGGATCCGGATCTGGTTCAGGAACACGCGTGAGATCTCCGGGTCGATCGCCGTCCCGCTCGTGGCCCCGACCGTCACCAGCAGCCCGCCCGGGTCGCAGCGCGCGCAGCGAGTGCTTGAACGTGGCCTGACCGACGGAGTCCATGACGGCGTCGACGCGTTCCGGGCAGTCGCGCGCCGTCCTCGAAGGCGGCGTCGGCGCCGAGCTCGTCGACCGCGCGGCCGCGCTTGTCCTCACTGCGGCTCGTGACCCACACGCGTAGCCCGCCGGCCCGGCCGAGCGCGATCAGCGCGGTCGAGAGGCCGCCGCCCGCGCCCTGGACGAGGATCGTGGACCCGGCCGGCAGATCGCCGCGGCCGAACAGCATCCGGTACGCCGTCAGCCAGGCGGTGCCCAGACAGGCCGCCGACTCCCAGCTCAGCGCCGCAGGCTTGGGGACGACGTTGCGGCGCGGGACGGCGATGCGCTGCGCGAACGTCCCGTCGATGCCGTCGGAGATCATGCGCCGGCGCGGGTCGAGCGTCTCGTCCCCACCGCCCGCGTCCGGGTCCGCGATCAGCGGGTAGACGATCACCTCGTTGCCGTCGGCGTCGACGCCCGCGCCGTCGGAGCCCATGACCACGGGCAGCCATGACGGATCCACGCCCACGCCGCGCATGTTCCAGACGTCGTGGTGGTTGAGCGAGGACGCCCGCAGATCGACGGTCGTCCAGCCGTCGGGCGGCTCCGGAGCGGCGCGCTCGGCGATCTCGACGGCGCCGAGCGGGTCCTTCATGGACGGGGTGACGAGGCTGAGCGCGAGCATCGTCGTTTCAGAAGCGCCCGGTCGAGCGAGAGCACGAACGAGCTCAGCTTCAGCTCGCCGTCCTCCTCGGCCACCGTGGCCTCGTAGATCCCCGCGCTCTTGACGACCGTCTCGCCGCGCGTCGGTGACGATCAGCGTCAGGTAGGCGTTGACCCGGTCGCCCTCGAGCCGGCGGAAGTTCGTGATCACGTGGCGGCGCTGGTCGGTCTGGCTGTCGAGGATGTCGCCGAAGAACGACACGACCGTGTCGCGGCCCTCGAGCGGGCCGATCGAGTCCGCGCCGGCGATGTGGATCGTGACGCTCGCGCCCTCGGTCAGGGTCGAGGCCAGAAGCTCGCGCGAGTGGAGATCGTTGGCGGCGCCGTAGCGGGCGAAGAGCTCGGCGATGGCGGGATAGTCGGGCATGCTCAGTCCTTGAAGGCCGGGATGACGTCACGCCCGAAGCGACGGATGGCCTCGAGCTCGAGCTCGTGGCTGGGGCCGGCGGCGACGCGCATGGAGAGGATCAGGTAGTCGATGCCGAGCGCCTCCTCGAAGCGCCGGATCGAGGCGATGCACTCGTCCGGGCTGCCGACGATCAGCCGGTCGACGTGGTGCTTGTCGAAGTGGAAGTCGGACTCCGAGGAGACGCCCGCCAGCAACGGCTCGCGGTCGGCCACCCAGCGCGGCACCTGCTGGAAGTAGAACCAGTGCTCGGCGCGGATGCAGGGCCACCAGTCGCGCTCGACGTCGTCCATCGAGTCCGCGACCCAGCCGTCGCGCAGCAGCACCATCTGCAGCTTGTCGGAGGTGCCGTACTCCTCGCCGGCGGCGTCGTAGATCGCCTTCCACTCCTTCATGACCTCGATGTTGTGCAGCGGATCCGTCGGCCACGGACAGCCGAAGCGGGCGGCGCGGCGGATGCCCGGGCTCGGACATCGCGCCCATCCACAGCTCGGGGCTGCGCGGCAGCGGCGTGAGATTGCCCTTGACCGTGAAGTGCTTGCCGGAGTGATCGAGCGTCTCGCCGGCCCACAGGCGCTGCAGGATCTCGATCGACTCCTCGAAGCGCGACACCTGCGTCTTCGGGTTGAGCCCGAAGAAGTCGAACTCCGAGGGGAAGTTGCCCAGGCCGACGCCGAGCTTGAGCCGGCCGTCGGAGAGCACGTCGACCATCGCCGAGTGCTCGGCGACGTGCACCGGGTGCTCGAACGGGAGCAGGTGCACCGTGGTGCCGATGTCGACGCGCTCGGTGAGCGCCGCGAGCGCGCCCAGCGGTGCCCACGGCGAGGGCAGATAGGCGTCGGGCATCATGTGGTGCTCGGGCACGAACAGGCCGTCCCAGCCCGCTGCCTCCGCCGCCTGGCCGGCGGCGAGGATCTCCTGCCAGCGCTGGCCGATGTTCGCCGCCTCGGGCGGATCCTGCGGCCTGAACAGCAGTCCGAACTTCATTGCACCGTCTCCTCCTCGCTTGCCCGTGGGAAGGTATCGAACAAACGACCAGTTGGTCGGTGCGCCTGGAGGTTCGCCGAGATGTGGGAGAGTCTCCCGCATGGACATCGCCGCGCTGATCGACCGCTATGACGCGGCCTGGAACGCGCAGGACCTCGACGCGATCGCGTCGCTGCACGACGACGCGATCGTCTTCCACAACCACACCGCCGGCGAGCGCGTCGCCGGCGCGGACGCGGTGCGCGAGCACATCGGCACGATCTTCGCGCGCTGGCCGACGCTGCGCTTCGAGCGCCGCGCGCTGCGCTGCGGGGAGGACTTCGCCGTGAGCGAGTGGACGGCGCGCGCGACGCACCCCGACGACGGGCGGCGGCTCGAATGGGACGGCGTCGACGTCTTCCCGATCACGTCCGACGGCCGGATCGCGCGCAAGGACATCTACTCGACGTCGGGTACGCCGCGAGTGATCGACACGGCAGCCGAGCGCTGACCGTCGGCGGGCTGCTCGCGGGCGAGCGTGCCGCCGGTGCTCCTGACAGCCCCACCCCGCAGACGGGCGATGTCCCCCCGGCGCACCGGCCAGCGGCCTCCATCGCGCTGCCGGCCGGCCGCGCCTAGCGTCCAAGCATGCCCTTCCAGCTCCGCCTCCTCCTCCTCGTCCCCGCCGCGATCGCCGCCCTCGCGCTCGCCGGTTGCGACCTCTCCGACGACGGCCCGCGCACGTCGCAGACGCGCGACGTCGCGGGCTTCACCCGCATCGACAACCACGACTCCGTCGACCTTCGACTGCACGTCGGCGAGCCACAGCGCGTGCACGTGCGCGCCGGCGAGAACGTGATCGACGACGTCCGCACCGAAGTGCGCGACGGCACCCTGCACGTGACCTTCGACCACGACGGCTTCGGTCCCAGCGACGTCGTGATCGAGGCCTCGGTGCCTCGACTGGCCGGCATCGCGGCCTCCGGTTCGGGCGACATCGACGCCGACGGCATCGAATCCGATGCGTTCGAGGTGCGCTCGGACGGCTCGGCCGACATCGCGCTCGAGGGCACGGCGGGACGGCTCGCCGTCGCGCTGGACGGCTCGGGCGACGCCGGCCTCGCCGCCCTGGCGGCCCGTGAGGCACGCGTGAGCGTGGGCGGCTCCGGCGATGCCGACGTGCGTGCCGTGGAGCGGCTCGACGTGACGATCGACGGCTCGGGCGGCGTGCGCTACCACGGCGACCCGGACGTGACCAAGCGCGTCGACGGGTCGGGCGAGCTCAGCGCCGCCGGCTAGCGACGGGCCGACGACTCGGGCTGCACGCGGCCGTTGGCCTTCTCGACGCTCATGACCAGCACGACGCGGTCGGCCTTGTCGGGCGGCGGCTGCTGGTCCGGGTTGCCGTAGCGGCGCCCGAGCCGGACGTAGAAGTCGCCGGAAGGATCGTCGATCACTTCGACGAGCTGGCCGCGCAGCTCGAGGTAGGTCTGCGGGTTCTCGTCGTCGACCAGCAGCAGGCTCATCGAGGGGTTGCGCTGCAGGTTGCGGAACTTGCCGCGCTTGTTCGTGTGCGTGAAGCGCAGGTGCTCGCCGTCGTACTCGAACCACATCGGGTTGACCTGCACGGTGTCATCGGGACGGATCGTGCCGAGCGAGGCGAACAGCGGGCGGTCGAGCAGCGGCCGCAGCGGCGAAGGAATGGACGCGGTCATCCCGCGGGAGGCTAGCCCGCGCGGGGCGCGTGGCGTCGTGCCCGTAGATCCACGCCACCGCCTCGAACGACCAGTCGGTCGCCTCGGTCTGCATGCGGGCGTCGCGCTCGCGCTGCTCCGGCCCGTCGTCGAGATGAAAGCGCGTCTTGTTGCCCGCGGAGGCCGCATGGATCTGCGTGGTCCGCGGGATCCGGAGCTGCTCGTAGCGGCGCAACGCGGAGGCGACGTCGGCGCCGCCGTCGGCCAGGCACGTGGCCAGGGTCGCGCCGTCCTCGATGGCCTGCGCCGCGCCCTGGGCCATGAACGGCAGCATCGCGTGGCAGGCGTCGCCGAGCAGCGTCACCCGGCCGGCCGACCAGCGCTGGCAGCGGAGCGCGGTCGAACAGCGCCCACACGAACGGCTGCTCGACCTGTCCGAGGATGGTGCGGACCTGCGGGTGCCAGCCGTCGTAGGCCGCGAGCGCGTCCCCGGCATCGGCGCGATCCGTCCATGACTCGCGCGTCCAGGTGGCCTGCTCGACGATCGCGACGAAGTTCACCAGCCGCCCGGCGCTGACGAAGTAGCGCACGAAATGGCGGCCGGGGCCCATCCATACCTCGGCCGTCGTCTCGAGCTCGAGGTCGCGCAGCCGCTCGGCCGGCACCAGCCCGCGGTAGGCGACGCAGCCCGTGAAGCGCGGGTGCTCGGGCCCGAACAGGATCCGGCGCACCCGCGAGTGGATGCCGTCGGCGCCCACGACGACGTCGAAGTCGGCGACGGCCCCGTCGGCGAACCGCGCCTGGACGCGCTCGCCGCGCTCGCTCAGGTCGGTCAGCCGGTGACCGAGGTGCACGCGCTCGGCGGGCAGCGCATCCGCCAGCGCGCGCAGCAGGTCGGCGCGGTGCATCTGGTAGTGCGGGAAGCCGAACTCCGCCTCCAGCGGCTCCGCCAGCGGCGTGCGCAGGAGCGTGCGGCCGTCGTCCCAGCGCCGTTGATGCCAGGCCAGCGGACGCACGCCGGTGCGCGCCAGCGCGTCGGCGAGGCCGAGCCCGTGCAGGACGCGCGAGGCGTTCGGGCTGACCTGGACGCCGGCCCCGATCTCGCCCAGCGCCGGCGCCTGCTCGTAGACGTGCACGTCCAAGCCGGCGCGCAGCAGCGAGAGCGCGGCCGTGAGGCCGCCGATGCCTCCGCCGACGACGCCGACTCGTCCTCCGAGGCCCATGTTTCGTCAGACGTCGCCGGCGCGCGTCGCATTCCCGATTAGACTCGATCCAGCGTGTCCGCGGTATTCGTCGGCCGGCACGGCGTATTGGAGGCCCTCCGGGCAAAGCTCGACGATGCGTTTACCGGTCAGGGCAGCCTGATCGCCCTCGTCGGCGAGGCCGGGATCGGCAAGACGGCGGTCGCGCGGGAGTTCGCGGCCTACGCGCGCGGGCGCGGCGCGACCGTGCTCTCGGGCTCGTGCTTCGAAGGCGGCTGGCAGCCGGCGTACGCGCCGTGGGTCGAAGCGCTCGACGCCTACGCGGGCGCCGCCGATCCCGCACGCCTGGCCGAGACGCTCGGGGCCACCGCGCCGCCGCTGGCGCAGCTCATCCCGGCCTTGCGCGCCGCGCTGCCGGACACGCCTCCGGCGGCGCCGCTGCCGCCGAGCGACGCTCGCGTCCGCCTCTATGACGCGGTCTCGCGGCTGCTCGCGAGCGTCGCCCAGGACGCCCCGCTGGTGCTGATCCTCGACGACCTGCACTGGGCCGATCGCGACACGCTCCGGTTGCTGCGCTACGTCGCGCGCGTGAGCCGCGGGTCGCCGCTGCTGATCCTCGGCGCGTATCGCGATCCCGAGGCCGGCGGCGAGCTGACGACCGAGCTGCTCGCGGTCGTGCGCCGCGAGTCCGATTTCGTGCGCATCGGCGTCGGCGGGCTGCGACCGGACGAGGTCGAGGAGTACCTGCTCGCGGTCGCCGGTGCGCCGGTACCCCGGCGGCTCGCGCAGGCGATCCACGACGAGACGGCCGGCAACCCGTTCTACATGCGCGAGGTGATCCAGCAGCTGGTGCAGGACGGCAAGCTCGCCGACGGCGCCGAGGTGCATCTCGACAGCGTGCCGCCGGGCGTGCGCGAGCTCCTCGCCGGGCGGATCGCACGGTTGTCCACCGCCGCCCGGCAGGTGCTGGGCGTCGCCTGCGCCTTCGGCGGTGTCTTCGAGTTCCCGCTGCTGGCGACGCTGACCGGGCTCTCGGAGCCGGCGCTGCTGGACGCGATCGACGAGTTGCTCGCGGCCGGGTTGATCCGCACGGCGGGGTCGCGCCCGGGCTACGACTTCGCGCACGCGATCGTGCGCCACGCGCTCGCCGACGCGCTCAATCCGGACCGCCTGGCGCGCCTGCATCGCCGGATCGCGCAGGCGCTCGACGCCGACCGGGCCGCCGAGCTCGCCTACCAGTACTACGAGTCGCGGGCACTGCCCGGCGCGGAGGCGGGCATCGCGCCATGCCGGGCCGCAGCGCAGGAGGCGGCGGCGGCGTACGCGCCGGAACGGGCCGCCCGCTTCAACCGCATGGCCGTCGAGCTCGCCGTCCGGGCGCCGCCGCCGGAGCGCGCGGAGATCCTCTGCGCGCTCGCCATCTCCGAGGCCGAGGCGCTGCTGCTCGACGACTCGCGGGCGTCCGTCGAGTCCGCGCTCGCCGCGCTGGCGGCGAGCGGCGCCGATCCGGTGGCGACCGCCGCGTTCCTCGGGCGCGTCTCGCGGACGCTCAAGGACGGCGGCGCGAGCCGCACCGCGTGGGAGCCGCTCGTCGAGCGCGGCCTGGAGGGGCTCGGCGAGCGCCGCGACCTGACTTGGGCGCGCCTGACGCTGCTGCCCGATCGGATCGAAGTGCTCTCCACGGGCACGATCAACGCGAGCCGGCTGCTCGAGCGCGACCCCGCCGCCGTCGCGATCGCCCGCGAGCAGGGCGACGAGGACGACTACGCGCTGACGCTCGAGCCGCTGGACTGCCGGACGCCCGCAGAGACCGAGTCCGCACTCGCCCTGGCGCGCCGATGGCGGCGTCCGGCGGCCGTGATGCGGGCGCTGGACGTCGCGGGCCGCGACCAGCTGCACCGGCACGGCGCCTTTCGCGAGTCGCGCGAGACGCTGACCGAGCTGCTCGCGACGAGCGAGCGCTACGGCTCGGTGCCGTCGCAGGCCGAGGCCCTCGTGCAGCTGGCGGCGGTCCACGCGGCGCTGGGGGACCTCGCGCTCGCGCGCGAGACGGAGGAACGCGCGCGGGAGCTCGTCGGGCGGCTCGGGCCGCACCACCGGCTGCACCTGATCCTCGACCTCGTCGTCGCCACGCTGCTCGCCTATCTGACCGAAGGCGACTGGGCCGCGCTCGGCCGTCGTGCGGCGCGGTTCGCTTCAAGCCGCGAAACCGGCGCGTGGGCCGCTGGGCCCGGCGTGGGCCGCGGTGGCCGTGCTCAACCTGAGCCGGACCGACGCCGAGCCGCAGTGCCGGCGGCTGCTGGATGCGCTCATCCCGGTCCTGGAGCGGCTCGGCCCGACGGCGTTCCGGCAGGCCGCCTGCGTGTATCGCGCCGGCGACGCGGTGTGGGAGCTCGCGGACGTCGATCGTGCCTCCGAGGTGCGGCGGCTCTCGCTCGACCTGATCGCGGCCGGGATGAGCGACCCGCCCTTGGGGTCGATCGCCCTCACGCTCGCGCGCATGGACGCCCTGCTCGGCGACGACCCCAGCGCCTGGTTCACGCGCGCCCGCGAGCAGCTCGAGGCCGACGACCGGCGGCCGCTGCGCGCGATCGTCGACTTCGACGAAGCCCGCGCGCTCCTGCGCGCCGGCTCGGGGGAACCGGCGCGGATCGCGGCGCTGCTCGAGTCGGCGCTGGCGGCGTTCCGCGCACTCGGGATGCCGGCCTGGGAACGGCACGCGCGTCGAGCTGCTCCCGCACCGGCTCCCCGACCGCCTGACGGCCCGCGAGGCCGAGGTGCTCGGGCTGCTCGCCGCCGGCAGGACCAACAAGGAGATCGCGGCGCAGCTCTTCCTCAGCCCCGCCACCGTCGAGCGCCACGTCGCCAACGTGTACCGCAAGATCGGCGCGCGCCGGCGCGCCGAGGCGGCCACGTACGCGCTCAACCACGGGCTGGTGTCCTAGCCGCTACATGGTTTCCCGCGACCGGCCCCTCGAGGTCGAAGATGCATGGTTTGGGCGATGACGGCGCGCGCGGTCCGGCGTAGCGTGACCGCGACATGGAACGGGCTCACATCGACGGAATCGACCTCGAATACGAGGTCCGTGCCGGCGGCGAGCCGGTCGTGCTGATCCACGCCGGCGTCTGCGCCGACTTCTTCGCACCGCTGGTCGACCAGCCGGCGCTCGCGCGCCACACCCTGCTCCGCTACCACCGCGTCGGCTACGCCGGCAGCAGCCGCGTCAGCGGTCCCGTGGACTTCGCGCTGCAGGCCGCCCATTGCCGGGCGCTGATGCATCACGTCGGGATCAAGCGGGCGCACGTCGTCGGCCACTCCTCGAGCGCGAGCATGGCGCTCCAACTCGCCCTGGACCACCCCGAAGCCGTGCAGTCGCTCGCGCTGCTGGATCCGGCCCGCCCGGCCGCGCCGAGCGCCGCGCAGCGGGAGATGATCCGCACCGTCGTCGATCCCGCGCTCGAGCGCTACCGCGCGGGCGACCGGGCCGGGGCCATCGACAGCTGGATGCGCGGCACCTGCGGGCCGGACTACCGCGCCGTGCTCGACCGGGCGCTCCCCGGCGCGGTCGACCAGGCCGTCGCCGACGCCGACACGTTCTTCGGCCAGGAGCTGCCGGCGGTGATGCTGTGGGCGTTCGGCCCCGAGCAGGCCGCGCGCATCACCCAGCCCGCGCTGCTCGTCCTCGGCGAGCACAGCATCGCCGGTCTTCCGCGAGCGCCGCGACCTCCTGCTCGGCTGGCTCGGGAACGTCGAGACCTTCCAGCTTCCGGACGCGACGCACCTGCTGCACGTGCAGAACCCGGGCGGCATGGCCGCGGCGCTGGCGGCCTTCTTCGCACGCCATCCGCTCACCACCGCTCCGACGACGCTCGTGGGGTGAGCGATGCTGCCGTCCGGCGCCGCGTCGCTCACCCCTGACGATTCTCGCCCAGCGGCACGATCGACAGGGCGGAGCGAGCGCGGGTGATGACGTCCTCACCGCCGTCCCCCGGATGGCGGCTGGCGACACCGATCCGCACGCGCGGGCCGATCGCGAACTCCGTGTGCAGCTCGGCGGCCAGGTCGGGATTCGGGGCGGTCGGAGCGTGCTTGACCAGCACGGCGAAGCGCCGCCCGCCGGCGCGGAAGACCGTGCCGCCGACGCGCGCGGCCGCGAGCTGGCTGGCACGCGCGGCGATCAGCAGCGCGTGGTCGCCGGCGGCGTAGCCGTCCCGCCGGTTGATCGTGTCCAGTTCCTCGAGCTGGACGACGGCCACGGTCAGGCCGAGGTCCTCGCTCGGCGGCCTCATCCGCGGCTTCGTGCAGGGCGCGATGGCCGCCCAGCATGGTGAGCGGGTCCGTGCCGGTCAGCTCCCGCAAGGGCGGCAGGCCGGCGGTGTCCATCGCCGAGGCGACGGCCTCCGCGAGCCCGGGATGGGGAGCGTCGGCACCGCCCAGCTCCTCCGCCAGCGCACGGACGATGGCCGGATCGAAGTGCGTGCCGGCGCCCTCGATGAGCTCGGCCAGCGCCTCGTCGGGACTGCGGGCCGGACGATGCGGCCGGTCGTGGATCATCGCGCTGTAGGCGTCGACGACGGCGAGGACGCGTGACGCGCGCGGGATCGCTTCGCCGTACGAGCCCCGCGGGGTAGCCCGTGCCGTCGACGCGCTCGTGGTGGTAGAGCACCGCATTGGCGATGTCGGACATCGCCGGCAGCTCGGCGATCAGCTTGGCGCCGACGCGCGGGTGCATCTCCATCAGCGTGCGCTCGTCGGGCGACAGCGCGCCGGGCGTGAGCAGAATCCGCTCGGGGATCGCGACCTGGCCGACGTCACGCACGAGCGCGGCCGACGCGATCACCTCGAGCTCGCGGTCCTCGAGGCCGAGCCGGCGCGCGACGGCGCGGCTGAGCAGCACCGACTCGCCCGCCTCGCGGCGCAGCACCGGGTCGCGCGCGTCCAGCACGTCCGCGAGGATCCGCATCGCCGAACGGTGCGTCTCGCGCAGGTCGTGCTCGAGGCGCTCGCTCTGCAGCGCGGCGCCGGCGTGATCGCCGAGCGCCAGCAGCAGATCGTCGTCGAGCTCCTCGAACCCGCCGTCGCGGTTGGCGCAGACGATCACGCCCGTGAAGCGGGTGTGCAGGTAGAGCGGGATCGCCACGAGGTTCTCGATCTCGGCGTCGGCGGGATCGCTGCCGTCCGGCGGGGCGTCCTCGCGCACGATCCGGTCGCGCTCGAGCACCTCGCGGGCGAACCGCTGGGCCACCGAGCCGCGGGCCGGATCGTGATCGAAGCCGTGGGCGCACACGAAGTCCAGACGGCCGTCGGCGTCGGCGTCGTCGCGCGAGAGCAGGAGCCCTTTCTGCGCCTCGACGAGCTCGATCGCCGCGCGCAGGATCAGCTCGTGCGGATCGTCCGGCTCATCCTCGTCGTCGCGACGCTGGGCATGCGCGCGCTGCAGCTGCGAGCGCAGCTCCTGGTTCCAGTCGCGCTCCGCCCGCCGCCCGCGGTGCAGCCGCTCGATCAGCTCGCGGCGCCGGACCAGCTCGGCCTCGCGGCGCTTGAGCTCCGCCGAGCAGCCGGAGACGCTCGCGCTGCAGCGTCCTCGAGCTTGCGCTCGGCCTCGGCTGTCGCGGCTCGGGCCGTGCGCACCAGGGCGGCAGCCGCCAGCGCCGCGGAGGCGACGGCAACGACCTGCACGGCTCGCTTGAGACTTCGCTCGCTTGCCAGCAACGGGTCAACGGTACTTCGTATTCAGGCGCGTCGTGCGCCGGCGGTCCGCGATCGCACGTCGAGCCGATGACGTCGCTCGAGAACCGCTCGGGCTACTGCTCCTCGGCCGGGCCCGGCGAGGGGGTGACCGGCCCCGCAATGTCGAGCACGGCGCGATCGATGACCTCGGTATAGATCGGCCGCGAGATCCGCTCGGCCTTGGTCAGCGACCAGCCGCGCTGGTGCTCCTGGACGACGATCCGGCCCTGCAGCAGCTCGGCGAGGTCGTCGCCGGTGGCGTTCGTGACCACGTCCGCGCTGTAGGTCAGCCGGTCCGCGGCGGGGAAGACCGGGTCCACCTTCACGATCTGGTCCCCCGCGCCGCGGGCCGAGATGTCGCCGCCCTTGGCGAGCCGGCGCTCCTGCGAGAACGTCGCGAACGAGTTGCGGACGGCGTCGCCGAACAGCGACACGGTCACGCGCCCGGGCGACTTCACGCGCGCGAGCAGCGTGCGGCGCGGCGGCAGCTGGATCGGGTCGGGCACGACGATCTGCGAGACGTGGCAGCCGCCGACCGAGCCCGGCTGGTAGCGGACGAGCCCGAGCTGCAGGAACGGGTACGGCTGCTCCACGTTGTGGAGCTCGATGTCGGCGTACCACATGTCGCGCTCGGGATCGAACTCGACCTCGTGCCCGACCACGGTGAGCTTGACGGCGGCCGGGGCGCCCTCGAGCTCGGGCACGCCGGTGAGCGCCATCTGCTCCTTGCCCAGCGGGAGATACCCCGGGATCAGCGGGAGCTTCGGTCCCATCGGCTTCTCGAGCGGGTCGCTGCCGTAGCGCGTGACCAGATCGTGGACGCTGTGATTCGAGGCGGCGCCGGCGTCGCCCGCCGCGTTGTCGGAGTAGACGACCACGCCGAGCCGCTCGCCGATCCCGGTCTGGTGCCAGGTACGGCGCAGCCAGACGCGGACGCCGGTCGTCGCACGGTCGCTCTGGTAGCTGGCGTTGAGCGTGCGCTTCCAGCGGAACGTCGGCCGCACCGAGTCGACCACGGGCGGCGCGGGCCGGCGCGTGTTCGGCACGTCGAGGACGACGCCCGCGCCCGCGCGGCGGAAGTCCGCGTCCTCGCCTTCGGGGAAGTAGTCGCGGAAGCGGGTCGCGCCGACGGCGCTGCAGGTGATCAGACGGCGGTCGGTGTCGCCGAACTGCTGGCGCACGTCGAAGGTCACGGTGCCGCTCGTCGGCGAGACTTCGTGCGACGTGGCGACCGCGCGCCCGGCACCGTCTCCACGGGCCCGGTCCCGCGATCGACGATGTCCTCCCAGCTCGCCTCGACGTCGACCTTGGCCGTGCTCGCCGCGTGGCATTCGATCTTGCCCCGCAGGCGTGCCCAGGTGCCGCCGCGGATCCGCTCCGGGCCGCCCGTGAAGGTCAGCTGCGGCGGGGCGAGGGGTCGCTGGACGGCATGCACCAGCTTCACGCTCACCGCCGGGCTGAGCTTGCGCTCCTGGCCCTCGCGCGCGGCGATCGGGTTCTGGGTCTTCGGCGCGCCGTCCAGGACGGCCAGGCCCGCGGACGTGATCATGCTCGACAGCTCGGCCTCGATCTCCGTCGCGGGTGGCAGCGTGACGTCGATCCGGCCGCGACTGGCGGCGTCGGCGCCGCCGCTGATCCCCGCGCCACCGGACTGCAGCACCAGCCGCACCGTCGACGCGTCGGGCCACGGCTTGGGCCCGTAGGTGGCGGTCGCCCAGGTCGGCGTGCGGCCGGCCCGCAGCGGCAGCCGCAGCGCCGCGCCGTTGGTGATCGGCTCGGGCAGGTACGGGACCGGCACGTGGTCGAGGTCGAAGTAGACGTATTGGCCGGGCGGGAGCGCCTCGCCCGGCGGCAACGGCAGGGGCGTCCGGCCGTCGACGGCGATGCCGGGCTGCGGGTCGGTCCAGGTCCGCGACTCGCGGCGGATGATCGCCAACAGCCGCTTGCGCTCGGCCGCGCGCGCGGGCGTGTCCGGGCCGAAGGCCGAATCGAAGAGCCCGTGCAGCTCACACAGCCGTTGCGAGGCCTTGGGCGGCGCCAGGTGGCGCTCGCACGTCGGCGGGCCGACCGGCACGCCGTCGTTGGTGCGGACGACGAGCTTGAGCAGGTGCTCGCCGTCGCCGAACGGCTTGCGCGGCAGCACGACCGGCGCGGTCACGACCTCCTTGCGCACGTAACGGATCGGCGCCGACACGAAGGCCGGGTTGCAGAGCGCGGGGTCGATCGAGTTGCCCGCGAGATCGGAGGCGCGCACGCGGACCACGTACGTGTTGCCGTAGCGCAGCCGTGGCAGCGAGCCGGCCTCGGCGCGCACGCGGAACGTGAGCGGGAATCCGGGCACCGGACCGGGCTCACCGGTCTCGATCTGGCCGCCGGGGACGTCGTCGGCGCCCACGTGCCCGCCCGGCGTCGGCGCCACGAGGCTCCAGCCGTTCCACGAGAAGAGCTCCTCCCCCACGAGCAGCAGCGGGTTGCCGTTCGCGTCGCCCTGCTCGACGACGCCGATCGGGTCCACCTGGCCCTCGTCATGGACCTCGACCGAGGCCCGCACGCCGCTGAACCCGTAGGCGATGACCCGCTTCATCAGCGACTGGAACGGGCCGCCGTTGGTCTGGATGTCGACGCGGTAGCCGGCCGTGACGTCGTCGGCGAACAGGATCGGCGCCCCGGCGTCCCACTTCGCGCCGGTGGTCAGCGTCTTCTCGACGATCCCGTCGCGGCGCCCGATCTGCGCCAGCGTGATGCCGACGTCGCGCGGCGGCGGCAGCGTGACCGTCGCGCCGCCGGCCAGTGCCGCCGCCGCGCTCCCGAGCTGCGCCGTCAACCCGGCGACGTCGAGCTGCGAGACCACGTGGTCGACGTCGCCGAGGCCGGGCCGCAGGTCGAGCATGCCTTCGACGATCTCGCCGCCGTCCGAGGCCATCACGAAACGACCGTTGGCCGCGATCACGCGCGAGCGCGGCTGCGCGGCCGGCACCGGCCCGCGCATGCGCCCGTCGGCGTCGTCGACGAAGATCGTCCGCGTGCCGGTCAGGCCGCGGATCTCGAGGTCGACGCGCAGGCCGACCTTCAACGCCAGCGCCGGATGGTCGAGCAGTTGGCCCACGATCTGGTGGAACTCGGCGTGCTCGACCGAGCGGACCTTCTGCGCGAGCCCGGGCGGACCGCCGATCGCGCTGTCTGAGACCTGCATGCGCTGCAGCACCGCGTCCAGCGGCGCGAGCGCGGGCGCGGTCTTCGCCCGCGCGTCGAGCGACGCGATGGCGTGGTCTGAGGCCAGCGCCTCGCCGGTGTCGCCGGCGTAGATCCCCGACAGCACGCGGTGGGCCTCTGAATAGGAGAAGGACTCGACGACCGGTCGGAAGATCGGCGTGTCGCTCTCATCCCAGACATCGACCGGCGTCTTGTCCGGGAGCAGCGTGTTCCACAGTGACTGGTCGGGCGCCGGGCTGAGCACGCGCGCGGGGAAGGTGGCGCCGCTGTCGGCGTCGACGATCCTCAGCCCGCGCAGCGAGGCGACGAACTCCGGCCAGCGCCGCAGGTCGCTGGCCCCGAGCGTCGTCGTGCCGACCTTCACGATCCGCGGCGACGCCACGATCGAGAGCCTGGCCGTGCCCGCCGCCGGATCCAGGCCGGACGGGAGCGCGGTCCACAGGACGCAGAACGTCATCTCACACCTCCGCGAACGCGGCGCAGTACTGGTCCCACGGCAGCGGCCCGGCGTGTCCCTCGGGCGCCATCAGCTGGGCGAACGTCGGGTCGCCGTTGGAGGCGCTGAACTCGCGCTTGAACGGCGCCCGCACCGTCTTCTTGAAGAACAGGCATTTGACGCTGAAGGCGACCTCGCCGCGCGCGGTCACCAGCTTCGCGTCGAAGTCGTAGGAGACCCCGAGGAAGAGCTCGACGCCGAGCGTCACGAGGCCGAGCACGCGCGCCTCGCCGGTGACGCGCAGGTAGCCCTCGAGGATCGCGTCGCCGGCGCCGAGCCGCAGGTAGATCCCGGCCATGATCGAGACCGAGCCCTTGGCGATCTCGCCGAAGTTGACCGACACGGCGGCGCCGAACTCGATCGCGCCCTCGAGCTGCTCGATCCCGCGCGTGGAGACGCGGAGGATCAGGTAGCCGCCGCCGGCGAGCGCCGAGACCGTCAGCCGGAAGCGGTTCGCGGGCGTCGCGAAGCTGAACGCCAGCGACGGCGTGCTGGAGAACGGCAGCTCGAGCGTCGTGCCGAAGTTGATGTTCTCGAGCGCGAACATCCCGAGCGCGAGCGACGGGATCGGCAGCTCGACCGTCGAGCGCACGCGGTCGGACGTGACGTCGATCGCCGGGGCGCCGGCGAGCCCGAGGCCGCCGATCAGCTCCGACAGCCGGCGCACGAACGCCAGCACGCCGCCGAACGTGATCTGGCCGAGCTCGACGTCGACCGTCGGCGTGCCGCCGTCGACGCTGGTGAACGCGATCCGGTTGACCGGGACGACCACGATCTCGCGCCCGGCGAGCGCGAACACGAGCTCGATCTGGGCGATCTCGCAGGTCGTGCGCGAGCGCAGGCGGCCGCCGTCGGTCGATGTCACGGAGTCGATCCGCAGCTCCGGCTTGGGCCCGCCGGGCCGCAGCGTGCAGCCCTCGAAGAACGGCAGCGGACCGCCCTTGAACAGCGGAGCACTCCACTTCATCCGCTGCGTCGCCGCGTCGGCGATCATCTGCGGCGCCTGCTTGAGCGGCAGCGCCTCGGGGATCAGGTCGATCAGCGGGAAGACGCCGAACAGGTTCATCGGCCCGCCGATCGCCTTGCTCAGCCACTTGCGGACGTCGAACGTGCCCGACGCCACGCCGCCGAGGTCGGCGACGGGGCCGAGCAGCGCGGAGTAGGCGGTGATGTCGAAGCGCGGCGAGGCGAGTCCGCCGGTCGCGGCGCCGCCGAGCCCGACCGTCGCGTTCTTGAGCTGCTTGAAGTCGAACAGCGCGCCGCCGGCGTTGCCGTCGGCGAACTCGAGGCCGCGGTCGAGGAAGGCCTGCGCGTAGTCGAACGTGAGGTTGTCGACCGCGGCCGCCGCGATCCCGGTGTTCTCGGCGAAGCGCGTCAGCGCCGGCACGCCCGCCTCGAGCGAGCTGACCATCGGGTGATAGCCGGACCCGGTCGTGCGGGCCTTGATGCGGGCGGCGCGCGCGACGATCGTCGTCGCGTCGGGCGGCGGCGGCTCGACCCCGAGCTGCTGGGCGCGCAACCTGGACGGCGGCGGCGCGACCGAGACGCGCTGACCGCCGAGCTGCAGCTCGCCGCCGGCGGTCGCGTCGCCGCCCGTGAGCGCGGCCCAGGCGGCAGCCATGCTCGGCGTGGCGACGTTTCCTGGGACGAACAGCAGCGGCAGCGAGAACTCGCACTCCTCGCCGGCGCGGTCCTCCGCCCGGCAGCGGTAGCGGAACGCCCGGCTGCCGACGCGGATGTAGCTCGCGCCGGCCGTCGTCACGAGCTTGCCGCGCGCGGGCGTCTCGTCCGTGAGGATCTCGACCACGCGCCATGGCCAGCGGCGCGTGAACTGGTCGCCGAACGCGTTGTAGGCCAGCTCGGGCTGCTTGACCCGGATGATCGACGTGGTGCGCAGCCCGGCGCGGGCGCCGTTGGCCTCGCCGTCGAACACCGCGGCTCGTGGTGCGCACCAGCTCGGCCTGGTGCCCGAGCGGGAACAGGGTCCCGACGTTCGTCGTGCGCACCTCGGTGTCGCGGCCGCCGACCGTGCGGTGGCGCCACGCGCTCGGGTTGCCGTCCGGGTAGGTCGCGCGCACGTCGATCGTCGCGCCGTGCGTCGAGAGCTCGATCCGCCGGGCGTTGGCCGAGCGGCCCTTGGTCGACTGCGTGTTGAGGTTCTGGCAGTCCGCGAACGAGAGCGCGCTGTTGACCAGCTTGTCGGTGACGTCGCGCAGCCAGGCCGGATCCGGGTTGGCGAACGGTGCCTGCTGCGCAGCCGCGGGAACACCGGGACCGTTCGGCGCACGAGCGAGCCATCGGTGGCGCGCACCACCAGCTGCGTATGCCAGGGTTCGAAGCGGCCGCCATGGCCGACCGGCTCGCGCGCGTGCGTGAAGCGGGTCGCGCCGCCGGGCAGGGCGAGCTCGAGCCAGTAGGGGAGATTGAGCTGGCTCGGCACCTGGGCGGGCTCGGGGGCCGCGGCCGCCGGCGACCGCGGCAGCTTGCGGCCGAGCGCGGCGCCGGCCTCCCGCGCGCGCTCGATCCCGTGCTGGGCCGCGAGCGCCGCCAGCCGCGCGTCGATCGCGTCGCCGGACCCGTTGAGCGCGGCCGCCTCGGGCACGCTGCCGCCGCCGGCGCTGCCCGCGAGCGGCAGACCCGGCAGCGCCCCGAGGATCCCCGCGACCGAGAACGGGATCGGCGGCGTGCCCGGCGGGACGCGGAAGACGAGTCGGCTGGGACCCGTGAAGATCGGCTCGTTCTGCACTGGCCGGCTCCCGAGGCCCTCGGCGGCGTACTCGAGCAGCTGCTGCGAAGGGAAGTCGAGCCGGATGAACGCCGCCTGGGCCGGCGTGATCGCCACCAACTGCGAGCCCGAGACGATCAGGTTCTCGAGGTGTACGACCAGCGCGAGCTGGTCGTCGGGGCGCACGAGGTCGAACGTCGTCACGGACAGGGCTGCCCGTGGCGGCGCGGCCGCGGCGCTCGAGGAGACTTGCCGCATGACCGGGTTGACGGCAAGCGCCCGCGGCGTATTCCCGCGCGTCGCTTCCGTGACGTTCACCCCGGATGGGTGATGGCCGCCCACCCTCCCGGCGGCGACGATCCGGTGATGGGCTTCCTACGAAACCGCGAGCAGATCCCGACCCGGCGCTTCCAGATGCGCGAGAAGCTCGTCGCGATCGGCGACGACTCGTGGATCGAGGACGACCAGGGCGAGCGCGTCTACAAGGTCAACGGCAAGGCGATGCGGATCCGCGACACGTTCCTGCTCGAGGACCGCAACGGGCGCGAGGTGGCAAAGATCCAGGAGCGCAAGCTCAGCGTGCGCGACAGGATGGCCGTCGAACGCGACGGGGAGACGATCGCGACGGTCCACAAGGCGCTGGTCGGCTTCCGTGACCGCTTCAAGATCGACATGGCCGACGGCGAGGACCTCAAGGCGCACGGCAACATCGTCGACCACGAGTACGAGATCGAGCGCGACGGCGACACGATCGCGACCGTGTCCAAGCGCTGGTTCCGGGTCCGCGACACGTACGGGATCGAGATCCGCGCAGGCGAGGACGAGCCGCTGCTGCTGGCCGTGACCGTCGCGCTGGACCAGATGAGCCACCGCCGACTAGGGCCAGAAGCCGTCCTGGGTCTCGGTCCGCGGCTCGTCGAGCTTCGTCGAGAAGATCAGCAGCTGCGGCCTCGGCGTCGGTGTCGTTGTGCACCGAGCGGTACGCGTCGCCGGCGATCCGGACCGCGGTCTGCGGGCCGGCCTCGAAGACGTCGTCGTCGATCTTGAACGTGACGACGCCGGAGATCACGAAGAAGACCTCCTCATGGCCCGGATGGCGGTGCCCGTAGCTGCCGCGACCGCCGGTCCCCGGCAGCATCCGGCGCCAGCTGAAGGAGACCTGCTCGGTCCCGAGCGTGCTCGTGTACCAGCGCTGCTCGCCATAGTCGGGCCAGCTCCGCCATGAAGTCGGTCGCGTCCTCGCGGCTCGCGACGGAATACGCGCTGCTGGGCATCGTCATCCCTTTCGCCGTGTGACGCGATCCTCTCCGCTTCGGCGGGCACGGGCAAGGGTCAGACGGGGGAATCTCCCCTGGCGGACGGGCGCACGGCGGCGTATAGCAGCGGAATGGAGAACCTCCAGACCGCATTGCACCGGACCGACGAGGCGATCCGGGCCATCACCGCCGGCGAGTCCCGCCGCTACGTCGAGCTCTGGGACGACAGCCCCGACATCACCCTGTTCGGCGCCTGGGGGCCGATCGAGCGCGGCCCCGACCGCGCTCAAGGACACGTTCGAGTGGGTCAGCGGACGCTTCGGCCCCGGCGGCGGGGTGACGCCGGAGAACGTCGTCGTCGAGGCGGAGCGGGCTCGCTGGCCTACACGGTCGGCTTCGAGCGCGGCGAAGTCCAGATCGACGGCGGCCCGCTCGTCCCGATGACGATCCGCGTCACCCACGTCTACCGCTACGCGCGCGGGCGCTGGCGGCTCACGCACCGCCACGCGGACTTCCCGCCCGCGGACCAGCGCACGTGATCAGTTCGGATGCCGCCCAACGAAGCGAGACGGCAATCGGCGGCTATGCGGCGCGATCCTCGTCGCCGGGACAGCTGAGCTCCGTCACGCCGGTCATGAAGCGCAGCTTGCGCCGGTCCGCCGCCCGGGCCGCGCTGATGCGCATCCGCAGGTACGCGCGCTGGTGGCCACAGATAGCCGCGGCGGCTCAAGCTGATCTTGACCGGGCGTTCGAAGCGCTCGTACGCGTCGACGTAATCGAAGATCCCGGTCCCCGTCGCAACCGGCTTGCCCCAGCTGCGCCACTTCAGCTTGCTGATGAGGCCGTGAGCCCCCTGCGGCAGCGTCTTGGGCTTGTACTTGAGCCGGTCGTCCCAATAGGGCATGTAGATCTTCGAACTGGGGCGGAAGCACAGGTCGAGGTCGCGCGCGACCGTGTCCGGGATGGCCCGATCGAGCGGGCACGGCGTCTGCTCGGCCGGACCCGTGTAGGCGTTACGCCAGACACCCTCGACGAGGTGCAGCATGATCACGCCGTCGCCCTCCGGGCAGTCGTCGTCGTAGACGACGTACGTCGAAGCCCAACTCGCGTCGACCGTGGAGACGTACGACTCCAGGCACTCCGCGGGAACCTCCAGCGCGGCTGCGAGCGCGGCGTTCTCGGCGGCCGTCGCCGCACGGTCCGCGCGCGCCGCAGTGGACAGCAGGCCCAGGACTACGACCGCCAAGCTCGCCGCTGCGCTCCAGCGCCTCTGCACGCCGGCGAGGATACGCCGATCGCGCGAGGGCCGCGGTCGTCTACCCGCCCCGGCGCGTCAGCGCGACGAGGTAGCGGCAGGCGTGGCGCGACGGGTTGGCGAACGTGCACGCGGCAGGCGCTCCGAGCTGCAGGCAGTCGCCGGCATCCAGCACGTGCTCGAGCGTCGCCCTCGCGGAAGCGCAGCGTGCCGTCGAGCACCCAGATCTGCTGGTGGATGAAGGTGTAGGTGTCCGCCGGGTAGGCGACCTACGGCGCCGGCCGGGAGCGTCGACCTCGACCAGCTCCAGCGGGCCGCCGGCCGCGGGCGAGACCGCGCGGCGCCCGTAGCCGGAGTCCGGGTCGGTCCACGTCGGTTGATCGCGCGGCCCGCGCGAGGCGCGCAGTCGGCGTGCTCCGCGCGCGCGATCAGCTCCGACAGCGTCATGCCCGAGCGCGCCCGACAGCCGCCCGAGCAGCGCGGCCGTCGGCTGCGCCTCGGCCCGCTCGATCTTGGCGATCATCGCCCGCGAGACGCCCGAGCGCTCCGCCAGCGCGCTCGTCGAGAGCCCTTGGGCGCGGCGGGCGGCCTGGACCGCGTCGGCGAGCGCCTGCGTCGTGCATGTCACGATAGTGGATGATCGGCTACTATCGTGCTGCGCCGGCACGCCACCTCCGCGGACGCCGCGGCCTGCGCGGCGATCTACGCGCCGTACGTCAGCGACACGGCGATCAGCTTCGAGACCGAGCCGCCGACCGAGGCCGAGATGGCGCGCCGCATCGAGGGCTCGCTCGCCTGGTTCGTGCTCGAGGACGCGGACCGCGTCGTCGGCTACGCCTACGCGGCACCCTTCCACGCGCGCGCCGCGTACCGCTGGGCCTGCGAGGTCAGCGTCTATCTGGAACAGGGTCGCCGGCGCACCGGCGGCGGCCGGGCGCTCTACGAGGTCCTCCTCCCCCACCTGACCGAGCGCGGCTACCGCGTCGCGATCGCCGGGCATGACGCTGCCCAACGACGCCAGCGCCGGGCTGCACGCGGCGCTCGGCTTCGAGCCCGTCGGCACCTACCGGCGGATCGGCTTCAAGTTCGGGACCTGGCACGACGTGGCGTGGACGCAGCGCATCCTGAACGCCGGCGACGAGCCTCCCGCCGAGCCCGCTTAGCGCTTGTCCGAGCGGCCCGGGCGCCTTCACCGGCGCGGTCTCGGCCGGCGAGCGGCCGAGCAGTCGCGCCACGGCCCAGTTGCCGCGGCCGCGCTGGAGCGCGAGCACGGCGGGCTGCTGTTCGGCGGGGCGCGGCGGGTACTTCGAAGTCTCGTCTCGGCTGGTCATGCTCGGATGACCCCGAGCACGGGCCGCAGGTTGGCCGGTTACCCGGCCGGCTTCAGCCCAGGCACCGCCAGGACGGCCACGACCGGCAGCGCGCGGTGGCTTCACGCGCGCGACGCGGCGCGTGGTTCACCCGCCGGCCGCGGCGGCCACCGGCCGCGATCGCCGGCTGCTCGCGGCGCCAGCGCCAGGGCTGCGGGGAACGTGGCGGGCGGACGCGCGATTCGCGACGGTGCATGACGTCTCAGCCCTTGACCGGGCGGGTCGTGCGGCGCGCGGCGCGCCTGCGAGCGGTCTCGGTGAGGTTGGGGTTCATGCCACCGATGGTCCGCCCGGTCGGCGATCGCCGGTATGGGCCTTAGGGCTAATCGCTCACACCCATCGTCCGTCGCCACCGGCGTTCCGGTCCGCATCTTCCCGCGCCGCCACTCGCCGGGTTCGCGCTCGATGTCGTGCACGACGGTCGTCAGTTCGAGTCCGTGCGCATGCGCGTGCGCGCCGATCGCCGTCCGGAACGCGGCCAGCGCCGAGAGGCTCCCTTCCCCGCCCACCTGCGCGTAGCCGATCGCGGAGCGCCGGGTGAATCGGCCGGTCGCGGCGCGCGTGCTCGACGCGGTCGGCTCCTCGGGCATGCTGCGGCCGCGCGAGAGGCGAGACGGCCGAGCGCCAGGACGAAGCCGAGGCCGACGTAGGCCAGGGTCAACCACCGGGGCCTGCCCAGCGCACGCGTCGCGACCCCGTCGGCGGTGAACAGGGCCACGATCGCGAGGCTCTGCAGTCGCGGCCGCGCGTACAGCGGCGTGTCCGCTCGCCGGCCCTCCCGTCCTGTGTCACGGCGTCCCGAGATCACGACCACCGCGAACGGGTACCAGCGCCGCGTCGCCTCTGCAAGCCCTTGCCCGACGACGGTCTGGACCCCGTCTGGGCAAGCAGAAAACGGCGAATTACGCAACACCGCGCAGTACGCAAACCAGCCGCGCTGGATAACGCTGCGTATACTCGGGATTGCCGCAGCGTAACGCTCAGATCGCTGACACGACCTGAATCTGGAGCAGCGGCCCGAGTCCGTGCGCCGCACGGCTAGGGGTTTCCCTGATGTGCTTGCGGAGCGCCGCTGGAACGATCCGGCGACACCCACTCCGGAGACGCGCATGCCCGACACGACCATCGGCCGTACCGCTGTAACGACCTTGGCGCTCGCCGTGGCAGGCGCCCTCACGCTCCTGCCCGGCGCCGCCTCGGCGGCCACCGTCACCCGCGACGGCGCCGGCGCGCTCACTTACAGCGCCGCCGCCGGCGCGACCAACAACGTCGACGTCCAGCAGGACGACGCCGGTTCCATCACGTTCTACACCGGCGGTGGAGACCTGATGACGGCGATCGCGGCCGGCTGCGCGCAGAGCGAGATCTGGCCCGGCGAGGTCGTCACGTGCACGCCCGGAGCGGTCCACGTGGAGCTCGGCGACGGCGATGACCGCGGCGTCGTCTCGGACGCCGTCAGCGTGCCGGTCTCGATTTCCGGCGGGCCCGGCAAGGACCTCCTCGAGGACGGCCCGCGCGCGAGCACGCTGGACGGCGGCGCCGGCGACGACAAGGTCAATGGCGGCGCCGGCGACGACGTCCTGCTCGGGGGCGACGGTGTCGACGACCTGCAGGGCAAGTCCGGCCGTGACCGCCTCGACGGTGGCGCCGGCGACGACGTCCTGCACCCCGACGGCTACGAGGACGCCTCGGCCGACGTCGTCGACGGCGGCCCCGGGCGCGACACGATCGACGGCGACTACTGCCGGTTCACCGACAACGACCCGCCCGTCGCGATCACGCTCGGCGGCGGCGCCGACGACGGGCGCCCGGGCGAAGGCGACGACCTCGCGACGTCGAGTTCGTCTGGCTCAACATCGGTGGGACGTTCGTCGGCACCGACGGGCCGACGAGTTCAAGCTCTCCCAGGTGGCGCTCCGCCTCCACGCTCACCGGTCTCGGCGGCGACGACGCCTGCGCGGCGGTGACGGGCCGGATCGCCTCGACGGCGGCACCGGCGACGACTCGCTCGACGGCGGCTTCGGCGACGACGCGATCGTCGGCGGCCCCGGGCGCGACACGATCTCGGCCGACCTCGCGGGCGGCGACTGCGGCCCGCTCTGGTGCAAGCACCCGTACGGCAACGACACCATCGACGCGCGCGACGGCGAGATCGACACCGTGACCTGCGGCGTCGGTGAGGACACGGTCACCGCCGACGCGGCCGACGTCGTCGCGCCCGACTGCGAGACCGTTCA
>CAVWJU010000009.1:0-158454 GCA_963755275.1 uncultured Solirubrobacteraceae bacterium | reverse complement strand
AGCGGCATCCCTACGAGATCCCGAACGTGACCGTCCTGCCGATCCACGGCGGGAATCCGAGCTATCTCACGTGGGTTCGCCACGAGCTAGACGATGACACCGTCCGCTAGTAGCCGGCACAGGGTCCTCGCAACAAGACGAAACGCAACGCGACCACCTCGCGACCCCTTGCACGAGAGGCGAGAGATCAGTCGCCGACGGCTGGGCGCCTCCCCGACGGGCCTCTAGGCTGGACCAGCTCGGCGAGCAGCCGCCCGACCGCCTCGCGGCCCGGCGCCGACGAGCGCGAAACGGCGAGTTCGGCCGCGTCAGCTCCCATCTTTATGCGCACATCTCGGCGCGCTCGTCGAGATCGTGGCCGGCGCCCACCTCGGTTGCACGGGCACGAGGCAAGAGCGGCTACAAGTACCTCGGCTTCTTCGCGCGCAAGCCGGCCACGTGAACCCCGACCGGCCCGTACATCGAAAGAGGCCCGCCTGACCGGGGTAAAAGCATCGACCGCGACGGGACAGAGGCCATTCCGTGGGACGTCCCGCACTCTGATCCGTCGGATCCGAGAACCGGCGACTTGCGGGCCGTCGCGTTCGGTTCCTGACTGGGTCTACCCGGCCGGCACCGGCCGGACGGATGACGGCTGGTGAGGCCACGGTCGGATGGCGGCGCCTACTTCCCGGTCAGCGGTACCGCATTCGCACCGGAATGCCGGGCAACGCGTCGGCGCCGACCGTGCGGACGAGCCAATCGATCGCGCCGTTCGCCATGCGTATGCAGCCGTGACTGCGGGCAGTACCGAGCGGATCGAGCAGGCTGGCCCCGCCGCGGCCGTGGATGCCCACGCGGCCGTCACCGCCGCCGAACTCCTGCAGCACGTTGCTGTGGCTGGTCAGCGGAAGGACGTAGGAGCCCAGAAAGTCGGCCGAGTGCCAGCGCCAGACGCCCACGATCGAGAACAGACCCAGCGGCGACGGGGTCGCCGGCGCCCCGACGACCACGCTGAACCGGCGGAGCCGCTCACCGTCGCGGTAGACGGAGATCGACCGTGCGCGGCGCGACACGACGACGCGCCACGGCGTGGACTGCAGCACGACGCGGTCGGCGTTTAGCCACGCCGCGGCGTCGTTGGGGCGCGAGGGAAGCCGTACCCGCAGCCAGCAGCGGCCCATGCGATCGGGAGCGGCGCGCAGCACGAGCAGCCACGCCGCGTCGCGGGGCACGATCGAGCCACGGCTCTTGCGGTGCCGGCCCGGCCCGGAACTCCAGAGTGGCGTGCGCGCCAGGAGTTCGGCCCGCCACGCCAGGCGCGCGCTCGGCCTGCCCACGCTGGCGGCGGTGGCCCGCTCCGCGCCGCACTCCGGCGCCGCCAGCGCGGGCGGCGCCGCGAGCGAGAACGCGGCGACGAACACGCCGAGAACGGCGAGTCGACTCGCGACCCGATGCGGGCCGCGTTCATACCGAAAGGCATGATGCCCTGTTTCCCTCCGCGCACTTAGCGTGCGGTGATGCGATGCTCCGGCCGGCCGCCGCGATTCCTGGCTGGAGCCCGGTCAGCGCCGCTCAACTGCCCGGCACCCGGTCGTCGTGGGCTAGCTATCCGGTAACGGCCGGCGGTCGACGCACACCGCGCCGTGCCCGGACCTTCACGACGGCCTTGGCTCTCCTGACCGCCTGGCCTTCGGCGTCGGCGTGCCCGGCGTGCCCGGCGTGCCCGGCGTGCCCGGCGCGGGAAGGGCCGGAAGGTCTAGTCCCGGCGCCGCAGGAGTGCCCGGCAGGCCGGGCAGGAGGTCAGCGATGTTCGTCAACGTGCCCCGTGAGTAGTCCGCATCGACACGAAGCACGACGTCGACGCTCTCGCGTTGGCCGGGCCTGAGGCTGGGGATCACGAAGCAGCGGTTGCGACCGACGCGTTGCAACTTGCGGTCGGCGCGCACGAACGTCGTCCCGCGCGGGATGCGATCGCAAACACGGACGTTGCGTGCCACGGCACGGCCGCGGTTGCGGGCCGTGAGCGTGTAGTTGGCGAGGCCGCCGGCAGTGACCGTGGTCGCGTCTGCCTGCTTGTCGATCGTCACGTCGCACCCGGGTGAATCGGGGCCGGTGCCGGTCGTGACAGTGACGTTGTCGAACAGGTAGCCGGCGTCGGGGAGAGTGAACGTGCCTACGGAGGTGCGGAACTGCAGGCTGTTGATGTTCGGTGGCTTATTGACGTTCGGGCCAACTCTGTTCCGGAGCGACCCGGTAGTAGGTCTCCCAGGTCGTGAAGCACTGACCAGCGTCCTCACCGTCGATCACGATTCGCACCAGGTCGTTGGCCTCGCCTGGGATGAGCTTGATCCGGAACTCGATCGTGTGTGGCTGACCGTGGGAAAGCGTTCCAAGGTCATGGTTGACGCAACCTGCCGCCGGGCCCGGAACTATCGGAGGCGGTGATGTGGACACCGTCCGTCGTCATCCAGCAGATCCACCCAGGCCATGCGCGAGCCGTCGCCAGAGTCTGGACTGACGGTCACGTCGAGACCCTGCTGATAGACCGGAGCGAAAAACGAGAACTTGGCGATGTAGACCGTATTCGGCTGAGTCTCCCCGGCTGGTGGTGAAACAGGCGTGGAATAGGTCTGATCGGCGAACGCCGAAGACGCAATGAGGTTCGAACGACGCAACGACTGGTTTCCGAAGGTGGCGACTCCGCCGCTGGGAACAACTGCCTGGTCGAGACCACTCCTCCAACCAGCCTGTCCATTAACAGACCCAAGCGCGAAGTCCTCAAAGTCCGTTGTGACGGTGTCGGCCATCGCCACTCCGCGAGGAAGCAGAGCGAGACCGACGAGCATGACGAGCACCACCATGATCGCCGAGCGCCTCGATGCATGACTGGCAAAGCTGATGGGATGACGCACGGCAATCCTCCCGGGAGAACTCAGGATGAGCGCAAAGACCCACGATCTGGAGCCGCGACGTTACTCAGCCGGGTTTGCACGTGTCAACACTCTGGGCCGCGGAACCGCATCACACGATGCTCAGCGGTTGCGCAGCGTTGGCCCTTCAACCCGCTCGCCCGCGCGGGCCATTCATGCGGCGGGCCCGAACGGCGCCAGCATGGCCGCTCGGGCGAAGCTGAGCTGGAACGCGCGGTGCCAGCCGTCACGCAAGCGGGACACGTGGACGTTGCACACGACGACATGGCGGTCGATCGGCGGGACGTCCGAAGCGCGCGTGCGCAAGACATGGTCGTCCGTGCCCTCGAAGGTCCGCTCCTCCACAAGCACGCCGCCTCGCCGCTGCCATGCATCTCGTGGACCTCGCCTTGGGCGTCCGAGCAGGTACTGAACCAGTTCGGAAGAACTCAACGCACGCTTGCCGCGGAAGCCACCCCGGGCTCGGACCTCGACTCTTCAAGCGCTGGCTGTCGGAAGCGCGCGGACCACGCCAGTTCGTGGGCGGCTACCGTCAGACCGACGGCGGTACCCGCAAGGCAGCCTGCGACCCGCTGGTGGCTGCTGAGCAACGACCGTGCCGCCGGCAGATCGCTCCGCAGGTCGGTGCGGATGTTCCCGGCCAGCTGCAGGCCACGCCCGCTGGACCCGTCGGCCGACACCATCTCCTACTATCCCGACTCCGCGTAAACTAATACCGCCGGACGGAACCCACAGCAACCAGCCCGGCACCCGGAAGCCGCCACCGCGATCATCGACGTCATCGCGTCCGCCACTCCTCCGGCGTTCCGCTGCTCGACGAGAACGCCCTCCCACTCTCTTCGCAGCGTCCTCGACGCTCAGCGCGCCCAACTTACGGCGTTGAAGCACCTCAGCGCGCCATGGCATCCGACCCCGTCGCCGCCGATCACGAGCCGCAGAACCTGACGCCGCTGTTCAGTCGTTCGGACGGGCCGCGCTCTCGGCTCGCTGACGGCAGGCGGAGTCACGGGAGTCTCGTCCCCGAGGACGCGACCGCGTGGCAAAGTGCGGAAGGTCGACGGAGCGCTCAGCCGGCAGCATCGGAGTCGGAACACGACTCCACGCTTGACTCACCCGGATGCCGATCAGCCGTGCTGTCCTCGCTCGTGAGGAGGTGCTCTACGACATCAAGGGCGGCTCGCTGCGCTCGCCGCCGCGCCGGCTGCGGGCGGCCGCAAGCGGCCGTCCTCGCCGGCGCGTAGTGCGCTGACGCACGCCTACCACCTCGGCCTCGTCACGGGGCGTCGAATTGCCGCGCCCGGGCAGGGCTCCCCTGGGCGCCGCTCAGGCCACGCTACGTCTGCCGACGGACCGCACGCGGCGCACGACGCTGACGACCGGGATCAATGCGTCGCGACCGCCGAGGACGACAGCACGACCTCCCCGATATCGCTCTGCTGCAGCCTGACCCGGTCGGCTATGTGCTCGGCAACCCACGCGGCAGCCGCACGCGTCGCCTCGTCCGCCTGCGCCGACGACTCCCAATGCGAAATCGAGAACAGCCCCGCCGGAGCCTCGACCAGTTCGTAGGACCGAAACCCAGGACTCCGACGGAAGATCTCGAGCAGCCCCCCGGGAGCCTCGACGACCCGGACGACCTCCTCGAACGTGCCCGACCTCAGCTTGTAAAACGCGACGCGTGCGTGCATCGATCCAACCCCCTTCAGTCACGCGTGCCGCAGTCACCCGAGTATCGGCAGCCCAGGCGACCCCGTCAACCCGGACCTGCACCGGCGGCCCTACCACGGGATCGTCCGCGCGTAGCCCACGACCGCCAGTGACCGCGCTCCCTCCCACGCCGAGATCCCACCACGCGACCCCGTAGCTCCGCCGGCCCGCGCCTGTCAAGCGCACCGCTTCGCGGCGGCCTGCGGCCGGCCCTGACGGGCTGATGCTTGACAGCCACGGGCCGGCTCCGCTGATGAGCTGGTCAAGCCGGCTGCGCCGGAAGTGCCCCGAGTATCCCGAGACCACCACACCACACCCCGAGCCGCGACGCCGCAGGAGCGTACGGACAGCACCCGCTCGGCGGACGGCATCCGCACCCGCACCGGCCGGGTCGGCACCAACAAGACGCCTGCCAGCCGCCTGAGAACGCAACGGCCCGACCTGGAGAATTCCCAGTGTCATGAACCCCTCGCTGATCCAGCTGCACCACGCCACCGCGCACCAGGCCGCGCGCACCACTCCGCGCCGTTTCCGCAAGCCGCGTCGCTAACGGGAGAACCGACCATGACCCTGCTCGCCACCACCACTCGCCGCCGCCCCGCCTCGCACGCCTTCAGCGTCCCCGTCGTGCGCGAGCACACCCCGCAGCCCGTCACGGCCAGCTCCGACTGGTAGCGCCCGCGCACACACACCGACCGTCGCCGAACGCCCAACGGGCACCGCCTCGGTGGACCCAGCCGGCAACGCGTCCCGCGCACCGCCGAGTTCGAAACGTCCCCCGCACCCGCGTCCCGGCGGTGTTGATCCCGGCTAAAATACCTGCACGGAGCGGAAAATGGCGAAGGCAGCCCCCCAGTGGACCGATGCACGTCTCGACGACCTGGCTGCCGCGCTCCAGGACGTACCAAAGCAGCTTGCCGTGCTCAGCGCGAGCGTCACGCACTTCGAGGACCTGGCGGCCGAGACCGAGCCCATGCGAGCCCAGTTGGCAGTACTGACGACCAACGTCGAGCTCCTCGCCAAGGAAAACCGCGCCCTTCGTACGGAGCTCGCTGCCATGCAGCTCCAGCTTGTCCAGATCTCCTGGGGCCTCGTAGCGGCGCTGATCGGCGCGAGCACCGCAGTCATCGCCGCGCTGATCTAACGAGAAGCCAGCACCGCGCTCACCGTCAGGCCACTGGCCGGAACTCATCCGTCCATACCCCAGTGGATGTGGTCGCAGTGGTCGGCGCGGGCGAACATGCCCGGGTCGGCGGGGTCGGGGTCCCAGCAGTAGATGAGCTCCGACGAGCGGGTCGGGCCGGTGACGGCGGCGAGCTCGCGGACGAGGCGGGCGCAGCGGCCGGTCGTCCCGCCGCGGCAGATCTCGCCGTCGACGGCGCCGATGTCCATCGCGCGGCCGGCCTCGTGGTTGGTGCCGGGGTAGTGGTCGTGGCGCAGTGAGGTGACGATGATCGTGTGCCGCTCGGCGATCCAGGCCAGCGTGGCCAGCAGACGCGCGTCGATGCCGCCCGAGCGCAGGTCGGCGCGCTGGCCGCTCGTGAACACGAGGCGACGGTTGGCGAGCAGCTCGCGGACGGTCGCGGTCTCGGCGGGTGAGCCCGAGGCGCCCTGGGTGCTGGTGGCGGCGCCGCGGTAGGCGTCGGCCTGGGCGAGCACGTCGGCGACGTACCAGTCGGCGTGGTTGTAGGCGAAGATCGCGCGCCGGTAGTCGCCGGGGGCGCCGGAGGCCTTCAGGTAGCTGGCGGCGGCGGGGATCGCGTCCTCGGGGTCGTACGGCGAGCGGCGGCCGTCACCGTTGCCGTCGACGCCGAAGCTGTCCCACGTGCTCGGCGAGCCGACGAGCGAGAATTGCATCGGGCCGGCGCAGCACCCGAAGGCGTTGACGCCGGAGTGCACGCCGGGTGCGGTGGAGCGGCCGTGGTCGGTCTCGATCTTGCCGATCGCGGCCAAGATCCACGGGTCGATCCCGTAGCGCGCACCGGCCTGCTCGTAGAGCTCGAGATAGCCGGCGGGGATGTCCGCGTTGGCCGCGCGCGACGGGCCGAAGCTGTCTTGCAGCGGCTGGAGCGCCGAGGATCGAGCCGATCACCCCGACCAGGAACACGAGCGACAGTCCCAGCGCGGCCAGGAGCGCGAGCAGCAGCTTGCCGGTGCGGCGCGGGTTGCGCAGCGCGACGCCGGCGAGCGCGACTGCGGGCGCGGGCATCGGTCAGCTCCCGAGGCCGGTGACCAGCCAGCCCGAGGGCGTGTTGGCCAGCTCGAGCGGCACGCTGTAGCGGCGCCGGCCGTCGCGGACCAGGGCGACGAGCTCGGCCCGCTCGCCGTTGACGCCGTTGGTCTGCAGCAGCACCAGGCGCGGTCGGCGGCGGCGTTCGCGCGGCGGGACGCGCGGGGCGTGCGTGCGCGAGCTCGGCGCGCAGCTCCGGTGTGGCGGCGGGCAGCCGGCTCGCGTGTCCGCGGCCGTAGGTGAAGGGCAGGTAGCCCGCGAGGAAGTCGCGGGCGGCGCGCTTGGTGCGGGCGATGTCGGCAGACGTGGCCTGGTCGGCGGTGGGCGGCGTGCCCTCCTCGCTCGGCGCGTCCGGCAGCGGCGTCGCGGCGACCGCAGCGGCCGTCGGGGTTTCACCGGCGTTGCGTCCGGCCTTCGCTGTGCGCTGGGGCTCGGGTGCGGGGCCGGCGTCGTCGAGCAGGGTCAGCACGGCCGCGACGGTGACGATGACCACGACCGCGACGGCGAACAGGCGCCCGCGGTCGCTGTCGTGCAGCGGCCGGTTGACCAGCAGGCGAAGGCGGTCAACCACGGTCCCAGTCGGTGGGAACACTCTCGCGTTGGCGTTCGCGGAGCTCGCGGGCGCGGCGCATCACGTCGTCGTGCGAGGCGCGCGGGGTGGCATCTCCACCGGCCGCCAGATCCGACGACGCGGAGCTCGACGGCGGCGGTCGATGTGCGGCGTTCGCCGATCGCGACTCCAGCGCGGCGAGCTCGTTCGCCGGCGAGGGTCGTGCCGCGCCATTGCGTCGACGGCGCCGGCACGGGCGAGGGACCCCCGCGCTGCTCGCGAGCGAGGGCGCCGGCCCGTCGTTTGTGGCCGGTGAGCTCGGGCGGTCCCCGGCGGTCGATGACGGGGCCTCGGGAGAGCCAGGCGGCTCCGGTGCGGTGCTCGAGCCGCCCTGGGTGCCGGCGACGGCGAGCGCGCTGTCGTGGCGGCTCGAGCCTGGGCGGCTGACGCTGGCGAGCGCGGTGAAGGGCTTGGTCGCGGCCTGGGCGCCCTTCTGCACGACCGACGCGCGCGGCGGAGACGGCGCGTCGGCGCTGCCGACCGTCGCACCGACCAGCCGGTTGGTGATCTGCTTGCGGTAGAGGAAGATCGCCCAGAAGAAGATCGTCTGCAGGCCGAAGGCGAACAGGAAGCCGAGCGCGCCGGTGCTGGCGGTCAGCGCCGCGCTGACGGCGACGACGATCGCGATCACCAGGCTGTAGAGGGCCTTGATGAAGATCGCCGTGGCCAGCTTGGTCAGCCAGGCGCGGAAGAACGCGTGCCCGGCGCCGGGGAAGATGCCGACGATCAGCGCCACCGGCGTGAAGCCGAGCAGGACGAGCGCGACGACCTGGGCCAGGATCACGGCCAGCGACAGGAAGCCGAGCAGCGCGACCGCGCCGAGCGCGCCGACGGCCACGATCACCGAGAACGTGAGCCGTTGGAAGGCGCCGCCGGCCTGCTGGATGTCGACCGCGGGGGCGTCGGCCTTGTCGACCTTGTACGGGCTCGGGTTGCGTGCCGGCGGCGCGGATCAGGAACGGGATCTCGCCGTTGCTGAGCGCGGTGGCCTCGGCCGCGCGTTCCTTGGACCCGGCGGGATGGCTCAGGAAGCGCTCGGCGTAGCCGCCGTAGCCGGCCCGGTTGGCCGTGATGTGGTCGCGGCAGACGTCGCGGGCCGGGTCGTCGCGGGCGACCGGTCGCGGGAAGCCGTCGGCGTCGGTGCGGTCGCTGTCGACGCAGTGCGAGAGCCCGCCGAACTCGAGCACCACCCACGGCTTGTAGAGCAGCGTGTCGAACAGGTGGTCGGAGACCTGGCGCTTGGCCTGCTCGGGATCATCGAGCGAGCCGCGGTTGGCGCCCGAGAGGAACGCCAGCGAGAGCGTGTTGGTCCACTGCGCGGCCTGCCCGACGGTGCGTTCGGGCTGGTAGACGAAGAACAGCGCCACGATCACGAACACCACCGACACCGCGAGCGCGCCGGCGGTCTCGGTGTAGCGGCGCTGGACCAGCGCCTTCCAGATCCCCCAGATGCCGGCGACGAGGATCGCGACCACCATCCAGGCCTCGCCGATGACGTTCTCGTAGAGGTCGGTGATGGCCTGCCCGATCGGGGCCAGCGCGCCGTTCGGGCCGTTGAGCAGATCGAGCGAGAACGCCCACGTGAACAGGTCGATCGTGCACTTCACGAGCAGGCTGGTGGCGTTCCACAGCTGCGCCGCGGCCCATTGGGCGATCATCGCCGGCACGCCCTCGGGGTCGGTCGACGCCGACCTCGACCTGGTAGTCGAGCGCGTACGCCGACAGCGGGTACTTGTCGGCCAGGCCGCCCTGCACCTGCGAGCTCGGGCCGATGTTGCCCAGCAGGTCGCTGCCGCGATAGTCCGCGCCCGCCGCCGGCCACGCCAGCAGCACCAGCGCCGCCGCGACGGCCAGCCCGATCGCCGCCCGGCGTTTCATGCCGCGGCCTCCAGCGCGCTTGCGAGCGCCGGGGGAGGTGTCGAGGATCCGCAGCAGGTGCTCGTAGCACGGGCTCGATCTGCAGCTCGGCGACGCGGTCGTCGATGTCGCGCATCAGGCAGCGCCCGCGCCGGTAGGAGCGGACGCGCTCGACCAGCGCCCGGTCCTCGGGGTCCAGGCCGAGCAGCTCGAGCGCGCGGCGCGCCTCGGCCGCGGTCTCCTGGCCGAAGATGAACCGCGTGCCGATCAGGTTCTCGATCTCGCCGACGTCGGTCAGCTGCTGCGTGGCCAGGATCAGCGTCGCGTTCTCCGCCCGCCCCAGCCGGTTGAGCCGGTCGATCAGCCGCCGCCCGTCGCGTGAGGCGAGCAGGAACCAGGCCTCGTCGAAGAGCACGACCTTGTGCACCGAGCGGTCGCCGGCCACCAGCCGCATGGCGTAGGCGGCGATCAGCTTCAGCGTGGCCACCCCGAGCCGCTCGGACTGGTCGTAGTCCGCGCGCGCGACGCCCGGCGCCGGCAGCGAGAGGCCGGGCGCCTTGATCGTCGTCACCGGCCGCTGCGCCGCGACACGGGCGCGTTCGCCGTCGCCGAACCCGAGCCGGGCGACGCCGGAGTCGGCCCACACGCTCAGCGCTTCACCCGCCGCGCGCGCGTCGCGCGTCGTCGGCGCCGAGCAGCAGCTCGAGCACGCCCAGGCAGCTCGGCGACGCGCCTTCGAGCGCGCGACGGACGGCCTTGCGGACCTGCGTCTCCCACGCCGGCGGCGACTGCGGCAGCAGCTCGATCAGGTACGAGCTGGCCAAGTCCTCGCGCAGGCTCTCCGGCGCGACCACGAGCGGGTCGAGCAGCCCGCGGTAGCGGTCATCGCCGGAGAGCTCGATCACGTGCACGCGCCCCTCGAGCTCCGGCAGCCCTTCGAAGTTGTGATCCGGCTTGGGGTCGACGTCGACCACCAGCGACCCGCGCCGCTCGGCCTGAAACGCCAGCAGCTCGGCCGCGATCGTCTTGCCCGAGCCGAGCGTGCCCGCGAGCAGGATCGACGGCGGCCGCCCCGTGCGCGAGGCCTCGGTGACATCAAAGCGCACCGGCCGCGCCCCACCGGCCAGCGTGCGGCCGATGTAGACGCCGCCCTCCGAGCCGGCCTGATGCGTCCCCACCGGCATCAGCGCGCCGAACTGCTCGATCGTCAGCACGTCGGCGTAGTCGCGCACCCGGCCGCCGTCGGCGCGCGGCAGGTGATCCATGAACAGCGCCGGCTGCAGCCCCAGCGGCCGATGCAGCGCCACCGTCCCGAAGCGATGCGCCAGCGCCTCCACGCGCCGCTCGAGCTCGCCCGCAGACGGTGCGCCGACGGCGAGCGAGATCGCCGCGTTCAGCAGCGGCGGCCGCTCGTGCGACTGCAAGTAGGCGTCGAGCTCGCGCGCCAGCTGCCGGTTCTCCTCGGCCGCGAACGACAGCGGCCCGTGCGAGGAGTTCAGCTGCTCGCCGTACGCGACGTCGGCGTCGACGATCCGCCGCCGCACGCGCGTGATCGCCTCCCGGTTGCCCAGCCAGCGCGCATGCACCACGACGTCGACCGGGAACGCCAACGCCTCCAGCGGCGCGAACAGCAGCTCCGCGCCGCCCGGGAACTCGGACTCCGCCGGCAGCGCGCCCATCCCGAGCAGGGCCTGATGCGAGCGGCCCTCCTCGGCGTCGACCACCAGCGCGCGGTCCTGCTCGAGCACGGGCGCGTTCGCGTGGCGCACCAGGTCGGTCCCCAGCGGTTCGTAGGCCGGCCGCCCGTCCGCGGTCTCGACGATCAACGCGCTCGGCTCCCAGTGATCATCCAGCGCCGGCTCGGCCACGCCGCGACACGCAGCCCGCCGCAGCAGCCACTGCAGCTCGCGGGTGGTCGCGCGCCGCACCGGCAGACAGTTCGCCGCGCGCCGGAACGCGCGTTCCTCGGCGACCACCAGGGCGTCGATCTCCGACGCCGCGATCGGCACCGGATGCGCGACCCCGAACACGTCCTCGACGCGCCGGCGCATCCGATCCACGCCCGGACGAAGCGCTCGGCGCGGCAGCGAGACCGCGAGGTAGACCTCGGGCGTGAACGAGCGCAGCTCGCGCAGGTGCGCCTCGTGCCCGTTCAGATACGACCGCCACGCCGCCGCCGACTGGCCGCGCTCATCCAGCAGGCGCCATCGCGTGCTCGGCGTAGCCCTCGGCCGGGTACGCGCGGCAGACGCGGTACAGCGAGAAGTCGGCCTCGACCGCGAACGCGAAGCGCGCCAGCCGCCGCAGCCACTCGCGCTTGTCCGCCACCGCCAGGAACGGATACGAGACCGTCTCGACACGGAACAGCGCCGCGCGTGCGTCTCCCTCGCCGACCAGGATGTTCTGATGCGCGTAGCGCAGCGGAAAGCGCGTCACGGCCGCACCTCCAAGCACCGCGCCCGCGCCCAGCACCAGCGCGTCACCTCGCTGCCCATCAGCCGCCGGGCGCGCTTGCAGGCCGTGCAGCTCGACCGGGACGTTGAACGTCACCCGCGCCGGCCCGCGCACCCGGCCGCGCTGCAACTCGGGAGCATCGGCGTCCCAGCGCACCGCCAGCTCAGCGTCCCAGCGCACCGGCTCGCCCTCGAGCGCGACCACGCGGCCCGCGCACCGCCGACGCGCCCGCACACGCAGCCGCAGCCAGTCGGCCGCGAAGCGATGCGCCGTGCGCCCATCCGGGGCGACCTGCACCCCGAGCACCGCCACCGCCAACGGCAACACGACGTAGCGCAGCGGCGGCGACAGCATCCCGATCAGCTCGCCCACGCCCGGCACGCCGTCCAGCACCAGCAGCAGCAGCACCGTGCCCACGAAATAGCCGACCGCCCGCAACGGCACGCCCCCGGGCACCGGCACCGCCCAGCGATCGACCCGGTAGATGCGCCGGTCGACCTCGAACACCCGCCGGTAGGAGCGGATGACGACCCGCTCAGCCATCACATCAGCCCGTGATCGTCGCCCAGATGTCCTGGACGGTGCCCGCGACATCGTTCGGGGCCATCACGAACCCGCCCACGATCAACGCCGCCACCATGAACAGCGCCAGATCGGCGAACTTGCGATTGAGCAAGAACATCAGCGCCACCACCGCCGCGATCCCGACGTACAGGCTCTTGGCCCAGCCGCCGAGCAGGTTGCCGATGTTCTCGCCGACCTTCTCCCCGTCACCCTGCGCCAACGCCATCGGCGCCATCAACGCCCACGACACCAGCGTCACCGACGCGGTCACCACGCACTTGCGCATCAGACTCAACCTGCCTTCTCGGTCGTGTTGACCGCCGCGACCAGCCAGCGGTCCTCGCGCACCAGCTCGAGCTGGTAGCGCATTGCCAGCGTGGCGCCGGCCGCGTCCTTGGCGCGCACCGTCACCAGCACCTCACGCACCTGCCCCGACGGCGGAACAGCGAGCGCCAGGGACACCACATCGACGAGCTCATGCCGCTGATCGAGCGCGCCGATCCGCACACCGGCAGGCGTCAGCCAGACCAGACCGCCGGCGTCACCCGCCAGATAGAGCTCCATGAACCTCGAGACGACGTCCTCGATCGCGTCCCGCTCGCTCGCCGGCACCGACTCGGACGGCGCCGACGGACACCGACGCCCGCGCCGGCGGAGCCGCCAGCGACGGCAGACCCGACACCACCAGCCCGCCGTTCGCGTCCCGCGCCACCGGTACCACGACGAGGCGAGTACCGCCCGTCGCCGCCGCGGCCACCGTGACCAGGGCGTGCGTGTCATCCACGCGCTGCACGCGCGCGATCGACACCGAGCTCACCTCGCGACGCTTCGCGTCCTCGCCGTACTCCGGCACCACCGAACTCGCCAGCTCCGGCGACACGAACGCCCGCGTCGCGTCAGCCGAGCTCTCCGGATCAGACGGCGAGTACGTCAGATACGCGCGCGCGAAGTCCGCCGCGAACGCCCGCGTCCCATCATCCGGCCACGCCGGCACCGCGGCCTGCGACGACGTCACCGCCGCCGCCGGCTGCTCGCGCTCGAACAGATCGGCCGCGCCGCGGATCAACAACACCGCCACGAAGCACCACAGCACCCAGCGCCCCAGCCGCTTGACCGAGCCGCCCGGCGTGCGCGTCCCCGGCGCCCTTCGCGAAGGCGCCCGCGGCTGCCCTTTCAGGCCCCGCACGGCCGCACCAACCCGTAGGTGAGCCATAGGCGCACCCTCCAGACAAACGACAGCTCAGTCCCCGCGGACGGTACGCCCGACGAGTCCCGAAAACCAAAGAATCGCCTGCTCAGCGTCGGTGCTGCAACCGGCATTGCACCCGACTCCAGAAAACGGTACGGATCGCCTCACTCGTCGGACTGGCCCCGTCTGGTGTCCGACTCACCGAAGCGCGCACAACACCGCGATGCGGCCCGCGGAAGGCCGCACCTATCCGCAGGTGGCCCACAGGCACACCTCCCCGTCGATCGACAGCCGACGAATCCGACCGTTGCACGAGGGTCGGACGTCGAGGCCCGATCCGGTGAAGGTCTTAAACATCCCTCCTGCAGGGAGTTTCGGTGCTGACAGCATCGCGCTCACACCGACCACCGCCGCTCCAGCAGCGTGCGATGGTTGGCAATCACACGATGCACCGCGTCCCACGGGGACATGCCAAGCTCGCGTACGGCCTCATAGCCGACGACCTCGGCCTCAAAGCGCCACCACGGCCCGTACAGGCGACGGTCCGTGTTCCACTCGGGCTCGGGGCCGCGGTCACGGACGACGACCGAGACCTGCAAAGGCGGAGTGCTCGCCGCCGCGTCGGCGGCCTCGTCGAACAGCCGGCCGGTCACCGCGAACTCCTCGAATAAGATCCCCACACTCCTGACACCCGGCGAGACGCATGCGCGAGCAAACGACTTGCGATCCGCGCGTCCACAATCGCGTCCAAGCGGTCCGAAAACCGCCCTCTGCGACACGACTCGGCCTCTCGCGCGACACCGCCGGAAAGCGGCCCTGAGCAGGCCGTTCGTCAGATCGCGCCAACCGGACCGAAAGGCCCGGATCGCCTGTCACGCCGGAGGTCGCGGGTTCGAGTCCCGTCGCTCCCGCTCCGCACCAGACCGCAGAACACCGCAGATGCAGGACTTTCGCGGCGTCCCGGTCAGGTAGCGCTCCGCAGCGCTCAGCACCGATTCGCACCGTTCGCGCGTAAAAAGGTGACGAAAAGGTGACGGGCGCGTGCCCCATGCGCCCGCCCCGGCGCGCTCGATTCTCACCGCTGCCGGGTCATCGGCAGGGCTTCGCGACGGCCAGTTCAGACCGCCCTTTGGCGAGCTCCGCGACGCACATCAAGTGCGTGGGTGACGACGCGCTGCACCCGACGCGCAACCGCGGACCGCCGGACTCCGGCCGCAGAACGAGGAAGACCGGGTGCCAGCCCGGTCTCCAGTCCTGCGGTCTTCACAACACATAGCTCCGACAGGAGCGCCCTAATAAATGCCCGTCCCAACTGTAGCCGCGCGCCGGACGGATCGCCAACCCCTTTGTGAGGGGCGGCGTCGCCGTGCCCCCGAGGGCCTTCGCCCCCGGCTGCTTGGGGCGCCTCCAGCTGTGCCGCGAGCGTCCGCTCGCTGGCGCAGTGATGCCTGCTGCCGCGGCGCCTTCGGGCGTTGGCGGTGGCGCTGGATCGCATCTCCGCACCTCGTGCTCGACGGTCGTCGCGTCGCTGGTATCGCCCGACGATCGAGCCGCTGCCGGCCGAGCCCGGGCGAGTGGTGGTGTGCGCACTCCTGGGCCGGGCGCGCCGCGAGCGCGGGTGCACGACGCCGGGTGATGACCGGCTGGAGACGCGCGCGTACGCGCTCAAGCGCTACCTGTTCCGGCTGGGTCACGCGCAGCGCTCGGCGCGGTTCGCGACCTCGATCGGGCAGCTGGTGGCGGGGTTGGCGCCGGTGATGGGCTGGGGCCCGGTTCCTCGCGATCGCGCTCGAGCGGGCGCGGTTCGTGCGCGCGCATCGGCGCAGCGTGCAGCGCTGGCTGGATGACCTGCAGGCGGCAGGCCTGGTGGTGCACGAGCCCGAGAACGACACGAAGGGGTTGTGGTGGCGGACGCAGATCGTGCTGCTGCCGGCGCCGACGCCATCGACGAGCGAGCTGCGGGCGGCGCGGAAGCGGGCGCGTGGGTGGCGCGGCCGCGAGCGCGCTCGGCGGCGTCGTGGCCGTGTGGCGCCGAGTCTCGGGGGCATCCGCGGCCGCTGCGGCGTGCCAGGCGTTCGCCGGCGGGCTCGGATCGCGATCGATCGGCGCGTGGGCGTCCAGGAGGCACGGCGGCGCGCAGCCGTCGAGGTCGAGATTACCCGCGCGGAGACGCTGCGTGCGGCTTGTAGAGATTTGACGCATCCCTTCGGGGCGCCTCCTCCGTCGGCGCTCCCGCTGGTGTCCCCGAACGGTGCTCGGAGCTCTGTGACGTCTCGGGGTGGTGCGTCAGCGCCGCCGTGTTCAGCGCCAACGGTCATGGAGCTCGAGAGGGTTGTTGGTGAGACGGGCGCGCGCGGGCGCGCGGCGACGGTCCGGGCGGCGTCGGCGACGCCACCGCCGCCCACGGCGAGCACCGAGGAGACGGGGCCCGACTCGCGCGAAGACTTCGACGCACTGGTCACGCGTCGCCTGGCCGCCTGCGAGCAGGCTGAAGCGGCCCGTGCGGCGCTGCTGGAACCGCAGGTCGCTGCGCGCGTCGACGCGGTGGTGGCGTGGCCGGCGGGTCGGCGGTGTCCCCTGGGTCGCTTGCGCGAGGCGTGGGTGGCACAGCGCTACGGGCTCGCCAAGGTGGTGGAGAGCGGGAGCGCGTTGGCCGGCCCGGTGCGTCCGGGGCTCGCGGCGGTAGTGGGCCGCGCGATCGAGCTCTACGAGCGCTATGCGGCGCGGCGGCCGCCGGGCTGGCCGGCGAGCGGCCCGGGTGCGTTGTGCGCGCTGGCCGGCCTGCACGGGGCGGAGCGGTTCGGCGGCGACGTCGCCCGGTTGCTGGGGCTGGCCAAGGCTATGCGCGCGGTCGCGCTCGAGCACGACCGGGCCCGGCTAGCGCGAGCGCGGGCCCGTGCCCTGGCCCGCCGCGCGCCGCCGACATCGCGACTGGTCTTCCGGCTGTCGGTGGCGCCGCGGGTCGAGACGGCGGAGGCGCGGCGCTGCCGTGTCCGCGACGCGGTGCTGCTCGGCGGCCGCGATCCGGCCGCGTGGCCGAACGCGGCGCTCGCGCTCGCGCATCTGGCGATCGCTCCGGCCGCCGATGAGGTGCGGCTGCTGGAGCCCGATCGCTTTGAGGAGCTCGACGGCATCGGCGCGCGTGCCACCCGCTACCGCGCCGAGCTCGCCCGCGGCCACTGGCAGCTCCCACACCCCGCAGCCGTCAGCTGCGCCCATTGTCATCCGACTCCCGAGGAGGGATCACCATGACCATGCCGGAGCACGCCGCTCGCCCGCGCTGCCGGCGCGAACGCGCCGTGCCAACGCCGACGTTGACGGCCACGCGTTGGAGCTGCCGTGGCTCCGGGAGCGTGCCCGATCGGCGGTGCAGAGCACGCGCCGGTCGAGTTCTGGCTGCGAGTTGCGCACCTGCGCCGACGCGCATCAACGCACCGGCGCGGACGAGCACCGGGCATCGCGAGCGTGCCCGGCGAAGTGCGCAGCCGCGTTCGTGCGCCACCGCGCTGACGCGCAGCGACGCAAGCGCGCACCTGAGTAGCTGCGCGGGTGGGCAGGTGCGCAGCTCGGGAGGGGTGGCGTGAGCGCGTTGGTGGTGGCGGTGCTCAACCGCAAGGGCGGCGCGGGCAAGACGTCGGTGACGAAGGATCTCGGCTTCGCGTTGGCCGAGCAGGGCGTGCGGGTGTTGCAGGTCGGGCTCGATCCGCAGTCCTCGCTCGAGGTCCTGGCCGGGCTCGGGTTCGACACGCCGCCGGATCGCAGCGTCAGCCGGCTGCTGTTGCCCGAGGCCTTCGGCGACGCCGCCGGACTCGACGCGATCGTGCACGCGACACGCTGGGGGACGTGGCTGGTGCCGGCCAGCAAGGCGCTGGCGTCGGCGGAGCGCGCGCTCGCTGAGAGCGGCCGCGGCGGCGCCAGCCAGCGACTCAAGCGCGGCCTCCAGCGCCTCCAGGTCGACGCCCGCTTCGAGCTGGTGCTCATCGACTGCCCGCCCGGGATGACGCCGCTGACGATGAACGCACTGGTGGCCGCCGACCGCGTGCTCGTCCCGACCCAGCTCGACTTCCTCTCCGTCGCGGGGCTGGCGGTGCTGATGGAGACCATCGACGAGGTCCGCGAGTACGACAACCCGGACCTGCGGTATCTCGGGATCGTCGGCACCCAGGTCGACGAGCGCACCCGGCACGCGCGCGAGATCCGCGCCCAGCTCGAGCTGCTGTTCGGCGCGGGCGCGGGCGGCGTGCTGTGCCGGACCACGATCCGGCACAGCACCAAGGTCCGTGACGCGCATGCCGCCGGTCTCGCGGTCGGGCAGCTCGACCCGGCGCACCCGGTCAGCGGCGACTACCGCGCGCTGGCCGCCGAGCTCGCCGTCCGCGCCGGCCTGCGCGAACCGATCGGAGCCACGCGATGAGCGCGGCCAAACGCGCCGACGCCGGCCGGGCGGTCGCCGGCTTGTTCGCGGGAAACACGGCGACCGGAGGGCTCGCCACTCGCCGGGCCGAGGACGTCGCGGGGTCGCGGGTGCGGGTTGGCCATCCGCCGGTGGCGCGGTTGCGACAGGGCGTCGAGCTGACCGAGGACGAGATCGGCTATCTGCGCGCGCTCTCGCGGCCGGGGCGCACCGGCCAGCCGCGCACGCTGGGCAGCAAGTTCGTCGCCACCGGCGTCCTCGCGGCCGCGATCGAGCTGCTGCAGGCGGTCGACGTCGACATGCACGGCGTCCAGGCCGGCGACCTGGCCGCGATGACCGCCCGCGCTCGCGATGCGCTCAGCCGAGCCGCCGCACGCAAGCAGCTCGAAGGGAAGGCCGAATGATCAAGCGACCGCAGCCGCGGCGGTCACGGCGCGAGTGGGCTACGCCAGCGCGAGCAGCAGCAGGAGCAGGCCGTTCATGGCCAGCAGCGTGCCGAGAAACAGCCACAGCACCGGCGCGACAAGCGGCGCCCCTTCTCGACGCGGCTCACGCCCAGAAATACCTCGGCGCGCGGCAATCATCGCACCGCGGCCAGCAGCAGCGCTGCGCCGAGCAGCAGTTGGACGACGGTCACCCGTAGAAGCCTTCCCGGCCGCATGGTCGGTGATGCGGGCCGGCAGTGGACGGGCTTATCGCATTGACGGGGGTCGCGACGTGGGCGCTGGGGCGCTGTGCAATGCGCTGTGCAATGGGTTGCATAGCGCCCGTCCGCTGATCCCTGTGTCTTGGCGGGGTTGGTGGGGGGCCTGGATCCGACCCCTCCCGCCCTACGTCACTTCGTGGACAGTGCAGGAGGGGTCGGATCCAGTCCCCCCAAGAAGCGGTGGTGAGGGATCAGCGGACGGGCGAGGTGGTGCAGAGACAAGACACCAGAAGGACCAACGAAGGACAGAGAACCAGGAGCAACGGCAAGGTCAACGGCCGAGGTACACAAGGACGGAGAGGGAAGCGACGAAGGCGCGAAACGACGGCGTACGGCGCTGAAGGGCAACGCGGGCTCAAGCGGCGTGGCGGTGGTATGCGGTGAGTGGGCGTGGCGGCAGGGCGCGCGGCCCGGGCTGGCGCAGTCTGGAGGCGTTGCGGTGGCTTGAGCGACTTGAGGTCGCGGGGGTCGAGCCGTTGGGTCATGCGCTGGGGTTCGGCTGGCGCGCCACCTATTCGCACGTCGCGCGGCTGGCCGAGGCGGGGCTGGTGGTGCGCGCGTTCGACCGGGGTGGGAGTGTGGTGGCGATCACGGCGGCGGGGCGGCGCGAGATCGGCGCCGACCGCGGCGACGTGCGCGCCGGCGCCACCCACGGCTCCGGCCTGCGACACGCGCGCGCCGTGTCGTGGGTGGCGGCGTTGCTGACGCTGCGTGAGCGCGAGTGGATCAGCGAGCGCGAGCTGCGCGGGATCGAGGACTGGCAGGTGCCGGTGGTGTGGGCCGCCAGCCGCGGCCGGCATCGCCCCGATCTGGGCGTGGTGATGCGCGGGGCGCGGGTGGCGGTCGAGGTCGAGCTCTCGCACAAGTCGCCGCGGCGGCTGGCGGCGATCCTGGCCGGTCACGAGGACGCGATCACCAGCGGGCGGATCGCGGGCGGCCTGATCTACGTCTCGGATCGCGCGGACGTGCTGGCCGCGGTGATGCGGGCCGCGACGCGGGCGGGCCTTCCGGAGCGGCGCTTTCGGACGCGGGCGCTGGCGGACGTGCAGGCCGAGGTTCGGCGTCTGAGCGATCAGCGGCGCGAGCGCGCCAGGCGCGAGGAACGCAGCGGCGTGGCGCATTCCTTTGCTCGCGAGGCCGGGTCGCCGGGTGTATAGGAGCATGAGCACCTCTGCGGCGAATCGTCGTCGGGAGCGCGCGGCGGTGAGCGTGGCCGTGATCGGCGCGCTGGCCGGAGCGATCGCGCTCGGTGCTGTGCTGGGCAGCGTGGCGGCGTGGTGGGCGCATCGCCGCAGCGCCTGTCGGCGTGGAACCTGTACCCGCTGGCGCCGCTCGGCCTGGCGGCGTGGCTCGCCGCGCTGGCGACTCGCCAGATCGAGCTGATGCCCGTGGCCGCCGGTCTGGCGTCCGGGGGTGTAGTGGCGGCGGGTCTGGCGCGCCGCTACCGGCTGTCGGCGCTGGGCGCCGGCGGCGAGTTGCGCGAGTTCGAGCGCGCGCGGGTGTCGGTGTGGGCGGCGCTGGCGGCGCGCGCTCGCGCCGGAGGCGCGAGGACCGGCGGTCAGGCGGAGCGGACGCGGATCGTCGGGCAGGGCGAGCTCGTCCGTGAGCGCCGCTGGCCACAGGAGGAGCCGTTTGTGCCGATGACCGGTGATGGCCGCGGGCGGATCCCGCGCCGCGACGGGCGGCATCTGTTGATCGTGGGCGCGACCGGTTCGGGCAAGACGGTCAGCGCGCGGCGCTGGCTGCTGGCGCGGATCGTGGCCGACGGGGTCGCGGTGCTGGCCACCGACCCCAAGGGCGACCGCGGCCTGGAGGAGGATCTGCGCGCGGCGGCGCGCTGGGTCGGGCGGCCGCTGGTGGTGCTTCGACCCGCGCGACCCAGGCGGGGATCGCTGGAACCCGCTGTGGAGCGATGACTTGGGCGCGGTCGTCAGCCGCCTGGTGGCGCCGATCGGCGCCGGTGAGGGCAACGCCCGCTACTACGCCGACCTGCTGCAGATCCACCTCGGCACCGTCGCCGCCGGCCTGAAGGCCGCCGGGCTGTGGCCCGCCAACGTGCCGCTGCTGCTGCACGCGGCGCAGCTGCAGAACTTCGACCGGCTCGGCCGGCTCGTCCGCGAGCACGCGGGCGAGGACGCCGAGGTCCTGGGGCGGTTGCGCGAGCACCGCCAGATCCTCGCCAGCCCCGAGATCCGGCGCGACCTGACCGGCGGAATCCTGCGCCTGCGCGTGGCCGCCGGCGAGACCTGGCGGACGGTGCTGACCCCTGACCCCGAGCGCGGCGCGGTCACGCTGCCGGCGGCGCTGCGGGCCGGCGCCGTCGTGCTGGTCCGGACGTGGGTCGACGATCTGCCCGACGAGGCGCGCGCCATCACCACCCTGTTCCTGGCCGACGCCGCGGCCGCCGCGCTGACGCTGCCCGAGGGCACGCAGTGGGCGGCGTTGATCGACGAGTTCGGCGGCGTGCTGTCCACCGGCGCCGGGGAACGCGCGCTGGCGCTGATGCAACGCGCGCGCTCGGCCGGCGGGCAGGTCGCGGTGACCACCCAGAGCGTGACCGACTTCGCCGCCGCCACCGGCAACCCGGCGCTGCTGGACGCGCTGGCCGACAACTTCGCCGCCGGCATCTTTCACTCGCAGAGCTCGCCGGAGTCGCGGGACTGGCTGGCGCGGCTGATCGGCACGCGCGAGGTCTGGCAATCCACCGACCGCACGATCCGCGGCGGCGCCGGCACCGACGGCGCCGCCACGGGCCCCGTCGCGGTCTATGCTCGGGCGCCGTGGTGGCTCTCAGACGGCTTGTCGTGCTGTGGAGGGATTAGGGTGCGGCGCCTGATGACGCTACAGACGCGAGGAAGCGACGTCGTCGACGCCAACGGCGAGGCCATCCGCCTGAAGGGCGTCAACATCGGCGGCTGGCTGAACATGGAGAACTTCATCACGGGCTACGCGGCGAACGAGACGATGATGCGCTCGGCGGTGCGCAAGGTGCTCGGCGACGACGGATACGAGCTGTTCTTCGAACGGCTGCTGTCGGCGTTCTATGCCGATGCCGACGCCGCGTTTCTCGCCGAGACCGGCCTGAACTGCGTGCGCATCCCGGTCAACTACCGTCACCTGGAGTCCGACGCGAGGCCGTTCGAGATCATCGAGGACGGCTTTCGCCACCTCGACCGCGCGATCGCGGCGGGGGGCGAGCACGGCCTCTACACGATTATCGACCTGCACGCGCTTCCGGGGTCGCAGAATCAGCACTGGCACTCGGACAACCCGACGCACCGGGCGCTGTTCTGGGAGCATCGGCACTTCCAGGACCGCGTGGTCGGCATCTGGGAGGCGATCGCCGACCGCTACAAGGGCAACCCGTGGGTCGCGGGCTACAACCTGATGAACGAGCCGGCCGACGAGTCGCGCGCTGTGGTGGGCCCGTTCTACGAGCGGCTCGCCGCCGCGATCCGCGAGATCGACGCGGAGCACATCCTCTTTTTCGACGGCAACACGTACTCGACCGAGTTCGGCTTCTTCGGCGAGCCGTTGGAGAACGCCGTGTACACCCTGCACGACTATGTGCCGGCCGGCCTCGGCCGCGCCGACGAGTACGCTGGGCCGGAGTCGGCGGAGGCCAAGTTCCTCGAGCGTTCGGAATACGCCCGCCGCACGGGCACCCCGATCTACGTCGGCGAGTTCGCCCCGATCTACACGGGCGATGAGGCGGTCGACGCGGTGCGCCGCCGGATCCTGGACGACCAGCTGCAGCTCTACCGCCGCTACGGCGCCGGGTTCGCGACGTGGATGTACAAGGACCTCGGCCGGCAGGGCCTGACCTCGGTCCGGCCCGACTCGCCCTACGGCGCGCTGGTGGCCGACTTCGTCGCCAAGAAGCGGCGACTCGGCGTCGACCAGTGGGGGAGCACCGGACGCGAGAACCCGGAGGTCACGCAGCCCATCCAGGACCTGGTCGCGCGCGAGGCGCCGGAGTTCGATCCGTACCCGTGGGGACGGTTCGACTTCGTGCGGACGCTCGTGCTCAACATCACGCTCGCGCAGCCGCTCACCGGCGAGTACGCCGAGCTGTTCCGCGGCCTCGGCGAAGACGAGTTGGTTGCGCTCGCCGATTCGTTCGCGTTCGAGAACTGCGCTGTGCGGGAGAGCCTGCGCGACCAGCTGAGCGCCGCGTGAGCGGCCGCGACGCCACGACGTCGACCGTGGCCTGGGTATGAAGGCCGCGGTCCTGCATGAGGTCGGGTCGCCGCTGTGCCTTGATGACGTGACGCTCGAGGGCCCGCGAGCTGGCGAGGTTCGCGTCCGCGTGCAGGCCGCCGGCGTGTGCCACAGCGATCTGCACTACATGACCGGGGACTTGCGCTGCCCGCTTCCGGTCGTGCTGGGGCATGAGGGCGCCGGGGTGGTCACGGAGGTCGGCACCGGCGTCCAGCGCGTCCGCGTGGGCGAGACCGTTGCGCTGCTGTGGCGGCCGCGTTGCGGCATTTGCGCGTACTGCCTGGCCGGGCAGCCGGTGATGTGTGAGTTGGGCCGGGTACAGGCCATGACCGGCGGCCTGCCCGACGACGGCACGACGCGGTTGCGGCTCGACGGCGCCGAGGTGCACCACCTGATGGGCGTCTCGTGCTTCGCCGAGGAGGTCGTGGTCTCCGAAAAGTCGGTCGTCGCGGTCCCCGCCGGGGTGCCGCCGCAGATCGCCGCCATCACCGGCTGTGCCGTCATCACCGGAGTCGGGGCCGTGCTCAATGTTGTCGGGCAGTGCGCCGGCCGGGCGCTGCTCGTCCTCGGCGCCGGCGGGGTTGGGTTGTCCGCGGTCATGGGCGCCCGGCTCGCCGGCGCGGACCCGATCGTCGCGGTCGACGTCGACGCCGCCAAGCTCGAGCTCGCGCAGCGCTTGGGTGCCACGCACGTCGTCCACGCCGGCCAGGACGACCCCGTGGCGGCCGTGCTGGCGGCGGTGCCCGACGGCGTGGACTGGGCGATCGAGGCGGTGGGGCGCGCGGAAACGCTGCAGCAGTCCGTCGCCTGCCTGCGGCCCGGCGGGACAACGGTCGCCGTCGGCCTGGCGCGAGCCGGCGCGACCGTCGAGATCCCCATCAACGAGCTCGTGCAACGCCAGAAACGCGTGGTCGGCAGCCTCTACGGGTCGGCCAACCCGCTCGTCGATCTGCCCCGCCTGCTGCGCCTGTACCTGGCCGGCCGCCTGCCCTTGGACGCGCTCGTGGGCGCCGAGTATCCGCTCGAGCGCGTCAACGAGGCCTATGCGGCGCTGACTCACGGCGCCGTCGGGCGAGCCGTCATGGTGCCAACGTGATGACCGGTGCAGGAACCACACCGGAGGCGTTCGCCACCTACCCGAGCCTCCGCGGCCGCGTGGCCTTCGTCAGCGGCGGCGCGAGCGGGCTCGGCGCCGAGTTCGTCGCCCAGCTCGCCGCCCAGGGGATGCGGGTGGCCTTCGTCGACGTCCAGGACGACGCGGGGCACACGCTCGCCGAGACGCTGCGCCGGCGCGGCGACCCCGAGCCGTTCTACCAGCACTGCGACGTGCGCGACATCCAAACCCTGCAGGAGGCGATCGCCGCCGCCGGCGAGCGGCTCGGCCTGGTGACGGTGCTCGTCAACAACGCCGCCAACGACGAGCGCCACGCCGTCGAGACGCTCGACGTGCGCGCGTGGGACGACCTCCTGAACGTCAACCTGCGCCATCACTTCTTCGCCACGCAGGCCGTCGTGCCGATGATGCGCACGGCCGGCCACGGCTCGGTGATCAACCTCGGTTCGATCAGCGCCCACATCGACCTCACCGACCTGCCCGTCTACATCACGGCCAAGGCCGGCATCGAAGGCCTCACGCGCACACTGGCCCGCGAGCTAGGGCCCGACGGCATACGCGTCAACTGCGTCATCCCGGGCTGGGTGATGACCGAGCGACAACTCACACACTGGGTCACGCCGGAAGCCGAAGCCAGCATCGCGCGCAACCAATGCCTACCGCAGCGGCTATACCCGCCCGACGTCGCGCGCCTGGTGCTCTGGCTCGCAGCCGAGGACAGCCGTTCATGCACCGCGCAGACCTGGACCGTCGACGGCGGCTGGACGTGACCGACCCGTGACGGCGTGCTCGTCGAGGTGGTGGTGAGGCGAGCGCCGATGCCGGAGTCACCGACGTTGATGCACGTGCGCAGCGATGCGGTCTTCGTAGACGGCGCGGACGCGCCCCATCCTTGCTTCATCGAGCGCCGGCAGGTCCGCGGCAGCCGCATTGGCTGTCGCCTGCTCGGCTGAGCGTGCGCCGGGGATGACGGTGGTGACGCCGTCGTGCATCAGGAACCAGCGCAGCGCGAACTGGGCGAGCGTGGCGTCGTCGGCGACCAGCGGGCGCAACTCTTCGACGGCGTCGAGACCCACCTCGAACGGCACGCCGGCGAACGTCTCGCCGACGTCGAACTGCTCGCCGACGTCGAACTGCTCGCCGTAGCGATTGTCGTTGCGGTGATCGTCGGCGGCGAAGCGGGTCGCGCGCGTGTCCTTGCGTGGGCTGCCAGTCCGCGCCGGGCGCCGTTGCGCCAGCGCTCATGCCGGCGCTCCCGAGGCCAGCGGCCTCGCCGCCCAGCGCAGGTCGCCGCGGCGATCCGGCAGATCGAGAACCGTCACAACGGTGAGAGTCAGGCCGACCGCAGAGCACGTCCGCACCCGCTCCTCCGACGCGCCCGACAACTCCCGCGTCCGCTCAAGCAGCGCCGCGTAGCGACGAGTAGCGGCCGCGCCGACCTCCCGGTCACCCACGACCGCGAGCGCGTGCAGATGCAGGCGCAGCGGGCGCGATCCTCGCTCAACAGCAGCCGATACGCCCCCCAACGCCAGGATCGGGTCATCTTCACCTCGCTCGACGGCAGCGGCGAACGCCTTCTCCATCCGGTCAAACGCACCGTCCATGGCGGCGATGAGCTCGCGCTTGCTCGAGAACAGACGCAGCAGATACGTGTGAGAAACCCGGCGCGCGCGGCGATCGCCTCGATCCGAGCCCCGTGCCAGCCATGCTCGCCGAACTCCGGGAGCGCCGCCTCCAACACGAGGCCTCGGCGGTCGCGTCCGGACATCCTCCTCCGTGGGGATGAAGCAGCAAGCACCACCAATTTAGAGACAGACTTGTCTGTCAATTTGCAAGCGGCGGAAATGGCCGGTCACTCCGGACGCCGCTCGATCGCTTGGGCGCCGTGTTCGCGCGCGACCATGAAGCGGGGCGCTCGCACGGTGCGGCTGGTCGCTGGACTCAAGGTTCAGCCCGGACCGAGGGCGCCCCTACGAGCACTCGATGGGTGCGCCGTGATCGTCGCAGCGACGAGACCGCGTGTTCCCCGCGCCGACCACAATCGCGGGATCCCGATGCGCTTCGTCGCGCGATCAATGGGGAGCGAACGACGAACTGAGATTCAACGTCCGCCATCCTGCGCCGACAACAGCGCCTTTCCGGCTGAGTCGGCGGCGCGGTGTCCCGCAATACCCGCCCGATCAGAGCGACACCCGGGACATCACCACGCCGTATTCACGCGCGAGCGGGCGCCTCGGCTGCCAACACCTACGCGCCTGTCCTGGACGATCAGCAGGAGCGCGACGCGGCTCGCCCGAGCGGACGCGCCGCGTAGGCACGACCCCGGCAAGGCGGTGAGGTTGCGACGGACCGGAAGTCGAAACCCGCCGCTTGCGCTATCGCGTGAATAGGGGAGCGGTGGGTTATCGGCGATCGTGCCCGCGCTGTCCGTCCAGGGTTTCGTCACGCCGCCGTTGCGCCCCTGCAGGCTGCGCCGGCAAAGAGGTGGGCGAGATCGGCTCAGCGACCGCCGCGGCCTGGCAGACGTTCAACGATGGCCAGCAAGTCATCGCGACGCAGCCCGTTGGCCTGACGCAACACGGCTCCACGGTGCAGATCGAGGCGCTCGAGCGCAGCACAGAGAACGAGCGCGGTGGCTACATCTGGCGAGGCGAACTCCGCCTCTGGGATGGGCAGATCCTCATGGGCTACTACGCGGCCGCCGACGGCAACGTCCGCTCGAAGGGCACGATGTACTTCGTGCTCCACGCCCAAGGCGAATACGCCCACGGCCGCTGGGTCGGCCTCTCCTACGACGGGCCAGTTGTCAGCGGTTTCGCCACCCTGGCGCGCACCCAGGATGACGTCCAGGCGATCATGACCCGCCTCGTCGACAAGGTCGACACACCGGCATGACTGCCGACGATCTCTGCGAGGTCATCGTCACCGCGCCTGATCGCGAATGGCTCGTCGACCTCTGCCGCCAACTCGTGGACGCGCGTCTCGCCTCGTCTGCGCACATCATCCACCCGGTCACCAGCATCTACCGCTGGGAAGGCGCGGTCCACGAAGCTACTGAGGCACGCGCATTCCTCCGATCGCGGAATTCACTGCTGGACGACCTGACCGCCTACGTCGTCGAGCGCCACCCATACGAGGTTCCGAACGTCACGGCGATTCCCATCGTCGGTGGCAATCCCGACTACCTAACCTGGCTGCGCAGGGAGACGGCGGAGGCCGAACCTAAGCGCTGACACACCTCGAGCGAGACTGTCGGCGCTCGGTTGCGCCGCTCATCGATGGCGCGCAACGCCGCTTCAATCACGCCCACGGATCGCTCGAGTTCGGGCTGCCCGGCCGTTAGAGCCTGCATCACGAGGCTTCCGCTGCCGTGCCGCCGCTCGATGTCGTCGAGCCGCTGAACGAGGGTCAGGGGTTCTCCACTGGGACCCGTCGTCATGTCGCAGTAGGTCAAGGCGTCCGCGACGACCGAGACCTCAGACTTGAACGCCGTCAGATCACGTGCGAGCCCCAGCATCTCAGCCTCCCACCGCGACCCCGAATGATGCGCCACCAGCCGCGCCAGTCGCTCGCGGCCAAGGTGGCGGACGTGCGTCGCGCCGTCAAGCGGATGGAAGCCACTGCTCCGCAGACGAAGCGCGTATCCGACGTCATGCAGGTAGGCAGCTGCCACGAGCACGTCTCCATCGCGCCCCAGTCGCAGTTCCTCCGCGACGGCCCGCGCTCGCTCCGCCACCGCTTCGGTATGCGTCCATCGCGTCGGGAGATCCCCGAGGTGCGCAGCCGCGTGTTTCCTACCCATACGCTCGAGCCCACGAGGGCACAGTACGGCAGGACCTGACCGCTCGCGCGAGAGGCGAGCGGTCCGGCACGCCGCTGCTTCTCCTTCGCTGCGGAGGCCAGGTACGTATCCCGCATTGAGCACCCCGCGGGCCGTGGCGTCACGCCTGCGCGGCGATCTGCGGACCGACGACCGTGACCTCGGGGATCGGCTGCAGCGCCCACTGCGGCGGCTCGACCCCGGCCGCGTCGGCGGCGATGCGCGCCCAGTGGCGCTCGAAGCCTGCGGGCGTGCAGACGAGCACGTAGCGCGCTTGCGCGTCGCTGTGGTTGGCCAGCGTGTGGGGCACGTTGCGGGCGGCGAAGGACAGCTCGCCCGCGCGCTTGGTGACCAGGGCGTCGTCGGCTTGGAAGATCAGCTCGCCCTCAAGCATGTAGAAGGCCTCGTCGAAGTCGTGCGTGTGCAGCGCGGGACCGGCGCTGTGCGGCGGGACCGTGATCTCGGTCACCGATACATGGCCGCCGGTGTCCTCGCTGCGCAGCAGGACGTTGGTGGTGAGGTTCGGCGCGGGTGGCATGGTTGCGCTCCGTTCAGGGTCCGGGTTCGAATGACCGTGCTCAGGCGCCGGCGGGCTGGAAGAGCTCGATTGGGTTCCCCGAGGGGTCCTCCAGCAGGATCTGGTTGCCGCCTCGCCCCGTGACGATGTCGTTCCGGAAGTTCGCCCCGGCCGCGCGCAGTGACTCGACCTCGCGCTCGAGGTTTGAGACCTCGATCTGGATCCGGTTCCAGCCGCCGGGCGCGGGAAGGCGCCCATCGGGCATCGCTTGGCCCGCACCGCCCGCGCCGGGCCGATTGAGCAGCAGCCGCAAGTCCCCTCGCGAGAGCGTCGCGAAGCCCGGTCCGGCCTGCATGTCGACGGTGAAGCCGAGCCGTTCGACGTAGAACGCAACCGCGGCGTCGACGTCATCGGTGATGTAGCGCACGCTGACCATAGCCATCCGGTTCCCTTCTCCAGATACGCTGACCCTACAACTGTTTATAGCATGAACAGTTCTGGATGCGCGGTACCATCGGCCAGTGCCGGGAGATCCCAACAGCGCACAGGTGTCCCCGGCGCGGTGGCTGAGTCGGCGTGCCGGTTTTCTGCTCGTGCAACTCGGCACCAACGAGCACCGGCGCTTCGCCGAGCGGCTCGCGCCCCTCGACCTCCACCCGCGGCACTTCGGGATGCTCAGCCATCTTGCCGCTGCCGAGGGCCAGTCCCAGCAGGCACTGAGCAAGGCGCTGGGCGTCCACCGCAGCGCCGTGGTCGCGCTCGTCGACGACCTCGAGCAACGCGGACTCGCCGAGCGCCGCCGCGACCCAGCTGACCGGCGGGCGTACACGCTCTACCTGACGCCGGCGGGCCGCGAGCTGCTTACCGACCTCGAGCGCGCAGCCAACGAGCGCGAAGCCGAGCTACTGACTGTCCTCAACCCGTCAGAGCGCTCGCAGCTGCTCTCGCTGCTGCAGCGCGTTGCCGACTCCCAGGGCCTGACGGCGGGCGTTCATCCCAACCTCGAACCGCGCAAAGGCGACAATCCCACAGAGCCGACTGACGCGACACACCCACCTCCGTGACCGACGCGCCTTCAACACCGCCCTCACCGGCATCAACCATGTCCTGAGACGCAGCTGTAAAGCATCACCCGGGACAGGACACCGAGACAGGACACCGAGACAGGACACCGAGACAGGACACAAGTGCGTGAGCATCTTCTTTACGACATCATGCCTGGTCTCAGGACCTGCTTGACGGATCAGTCGCAGGAGATGCTTGACACTCGGCCTAGGTTCCGTAGGGGTCCTGCCGTTCTTTGTTGTTTTCTTGATCTGGGTGTCATGACGCGTCTGCTTCGGTGCGACGAGAGAGTTCCGTTGACGTTGTCCCTGCGCGCGGTTGTTGTGGGCGGCTGCCCTTGATGACGACGACCGGCCGGGTGGTGGTGCGGCGGATCGTGCGCGTCTCGTCGTCGTCGAGCTCGACGGCGAGCGTGTGCTCGGAGACGTGCACGCGGACCATGCGGCCGGCGTGGACGCGGCCGAGCGCGACGGTTTGGCGGCAGACGGTGATCCGGCCGTTGGCGCTGACGCGCCGCTGGACGGTGACGGGCTCGGTCCTGGGCCGCGGTGGCGGGCCGGCCGGGCGCGCGCCCTGCAGGCGCAGCACCTGCTCGCGGGTGAGCGGGTTCGGGCGCACGCGGAGCAGCTCGCGCGTCTCGGGATCGAGGAACATCAGCGTCTGGGCTTCGACGCGGACGATCACGGGCCTGCCGCCGAGGATCTCGGCGGCGAGGATCTGCTTGCCCGCGAGGCCGACGAGGCCCGTGTTGTTGACCGCGCGGTCGACCTCGACCGCGGCGCCGTCCTCGGCGAGCGGCAGCGGCGGCGGGCCCGCCGGCGTCGCGCCCTGGCGCCGCAGCTCGATCGAGATCGCCGGTGCTGAAGTGCGAGCGCAGGCTCTTCACGCGCGCGCCGGCGATCGTGAGGTGGATGACGTCGACGCTGGCCCAGAAGCGCACCGTCTGCCCGGCCCGGGCGGGCCCGAGCCAGAACTGGCGCTGGCAGACCATCAGGTTCCCCGACGGCGGGACCGACGCGATCGAACTCGACCGGCCCGCCCTCGCGACCGGCTGGGTCGGCGCCGGCGTCGATCGCGCGCTCGACGCTCTCGGTTGCGCTGCCGGCGCCGGGACCGACTGCCAGGCTGGCGGGCAGCCACAGCTCCAGCAGCTCGCGCTGCTCGGCCGGCGCGGGCTGGAAGCGCTCGGCCGGCGTGACCGGCGCCGTGGTCTCCAGCGCCTGGTGCGGGCGCTCGGCGTTGTAGCTCGCGCACCCAGTCATCCAGCGCGGCCTGGGCCTCCAGCAGCGACGCGAACGGCCGCGCGTCGTCGAGCAGCTCGCGCCGCAGCGTCTGATGGAAGCGCTCGATCTTGCCCGTCGTGGTCGGCGAGCGCGGCGCCGTCAGCCGGTGCGTGATCGCGTTGCGCCGGCAGATCTTGTCGAAGAGCACCTCGCCGCCGCGGCCGAAGCGCCCGGTGAACTGCTTGCCGTTATCGGTCAGCACCTCCTCCGGCACGCCATAGCGCTCCAGCGCCTCGCTGAAGGCGAGGCAGATCGCGCGGCCGGTCGCGCGCTCGACCACCCGGGCGAGCACGCAATAGCGCGAGTGATCATCCACGCCGGTCACGATCCGCGCCTCGCGCAGCTCGCCCGTACCGGGCGTCGACGAGCATCGGCCCGTAGCACGATGTCCAGCTGCCACAGCTGCCATCGCCGCCGGCCGCTGCCAGCGCACGTACTCCGAGCGCCGCTTGCGCCGCGGCCGCTGCGACCACGAGCCCGTGGCGGACCAGGATGCGATGCACCGTCGCCCGCGACGGCAACGGCTCCGGCGGCGCCGGCGCCGCGCATCAGCTCGTGCACGATCCGCTGCGCACCCCAGCGCGGATGCGCCCGGCGCAGCTCACACACCCGCGCCTCCAACTCCGCCGACGCCCGATTCGGGCTCGACCGCGGCCGGCTCGAGCGATCCGCCAGCCCCGCCAGGCCCGCCTCGCGATAGCGCCCGACCCACGCATGCAACGACTGGCGCGACACGCCCACCTCGCGCGCGACCTCGCTCACCGCGGCGCCATCCAGCACCGCCATCACCGCCCGGTACCGCTGCTCGATGACCGACAACGCCACCAATCCCAATCCCGGCCTCCCACGCCAAAGCGCAAAAGCCGATCACGGCCAGCGGCGTCAAGCAGGTCCTGACACTCCAGTGTCAAGCACGTCCCGAGACAGGACACGCGCGACGACGCACGCGCGTGAGTAGCTTCTCTACGACATCAAGGGCGGCCGCTTCGCTCGCCGCCGCGCCGGCTGCGCGCGGCCGCTGGCTGCCGTGCTCGCCGGCCAGCACCAGCGGCCGCGAGCCGAGCGAGGGCTCGGAGATCAGCCCGGGCGTGCGGACCCAGCTACGAGGCCGCGCAACGTCAACTGCGGGCATCGAGGGGGGCGGGGTCGCGGGGGCGCGCCACCGGTGCCGGTACACGGTCGCCGTGGCGTCGCCAGCGGTCGCGAACGACAGTTACGGGCGTGGTTCGGTCCTCGCGTGCCGGGACGGATCGGTAGCGGCAAGCTCTGTCGACGTGGTCGGCGAATCGGGCGAGGCGTGGCGGGACGAGCCGCTTGGCGATCCCGACGACGCGTCGCACGTGGCTTCAGCGGACCAGTCACGGCATTGCGCGCGACGACTCGCGACTCCCGCCGGATTCGTGCCATCTTCCGTTCACCATGCTGCGTGGGGTTGCGCCTGCGGCGGCCACCGGCTGCGCGCCGGAGCTCGGCTCGGCGAACACGCACGGCCGACCGAACGCCTCCGACAGCGCCTGCTCGACCGCCTGGAAGTACGCCTCCCAGACCGCCTCGGGCGCGATCTCGGCGTTGATCATCAGCCCGTACTGACGGCGTGCCGTCCTCGCTGCTGAAGAGCTCGTTGTCGAAGCCCGGGATGCTGCCGCCATGCCCCCAGAGCGGCCCGCAATCGCGTGTCAAACACGAACAGGCCAAGCCCGTAGCCGGCCACGCCGGGCTCGATCTCCATTCTCGTCTTCATCTCCGCCAGCTGCTCCGGCGGCAGCAGCCGACCACCCAGCAGCGCGCGATAGAAACGCGCGATGTCGTCCATGTCGGAGACGATGTTGCCGGCGCCCCACGCCAGCGACGGGTTGTAGACCGTGAAATCGAGCAGCCGCCCCTCGATCGGAGTGCCCGCCTCATCGAGGTCGAGCGAATAGCCTCGAGCGGACGGCCACAGCAGGAACGGGAAGTCGACCGGGAAGTACGTGTCGCGCAGCCCCAACGGCCGGAAGATCCGCCGCTCGAGCTCGCGACCGAGATCCCGGCCCGTCACGCGTTCGATGATCAGGCCCGCCAGCACGTAATTGGTGTTCGAGTACGACCACGCCGTCCCGGCAGGGAAGTCCGGCGGCTGGCCGGCGACGAGCCCGACGAGCTCCTGCGGCTGCCAGGACCGCAGGCGATTGCCGCCATAGAGCTCGACGAGCGGCGGCAAGCACGTAGTCCGGCACGCCGCTCGTGTGGTTGAGCAGCTGGCGGACCGTCACGTGGGCCCCATACGGCAATACTCCGGGCAGCCGGCGCTCGACAGTGTCCGAGAGCGACAGCCGGCCTTCCGCCACCAGCTGCAACGCCACTGTGGCCACAAACGACTTGGTCACGCTGGCCACCCGGAACCGAACGTCCGGACGCATCGGCCGCCCCGACTCCAGATCGGCCACGCCGCGGGCGGACTGCCAGACCGCGCGGTCGCTTCCCCAGCCGTGCTCGCCGTCATCCCGCCAGCCGCGACGACCCTCGTTGACCAGCGCCACCACACCCGGTGCGCCCGCGGCCACGACCGCGTCGAGTCGCCGCTGCAACTCCGGACGCGCCTGACCCCCATGCCGCGCATCCGTCGTCACCGACGCCGACGCACTCCACCCCGACCCCGGCGCCGACACGCCCAGCGCCACCAACGAGGCCGCCAGCGCGCACACCGTCGCGATCGACACACCCAACCCTCGACGCGCTGACCGGAACATAGCCGCTCCCTTCTCCGCTGGCGTCCTCACCGACAACACCGACGCTACGCCCGCCCGCCGCCCTCTGCACAACGCCGCGCCCGGCTTCCGCCCAGCAGCCACGCGACCCCCCGCGCAAACGTCCGCACGCAGACACCGACACGGCGAATTGACCCGGGCGGGAACTTTTCGGCGGTCTGGTAACACGATTTCACAGGGACCGGGAAATCTTGGCTCTGCGGACACCGCGCTCATGCCGACCACCGCCGCTCCAACAGCGTGCGGTGGTTGGCGATCACGCGATGCACCGCCTCCCACGGAGACATGCCGAGCTCGCGTACGGCCGCATAGCCCACGACCTCGGCCTCGAAGCGCCACCACGGCCCGTACAAGCGACGGTCCGTGTGCCTCTCGGGCTCAGGGCCGCGGTCACGGACGACGACCGAGGCCTCCAAGGGCGGAGCGCTCGCCGCGGCGTCGGCGGCCTCGTCGAACAGCCGGCCGGTCACCGCGAACTTCTCCGATAGATCCCCACACTCCTTACACCCGCCGAGACGCGTGCGCGAGCAGACGACTTGCGATCCGCGCGTCCACAGCGCGTCCAAGCGGTCCGAAAACCGGCCTCAGCGACACACTTCGACATCTCGCGCGACACCGCCGGAAAGCGGCCCCGAGCAGGCGTTTCGTCGGAGCGCCCCATCCGGACCGAAAGGCCCGGATCGCCTGTCACGCCGGAGGTCGCGGGTTCGAGTCCCGTCGCTCCCGCTTCCCGGACAAGCCCTGCACACGACGGGCTTCTGATCGCCACCGGAGCCGGTGCAAGCGACCGCCATGACGTTGGCGCGAGTGCACCGTGTGCAAGGGGACTCGACGCCCTCGAGGCTCGCCATCCCAGGTATGCGGGAGATATCGTCCACGCCGATCGAAGCGGCGGGCCTAGGGTGGCTGACGTTCACATCGGGGAGGCTTGGGATGCGGGTAGCGGTGCTCGGAGCGGGCAACGGAGGGCTGGCGTCGGCGTTCGACTTCGCCCAGCATGGCCATGAGGTGTCGCTCTACGCGCCGCCGGAGTTCGGCTCCAACCTGCTCGCGGTGGACCAGACGGGCGGCATCACCGCGACCGGTGATCTCGAGGGCTTCGCCCCGATCCGGTACGCCGGCAACGACGCCGGCGAGGCGATGGCCGGGGCCGAGCTCGCGGTGCTCGTCGGCCCGGCGTACAGCACCGAGCCGCTGGCCGCCCAGGCCGCGCCCCACCTGACCGACGGCATGGCGGTGCTGATCTGTCCCGGGTCGTGCGCCGGCGCGATCGCCTTCAAGCGCGCCGCCGGGCTCGAGCTCGACGATCAGCGCTGCATCGTCGGCGAGACCAGCACGCTGCCGTACGCCGTGCGGATCACCGGACCGGGCCTGATCAACGTCTTCCTCAAGCTCAGGACCGGCGTGTACGTCGCGGGGCTTCCGCGCGCGGGGACGGACCGGCTCTACGACCTCATCAAGGAGGTCTGGCCGGCGGTGGAGAAGGCCGAGAGCGTCTTTCAGACCACGCTCCAGAACGGCAACCCGGTGATCCACCCGGCGGTCACGCTGCTCAATGCGGGCCTGCTCGAGCGAACCGGCGGCGGCTTCCTGTTCTACGAAGAGGGCGTGACCGAGAGCGTCGGGCGGCTGATCGAAGCGGTCGACAACGAGCGGCTGGCGATCGCGGGCGCACTCGGGGTCACGATCCTGTCGGAGCCCGCCCTCGGGGTCCGCCAGGGCTACATGCGCGAGGAGAACTACTCGACGGGCTACAGCACCGCACCCGGCTTTCTGGGGATCAGCGCGCAGAGCCAGCTCGACCACCGCTACCTGACCGAGGACGTCGGCTACTCCTTGACCTTCCTCACCGACCTGGCTGCGCGCCTCGGCGTTCGCACGCCGGTGATGGAGGCCGTGATCACGATCGCCTCCGTCGTTCTCGCCCGCGACTTCCGCGCCGAGGCGGCGAGGACCGTGGACAGCCTCGGCCTCGATCGCCTGTCCCCCGAGGAACTGGCCGCGCTCTGAGCTGCGAGGTCCCGCGATGCCCGACTGGACGAAGAAGAACTTCGACGACCTTCGCGATGTCAGCCCGCAGGATGTCCAGATCCAGTGGCGCTTCGCGCGTGAAGCGTTGCGATCGCCCGAGCTCGGCGTGAGCCGCTTCACCTACGAGCCGGGTGCCCGCATGCCATGGGCACACCGCCATCGTGCGCAGGAGGAGGTCTACGTCGTCGTCGCCGGATCCGGTCGGGCCAAGCTCGACGACGAGGTCGTCGAGCTCGCGCCGTGGGACGTGCTGCGCGTCGCTCCTGCCGTCATCCGCTCGTTCGAGGCCGGTCCCGAGGGCCTCGATGTGATCTGCATCGGTGGTCGCAAGCCGAAAGGGAGCGACAGCGAGCGGTTCGAAGACTTCTGGGACTGACGAGCGCCGACTACCCGGGACGGCCCTTGCCGCCGCGGGGCGGCCGCGTCGGGGCCGGCTGCCGGGACGCTTCGAGGCGGCGGTTGGCTGCATCTTCCTTGAGCTGACGCTGGTGTGCGGCGAACTCCTCACTGCGTTCCGCCGGGGAGGCGGACCGCGGCCTGGGCTGTCGGCTGGGAGGGGGCGTCGGCATCGTGGGACCATCCCCGCTGCTTCTCGGCTGTCGTGTCGCGCGCGAGAGAGAAGGAGCGAAAGGCACTCGCGTACGACCTGGGTGCTTGAGAGGCTACCGGTCCGCGCGCGCCGCGTGCGGTTTGTCGATCAAGCAAGTGCTCGCCGCTGAAACCGTGGTGCGGTCAGCCGCCGGCGAACGGTGGCGACCCTCACCCCGAGACACCGGCTCAGCCCTCGTGAGACGCCTGCCAGCCGCCTGAGATCAGCGGGCCCCGACCGGCAGGATCCCGAGTGTCATGAACCCCTCGCTGATCCACATCGCGCACGCCGACGCATACCAGGCCGAGCGCACCGCGCCGCGCCGCTTCCGCAAGCCCCGCCGCTAACCGGAGAGCCGACCAATGACCCGTCTCGCCACCACCACTCGCCGCCGCCCGGTCTCGCACGCCTTCACGGTCCCGGTCGTGCGCGAGCTGACGCCCCAGAGCGCGCCGCTCACCGCCGGCGCCGCCTGGTAGCTCGACGCATCACTCGCGCGCGAGTGACATCCGGAGCTCCCGGACCTTCGCCACCTTGTCGGCCGCGAAGATCGCCGCCGCGTCCGCGCACCAGCTTGTGAAATTCCTCACACCCTCAGCGCCGACGCCTCGTCGGACCCGGACGGGCCGCCGAGTCCTTGGCGGTCCGGTCGGCTCGCGAACTCGCGCGCCGACGGATCGGCGACCAGCCGCTCGAGCGCGGCCTCGAAGGCCGCGGCCTGTTCGGCGACGGCCGCCCGGTGCTCGGGCCGGACGCGTTCGTCGAGGCGATCGAGCAACGCCCGCGTCCGGCGCGTGATCTGCGTCGCGGTCGCGCCGTAGTCGCGGATCTCCGTCAACGCCAGGGCCAGCATGTCTTCCCAGCTGCGCGTCTCGACCAGCACGCGCAGCGCGCCGTCGGGATCGCGCAGTTCGCCGCGGCCGCGCAGGTCGCTCTCGCCGATCACCAGCAGCAGGTCCTCGATGGCGCCCAGCACCTGGACCGCCGTCGTGGGGTCGTTGACGGCCGGCGAGAGCGCGCGGATGGCGATGTCGACGAGGATCCGCAGCGCGAACGCCGGATCCTGCTCGATCGTGCGCTCCTCGCCGATCGCGAACATCCCTCGCAGCCGCGCGGCGGCCGAGTGCTCCGCGGCGCCGAAGACCTGCACCAGCACGCTGTCGTGGGGGACGATGTCGCCGACGGCGTGCGGCAGCACCAACACGCAGTCGTGACGGATCGCGAAGGCCAGCAGCCCACGCCGGTCGATCGCCTGGATTGCGCCGGCGGCCTTGCAACGGACGTCGAACGACGGCGACGCGTCGGTTCGGACGGGCGGACCGTCGGCGGACCCGACCGGCGTCTCCGCGAACACGCGCGCACCCGCCTCGGCCACGATCCACGCCACCGCGACCGGCCGCAGGCGGTGGATGAAGCGGTCGAGGTAGACCAGGAACAGCACGACGCTGGCGGTGACTGCCGCCCCGGCGATCGTGACGCCGAGCTCCGGCACCGAGGTCGGGCCGATCCGGCGCAGGAGCTCGAGCGCGAACGTCAGCGTGCCCACGAACATTCCGAGGACGGCCTTCTGGAGATGATCGCGGTACCACAGGCGCATGAACCGCGGCGACAGCGTCTGGGTCGCCATCTGCACGATCAGGACCCCGAACGCGACGACGAAGCCGGTCAGGCCGACCATCGCGCTGACGATCGCGCTCAGCATCGAGCTCGCGGTCGCCTCCGAATAGCGCCAGCCGCTCGGGAGCTCCACACGGGCGTCGAGCGCGATCGTCGCCGTCGCCACCAGCGGCCCGGCGACGGCGCAGACCAGCGGAACCACCCACAGGTTGCCCTTCAACCGCTGCCGCCACTGGAACCGGGCGGCCCACGACCAGCGCGGAACGCGCACGCTCGACGACGCCATGGCGGGAGGCTGCCAAGCGACCCGAGCGCACGCATCACCCGATCCAGACGACGGGCTGGACGCGACGGCTCAGGTCGCCAGCCGGTTCTCTGCGCGCGCCCGTTCGAGCAAGCCGTCCGGCAGCGGCACCGCCGGCGGTCGCCCGTCCACGACCTGGTGCACGAAGACGTAGAGCAGCGGCGCCCAGGGCGACTCGAGGCGCATCAACGGCATCCCGGCGGGCTGGAACGAGACCGCGGGGACGCCGCCCGGGCCGGTGACGGCCTGCAGCGGGCCGGTCTGGGCGTACCAGAACGACTCCGTGTTCGCCTGCGCGACCGTGACCAGGCGCTGGTTGGTGACGACGACGTCCGCGTTGCCCAGCGGGTGCCAGCGCGGTGTGGCGGCGTGTTGCGCCTCGGCCTTCTTGGCGGCGTTGTGCGCCAGGCTCGCGGCGCCGGTCAGCGCCAGCCCGACCGGCCCGCCGAACAGGAGGAACGACTTGCGGTACTGACCCGCCTCGCCGAAGAAGCCGGTGACTGCGACCGGTGCCAGGTGGGCGTGGGCCACCTCGCCGGGCCCGAGCGCGACCGGGGATGCTGCTTGCGGGAGCTGGGCGCCACCGGCCAGCGCGGTCGCCCACTGGTACGCGCGGAGGTAGCCCTCGTCGAATGCCGTCCACGTCATACGGGAAGTTCAGCGCACAGCCGCGCGCGGGGACATCATCCCTTGCAGGTGATGTCGCAGTCCCGCGGCGCCGTGACGCTGTCGCGCATGCTGCTCGCGCAGGAGGTCCCCGTCAACCCGGGCTCGTTCCTCGCGATCGTCGCGACTGCGGCGGTGGCCGGCACGCTCGCGGCGATGCTCGGCGGGCGCGGGATCCTGGTCCCGACCGTCGTCGTCGAGCTGCTGCTCGGCGTCCTGATCGGGCCTCAGGTGCTCGGGCTGGAAGTGACGGACTTCACGATGTTCTTCGCCAGCCTCGGGCTGGGCATGCTGTTCTTCTTCGCCGGCTACGAGATCGACCTGCGCCGCATCGCCGGGCTGCCGCTGCGGATGGCGCTCCTCGGCTGGGCGCTGTCGCTCGTCATCGCCTACGGGATCGGCGGGCTGCTGGCCTGGGCCGGGATCGTGCTGTCGCTGCTCTACACCGGCTCGGCGCTGGCCACGACCGCGATCGGCACGCTGATCCCCGTGCTGTCGGACAGCGGCGAGCTGCGCACGCGCTTCGGCGCGTTTCCTGCTGGCGGCCGGCGCGGTCGGTGAGTTCGGTCCGATCCTGCTGCTGACGCTGATCCTGTCGACGCAGAGCCCGGTTCACGAGGGACTGCTCCTGGTCGGCTTCGTCGCGCTCGCCGTCGCCGTCGCGCGTGCTGGCCGTGCGCTCCTCGTCACGGACCGTGCCGCTGCTCGAGCGGACGATCGAGAAGAGCTCGCAGCTCGCGGTGCGCTGGATCGTGGTGCTCGTGTTCGCGCTCGCGCTGCTCGCCTCAGAGCTCGGGCTCGACCTGCTGCTCGGCGGCTTCGCGGCCGGCATGATCACGCGCCAGGTGCTCAAGGAACGCGAGGTCCCGGGGTTCGACTCCAAGCTCACGGGCGTCGCGTTCGGACTCTTCGTCCCGTTCTTCTTCGTCGTCAGCGGGATGCAGCTCGACGTCGCCGCGCTGTTCTCGAGCGTCGGCAGCGTGCTCAAGATGCTCCTGTTCTTCGTGCTCTTCCTCGTCGTGCGCGGCACGCCGGCGATGGTGCTCTACGCGCGACGTCCTCGACCGCCGCGAACGTCTGGCGCTGGCGCTGTTCACGTCGACGCAGCTGCCGCTCGTGCTGGCGATCACGACGCTCGCGCGCGAGACCGGCCACATGCACCCGACGACCGCGGCGTCGCTGGTCGGGGCCGCGGTCCTGTCCACGCTGATCTACCCGATGCTCGGGCTGCGGGTGCGCGAGGCGACGCCCGCCGACGAGCCGCCGAAGGTCGCCCTCGCGACGTAACGGGCGAATCGTCCGTTCGGTATGACGGCGCGCCTGCCGCGCAGCCATAGCGTGACTGCGTGGCGCTGGATCGCAGACTGCTGCGGCGCGCGCGCTCGGCGCGGACGGCCGTGGTCTGCGCCGTCGTCCTCGGCGTGGCGACGGCGCTGCTGCTCGTCGCGCAGGCCTGGCTGCTGGCCGCGGTGATCGCGGGCGCGTTCGCGGGTGACTCGACTCGCGGATGCACGCGGCGCGCTCGCGGCGCTGCTCGCCGTCGTGCTCGCGCGGGCGGCGACGGCATGGCTCTCGCGAGACCGTCGCCGCCCGCTGCTCGGCGCGCGTGAAGTCCGAGCTGCGCGCGGCGCTGCTCGCCCGCGCCACGGCGCCCGGCGGGCTGCGCGACGCTCGCCGGGCGCGCTGGCCACGCTGGCCACGCGCGGGATCGACGCGCTCGACGGCTACTTCGCGCGCTACCTGCCGCAGCTCGCGCTGGCGGTGATCGTGCCGGTGGTCGTGCGTCGCCGTGCTGATCGCGCGCGACTGGGTCTCGGCCGCGATCGTCGCTCTTCACGCTGCCGCTGATCCCGCTGTTCATGGCGCTGGTCGGCGCGAGCACGCGCGAGCGGATGGACGCGCAGGTGCGCAGCCTGCAGCGCCTCGGCGGCCACTTCCTCGACGTCGTCGCCGGCCTGCCGACGCTGAAGGTGTTCGGGCGCGCGAAGGCCCAGGCCGCGGCGATCGCGACCGTCAGCGGCGCGCTACCGCGAGCACGCGCTCGGGACGCTGCGGATCGCCTTCCTCTCGTCGCTCGTGCTCGAGTTGCTGGCCACGGTCTCGATGGCGCTGGTGGCGGTCGCCGATCGGCCTGCGCCTGATGGGCGGCGCGCTGGCGTTCGAGACCGCGCTGCTCGTGCTGGTGCTCGCGCCCGAGGCGTACCTGCCGCTGCGCCGGCTGGGGGAGAGCTACCACGCGGGCGCCGAGGGCGCCGCGGCCGCGACCAGATCCTCGACGCTGCTCGACGCGCCGGCTGCCCGCGCGCGGGACGCGCACCGACGTCCCCGACCGGCGGCACCGATCGAGGTCGGGATGCGGTCGCTCCCGGCCGTGGCCACGGCGCTCGACGGGCTCTCGCTGACGGTGGCCCCGGGCGAGATCGTCGCGATCACCGGTCCCAGCGGCTGCGGCAAGTCGACGCTGCTGCGGGTGCTGCTCGGGCTCGAGACGCCGGACGCGGGCAGCGTGCGGATCGGAGGCGACGACCTGCGCGAGCTCGACCTCGCGGCCTGGCACGCGCAGCTGGCCTGGGTGCCGCAGCGCCCGCACCTGTTCGCGGGGACGATCGCCGAGAACGTCCGGCTCGGCCGCCCGGACGCGTCGCCCGAGGCCGTCTGGCGCGCGCTCGCCGACGCGCGCCTGGCGGACGCGGTCGCGCGCTCGCCCGACGGGCTCGAGACCCGCCTCGGCGACCACGGCGCCGGCCTGTCGGCCGGCGAGCGCCAGCGCCTCGCGCTCGCGCGGGCGTTCCTGCGCGACGCGCCGCTGCTGCTGCTCGACGAGCCGACGGCCGGCCTCGACGGCGCCACCGAGGCCGAGGTCGTGCGCGCGATCCGGCGGCTCGTGCGCGGGCGCACCGTCGATCCTCGTCGCGCACCGCCCGGCGCTGCTGGCGCTGGCCGACCGCGTGCTCGAGCTCGACCCGGTCGAGGCGGCGCGTGATCGCGCGGTGCGCTCGCGCGCCTTGGCGGTCGGCCCGCGCCGCGACGGAGGGCGGGCGGCGTGAGTCGCGCGCCGGGCTGATGCGGCCGGCCGGCGGGCGCGTGCTGGCGCTGGTGCGGCCGGCCGGCGGCCGCTCGTGCTCTCGGCGCTGCTCGGCGCCGGTGCGGCGTGCGCGGCGGTCGGGCTGCTCGCGACGTCGGCGTGGCTGATCGCGCGCGCCGCGCAGCAGCCCGGGCGCTTCGGCGCTCGGCGTCGCGATCGCCGGCGTGCAGTTCTTCGCGCTCTCGCGCGGGCTGCTGCGCTACGCCGAGCGGCTGGCCGGCCACGACGCGGCGTTCCGGGCGCTGGCCGCGCTGCGCGTGAACGTCTACCGGCGGCTCGAGCCGCTCGCGCCGGCCGGGCTGCCCGGCGTTCCGCGAGGGCGACCTGCTGGCGCGGCTCGTGCACGACGTGGACGCGCTGCAGGACCTGCTGCTGCGGGTCGTGCCGCCGTTCGCGATCGCGCTGCATCGCCGGCGCCGCCACGGTCGCGCTGCTGTGGTGGCTGCTGCCCGCGGCCGGGCTCGATCGTGCTCGTCGCGCTGCTGCTCGCCGCGACCGTCGTGCCGTGGCTGACCGGCGCCGCGCGGCGGGCCGCGGCGGGCAGCGCAGGCCCGCGGCGAGCTCACGCGCCGCCGTCGTCGAGCTGCTCGATGGCGCGCCCGAGCTGCTCGTCAACGGCGCGCTGCCCGGCCGCCTGCGGACGCTCGCGGCAGCTCGACGCCGAGCTGACGCGCGACGCCGCCGCGGCCGCGCGCACCGCGGGCGCCGGGCGCGGGCTCGTGACGCTGCTCACCGGGCTCGCGCTGTGGGGCGCTCGCCGCGTGCGTGGCCGCGACGAGCGCCGGGCGGCTCGACCCGGTGCTGCTCGCGGTCGTCGCGCTCGTGCCGCTGGCCACCTTCGAGCTCGTCGCCGGCCTGCCCGCGGCGACGCAGGAACTCGCCCGCGTGCGCCGCAGCGCCGCAGCGCGTGCGACGAGGTGCTCGACGCGCCCGTCGCCGGTGCGCGAGCCCGCGCGCGCCGCTGCCGCTCCCGGCCGCCGCCACCCTGCGCGTGCGCGGGCTGCGGGCGCGCTACGGGGACGCGTGCGTGCTCGACGGCGTCGACCTCGACCTCGCGCCCGGCCGCCGGGTCGCCGTCGTCGGCCCGAGCGGCGCGGGCAAGTCGACGCTCGCCGCCGTGCTGCTGCGCTTCCTGGACTACGAGGGCTCGGTCACGCTCGGCGGCGTCGAGCTGCGACGCGCTCGACGGCGACGCCGTGCCGCACGGTCGTCGGGCTCGTCGCCCAGGACGCGCACGTGTTCGACACCACGCTGCGCGAGAACCTGCTGCTCGCCCGCCGCGACGCGACCGAGGCCGAGCTGAGCGCCGCGCTCGCCCGCGCGCGGCTGCTCGCCTGGACGCGGACCTGCCGGACGGCCTCGAGACCGAGGGCGGCCCGGACGGCCACCGGCTCTCCGGCGGCCAGCGGCGGCGGATCGCGCTCGCCCGCGCCGAGCTCGCGCGCTTCCCGCTGCTGATCCTCGACGAGCCCGGCGAGCACCTCGACGCGACGACCGCCGACGCGATCGTCGCCGACGCGCTCGCGAGCGAGCGCGGCACGCTGCTGATCACGCACCGGCTCGCCGGCCTCGAGGCGATGGACGAGATCGTCGTGCTCGAGGCCGGCCGCGTCGTCGAGCGCGGCACCCACGCCGAGCTGCTGCGCCGCGGCGGCCGCTACGCCGAGTCCTGGAGCGCGAGGCTCCGACGCGCGCGCGGAACACGCGGTAGGTCCAGCCCTGGTAGAGCAGGACGAGCGGGACGAAGACGGCGGCGACGACGGTCATCACCTTCAGCGCGTAGGAGCCCGAGGCGGCGCCGGAGACGGTGAGGTTGTAGGCGGCGTCGGTGCTGGAGACCAGCACGTTCGGGAAGAGGTCGACGAACAGCGAGCTGACCGTGGCGGCCATCGCGACCGCGGAGGCGGCGAAGGCCCAGCCCTCGCGGCCCGGCGCGCAGCAGCGCGCCCGCGGCGATCACGGCGGCGGCCGCGAGCGACGCTGAGCACGGACGGCCGCCAGACGGCGAAGACGACCGACGGCGACGACCGCGGCCAGCGCGAGGCGGCACGCCGAGCGTGCGCGCGCGCTCGCGCACCGCGCCCGTCGGTCTTGAGCGCGAGGAACGTCGGCGCCGTGCAGCGACCGACAGCGACAGCAGCGTGAGCCCGGTCCAGACGCCGTAGGCGGTGAAGATGTCGCGGACGCCGCCGGTGTACTCGCCGTCGGCGTCGATCGGCAGCCCGGCGACCATGCCGCCGAGCCCGATCCCGAGCAGCAGCGGGATCGCGCCGCTGCCCAGCGTCGTCGCCCAGGTCCAGGTCCGCTGCCAGCGCGGCGCGTCCGACCTTGCTCGCGGAACTCGAACGAGACCCCGCGCGCGATCAGCGCGACCAGGATCAGCAGCAGCGCGAGGTAGAGGCCGGAGAACAGCGTCGCGTACCAGGCGGGGAAGGCCGCGAACATCGCCGGCGCCGGCGACGATCAGCCAGACCTCGTTGCCGTCCCAGAACGGCCCGATCGCGTTGAGCGCGACGCGCCGCTCGTGCTCGTCGCGCCCGACGACGGTGTGCAGCACGCCGACGCCGAAGTCGAAGCCCTCGAGGACGAAGAAGCCGGTCCAGAAGAACGCGACGACGATGAACCAGAAGGTCTCGAGCGACATGGTCCCCTAGTAGGTCAGCGCCGGGACGGTTCGCGCGGTTTCGCGGCCGACTCGTCGGGCAGCCCGCGCCGGGCGTAGCGCAGCATCAGGACCAGCTCGATCACGCCGAGCGCGAGGTAGAGCAGCGCGAACACCGCCGAGGCTGATCCAGATCTCGGTCGTGCTGACCGAGGGCGAGACGCCGTCGGCGGTCTTCATCAGCCCTTGCACGATCCACGGCTGGCGGCCGTTCTCGGTCAGCATCCAGCCCGCCGTGTTCATCACGAACGGCGTGAACACGGCCCAGATCGCCGCCCGCAGGAACCACTTCGACTCGGTCAGCCGGCGCCGGTGCAGCAGCCACGCACCCCACAGCGACAGCAGCACGATCGCCGTGCCGAGGTAGGCCATCACCCGCATCGACCAGTACTGCACGAAGACGTTCGGGACGTAGTTGCCCGGGCCCGTACTGCTGCTCGTACTGCGCCTGCAGCTCGTTGAGCCCGATCACCTCGCCGTTCCACGACAGCGTGGCCAGCACCGAGAGCAGGTGCGGGATCGCGATCACCTTCGTCGGGTCCTCGTCGTTCTTGCCGCCGCCGATCTGAAAGGCCGAGAACGAGCACGGCTGGCAGGTCTCCCACTGCGCCTCGGCGGCGGCGATCTTCATCGGCTGATAGCGCGTCTCGATCACGCCCGAGCTGGCTGCCGACCAGCACCAGCGCGATGCTCAGCGGGCACGAGCACGACGATCGCCAGCGCGGCGCTGCTTGGCGGAACGCGTCGACCTCGACGCCGCGGCGCAGATGCCACGCCGAGACCGCCAGCAGCACCAGCGTCCCGGTCGCCAGCGCCGCCAGCAGCACGTGGAAGTAGCCCCAGAGGAAGACCGGGTTCGTGAACACGCGCGCCGATGTCGTTGAGCCGCGGCGGCTCGCCGGCGGCGCCGGGCGCGTAGCCGACCGGGATGCTGCATCCACGAGTTCGCGGCCATGATGAACGCCGCCGACAGCGACGAGCCGAGCGCGACCATCCAGATGCAGAACAGGTGCACGCGCCGCGACAGCCGGTCCCAGCCGAACACCCACAGCCCCAGGAACGTCGACTCCAGGAAGAACGCCGCCAGCCCTTCCATCGCCAGCGGCCCGCCGAACACGTCGCCGACGTAGCGCGAGTACGCCGACCAGTTCATGCCGAACTGGAACTCCTGCACCAGCCCGGTGACGACGCCGACGGCGACGTTGATCAGCAGCAGCGTGCCGAAGAAGCGCGTCAGCCGCCGCCACGCCTCCACGCCCGAGCGGTGCCACAGCGTCTGCATCACCGCGACGAGGAACGACAGCCCCATCGTCACCGGCACGAACAGGAAGTGGTAGATGCTCGTGAGCGCGAACTGGATCCGGGCCAGGTCGACGTTCACGACGCTCACACCTGGACGTGAGCGCGGCGGCAGCTCGCGCTCGATGACCCGGCTCTGCTCCGTGCCGAAGGCGGTCGAGGCCCACGCGCGCCGACGGTCACGCGCCGTCCGGGCACGCCGCCGAGGTAGAAGAGGTGCACGCCGAGGTAGGTCGCGAACGCGAGCGGGCCGGACAGCTCGAGGCCGCGGACCTCGCAGATCGCCCGCCCGCGGCCGACGACCGCGAGCGCGCCCTTGTCGAAGTACTCGAACGGTCCCTGTCGCGCCCGGGCGCGCCGGTCGCGATCCCCTTCGCGACGTGACGCGCCTGCTGGATCGCCACCGTCGCGAGCCCGGGCAGCGGCTTCCCGTCCGGGCCCGGCGTGCGAGGCCACGTCGCCGATCACCGAGATCTCCGGATGTCCGGGCAGCGCGCAGTCGGAGCACCTCGAGCCGGCCGCCGCGATCGTGCGCGGCGCCGGTGGCCTCGGCGAGCACGTCGGCGAACGGCGCCGCGTGCACGCCGGCGGCCCAGATCACCGTGTTCGCGGCGATCCGCTCCGGCGCGCCGTCCTGCTCGAGCGCGACGCCGTCGGCGTCGATCGCGGTCGCGCGTGCGCCCTCGCGCACCTCGACGCCGAGCGACGCCAGTTCGCGCGCGGCCTTCGCCGACAGCTTCGGGCTGAACGCGGTCAGCACGCGCTCGCCGGCGTCGAGCAGGATCACGCGCGTGTCGGCCGGGTCGAAGCGGGTGAACTCGCCCCTCAGGTGGTGGCGGGCGAGCACCGCGAGCTGGCCGGCGACCTCGACGCCGGTCGGGCCGCCGCCGATCACCACGAACGTCAGAGACGCTCGCGCTCGGCTGGCGTCGTCGGTCGCGCGCTCGGCCTCCTCGAAGCGACGAGAGGATCTGCTCGCGCAGCGCGACGGCGTCCGTCGAGCGTCTTGAGCGCGAACGACGGCTCCTGCCACTCGTCGTGGCCGAAGTACGACGTCTCCGCGCCGCAGGCGACGATCAGGCTGTCGTAGCCGAGCCGCTCGCCGCGGTCGAGCGTCAGCTCGCGCCGCTCGGCGTCGAGCTCGGTCGCCTCGGCCATCGCCACGCTGCGCGTTGGGCTGCTTGCGCAGCATCGCCGCGGATCGGGGCCGCGCAGTCGCCCATCGACAGCCTGCCGGCGGCGATCTGGTACAGCAGCGGCTGGAACAGGTGGTGGTTCGTGCGGTCGACGCAGCGTCACGTCGACGTCGGCGCCTTGCGCAGCGCCTGGGCGGCGGCGACGCCGCCGAAGCCGCCGCCGACGATCGCGATCCGGCGGCGGTCAGCCGACACCGCGCGACCTCGTGGCGTCGCGACGCCGAGGCGCTCGAGCAGGTGATCGCCGACGCGCAGCGCGTTGGCCATCGCCGTCAGCGCCGGGTTGACCGCGCCGATGCTCGGGAAGAAGCTCGTGTCGACGACGTAGAGGTTGTCGACGCTCGTGCGCGCGGCAGTCGGTGTTGAGCACCGACGTCGCCGGGTCGCTGCCGAACCGGCACGTCCCGGCCTGATGCGCCACGCCGGCGACCGGGATCTCGTTCTTGAGGTACGCGTGCCGGGGGAGCAGGTGGTGCTCGTGCAGCGCCGATGTGCCCGAGCAGCTGCTTGAGCTCGGCGCAGCAGCCGCTGCTTGGGCACCTGGTTGGTCGGCTGGTACGCGAGCTGGATGCTCCCGTCGTGGCGCAGCGTGACCCGGTTCTCCGGCCGCGGCAGGTCCTCGGTCGAGAGCCAGAAGTCGATCGCGTGGCGCGCCACCTCGTCGAGCGTCCACTGCGGCGCGAGCTTGGTCTGCAGCGGCTTCTCGCCGCGGTACATGTCGGCGGACGACTTGCCGACCATCTGGATGTTCCCCAGCGGGTACTCGAAGTCGTCCGAGCCGAAGTAGAAGTCGTTGAGCCCGAGCGTCTTCTGGAAGACCGTCGGGTTCTCGTCCTTGGACAGCGCGAGCACGGCCTGGCTGTTGTGGAACATGTAGTTGCGCCCGACCTGGTCGGACCCGTTGGCGAGCCCGTGCGGGTGCGCGGCGTTGGCGGAGGACAGCAGCAGCGCCGCCGAGTTCGCGGCGCCGCAGGAGACGACGACGATGTCGGCCGTGAACGTCTCCTCGACGCCGTCGCGCTCGACCACGACGCCGGTGATCGCCGTGCCGGCCGCGTTGGTCTCGAGCCGCAGCGCCCGCGTGCGCGGTGCGCAGCGTCACGTTGCGATGCGCCAGCGCCGGGCCGGACCGCCAGCACCTCGGCGTCGGACTTCGCGTGCACCAGGCACGGGAAGCCGTCGCAGGTCGCGCAGCGCACGCAGCGGCTGTTGGGCAGGTCGCGCCTCGTCGAGCATGACGCCGCAGGGCGCGTGGAACGGGTGCAGCCCGGCCGCCGCGAGGTCGTCGGAGAGCTGCTGGATGCGCGGCTCGTGGCTGACGGCCGGGTACGGGTACGGGCGCGCTCGCGGGCGGCTCGGTCGGGATCCTCGCCGCGCGCGCCGTGCACCTGGTAGAGCTGCTCGGCCTGCGTGTAGTAGGGCTCGAACTCGTCGTAGCCGACCGGCCACGCGGGCGAGCTGCCGTCGTGGTGCGCGCAGCTCGCCGAAGTCCTCCGCGCGCAGCCGGTACAGCGCGGCGCCGTAGAGCTTCGTGGCGCCGCCGACGAAGTAGTGGACCTGGGGCTGGAACGGCTTGCCGTGCTCGTCGTACCAGGTGTCGGGCGAGACGTAGCGGTTGTCGACGAAGACGTCGGCCGCCGACCAGTTCTGCGGCTCGCGCGGCAGCCAGTCGCCGCGCTCGAGCAGCAGCACCGCTTGCCGGAGGGCGCGAGGCGGTGCACGAGCGTGCCGCCGCCGGCGCCGCTGCCGATCACGATCACGTCGTAGTGGGTCATCGCGCGTACTCCTCGATCCGCTCGGCGACGATGATGCGTGCGGCCGCCTCGATCAGCGCGAGGTGCGAGAAGGCCTGCGGGAAGTTCCCGAGATGGCGACCGGTGGCGGCGTCGAGCTCCTCGGCGTAGAGCCCGAGCGGCGACGCGTTGTGCAGCAGGCGCTCCATCAGGTCGCGCGCCCGCTGCAGCTCGCCGATCACGGCCAGCGCCGAGACGAGCCAGAACGAGCAGATCAGGAACGTCCCCTCGCGGCCGGACAGGCCGTCGTCGGTCTCCTCGGTGCGGTAGCGCAGGACGTAGCCGTTCTCGGTCAGCTCGTCGGCGATCGCCAGCACGCTGGCCCGCAGGCGCGGGTCGTCGGGCTCGCAGGAAGCCGAAGACGGCGGCCAGCAGGTTCGAGGCGTCGAGCGCGTCGGTCTCGTAGTGCTGGCGCAGCGACGCCGCGCGCGTCGACGCCGTGCGTCGAGGATGTCGGCGCGGATCTCCTCGGCGACCGCGCGCCAGCGGTGCTGCCTTCTCGGCGTCGCCGCGGATCTCGGCGAGCTTGGCCGCCCGATCCATCGCGACCCAGCACATGAGCTTCGACGAGACGTAGTGCCGCGGCGCGCCGCGCGCCTCCCAGATGCCCTGGTCGGGCTCGCGCCAGACGCGCATCGCGCACTCGGCCTGGCTCTCGACGATCGGCCACAGGCGCCGCGACAGCCGCTGGCTGCGGCGGGTGTGCAGCAGGATGCAGTCGAGCACCGCGCCGTAGACGTCGTTCTGGCGCTGGTCGAAGGCGCCGTTGCCGATCCGCACCGGGCGCGCGCCGGCGTACCCGGAGAGGTCGTCGCGGGTGGACTCGGTCAGGTCGCGCCGCCCGTCGATCCCGTACATGATCTGCATCGCGCCGTCCGCGTTGGGCTCGAGGTCGGCGACGAACTGCATGAACTCCTCGGCCTCCCAGTCGAGGTTGAGCCAGTGCAGCGCCTGCAGGGTGAACGTCGCGTCGCGCATCCAGGCGTAGCGGTAGTCCCAGTTGCGCTCGCCGCCGGGCGTCTCGGGCAGCGAGGTCGTCGGCGCGGCGACGGTCGCGCCGGTCGGCATGTACGTCAGGCCCTTGATCGTCAGGATCGAGCGCGCGATCGGCTCGCGGAACTGGTGGTCCGGGAGCCGCGCACCGTTCACCCACGAGCGCCAGAAGCGCGTGGTCGCGGCCATCCGCGCCTGCGCCTCCTCGAGCGCTCTCCGGGGACACCAGGTCCGCCGCCCACGACAGCGAGCAGTACGCCGACCTCGCCCGCGCGCAGCTTGTGGCGAGCGCGCGCGCGGCCGCCCTCGATCCCGATCGCCATGTCGGTGCACAGCCGCAGCGGTCACGCCGGCGCCGCTCGCGTCGGCGGTGTGGCGACCGTCGTGCAGCGTCCACTCGGCCGCGGTGCGCCCGTAGTCGAAGACCGGCTCGCACACGAGCTCCATCTCGACGCTGCCCTCGATGCACTCGATCGTCCGCACCAGCAGGTGGTCGCCGTCCTCGTCGGCCGGCGGTCGCGTGTGCGGCGTCACCGTGTCCTCGCCGGTGCGCGGCCCCATCGTCAGCGCGTCGCGCACGACGACCCAGCCGCTCGGCGTGTGCCAGGTCGTCACGAGCGTGTTGGTGCCCGGCTCGTACGTGCGCGCGGCCGGGACGTCGATGCCGAACGGCCCGACGCGGAAGTAGCCGGCCTGGCGGTCCAGCAGCGTGCCGAACACGCTCGGCGAGTCGAAGGACGGCACGCACAGCCAGCCGATCCCGCCGTCGGGCGCGACCAGCGCCGCGGTGTGGCAGTTCGAGAGGAAGCCGTAGGACGCGATCGGCGGGAACGGCGACGGCGCGGCCGCGCTCTGCGGCTCGGCTGCGGGGACGGCGCGGGCGCCGTCGACGGTGGTCATGACGCCACCCACGGGCCGTGCCAGCCGCCGCAGCGCGTGCGGCAGCCTGTCGGCGGCCTCCGGGCCCCACGTGTCCTTCGCGTACGGGTGCACCGGCGGCGGCGCGTCGAGCAGCGGCTGCATGATCCGCCACTGCTCCTCGACGCCGTCCTGGCGCGTGAAGCGCATCGAGTCGCCGCGCATCGCGGCGTCGAGCAGGACCTCGTAGGGCGTCGCGCCCTCGCCGCCCTCGTCGGCGAACTCCATGTCCATCGTGATCCGCTCGGGTTCCGTCGCCGTCGCCGCGCTTGGCGTCGACGACCATGCGGATCCCGGTCGACGGGTCGAGCTTGACCACGATCTGGTTGGGCTCGGGCCGCCGCGCGCCCTCCGGGAGGAAGCCCAGCCGCGGCGGCCGCCGGAACACGAGACGCGCCTCGGTCTGGGTGGTCGGCAGGCACTTGCCGGTGCGGATGTAGAACGGCACGCCGGTCCAGCGCCAGTTGTCGATGTCCAGGCGCAGCGCGGCGTAGGTCTCGGTCTGCGAGTCGGAGGCCACGCCCGCGATCGTCGTGGTAGCCCTCGTGCTGGCCACGCACGTAGTGCGCGGGATCGGCGGCGCGGGTGGCGCGCAGGACGGCGGCGATCGAGTCCTTGAGCGTGCGCGGATCGGTGCCCGCCGGCGGCTCCATCGCGACCGCGGCGACCACCTGCATGAGGTGGTTGACGACGACGTCGCGCAGCGCGCCGACCGGGTCGTAGAAGTGCCCGCGGTCGTCGACGCCGAAGTCCTCGGCCATCGTGATCTGCACGCACGAGACGTAGTTGCGGTTCCAGATCGGCTCGAAGATCGCGTTCGCGAACCGCAGGTAGAGGATCTCGGCCAGCCCCATCTTCCCGAGGAAGTGGTCGATCCGGTAGAGCTGCTCCTCGTGCAGGTAGACGCCGAGCTCGGCCTGCAGCGCGCGCGCCGACTCGAGATCGTGGCCGAACGGCTTCTCGACCACGACGCGCGCGTTCTCGGTCAGGCCCGCGCCCGCGAGGCCCTTGACGACCATCCCGAACAGCGCCGGCGGGATCTCGAGGTAGAAGACGGGTTGCTCCTTGCCGTCGAGTGCCCTGGCGACGCGCTCGAACGTCGCGGCGTCGGCGAAGTCCCCGCCCAGGTAGGACATGCGCGCGGCGAAGGCGATCGAAGGTCGCGGCGTCGATCGTCTCGCCGCACGCCTCGATCGCCGCGCGCGCGTGCGCGCGCAGATCGTCGTCCGTCCAGTCGTCGGCGGCGACGCCGAGGATCGGACACTGCAGCAGCCCGCGGCGCTCGAGCCGGTACAGCGAGTCGGAACGTCATCACCTTCGCGAGGTCGCCGCTGATGCCGAAGACGACGAGGACATCGGTCTGGCGCGTCGCCGGTCGCGTCCGTCTGCGCGCGCGGCTTGACTGCCGTGCTCATGCCTCACACGCTCCTCGCCTGCGCGCGATCCCGCCATCACCCGGTCCGGGTGAAAGCCACGATGCGGCGGTCATCCTCCGGATCAGGTGACGCGGCCGCGGCGGCCGGCACCTAGGGTCCCGACACCATGGCCCAGCTCGCCCCCGCCCCGCGCGCGAAGCGCACTGCCGCACCCGATGAGCACTTCGTGCACCTCCCGCCGCGGCTGTGGAAGATCCTGCTGGCCGGCGGCCTCGTCACCTGGCTGATCGCCGCCATCGTCACCGAGGTCACCGGTGACACCATCCTCGTGCCGACGGTGATCATCATCGGCAGCTTCATGGTCCCGGTGACGATGGCCGCGTTCGCGCTCTCGCGCCGCCGCGACGGCTACCTGACGACCGAGGAGATCGTGCTCGGCTTCCTGCTCGCGGGCACGGTCGGCGTCGTCGCGACGGCGCTGCTGGAGACCTATCTGCTGCCCGCCGCGCGCGGCACGTTCATCGCCGTCGGCGTGATCGAGGAGCTCGGCAAGGGCGCGGTGCTGCTGCTGGTGGCGCACCAGGTACATCACCGCGAACCGCGCGACGGGATGGTGCTCGGTGCCGTCGTGGGCGCAGGGTTCGCGGCCTTCGAGAGCGCCGGCTACGCGCTGCAGACGATGCTCGACAACCTCAAGGAGTCGACGGTCATCGCGATCCTCGAGATCGAGACGTTCCGCGCCGTGCTCGCGCCGTTCGGCCACATCACATGGACAGCGCTCGTCGGCGGCGCGCTGTTCGCCAGCTCGCGCGGCGGCCGCTTCCACGTCTCGCGCGGGCTCGTCCTGACGATCCTCGGCGTCATCACCCTGCACGCGCTCTGGGATCAGAGCTCGGGTTGGGCGGTGATGCTGACCAAGGGCGCGGTGATGGACGTCGGCTGGGAGCTGGTATGGCCGAGCGAGCAGTTCTGGGCCGTCTCGCCCGACCGGATCCGACCTGGTCTTCTTCGACGTCATCTACGACGTGCTGCTCGGACTCTGGTCGGTGATCGGCGCGACCTGGGTCGTCATCGCCTGGCGACGCTACGGTCGCCGTCGAGAGGCGGCGAGCCCGGAGCCGGCCGGACCGGCCACGTTCGCCTAGTCCGCGCGAGACGTATCGCCCGATCCGGGTGATGCCCAGAAGTCGTCGGGCGCTGCACGCTTCCTCGACGATGCGCTTCTCGCCGAATCATCCGCGAACGACAACCGGCCAGGCACAACGGCGAGCCGGCCGCCGAGTTCGTCGAGCTCGCCCCGGGCGAGCTGAGCGGTGTCTTCACCGCGCCGTCGTGGCTGCGCGACCTCGGGATGATGTCGTGGCTGCTCGTCGGCGTCGCGCTCCTGTTGGTCGGTGTCGCGTGCCTGTTGTCGCTGACCAACGCGATCATGGCGCCGGTCGTGACCGCTTCGATCGTGGCGGCGGTGCTGTCGCCGCTCGTCGCGCTGCTGCAGCGTCGCGGGCTGCCGCGCGCGGCCGGCGCCGCGCTCGTCTTTCTCGCCATCGTCGCGGTCGCCGTCCTGTTCGCGGTGCTGATCCTCGGCGGCGTCACGAGCCAGGCCGCCGAGCTGGAGGGCGCCCTCAAGAGCGGGGCGGCGAAGCTGCAGACCGACGCTGCAGGACGCCGGTGTCAGCGCCGACACAGGCGCAGCAGGCGAATGCAGAGCGCGAGCGCGGGCCTCAGCGGCGCGTTCCACGCGCTCCTCAAAGGGCGTCGGCACGGGCGTGAAGGCGCTCGGCGGGCTCGCCGTCTTCCTCTCCTTCACCGCCCTGAGCCTGTTCTTCCTGCTCAAGGACGGGCCGTCGATCCGCGCCTGGGCGGAGCGGCACATGGGCGTGCCGCACGCCGTCGGGCGCACGATCACCGGCCGCACGCTGCAGGCGCTGCGCGGCTACTTCACCGGGGTCACGGCGGTGGCGGCGTTCAACGCGATCGTGATCGGGCTGGGAGCGCTCGTGCTCGACGTCCCGCACGCGGGCTCGATCGCGCTGGTGAACTTCGCCGCCGCCTACATCCCGTATCTCGGGGCGTGGTCGGCGGGCGCGTTCACGGTCCTGCTCGCGCTCGGCTCGCAGGGCACGACGACCGCGCTGATCATGGCCGTGATCGTGCTGCTGGCCAACGGCATGCTGCAGCAGTTGATCCAGCCGATCGCGTTCGGCGCCGCGCTCGGCATCCACCCGCTGGCGGTCCTGATCGTCACGATCGCCGGCGGCAGCCTGTTCGGCATGATCGGGCTCGTGCTCGCCGCCCCGCTCACGTCGGCCGCCACGCACATCATGGCCGACCTCGCACGGGCCCGGGCAGCGGAGGCGGGCCGAGGGTCACTCATCGCCGCTCGACTCCGGGCCGCAGCAGCCGGTCCCCGGGTAGACCCGTTACTGGTCGGCGGCTCGGATCCTGGGGTGCCCGACCACGGCGTCCTCGAGGGCCTTCGCCGCCTCGGGCGAGAGGTGATGACGCACGAGGCGACCGCCGCGGCCGTCGAAGGCCGTGACCATGGCGTCGACGTGCTCGACGCTTGCCAGCAGCAGCAACGCCGACGACTTCACGGGGACCTCCGCTCGGACATCGTCCAAGAAGGCGTCATGGATATGCGGAGCGTGATCAGCTTCACGCAGGCCGCCCGCAGCCCGCCGGCGACCATCCCGGCCGCGAGTCCTGCCGGCCCGAAGAAGAGTCCCACAGCGGCGCCGGTCGAGGGCACCCTCGGCCGTTCGCTTGCCGATCACGTCTCCGCGCTCGTCGACGTCGACGTAGCGCCCCGCGAACGTGCCCCGCACGACGATACGGTCGTGCCGGTGATGCTCGACGAACGCCAGCTCGTGGACCCACGGACTGGCCCGGAAGACTCGAGCACGCCCGCTAGGCGCGTTCGGCTCCCTCGATGTGATGAAAGACGACGAGCGCGAGATCGAGGCTCATGTCCGCAAGCTACGAGCGGCGGTCGGAGCTCGCCTGCTCCCAATTGGGTGATCCTTCCGAGGCTCATGCGATCCGGGTGATGGCCGCACCCGCTGGGCTTCCGATGATCCGACTTCAACGGTGACCGGATCGGAGGACTGAAATGGCTACGGCAACCTACGACCGACGGCCGGGATGGGTCACGTTCGCGGCAGTGCTGCTGTTCGCGGTCTCGTTCGTGCGGATCATCTCGGCCATCAACTACTTCAGCGACGGCGCCACGATCAACGATCTCTCGCACTCGGTGTTCGGACAGCAGCTCTGGGTCTGGGGGATCTGGGATCTGTGCCTCGCCGCGCTCGCCCTCGCCGCCGCCACGTCCTTGCTCGGTGGTGGCGGGTTCGGACGCGTGATCGCCTACGTCTGGGCCGTGTGGGTGATCGTCCAGAGCTTCCTGGTGATCGGTCTGGCGCCGTGGTACGCGACCGCGATGATGGCGCTCGCCACGCTCGTGGTCTACGGCCTCGCATCGTCGTCGGACTGGTCGAAGGAGAGCTGAGATGAAAACGCTCATCGCCCTCATCGTGATCGGCGTCGTGGTCGCGGTCGTGATCGGACTGGCGTCCAACTCGCAGTCGGTGGCCGAGCGGCAGTTCTGCGACGACCTCGGCGATCTGCAGTCGGCGATCACGAATCTCACCAGCCTCGATGCAGCGAGCACCTCGTCGGGCGAGTTCGAGTCGGACCTGGACGCGGTGCGCAGCGCGTGGACCAACGTCAAGGGCGAGGCCCAGCAACTGACCGAGGTCAACATGAACGCGCTCGACGACGCCATGGACGAGTTCGCCAAGACGGCCCAGAGCCTGCCGGGCAACGCGTCGGTCAGCGATGCCGAGCAAGCGATCTCCGAATCGGCGCAAGGGGTTCAGTCGGCGGTCCAGTCGAGCGAGGAGTCCTACGACTGTTCAGGCACGTCGAGCGCATGACGCTCGCCGACGACATCGGCCGTAGATCACCCGTTCGTGATGATGCCGTCGCCCCGTCGGTCTGGCTCGATGCTGTCATGCCCGAGTCCCGATCAGGCGCTTCTCAGCCGCGACGTGTGATCTCCGAGCCTCGACTCGTCCTGCTCGCGCTCCTCGCCGGGGCGATCGGCGTGCTCTCGATCGTCGCGATCGCCGACACCGACGACGTCTGGATCGTCCTCGTGACGGTGGTGGCGATCGCCCTCGTCGCCGCCGTGATCGCGATCGACCTGTGGCGCGTGCTCGGCGCTTCCGAGGCGGAGACGGACGGCGACGATGGCTGACCAAGGCGGCACCGGCAACGCGGCCGGGGAAGCTCCGGCGCGCGCGGGACTGGTGCTCGTCGCGCTGATCCTCGTCGCCGGCGTCGCCAACCTGAACCTGTCGGTGGCCAACGTCGCGCTGCCCGACATCGGCAAGCACTTCGACTCGTCGCAGACAACACTCGACCTGATCGCCGTCGGGTACTCGCTCGGCCTCGCCGCCTCGGTGCTCTACCTCGGTGCGCTGGGCGACCGCTACGGGCGCAAGCTGCTGTTGCTGCTGGGGATGGCGCTGTCGGTTCCCGCGTGCCTGCTGGCCGCGTTCGCCCCGACCGACGAGGTGCTGTTTGTCGCGCGCGTGATCGGCGGGTTGTCGGCGGGGATGGCGTATCCGACGACGTTGGCGTTGATCGCGGCGTTGTGGTCGGGGCCCGGGCGCACGAAGTCGATCGCGCTGTGGTCGGCGCTCGGCGGCGCGATCGCCTCCCTGGGGCCTTTGGTCTCCGGTGCGCTGCTGGAACAGTTCGACTGGGGCTCGGTGTTCCTGGTCACGCTTCCGCTCGTCGTCGTCGCGTTCCCGATGGCGGCCAAGTTCGTCCCCGCCCACGTCAACGAGACGACCGAACCGGTCGACAACCCCGGCGGCATCCTTTCGGTCGTGCTGGTCGCGGCGCTGATCCTGGCCATCAACTTCGCCGCGGTCCCGAACAAGGGGGCGCTGGCGCTCGGGCTGGCGGCGATCGCGGCGGCCGCGCTGGTCGGGTTCTACATCCGTCAGCGCCGCGCGAAGAATCCGCTGTATGACCTGCATGTCGCCGCGCGCCGCGTCTTCTGGGTCGCGGCGGTCGCGGGCATCATCGTGTTCGGCTCGCTGATGGGGGCCGCCTTCGTCAGCCAGCAATTCCTGCAGAACGTCCTCGGCTATTCCACGCTCGACGCGGGCGCCGCGTTCCTGCCCACGATCGTGTTCATGGTGCTCGTGGCGCCGCGCTCGGCCAAGCTCGTCGAGACCCGCGGCGCCCGCTTCACGCTCCTGTGCGGCTACGTGTCCTTGCTGCTCGCCTTCGCCACCATGCTCCTCCTGTGGAACGCTGACAGCCCCTACTGGCACATCGGGCTCGCCTACGCGTTCATCGGGATCGGGGTCGGATTCGCCGGCACCCCCGCATCGCACTCGCTGACCGGTTCGGTCCCCGTGCAACGCGCCGGGATGGCGTCCGGCACGGCTGATCTGCAGCGTGACCTGGGCGGCGCGATCATGCAGTCGATCTTCGGCGCCTTGCTCACCGCCGGCTACGCGGCCGCCGCCGCCGCCGCGATCGCCTCCGCGCCGAACAATCAGCAGATCAACGACAACGTCCAGGACCAGCTCACGAAGTCCTTCGCCGGCGCAGAAGCCGTCGCCGAGCAGTATCCGCAGTACGCCAGCCAGATCACCGCCGCAGCCAGGCAGTCCTTCCTCGACGGCGACCAGTGGGCGTACACCGCCGGGATCGTCGCGGTCATGCTCGGCGCCGTGCTCGTCTTCTTCGCCTTCCCGAGGAAGGACCAGGAGCAGCAGCTGCTCGCCGCCTACGAAGCCGAGGACGCCGCACAGCTCGAGCGTCGAACGCTGACGCCTGCATGAGTGCGCCGCGTGAGACCGTGACGCTTGCCGCGGGCGACGTTGAGGCGACCTTTGCACCCGAGCACGGGATGGTCGGCGTCTCGCTGCGCGACCGCGGCGAGGAGCTGCTCGACCGCCAAGCCGGCCTGAGCGCGTATGTGCGGCGCGGGGCCGTAATGGGCATCCCGTTGCTCCACCCGTGGGCGAACCGGCTCAGTGCCCACGACTACTCGCTCGATGGTCACGCGGTCCGTCTGCCCGCCGGTCCGCCGCTCGTCCACGACGACGAGCACGGGCTGCCGATTCACGGGCTGCTGGCCGCGTCGCCCTACTGGCGCGTGGACCAGCTCACCTCCGACCGTGTCCGGGCGACGCATGACTTCGACGCGCATCCCGAGCTGCTGGCCGCGTTTCCCTTTCCGCACGTGCTCGAACTCGAGGCCGCGTTGACGCCCGGCTCGTTGCGGATCGCGACGACGCTGTGCGCGACAGGCGAGACGCCGGTGCCCGTGGCCTTCGGTTATCACCCGTACCTGAAGGTTCCCGGGCGCGGACCGCGCCGGCTGGCGTGTGACCCTGCCGGCTCGACGCCATCTGGCCGTCGATGCTCGCGGGATCCCGACCGGCGAGGAGACCGACGAACCGGCCGAGGCGTTCGCGCTGGGTGACCGCGGCTTCGACGATGGCTACAGCGGGCTGGCGCGCGGCGCGGCGTTCTCGGTCGCCGGCGGCGGGCGGACGCTCACGGTCACGTTCGAGCGCGGGTATCCCTTCGGCCAGGTGTTCTCGCCCGCCCGGACGCGCGTTCATCTGCTTCGAGCCGATGACCGCGCCGACCAACGCGTTGCGCACCGGCGCGGGTCTGCGCCGCGTCGCCCCGGGCGACTCGTTCACCGCCACCTTCTCGATCGCTGTCGGCCACTAGGAGCGACGCGCTCGGCGTGCGGCCGTCTCGTCGGCACGTCGCGCCTGCGCCAGGAAGTCGTCGGAGCCGACGATCTCGCGCCGCAACGTGGACACGAAGTCGTGCACCTCCGGCCCCGTCCTGTCGGCCTCCAGCCATTGCGCCCGGTCCGCCATCGTCCGTCGATCGCGCTCGAACGCGTGATCGAGCCGGTCGAGCTCGACGCGTGAAACGAGCCGCCGGCGCCAGGTGCCGCACTGCCCGCAGCGGAGCGTGAGTGCCGTCCGCAGCTCGTCGATCTGCTCTCGGTCGTCAGCCTCGACGGCATCCGCGGCGCACAGCGGGCACCGCCGGAGCCGGACGAGCCGGCGGCGCTCGCACGCCACCGCCAGTGCGATCGCGCCGCCGGCGAGGCCGCAGGCGAGCACGAGCACACCCGCAACTGCGGCCTGCACTGCAGCGAGCGTGGTGGACATGGTCGAGAGCGTGCTCGAATCGCCGCCCGCGGCACATCATCCGCATCGGACGATGTCCGCAACCGCGCGCGCTGGAACGCTTGCGCCATGCGACTCGGATCCTCGCTCTTCCTGATCGCCGTCGGAGCGATCCTGTACTTCGCCGTCACCGCCACGCTGGTCGGCATCGACATCCAGACCGTCGGGCTGATCTTGATGGTGATCGGCGTCATCGGCTTCGTGCTGACGCTCGTCCTCTCGCGCCGGGACGCTCGCGATGCGGGCGGCCGCGACTACTACTGAGACGTCCGAGCACGTCTCACGGTCGGACCTCCGACCGCGGAAGGGTTCTGGCCGCGGCGCGTGGGTACGGTCGCAAATTCCGGCACCTATCCGTGACGCGCCAGATGTCGCCCTCACCCGTTCGCATCCTGATCATCGACGACCACGCCCAGTTCCGCGCCGTCGCCCGAGAGTTGCTCGAGCGGCGCGGGTTCGCCGTCGTGGGCGAGGCCGATGGCGCGAGCGCCGGGCTCGAGGCCGCGGAGCGCGTCGCACCCGAGGCCGTGCTCCTGGACCTGCGCCTGTCGGACGGCAACGGGTTCAACGTCTGCCAGTCACTCACGCGCGAGAATCCGAGCCTCGCCGTGCTGCTCACCTCGGCCGACGAGCCGGAGCCCGCCGCGCAGGTCAGGGCCTGCGGGGCGCGCGGGTTCGTGCTCAAGTCGCGGCTCGTGGCCGCGGATCTCGCCGCCCTGCTCGGGACCGCGTGATTCAGAACTGCGCGACGAGCGGGATGCGGCCGCGGACCTGCGTGCCATGGCCGGCGGCGGAATCGACGGTCAACGTGCCTCGGACCGCTGCGACGCGCTCCGCCATGTTCGTCAGTCCGGCCCCCGGGGTCCGAGCCGACTCGATCGTGCAGCCGAGGCCATCGTCGACGACCTCGAAGCGCAGCTCGCCCGCCTGCTCGGCGACGCGGACGCTGGCGTGGGCGCCCGAGCCGGCGTGCTTGGCCACGTTCTGCAGTGATTCGAGGCAGCAGTAGTAGACGGCCGTCTCGACATCGTCCGCGTAGCGGGCGATCCCGTCGGTGACCAGCGCGGCCGGCGGCGTCGAGTACTGCGCCGCGGACGCAAGTGCCGCGCGCAACCCGAAGTCGCGCAGGACCGGGGGGTGCGCGCCGTGTGCGAGGTCGCGCAGCTCCTGCACGGCGTCCTCGAGGCCGTAGCCGACCTCGGCCAGGCGGGCCGCGATCTCGGAGTCGCTGGGCGCCAGCTCCGCAGCGAGCGCGAGCTTGATCTGCAGCGCGACCAGCTTCTGCTGGGCGCCGTCGTGGAGATCGCGCTCGACCTTGCGACGCTCGGCGTCGCGGGCACTCACCATGTTCGCGCGCGATTCGGCGAGCTCGGTCTCGAGCCGACCGGTCTCGAGCGCGAGCAGCACCGCCTGGCTGGCGGCGCGCACGAGCTCGGGATCGGTGTTCAGCGCAGGGTCGTGCCAGATCGCGGCGATCGTCTCATCGTCGCGGTCGACGACGGTCGTCGCGCGCCGGTCGCCGGCCGCTGGCGGAGGCGAGCGGCTCACCGCGGGAGTCGACGAAGCGGTCGCTGCCGTCGACGCGGAACACGAGCTCGACCGACGGGTCGTCGAGCGCATCGGCGACGATCTCGCGCAGGCGTGACGCGCTCGGATGGCCGCCGATCTGGTCGATCAGGCGCTTGAGCGCGCCGCCCGCGAAGAGGCTGGCCTGCAGGATCGCGAGCAGCAACCCGTAGGCCAGCGCGGCACGCCCGACGGCAAGCGTCCAGCCGGCGTTCGACAAGGTATCGCCGTCGAGATGAAGCACGCCGGCGGCGAACCCGTGGAACGCCAGCGCCGGGATGGTGAAGAGCAGCGCGATCGCGTAGACCGGCAGCCAACGTCCGCCGTCGCGGCCGGCTCGCCTGCGCCATGCGCACGGCGAGGCAGACGATCGTCGCCGTCAGGATGGCGATCACCACCCACGCCAGGTCGGTGCCGAAGCTCGCGGCGAGCTTCGGCCGGTCGGCGATCATCAAGGCGTTCGCGGGACAGGCCTCGGTACAGCCGGCCAGCGGCCCGCCACCCACCACGACGGGCGAGAAGAACATCCACGGGACGAACCCGACCACGAAGTAGAGCGACATCGCGGCGAGGATCAGCCGTTCCGGAGTCCCGATCGGCCTGCCCGCCGGGAACGCGAACACGAGCACGTAGCCCAGGAGGAAGAACACCGGCTCGACCAGCACGCCGAGGCTGTGCAGCAGATCGTTGCGCGCGCCCTGGAGCGAGATCACCGCCGCGGCCAGCGCGTACGCCAGCAGGTACAGGGCGATCCGATTGCCCGGACGCCGCTTGATCCAGACGAGTGCCGCCGCGACCGCCCCGATGATCAAGACGGCCATTTGCAGGCCGTAGGCCACCGGATCGACGAGATGATCGCTCGTCGCGAGCAGCAGGCCGCCGCCCACCGCCAGCACGACGCCGGCGACCGCGATCGCGGTCCGCATCGCGGAATCGCCGAGGACCGTCCAGACCTCGGAGCGGTGATACGGCCTTCGGCTGAGTTTGCAGCGTCGCCATGCGAACGCGTCCGCGGCGCGCGAAGCGATCGGACGACCGTCATTAACTCACGCGATCGGCCCGCTGTCCAACTGGCGTTCACACTGCGGATCACCCCAACCGGACGATGCCGAGGCGCGCTGCATCGGCGACCCTCGTGTGCACTGCTCACTCACGAGAGGAACCGAGATGTCGGTCGAACAGCGTTCCCAGACGTCGCCTCAGTCGTCGAACGGCGGCGACGAGGCCGCCTTCCTCGACGCCGCAGGCCGCTACGGCAACGCCTTCCTGGTCAGCGAGGCGCCGGATCACCGGCTGCCCGCGACCGGCATGCCGGCCACGGACGCGATGCACCTGCTCGAGCGAAGAGCTGGTGATGGACGGGATCCCGATGCGCAACCTCGCGACCTTCGTCACGACCTGGATGGAGCCCGAGGCGCAGCGAGGTGATCGCGCGACAACCTGCACCGCAACTACATCGATCACGCCGAGTACCCGCAGACCGCCGAGATCGAGCAGCGCTGCATCCGGATGCTGGCGAACCTGTTCCACGCGCCGGGGGAGACGACCGGCACGCGCACGCAGGGCTCGTCGGAGGCGATCATGCTCGGCGCGCTCTCGCTGAAGTGGAAATGGCGCGCCCGCCGCGAGGCGGCCGGGAAGCCGACCGACCGCCCGAACCTGATCTTCGGCGGCGACGTCCACGTGGTGTGGGAGAAGTTCTGCCGCTACTTCGACGTCGAGCCGCGGATCATCCCGCTGCAGAGCCACAAGTTCACGATCGGGCCCGAGGACGTCGAGCCGCACGTCGACGAGAACACGATCGGGGTCGCCGCCGTGCTCGGCACGACGTTCACCGGCCACGCGGACGACATCGTCGGCATCGACGCGCTGCTCAGCGGCTGCGCGACGAGCGTGGCCTCGAGATCCCGCTGCACATCGACGGCGCCAGCGGCGGCTTCGTGTGGCCGTTCCTGTACCCGGACTCGGAATGGGATTTCCGGCTGGAGAGCGTGCGCTCGATCAACGTCTCCGGCCACAAGTACGGGCTCGTGTACCCAGGCCTCGGGTGGCTGATCTTCCGCGAGCGCTCAGACCTGCCCGAGGACCTCGTCTTCTACGAGAACTACCTCGGCAAGCGCGACATGACGTTCACGCTGAACTTCTCGACGGGCTCGAGCATGGTGCTCGCGCAGTACTACAACTTCGTCCGCTACGGCTTCGACGGCTACCGCTTCATCATGGAGACGATGCAGCGCAACGCCGACACGCTGGCCGCGGCGATCGTGGCCGCCGGCGACTTCGAGTTGGTCGGCGACGAGGGCGCCGAGCAGCTGCCGCTGGTCGCGTTCCGGCTGGCCGAAGAGCGCGACTTCGACGAGTTCGACATCGCCTCCCAGCTCGCCGCCGAGCGCGGCTGGATGCTGCCCGCCTACACGCTGCCGCCGAACGCCGAGCACGTGACGATCATGCGCGCGCTGGTCAAGCAGACGCTGGGCCGCTCGCTGGTCGACACGCTCGTCGCCGACATCGCGCAGGCCTGCCAGACGCTCTCCGTCAAGGGCGGGCTGCACCACCTCGACCGCCAGCGGGTCAAGACCGGCACCGGCTACTGACCGACGCGGAGGCGCCATGACGCGCGAACGCTGGATGGCGCTCCTGTTCACCCTCGGGTCGACGTGCTTTCTGGTCGGCCCGTTCCCGGGCTACGTGGAGCTCGTCGGGCCCGGCGCCGACGCCTGGACGTTCTTCGTCGGCTCCTTGCTGTTCACCTCGGCAGGAGCGGTCCAGAGCTGGCTCGCGTTCCCGGAGCGGCACGTCGACGGCGCCGGGCGCGCGGCGTGGTGGGCCGCCATCGTCCAATCGGCCGGCACCGTGTTCTTCAACTTCACGACCTTCCGCGCGCTCGACACCTCGCTCTCCAACCCCGCCTACGACGCGCTCGTGTGGCGGCCCGACGCGCTGGGGTCGGTCTGCTTTCTCGTCTCGGGCGCGATCGGCTACGCGGCCTCGTCGCGCCACGGCTGGCGGCCGGCCCGCGGCGGCACCGGCTGGTGGGAGCCGTCGGTCAACCTGCTGGGCTGCATCTTCTTCGGGATCGCGGCGATCGCCGGCTACGTCGTGCCCGCCAACGGATCGATGCTCGACCTCGCGGCGGCGAACTGGATGACGTCGGCCGGCGCCGCGTGCTTCCTGGCGTGCGCGGTGGCCACGCTGCGCACCGGGCACACGACCAAGTCGCCGCGGCTCCGGCGCCTGCGCCGGCTTGCGCGTGAGGTGGAGCAGATCGTCTGATCAGCGCAGCGAGCGCCGGGCGGCGACCCAGAACCAGATGTCGATCAGGAACCCGACGGCGACGAGCGCCCATTCCAGGCCGCGCACGCCGTCCGAGCTGACCGACCACATCCAGGCGTACAGCAGCGTCGTCCACGGCAGGAAGACGAAGCCGAGCGCGGGCACGATCCAGCCGTCGAACGCGTGGCCGATCTGCCTGCTGAAGATCCAGAAGCCGAGGAACCATAGGCGCGGCCAGAACGCGACGCCGACCAGCGCGGCCCACAGCACCCAGTGGCGGCTCGTGTCCTCGGCGGCGTGGTGCTGCGGGAGTGGCTTGATAGATTCGGACATCGCCCGCCCATGCTCGCCCGACACGCGTGCGCGGCCATCATCCGATGCGGGTGATGCTCGTGCCAGGCGGCGGCAGTTCGATGATCGGGTCCCCTCGACGAAGGATCGTGACCATGCCACTCATGCGTAGACGTCCGCTCATGCGCGCCGCCATGGTCGGCGGCGGGGCCTATGTGGCCGGAAAGCACGCGCAGCGCGGCGCGCAGCGCGAGGCCGATCAGGACGCCCAGATCGCCGACCTGCAGCAGTCCCAGTACGCCGCCCCGCCGCAGCAGCAGTACGCGCCACCGCCACCGGCTCCGCCGGCCCCGCCCGCCGCGGCGCCGGCGGCTGCGCTGGACCCGATCACCGCGCTGACCCAGCTCAAGGAGCTGCTGGATGCCGGCGTCCTGACGCAGGCCGAGTTCGACGCCCAGAAGCAGCGGATCCTGGGGAGCTGAGCCAGATGACGTTCGGACCCATGCAGCTGCTGGTCGTCGGCTTCGACGGCAACGAATTCCGGGGCGAGATCCTGCCCGAGCTCCGGAGGCTGCGCGAGCACGACATCGTCCGCCTGGTCGACATGCTGCTCGTCACCAAGGCGAGCGACGGTGCCGTGACCACGCTCGAGACGACCGACCTGTCGGCGGAGGAGTCCGGCCAGTTGGGCGCGCTCGCCGCCGAGCTGATCGGGCTCGTGGACGGCGATGGCGACGACGAACCGGCCGTCGAACTGCCGCACCTGCAGGACGAGGTGTGGTTCGTCGCCGACACCATCCCGCCGGGCACGAGCGCGGCGGTGGCGATCCTCGAGCACCGCTGGGCGATCCCGTTGCGCGAGGCGATCGAGCGCGCCGGCGGCACGGCGCTGGCCGACGCCTGGCTGCACCCGTCCGACCTGCTGGGGCTCGGCTCGCTCCCGGGCGTGCCTGCGGCCTGAGCGCCTACGAAAGGCCCGCCGGACCGAGCGGGCCTTTCCAATAGGTTGTGGCCCGTGGTGGTGGAGCGGGATGTGCGCCTGCACGACGGGCGGGTGGTGCATGCCTACGACGGCGGCGGCGACGGCGACGCGCTGATCTGGCACCACGGGTCGCCGCAGACCGGCGCGCTGCTCCCGCCGCTGCTCGATGCGGCCCGGCGCCGCGGGATCCGGCTGCTGTCCTACGCCCGTCCCAGCTACGGCGGTTCGAGTCCGCATTCCGGCCGTGACGTGGCGTCGGCGGCGGCCGACGTGGCGGCGGTCGCCGACGCGTTCGGCGTCGCGCGCTTCGCGGTCATGGGCGCCTCGGGCGGCGGCCCGCATGCGCTGGCGTGCGCCGCGCTGCTCGGCGCGCGCGTGACCGGCGTCGTCTGCCTCGCGAGCCCGGCGCCCTACACCGAGGACTTCGACTGGTTCGCCGGCATGGTCGCGCCCGGCGGGCTGCGGGCGGCCCGTGAGGGACGCGAATCCCGCGTCCGCTATGCGGAGACCGACGAGTTCGACGAGCGCAGCTTCACGGCGGCCGACTACGCCGCGCTGGAGGGGACGTGGGCTTCGCTGGGCGAGGACGCCGGGCGTGCCGGGAGGGCCGGCCCGGACGGGCTGATCGACGACGACCTCGCGCTCGCGTCACCCTGGGGCTTCGACGTCGCGCGCATCGAGGCGCCGGTCCTGCTCGCGCAGGGCGGCGAGGATCGGGTGATCCCTCCGGCGCACGCCGACTGGCTGCTGCGCCACTGCCCGCGCTCGGAGCTGTGGCTGCGTCCGCGCGACGGCCACGTCTCGATCCTCGACGCCTGCCCGCTGGCCATGGACTGGCTCGGAGCGGGCGTGACCTAGAAACCGGCACATTTGCGCACGGCCGTCGCCCTGGCGGGCGGCATGCCGATCATGCTTTCGATCGGGTCCTGAAAAGTGTCCGCATACGGACTTTTCCCGGTCGAATCGGGCGCCACGTAGTGATCGCGGCAGCGACTTGTGCGTTAGTTGCGCCGTGGACGATTTCTGGTCCGCGCTCGACGCACCCGCGGCTGAGGCGTTCGCCGCCCGCGCGACCGTCTGCACCTATGCGCGCGACCGGGCCCTGGTCCACGAGGGCCAGGTGCCCGACCGCGTGCTGCTGCTGCGCACGGGCTGCGTGAAGGTGCAGTCGCTGTCGACGGCGGGACGCCGGGTCGTGCTCGCGTTCCGCGGGCCCGGGGCGCTCGTCGGCGAGCTGTCGGCGCTCGACGGCGAGCCGCGGTCGGCGACGATCGTGGCGATCCAGCCCGTCGAGGCGCTCGTGCTCAGCCACGGCGCGTTCCGCGCGTTCCTGCTCGAGCACCCGACCGCGCACCTGCTGCTGACGCAGATGCTCGCGCGGCGGCTGCGCGAGTCCGACGCCAAGCTGATGCTGGCCACGGCGACGACGATCACGCGCGTGGCGGCGCGGCTGCTCGAGCTCAGCGAGCGCTTCGGCCGCGAGGAGGGCGACGCGATCCAGATCTCGCTCTCGCTCTCCCAAGAGGACATCGCGGGCGCGACCGGCTCCTCGCTGGAGTCGGTCGGCCGGGCGCTGCAGTCGATGCGCGGCCTGCACTGCATCGAGACGCGCCGGCGGGAGATCCGCGTGCTCGACCTCGAACGGCTGATGGCGCTGCGCGACGCCGCCTGAGCCTTGCGGGTCCTCGGGCCCGGGCGTAGGGTCCTCGGCGCCCAGGGTGCCATGACCGTAATCGACCACCCACCGGACGCTGCCGCCGTCGTCGCGCAACGTCGCGCGATGCAGAGCGTCTACTGCCACTCGTTGTGGCGGACGTTCGAGCAGCGTGGCGCACCGGCCGTGCTGCTGCCCCAGCGCGTGCGCCCGCTCCCGCTCGAGCAGGCGCTTCCGCAGATCGCCCCGAGCGCCGCCGCGAGGCGCTGTGGACGCTCGTCCGCGGCTGGCCGCCGCCGCTCGACGTCGACCAGCGCGACCCGGCGGCGCGCTACCCGGCGGCGATCCGCCAGGCCGCTGCGACCGCCGGCTTCGACATCGACGCCTTCGAGCTCGACCGCCTGCGCTTCCGCGTCGGCGCCCAGGCGTTCGCCGCGGCGCTGGTGGCCTACGTGCGCTGCGATCACGCGTACGAGGAGCTGCGCGGCTTGTTCGACGAGCGGCGGACGCTGAACGGGGCGCCGCGCTCGGCGGCGCTGCTCTCGAGCGCGGCCGCGAGCCAGCAGTCGCTCGGCGTTGACGACGACCCGCCCGCGTCCTTCGGCGGCACGACGATCGGCGACGTACCTGCAGGCGCTCCCGACCGACCCCGAGGGGTGGAGCATCACCCGCAAGAGCCTGATCCGGCTCGAGAACGAAGTCGGGGTGGACCTGCACGCGTTCATGGCGCAATACGCCGACAGCGTGGCGTTCCTGAACCGCTGGCCGATCGAGCCGGCCCGCGAGGAAGCCCTCGTCTACCCGGCCACGACCGTCGCCGTCCAGGATCCCAGCACGCTGACCACGAAGGTGACCGTGACCGCGCTGGTCAAGAGCGACGACTTCGATTCCATCAAGCGCGGGATCGACCCCCAGAGCTGGACGGCCTCGAGCGACGTCTTCGAGCGCGCGACGTTCGTTCCCGACGCGCGCCGGCGCGGCGCGCCGGCGCGCCGGCGTCCGCTCGGCGCGAGCATCGAACCTGGCGACCTCGACGTGTTGCACGAGACCGTCAACCTGCGCTGGGGGGCGGAGAATGAGCAGCTCGGCTGGTTCGACAACCGGCTCAACATCAGCGAGTTCACGGCCGACGTCGACGACTATGACCGCGAGGTCGTCGACCTGAAGTTCTCGCTCAACGACAGCATCCGCAGCCGCGTCCTGTGGGACGAGCGCATCGGCGGCATCACGGTCGACGAGGGCTTTGTGCGCGCGCGCCCGATCGCGCCCCGGGTCTGGCGCGTGACATCGCGCAAGTGGATCGGCTTCAGCGATCGCACGCCGTACTCCGGCGGCGACTCGTGGTTCGACATCGGCAAGACGCTGAGCTATCTCGCGCCCGCGACGCTGAGCTGGTGGATCGAGAGCGAGATGTACGCGAGCGGGCACACGGCAAGGCGAAATGGGGGAAGCGATGGCGGCTGACGACGAGCAGCGCGACGAGCCGACCGGCATCGATCAGATCGGCCGCAGCGTCCAGGAGATGGCCGACCTCGGCCTGCGCATGACCGAGCGCAACGTCGAGCTGTGGCGGTCGGTCGCCGACCACGTCCAGCGCGGCGAGCGCTACACGGCCGACGACATGGCCGGCGACACCGCCGCGGCGCTGTCGACGGCGATGCGCAACGCCCAGGACACGTGGTCGTTCCTGAGCCGCATGCCCGGGCAGACCGTCGCCGCCGCACCGTTGCCGACCGTCTTCCTGCTGCTCGAGATCTCCGAGCCGTTCACCGTCCCCGAGCCGGTCTGGGTGCGGGTGCCGTTCGAGCCGCGCGAGCAGCTGCCCGAGACCGCGGAGATCGAGCTCAGCGGCCCCGACGACGAGCTGGCGCAGGCGCTGCGCGCCCGTCTCGACGCGCAGCTCGGCGACTCGGGCCGCAGCTACGCCGTCCGCTACCAGCACCGCGGCGGGCTCAAAGCCGGCGTGTACACCGGCATGGTCTACCTCGACCGCCCGGTCGTGCCGCTGGCCGACCTGCGGATCGTGATCCGGGAGCCGGGCGCCTGAGGCGATGAGCGCCGACCGTCTCGCCCCGCGCGTCGCCGACCTGCTCAAGGACGCCCACGCCGCCCAGGAGGCCGGCGAGCGCGACGCGGTGCGCGCGCTCGCGGCGGCGGTGCTCGCGCTCGCCCCCGGCAACGCCGAGGCCGCCGCGCTGCTCGATGGCTCGGCGCGGCGCTGCCAGATGACGTTGATGTTCTGCGACGTCGTCGGCTCGACGGCGCTCGCGGACACGCGCGACCCGGAGGAGGTGACCGCGATCCTGCGCCACTACCGCACCGTCTGCTCGGAGGCGGTCGACCGCTACGGAGGGACGATCGAGGACCGCCGCGGCGACGGGCTGCTGATCCGCTTCGGCTACCCGCTGGTGCACGAGGACGACGCGCGCCGCGCGGTCCTCAGCGGGCTCGAGATCGTGCGCGGCGTGCGCGCGCTGGCCCCGGCGCTGCAGCGCGAGTTCGGCACCGAGCTGCACCTGCGGATCGCCGTCCACACCGGCCTGGTGGTGCTCGACCGCGGCGAGGTCGTCGGCGCGGCGGCCAACGAGGCCGCGCGGTTGCACGCGCTGGCCGAGCCCGACACGGTGCTGATCTCGGACGCCACCCACGCGCTCGTGGCGGGACACTTCGAGACCGATCCCGCCGGTGAGGTCACGCTGGCCGGCGTCTCGCGGGCGCTGCGGACGTTCGTCGTGCGCGCCGAGCGCAGCGCCCCCTCGCCGACGGCGCTGTCGCCCTTCACCGGCCGCGAGGGCGAGCTGGGTCGCCTGCGCGAGCTGTGGCGCTCGGCGTGCGCGGACTGGGAGCGCGGTGTGCCTTCGACGCCCGCGTTGCTGCTGACCGGCGGGCCCGGCCTGGGCAAGTCGCGGCTGATGCGCGAGGCGGCGCAGGAGCTCGGCGCGCCGTGCCTGGTCTGCCGCTGCTCGAGCTATCACCGGACGAGCAGCCTGTATGCGTTCGGTCCCGCGCTCGAGGAGATCTGCGAGATCGCCGTCCACGACGCGCCGGAGCGGCGGCTGGCGAAGCTGCGCGAGCGCCTGGGCGGCGACGGCGACCTGCCGCTGCTCGCCTCGGCCCTGGCGATCGACCCCGCGGCGCTCTCGGCGCCGCCCGACGTCGACCCGAGCCTGCTGCGCACGCGCGCGCTGGAGGCCGCCGCCGCGCTGCTGCGCTCGCGCGCGGCGGAGGCCCCGACGATGCTGCTCGTCGACGACCTGCACTGGGCCGACGAGTCGGCGCTCGACCTGCTCAGCGTGCTGCTCGCCGCGCCGCCGGCGGGGCTGCTGATCGTGCTCGCGAGCCGCCCGGGGCCGGAGCCGCGCTGGCCGGCGCTCGAGCGGCTCGAGCTGCACCCGCTCGAGCGCGCCGAGCTCGAAGCGATGGCGGACGCGCTCGGCGAACTGGGCGACGAGCAGCGCGAGGCGGTGGTCGAGCGCTCGGACGGCGTCCCGCTCTTCCTCGAGGAGCTGGTGCGCACCGACGCCGGCATCCCGGCCGTGCTGCGCGACCCGTTGCTCGCCCGCCTGGCGCTGCCGGGCGTCGACCTGCGGCTGGCCCAGCTCGCGGCGACGATCGGGCGCGACGTCGACGAGGCGCTGCTGCGGCGGCTGGCCGAGCTCGACGACGCGGCGTTCGAGCGCAAGCTCGCCCAGCTCGTGGGCGTCGGCCTCGTCGAGCCGTCGGGCGCGGGGACTGTCCGCTTCCGCCACGAGCTGATCCGCGAGGCGGCCTACGAGACGCAGCAGCGCGCCACGTGCCGCGAGCGTCATGGCGCGATCGCCGACCTGCTGGCCGGCGGCGGGTTCTCGAGCACCGGCGACGCCGGCGAGGCCGCGTTCCACCTCGAGCGCGCGCTGCGCTTCGAGGAGGCGGTCGCTGGCCTACGTCGGCCGCGGCGCGCGCGCGCCAGTCGCTCGGCGCGCACAAGGAGGCGACCGCCGACCTCACGCACGCGCTCGGGCTGATCGAGCGGCTGCCGGCCGGCGCGAGGCGCAGCGCCACGAGCTCGCCGTGCGCCAGCTGCGCAGCTTCAGCGCGGTCATGACCGGCGGCTACTCGGCGGCCGAGCCCGCCGAGGACCACGCCCGCTGCGTCGCGCTGTGCGAGGCGCTCGGGCCCGCGCCGGAGCTCGAGCCGAGCCTGCTGCTGAGCTGGTCCTACTACTGCTCGCGCGGCGACCTCGCGGCGGCCGAGCGCGTCTGCGGCGCGTTCGACGGCGCGCTGCGAGCTGCTCTGCCGCGGCGTCACGAGCTTCTTCCAGGGCCGCTTCGGCCCGGCGCGCGAGCTGATGACGGCGTTCCTGGACACGTCCTGGGACGGCGAGTGGCCGCTGCCCAACGACCCGCGCGTGGCGGTCGGCGCGCACCTCGTCCCGGCGCTGTGGATCTGCGGCGAGACGGCCGCCGCCGACGCCGTCGGCCGAGCGCGCGCTGGCGCGCACCGCCGAGCTCGAGTTCCCGGTCAAGCCGTTCAGCACCGCGTACCTGTACAGCCAGCTCGCGGTCGCGCGGCGCCTCGACGGCGACCACGCGGGCGCCGAGCAGCTCGCGCTCGAGCTGCTGGCGATCGGCGAGCGTCACGGCTTCGCGCTGTGGACGTTCACCGGGATGATCCAGCACGGGCTCTCGCGCGTGCACGCGGGCGACACCGCCGCGCTGGCGGGCGTCGAGGCCGCGGTCGCCCAATGGCACGAGCTGCTGGCCTGCGATGCCTGGACGCCCTACCTGCTGACGGAGCTCGCGATCGCGCAGGAGCGGGCGGGGCGTGCGGAGGCCGCGCTGGCCTCGCTCGACGCCGCGCTCGCGCTCGCGGAGCAGACCGGCAGCCGCTTCTACTCGGCGGTGACCCTGCGCGTGCGCGGGGAGCTGCGGCGCCGGCGTGCGCTGCCGGGCGCCGGCGAGGACCTGCGGGCCGCGCTCGAACTGGCCCGCGAGCAGCGCGCGCCGGCGTTCGAATGGCGCGCCGGGGTCGCGCTGGCCGAGCCGGTCGGAGGCACCGACGCGGGGGTCCTCGCTCCGTCGTGAGCCGGCGGGTCGCGATCCTCGGGGGCGGGATGGCGGGCCTCGCTGCCGCGTGGTCGCTGAGCGCGTCCGACGACGTCGAGGTCACGGTCTACCAGCGCGGCTGGCGCCTCGGCGGCAAGGGCGCGAGCAGCCGCGGGCCCGACGGGCGCATCGAGGAGCACGGGCTGCACGTGTGGCTGGGCTACTACGACAACGCGTTCCGGCTGATGCGCGAGGTCTACGACGCGCTCGAGCGCCCGCCCGGCTGCCCGATCCGGAGCTGGCGCGACGCGTTCGCGCCCGCGCACCAGGTCGGCGTCGAGGACCGCGTCGACGGCGCCTGGCGGCACTGGGTCGCGACCTTCGCCGGCAACGACCAGCTGCCCGGGGAGGGCACGCCGGGCGAGGGGCCGCTGCAGCTCGGCGCGTTCGTCCAGCGCGGCCTCGGCCTGCTGCTGGACTTCTCGCGCTCGCTGCGACCGCCGCAGCGCCAGCCCGTCGGCGTCGTTCCTGAGCGCCTCGCCCGAGCCGCCGGCGCCGGACGTCGACGCGTTCGCCGGCGTCGTCCGCCAGGCCGAGCTGGCGGCGCTGATCGGCGCCGTCGAGTCGCTGCGGGTGATGGAGGCCGCGGTGCCGCGCGACAGCGCGCTGGCGGCAGGCCTGCTCGAAGGGCTTCAGCGCACGCGCGAGGACCTCGTGGCGCGGCTGCGCGAGGAGGACGACGGCCGCCGCGCCTGGCAGCTCGCCGACCTGCTGGTGGCGTGCCTGCAGGGGGCGCTGCGGGACGAGCTGCTGGGCGATCCGGCGGCGTTCGCGACGATCGACCACCTCGACTTCCGCGACTGGCTGGCCGGCCACGGCGCCGCACGCCGGACACGCTCGCGTCGCCGCTGATCCGCGGGCTCTACGACCTCGTGTTCGCCTACGAGGACGGCGATCGCGCGCGCCCGCGGTTCTCGGCCGGGCTCGGCCTGTTCCTGGCCACGAAGCTGTTCTTCGACTACAAGGGCGCGATCTTCTGGAGCATGCGGGCCGGGATGGGCGACGTCGTGTTCGCGCCGCTGTACGAGGCGCTGCGCGCGCGCGGCGTGCGCTTCGAGTTCTTCCACCGCGTCGAACGGCTGCACGTCGCCGGCGGGCGCGTGCGCTCGGTGACCTTCGGGCGCCAGGCGTGCATCCCCGAGTTCGAGCCGCTGACGAGCGTGAAGGGCCTCCCGTGCTTCTCGTCGGAGCCGCCGCCCGGCTGCGCCGCGGACCTCGAGTCGCACGGGTCGGACCGGACGACGGAGGAGCGCGTCGAGCTGACCGACTTCGACGACGTCGTGCTCGCCGTCTCGCTCGGGATGGTCCCGCACGTCTGCCCCGATCTGGTCGACGGCTCGCCGCGCTGGCGGGCGATGGTCGAGCATGTCGCGACCGTGGCGACCCAGGCCTTCCAGATCTGGCTGCGCCCGGACGAGCGCGAGCTCGGCTGGCCGTATCCGGGCGCGACGGTCAGCGCGTACGTGACGCCGTTCGACACCTACGCCTCGATGAGCGACCTGCTCGCGGTCGAGGACTGGGCCGAGCCGCCGGGATCGCTGGGCTACTTCTGCAGCGTGCTGGGCGACGAGCAGGCCGACGTCGGCGCGAGCACGCGGGAATTCCTCGAGGCCCACGCGGCCCACTACTGGCCGGGCGCGACCGCCGCCGACGGGAGCTTTCGCTGGGAGCTCGTGCAGGGCCTCTACTGGCGCGCCAACGTCGACCCGTCGGACCGCTACGTGCAGTCGCTGCCGGGCAGCGCGCGCTTTCGCCTGCGGGCGGACGAGTCGGGCGTCGAGAACCTCTTCCTGGCCGGCGACTGGATCAACTGCGGCCTGAACGCCGGCTGCGTCGAGGCCGCCGTGCTCGCGGGGCTCCAGGCGGCGAACGCGGTTCGCGGGCGGCCGCTGATGGACGACGTGCTCGGCGCGTGGTGCAGCCTGTGATCGACGACGTCGTCAACCGCGCTCGTGGAGGACTTCGGCAGACGAGCCGTCGCGCAACGGTGGCGGCGACCCTGTCCGGCTCGTGCAGCTGCGCTCGGCGATGGCGCGCGCGATCGACCTCTACGGCGACCTCTTCCAGCAGACGTTCGAGACCTACGCCGACCTCGCCGCCACGACCCTGCAGCCGCGCGGCTCCGGCGACGGCGCGGCGCCGCTGCGGCTCGCGGCTCCGCGCGGGCGAGCGGGCGGCCGTGGCCGTGTTCATCCACAACACCACGGAAGCGGCCGTGGCCGGCCTGGCCTTCCGGCTCACCGACCTGACCGCGCACGACGGCGCGGTCGTCGCGGCCGCCTGCGGGCGCTTCTCGCCCGGCGCTGGTCGACGTCGAGCCGGCGGGCCGCGCCGAGACCCGGCTCGAGGTCGCGATCCCACCCGCCGCCGCGCCGGGCCTCTACTTCGGGCACGTGCTCGCGACCGGCCTGCCGGCGGCCGGGCTGGCGGTCTGCTTGACGGTGACATGAGCGTCGAGGCCACGCTCGCCGGCTACGCCGAGCTGGTCCGCGAGGAGCTGCCGCGCCACCTGCCCGACGGCGAGCCGGACTACCTCTACGCGCTCCTGCGCGACTATCCCGGCCGCCACGGCAAGGGCATCCGGCCGGCGCTGCTGCTCGCCACCTGTCAGGCCTACGGCGGCACGCCGCGCGAGGCGCTCGGGCCGGCGGTCGCGCTCGAGCTGTTGCACAACGCGTTCCTGATCCACGACGACGTGCAGGACGCGAGCGAGCGCCGCCGCGGCGCCGCCGACCCTGCATGCGCTGCACGGCGTGCCGCTCGCGATCAACGCCGGCGACGCACTCGCCGGCCTGGCGCTGCGACCCGTGCTCGACCACCGGCGGATCGGCGCGCGCACCTCGCGCCGCGTGCTGCGTGAGCTGGTGGAGACGATCCGCCACACGACCGAGGGCCAGGCGCTCGAGCTCGGCTGGCGGCGTGACAACGTGATCGATCTCGGCCCCGCGGACTACCTGTCGATGGTGGCCAAGAAGACGTGCGCCTATACGACGGTGGCGCCGCTGCGGATCGGCGCGCTCGTCGGCTCGCGCGGGACGGCGTCGCTGGGCGCGCTCGCGCGCTTCGGGTTCTACCTCGGCGCCGCCTTCCAGATCCGCGACGACCTGATCAACCTGCTCGAGGCGGGGCACGGCAAGGACTCGCTGGGCGACATCCGCGAGGGCAAGCGGACGCTGATGCTGCTGCACCTGCTGTCGACCGCCGGCGTGCCGGAGCAGCGCTGGCTGGTCGCCTACCTCGGCTCGCCCGAGGCGTCGCGCGAGGCGGCCGACGTGCTCGCGATCCGGCGGGCGATGGACGCCAGCGGCAGCATCGCGTTCGCGCAGGCGTACGCCGACCACGTCGCGCGCACGGCCGCGGCCGCGTTCGAAGAGGCCTTCGCCGAGGTTCCCGCCTCGCCGCATCTGGACTTCGTGCGCGCGCTCGTTCCGTACATGCTCGCCCGCACGTCCTGAAGCCGTCAAATGACGGGTTCGCACGCGGGCAGATGCCGTATTCGGCGCGCCCTCCGCGGGCGTAGGTTGAGCACGTCAGATCGACTCGCCCGCCGCCTCGCGGCACTGAGCCGCTCGAGCCCCGCATCGACCCACCGGCCCCCGGAGGGCTGCCCCATGCTGCATCACCTCCACCACTCCACCGACTACGTCTCCAGCGTCCACGACGAGCGGCTGCGCCGCGGACCGACATCGCGCCGCGCGATGAAGGCCGCCGAGTACGGCGACGCCGACCGCCTGGGCGCATGCTGATCAGCCGCTTCCGCGGCCACGTCGCCCGGGTCGCGCGCTCCTACGGCCTCGACGCGCACCAGGTCGACGACGTCGACGCAGGAGACCTGGCTGCGCCTGTACCGCCACATCGGCTCCGTCCGCGACCCGCACGCGCTCGGCGTCGTGGCTCGGCACCACCGCGAGCCGCGAGAGCCTGCGCGCGCTGGCCGGCGACCGGCGCGAGGAGCCGACGGACGAGGAGCTGTGCGCCGACGCGGCCGACCACCGACGACGTCGACGGACGCGCTCGGCGGCACCGAGCGCAGCGAGGCGCTCAAGCGCGCGCTGGCGACGCTCCCGCCGCGCCACCGCGCGCTGATGGAGTCGCTGCTGGCCGAGCCCGAGCCGTCCTACGCGCGAGATCTCGCAGACTGCTCGGGATCCCGATCGGCAGCATCGGCCCGATCCGCGGCCGCTGCGTCACGCGGCTGCGGCGCGAGCTGATCCTCGCCGGCGTGATGGAGCGAGGCCTGACCGCCCCCGCGGTGCGGGCAGCCACACGCGCGACGAGTGTGTCTCTCGCCCCGCGGACGCCTGCCAGCCGCCTGGGGACGAAGGCCTCCGGGCGGGATCATTCCCAGTGTCATGAACCCCTCGCTGATCCAGCTGCTGCACGCCGACGCATACCAGGTCGAGCGCACGCTCCCGCCGCCCCCGCAAGCGCCGCTGACCCGAGAGAACCCACCATGACCGTCCTCGCCACCACCCTCCGCACCCGCCCCGTCACCCACGCCTACGTCGTGCCGGTCGTGCGTGAGCTCGCGCCGCAGCGCCTCGCCGCGGTCGGCTCGACCTGGTAGGCGGATCACGGCGCGGCGTCGAAGACGGTCGTGCACATCCCGCCGGGCGCGAGCCAGCGCCCGGCGAGGGCTCGTGGCGCGCTCCGGCTCGCGATGGAAGAGCCCGACGCGGACCGCGAAGATCGTGTCGAAGCGGCGCTCGCCGAGGTCGACGATCCTCGAGCTCCGCGACCAGGAACTCCGCGTCGTCGAAGCGCGCGTTGCGCTTCGCTGGCGGCCGCGATCATCTTCGGCGAGCGGTCGATCGCCGTCAGCTTCGCGCCGCGCTCGCACACGTAGGTCGCGGCGACGCCGTGGCCGCAGCCGATCTCGAGCACGCGGTCGCCGGGCTGGATGTCGAGCGCGTCGACGATCGCGCGCAGCCGCTCGCTCACCGCTCGATCATGCGCACGCCGCGCTCGGGCGTCCAGACCTCGATCAGCAGCTTGGTCCGCGCGTCGTTGAGGCCGACGGTCGAGACCTCGCGCACGTCGAGCCGGAACAGGTGCGAGTCCGAATGCTCGCCGCCGTTGCGCGCGAGGATCTCCTCCGGGTCGATGATCTCCTCGGCGACGCCGGCGAGCTTGGCCTCGCCCGGCCAGTCGCCCTCGGGGTCCTCGGTCGCCGCTGTGCATCGCGAAGCGCGGGTCGCGCTGGAGGTCGAGCGCCTTGACCGCCTTCGCCATCGAGCCGATCCACAGCTCGCCGTCTGTGAACTGCGTCTCGATGCCGGAGATGCGCGGCGACGCCGTCGCGCCGGATCGTGGCCATCGTCTTGTGCTTGTGGGCGTCGAAGCGCTCGCGGACGCGCTGCGGCGAGCTCGGGCGCCGCGGCTTCGAATTCGGACCAGGAAGCCATGACGCGTACCGTGGCGGCTGCGGTCGCGCGGCGTCCAGCCGAGACGTCGAAATCGATCAAGATGTGGGCGTGGAGGACCGCCTGCGCGAACTGATCGACGTCGTGCTCGACTCGCTCGACGAGCCGGCCGACGGCGCGTCGCTGGCGCGGCGCGCGCACTTCTCGCGCGACCACCTCGACCGGCTGCTGGCGGCGGCGACGGGCGAGTCGCCGGTGGCGCTGCGGCGGCGGCTGCTGCTCGAGCGGGCGGCGTGGCAGCTGCGCACGGGCGCCGCCTCGGTCTCCGAGACCGCCGACGGCGGCCGGCTACGGCTCGCTGGCGGCCTTCTCGCGCGCGTTCACGCGCGCCTACGGCGTGCCGCCGAGCGCGTTCGACGGCGACGTGCAGCTCGAGGCGCCGAACGGCATCCACTTCCACCCGCCGGCGGGGCTGCTGATCCCCGGGACGCGCGACCGTCGCGCCGGCGCGACCTGACCGACCGGATGGTCTCGCACCACCTCGACCGCGTGCGCGAGCTGCTGGCCGCGGCGGCGACGCTGCCGGCCGAGGCGCTCGAGCGCCCGCTGCGGCCCGGGCTTCGTCGTCGTCTGGTTCGAGGGCGAGGAGGCGAGCGCGGCGCTGATGGCCGAGCGGCTCGTGTACACGCTCGAGGTGTGGGTCGCGGCGATCGGCGGGCGAGCCGGTGCCCGCCGGGCGGCGGGCCGCTGGCTGCCGCGCTTCGAGCGCGCCGCCCGCTGGGCTTCGAGCGGCTCGCGAAGCGGATCCGCGACCGCGGCGCGTTCGACGACGCGTTCGTCGACGCGCTGTGCGAGCCGCCGCAGTCGTTCACCTACGGCGGCGTGCTCGCGCACGTGCTCAGCTTCGGCGCGATCCGCCGCGAGGCGCTGGCCTCGGTGCTGAGCGAGCTCGGCGCCGAGGTGCCCGACACGGGCGACCCGATCATGTGGGAGGCCGGCTCAGAGCTCGCGGATCCGGATGGTCCCGAACGAGACGACGTCCTGAGCGCCGCCGTGCGCCTGCAGGCCGATGTAGCCGGAGCGCCGGCGTGAGCCGACGTAGCGGTTGATGCGCCGGCCGTCGCGGTAGACGGTGTAGGTCTGGCCGACGACGCGGATCGTCAGCGTCGTCCAGCCGGCGGCTTACTCGGCGCCGGGCGGCGTCGAGGTCGGCGAAGCCGTAGATCGAGCCGGTCTTGCGCGGGTCGCCGCGGCGCGTGTCGTTGATCTGGACCTCGTGGCCGCAGTCGATCCACGAGCAGCTCCCGCGCGGGCTCCGGGAAGCGCAGGTGGACGCCGCTGTTGGCGCCCGGGCGGCGCGGAAGCGCAGGCGCAGCGAGAAGTCGCGGTAGCGGCTCGCGGGCGTACCAGAGGACGCCGAGGCCGTTGCCGGGCGCGGTGCGCAGCGTGCCGTCCGTGGACGCTCGAACGTCGCGCCCGCCGGCGTGGCGCCAGCCCTGCGAGCGAGCGGCCGTCGAAGAGCGTCTCGTAGCCGGCGGCATGCGCCGGCGGGGCGACGAGGGCGAGCGCGAGCGCGGAGAACACGGCGGCCCGGAGCACGCGGCCACCGTAGCGCCGCCCCGGCTCGCGGCGAGCCGGGGCGGCGCGGTGTTCCCCCTAAGCGAACGCCAGCTCGGGCGTTAGCGCGCGTCGTGGCCGCGGCGGCGGGCGATCGCGGCCAGCGGCGCCATCAGCACGCGCACCATCCAGGCGGGCGGGAACGGCGCGCGGACCTCGCGGCGGAAGCGCTCGACGAACAGCGCGAGGTGCAGCGGCTTGGGCATGCCCGAGCGCAGCACCTTGCCCTCGTGGGCGAGCTCGGCGGTCGTGATCAGCAGCTCCTGCATGTCGAGCGCCGGCTCGACCTCGACGCGCACGCGGGCCGTGGTGTCGCCGCCGTTGGCGAACTTGTGCCGCGCGCCGGCGGGGACGACGACGGTCTCACCCGGGCCGGCGACGATCTTGCGCAGGCCGAGCCGGAACTTCATCGTGCCCTCGAGCACGTGGAAGCGCTCCTCCTGCTCCGGGTGCACGTGCATGCCGGGCACCTTGCCGTCCGGCGTGAGCTGCAGCTCGAACTCGAGCAGCTCCTCGTCGGAGCGCAGGAACTCGATGCGCTCGCCGCTGACGGGGTTGTGGATGATGCGGGTCATTTCGGTTGCTCCTGAGGTCTTCATCGGGGTGGATGAAGCCTCCAGTTTTTGGACCCTCGTGTCGTCAGCCGCAGCGATGATTTCGCCTCGGCGGCACGGCTGATCCTGTCGTGCTCCCTCAGGACGAGGGCGCCGTCCTCCCTACGGACGACATTCCGGTCGATTCAGGAGTGAGGCGGGCTCTGCGACGTAGTGGCGCGAGTGGTCGCTCGGGTCGACCCAGACGCGCATCACGCGCTGGGTGCTCGGGTCGACGAAGCGCTCCTTGGTCGGCACCCACGTGGCGGCGGCCCTGCCCGACTCGCCGTGGCGGCGGCCCCAGCGCCGCTTCGGTGGCGGCGTCCGCCAGCGGCGGGAGGCCGGTGAGCGCCTCGCTGGAGCCTGCGAGCGCGAGATCGAGCCGCTGTTCGAGCTCGTCGGCACTGAAGCGGCCGGCGGCGTAGTGGCGGCCGACCAGCGCCGCGAGCTCGTCCTCAGCCGCCACGCTCGACCACGACGGCGGTCCCGTAGGCCACGACCTCCGTCAACCCGTTGCCCATCTCGGACGAGTCGAAGCGCATCGACACGACCGCGTTCGCGCCGAGCAGCTTGGCGTTCGCCACCATCCGGTCGACCGCGTGGCGGCGGGCGTCCTCGAGCAGCTCCGTGTACTCGGTCACCTCGCCCTTCTTGAGCGACCGGATGGACGCCGTGACGCCGCCCTTGAAGCCCACGCTGCGGACGACCAGCCCGAACGCGATCCCCAGGTTCTCGCGTACGGCCGCGCCCGGCAGCTCGAGCGCGGTCGTGATCGGCAGCTCGAAGTCGCTCACCCGGCCGAGGGTACTGCCATCCAGCCGCTGTCACCCTAGGCCGCCGTGGACAGCGTCATCGCTCCGTGGGCCTCGCCGCCCGCGCTCACCCGGCTCGCCGCCGTCGAGGCCGAGCTGCCCGCGGACCCCGCGGCCGCCCTCGCCCGCGCGGCCGAGGCGGCACGCGCGCACGCTCGCCGGCTGGACGAGGACTGCCTGCAGCTCTACGCCGGCACGAACGTCCCGTCGCCGCTGGTGGCCTCGCTGTACGAGGCCGCGCTGGCCTCGCAGCCGAGCATGGGCTACCCGGGCGCGAAGTACCAGGCCGGCCTGGAGCCGGTCGACGTCGTCGAGGTCACGGCCGCGGCGGCGATCGCGCGTGTGATGCGCGCGGCGTTCGCCGAGGTGCGCCCGACGAGCGCGACGCTGGCGAACCTCGCGGTGTACACGGCGTTGACCGAGCCGGGGGACACGATCGCGGTCCTGCCCGACTGGGCGGGCGGACATCTCAGCCACCACGAGGTCGGCGTGCCGGGGATCCGCGGACTGCGGGTCGCGCCGCTGCCCTACGACACCGAAAGGCTCGACGTCGACCTCGACGCGCTGGACGCGTTCCTGGGGCGCGAGGCGCCGCGGCTGGTCGTCGTCGGCGCCAGCCTGATGCTGTTCGCGCACCGGCTGCCCGCGATCGCGGCGGTCGTGCGCGGCCACGGGATCCCGCTGCTCTACGACGCCTCGCACGTCGCCGGCCTGATCGCCGAGCGGCGCTTCCAGGACCCGTTGCGCGAGGGCGCCGACATCGTGACGTTCTCGACCTACAAGTCCTTCGGCGGGCCGCCGGGCGGCGCGATCGTCACCGACGACGAGGCGCTCGCCAAGCGCGTCAGCGACGTCGTCTACCCGAGCCTCGTCGCCAACTACGACGTCTCGCGGCTCGTCCCGCTGGCGGCGGCCGCGCTCGAGCGCGAGCGCTCGGCCGGCGCGTACGCCGACCAGTGCATCGCCAACGCCCGGGCGCTGGCCGCCGCGCTGGCCGGCGAGGGCTTCGACGTGCTCGGCGCGGCGTGTGGCTTCACCGACTCCCACCACGTCGCGCTGCGCGTCGGCGACGGCACTGCGGCCGCGCTCCGGCTCGCCGAGGGCAACATCCTCACGTCCGAGATCGGCGTCCCGACCGACCCGGCCGGCGGCATCCGCATCGGCACCCAGGCGATCACCCGCCAGGGCTTCGTCGAGGACGACATGCCCGCGATCGCCGCCGCGTGCGCCGGCGCGCTGCTGCGCGACGCCGACGTCCGTTCCGATGTCGCCGCCATCCGCGGCCGCCACCGCGGCCTCGCGTTCTGTCTCCCGGCGCTGAGTCGAACTCAGTGCTGCGGGCCCCAGCGCATGTGCGGCCGCGCGGTGCGGCGGCGCCGGGAGGCGAGCACGATCAGCAGCGCGATCAGCAGGAACGGTCCGAGCACGACGCTCAGCGCGAACACGGTCGCGACCAGCGCGACGCCGAGCGCGAGCACGACGCCGATCAGCGCGAACGGCAGCCCGGTCAGGATCAGCGCGCCGATCCCGCCCGCGATCAGCATCGGCGGCGGGCCGCTGCGGCGCTTGGCGGCGACGTGAGCGCGGACGTGCCGCGGGCCGGTCGCGAGGAAGGTCGGCGATCAGCCGCTCGAGGTCGCCGACGGTGACCGAGCCGTACGCGAGCCCGATGCGCTCCTCGAGCTCTTCGTCCGTCAATCGCCCGAGCAGCGCATGCTCGCGCAGGAAGGTCACCACACGCTCACGTTCTGCGTCCGACGCACGAAGCTCGGTGTACGTCATGCGAGCCAGTGTGGGGGCTGCGCCCGGCGATTGCAAGACGCGTGGGCAAGTCTCTGGCTAACCCCACCTCGACCGCGTTGATCGATCTCCACGCCTCCGCGATTGCGTAGGTCGAGCGCTGGGGTAGGTTTCTGCCCCACCGAAGACGGGAGGGGCAGGATGAGGGGTAGGAGCGCGCTCGCGGTCGTCGCCGCGATGCTGGTCTGGCCGGCCGCCGCCGGCGCACAGCAGGTCACGGGCTTGACGGCGACCCAGGAGTACGGGTTCACGACGCTCAAATGGAGTCCGGTCGCGGGGGCGACCGACTACCAGATCGAGCGCACGCCGGTGGACGCCGACCAACCAGCCGACGGGGACCGCGACGATCGTCGGCGTCTGGCAGCCGCAGCGCACGATCACGCCGAACGCGCCGGCGTTCGCCGAGTCCGGCTACAAGCTCGGCGAGCGCTTCCAGTGGCGCGTCCGCGCGCGGATCGGCACCACGAGCAGCCGTACTCGGAGCCGGTGGCCGGCCAGACCACAGCCCACTGGGGCCCGGCGAGTCTGCTGACGGCGTACGAGCGCAACACCGACGGCCCGTACACGACCGACGTGCAGGAGGCGGAGTTCACCGCGGCGCTCGACGCGGCCAGCGACCGCATGCGGGTCGTCGAGCTCGCGCGCACGCTCCAGAACCGCCCGGTGAACCTGTTCGTGATCGGCTATCCGAGGCCGCCGGCGACCGCGGCGGAGATCTCGGCCACGGCGACGCTGGCGATCAACTGCAACGTGCACGGCAACGAGGCCTCCGGGCGCGAGTCGTGCTTCACGATGGCCCGCCAGCTCGCGCTCAGCGACGACCCGGCGATCACCTCGATGCTGAGTCGGATGACGGTGCTGATGGTGCCCTCGATCAACGCCGACGGCCGCGCGGCCAACACGCGCGGCAACACGACCGGCCAGGACCTCAACCGCGACCACGCGCTGATCGAGCAGAACGAGACCAAGGGCTTCGCGACGATGCTGCGCGACTACACGCCCGACGTCGTGCTCGACAACCACGAGGGCGACAGCGAGGACCTGCCGATCCTCGGCGCGCGCCACCTCAACGTCTACGAGGGCCTGTTCGAGGAGAACAAGCTGATGGTCAACGAGTGGATGTACGGCGCCGCCGCCCAGTCGGGCTGGTGGATGGGCCCGTACAGCACCGGCGGCGACAGCCACGAGGGCATCCTGCGCAACACCGGCGGGCTCAAGAACAGCGTCAGCATGCTGGGCGAGGCGCGCGCCGGTGGCGGCGCCACGCGGCCCGCGGAGGGAACGCCGAGCAACATGCCGGCCAACCGGCTGCGCAAGGTCTACGCGCACCTGTGGGAGAACTGGGAGACGATGCGGTACTTCAACGGCCGCATGACCCAGATCCGGGCGCAGGTCGCCGCGTCGGTCGCGTTCCAGACGGCCAACGTCACCGGCCGGACCGTCCTCCGCGGCGCCTACCCGTGGCCCGCGGTCCCGAGCGTCGGCGAGCCGCCGAATGCCCCCGATGTCGACACGCCGCTGGCGTCGCGGATCCTCGATCCGGCGCCGTGCGGCTACTTCATCCCCGAGTCGGAGTACACGGCGCCCAGGAGTGGTGAGACGGGCAATTTCGGCTCGGTCGCGCAGCGTCTGGCGATCCACGGGATCAAGGTCGAGCCGGCGGCGGGCGGCGTGTTCGTTCCGCTGCGTCAGCCCTTGCGCGGTCTGATCGCGCCGATCCTCGATTCCGAGGCGGTGCTGCCGATGCTCACGACCGCCGAGCGCCGGTACTGCTTCCGCGAGGAGCAGCCGGTCGGCGGCACGGTACCGGCCACGCTCTCGCTGATCCTCAACTCGGCTCCGAGCTTCGGCGCCTTCACGCCTGGTGTCGCGCGCGACTACTTCGCGTCGTCGACCGCCACGGTGACCTCGTCGGCGGGCGACGCGGCGCTGATCGTGCAGGACACGAGCCCGTTCTCTACGAACCGGCTCGTCAACGGGTCCCACGCCCTGGCGCAGGAGCTGCAGGTCAGAAACCAGGCGGGGAGCTACCAGACGATGCCGGCCGGCATCCGCTTCTGGAGCGGCCCGACGGCGGCCGAGTCGGTCCCGATCGAGTTCAAGCAGTCGATCGGCGCCAACGAGCCGCTGCGCACCGGCAGCTACTCGAAGACGCTGACCTACACCCTGTCAACGACGAACCCGTAGCGTGAAGCGCGCGCTCGCGTGCCGGGGCGCTGCTCCGGCACGCGAGGGCGTGAAGGTCGCCCGCAACGTGACCTGCCGGCGCGCGCTGCGCCGCAGGAACCGGCGGCCCGCGGGGCTGATCCTGACGAGCACGCCGGCGCTGCCGCTCCGGCTCACACGCCGCCGCCCGATCGCGATCTGCCTGCCTCCCGTGCCGACCACGCGCAGGCGGACCGTCCCGGGTTCGGGAAACCTGAAGGCCACCGTCACGCTCCGGCGCCGCGCCAGCCGATTGAGCCCGAGCCGCTGCAGACGCGCCCGCGCGGCGGCGAGCGACAGCGCCGCGGGCTTCGCGTTCCCGGGCGCCGTCGGGTCCGTCCCCGCCGGCGGCGCGGCGCACGCGCGCGCTCGCACGGCGTGGTACGTGATGACCACCGTCTCCTCGGCGAGCCCGGTCGCTCCCGCGTACGCCGTGTCGCCCGCCGTGAGCGGACGAGCGGTGCTCACGACCGCCGGCGCGTCGGGGCTGACCGTGCTCTCGATCTCCCCCTCGGCGCTCTCGGCGCCGGCGAGGAACAGCCGATCGGCCGGCGGGCGCGTGACGGTGAAGCTGGAGCTCCCGACGCAGACGTCGCCGATCGCCGGCGTACCGTCGTAGGTGGCGGCCCCGACCAGCGCGCCGTCGCGGTAGGCGTGGGCCGTGTCGCCGGGCGCGAACGCCGCGACCTGCGCGCTGCCGGTGTCCGAACGCGCGATCACCGCCCCGCCGCGCACCAGCTCGACCACGACCGGCGTGTCCTCGTCGAACGCGGCCACGACCGCGGGGCCGTCGGCCCCACTGCTGAACGAGATCGTGGCCGCCGAGGCGTTCGGGGCGCCGAGCGCCAAGGCGGCGGCGAGGATCGTGACGAGACGGACCACCGCCCCAAGCTAGGGCTGAGTCCGGTGACGTGCAGTCGGACATGCGTCGAGCGGGCGCGTGTTTGACACGATTGCCCGCGATGAAAATCACGGGAGTGCACACCGCCGTCGTCGAGGCGAACTACGACTGGACCTTTGTGCGCGTGGACGCCGAGTCCGAAGGGCTCTCCGGCATCGGTGAGTGCTTCTGCGCGCCTGGGCCTGACCGCGATCGTGCGCGATCTCTCGCCGCTGGTGATCGGCGAGGACGCGCGCGACATCGACCGGCTGTGGTCGAAGCTGCGCTGGGGCTCTTCGGGCGCCGGCTCGGCGGCCGGCATCGTCTACAACGCGATTTCGGGGATCGAGGCCGCGCTCTGGGACCTTGTCGGCCAGCACTACGGCGTGCCGATCCACCGGCTGCTCGGCGGGCGCTTCCGCGACTCGGTGCGGATGTACGCCGACTGCCACGCGGGCGAGGCGCTGCACTCGATGGACGCGACGATGGTCGAGCGGCCCGCGCGCTGGGGCCAGGAGCCGCCGGAGGCCGTCGCGGCGGGCTCGATCCGCAACCCCGAGCACGGGCGCGCGTACGCGAAGGGGATCCCGGACGAAGTCTTCACGCCCGAGCTGTATGCGGCGCGCGCGAGCCAGGTCGTCGCCGACCTCGGGTTCAGCGCGTTGAAGTTCGACCTCGACGTGCCGACGCCGTACATGCAGGACACCGCCTCGGGGACGCTGTCACGGGCCGAGGTCCGCTACATGGTCGAGCTGGCGGCAGCGGTGATCGACGCCGTCGGTGACGAGGTCGACGTCGCCTTCGACTGCCACTGGCGCTACCAGGTCGCGGACGCGCAGCGGCTCGCGCACGAGCTCGAGCCGCTCGGGCTGATGTGGCTCGAGGACCCGGTGCCGCCCGAGAACGTGCAGGCGCTGGCGCGGGTGACGAAGTCGACCTCGACGCGGATCGCGACCGGCGAGAACGGCTACATGCGCCACGGCTTCCGTGAGGCGTTCGAGAACGGCGCGATCGACATCGCCGCGCCCGACCCGCAGAAGACCGGGGGGCTGCTGGAGACGCGGCGGATCGCCGACTACGCCGACACGCACTACATCTCGATGGCGCCGCACTGCATCGCGTCGCCGATCGGGACGATCGCCAACGTGCACGTGGCGGCGGCGATCCCGAACTTCCTCGCGCTCGAGTGGCACGGGATGAGCGTGCCGTTCTGGGACGACCTCGCGGTCGGCTTCGACGGTCCGGTGATCGACGGCGGGCGCGTGAAGGTGCCGGATGCGCCCGGGCTCGGGGTGTCGCTGAACCTCGACCTGGCGCGGGAGTACGCGCGTCCGGGCGAGCCCTTCTTCGACGAGTGATGCTGGCCGCCACGTACGCGGAGACCGGCGCGTCGAGCGTCTTGTCGGTGCGCGAGATCGAGACGCCGTCGCCCGGGCCGGGCGAGGTGCGGGTGCGGGTGGTGGTCGCGGGCGTGAACCCGACGGACTGGAAGTCGCGCGCGGGCACGACCGGCGCGGTGGCCTTCGACTTCCAGGTGCCGGGGCAGGACGGCGCGGGTGAGATCGACGCGGTCGGCCCCGGCGTGGACGAGGCCCGGATGGGCGAGCGCGTGTGGGTCTACTTCGCCGCCTGGCAGCGGCGGTGGGGGACCGCGGCGCAGTTCTGCGTCGTGCCCGGCGAGCAGGCCGTGCCGCTCGGCTCCGCGTCGTTCGAGCTCGGCGCGTCGCTCGGCATCCCCGCGCTGACCGCGTACCACTGCCTCCGCGCCGACGGTCCGATCGACGGCCAGACCGTGCTGGTGGCGGGCGGTGCGGGCGCGGTCGGGCACGCGGCGATCGAGCTCGGGAAGTGGTCGGGCGCGTCCGTGGTCGCGACCGTCTCGAGTTCCGAGAAGGCGGCGCTGGCCCGCGAGGCGGGCGCGGACGAGGTGGTCAACTACCGGTCCGACGAGGCGGCGAAGCACGTGCGCGCCTTCGCACCAAACGGTGTGTCGCGGATCGTCGAGTTGGCGCTGGGCCCGAACCTCGAGCTCGACCTCGCCGTCGCCGCGCCGCACGCGGTGATCGCGACGTACGCGGCTGACCAGCCGACCGCCGAGGTGCCGATCCGGGCGCTGATGACGCCGAACCTCACGCTGCGCTTCGTGCTGGTGTACACGATCCCGCGTGGCGCGCTGCGTTCCGCGGTCGACGGGGTGAGCCAGGCGCTGGCGGCCGGCGCGCTGACCACGTTGCCGGTGCATCGGTTCCCGCTCGAGGAGGCCGCGGCTGCGCACGACGCCGTCGAAGGCGGGCGCGATCGGCAAGGTCCTGATCGAGATGCCCTGAAGGTTTCCCCAAGGGGCGGCGTTCGAGCGGTACGGTTGGCCCGTGCTGGACCGCAGGCGCGAGCAGGACGTCGAACGTGAGCGCGCGCCCCGCCCGCCCGAGCCGGTGCCGGCAGTGCAGGTCGGAAGCCTCGGCTGGGCCTCTGCCGTCGGCAACCAGGCGGTCGCGCGGCTTGCGCGGGCGACCGCCGAGCAGGAGCTGCCGGCCGTCGTCGAAGACGCGCCCGGCATGGAGCTCGAGGACGAGGACGTCCCCGCGCTGGAGGACCTGCCGGAAGAGCTGCCCGAGTAGTGGATTCGAGGCGCGAGCGCGAAGTCGAGCAGCAGGCGGCGGTCGTCACCGCACCCGAGCCTGCCGTCAGCACCGCGCGCCCGCCCTCACCGGGCCGCTCACGGCGGCCAAGATCACCGCGCTCCAACGCTTCGCCGGCAACGCCGCAGTCGCGCGCCTGCTCGAGGGAGAGCGCCCGCCGGCGCCACCGCCGCCGGCGGCACCGGGCCCGTCGATCCTCACGGAGATCGAGAACGCCGGCCCGTCCGACGCGTCGGGGGAGGCCGAGGGCGCCGAGCCGCCGACGGGCGCCACCGAGGAGCCGACGAAGCAAGCCGCAAGCGCGTCACCGGCGGGCCCCGCGTCCGAACAGGCCCGAGCCCTGCGACCGCGCCGGGCGCCGCGGCCGAACAGGCCGCGCCCGGCGCCGCGGCCGCACCCGCCGCCGCCGGCCCCGCGGCCGCGGCGAGTCCTGCCGCAGGTGATGCGGCGGCCGCTGCCGGCGCTGCTGCGGGCCCTGCCGGCGCTGGCCCGGCGACCGCGGCGGTGGCTGCTGCGGGCCCTGCTGGCGCTGGCCCGGCGTCTGCGGCGGGAGCTGCTGCAGGCCCTGTTGGCGTTGGCCCGGCGACCGCGGCGGGCCCGGCGGCGACAACGGGCGCCGTCGCTCAGGGAGCCACGGCCGCCGCCGCTCCGGGTGCCGCCGCCGCGGGTGCGGCCGCCGCGCCGACGATCGTCAAGGACCCGCACGCCGATCCCGGCTTCCAGGCCATGAAGGGCCGCTCCAAGTCGGCCGCGCGGAGGGGCGAAGGCGCACGCTCCGGCGAAGACCGGCGCGGCCGCCGCGCAAGCCGCCGCGGCGCCGCCGAGCAACGATCTCTCCAGCCAGGCGCAGGCCGCGCAGGTCGACCAGATGGCGTCCAAGCAGCCCGGGACGTTCGACCGGGCGGCGTTCGTCGCGGCCGTCCGGGAGGCGATCGAGAAGGCCGCGCCCAAGAACCTCGAAGAGGCCGAGGACTTCAAGGCCGACGGCGTCAAGGAGCAGATCAGCGGTCAGGTCAAGGAGGGCAAGGAGGGCTCCCAGAAGGACATCAAGGAGGCCACCGACGCTCCGCCGGACACGTCCAAGGCCAAGCCCAAGCCGGTCGAGCCGCTGCGCGACGAGCCGGTCGGCCAGGCGCCGGCCGCCGTCGGCGCGGCGAGCGCGATGCCGCCGCCCGCGCCCGCCCCCACGACCGATCTCTCCGCCGGCCCGCAATCGGTCGACGCCAAGATGGCCGAGGCCGAGGTCACGGACGAGCAGATCCAGAAGTCCAACGAGCCCGAGTTCAAGTCCGCGCTCGACGCCCGCGACCAGGCCAAAGAGCACGCGGCGGCGGCGCCCGCCGACTACCGCAAGGACGAGCAGGGGATCCTCGGCAAGGCCAAGGGCGACGCGGCGGGCCTCGAGGCCCAGGGCCTGCAACAGATGCACGGCGCCCGCGGCCAGGCGTTCGCGCAGGCGGTCGGCCACAAGCAGGGCGCCAAGAGCGCCGACGAGGCCAAGCGGGCCAAGGTCGCCACCGACATCCAAGGCATCTACGACCGCACGAAGGCGGACGTCACGAAGACGCTCGACGGGCTCGACGGCAAGGTCGACGCCGCCTTCACCCAGGGCGAGGGCCAGGCCCGCAAGCGCTTCGAGGACCACGTGGGCGCCCAGATGGACGCCTACAAGGAGGAGCGGTACAGCGGCCTCCTCGGCAAGGGCCGCTGGCTGAAGGACAAGTTGGCGGGCATGCCGAGCGAGGTCAACCGCTTCTACACGGAGGGCAAGACCCGCTACCTGGCCGACATGGACGGCGTGATCGGCCGGATCGCCGACATCGTCGGTACCGGCCTGAACGCCGCGCGCGTCCGCATCGCCCAGGGCAAGGCCGAGATCACCAAGTACGTCGCCCAGCTCCCGCAGGACCTCAAGCAGGTCGGCAAGGAGGCCGAGGACAAGCTCGCAAGCCAGTTCGAGCAGCTCGAGTCCGACGTCGACGCCAAGCAGAGCGAGCTGGTCGACACGCTCGCGCGCAAGTACGTCGAGTCGCGCGACGCGCTCGACGCCCGGATCGACGAGATGAAGGCCGCCAACCGCGGCCTCGTCGACAAGGCGATCGACGCCGTCGTCGGGGTCGTGAAGACGATCCTCCAGCTCAAGACCATGCTGCTCGGCGTCCTGGCCAAGGCCGCCGACGTGATCGGGCTGATCCTCCAGGACCCGATCGGCTTCCTCGGGAACCTGATCCGCGGTATCACGGCCGGGCTGACGCAGTTCGTCGGCAACATCGCCACCCACCTGCAGCAGGGGTTGATGGGCTGGCTGACGGGCGCGCTCGGCAACGCCGGGATCGAGCTGCCGAAGACGTTCGACCTCAAGGGCATCTTCGGCCTGGTCATGCAGCTGCTCGGGCTGACCTACCGGACCATCCGCGCGCGCGTGGTCAAGCTCGTCGGCGAGAAGGTCATGGGACGGCTCGAGCAGAGCGTCGACGTCTTCAAGGTGCTCATGAGCGAGGGCGTCGGCGGCCTCTGGCGCTTCGTCTCCGATCGTCTCGGCGACCTCGAGGAGACCGTCCTCGGCGGCATCAAGACCTTCATCATCGAGAAGGTCATCAAGGCCGGCATCACGTGGCTGATCGCCTTCATGAACCCGGCCGCCGCCTTCATCAAGGCCTGCAAGGCGATCTACGACATCGTCATGTTCATCATCGAGCGCGGCTCGGAGATCATGAGCTTCGTCGGCTCGATCCTCGACTCGATCGGCGCGATCGCCACGGGCAGCATCGGGGTCGTCATCGACAAGGTCGAGCAGAGCCTCGCCAAGGCGCTGCCGCTGGCGATCTCGTTCCTCGCCAGCCTGCTCGGCCTGGGCGGGATCTCGGACAAGGTCCGCACGATCATCCAGAAGGTCAAGGCGCCGATCGACAAGGCGATCGACTTCGTCGTGATGGGCGCGGTCAAGGGCGCCAAGAAGCTCTTCGGCTGGGCCAAGGGCAAGGCGAAGAGCGTCAAGGACCGCTTCACCGGCAAGGGCGCCGACGCGGCTCCGGAACCCGAGCCCTCCCCGACACAGCATGGCGGAGCGAAGCCACTCACGCAGAACGTGACGGCGCATGCTCGGCATCAAGCACACCGTCGAATCCGTGCCCGGACAGCCCGTGACGATGGCCTCACGCAAGGGCGTCCTGATCAGCAAGGCCCCGCCACCCGGAACGCGCTCAAGAATCAAGATCCGTTCCCCACCGACCAAGACCGAGGCGCTCGCGACGATGATCGCCGCCGCTCGAGGCCGTCCGACGAGGCCGCGCGCAAGGCCGACCTCGCGGTCAAGCGCACCGGCACGGAGGGCGCAGGCCAGGATGTCGCGGCGCGCGGCGATGGACGCCCTGATCGCCGCGATCGGCGGCCTACGGCGATCGCTTCGACCGCAAGGACATCGATCGCCAGGTCGAGGAGAAGGCATCGCCGATCGAGCTGCTGGCGCGTGGCGCACAACATGTCACCGAGCGAGTACTCGGCGCCAAGCACTGGCAGGGCAAGAACGAGACCGAGCGCCGATCAAGAACAGCAAGAACAACGGTCGAGTCAGTTCCTGTGCGCGATGACCGAGGAGCGGGTCGATGGAGTTGCGAGAAGGAGACGATGCTCACCGGCGAGATCGGCCGGCGTCGAGCCGGTGGCACGGTCGCACGCGTACAAGACGTACGGGTTCCGATCGGCTACGAGAAGGGCAAGGAGGTCTACACTGCTCCGCGCCGAGATCAGCGCCGAAGGCGCATCCAGTCGCACCCGCTCGCCACCAAGCGATGATCGGCGCCGGCCTCGTCGCGCTGCGGATCCCGGCGGCTGGACCGTCGCGACTCAACCGTTCGTGGAGATCGACGACCCGCGACGGCTCACCGACGAGGAGCGTCGACGCGCACCTCGCGCGGGACCTGCTGTCGCTCGAGAAGCGCGGCCGACGCGCTCGATCCTCGACTGGGCTGGACCCCGCACGGCGACCCGAGGGCGCTACCGCTGCAGCGTCGTCGCGGGCGATCGTGGGACGACTCGCCGGGCGCGCTCGAGCACCGAGCGTGGCGTCATGCGCGACGCGATCGACGTGCGTCGATGGAGCTCGCTCGACGAGCGCCGGACCTCGACATCGCTGCAGACGCTGCTCGAAGCGCCCTGACGGCGTGCGGGTCGGCCTCTTCGTCACCTGCCTGGTCGACCTCGTCTCGCCCGAGGTCGGCGTGGCCACGGCGCGCGTGCTCGCCCGCGCGGGGCACGAGGTGGTGTTCCCCGAGGGTCAGACGTGCTGCGGCCAGCCCGCGTTCAACTCGGGCTATCGCGAGGAGGCGGCGCAGGTCCTGCGCAGCACGTTGCGGGCGCTGGCGGCGGCGGACGTCGACGCCTACGTCGCGCCCGCGGGCTCGTGCACGACGCTGATCCGCACGTTCGCCGACGGGCTGCTGGGCGAGAGCGAGGACCTGGCCAAGGTCAAGCCGCGCCTGTACGAGCTGTCCGAGTTCCTGGTCGAGCACGGCGGCGAGCTGCGCGGGCGGCTGCCGGAGCGCCGCGTCGCCTATCACGACTCCTGCCACATGCTGCGCGAGCTGGACCTGAAGGACGAGCCGCGCGCGGCGCTGCAGCGGGTCGAGGGCGTCGAGCTGGCCGACTGGGACAGCGAACGCTGCTGCGGCTTCGGCGGGACGTTCGCCGTCCGTCAGCCCGAGCTGTCGGTGGCGATGGCCGACGAGAAGCTGCGCACGCTCGGCGGCGCCGACACGCTGTGCGGCGCGGACCCGTCGTGCCTGATGCACCTGCGCGGGCGGCTGCGCAAGCTCGGTGTAAGCGTCGACGTCCGCCACCTCGCGGAGTTGCTCGAGGAGGGCACGCGATGAGCCCCGACCTGCGCGAGCGCGAGCGGGAAGCGCTGGCCGGCGACGGCCACCTGCAGCGCGCGATCCGCCGCAGCACCGACAACATGGACGGCCGCTGGGGCGCGCTGCGCGCCGAGCTCGAGGACGCCGACGCGCTGCGCGAGGCCGCGCGCTCGCTGCGCTCGGCGGCGATCGCGCGGCTGCCGGAGCTGCTCGGCCAGCTCGCCGACAACGTCGAAGCCGCGGGCGGCACGGTGTTCTTCGCCGCCGACGCCGACGAGGCCACGGGCTACATCATCCGCCTCGCGCACCGGCGCAAAGCGAAGCTCGCGGTCAAGTCGAAGTCGATGGTGACCGAGGAGATCAAGCTCAACACGGCGCTCGCGGCGGCCGGCGTGGAGGCGGTCGAGACCGACCTCGGCGAGTGGGCGCAGCAGCTCGACGGCGAGCCGCCGGCGCACATCCTCGGCCCGGCGCTGCACAAGAGCAAGGACGACTGGGTGCGCGTGCTCGGCCCGGAGGGCTATTCCGGCGGCGAGGACCCGGACGCGATGACCGCGTTCGCCCGCCGCACGCTGCGCCCGCGCTTCCTGAGCGCCGACCTCGGGATCACCGGCGTCAACCTCGGCGTGGCCGAGACCGGGACGCTGCTGACGGTCACCAACGAGGGCAACGGCCGCCTGACGGCGGGAGCGCCGCCCGTGCACGTCGCGGTGATGGGCATGGAGCGCGTCGTCGCGTCCTGGGCCGAGGCCGACCTGCTGCTCGCCCTGCTGGCCCGCGCCGGCGCCGGCGTCCCGTTCGCCACCTACGTCAACTGCGTGACCGGCCCGCGCCGCGCGCACGAGCTCGACGGCCCCGACGAGCTGCACCTCGTGATCGTCGACAACGGCCGCTCGAACATCCTCGGCAGCCCGAGCCAGGAGGCGCTCAACTGCATCCGCTGCGGCGCCTGCCTGAACGCCTGCCCGGTCTACCGCCAGATCGGCGGCCACGCCTACGGCGACGTCTACTCGGGCCCGATCGGCGCCGTCATCGTGCCGCTGCTTGCAGGACACGCCCGAGGCCCACGAGCTCTCGCACGCCTCCTCGCTGTGCGGCGCGTGCTGGAAGGCGTGCCCGGTCGCGATCCCGCTGCACGAGCTGCTGCTCGAAGGCCGCGCGTCGCATGCCGGCTCAGAGCGCGCGCTGTGGCGTGCCTGGGCGCGCGCGTGGTCGAGCCCGCGCGCCTTCGCGCTCTCCGGCGCGCCCGCCGGCCTGCGCCCGCCGCAGGCCCTGATCCCGCCGCCGTTTCGCGACTGGGCCAAGGAGCGCGAGCTGCCCAAGCGCGAGGGCGCGACGTTCCGCGCCCGCTGGAAGCGCGGCGAGGTGCTGTGAACCGCGAAGCCTTCCTGGCCCGGCTGGACGCACGGCTCGCCGCCGCCGCCCCGCCCGCGACGGCGCATCCGCCCAAGCCGCCGCCGGCGAACGGTCCCGCGCCCGGGGTTCCCGCACGACGAGCGCTCGCTCGAGGAGCGCTTCGGCGCCGCGCTGCACGCCATCCGCGGGCGGCTGGCGACGGTCGAGGAGCTGCCTGCGCTGTTCGAGGAGCTCGAGATCCGGACCGCGGTGGTCACCACCGACCTGCTGGAGCTGCCCGAGGTCGAGCGGCTCCCGCTCGAGCAGGCCCGCGACGCCGACGCCGGCGTGACCGCGGCCGTCGCCGCCTGCGCGGTCACCGGCACGGTCGTGCTCGCCCCGTCGGCGAGCGAGACGCGGATGGCCAGCCTGCTGCCGCGCGTGCACGTCGTCGCCGTGCCGCGCGACGTGCTGGTCGAGACGCCCGGCGACGTCCTGCGCGACCTCCCAGCGCTGGTTCCCGCGACGGGCTGCCGAGCGCGTTCGCGCTCGCCTCAGGGCCGAGCAAGTCGGCCGACATCGACGCCGAGGTGACCTACGGCGTCCACGGCCCGCTGGCCGTCATCGCGGTGATGATCGAGGAGGATCTGCGAAGCGATCCTCCAAGCGACCGAGGCAGCGGGCGCTAGCCCGCTCGCGAGGATCGCCGAGCCACGTAGCGGCCGCCCTTGCGCACGATCACGGTGCGCTTGCGGACGCTGTCGCGCACGGCCACGCTGCCCTGCGTGACGCGCGTGACCGTGGTCGTGCACGTGTCCTGCACGAGCCACTTGGTGCCGCGCACGGTGGCCGCGCTGTAGCGGCCCTTGGTGCGGAACTTGCCCTTGCCGTCGCCCCACAGCTTGCGCGTCTTGACCTTCGCCTGCGCGGCGCGCGCGCGGCCGCAGGCGAGCTCCTGCGAGAGCGCCAGGATCGTGACCCCGCCCGCCTGGGTCAGCTTGAAGATGCCGTCGGAGAACTTCGCCACGCCGCCGTCGCTGCGGGTGATCTCGACGACGCCGTCGCGGGCGTCGACCTCGGTCCCGTTGCGGATCAGCGACGCCTCGAGCGCGACGAACCCCGCGGCGCCCGGCGCCTTGACGAGCACGGTGCCGCTGACCGGCCGCGCCCCGACGCTGCGCCCGGCGACCGGCGGCCCGCCGAGCGTCAGGCTGATGGTGTCGACGTAGCCGTCGTTGTAGCTGCCGGCGCTGCGCGTGGCGACGATCCGCACCCGGATCGAGCGCGTGCCGGCGGGCACCCGGGCCGTCGCCGCGCGGCGCAGCAGCGTCGTGACGCCCGCGCGCTCGGCCTGCGTCACCGGGCCGATCGTCGCCGCGCCCGCGAGCTCGAGGCCGCTCGCGCCGATCGGCGTCGCGGTCACCGTCGCGGCGTCCTCCTGCCCGTCGTAGCCGCCGATCAGCGCCGACAGCGTGGCCGTGACGCGCCCGGAGTCGATCTCCGCCGCGGCGGCGGCGACGTCGATCGTCTGGACCGCCGCGGACAACTCGCCGCCGGGCCCGCCGGCGAAGAAGTTCGCGCCGCCGCCCTCGGTCGCGGTCGGGAAGTCGGGCGCGCCGTACTGGACCGCGGTCAGCGTCCCCTCGACCGTCCACCCCGGCAGCGGCAGCAGGGCGGAGCTGTCGGGCGCGCCCGCGCCGGCGTCGGCCCCGGGGTTGACGACCAGGTTGCCGGCCGGGATGTCGGCGGCTGCGGGAGCGGCGAGCAGCGCGAAGACGGCGAGCGTTGCGAGTGGGAGGCGCACCCGCCGACCCTCTCAGACCGGCGCACTCATTTCCAGGTGAAGCGGATCGGGTCGCTGATCGACTCCAGCCCGTGCGCGTTCGTGGCCTCGGCATAGACCTGTCCGGAGACCGCACACGCCGCCGGGAACGCGAGCTTGGCCGAGCGCATGCGCTGGTTCGGCGCCAGCGCGCCCGGCGGGATCCGGATGTTCTCGATCTGGGCCGGCGGGAAGTAGTCGCCGTGCTGCTGGCGGCGGCCGCCGCAGTCGGTGACATACACGGCCGAGACGCGGATCCGTCCCGTCCCGCCATCCATGTCGCGCACGAGCGCGGTGGCCTCGAAGGACGGAGTCGGCAGCGCGACCGGCGCGTCGGAGCCGGACCGTTCGGGCGAGCGGCGAACGACCGGTGCACCCGAGCCGAGATCGAGCCGCATCACCGCCAGCGGCGGCGTCGAGTCGACCGTCGGCACGCGCATCCGCGCCGGGCGGCGGTCGAACAGCGCGGCGTCGGCGCCGCCGCCGTGCCCTGCGGCCATCCCGCCGTCGGGCAGCGCGCGCACTGCGCCGGGCGTCGGCGTCGGCACCACCCGCGGCTCCGAATCGCCGCATCCGGCCACGAGCACGAGAAGGAGCGCGGCGCGCTTCACCACGCGTTCAAGGCTACGTCACCCTGTACCGCGTGTATTCGCTCAAGACCTTCCGCATCGTCGCCATCGCGGAGGCCACCAGCTTCCTGCTGCTGCTCGTGGCCTCCGTGCTCAAGCGCACCGCCGACGCCGAGATCCTCGTCACCGTGCTCGGCCCGATCCACGGGATCCTGTTCATCGCCTACGTCCTGATCGCGCTCGGCGTCCGCCCCGAGCAGGGCTGGAGCACCAAGACCACGCTGCTCGTCCTGCTCGGCGCCGTCGTGCCCTTCGGCGGCTACGTGGTGGACCGCTGGCTCACGTCGTCTTCCCGATCGCCTGCAGCGCAGTCGGAAGGATGGTGAGCTCGGGCACGTAGGCACGCGGCGGCAGCGAGACCGCGAACACACACGCCGCCGCCACGTCCTCGGGCATCAGCATCTGCGCACGCATCTCGGCGTCGGGCGGCTCGGGGCGGTTGTCGAGGATCGGCGTGTCGACCACGCCGGGCAGGATCGCCGTGCAGCGGACCTCGCCGTCGACCTCGAACCCGGCCCCGCGGGTGAGCGCGAGCAGGCCGGCCTTGCTCGCCTGGTAGGCGGGGCCCGAGCGGTCGGTGAAGGAGCCCGAGACGCTGCCGACCATCACCACGATCCCGCGGGCGGCGCGCAAGGCGGGCAGGAACGCGTGCAGCGCGTAGAACGGCCCGTTGAGGTTGGTGGTGATCAGGTGATCCCACGAGTCCGGTGTGAGCTGGTGCAGCCGGCGCTCGGGCATGTTCGTGCCGGCGGCGACGATCAGCGCGTCGACCGTGTCGAAGCCCGAAGCGAACGCGGCCACGGCGTCGCGGTCGGTGAAGTCGAGCCGGTGCGCGGTCACGCCCGGCTCGGAGATCTCGCGGCGCGCGGCCGCGTGCACGGTGTCGCCGGCCTCGGCGAACGCGCGCGCGGTCGCGAGCCCGATGCCCGATGACGCGCCGATGACGACGATCGTGCGACTCATGCCTCGCGGCCTTCGCCGGCCAGGAAGATCTTGAACTCCGGCGGCGGCGGGCCGCCCGCGAGCCGGGCGAACTGCTCCGGGCCGTCCTCGAGCGGCCGCACGGCGGTCAGGTCGTCGCCGAGCCCTGCCTGGCCGCTCACGAGCCACTCGTGGGCCTGCTCGTAGTCCTTCATCGTGAACGCGTAGGAGCCCTGAATCCGGTGCTGGCTGCGGATGACATCGTGGAAGCCGAGCGTGGTGTCGTCGTCGGCGAGCCCGATGCACACCATCGTGCCGCCGGGTCGCAGCAGCTCGAGCCCGAGCGCCCGCGTGGCCTGGGCGCCGACCGCGTCGAGCACGAGGTCCGGCTCGGCGACATCCTCGGAGGCGCCCAGTTCCACCGCCCGCGCGCGCCGCTCGTCCTGCAGCTCGACGATCCCGACCTCCGGGATCCCGTGCAGCAGAGCGGCCTGCAGCGTCACCAGCCCGATCGTGCCCGCGCCGATCACGACCGCCCGCTCGACGCCTTCGTCGGCCAGGCGCACGCCGTGGACGCCGTTGGCCAGCGGCTCGATCAGCGCGCCGACGCGCGCGGAGACGCCGGACGGCAGCACGCGGGCGTCGGCTGCCCGCACCTTCACGAAGTCGGCGAACGCGCCCGGGACATGCACGCCGACCAGCACGCGGTCGCGGCACAGGTTCGTGTGCCCGGCGCGGCACAAGCGGCACTCGCCGCAGCCACTCAGAGGGTTGACGGCCACCCGCTCGCCGTCGAGCTCCGCCGCGCCCTCGCCCGTGGCCACGACCGTGCCCGCGAACTCGTGGCCCATGACCAGTGGCGGCGTGCGGTTGCCCATGTGGCCGAGGTAGCCCTCGACCTCGGAGCCGCAGATCCCGACCGCCTCGGGCCGCAGGATCAGCTCGCCGGGGCCGGGATCGGTCGGATCCGGCGCCTCCTCGACGTGCATGGCGTTCGGGCCGTCCCACACGAGCGTTCTCATACGACCTCCACCGTGTTCACCAGCTCTCCCAGGCCCGTGATCGCGATCGTCACCTCGTCGCCGCCGCGCAGCGTGAACTCGATCGCCGGGATCACCGACGTGCCCGTCAGCAGCACGGCGCCGACCGGGAAGTCCTGGGCTTTGAACAGCCATGAGACGAGCTCGCCCAGCCCGCGCTTCAACAGGGCCACCTGCGTCGAGCCCTCGAAGACCGCCTCGCCGTGGCGCGCGATCGTGAGCGTGATCTCCATCTCCTCCGCCGCCGGGGCCTCGTCGACGGGCACGATCGCCGGCCCGAGCGCGCACGAGCCGCGGTAGACCTTGGCCTGCGGCAGATAGAGCGGGTTCTCGCCCTCGATCGAACGCGACGAGACGTCGTTGCCGATCGTGTAGCCGACGATCTCGCCCGCGGCGGAGATGACCAGCGCGAGCTCGGGCTCGGGCACGTCCCAGCCCGAGTCCTCCCGGACGCCGATCAGCCCGCCCGGCCCGCGCACGCGGCCGGGCGCGGCCTTGAAGAACAGCTCGGGCCGCTCGGCGTCGTAGACGAGGTCGTAGAAGTCGTGCGCGCCCTTGGACTCGTCGTTGCGCGCGCGTGCGCGAAGCCGCGTAGGTCACGCCCGCGGCCCACACCTCCTGCCCCGCGACCGGCGCCAGCACGACCGATCCGGCCGGGACCGGCCCGACCGCCTCGGCCGCGAGCGACCCGTCCGCCAGCAGACTGTCGAGCGACCCGTCGAGCAGCTCCACGGGACCGCCGTCGAGCGGCCCGCGCGCGAGCCGCTCGCCCTCGGCGGTCTGGACGCGCCAGAGCGCCATCAGCCCGCAGGTCCGACGGTGATGGTGTGCGTCGTCGTGTACAGCTCGCGCGCCGCCTTGCCCTGCTCGCGCGGGCCGAACGACGACTGCTTCTCGCCCCCGAAGGGCGCGTGGAAGTCGACGCCGGAGGTCGGCATGTTGACGCGGATCATGCCCGTTTCGAGCCCGTCGACAACGGTCAACGCGCTGTCCAGGTCCGTGGTGAAGACCGACGTCACGAGCCCGAAGGCCACGCCGTTGGAGATCTCCACCGCCTGCTCGGCGGTGCTCGCACGCAACACGGTGACGATCGGCCCGAACACCTCCTCCTGCGCGAGCCTGGCCGACGGGTCCTGGCCGTCGACGACCGTCGGCGCGAAGAACAGGCCGGGCCCGTCGAGCGCCTTGCCGCCGGTGACCACGCGTCCGCCGTCGCCCGGCGCGGCCTCGGCCGCCTCGACCAGCTCGTCGCGCGCCGGCGGGTTGATGACCGGGCCGACGATCGTCGACTCCTCGGCCGGGTCGCCGGTCGGCAGCGCCTCGACCGCGGCCGCCAGCGCGTCCGTGAACGGCGCCGCGTCGCCGAGCACGATCACGCGCCCGGTGGCCGTGCACTTCTGGCCCGCGTAGCCCATCGCGGCGCCGGCGATCACCTTGGCCGCGGACTCGACGTCGGCGTCCGGGAGCACGATCGAGGCGTTCAGCCCGCCCATCTCGGCCTGGCTGGCGATCCCGCGCGCGGTCGCCCCGGCGGCGACGCCCAGGCCGACGGACGTCGAGCCCGTGAACGAGACGACGTCGGCCAGCTCGACGATGGCCTGGCCGGCCGCACCCGGCCCGGTGACGACGTTGAACACGCCCTCGGGCAGGTGCTTGCCCAGGATCTCCTGCAGCAGCAGCGCGCAGCCGATCGCGTCCGAGGCGGGCTTGAGCACGACCGCGTTGCCGTACGCCAGCGCGGGCGCAGCCTTCCACAGCGGGATCGCGAACGGGAAGTTCCAGGGCGTGATCAGCCCCGCGACGCCGCGCGGGCGGCGGCGGCTGAACAGCAGCGTGCGCATGTCGGCGGGCGGCGCGGCGGGATAGGTGTCGCCGTCGGGGTCCAGCGCGGACTGCGCCTGGTAGCGCAGGATGCGCACCGCGCGCCCGTGCTCCATCACCGACTCGGTCAGCGGCTTGCCGACCTCGCGCACCATCAGGTCGACCGCGGCATCCTTGGCCGCGGCCAGCGCGTCGGCGGCGGCGGACAGCGCGTCGGCGCGGGCCAGCGCGCTGCGCTTCCACTCCTTCTGCGCCTCGCGGGCCCGTTTGAAGGCTGCGGCGACCGCCTCGCGATCCGCGGCCGGGGCGGACACCACCACGTCGGACTGATCCTGCGGTGACCGGCTCTCGATCGTCGTGCTCATGTCACGGACGCTACCCGTCCACGCCGTTTGGTCACGACCTCCGTCCAGGGCCACGGGTTTGATGGCCGCTACAGTGCGGCCGCCGTGGATGCCTTCCAGGCCATCGTTCTCGGCATCGTCCAGGGGCTGACGGAGTTCCTGCCGATCTCCAGCACCGCGCACCTGCGGATCGTGCCGGCGTTCCTCGGTTGGGAGGACCCGGGCGCGGCGTTCACCGCCGTCACGCAGCTCGGGACGATGGCCGCGGTGCTGCTGTACTTCCGCGCCGACCTCTGGCGGATCCTCAAGACCTGGTTCCAGAGCCTGCGCAATCCCGAGCTGCGGTCGGAGCTCGACGCGCGGATGGGCTGGTACATCGGGCTCGGCACGATCCCGATCGGGATCTTCGGCTTCGCCTTCCGCCACCAGATCGAGAGCGGCGCGCGCTCGCTGTACCTGATCGGCACGACGCTGATCCTGCTCGGCCTGCTGCTGCTGGTGGCCGAGAAGGTGGGCCGGCGCACCGCGACATCAGCGACATCCGCGGCCGGGATGCGGCGCTGATCGGCTTCGCGCAGGCGGCGGCGCTCGTGCCGGGCGTCTCGCGCTCGGGCGCCACGATCACCGCCGGCCTGTTCGCCGGCTTCGACCGCGCCTCGGCCGCGCGCTACTCGTTCCTGCTCTCGGTCCCGGCGGTCGTGCTCTCGGGGCTGTTCGAGGTGCGCAAGATCGGCGATCCGGGTGGGGCGGGAGCCGTCCCGACCGCGCTCGCGACGGTTGCCGCCTTCGTCGTCGGCTACCTCTCGATCGCCTGGCTGCTCAAGCTGGCTGGCGTCGCACTCGACGATCGTGTTCGTGGTCTACCGCGTCGCACTCGGCGCGCTCGTGATCGCGCTCACCGCCGCCGGCGCGATCGCGTAATCGGCGATCCTCGCGAGCGGCTTCGCCGCTGCTTCGGTCGCTTGAAGAATCGCTTCGCGGATTCTTCTACCCTTTTTGGTCAAATGACCATTCGCGAGCGCGTGCGCCTCCCTCCCTCGGTCTTCCGGCTGCCCGTGGAGAAGATCCGCGAGGGCTACTACTCGGACGCGTACTTCAACCTCACGAAGTCGCTGCTCGAGGCCGACGGCCACCACCCGCGGGTGCTGATGCAGGTCTTCCAGCGCAAGGAGTCGATCCTGGGCGGGATCGACGAGGCGATCGCCGTGCTCAAGCAGGGCGCCGGCCACTACGAGGGCGACCTCTGGGTCAACGGCTTCGAGCACCTCGACGTCCGCGCGCTGCACGAGGGCGACGAGATCTCCCCGTGGGAGACCGTGATGACGATCGAGGGCGACTACGCCGACTTCGCCCACCTCGAGACGGTCTACCTCGGCTGCGTCGCCCGCCGCACGCTGATCATGCGCAACGTGCACGAGGTCGTCGACGCCGCGCGCGGCAAGCCGATCCTGTACTTCCCCGCCCGCCACGACCACTGGCTGGTGCAGACCGGCGACGGCTGGTCGGCGCACATCGCCGGCGCGATCGGCGTCTCCACCGACGCGCAGGCCTCGTGGTGGGGCGGCCGCGGCGTCGGCACCGTCCCGCACGGGCTGATCGCGGCCTACGGCGGCGACACCGCGCTCGCCGCGCGCAAGTTCGCCGACCGCTTCGGGCGCGACATGAACGTCACCGTGCTGGTCGACTTCGTCAACGACTCGGTGCGCACCGCGCTCGAGGTCGCCGAGGCGCTCGGCGACGACCTCTGGGGCGTGCGGCTGGACACCAGCGACAAGCTCGCCGACGAGTCCCTGCGGCGCCTGCACGGCGACGACGCGCCGACCGGCGTGGCCGCCGAACTGGTCGAGCTCACCCGCGCCGAGCTCGACAAGCACGGCTATCCGGACGTCCGCATCGTCGTCTCGGGCGGGTTCACCGCCGAGCGCATCCGCGCCTTCGAGGAGGCCGGCGTGCCCGTCGACTCCTACGGCGTCGGCTCCTCGCTGATCCGCGGCGCCAACGACTTCACCGCCGACGTCGTGATGAACGACGGCCGGCCGTGCGCCAAGGTCGGCCGCGAGTACCGCCCGAACCCGCGGCTCGAGCCCGTCAGGTGACGAGCGGCACGAAGCGCACGCGCTCGAGGCCGGTGCGCTCGAGCCCGTCCGGCGTGCGGTGGACGACGTAGAGGCGCTGGTCGCCGCTCTCGACCGGGACCACGAGCCGCGCGCCCGGGGCGAGCTGTTCCTCGAGCGCGTGCGGGATGTCGTCGCCCGCGGCCGCGGCCACGTTGATCGCGTCGAACGGCGCCATGTCCGGCAGGCCGCGGGCGCCGTCGCCGACGACCAGCGTGACGTTGTGGACGTTGGCCGCCTCGAGGTTGCGCTGCGCCCGCTCGGACAGCGAGGCGTGGCGCTCGATGCTCCAGACGTGCGCGCCGAGGTAGGCGAGCAGCGCCGCGTGATAGCCCGAGCCGGTCCCGACGTCGAGGATCCGCTCGTCCCCGTCGAGCTCGAGCAGCTCGCACATGCGCGCCACCACCAGCGGCTGGGAGATCGTCTGGCCGGCGCCGATCGGCAGCGGGACGTTGTCCCACGCCTCCGCCGCCAGCTTCTCGGGCACGAAGCGGTCGCGCGGCACGGCGCGCATCGCCTCGAGCACCCGCTCGTCGGAGATGTGCGGGCGCAGCCGGGCGAGCAGCCCGTCCGCGGCGGTCATGCCATCACGCCGCCGGCGGCGCGGACCTCGGCCAGCGCGCGCTCGGAGTCACCCGCCTCGACCTCGACCCCGCGCACGGCGGTGCTGTCGACCGTGACCTGGAAGCCCGCGCGCAGGGCGTCGAGCGCGGTGTTCTTGACGCAGTAGTCGGTGGCGAGGCCGACGACCGTGACCTGCGTGATCCCGCGCTCGTGCAGCAGCTCGTCGAGGTCGGTGCCCTCGAACCCGCTGTAGCCGTCGGTGTCGACGGCCTGGCCCTTGTCCACGATCACGTCGATCCGCGAGCGGTCGAGCTCCGGGTGCAGCTGCGCGCCCTGCGTCCCGGCCACGCAGTGCACCGGCCACGGCCCGCCCTGCTCGGCGAACGACGAGTGGTCGGCGGGATGCCAGTCGCGCGTGGCGACGACGAGCTCGTAGTCGTCGGAGGCGGCGAGCGCGTTGATCCGCGCCGCGATCGCGTCGCCCTCGGGCACGGCCAGCGCTCCGCCGGGCGTGAAGTCGTTCTGGAAGTCGACGATGATCAGGGCTCGGGACACGAGCGCCAGGAACGTAGCCGACATGTCGTCCTCGCCGTGGCCGCGCTCGACGACCTTGTCCATCTGGGAGCGGATCAGCGCCGGCAGCGGGAGCTCGAGGCCCGCGGCGCTCGCCGCGTCGACCATCAGCCCGGCGTCCTTGGCCGCGAGCGCGAGCGGGAAGCTCGGCTCGAACGAGCGCTCGATCATCGCCTCGCCCTTGATCTTCGCGTACGGCGCGAACATCGCCCCGCCCTCGATCACCTCGAGGAACTTGCGCGGGTCGACGCCCAGCCCTTCGGCGAGCGCGATCGTCTCGGCCAGGCCCTCGACCAGCGCCAGCACCCACGAGTTGCCGACCAGCTTCATGCGGGTCCCGGCGCCGACCTCGTCGCCGAGGTCGACCACCTTCGCCGCGACGGCGTCGAAGACGGGCGTCAGGCGCTCGCGCCCGGGCCCGGAGGCGAGCACGGTCAGCGCGCCCTGCTCGGCCGGCTGGCGCGTGCCCATGACCGGCCCGTCGACGAACGGCCCGAGCCGCTCCACCCACTCGATCCCGATCGTGGCGCACTGCCACCACACCTGATCCTCGGCGAGCGTCAGCTCGCCCATCACGTCCGCGGTCACGCGGCCCGTCGGCCAGCATCGTGATCACGACCTCGGCGCCCTCGACGGCCTCGGCGGCGGAGCTCGGCGACGGTCGCGCCCAGCCCTTCGGCCTTCGAGCGCGTGCGGTTCCAGGCGCGGACCTCGTGGCCCGCGCTCGCGAGGTTGCGCGCCATCGGCGCGCCCATGATGCCCGTGCCGAGGAACGCGATGCGGGTCAAAATCGCAACAGCGCCCCGATGCCGCCGAGCGGCGCGAGATCGTCGTGGTGGCGCACGACCATCGCGGTCGCCGACTGCTCGATCGCCTTCTCGATCGCCGGCTCGACGATGTCGGGCACCGGCTCGCCCTGGTCGGCCTCGTCGGGCAGCAGCAGGCCGGCCTCGAAGTCCACACGGCCCGAGGCGCGGAAGTTCTCGGCGATCAGCAGCGTCTCGACGCGCGCCTGGTTGAGCGCGTCGAGCACCTCGGCGATGCCGGCGGCGCCGCGCTCGCCGCGGCCCACGCCCGCGGTCAGCCGGTCGAGCGCCTCGCGCTCGAGGCCGCGGATGTGCTCGACGATCAGCGGCTCGGCCGCGGCGCAGACGTCGTCGACGGAGGCGTTCTCGATATCGACCTGGATCCGCCCGGCGATCCGCTCGCGCAGGTACGGATGCAGCTTGCCCTTGAACTCGCTCAGCAGCTCGTCCGGCGCGCCGATCAGCACGCGGTCCAGCCCGCGCCGCTTGTAGACGTCGAACGCGACCTCGGCGGCGTGCACGAGGTGGTCGTGGACCTCCTTCTCGACCGAGCGCTGGTAGTTGAGCTGCGACCAGCCGCCCTTGTCGTGCTGCGAGTGCACTTCGTCGACGATCCGGTCGGTCTCCTCCAGCGCGTCGCCGGGGCCGACGAACAGCCGCGCCGCGCGGCGGTTGGAGATCAGCACGAGCCACCGCTCGTCGGTCCCGTGCAGCACGAGCGGCTCGACGAACGCGGTCCGGTCCAGCACGACCTTGTTCTCGATCGGCCGGCGCAGGCGCACGACCTCCAGCAGGTCGGCCGGGCCGCAGGCGTAGACGGCGACGGCGCGCGTGCCGTTGGCGGCCACGTCGGATCCCAGCAGGACGTCACGGACGCGTTCGACGTCGTCGCGCAGTGCCTGGCGCTCGTCGTGTGAGAGCCCGTCGCTCTCCTCGACCTTGTGGAACGCCGCGGTCAGCACCGAGGTGACCGCCGACGAGCGCGCGCTCGGCGTGGCGAACTCGGTCGGGTCCAGGTTCAGGAAGACGGACAGCACGCGCCCCTCATCCGGATGCACCGCGGCGAGTGCCTTCAGCCGAGCCTGCGTGATCGGTTCCGCCATGGTTCGCGCCTACCCCTCGTCTGCGGCGGCAGAACCGCGAGGCGTGAGCACGCGCACGCGGGTCTCGTGGCCGCCGGTCGTCGGCTTCTCCTCGGACAGTATCCCGAGGCCTTCGAGCATGACGAAGAATGCGCGCGCGAGCGGCTTGTCGGACGTCCGCGCACGGACCTCCTCCCAGTCGACCTTCTCGCGCAGCGCCCGTGAGATGGCGAGCAGCGACTCGTAACGCAGCGAATGCTCGGTGAGCGCCGAGAGCTTGGTCACCAGCACGTCTTCCAGCGCCATCACGCGCATCTCCATGCCGAGCACGGACATTACCTCCCCGCGCTCGATCAGGGCATCGTCGACCGCGAGCCCTTTGGGGTGATGGATCAGATCCACGAGCGTGTTGCCGTCCCAGGCCTTGACCAGCCACTCCTCGGGCGGATCCTCGGGCCGCAGCCCGGCCTCCTCGAGCGCGGCGACGGCGCGGTCGACGTCCTCGGGCTTGATCACGAGGTCGAGGTCGTGGCGCGTCTCAGGCCCGCCGCGCGCCCAGCTCGCCAGGCTGCCGCCGAGCAGGAACGGGACGTCGGCCTCGCGCAGCGCCGCGCCGGACTTCTTCAGCGCGTCCTCGAGGTCCGAGAACGGCAGCTCCTCATCCGTGGCCATGGGCCTGGGCTACCCGCCGCACAGAGCGGGTAGCCGGTCGGGATATGACCATCGCCACCGAGGGACGGCCGGCCGACCGCCATGACGAGTGCCGGATCCGGATCGCCGCCGCGGGCGACATCCACTACGGCGAGCGCCCTGACGACCGGGCGCGGGCGGCGGCGGCGTTCGAGGGCATCGCCGAGCGCGCGGACGTCGTGCTCCTGGCCGGTGATCTGACGACCCACGGCGAGCCTGAGCAGGCGCAGATCGTGGCCGACGTGGTGCGCGGGCTGGACATCCCCGTGCTGACCGTGCTCGGCAACCACGACTGGCACGTCGACCGGGCCGACGAGCTGGCGGCGGTCCTGCAGGACGCGGGCATGATCGTGCTGGACGCAAACCGCAGCCACCATGTGCTCGCCGTCTGCGGCACCGAGCTCGGGATCGCCGGCACCAAGGGCTTCATGGGCGGTTTCCCGGGCTCGCACCTGCCCGATTTCGGCGAGCCGTCGCTGCGCCGGGTCTACGCCGAGTCGATCGAGGAAGCGGTCGCGCTCGACGGCGGCCTGCGCGCGATCAGCATGTGCCCGTTCCGGATCGTGTTGCTGCACTACGCGCCCACGACCCAGACCCTGGAGGGCGAGCGGCGCGACATCTGGACGTTCCTCGGCACGGACCGGCTCGCCCCGCCGATCCTCGAGCACAACCCGGACCTGGTCCTGCACGGCCACGCCCACGCCGGCACCTTCGAGGGCCGCCTCGGCGAGATCCCGGTCTACAACGTCTCCGTGCCCGTGATGGGCGAGGACTGGTGGGTCTTCGAGCTCGCCGGCGAGCGCCGCCGCGTGCCTTCAGAAGTCCACTAACGGTCGACCTGGCGCGGCGCGGCGCCCATGTCTTTGAGGTCCGGCTCGGCGTCCTCGGGCGGGTTCGGGCCGCCGTCGGTCACCGCGTCCGCCGCGTCGCCGGCGGACAGATCGATGCCCTCGGCGGTCGCGGGCGAGTCGTCGCCGGTCGTCTTACCCACGCTCGGGTCGTCGTCGTCGCCGCCGCTGAGCGCGTCCGGGACGATGCCTTCGTCGGCGGTCTTCGCCCATTCACCCTTGTCGTCTTCGCGAGCCATGACGGATCCCTACCCGTCGCACTCACCCGACGATCCCGTTGGTGGTGCATCGGTAACCGGGGCGCGGCGATAGTGTCGCGTCGTGGGCCTGACGCGCAAGCAGCTGCTGGCCGGCGGCGCCGCGCTCGCGCTCGCGGGTTGCGGAGCGAAGAAACGCTCGCGGCCGCCCAGTACGGCCTCGACCCCGACTACCGCCACTTCGACGCCTTCCTGTTCGCCGCCCACGGCGCACCGGTGCGGGCGGCGATCGAGCGCCATCGGCACGGGCTGGACGCCGGGGCCGCGGCGTACCTGCACGAGCACGAGACCGTCGCTCGACGCGGCGGTCGCGGCCGCGGCTGCCGACGTATCTGGGGGTGAACCCCGCCGAGTTGGCGTTCACGGACTCGACGACGATGGGGCTCGGGCTCGTCTACTCCGGCCTGCTCGGGCCCGGCGACGAGGTCCTGACCACCGAGCACGACCATTACGCGACCCACGAGGCGCTGCGGTTGAGCGGCGCGACCGTGCGTCAGGTCGCGCTCTACGACGATCCGGCGCGCGCCACCGCGGAGGAGACACTGGAGCGGCTGCGCCGCGCGATCACGCCACGCACGAAGGTCGTCGCGCTCACGTGGGTCCATTCGGGCACCGGCGTGAAGCTCCCGCTGCACGAACTCGGCGACGCACACCCGCTGATCGTCGTCGATGCGGTCCATGCGCTTGGCGTCGAGCAGCCACCCCTCGCCGGCGACGTGCTCGTGGCGGGCACGCACAAATGGCTGGGCGGCCCGCGCGGGACCGGGCTGATCTGGACCCGCGACTGGGACCGGATCCGCCCAACGATCCCGAGCTTCTCGCTCTCGAACGACCCCGGCCCGCGCTTCACGCCGGGCGGCTGGCACTCGTTCGAGCACCGCTGGGCACTCGCCGACGCCTTCGAAACGTACGATCGCAAAGCGCCGGAACGCATCCGCGCGCTCGCCACACGCCTCAAGGACGGCTTGGCCGAGCTGCCGAACGTGCGGCTGATCACCCCACGCGACCCGGCGGTCTCGGCCGGCATCGTCTGCTTCGAAGTCGACGGGATGGATGCGCGGAGCGCGGTTTCAGCCCTGCTGGAGCAACGGATCCGCGCCTCGGTGACGCCGTACAAGCAGGAGTACGTGCGGCTCGGGACCTCGCTGCACGTCGACGAGGACGACGTCGACGCCGCCGTGAGCTCGGTAATAGCCCTTCGGGGGTAGGCTCAGGGCACTCAATCCACTCCGTCACCCCGGAGCTGAATCCGTGTCTGAAAATTCCTTCAACGCCCGCGCCGAGCTCGAGATCGGCGGGCGTTCGTACGAGATCTACCGGCTCGACGCCCTGCAGGAGAAGTTCGACGTCGCCCGGCTGCCGTTCTCGCTGAAGATCCTGCTGGAGAACCTGCTGCGCAACGAGGACGGCGTCGCCGTCCGCAAGGAGGACATCGAGGCGCTCGCGACCTGGGACCACAACGCCGAGCCCTCCAAGGAGATCGCCTTCACGCCGGCGCGCGTGGTCATGCAGGACTTCACCGGCGTGCCCGCGGTCGTCGACCTGGCCGCGATGCGCGACGCGATGGCCGACCTCGGCGGCGACCCGGCCAAGATCAACCCGCTCGTCCCCGCCGAGCTCGTGATCGACCATTCGGTCCAGGTCGACGCCTTCGGCACCCGCGACGCCTTCCGCATCAACGCCGAGCGCGAGTTCGAGCGCAACGAGGAGCGCTACGCGTTCCTGCGCTGGGGTCAGACGGCGTTCGAGGGCTTCGTCGTCGTCCCGCCCGACACCGGCATCGTGCACCAGGTCAACCTCGAGTACCTGGCCCGCACCGTGTTCGAGAACGAGGGCACGCTGTACCCCGACACGCTGGTCGGGACCGACTCGCACACGACGATGATCAACGGCCTCGGCGTGCTCGGCTGGGGCGTCGGCGGGATCGAGGCCGAGGCCGCGATGCTCGGCCAGGCGATGTCGATGCTGATCCCGCGCGTGGTCGGCTTCAAGCTCGGCGGCGAGCTGCCCGAGGGCGCGACGGCCACCGACCTCGTGCTCACGGTCACGCAGATGCTGCGCCAGCACGGCGTGGTCGGCAAGTTCGTCGAGTTCTACGGCCCGGGCATCCCGAACACGCCGCTGGCCGACCGGGCCACGATCGGCAACATGAGCCCCGAGTTCGGCTCGACCTGCGCGATCTTCCCGATCGACGCCGAGACGATCCGCTACATGGAGTTCACCGGCCGCTCGAAGGAGCAGCTCGAGATCGTCGAGGCCTACGCCCGCGAGCAGGGCCTGTGGCACGACGAGGACTCCGAGGAGCCGACGTACTCCGAGACGCTCGAGCTCGACCTCTCGGACGTCGTGCCGTCGCTGGCGGGCCCGAAGCGCCCGCAGGACCGGGTCGCGCTGACCGAGTCCAAGGCCGCGTTCCGGATCGCGCTGGAGTCGCTGCTGCCCGACCCCGAGCCCGAGGCGGCGGCCGACGAGCCCGGCGTGCCCGGTCACGGGGCCGAGGGTGACACCGACGTCGACGAGGAGTCCGAGGGCTCGTTCCCGGCCTCCGATCCGCCGTCGCACAACGGCCACGGCACGGGCAGCGACGGCTCGGAGCCCGCCGCGGGCGGCACCGGCGGCCTGCAGGTCGCCGAGCGCGAGGAGCACCACGTCGACCTCACGCTCGAGGACGGCACCGAGACCGAGCTCGACCACGGCCACGTCGTGATCGCCGCGATCACGAGCTGCACCAACACCTCGAACCCGTCGGTCATGATCGCCGCCGGCCTGCTGGCCAAGAACGCCGTCGAGCGCGGGCTGGAGTCCAAGCCCTGGGTCAAGACCTCGCTGGCGCCGGGCTCGAAGGTCGTGATGGAGTACTACGACAAGGCCGGGCTCGTGGACTCGCTGGAGTCGCTCGGCTTCCACCTCGTCGGCTACGGCTGCACGACCTGCATCGGCAACTCGGGGCCGCTGCCCGAGGAGGTCTCCAACGTGGTCAACGCCGAGGACCTCGCGGTGGTGAGCGTGCTCAGCGGCAACCGCAACTTCGAGGGTCGCATCAACCCCGACGTGAAGATGAACTACCTCGCCTCGCCGCCGCTGGTCGTGGCCTACGCGCTGGCGGGGACGATGGACGTCGACCTGCTCGACGAGCCGCTCGGCCAGGACGGCGACGGCGAGGACGTCTACCTCAAGGACATCTGGCCCTCCGCCGAGGACGTCGCACGGGTGGTCGAGGAGTCCGTGCACGAGGAGATGTTCCAGTCCTCCTACGGCGAGGTCTTCGAGGGCGACGAGCGCTGGAACGGCCTCGAGATCCCCGAGGGCGACCGCTTCGCGTGGGCGGAGGACTCGACCTACGTGCGCCGCCCGACGTTCCTGGAGGACGTGCCGAAGGAGCCGTCGGACCCGGGCGACATCGAGGGCGCGCGCGTGCTGGCCAAGCTCGGCGACAGCGTGACCACCGACCACATCTCGCCCGCCGGCGCGATCAAGGAGGACTCGCCCGCGGGGCGCTACCTGAAGGAGCACGGGATCGAGAAGAAGGACTTCAACTCCTACGGCTCCCGCCGCGGCAACCACGAGGTGATGGTGCGCGGCACGTTCGCCAACATCCGCCTGCGCAACCAGATGGCGCCGGGCACCGAGGGCGGCATGACGCGCTTCATGCCGACGGCGAGGAGATGACGATCTACGACGCGGCGCTCAAGTACGCCGAGAACGACACGCCGCTGATCGTGCTCGCGGGCAAGGAGTACGGCTCGGGCTCGTCACGCGACTGGGCGGCCAAGGGCACGAACCTGCTCGGCGTGCGCGCCGTGATCGCGGAGTCCTTCGAGCGCATCCACCGCTCGAACCTCGTCGGCATGGGCGTGCTGCCGCTGCAGTTCGCCGACGGCGAGAACGCCGAGTCGCTGGAGCTGACCGGCGAGGAGGAGTTCTCGATCACCGGCGTCGAGGGCGGCGAGGCCAAGGAGGTGACCGTGCGCGCCGACGACAAGGAGTTCACGGTGCGCGTGCGCATCGACACCCCCAAGGAGGTCGAGTACTACCAGCACGGCGGCATCCTGCCGTTCGTGCTGCGCTCGCTGCTGTAGCGGCGGCCCCTGGCGGCGGCGGCGCTAGAGTCCTTCGCCGCCATGGGGATGCCCGAGACGCTCCACAAGCTTCTGACGGCGGCCGGGCCGTCGGGCTACGAGCAGGCGCCCGCGGCCGTCTTCCGCGACGCCGCGGCCGCGTTCGCCGAGGTCACGCACGACACCGTCGGCTCGACCGTGGCGCGCGTGCCCGGCACCGGCGGCGGGCGCTCGCTGGCGATCGTCGGGCACATCGACGAGATCGGGCTGATCGTCCACCACATCGACGACGACGGCTTCCTGTGGTTCACCGGCGTCGGCGGCTGGGACCCGATCATCCTCGTCGGCCAGCGGGTGGAGATCGCGACCCGCGTCGGGCCGCGTCCCCGGCGTCGTGGGCAAGAAGCCGATCCACCTGATGAAGGACGACGACCGCAAGCAGGTCCCGCAGCTGAAGGACCTGCACATCGACATCGGCGCCGCCGACGGCGACGAGGCGCGCCGGCTGGTGCGGATCGGCGACGTCGCGGTGATCGCCGCCGAGCCGGTCGAGTTCCCCAACAACCGCTTCATCTCGCGCTCGATGGACAACCGGATCGGGTGCTACGTGGCGCTCGAGGCGGCGCGGCTGGTGGCCGAGGCGGGCGGCGCGCCGGGCGACGTCTACGCGCTCGCGGTCACGCAGGAGGAGATCACCTTCGGCGGCGCGCGCACGACCGCGTACTCGCTGCGCCCGGACGTGGCGATCGCGGTCGACGTGACGTTCGCGACCGACCAGCCGGGGATCTCCGAGAAGGAGGTCGGGCGCCACCAGTTCGGCAGCGGCCCGGTGCTGACGCGCGGCTCGACGCTCGACCCGAAGGTGTTCGAGCTGCTGCACGAGACGGGCGAGGCCGAGGGCATCCCGTTCACCGTCGCCGCCTCCGCGCGCGGGACCGGCACCGACGCCGACGCGTTCCACATCTCGCGCGCCGGCATCCCGAGCGGCGTCGTCTCGGTGCCGCTGCGCTACATGCACTCGCCGGTCGAGATGGTCCAGCTCGACGACATCGAGAACGCGGCGAAGCTGATCGCGGCCTTCGCGCAGCGGCTCGCGCCCGACACGGACTTCAAGCGCTGACCGCTCCTGCTGCTCTTCGACATCGACGGCACGCTGCTGCAGAAGGCGTCCGTCGAGCACGCCCGCGCGCTGCGCGAGGCGGCGGGCGCGCTGCACGGCGTCGAGCTCATCGCGACGGCGCGGTCGAGTACGCGGGCCGGACCGACACCGCGATCGCGCGCGACCTGCTCGCGGGCGCGGGCGTCACCGAGATCGACGCGCGCTGGCAGGCCGATGCCGTGCGCGCCTACGAGCGGCTGTGCCCGGCCGACCTCTCGGCCAAGGTCGCGCCGGGGATGGTCGAGCTGCTCGAGGAGCTCGCCGCGCGCCCGGACGAGTTCCGGCTCTCGCTCGTCACCGGCAACCTCGAGCCGATCGCGCGGCTGCAAGCTCGAGCGCGCCGGCGTCGGGCGCTTCTTCGCGCGCCGGCCAGGGCGGCTTCGGCTCCGATCACGAGGACCGCGGGAAGCTGCCGGCGATCGCGCGCGCGCGCGCCTCCGACCCGCCGTGGCCGCGCGAGCGGACCGTCGTGATCGGCGACACGCCGCGCGACATCGCCTGCGCGCGGGTCGACGAGGTGCGCGTCGCCGCGGTCGCCACGGGGCCGTACGCGATCGAGGCGCTGGCGGACGCGGACGCCGTCGTCGACGACGCCCGCGCCCTGCTGCCGGTGCTCAGCGACTGGGCGTGACCACCATCGCCGAGCCGCCGCCGCGGCGGGTCGGCTCGGCCGCCGCGCGGAAGCGGTTGCGGCCCTTGAACTCGATCGCGGTCAGCGCCCCGATCTCGTCTCCCGCCGGCGCGCGGTAGCGCTCGCCGTACTGGCTCAGCGAGCTCCTGGCCGGTGACCGAGCTCACGAACGCCGACTCGGCCTCGGTGGTCGCGCTGTTGCGCTGGCTGGCGCGCGGCGCGGCCAGCGCGTCCTGGATCGTCATGTGCAGGTTGATGCGGTTGAACGAGCGTCTGCCCGACCGTCGTGATGATCGTCGCGCCGCCGGGCGAGCCGAGCGTCAGCCACGGCTTGTCGTTCTTCATCACGATCGTCGGCGCCATCGAGGAGCGCGGGCGCTTGTTGCGCGTCGGGCCGGTTCGGCGCCGTGACCGAGTTGATGTCGAAGTCGGTCAGCTCGTTGTTGAGCAGGAAGCCGTAGCCGGGGACGACGATGCCGTTGCCGCCGGTGGACTCGATCGTGAACGTGTAGGACGACGATGTTGCCCGTCGTTGTCGGCGACGCTCAGGTGCGTCGTCGAGCCGACGCGCTCGATGCTGGCCGCGGTGGCGGCGGGCGGTCGCGCCGGGCGGCGTGCCCGGGGCGACGGCGCCGGCGGGCGCGCGTCGGGCCGATCAGCGCGGCGCGCGTGGCGGCGTACTCGTCCGAGAGCAGGCCCTCGACCGGGTTGCGTGACGAACGACGGGTCGCCGATGTAGCGGTTGCGGTCGGCGTAGGCCAGCCGCGAGCGCCTCGAGGTAGTGGTACGATCATGCCGGTGCGGCCCTTGAAGGTCGACGCCGCGGCGGCTGAAGTCCTGCATGATGTTCAGCGTCTCGGCGATCGTCGTGGCGCCGGAGGACGGCGGGCCCATGCCGTAGATGTCGTGGCCGAAGTAGGTCAGCTTGACCGCCTCGCGCGTCCTTGATCTGGTAGCGCTCGAGGTCGCGGTTGGTCAGCAGGCCGGGCCGCCAGGTGTGGTCGGCGGTGGCGGCGACCGGCGGCTGCGTGCGCGGCCTTGACCATCGCGTCGGCCACCGGGCCGGTGTAGAAGCCCTTGGTCACGCCGAGCCGGCCCATGCGCTCGTAGGTCCGGGCCAGTGTCCGGGTTGCGCAGCACGGTGCCGACGTCCTTCGGCGTGCCGTCCGGCGTCGAGGTAGAGCGCCGCGGTCGACGGGATGTCGTCGAAGTACGGGACGTTGCGGCGTCGTCTGGTCGAAGAACGTCTGGTCGACGGTGAAGCCGTCGCGTGCGACCTTGGCGCCGTAGGACAGCGCCTCGGAGAGCTTGAGCGTCCCGTAGTTGCGCAGGATGTGCGACCACGCGTACGGCGTGCCGGGCACGCCGGCGCGAGAGCCCGCTGTAGCGGTTGATGGTGAACTGGGCGTCGGTCGGCGGCCGGCCGTCGATGAAGAACGAGCTCGGCACCATCGCGCCCGGGCGACTTCTCGCGCGAGTCGAGCGTCGAGATCTTGCCGCGTCTCGCCGTCGCGGAAGACCATGAAGCCGCCGCCGCCGATGCCGCAGCTGTAGGGCTCGACGACGCCGAGCACGCCCGCGGCGGCGATCGCCGCGTCGAAGGCGTTGCCGCCGTCGGCCATGACGTCGATCGCGGCCTGCGTCGCCAGCGGGTCGACGCTCGCCGCCGCCCCGCTCGAGCCGTTCGCGGTCGGCGTCTTCTCCTGCGCGACGGCCACCGGCGCCGCCAGCGCCACCATCACGGCTGCCCCGCGGCAGCCACCGAAACGTCGCCTCATCGAACCCCTCCCTCGTGCTGGTGCCGGGATGCCCTACCCCGGCGCTTGCAGCCGGGCAATCTCAGAGATCGACGCGGACGATGTCCGCCCGCGCGGGCGCGCGGCGGAGCTGGCGGACGCGCGTGAAGTAGACGGCGTCGCGCGGCGGTCGCGGTCGTCGTCAGCGTGTCGGCGACGCCCGCCGGCGGGCGCTGCCCACAGCGGCTTGTTGATGTGGCCGCGGGCGCGGGCGCGCCCGGGCTCGTGGCCCGCGTCGCGGCGGGCGGTGGGCGTCGTGCCGTAGAGCGTGCGGTCGCCGGTCGGTGCGGCGCGGCAGCAGGACGCCGGTCAGCACCTGCTGGCGCTTGTAGGTCGCCCGGATGTAGGTCAGCCGGTAGCCGAGCACCGACGGGCCGCGCAGCTGCGCGCGCGGCCTCGCGGCGCAGCAGCTCGTGCGCGGCCGGTGTTGAGGTCGATCGCCTCGATGCGGCCGTCGATGTCGAAGACCAGCAGGCTGCCGCTGCAGCACCGGGCGGCCGACGCCGCCGGCGATCACCGGGCGCGGGACCGGCCGCTCGGCCAGCGGTCGCGGCGTGCAGCGCGCCGTCCGGCGCGCCACGCCACCCAGGTCGCCGAGACCGCGAGCGCGTCGGCGCCGGGCGCGGGGATCGCCGGGCCGCCCTCGACCTGCGATCGTCGCGCCGGCGATGTAGGCGACGCCGGCCGCCGCCGACCGCGGGGTGGTTGCCGGGCAGCGTCGCGTCCCGTTGGGCCGCGGAGCTCGCCGGCGCCGCCGGGGCGGTGCAGGGCGAGCGTCGCGCCGTCGAGCGACGGGGTCCGCGGAGCCGACGGCGAAGACCGTCGACGGCGGCGTGCGCCGGCGCGGCCGCGAGCGTCGCGGCGGTGAGCGCGAGCGCGGCGGCGTCGAGCACGCGCAGCGAGCGCAGGATCCGCGGGCGCTCGGCCATCGCGGCGTGCAGCGCGCCGCCGCCGCTCGGGGCGAGCGCGATCACCGGCAGCGCCCGGCCGGCGCCGAACGCGAGCCCGATCGCGAGGCCGGTCGCCGGGTCGCCGAGCGCGACGCTGATCCGCGGCCAGCGCCCAGACGGCGAAGGTGAGGATGAAGGTGGTGAAGCCGAGGCCGAGCAGGACGCCGTAGAGCCCGGCGGCGAGCGGGACCGGCAGCACGCGGCGCCAGGACTCCGGCACCTGGCGGCGGACCTGCGGGACGATGCGCGGCGTTGCGGGCCTCGCCGACCGCGGCGGCGAGCGCGACGATCGCGGCGGCCACGTAGGGCGCGTTCGGCGCCGAGCCGGTCGCCCAGCAGCGCGAGGCCGCCGAACGTGATCACGCCGCCGGCGAGCGCGCCGGCGGCGAACGTGGCGCACGCGATCACCGTGGTCCGCAGCCGCTGCGCGTAGCCGCGCGGCGCGAGCGTCTCGACCATCGAGAACCCGCACGGCGACCACGCGCCGGTCACGCCGGCGACGAACGCGGCGGCGAGCACCACCGCGGTCAGCACTTGACCCTCGTCTCGAAGTACATGACGCAGAAGACCTTGCGGCCGCGGTAGCAGTAGCCCTTGACCGCGCGGTCGCCGTTGATGCGGTTGCGCATCGTGCCGCAGCAGTCGACGAGCTTGCGCACGCTGGCCGCCGCAGCAGCGGTACCACGAGCCGTCGACGTGCGGCGTGAAGTGGTGCGCCTCCGCCACGGCCTGGCACACCGGCGTCCGCGGCGCGCGCGCGAGCGGCGTGCCGTCGGCGTCGGTCAGCACGCTGCCGTCGTCGTCCACCGGCGAGCCCGGTCAGGTCGACGTAGCGCCCGAGATCGTCGACGGGGCGCCCGTCCAGGGCCCGCAGCGGCAGCCCGTTGGCGTCGATCCGCGGCAGCCCGGTCGGATGCGGGCAGGAGTCGGTCGTGTAGATGTGGCCGCAGAAGTGGTAGGCCTCGGCCTCGCCGGGGGCGACCAGCGAGCCGACGGTGCGCGCGCCCGCGACGCCCATCACCGCCGCGCCGACGCGAGCCAGGAAGCCGCGGCGCGAGCTGGCACCGGCGACCGCGTCGGCGATTCGCGCACCTTCGCTCACGGCGCGACCCTCGGGAGGCAGCCGCCGGCCGGCTCCCTCATGCCCTGGCCCCGCGCGGCGGCGCTCGGCCGCGGCCAGCACGGTCTCGAGCTGCGCGCCGGTGTTGAACGTGCCCTTGGCCAGCACGGTCCCGTCGGCGTCGAGCGCGACCGCGAACGGGCTGCCGGGCACGTCGCTCGCGCGCCAGGCGTCCTGGTGGCTCACCTCGTCGAACGTGCGCAGGACCACGCTCGGGTGCGCGCCGAAGCCCTCGACCGCGGGCTGCAGCGCGCGGCACAGCCCGCAGCCCTCGGAGGTGAAGACCGCCAGGCCGAGGCGGCCGCGGGTGAGTTCCGGCGCGAAGGCCGGAGCGAGCGCGCTGCGCGCCCCGACCTCGGGCCCTTCGTGCGAGATCTCCAGCGCCCCGCCCTGCGGCACCGCCAGCCGCAGCATCCCGAGCTCGCGGGCGAGCGCGAGCACGACGATCGCCAGCGCGACCAGCCCGAGCGCCGTGACCGCGAGGGCGATCGCGAGCCAGCCCTCGGTCGTGGGCTCGGTGCGTGGCAGCAGCGGCGCGAGCGCCAGCGCCGCGGCGAGCGCCGCCGCGCGGCCGGCGGACGCCGTCCCGATGCGCCCTTTGCTGCCGAAGCACCCGCACGGGGCGCCGGCGCGGCCGGCGAGCGAGCGCGGCGAGCTGGGCAACCGTGGCACCGGCCATCAGCAGGGCGGCGAGCCGCGCGGCCGCGGCGCTGCCGGCCGCGACGCCGACGCCGAGCGCCAGCTCGACGGCGATCAGCGCGCTCCACGCGGCGTACTGCGCGCGCGGCGCGTGGAGGCCGTACGTCGCCAGCGCGGCGCGCGCCTGCGCGCCGCCGACGAGCTTGGATCCGGCGGCGGCGACCAGCACGAGCCCCAGGAGCAGGCAGAGCACGACAGACACCATCGACGGCGGCGAAGGTAACAGCATCCGAGGCGAACCCGACGCCGATTCGGCGCCGGGCCACCCTCAGAAACCGATCAGGTGCAGGTCTTCTGCGGCTTCGTCTGCCCGGGCAGCGACGCAGAACGGCTGCGTCGTCGGGATCTTGTCCTTGCGCAGCACGAAGCGCGCGACCTTGGTGTTGAAGTTCGGCGCCGAGACCCGCACCTCGACCGTCTGCCCGGCGGAGAACCTGCGCTGCTTGGCGCTCAACGAGCTGATCACGCTCGCCGCCCCGCGCCGGACCTTGCCCGCCTTCAGCGTCTTCGTCTTGAGCGGGCACTTCGCGCCCTTGCAGAAGATCTCGACCTTCATGCCCTTCGGGAACTGCTGCGTGATCTGCAGCGCCGTCAGCTTCAAGCGCGTTCCCTTGACGTCCCATTTGTTCACCACGCCTGACGCCAGGGTCGGGAACGGCTCCGCGAGCCCGTCGCAGTTCTCGTCGAGGCGGTTGCCCTTGACCTCGACCGCCCCGGGCCGGATCGCCGGGTTCGCGTCGTTGCAGTCCTGGCCGGCGAAGAACCCGTCCTTGTCGCCGTCGATTCCGCCGGCCGGGACGACGACCTGCGGCGCCGCGGGCGCGGGCGTCGCCGGCGGAGTGGGAGGCGAGGGCGGCGGCGCGATCGAGAAGCGGCTCACCGCACTGGCGAAGAGCGCAGCGACGTACAGGTGCGACCCGTTCGGCCGCACGGCGACCCCGGACGCGCCGTTGAGCGCGGTGGCGGGAGCGATCGGGGAACAGCCGCTCAGCCCGCCGCTGCAGTTCGCGAAGCTCGGGGCGCCGGTCGAGGCCGAGCCGCAAGTGGCTCACCGCGTCGCTGATCGAACTCACGACGTAGAGCCGGCTGCCGTCGGGCGCGATCGAGACCTGCAACGCACCGTTCAGGGCCGTCGCGGGCGTGACCGGCGTGCAGCCGCTCTGCCCGACGCAGCCTTTGACCTGTGGCGTGCCGACCCCGTCGAGCGTCATCCACGCCACCGCATCGGCGCCGTTGGCGGCCGCGTACAGGTGCTTGCCGTCGGCGCTCAGATCGAGGCCTCGCGCGCCGTTGAGGGCGCCCGCCGGGGTCGTCGTGGCGCAGCCCGGGCGATTGCCGATGCAGCCGACGAACGCCAGGTTCCCGGTGGCGCCGAGCGTCCAGTGCGCCACGTTGCCGAGCGTCCCGCTGGTGGAGGTGGAGTACAGGTGACCGCCGTCCGGCGACAGCGCCAGCGAGAACGGATCGGTGGCCGCGGCCGTCACGCGCAGCGACGCGCAGCCGCTGAGGGCGCCGGCGCAGCCGGCGAAGGTCAGGTCGCCGGTGTCGTTGATCGTGAGGTGGCTCACGTTGTCGGTCAGCGAGCCGACGTAGAGGTGGCCGTTCTTGAGGGCCATCCCCACCGCGCTGCTCAGCGCGGTCGCCGGTGTGGTCGTGGTGCAGCCGGTGAGGCTGCCGACACAGCCGGCGAACGTCGCGTTCCCCGCCGTATCGAGCCGCAGGTGACTGACGCCGCCGCTGTTCGCGAGGTACAGGTGGCGGCCGTCGGCGGATATCGCCAGGCCGGCGAAGGATCCGGACGCCAGCGCGGTCGCGGGTGCGGTCGGCGTGCATCCGATCAGGTTGCCGACGCAACCGGCGAAGGCGATGTCGCCCGTCGAATCGACCAGGAAGTGGCTGACAGAGTTGCTTGAAGCGGTGTACAGGTGCTCGCCGTCGGGCGTCATGGCGACGGCGGTCGCGCCGCTCAGCGCGGTCGCCGGGTTGGTGGGGCCGCAGCCGGCGAGCGTGCCGATGCAGCCGCGGTACGACAGGTCGCCGGTGTCCGCCGAGGCGGTCGGCGTGCAGAAGAGCGCGACGAGAAGCGTGACGGCGAGCGCGAGCCGCCTGGTCGTCGAGCCGGTGGGCGCTGGGCTGAGACGGTCCATCGCTCACGATGACGCCGCCTCGCAGGCCGCTATTCCGTCGGCATCAGGCGCGCGTGAGCTTCTTGTAGGTGATCCGGTGCGGCCGGTCGGCGTCCGCTCCGAGCCGCTCGTGGCGGTGCTCCTCGTAGGCCTCGAAGTTGCCCTCGAACCAGACGACCTGCGAGTCGCCCTCGAAGGCGAGCACGTGCGTGGCCACGCGATCGAGGAACCAGCGATCGTGGGAGATGATCACCGCGCAGCCCGGGAAGGCCAGCAAGCGCCTGCTCGAGCGCGCGCAGGGTGTCGACGTCGAGGTCGTTGGTCGGCTCGTCGAGCAGCAGCACGTTGCCGCCGCGCCGCAGCAGCTTCGCCAGGTGCACGCGGTTGCGCTCGCCGCCGGACAACACGCCGACCTTGCGCTGCTGGTCCGAGCCCTTGAAGTTGAACCCGGCGACGTAGGCGCGCGAGTTCATCTCGCGGTCGCCGACCTTGATGTGCTCGTAGCCGTCGGAGATCTCTTCCCAGACGGTCTTGTCGGGGTCCAGCGCGTCGCGCGACTGGTCGACGTAGGCCAACTCGACCGACGCGCCGAGGCGCATCGCGCCCGCGTCGGGCTGCTCGTCGCCCACGATCGTGCGGAACAGCGTCGTCTTGCCGGCGCCGTTGGGCCCGATCACGCCGACGATCCCTGCCGGGGGCAGCGAGAACGAGAGATCCTCGATCAGCAGCTTCTCGCCGAAGCCCTTGCGCAGGTGCTCGGCCTCGATCACCGTCGAGCCCAGCCGCTGCCCGGCCGGGATGAAGATCTGGACGTCCTCGACCTTCGCGTTGCGCTCCTCGGCCAGCAAGGCCTCGTAGCGGTTCAGGCGTGCGCGCGACTTCGTGCGGCGCCCCTTCGGGTTGGTCCGCACCCACTCGAGCTCCTGCTTGATCGTGCGCTGGCGGGCGGACTCGGTCTTCTCCTCCTGCGCGAGCCGCTTCTCCTTCTGCTCGAGCCAGCTCGAGTAGTTGCCCTTGAACGGGATCCCGTGCCCGCGATCGAGCTCGAGGATCCAGCCGGCGACGTTGTCGAGGAAGTAGCGATCGTGGGTGACGGCGACGATCGTGCCCTTGTAGTCGGCCAGGTGCTGCTCGAGCCAGGCCACGGACTCGGCGTCGAGGTGGTTCGTCGGCTCGTCGAGCAGCAGCAGGTCGGGCTGTGAGAGCAGCAGGCGCGCGAGCGCGACCCGGCGCCGCTCGCCGCCGCTCAAGGACGTCACCGGTGCGTCGCTCGGCGGGCAGCGCAGCGCGTCCATCGCCTGGTCGAGCATCTGGTCGAGCTCCCAGGCGCCGGCGGCGTCGATCTGGTCCTGCAGGCGTGCGAACTCGTCCGCGGTCTCCTCGGAGTAGTTCATCGAGAGCTCGTTGAAGCGGTCGAGCAGCTCCCGCAGGGCGCGCACGCCGTCCTCGACGTTGCCGCGCACGTCCTTGGACTCGTCGAGGTGCGGCTCCTGCTCGAGCAGGCCGACCGTGGCCCCGGGCGCCAGCTGCGCCTCGCCGCGATAGTCGGCGTCCTTCCCGGCCATGATCCGCAGCAGCGTCGACTTGCCCGAGCCGTTGAGGCCGAGCACACCGATCTTGGCGCCGGGGAAGAAGCTGAGGCTGATGTCCTTCAGCACCGTCTTGTCCGGCGGGTGCGTCCGGCTCAGCTTGTACATCGTGTAGATGTATTGACTCGACATCGCGCCTGGCAGCATAGAAACCCGACCAACGGGCTAAATCGACCCGGGCAGGATTGGACCATCGGATGGTGCACTTTCTCCCTGCTGGGACCGATCATCTGTCAATGCGGCCGCTGATCGGCGTGACCACCTCGGAGCTTCGTCCCAGCCGGCTGGCGACGACCCGGCGTCACGGCGAGCCGGCGCACCCCGAGATGGCGCTGGGGATGACGTACCTGCGCACGCTCGACGCGGCCGGCGCGATCCCCGTGGTCCTGCCGCCCACCGGCACCGATCACCTCGAGCCGCTGCTCGACCGCCTCGACGGCATCTGCCTCTCCGGCGGGCCGGACCTCGACCCTGCGGCCTACGGCGCGTCCGAGCGCCATGTCGAGCTGGGCCCGACCGAGCCGAGCCTCGACGCCTTCGAGCTCAGCCTCGTCAAGCTCGCGCTCCAGCGCGGGCTGCCGATCCTGGCCATCTGCCGCGGCTCGCAGGCGCTGAACGTGGCCTGCGGCGGGACGCTGCACCAGCACGTGCCCGGCCATCGCCAGACCGTGTCGTCGAGCGAGACCACCCACCAGGTGGAAATCGGCACGCGCACGCGCCTGCACCGGATGGTTCGAACCCGCAAGCTCGACGTGAACTCGTTCCACCACCAGGCGGTCGACCAGGTCGGCGACGGCCTGCGCGTCGTCGCCCACGCGCCGGACGGCACGGTCGAGGCGATCGAGGGCGAGGGCTTCATCGTCGGCGTCCAGTGGCACGCCGAGACGCTGGCGGCGCACCTGCCGCTCTTCGAAGCGCTCGTTGGGGCGGCTTCCCGTACTGAACTGCGCGCCGCCGCGTGACACCCTGGGCGGCGTGCCCGCCCTCTCCATGCGTGGCGTCGTCAAGCGCTTCGGCGCGCTGACGGCCGTAGATCATCTCGACCTGGACGTGCCCGACGGCACGTGCGTCGGCCTGCTCGGACCCAACGGCGCCGGCAAGTCGACGACGATGCGCCTGCTCACCGCGCAGGCGATCCCGGACGAGGGGACGATCGACATCCTCGGCTTCCCGGTGCCCAAGGAGTCCAAGGCCGCGCGCGCCCAGTGCGGCGTCGTCCCCCAGCTCGACAACCTCGACGTGACGCTGACCGTCGAGCAGAACCTGCGCGTCTTCGCCCACCTGTACCGGGTCGAGCACGCGCACCGCAAATCCGCGGTCGAGCGCGCGCTCGAGATCGCGAACCTGTCCGATCGCCGCGACACGAAGGTCGACAAGCTCTCGGGCGGGATGCGCCGCAGGCTGCTGATCGCTCGCGGGCTGGTGCACCGTCCGCGCGTGGTGCTGCTCGACGAGCCGACCGTCGGCCTGGACCCGCAGGTCCGCCAAGAGCTGTGGGCGCTGATCGACAGGCTGCGCTCCGAGGGCACGAGCATCCTGATGTCCACGCACTACATCGAGGAGGCCGAGCGCCTCTGCGACAGCGTGACGATCATGTCGCACGGCAGCGCGGTCGCCGCCGGCCCGCCGCGCGAGCTCGTGGCCGAGCACGCCGGCGACGAGGCGGTCGAGGTCTACGGACCGCCCGCGAAGCTGGCCGAGATCGAGCGCGAGGCGCGCGAGGTCGGGCTCAAGACGCGCCGCACCGGCACGAGCGTCTCGGTGCTCGGGGCCAACGGCGATGCCCCGCAGGGCGAGCGCCGGCCCACCAACCTCGAGGACGTCTTCGTGCTGCTGACCGGCGAAGAAATCGCGTGAGCCGCCAGGCCATCGGGCGCCTCGAGCGCCCCGCGCTGATGGGCGTGCTCGTGCGCGAGATCATCAACTTCTCGAGCTTCTGGCGTTCCAGCACGTTCAGCGCGACCGTCGAGCCCACGGTCTACCTGCTCGCGTTCGGCTTCGGCTTCGGCAGCCTCGTGAGCACGGTCGGCGGCTACGACTACGTCGACTTCGTCGGCACGGGGACGGTCGCGACCGCGGTGCTGTTCTCGAGCGCGTTCCCGGGCATGTTCGGGACGTTCGTCAAGTACAAGTTCCAGCGCACCTACGACGCGATCCTCGCCGCGCCGGTCGACACCGAGGAGCTCGTGACCGCCGAGGCGCTGTGGATCGCCATCCGGGCGGGAACGTACGGGTGCGCGCCGATGCTGGTCGCGATGGTCTTCGGGCTCGACCCGAGCTGGGGGATGCTGCTGGTGCCGTTCATCGGCTTCATCGCGGGCTTCGGCTGGGCCAACTTCGGCATCGGCATCGCCGCGCGGATGAACTCGATCGACAACTTCAGCTACGTGATCAGCGCCGTGCTGACGCCGTTGTTCCTGCTCGCGGGCACGTTCTTCCCGATCGACGGCCTGCCCGAGTGGGCACAGGTGGCGGCGCAGCTCAACCCGCTCTATCACCTCGTGCAGCTCGTGCGGCACGCCGTCTTCGGGCTCGAGGCCGGCGCGGACGCCATCCATCTCGCGGTGCTGATCGCCTTCGGGTTGCTGACCTGGAGGCTCGCCATCGCCTGGATGGCGAGGAAGCTCATCGACTAGGCGGACCCAGCAGCAGCGGCCCGTCGAGCTTGCCGCGCACGCGGCGCTGGACCTGCAGCTCGCTCTCGAGGTCGGCGATGTGGCCCATGTGCTCCGTCAGGCGCCCGCGCAGGACCTGCGTCGAGAACAGCCACACGAGCCGGCCGTCGAGCTGCGTGCCGGCCACGTGGCGCAGCTCGGCCTCGGCCTCGGCGGGCGACAGCTGGAGCCGGTAGGAGTCGGGCGCCGTGAGCGCGTCATAGACCTCGGCCACGGCGAGGATGCGCGCGGCGATCGGGATCGTCTCGGCCGCCAGCCCGTCGGGGTAGCCGCGACCGTCGATGCGCTCGTGGTGCGCGAGCACCGCCGCGGCGACCTCGCCCATCCCCTCGACGCGCAGCAGCAGCCGCGCGCCGTCGGCCGGGTGGCGCGCGATCAATCGCCGTTCGGCCTCATGAAGCTCGTTGCGGCCGATCAGGATGTGGTCGGGCAGTGCCTCCTTGCCGAGGTCGTGCAACAGCCCGGCCGTGTGGACGATCGCCTGCTCGCGCTCGGACAGGCCCGCCGCGCGGGCGAGCTCGTGCGCGTAGTGGGCGACCGCGGCGGCGTGACGGGCGGCGCTCGGGTCACGCAGCGCGAGCGTCTCGAGCAGCAGCCCGAGCATGCCCTCGTGGCGGACGTCGAGCTGATCGGTGCGGCGCTCGATCTCCTCCGAGTGCAACTGGCCCTCGAGCAGCGCCCGCAGCAGCAGCTGGTAGACGCCCATGGCGAGCGCGAAGAGGCCGATGATGACCGTGCCGTAGATCTCGAACCCGTAGACCGCGATCGCGGTCATGGCCGCCGAGGCGATCTCCCACGGCAGGACGGGGATGAACACGGTGCGGAACATCTCGAGCAGCGAGCCGCCCCGCAGCAGCCGCGTGTGCCCGGCGATCATCAGGAAGTTGAGCGCGTTGGTGGCGATGAACACGACGAACACCGCGAGCGCGAAGCCGCCGTCGTGCGGGTCCGTGCTGCTGACGGCCTGCAGCGCGAGCCCGCCGACGAGCGGGAACGTCGCGTACGTGAGCACGTTGTTGAGCCGGTAGGTGCCGGGCACGTGCCGCCGCGTGGAGTCCACGAGCGCCGAGATGAGCCCGAGCACCGCCGCCGGCGCCGGGCCGAGCAGCGCCATCGCCAGCACGAGCCCGGTGAACGAGCCGCCGATCCGGAAGCGCTTGGCGTCGAGGACCAGGAGGTCGCTGCCCAGGACGAGCAGCGCGAGCAACACGGTCAGCGGCAGCGGCTCCCACTGGCTCTGGTCGGACAACAGCACCGTCGCCGCGAGCACGCCGATCAGCGCGACGGCCTGGCCGACCACGACCGTCCGCCTGCGCCCAGCGAGCGCCGCCACGCCGGCGGCGCGCGAGCGGCCTGGCTCCGGAGGGTCGCCACCGGTCGCGGCCCGAACGACCGAGAGCGACCAGGTGACCAGCCCCAACCAGACGACGAGGGCGATCCAGACGATCACAGCATGCAACTTAGTGCGTACCCATGTATCAGTGCAATCCGAAGCAGGCCGGATTTGCGCGCCCGCGCCGATTTCTGGCCCTGGTATACGTACTCGCGGGCGGGTATCGCCGCCGTTCCGGGCCGGTGACCGGGAGGTCAGCATGGGTTGGCGGAACTAGGTCGGGGCCGGCGTGAAGGCCGTGGGAGCCCGGGTGCCTCCGGCACGCCGGTGCTTGGGCCTGCTCGGTACCGTGTGAGGGTCATGCCGCAGGTGCTGGACATCGAACAGGCCGTGCTCCTGCTGGAGATCGACCCGCCGTTCGACAAGCGCGACGTCCAGCTGGCCCGCCGCCGGCTCGCCAAGCAGTGGCACCCCGACATCGCACCGCCGGGGAAGCAGCACGAGCACGAGCGCCACCTGAAGGCCATCAACGAGGCCGCCGACCAGCTCGCTCAACTGGCCGAGGAGTTGCGCGGCGGGCGCGTCTCCAAGAACGCGGTCAAGGTCTCCGCGGCCGCGGCCCGCAAGCGCCGTGCCGAGGAGGGCGCCCGCGCCTATGCCGATCAGCAGCGGCGGGCCGAGCGCTCCAAGCACGACCCGTTCGGCTCGCGCGTGCCCGATCACTCGGTCGTGCACCGCTACGCGCGCTGCCTGTCGTACCCGGAGTGGGGCGTGGGGACCGTCAACGGGATCTACTTCACCGGCGACGGCGACGACATCCAGCAGTGGGCGCGCGTCTCCTTCCAGCCCGGGATCCGCACCGTGCCCGCCGGCTCACTGCAGTTCGTGGACTTCACCCGGCCCGACCCGGGCGCCGAGCGCGTGCAGCGCTTCATGACCGCCGCCAAGCACGCGCTCGCCGAAGGCGACTTCAAGCTCGCCGCCCGCCGGCTCGTGTTCGCGCGCGACGCCGAGCCCGGCAACGCCGCCGTGCTGCGGCTGCTGACGCTGGCCTTCTGGCAGTCGGGCGACTACAGCGCCGCCGCGCGGGCCGCCCGCGACTGGATCCGCTCCGAGCCCGAGCGCCCCGCGCCCTACCGCTACGCCGCGCGGATCTACGAGGACATGGGCGCGCTGTCGCAGGCGGTCGACGCCGCCGAGCGCGAGACGGCGGCGGCGCCCTCGGACGGCTCGGCGTGGGAGCGGCTGGGGCGGCTGCGGCTGCGGCGCTTCGATCGCGAGGGCGCGCGTGCAGGCGCTCGAGCGGGCGCGCGCCGCGGGACCGTCGCTCGAGGGCCTGCTCGACCTGGCGCTGGTGGCCAACCTGGCCGGCGACGTCGGCGCCGAGGTCTCGGCCTGCGAGCAGGCGACGCTGCTCGCGCCCGACTCCGAGGTCGCCTGGTCGCGCTACGCGCACGCGCTCGCGCGGACCGACCGCTTCTCGGACTGCCTCGAGGCGTGCGAGCGGGCGCTCTCGCTGGGCGATGACCCGGAGGTGCGTGACCTCCGTGAGCGGATCGCTCGGCTCGCCCCGCGCGAGCTGCGCGCGGCCTAACTTCCCCGGAGTTCGTGCTCGGGCAGGAGGACGGCGCAGACGACGATCAGCGCCGCGAGCGGGACGATCGCGACGAAGACGGCGTGCGCGGCCTGGTCGAGGCCGTCCGCGATCCGCGCGGTCAGCAGCGCGCCGAGGCCCGCGACCGCGAGGCTGCCGCCCATCGAGCGGAAGAACTGGATCGCGGCCGTGGCGACGCCGATGTCGCTCATCGCCACACGGTTCTGGGTGGCGATCACGAACGTCTGGAACATCATGCCCATGCCGAGGCCGACGAGGGTCAGGTCGAGCGTGACCGTGGTCTGCGACGACTCCCCGTCCACGAACGCCAGCAGGATGCAGCCCGCGAGCACCAACAGGCTGCCGAGCACCGGGAAGACCTTGTAGCGGCCGGTGCGGGCGATCAGCTGGCCCGACCCCATGCCGGCGATCACCCAGCCGAAGGTGAGCGGGATCAGCACCACGCCGGAGCTCGTGGCGCTCGCGCCGAGCACGCGCTGGACGAAGACCGGAACGTAGATCGTGATCCCGAACAGGACGCCGCCGATCAGCAGCGCGGCCGCGGTCGAGACGGAGAACGTGCGCGAGCGGAAGAGCTGCAGCGGCAGCAGCGGCTCCTTGACGCGCCGTTCGAGCGCGCCGAAGCCGGCGAGCGCGGCGATCCCGATCGCGCCCGTCGCGAGCACCTGCACCGAGTCCCACGCGTAGCTCGTCCCGCCCCAGGCGCTGGCGAGCAGGATCGCGCTGACGCCGACGCTCAGCAGCAGCGCGCCGCCGTAGTCGATGTCGTGCTCGCGCGGCTCGTGCTTGATCCGCATCGTCTTGAGCACCACGGCGAGCGCGATCGCGCCCAGCGGCAGGTTGATGAGGAAGATCCAGCGCCAGCTCGCGCTGTCGGTGAGCGTGCCGCCGAGCAGCGGGCCGGCGACGGCCGCGGTGGCCCACATCGCGCCGATGTAGCCCTGGTAGCGGCCGCGCTCGCGCGGGGAGAAGAGGTCGGCGATCGCGGCCTGGGAGAGCGGCAGCAGCCCGCCGGCGCCGACCCCCTGCAGCGCCCGGAACGCGATCAGCTGGCCCATGCTCTGCGCCAGCCCGCACAGCGCCGAGCCGACCAGGAAGATCGAGATCGAGATCACGAACAGCCGCCGCCGGCCGTAGAGGTCGCTCAGCTTGCCGTAGAGCGGGACGGTGACCGTGGTCGAGAGCAGGTAGGCGGTGACGACCCACGACAGGTGCTCGAAGCCCTTCAGGTCGTCGGCGATCTCCGGCAGCGCCGTGGCGACGATCGTCTGGTCGAGCGCGGCCAGCAGCGTCGCCAGCATGATCGCGCTGAAGGCCACCAGGATCTGCCGCTGCGACCGAGTTTCGGTGGCCATCGAACCAATTACGGTAGACGGCGGGCGTCCGGTCACTCATCTAGCCTCCGGCGTCCGATGCGCTTGATCGTCGCCCGCTGTTCCGTCGACTACACCGGCCGCCTGACCGCCCATCTGCCGGAGGCGCTGCGGCTGATCATGCTCAAGGCCGACGGCTCGGTGCTCGTGCACGCCGACGCCGGCGGCTACAAGCCGCTGAACTGGATGACGCCGCCGACGGCGGTGATCGAGGACGCAGACGACGATCGTCGTGCGCAAGCTCAAGGGCGAGGACCAGCTCGAGATCACGCTGCACGAAGTCGTCTCGGACGTCACGCATGCGATGGACTTCGACGCCGACCGCCTGAGCAAGGACGGCGTGGAGGCCGACCTTCAGGTCGCGCTGGCCGAAGCGCCGCAGTTCTGCGGCGAGGGCTTCCGGCTCGTGCGCCGCGAGTGGCCGACCGACATCGGTCCCGTGGACCTGATGTGCCGCGACGAGGACGACGGCTGGATCGCGGTCGAGATCAAGCGGATCGGGACGATCGACGCCGTCGAGCAGCTCTCCCGCTACCTCGAGCGGATCCGGCTCGATCCGGGCAAGGCGTCCTGCCGCGGGGTGCTCGCGGCGTCGCTGGTCAAGCCGCAGGCGCGCGTGCTGTGCGAGGCCCGCGGGCTGGCCTGGGTCGAGGTCGACCTGGCCGAGCTGCGCGGCGAGCGCGAGCCCGCGCTGACGCTATTTGGGTAAAGGCGATGCAGCCCCTCCGCCCACCCCGATCATCCGACCTTAACGGCAGGTGCTCACTCCCCGGTCAGGGTCAGGATCAGCGAGCGCCCGCCGCCGTGGTCGCGGTGCTCGCACAGGTAGATGCCCTGCCAGGTGCCGGTGGCGAGCCGGCCGCCGCTGACGGGCAGGCTGAGCGACGGTCCGAGCAGCGAGGCCTTGATGTGGGCGGGCATGTCGTCTGCGCCCTCGATCGTGTGCGTCCAGTAGCGGGCGTCCTCCGGGACGGCCTCGTTGAACCAGGCCTCGAAGTCGTCGCGGACGTCGGGCGAGGCGTTCTCGTTGAGGGTCAGCGAGGCCGAGGTGTGGCGGATGAAGACGTGCAGCAGCCCGACCCGCAGCCGCTCGAGCTCGGGCAGCGCCTCGAGCACGTCGCGCGTGATCAGATGGAAGCCGCGCGACCGCGGCCGGAGCGTGATCTCCCGCTGGACCCACATGCGCGCCTACGGTATCCGCGCGGCGCGCATGTCGACGCGCTCGCCGCGGAACGGGACGCCTTCGGCCTCCAGCAGCGCGCGCTGGCGCGCGCCCTTGGCCAGCGATCCGTCGGCGCGCACGATCCGCCACCACGGGACGTCCTCGCCGGTCGCGTGCAGCACGGTGCCGGCGAAGCGCGGCGCGCCGGGCGAGACGTCCCCGTAGGCGCGCACGAACCCCGGCGGGGTGGCGCGGATGCGGGCGAGCACGGCTCGTTCGCGCGGCGACATGCCCGCATCGTCTCGCATCTGCCTCGACGCCCGCCCGCCCCGGCGCCTCGGCGGGCGCCGCTACCCTCGCCCGATGCGCCACGGGACCTACTCGATCGTCGCGCTCGATCCGGCGCACGGGCGAGCTCGGCGTCGCCGTGCAGTCGCACTGGTTCTCCGTCGGGCCGCTGTGCGCGTGGGCGCGGGCCGGGGTCGGCGCGGTGGCGACCCAGTCGGTCGTCGAGCCCGCCTACGGCCCGCTCGCGCTCGACCGCCTGGCCGAGGACGTGCCCGCCGAGCAGGCGCTCGGGGAGCTGCTGGCCGCCGATCCGCTCGCGCCGGTCCGGCAGGTCGCCGTGATCGACGTCCGCGGGACGATCGGCGTCCACACCGGCCCGGACTGCATCGCCCACGCCGGCCACGCCACCGGCGAGCACTGGAGCTGCCAGGCCAACATGATGGCCCGCGAGACCGTCCCGCAGGCGATGTCCGAGGCGTTCGGACGGGCCACCGGTTCGCTCTCGGAACGCCTGCTCGCCGCGCTCGACGCCGCCGAGGGCGAGGGCGGCGACGTCCGCGGGCGCCAATCGGCCGCGATGGTCGTCGTGCCCGCCGAGGGCGAGCCGTGGCGGCGGACGATCGACCTGCGCGTCGAGGACCACGCCGCGCCGATCGACGAGCTACGCCGGCTGCTCGCGCTCCAGCGCGCCTACGAGCTCGCGGGCGCCGGCGACGAGCTGCTCGCCGCCGGCCGCGCCGACGAAGCCGGCCTGCACTACCGCAACGCGGCCGAGCTCGCCCCGGGCAGCGACGAGCTGCTGTTCTGGTCGGGGCTCGCGATCGCCCAGGCCGGCGACCTCGAAGGTGGCGTGGCCTCGGTCCGGCGGGCCGTCGAGCAGAACCCGAACTGGCTCGTCCTGCTCGGCCGGCTCTCGCCGCAGTTCGCGCCCGCCGGCGCCGCGGTCCGCGACGCGCTCGGGACCTAGTCGCCGGCGCGCTCCTCGCGCGGCTTGTGCCCGCGCAGCGAGCCGGCGTGCGCCTTCATCTCGGGCTGGCGGCTCGTCTTGATCAGGCTCGCGACGGTCGTGATCACGAGCACGATCGCGATCACGACCAGCGAGAAGCCGGTCGAGATCTCGGGCACGTCCTTCCACTGCAGGTGCGCCCAGTGCAGCATCAGCTTGGCGCCGATGAACGCGAGGATGATCGAGAGCCCGATCGAGAGGTAGACGAGCCGGTCGAGCAGGCCGGTGACGAGGAAGTACAGCGCGCGCAGGCCGAGCAGCGCGAAGGCGTTGGCCGCGAAGACGATGAAGGCCTCGTCGGTGACGCCGAAGACCGCGGGGATCGAGTCCAGCGCGAACAGCAGGTCGGTGCTGCCGATCGCGATCAGCACGATGAACAGCGGCGTGAACATCCGCCGGCCGTCGATGCGGGTGACGAGCGAGCCGCCGTGGTAGTCGTCGGTGAGCGGGAAGCGCTTGCGGGCGAAGCGTCACCACCGCGTTGTCCTCCACCGACGGGTCCTCGTCGCGGTGGCGGAAGAGCTGGATCGCCGTGAACAGCAGGATCAGCCCGAAGATCAGGAACATGAACGAGAACGCGTTCAGCAGCGCGGCGCCGAGCATGATGAAGATCACGCGCAGCACGAGCGCGAGCACGATCCCGATGATCAGCACCTTCTGCTGGTGCTCCGCCGGGACCGCGAACGTGCTCATGATGATCACGAACACGAACAGGTTGTCGACCGACAGGCTCTTCTCGACGATGTAGCCGGCGAAGTACTCCCCGCCGAACTCCCAGCCCGCGATCATCCCGAAGACCACGCCGAACCCGATCGCGACGGCGATGTAGAAGACCGACGCGATCGTCGCCTCGCGGAACCCGACCTCGTGCGGGCGCAGGACGGCCTGCGCCAGGTCGAACGTCAACAGCACGATGACCAGGCCGACGGTCGCGGCCCAGCCCGCGAAGGTGACGTCAAGCATCGCCGGGTGAATAGCAGATGAGAGGGAGGCGCAGCCTTAACGACAAGAGCCCGCGGGGACTACTCCGCGGGCTCTGGCCGAGAAACACAGACGTCGCTAGCAGATGACCTGCAGGTGGAACGGAGCCGGCGGCGGTGCCCGTGTCGACATTGACGCTGTCGACCGCGCTCGGCGTCGCGGCGACGCCAAGCGTGGTGGCCTGAGCGGAGCCGACGGGCGACGCCGTGAACGAGCACTTGCTGACGTCCTTGTTGAACTTGACGGTGTAGACGTTCGCCGGATCTGCGGTCTGCGTGGCCGAGACGGCCCGCGGCTGTTCGTGCTGACGCGCGGCGTCGGCGCCGACCGCGGCGAACAGCAGGCTGCCCTGGAGCGCGGTGACGTCGCTCGCGGCGGCGAAGTCGGCCGCCTCCTTGCCGTCGACGCGATCCGCGTTCAGGCCCGTCGCCACGCCGGTGGCGTTGGTCGTGAACGGCCTGGCGGGCGTGCTGCTGGTCGAGGCGCCCGTCTCGATGCGGCCACCCTCGGTACCGACGGTCGAGAACGAGAACGCCTGGCCGCCCTTGAGGTTGGAGGCGCGCACGCAGGCCTCGTTGCCGAGGCTCGAGCGGCAGCCGTAGATGGCGCCGCCACCGTCGCCGTCCTTCTTGTTGGACTGGCGCGTGCCGTACGTCGAGTTGTTGGCGATGATCTCGGTCTCCGTACTCAGCGCAAGCGACGGGTTGTTGGACGGATTGCGCTTGCCGAGCAGCAGGTTCCGGCCTTCGCCGAAGCCCATCGCCACCGACGGGATGCCGATCGCGAGGATGAGAGAGCAGATGACCGCAGCGCGGCCGGAGAAACGAAGCTTCTTCATAACTGAAGCGACACGCTACCCCGGCGGAGTTGCGGCCTGCAACACGGGTGTCAGCCCATCGGGGTTGCGCGACGAAACCGCGGAACAACGGTTTCGCCCTCCCGTTGTCGTCCTGTCGCAGCGCCGCCCGTCCGGGAGGACGGGCGGGACGACAACGTCCGGGCGACGTTACCTAACGTTCCCCAGGCTGCTTCGTCGGGTTCACGGACACCGGCACGCTGAGATCCAGCGCGGTGCGGATGATCCGGGTCTGCTCGACGGTGTGGGCGGCCGGGTAGCCCTCGCCCGGCGACGCGCGCTCGGGCCGGCCGACGTACCCGAACTCGATCTCGGTCGGCAGGATCTGCAGCAGGCGCGGCGACATGTGGGCGCGGCCGCCCATGTTGCGCGGCTCCTCCTGCACCCACACGACCTCCTTGAGGTTCGGGTAGCGCTTGACCTCTTCGAGGATCTGCGCCTGCGGGAACGGGTACAGCAGCTCGACGCGGGTGATCGCGACGCCCTCGTTGTTCTCGCGCGTCGCGTGGCCCTTGAGGTCGTAGTAGAGCTTGCCGGTGCAGAGCACCAGCCGCGTCACCTTCTCCTCGTCGATCCGCGGCTCAGCCAGCACGGGGAAGAAGCGTCCGTCGGCCAGGTGCTCGATCCGCGACGTCGCCTGCGGCAGTCGCAGCAGCGACTTCGGGGTCATGATCACCAGCGGCCGCTGCTTGGCCACCCGCGCCTGGCGGCGCAGCAGGTGGAAGTACTGCGCGGGCGTCGTCAGGTTCGCGACGCGGATGTTGCCCTCGGCGGCGAGGATCAGGAAGCGCTCCATGCGCGCCGAGGAGTGCTCGGGGCCCGAGCCCTCGTAGCCGTGCGGGAGCAGCAGCGTCAGCCGCGTCGTCTGCCCCCACTTCGACAGCGCCGAGACGATGAACTGGTCGATGATGACCTGCGCCGAGTTCACGAAGTCGCCGAACTGCGCCTCCCAGAGCACGAGCGTCTCCGGCGCCTCCATCGAGTAGCCGTACTCGAAGCCGAGGCAGGCGACCTCGCTCAGCGGCGAGTTGTGCAGCTCCATCGGCGCCAGCGCGCCGGGCAGCGACTGGATCGGCGAGATCCGCTGGCCGGTCTTGGGGTCGTGCAGCACGAGGTGGCGCTGCGAGAACGTGCCGCGCTCGACGTCCTGGCCGGTCAGCCGCACCGGCGTGCCCTCGGTCAGCAGCGACGCGTACGCGAGCGCCTCGGCCTGCGCCCAGTCGATCCCGCCGTCGGGGCCGACGGCCGCGCGCCGGCGCTCGAGCTGCTTGATCAGCTTCGGGTGCACGGTGAAGCCCTCGGGCACCCGCAGCAGCTCGTCATTCAACGTCTGGATGCGCTCGGCCGAGACCGCGGTCTTGACGTCGGGCGAGGCCGAGCGGTCGAGCTCGTAGCCGCCCGTCGGCTGCTCGTCGCCCGCGCTCGCGAGCTGCTCCTTGAGCTCGCGGTGGCGCCGCGCGAGGTCGTCCCAGATGTCGGAGGCGATTCCGTCGGCCTCGTCCTGGTTCAGCGTCCCGTCGCCCACGAGCGCCGCCGCGTAGAGCTCGCGCACCGGCTTCTTGGCCTTGATCTTGGCCGTCATCTCGGGCTGCGTGTACGCCGGCTCGTCGGCCTCGTTGTGGCCGTAGCGGCGGTAGCCGATCAGGTCGATCAGGACGTCGTGGCCGAACTCCTGGCGGAACGCGAACGCGAGCCGCACCGCGGAGATGCACGCCGCGACGTCGTCGGCGTTGACGTGGAAGATCGGGACGTCGAAGCCCTTCGCGAGGTCCGAGGCCCAGCGCGTCGAGCGCGAGTCGTCCGGGTCGGTGGTGAAGCCGACCTGGTTGTTCTGGATCAGGTGCAGCGCACCGCCGACCGTGTAGCCGTCGAGCGCCTGCAGGTTGAACGTCTCCGCGACCACGCCCTGGCCGGGGAAGGCGGCGTCGCCGTGCAGGATGATCGAGACCGCGGCGTTCGTGTCGAGCGTCGCGTGCGTGCCCTGGCGCGTCGTCTGCACGGCGCGCGTGGCGCCCTCGACGACCGGCCCGACGTACTCGAGGTGCGACGGGTTGGACTCCAGCCGCACCAGCACGCTCTCGTTGTCGCCGCACTGGTAGGTGCCCTGGGCGCCGTGGTGGTACTTGACGTCGCCCGTGCCGCCCTGCGGGATCGTGGTCACGGCCTCGATCGAGGACGCGCCCTCGAACTCGCGGAAGATCGTCTCGTAGGCACGGCCGAGGTTGTGCGCGAGCACGTTCAACCGGCCGCGGTGGGCCATGCCGATCACGACCTCGCGCGCGCCCTCGGCCGCCGAGAGCTGGATCATCTCGTCGAGCATCGGCACGGTCATGTCGAGGCCCTCGACCGAGAACTGCTTCTGGCCCAGGTAGGCCTTGTGCATGAAGCGCTCGAGCGAGTCGACCTGCGTCAGCCGGCGCAGCAGCGCGACCTTCTCCTCCGGCCCGAGCGGCTTGCGATAGGCGCCGGTCTCGATCTTCTCGCGCAGCCACACGCGCTGGCGGTGCGAGGCGATGTGCTCGATCTCGTAGGCGATCGTGCCGCAGTAGGTCTCGCGCAGGTGCGGGATGACGTCCGCGAGCGTGTCGCCCGGCACGCCGACGCGCAGGATCGAGGCCGGGATCTTGGCCATGATCTCGGGCGTCAGCTTCAGCGGCTCGGGGTCGAGCGCGGGGTCGCCCTCGGGCTCTGAGCCGAGCGGGTCCAGCCGCGCGGCCAGGTGGCCGTGCGTGCGGTGGGCCTTGATCAGCGACATCGCGGCCTGGACGGCCTGCAGCAGCTGGAGATCGGGCTCGGCGGCGACGGCCGGGGCGGGCTCGGTGACCTGCTGCGGGCGCCGGGCCGGCGGGCGCGGGCGCGAGCGGCGCGGCGCCGATCTCGACGCCGAGGTCGGAGAAGACCTGCTCGTAGAACCCGTGCTCGCCCTGCAGGTAGGCCTCGACCACCTGCAGGAACTGGCCGGACTCGGCGCCCTGGATGATGCGATGGTCGTAGGTCGACGTCATCGTCATCACCTTCTCGGCGCCGATCGTGGCGCCGATCCCGGACAGGCCGGGCGGGTAGCCGATCGAGCCGGTGGCGACGATCGTCCCCTGGCCGTTCATCAGCCGCGGCACGGACGCGATCGTCCCGATGCCGCCAGGGTTCGTGAGCGAGAGGTTCGCGCCCTGCAGGTCGTCGGCGGTCAGCTTGTTGTCGCGCGCCTTGGCGATCAGGTCGTTGAAGGCCTCGAGGAACTGCGGGAACGTCAACCGGCCCGCGTCCTTGATGACGGGCACCATCAGCGTGCGCCCGCCGCCCTTCTTCTCGACGTCGACGGCGATCCCGAGGTTCACGCCGCCGTCGTCGATCACGTGCGGCTTGTCGTCGAGCTCGGCGAAGTGCGTCGCCATCACCGGCATCTGCTCCGTCGCCGCGCGCGCGATCGCGTGCGCGATCAGGTGCGTGAAGGAGACGCGATGGCCGGCCTCCTTGAGCTGCTTGCGGCGCGTGTCGAGGTTCGTGACGGTGAAGGTGCGGAACGAGGTCGCGGTCGGGATCGCCCGCGACTCGTCCATGTAGCGCGCGAGCATCGCGCTCGCGCCCTTGAGCAGGGTCTGCTTGCCCTCGGCCGGCGCAGCGGGCGGTCGCGGGCGCGCCGTTCTCCTGGAAGGCGAGCACGTCGGCCTTGCCGATCCGCCCGTGCGGGCCGGTGCCCGTGACCTGCGCCAGGTCGACGCCCTGCGCGGCGGCGATGCGCGCGGCCACGGGCGTGACCTTGATGCCCTCGGGCAGGCGGACGGTCTCGGCGTCGCCGGCGGGCCGGGTCTCGGTCGGCTCCGGCGCGGGGGCGACGGCGGCCTTGGCGCGCCGTTGCCCGAGCTCATGCGCGCGATGACCTGCCCGACGTGGACGGTGTCGCCGGCGTCGGCCAGCAGCTCGGTCAGCGTGCCCGAAGCGGGCGCCGGGACCTCCGCGTCCACTTTGTCGGTCGAGATCTCGACGATCGTCTCGTCCTCGGCGACGTCGTCGCCGGGCTGCTTGGCCCACTCGAGGATCGTGCCCTCGGAGACCGACTCGCCCATCGCGGGCATCTCGATCTCGATCACGGTGGCCTCGGCGTCGGCCGTGGGCTCCGCCTCGGCCGCTTCGGTCTCGTCGCTCTCGAGCGCCGGCCCGGCGCCGTTGGAACCGGGCGAGATCTCGGCCAGCACGGCGCCGACCTCGACCGTGTCGCCCTCGGCGGCGTGGATCTTGACCACCGTGCCGGTCACGGGGGCGGGGACTTCGGCATCGACCTTGTCGGTCGAGATCTCGACGAGCGTCTCGTCTTCGGAGACCTCGTCGCCCTCCTGCTTGTGCCACTCGAGGACGGACCCTTCGGAGACCGAGTCGCCCATCGGGGGCATGACCACTTGGACGGTGGTGTTCACTGCCATATCAGAGACCTAGACCATATCGCGTTGTGGGAGAGCTGCAGCGGAACCTGCACGCCGCTCCGCATAGAGAAATCCGAGGCTGCCTGCGAAGGGTCCTACCCCTCCGACGACGGCAACCATCACACCCAGCCAGAGCGGGATCACGCGCCGTCTGACGGCGTCCACGCACAGCAGCGACATGACGATCCAGCCGATGCCGTGCGCCCACCCGAGCACGTACTTGGGCCCTTCCAGCACGTCCGCGATCGCGGTCACCAAGAGCACGGCGTAGATCGCCGAGTGCGTGAACGAGAGGTACTTGAGCGCGCGGAAGCTCACGGGCCTGTAATCAACAACGTTGCCATCCGCCGGAGTTGCGGATGTGACTCCGGCGGCCAGTCGGCGGGGTCGGGCGGCCACCATGCGTGTGCGTCGTGCTCGTGGTCGCGGATCACCTCCGCGCCTTCGGGGAGCTACGCCTGGCCGATCAGCATCGCCATCCCGGTCGGTGGTCACGACCAGCGCCTCGACGTCGAGCCGCTCGGGCTCGACCGACCACTCCTCGACGCAGCTCGCGCGAGAGCGTGTGCGCCGCGTTCTCGCGCACGTCGACCGCGCCGCCTGCGCCGAGCGCCCAGACCCCGGCCCAGGTCGCGACCCACGCCGCGCGCCGGCCGGCCAGCCAGCGCCCCTCGTGGTCGCGCACGACGCACAGGACCGAGAGCGCGTTGGCGGCATCGCCGAGCAGCCGGATCGCCCAGCGCATCTCCTGCAGCTCGAGCCGCAGCTCGCCGTTTGCGACCTCGAACCCGGCGAGGCGCGCCGACAGCCCGTCGTAGCTGGGCGAGCCGCGGCCGCGCAGCTCGTCGATCGCGCGGTCGGCCGCCGCGATCTGCTCGGGCGGCGGCTCGTAGCGGGTCTCGCGCCAGCGCGAGAGCACCCGGTCCGGCGGCCAGGGACCGCGCGCGAGGATGCCGGGCGGGTAGGTCAAATCGAGCCTCTGAGGGTACCCTTGAGGGCATGAGCGTCGAAGCCTCCGGCAAGAACATGCAGGCCGTCTGCCAAGCCAAGGAGGCGCACGACAAATCCTGCCCCTGGGGCGGCAAGGCCAACGAGGTCCACCTCGCGTTCTTCGACATCGAGCGGATGGGCTGGGAGGAGGGCGACGTGATCTGCGGCCTGGTCGTGGTCGGCGACGAGACCGTGGCCACCGGCATGATGCGCGTCACCTGCGACGCCGAGCCCGGCGGCGGCAAGAAGGAAGAAGAAGAGGTCGAGGAGGTCGTCGAGGCGGTCTCCGAGCGCGAGCTCGTCACGCCCGGCGGCGAGCCGGTCACCCGGCCCAGCTGGAACTAGGAGCGCGGCGCACGCTGCACCCGCTCGAACCGCTGTGCGCCGACGAGGTGTCGGCGGCGCGGCGATCCTCAAGTCCGAGCAAGGGCCTCGCGCCGACCGCGCGCTTCGTGTTCGTCACGTCTGCACGAGCCGCCCAAGGCCGCCGTCCAGGCCGGCGAGCCGGTGCCGCGCGAGGCCTTCGTGATCCTCTACGAGCGCGGCCGAGCGCAAGACCTACGAGGCGGTCGTCTCGCTCAGCGAGCAGGCGCGTCGTCTCGTGGCAGCACGTCGACGGCGTGCTGCCGCCGATCACGTTCGAGGAGTTCATGGCCTGCGAGGCCGCCGTCCAGGCCGATCCCGGCTGGCAGGCCGCGATGCGCATGCGCGGCGTCGAGGACTTCTCGCTGGCGATGGTCGAGCCGTGGGCCGCCGGCTACATCGGGCGAGGAGGACGCCGCGACCGCGCGGCGCATCCTGCGCCCGCTGACCTGGGTGCGCTCCGCGCCGGGCGAGCAACGGCTACGCGCGCCCGATCGACGGCCTCGTGGTCGAGTTCGACCTCGACGCGATGGCGGTCGTCGCCGTCGCACGACCACGGCGTCGTCGCCGCTCCCGCCGAGGCCGGCAACTACGACCCGGAGCGGATGGCGCCACGCCGGCCAACGTCCCGAGCTACGCGACGGCGCGTGCGGCTCGACATGGCCGATCGACGGCAACGCGAACTCGGTCGTCCAGGTGGACTCCGAGCCGCTGCCGTACCGGGCCGCGAGAACCCGACGGGGCACGGCCTGGGTCACCAGGCGCACCGTCTTCGCGAGCGAGGCCGCAGGCGCGCGGGCGCGATCGATCAGCTGCGCGGGCGCCTGCTGGCGGATCGAGAACCCCGGCAAGCTCTCGGCGCTGGGCGAGCCCGGTCGCCTACACGCTCGTCCCGGGCGAGAACGTCGCGCCGATGTTCGCGCCGGACTCGCGCTTCGCCCAGCGCGCCGGCTTCACCGCCGAGCACGTGTGGGTGACGGCCTACGACCCGGCCAGCGCTTCGCCGCCGGCGACTACCCCAACCAGCAGCCCGGGCGGCGACGGGCTGCCGCGCTACGCCGCCGCCGACCGCCCGCTCGAGGGCACGGACGTCGTGCTCTGGTACACGTTCGGCGCCCACCACGTCGTGCGGCCGGAGGACTGGCCGGTGATGCCGGTCTCGCAGGTCGGCTTCAAGCTCAAGCCGACCGGGTTCTTCGACGGCAACCCGGCGCTCGACATGCCGCGCTCAGACGCGCACTGCCGTCACGAGTAGAAGGCCTGCTCCTCGCGCCCCAGCTCGGTCACCGGATCGTCGCCGTAGATCCACTCGCGGGCGATCCGGTGCCAGTTGGCGGTGGCGCGCAGCTGGCCGAGCACGGCGAGCGTCAGCATCTCCACGCGGCGGCCGAAGATGTGGTCGGCGGGCAGCGTCTCGTGGCGCATCTGGCCGAAGTGCGCCGAGCGCGGGTCGGACATGTCGATCATCACCTGCGTCGCGACCTCGGGCTGCAGCGCGATCTCCTCGTCGGTCAGGTACCACCAGGTCGCGTCCAGGAACTGCGAGAGCAGCTTGTCGGGGCGGAAGCGGTCGGGCTGCTTGCAGCAGGCCGCCCTCGGCCCAGATCTCCCACAGTCGCTGCGCGTCGCCCTCGTGGCCGGCGCGCTGGGTCTCGAGCTCGAGCTCGATCAGGCGGCGCGGCATGACCTTGAACAGCCCGAAGTCCAGGAACGCGACGCGGTCGTCGGCCATCAGCAGGAAGTTGCCCGGGTGCGGGTCGCCGCTGAACTGGCGGTGGCGGTACATGCAGCCGAAGTAGAAGCGGAAGACGATCTCGCCGACGCGGTCGCGCGTCTCCTGGTCGGTCTCCTTGATCGTGTCGAAGCCGACGCCGGGGACGAACTCGGACACCATCACCTTCTCGCGCGAGAGCTCGGTGACGACGTCGGGGACGACGATGAACGGGTGGCCGCGGAAGATCCGCGCCAGCGAGCGCTGATTGGACGCCTCGAGCTCGTAGTCGAGCTCGTCGCCGATCCGCGAGCGGATCTCCTCCGCCGTGGCCTTGACGTCGAGGCCGGGCGCGATCCGCTTCATCAGCCGCAGGATCATGCCGAGGTTCTGCATGTCCGCCCGGACCGCGGCGCCGACGCCCGGGTACTGGACCTTGATCGCGACGGTGCGGCCGTCGTGCAGGCGCGCGCGATAGACCTGGCCGATCGACGCGGCCGCGATCGGCTCGGGGTCGAACTCGGCGAACAGCTTGCCGATCGGCGCCTCGAGCTCGGACTCGATCACCTTGCGCATGTCCGCGAAGCGCACCTTCGGCGCCGCGTCGCGCAGCGCGCCCAGCTTGCGCTGGAACTCGTCGCGGTACTCCTCGGGCACGAGTCCGACGTCGAGGAAGCTCATCACCTGTCCGAGCTTCATCGCCGCGCCCTTCATCGTCCCGAGCGCGGTCACGATCTGCTCGGCGGCCTCGAGGTGGCGGCGCTCGAGCGCGGCGGTGCGGCCCTGCTCGGTGCGCCCGAGGTTCGTCGCGCGCGTGCCGAGGTGGCGCGCGGCCTGGCCGGCGGCGAGGCTCGAGACGCGAGCGGTCCGCGAGATGCGCCCCGTCGGGATCCGGTCTTTGGCCACGTCTACGGGGTTGGGGCCGGCGTCGCCTCGGTGGGCGGGGCGGTGGGGGTGGGCTGCGCCGTTTGGGGCGTCACGCTCGGGCTCGCCGTGGCCGACGGCGTCGGGGTCTCGGTCGCGGTCTCTTCGGGGGTCGCCGTCTCGGTCGGCGTCGCCTCTTCGTCCTCGGTCGGGGTCTCGGTCGCGGTCGGAGTCGCGGTCGGCGTCTCCTCCTCGTCACCGCTGGACTGGCTCGAGCTGCCGCCGAGCAGCCCGGTCTCGCGCTTGGGGTTGCCGACCTGGTGGCCGAAGATCGCCAGCTCCGAGGCGGTCACGACGCCGGCGCCGATGACGGCGGCGAGCAGGCCGGTGATGATCGTCAGCCGCCACGGGAAGCGGCGCCGCTTGCGCGGCGGCGGCTGGCGCAGGCCGAACGGATCGTCCTCGGTCCCCCAGCGGCCGGCCTGCTCCGGGCCCTTGCCGCGCGCCCCGACGCCCGTCGGCTGCTCCGAGCGCACGGCCGCCCCGGTCGCGCTGCGGCGGGTCACCTTCGGCGTGGCCGACGTGATCACGTCGGCGGGCTTGCGCAAGGCCTCCGAGACGATCGCCACGATGATCGGGGTGACCGCGGTCGCGATCACCGAGCCCCGGGTCCAGAACAACGGCACCACGATCGCCGAGGTGGCCGCGGCGAGGCTCGAGATGACCAGGGTCTGGATCGAGATTCCGCTGCTCTTCTTTTCCTGCTCCTGACTCACCCCAACGACGTTAGCGCTCGACCTTGGAGCCCGGGACGATGTCGTCCGAGCCGTCCTCCCAGCGCACCCAGGCCTTGTGGCCGCCGTCGTAATCCGGACCCCAGAGGACCAGCGTGGCGGGGTCGCCGAGCGCCGTGCAGCGGTCGTCGCCCTCGTCGTCGAGGCCGCGCCAGACGCGCACGAACGGGTTGTTCTCGAGCTCCTCGGCGACCGTGCTGGGATCGGTGTGGCCCGGCCGCAGGACCGTCTCGCCGGGCAGCGCGAGGATGACCTCCATGATCGAGTGCTGGATGTCGGCGAACGACGTCGAGCCGGGCGCGCGCACGCCGCCGACCGAGCCCTTGAACAGCGTGTCGCCGGTGAACAGCTCCTGGCCGTCGACCAGCAGGCCGAGCATTCCCGCCGTGTGGCCGGGGGTGTGAAGAGCCGTTACGGTCAGCCCGCCGATCTCGAGCTCGTCGCCGGGATTGAGGTCGCCGGTGGTGCCGGGGACGCGCTCGGCGGGGTGGGCCAGCACCTGCGCCTCGGGCCAGCGCGTCGAGCGCGTCGCCGAGCTCGGCCACGTGGTCGTGGTGGTGATGGGTGAGCAGGATGTGGGTGACGTTCAGGCCGTGCTCGTCGGCCTTGGCGAACAGCGGGTCCAGCGGGCCGCCGGCGTCGACCAGGAAGGCGTCGCCGTTCGGCCCGGCGGCGACCAGGTAGGTGTTCGACAGCCAGGAATCGTTCATGGAGCGCTCGACGATCATGGCCATGACGGTACTCTCGGCCGCGTTATGGAGCTCATCCACACGTGCTACCGGATCGGTGACATCGACCGCTCCGTCGCCTTCTACGAGGCGCTCGGCTTCGAGGAGCGGCGGCGGATGCCGATCCGCGACGAGGCGATCAACGTCTTCATGGGGCTGCCCGGCGACGGCGACCGGCTCGAGCTGACCTACAACCACGGTGTCGACGCCTACGAGCTCGGCACCGGGTACAACCACATCGCGCTGACGGTGGACGACATCGAACGGCGCGCTCGAGCGGCTGTCGGGACAGGGCATCGAGCCCGAGAAGCCGCCGTATCGGGTGCGCGAGGGCGGCTCGCTGATCGCGTTCGTGCGCGATCCGGACGGCTATCGGATCGAGTTGATCGAGAAGCTCGTGAGCGAGGCTCGGCTCGCCGTCATCGACTGCGGGTCGAACTCGTTCCGGCTGGTCGTCTTCACGTACACCGACGACTGGTGGAAGCGCACGGACGAGATCCACGAGTCCGTGCGCGTCGGCGAAGGGCTGGAGGCGACGGGCGCGCTGCAGCCGGCGCCGATGGAGCGCGCGCTCGAGACGCTCGAGCTGTACGCCCACTTCTGCGCGCGCCACGGGGATCGAGGCGATCCGGCCCGTGGCCACCTCGGCGATCCGCGACGCGTCCAACCAGGCCGACTTCCTCGCGCTCGCGCGCGAGCGCTCGGGGTTGGAGGTCGAGGTGCTCGCCGGCGAGGCCGAGGCGCGCTACGGCTACCTGGCGGCGATCAACTCGACGACGCTCTCCCAGGGCGTCGTGCTCGATCTCGGCGGCGGCTCGATGCAGCTCACACGGGTCGAGGACCGCGAGGCGATCGACTTCCGCTCGTGGCCGCTCGGGGCCGTGCGCATGACCGAGCGCTTCCTGCCCGACGCCGAGAAGGCCAGGCGCAAGCAGATCAAGGCGCTGCGCGAGCACGTCGCGGAGCAGGTCGAGGCCGCGCCATGGGTGGGCGAGGGCGGCCGGCTGACCGGGATCGGCGGGACGGTCCGCAACCTGGCCGCGGCGGCGCAGCTCGCCGCCGGGCTGCCGTCCTACGGCATCCAGGGCTACCGGATCACGCGCGACGCGCTGGGCGAGCTGATCGAGCGCTTCGCCGCCGTGACCGGCGTCCGAGCGCGCCGAGGTGCCCGGCATCAAGGCCGCGCGCGGCGACCTGATCCTCGCGGGCGCGCTCGTGATCGACACCGTGATGGAGGTCGGCGGCTTCGGGTTGCTCGAGGCCACCGACGCCGGCCTGCGCGAGGGCGTGTTCTTCGAGTCGCTGTTCGGCGACCCGCCGCTGGTGTTCGACGTGCGCGAGGCGACCGTGCGCAACCTCGCCGCCCAGTACGGGACCGACTTCGCCCACGCCGAGCACGTCGTCCGGCTCGCGCTCGAGCTCTGGGACGCGCTGGCCGCGGCCGGCGTGCACCGCGGCGACCCGAAGGAGCGCGAGCTGCTCTACGCCACCGCGCTGCTGCACGACATCGGCACCGCGGTCGACTACGACGACCACCACAAGCACTCCCGCTACCTGATCCTCTCGCGCGGGCATGCCGGGCTTCTCCCCGCGCGAGGTCGGCCTGATCGGCCAGGCCGTGCGCTACCACCGCAAGGGCACCCCGACGCTCGGCGAGTTCTCCGACCTCGCGCGCGAGGGCGACGAAGAGATGCTCAACCGCATCGCCGCCTCCGTCCGGATCGCCGAGCAGCTCGAGCGCTCGCGCGACCAATCGGTCCACGCCTGCGACGTCGAGGTCCGCGACGGCCACGTCGACCTGCGCCTGCACGCCTCCGAGGACGTCACGATCGCCCGCTGGGCCACCGAACGCCAGGGCGACGTCTTCCAGCGCGCCTTCGGCCGCGACCTCAACGTGACCTGAGCTCGAGCACGGCGCGGCCCCGGGGGGAGAGGCGGTAGCCGATCTCGAGGCTCTCGGTCAGGCCGAGCTCCTTGAGCTTGCGCACGTCGCGCTTGAACGGGCCGGTCTCGCGGCCGAAGGAGGCGGCGAGGTCCGGCAGCGCGCAGGCCGGGGTGGTCGGCGATCGCCTGCAGGACTTCGTAGGTCCACGGCCCCATCCGCTCGAGGCGCGGCGAAGACCGCGTCGTCGGGCGGCGTCTCGCGCAGCGCGATCCGCGGGTCCGGGCCGTCGAGGTGCAGGGCGATCCGGTGCAGCGCGCCCGTCCGCTTGGCGAACGAGGCGAGCACGTGGTCGGCGTCGTCGTAGCCGGCGGCGCGGGCGTCGGCGTCGGTCGGGCGCTCGACGACCTCGACGGCGTCGATCGCGAGCACGCCGACCACCGTGCGCAGCCGGGTCCCGGCGAGCACGCGCGGCCGCTCCCAGCGCCGGAACGCGAGCGTGATGCGCCCGGCGGCGATCCCCTCGAGGTCGGCGGGCCGGAAGAGCACCGAAAGCGGGTCAGTCCCCGTTTCGGAAGCGGGCGGTGAAGCCGGGGCCCTTCGGGGCGGCGCACATCGGCCCGGACTCGAACTCGGCTCCGAACGGGGCGAGCCGGACGGGCTGGTCGCCGCAGAGGATCTGGACGGCGTCGTCGCCCGCGCGCACCGCGCGGATCTCGTACCAGCCGTCCGCGGACGGCTCGGGCGCGGGCTGCTGCGACCAGTCCGAGACGCCGTCGGTCACGACCACGCGACAGCCACAGCCGCGTCGTCGAGCTCGATCCCGGCCTTGATCCAGCGCTGCTCGTCGACCCGCAGCATCAGCCCCGCCTGGTCGTACTGGGCCGCGAACTCGCCGCGGAAGCGCAGCGCCATCTGCGCCCGTGGCGGCGAAGTGCCCGTTGTCGCGGATGAAGCCGTAGTGCGTGACGCGCCAGAAGTCCGTCTCGGGCTCGGCGGCCACGGTCAAGTCGGACGCGTCGCCCGACCACACCCGCGGCTCGTTGATCCACCTCATACCTCTTGGATCTGCAGCAGGCTCGTCGTTCCCGGCTTGCCCGACGGCAGGCCGGCGGTGATCCCGACGCGGTCGCCGGGCTTGAGCCAGCCGAGCTCGACCACGCGCGCCGCCGCGGCGTGGATCAGATCCTCGGTGACCTCGTAACGCTTCATCGACGCCGCCTGCACGCCCCACATCAGCCCGCAGCGGCGGACGGTCTCGCGCCCCGGCGAGAGCGCCAGGATCGGGACCGTCGGCCGGTGGGCGGAGATCAGCCGCGCCGAGCGCCCGGACAGCGTCGGGCAGATCAGCGCGGCCAGGTCGAGCTCGTGCGCCGCCCGCGTCGCCGTGTAGGCGAGCGTGTAGGCCGGGTCGCGGCGGTCGCGCCGCACGCGCCGCTCGTTCCACTCGCGATAGGGCGCGGTCTGCTCCGTGCGGCGCGCGATCGTGGCCAGCATCGCCACCGACTCCACCGGGATAGTGCCCGACCGCGCTCTCCTGCGAGAGCATCACGGCGTCGGTGCCGTCGAGGATCGCGTTCGCGACGTCGGTCACCTCGGCGCGCGTCGGCCGCGAGGACGCGACCATCGAGTCGAGCATCTGCGTGGCGGTGATCACCGGTCGCGCGAGCGCGCCCGCCAGCGCGATGATCTGCTTCTGCACGATCGGGACCTCCTCGATCTGCAGCTCGATGCCGAGGTCGCCGCGCGCGACCATCACGCAGTCCGCGGCGCGCACGATCTCCTCCGCGCGCGTGACCGCCTGCGGCTTCTCGATCTTCGCCACCAGCGGCAGTCGCGTGTGCTTGCGCAGCTGCGTGACCTCGTCGGCCCGGCGCACGAAGCTCAGGGCCACGATGTCGACCCCGATCCGCTCGCCGGTGCGCACGTGCTCGAGGTCCTCCTCGGGCACCGCGGGCAGCGCCGCGGTCTCGCCCGGGATGTTCAGGCCCTGGCGCGAGGCGACCGCGCCGCCGACCTCGACCGTGGCGTCGATCTCGCCCTCGTCGGCCCGCACCTCGCTGATGCGCAGCCGTACGGCGCCGTCGGCGAGGTACATGATCTCGTCGCGCTCGACGGTCGAGGCCAGCCCGGCGTAGGTGATGAACAGCTTCGAGGCGTCGCCCTCACCGCCGTTGGGGCCGCAGATGAACGTCGTGTGGTCGCCCGGCTTGAACTCGACGACGCCCTCGCGCAGCTTGCCGATGCGCAGCTTCGGGCCCGGGAGGTCCTGCAGGATCGCGACCTGGCGGCCGGCGCGACCGGCGGCATCGCGGACCCGGCGCGCGGTCTCCGCGTGCTCGTCCGCGCTGCCGTGGGAGAAGTTCAGCCGGGCGACGTCCATTCCGGCCTCGACCATGCGGGCGAGCACCTCGGGGTCGCGCGACGCGGGCCCGATGGTGGCGACGATCTTTGTGCGGCGCTGCATCTGCGTGGCACGATAAAGCGCGACGTCCCTCGCGCGTATTGCCGAAGCGTGTACGCGGCAACTTTGCCGAGGGGTCATGGAACTGGCGGCCGGCGGTACTTCGATGCTGGAGATTCGGGTACCGCCTCCGTATGGCCAAAGCCGTATCCGACGCCGAGCGCCCGTCGAAGGGCAAGGACGTCCCCGAGCAGCCGACCGATCTGCCCAAGGAAGCCTTCCCGGCGATCCTCAAACGCACGTTCAAGCAGTTCGGCGAGGACCAGCTGACGACCTGGGCCGCGGCGCTGACCTACTTCGGCGTCCTCTCGCTGTTCCCGATGATGCTGGCGCTGGTCTCGGTGCTCGGCGTGATCGGACCCTCGGCCACGCAGCCGCTGCTCGACCAGCTCAACACGGTCGCCCCCGGCCCGGCCAAGGAGATCCTGACCAACGTCCTCACCAGCCTCGAGTCCAACCAGGGCGGCTCGACGGTGGCGCTGATCATCGGCCTGGCGGCCGCGATCTGGTCGGCCTCGGGCTACATCGCGGCGTTCATGGACGCGTCCAACAACGTCTGGGACGCGCCCGAGGGCCGGCCGATCTGGAAGAAGCTCCCGGTCCGGCTCGGCACGACGATCATCCTGCTCGTCCTGCTCACGATCACCTCGCTGGCGATCGTCTTCACCGGGCCGGCGGCCAAGGAGATCGGCGACATCATCGGCCTCGGCGACACGTTCGTCAGCAGTCTGGGGCATCGCCAAGTGGCCCGTCCTGCTGCTGCTGGTCTCCTTCATGATCTCGCTGCTCTACTGGGCGTGCCCGAACGTCAAGCAGCCCGGCTTCCCGTGGGTCACGCCCGGCGGCCTGTTCGCCGTCGTGCTGTGGCTCATCGCCTCCGCGCTGTTCGCGCTCTACGTCGCCAACTTCTCCTCCTACAACAAGACCTACGGCAGCCTCGGCGGCGTGATCGTCTTCCTCATCTGGCTCTGGATCACGAACATCATCGTCCTGCTGGGGGCCGAGCTGAACGCCGAGATGGAGCGCAGCCGGGCGATCCAAGGCGGCCATCCGCCGGACAAAGAGCCGTACCTCGAGCTGCGCAGCAAGCCCAAGAAGTCGAAGGCTTAGCCCGCGCCGATGATGCGCGGCGGCTGCTTGCGCGGCGGCGGCGCGTCGCGCAGCAGCCGCGGCACGCTGACGATCCGGTAGTGGCGCTCGCGCAGCGCCTTGACGATCAGCGGGAGCGCGGCGATCGTCTGGCTGCGGTCGCCGCCCGCGTCGTGCAGGAGGATGATCGCGCCGGGCCGCACGCCCGCCAGCACATTGGCGACGATCTTCTCGACGCCGGGGCGCCGGTAGTCCTGGCTGTCGACGGTCCACAGCACCATCGTCATGTGCCGCTCGCGCAGGAGCTCGAGCGTCGTCGCGTTGAACGCGCCGTACGGGGCCCGGAAGAGCGTCGGGACGGGCAGGCCGGCGGCGCGCAGGATCGCGGTCTCGCCGTCGATCTCGGCTGCCTGCTCGGCGCGTGAGAGGCGGTCGAGCCGGCGATGCCGGAGCGTGTGGTTGGCGATCGTCACCAGCCGGCTCTTGCGCTGGAGCTCCTCGGTCTGGACGTAGGCGTGCGCGTCGACGCCGATCTGGAAGAACGTCGCCGGCGCGCGCAGCCGGCGCAGCGTGCGCACGACCTCGGCCGTCTGCGGCCCCGGCCCGTCGTCGAACGTCAGCGCCACTTCGCGCTTGCGCCGTCCGGCGACGGAGACGTAGGGCAGCGTGGCCAGGCGGTCGAGCTTGGGGAAGATCCGCGGCCGCGGCCCGAACGGACTCGTGGCCGGCGCCTGGTCGCTGGCGTGGCCGCTGACGCGGGTGAGCGCGACGATCGCGATCGCGAGCGCCAGCGGCAGCAGCACGAGCGCCGCCGCGCGCCGCACGGCATGGGCGCGTTGTCGCCGCCGCCGTCGCCGCTGCAGCGCCTCGGGGGTGTGGAACTGGTGCTCGCGCACGTCGGCCGATCAGGCTGACGCGTGGAGCGCCGTCTTCAAGGCCTGCAGCGAATCCGTCAGGTCCTAAAGCGCCCGTCCTCGAGCAGGACCTCGCCGTCGGCGCGCAGCGAGCCGCCGGCGCGCAGGTCGCAGATCAGGTCCCAGTGCACGACCGACTCGTTGGTCCCGCCGGTCTCGGGATACGAGCGCCCGAGCGCGAGGTGGACGGTCCCGCCGATCTTCTCGTCGAACAGGATCGCGCCGATCGGGCGGTCGACGCCGAAGTTCGTGCCGATCCCGAGCTCCCCGAGATAGCGGGCGCCCTCGTCGGTCTCGAGCGTGGCCTGCAGGTACGCGTCGCCACGCTGCGCGCGGGCGGAGACGACGCGGCCCTCGTGGAACTCGAGTGTCACGTCCTCGACGACGACGCCGCGCGGCGAGGTCGGGATCGTGAAGCGGATCACGCCGTCGGCCGAGCGCTCGTGCGGGCCGGTGAAGACCTCGCCGGAGGGCATGTTGCGCCGGCCGTCGGAGTTGACCCAGACGCGGTCGGTCACGTCGAGGCGCAGATCGGTGCCCTCGGCGGTGATCTGGATCTCGCGTGCCGCGCTCAGCCGCTCGATCAGTCCCGGCCTGGAACGCGCGCAGCTCGCCCCACGCGGCCACCGGGTCGTCGCGGTCGAGGAACAGCGCGTGCTCGACGAAGGCCTCGAACTCGCGCGTGCCCATCCCGGCCTGCTGGGCGGCGGCCGCCGTCGGCCACAGCGTGATCGCCCAGCGCTTGGCCAGTCGCGCCTCGCGCAGCGGCGCCTGCGAGCGCGCGGCCCGCGCCAGCCGCGCCGGGTCGACGCCCGCCAGCGCGTTCGCGTTGTCGGTGGCCTGGATCCGCAGCGAGGCGTCGAGCTCGCGCGCCGCGGCCAGCTCGGCCGACGGGAACGAGTCCAAAGCCGCGTCCTGGACCGCGGCCCAGAAGCCCTCGGACTGGCCGGGCAGCGCGACGTCGAGCAGCGGCCAGGCCGAGCGCTCGAGGATCTCGCGCTGCAGCGCCAGCAGCAGCGGCGCGGCCAGCGTGCTCGAGGACACCTGCACCTGCTGGCCGGGCGCGACCTCGAGGCAGTAGTCGGTCAGCAGCCGCGCGAAGCCGTCGACGTTCACGGCGCTTCCAGGTCCGGGAAGTGCGCGGCCAGGTGCTCGCGCAGCACGTCGCGGATCCAGCGCCGCTCGTCCGCGGACGCGAAGCGGTAGCGCGCCAGCAGCTCCTTCTGGCGCGTCAGCGGCTCCGTGCCCGCGATGTCCCAGCGCACGGCCAGGCGCTCGAACAGGAACTCGACCGCCCGCTGCCACGCGTCCTCCTGGGAGAGGCGGTTGCCGGCCAGCGCCTCGGCGTACTGCGCGCGCGTCGCCGGGGTCAGCGACCCGCGCAGCACGAGCAGCGAGCCGTGGTCGTCGCGGTAGGTGCTCTCCGGGGCGCGGATGCGCTCGCGGCGGCGGCCCTTCTTCGCCATCGCCGGGACGGTAGCGTGCCGAACCGTGCGCAAGCCGACCCGACCGCGCGAGATCGGCCGCGGCGAGCGGGTGCTGCCCGGCATCTGGCGGCTGCGGCTGCCGCTCCCGCTGCCCGGCGTCCCGCACTGCAACGCGTGGGCGCTGCGGGCCGGCGACGGGATCGTGCTCGTGGACACCGGGATGCACGATCGCGGCTCGATGGCGAACTTCGAGCTCGCCCTGAGCAAGACCGGCCACCGCGTCGAGGACATCCGGCTGATCGTCATCACCCACGCCCACGTCGACCACTGCGGCCAGGCGCCGCCGCTGGCCGAGCGCGCGGGCTGCGAGGTCTGGATGCACCCCGCGTGGAAGCTCCACGCGGGTTCGGACCTCGATCGCACGATCGAGGTCGCGCTGCTCAGCGGCGTGCCCGAGCAGCCGCTGCGGCGCTGGGCCGAGCGCCGCCGCGAGGCCGGCAGCGGCCAGGCCGGCGAGCTGTACTCGGACCGCGACCTGCTGCCGGGGGTGACGGTCGAGACCGACGCCGGCACGTGGGACGTGGTCGAGACGCCGGGCCACGCGCCCTCGCACGTCTGCCTGCACCAGCGCGAGCAGCGGCTGCTGATCTCCGGCGACCATCTGCTCGGCCGCGTCTCGCACTACTTCGACCTCGGCGCCACCCCGGACCCCGTCGGCGAGTTCCTGCACTCGCTCGACGTCGTCGCCGCCCTCGACGCCCGGCTCGCGCTCGCCGGCCACGCCCGGCCGTTCACCGACATCCCGGGTCACATCGTCGCCAACCGGGAGCTCGTGGCGCGCAATCTGGCGTCCCTGCGCGAGGCGCTCGCGCCCGGCGCGTGCACCGCCTACGAGCTCGCGCGGCGCATCTTCGGCGAGCGCTTCACCGAGGAGATGGCGAGCTGGCAGATGACGATGACGACGGCCTGGCTGACCCATCTGGAGGTGCTGGGCGAGGCGGCCCGGGGGCGGGACGGCGCGGCCGAGCGCTGGAAACTGTCATCGCAACCTTGACACGACTGTGTCAGGGTTGCGGTACACTCCGCCGATGCGCATCGACGAGCGGATCGCGACGGGGGCCGAGCCGGCGTTCTCGTTCGAGTTCTTCCCGCCCAAGACCCAAGACGGCGAGGCCAACCTGGCCGCGGCGCTGACCGAGCTGGCACGGCTCGAGCCGACGTTCGTCTCGGTCACCTACGGCGCCGGCGGCACGCCCGCCCAGCGCGGCACGACGATCGACATCGTCTCGCGCATCAAGGCCGACCACGGCCTCGAGGCGATGGCGCACTTCACCTGCGTGGGCGCGTCCGTCGACGAGCTGCGCGTGACGCTCGACCGCATGCGCGACGCCGGCATCGAGAACGTGCTCGCGCTGCGCGGCGATCCGCCGGCGGGCGTCGATGCCTCGGAGTGGGTCGCGGCCGACGGCGGCCTGCGCTACTCGCGCGAGCTGATCGAGCTGATCCGCGCCGACTACGACTTCGCGGTCGGCGCCGCCTGCTTCCCGGAGGTCCATCTGGCCGCCGAGTCGGCCGAGTCCGACCTGCGCTACACGCGCGAGAAGGTCGAGGCCGGCGCGCGCTTCCTGATCACCCAGCTGTTCTTCGACAACCAGCTCTACTACGACTTCGTCGCCCGCGCGCGCGACGCCGGCATCGACGTCCCGATCATCCCGGGGATCATGCCGATCACGAACGTGGCCCAGATCCGCCGCTTCACGCAGATGTGCGGCGCCTCGATCCCGCCCGGCCTGCTGCGCGAGCTCGAGCTGCGCTCGGACCAGCCCGAGGCCGTGGCCGACTTCGGCGTCGCCTACGCGACGATGCAGTGCGCCGACCTGCTGGCCAACGGCGCGCCCGGCATCCACTTCTACACGCTCAACCGCTCGCCCTCGACGCGCGCGATCCTGAGCGCGCTGCGCTGCATGGCGCCCTGGCGGCGCGCGGTCATCGCATAGCGCGGCGGGCGCGCGGGAGGTCGCGGTCGGCGGCTTCGATCACGTCGTCACCGCGCACCGGTGCGACGCCGGCGTGCTCGGCGACCTCGTCGAGCAGGTCGATCTCCGCTCCCAGCCGCTCGAGCGCGATCGCGAGCAGCGTGCGATCGACCTCGTCGCCGGCCACGAGGTGCGCGACGATGTTGCCGACCTGGACGCACGCCGCCTCGTCGGTCGGGCACGCCAGCCCGGTCGGGCCGCCGTGGTGGGAGGCGATCGCATGCGTGAGTTCGTCGCCGGGCTCGCTGAGGCCGACGAGCAGCGCCCCCGCCGCCGCGTGGTCGAGCCCGAGACGCTCGCGCTCGAGCGCGGCCCGCGCCGCGCCGGCCGGCGCGGCGGCGCAGATGTCCTCGAGCGCCTGGACGCCGAACGCGGCCGGCATCAGCAGCTTGCCGACGTCGTGCAGCAGCCCGGCCAGATGGGCCGTCTCGGTCTGCGCGCCGCGCAGCTCGGCGGTCGTGTACGAGTAGGCCGCGACCGTCACCGCGTGCACGTGCAGCTGACCGCGTGACAGGTGCGCGCCGCCCGGGAAGCGCTCGAAGAAGCGGTAGGTCGCGGCCTCGAGCGCGCATCCGCACGAGCGCGCGGCGGCCGAGCAACGTGACGGCCTGGCGGATCGTGCGCGCCCGGATCGGCCGCGCGGTGGCCGCGGAGTTCGCGTAGCGCAGCAGGTTGGCGGCGAACGCCTCGTCGGACTCGATCACCGTCACGAGCTCGGCGGTCGTCGTCTCGGGGTCGCTCGCGAGCGTACGGATCCGCGCCACCGTCCCGCCCAGGACCGGCAGCGGCCCGATGCGGCGGAGTGCGTCGTGCACGCGGGCGTCGGGCTTGGGGGAGCGGCACATCACCGGTGCCCCCTCGGCGGGCTACTTTCCGGGTCTCTGGGGCTCGATGTCGAGGGCATGGGCGACGCGCGGTTGGCCGTCGACGTCCCACGCGACGTCGACCTGGTCGTTGCGCCTATAGGTCCCGATACCCCATGCGCCCCAGAACCAGCGCCAGAACCCGAGCCGGCCCTCCTTGACCAGCTCACGGGAGAAGACGAGCCGTCCCTCGGAGACGCGGTAGTCGCGGCCGAACTCCTGGCGCACGCCGTTCACATAGACCGTGAACGGCTCCCGGACACCGGGCGGGAGGGGCACCCGCGACTCCATGACGGCGGCCATGATCGCATCCGAACGGCGCTCTACCCTCGTGGCCGCCGTGTCCGTGCCCTACCGCATCCGCCGCTCCGATCGCGCGCGCCGCGTGCGCGTCAGCGTCGACGGCGACGGGCAGGTCGAGGTCACACTGCCGCGGCGCTCGCCGGAGCGCCACGCCGACGAGGCCGTGCGCCAACTCGCTCCGTGGATCGAGCGCCGCCGTCGCGCCGTCGCCCGCGCGGCGCTGGAGGTCGGGCGCGAGGCGGGGACCGTGCCCTACCTGGGCCAGACGCTGCGGCTCGTGCCCGAGCCGGGGCGGCTGCGGGTCCACCGCCGCGGCGACGTCCTGCTCGTCCCCGAGGGCGACCCGCGCGACGCGCTCGAGCGCTGGTACCGGCGCCAGGCGCGGCTCGAGATCGCGCCGCGGCTCGATGCCGCGACCGCGCGCGCGGGCACGTCCTACAGCGGGCTGACGATCCGCGGCCAGCGCACGCGCTGGGCGTCGCGCTCCTCCTCGGGCGCGATGTCGTTCAACTGGCGGCTGCTGCTGGCGCCGCCCGAGATCCTCGACTACGTGGTCGAGCACGAGGTCGCCCACATCGAGGTGATGGACCACTCGCCGCGCTTCTGGCGGCTGCTCGCGTCGCGCTCGCCGCGCTGGCGCGAGCATGCGGCGTGGCTGCGGCGCTACGGCTCGACGCTCACGCTGTGAGCGTGCGGCGCAGCGCGCCGTAGGCGTTCTCGCCGGATTGCGGCTCGATCGGCGTGCGCCGGATCCGGCCGGTCCACGCGGTCAGCGAGCCGTCACCGTGCACATCGAGGCCGGCCCGCACGCCTTCGCCGGAGAGCTCGATCCGCGCCGCGACCAGCTCGTGCGCCTCGAAGCGGCGGCTGAGGAACTCGAGGCGCTCGCGCGACGGCGCCGTGCCGGCGTGCGTCTCGATCGCCTGCAGCGCCTCGTCGAGCGACGCGTGGCGCTCGCGCTCGACCTTCGGCCCGCGGCGGACCGTGATCCGGTAGCTCAAGCCGCCACCCCCGGAATGCCCGAAACCCCACGGCCGGTCCCTCGGCCGCCGCTCGCCGGGCTCGTCACCGCACCTCGGCCAGCAGCGGCGCGACCTTCTCCCAGCGCGAGATCTGACAGCCGTCGCTGCGGTTGAAGGTCGCGTCGATGTCGGCGCCGCGGATCTTGCCCCGGATCGAGGCCTCCTCCGGGCCGCCGTAGAGCTGCGTGCACGCCGTGTCGCGCGGCGTGTCGGCCACGTCCGCGGCCGAGACGCCGGCGGCCGCGCCGCAGGCCGTGCTGTCGGTCGGCCGGTCGCAGTCGAGCTTGAGCTCGCGTGCGGGGGCGCTGCCCTTGGCGCCGTCGCTGTCGACGCGGACGACGAGCAACGCGAGCTTGCCGTCCCCGCCCGCGGCGGGGGTCGCCTGCTCGGATCCGCAGGCCGCCAGCGTGGCGGCGATCAGGAGCGGCAGCGCGAGCCGGCGCATGGGCTCCAGGGTAGTGCTCGCCTCAGGCGGCCAGACGGGTGACGATCTCGCGCACGCCGTGGTCGATGGTGTCGACCTCGAAGCCGGTTCCGACGCCCTTCATGATCCGCAGCGCCTGCTGGTTGTCGGCCAGCATCGTGCCGGCGAAGCGCTCGATGCCGTGCCGGGCGGCCTCGTCGGCCAGCAGCCGCGCGAGCCGGCGGCCGAGGCCCAGGCCCTGCCAGGGGTCGCCGACGACGATCGCCATGTCGGCGGTGTCCGGGCTCACCCGCACGCAGCGCGCGACCGCGACCAGCGCGGAGCCGGTGACGGCGACGAGCGCGATGTGGTCGTGGCCGTCGACCTCGGTCAGGTAGCGCAGCTCGTCGTCCGTGAAGTACGGCTTCGGGCTCATGAAGCGCCGGTAGGCGGTCTCGGGGCTGAGCCGCCGCAGGCCCTCCACCAGCAGCGGCTTGTCCCCGGGTTCGATCGGCCGGACGAAGACCGTCGTGCCGTCGATCAGGGTGAGGAGCATAGGTTGCATGATGCAACCTCGCCCCTCACCGTGTCTGTACGGCCTGCTCTACCTCTTGTCGACCGGCACGTAGTCGCGCTCGCGGGCGCCGGTGTAGATCTGGCGCGGGCGGGCGATCTTCTGCTCGGAGTCGTCGATCATCTCGAGCCACTGGGAGATCCAGCCGCTGGTGCGCGGGATCGCGAACAGCACCGTGAACATGCCGACCGGCATGTGCAGCGCCTCGTAGATCAGCCCCGAGTAGAAGTCGACGTTCGGGTACAGCTTGCGCTTGACGAAGTAGTCGTCCTCGAGCGCGATCTTCTCGAGCTCGAGCGCGATCTCGAGCAGCGGGTTGACGCCGGTGACCTCGAAGACGTCGTCGGCAGGCCTTCTTGATGATCTTCGCGCGCGGGTCGTAGTTCTTGTAGACCCGGTGCCCGAAGCCCATCAGGCGCTCCTTGCCGTCCTTCACGCCCGCGATGAAGTCGGGGATGTTCTCCTTGGTCTCGATCCGCCTGAGCATCCGCAGCACCTGCTCGTTGGCGCCGCCGTGCAGCGGGCCGTAGAGCGCGGCGATGCCGGCCGCGACCGCCGAGTAGGGATCGACCTGCGAGGAGCCGACCGCGCGCACCGCGCTCGTCGAGCAGTTCTGCTCGTGGTCGGCGTGCAGGATGAAGAGGATGTCGAGCGCCCGCTCGAGCCGTGGATCGGGCTCGTACTTGAGCTCGGTCATCTTGAACAGCATCGAGAGGAAGTTGCCGGGGTAGCGCAGGTCGTTGTCCGGATAGACGTACGGCTGCCCCATGTTGTGGCGGTAGGCGAACGCCGCCAGCGTCGGCATCTTGGCGATCAGCCGGATGATCTGCAGGTAGCGGGTCTCCGGGTCCTTGATCTGGTTGGCGTCCGGATAGAACGTCGACATCGCGCCCACCGAGGCCAGCAGCATCCCCATCGGGTGCGCGTCGTAGCGGAAGCCCTGCATGAAGCTGCGGACGTTCTCGTGCACGAACGTGTGGATCGTGATCTGGTGCGTCCACTCGTCGAGCTGCTTCTGGTCGGGCAGCTCGCCGTGGACCAGCAGGTAGGCGACCTCGAGGTAGGTCGAGTGCTCCGCGAGCTGCTCGATCGGATACCCGCGGTACTCCAGGACTCCGGCCTCGCCGTCGAGATACGTGATCGCCGAACGACACGAGGCGGTGTTCATGAACGCCGGGTCATAGGTCATGACGCCGAAGTCGTCCTCGGAGACCTTGATGTCACGCAACGCGGTCGCGCGTACGGTGCCGTCCTCGATCGGGACCTCGTAGGACTTCCCGGTCCGGTTGTCCGTGATCGTCAAAGAATCGGATGCGGTGGCCACGCCACCTCCGTTCTCGGTCTGCTCCTCGGTACCCATTGCGCTCCTCTGGAGGGGGGAGGGGTCAAAGCTCTGCCCCCCATTGTTGCGAGGAGGCCGTCTGAGCGCTTTACCCCGTGATGACGGCGGTTACCATCACCGCGGCGACGAACAGCGCGCCCACCAACATGATGGCGGTTGCGACGCCCTTCGTGGGCGGAAAGGTCTCGTGGCGCATCGTGCCGACGATCGACAGCGCCGCGGCGTACGCGACGAGCACGGCGGCGGCGATGTAGAACGGTGCCTTGGAGGGCTCGGCGGCCTCCTCGGCCGCGTGCTGCAGCAGGACGGCGAACATGGCGCGCGGGAAGCTACCGCATGTAGCGGCTCTCGGTGGCGGCCACCTGGCCCTGGTAGTGCGAGCCCAGCTCGGCCGACCCGTACGGCCGCTCCGCGGGCTGGTCGAGCGCCATGAACGAGAGCTGGGCGATCAGCAGACCGGGGTAGAGCTTGATCGGGACGCGCGTGAGGTTGTTGAGCTCGAGCGTCAGCGTGCCCTTCCAGCCCGGGTCGATGAAACCCGCGGTGGCGTGGACGATCAATCCGAGGCGGCCGAGGCTCGACTTGCCTTCGATCCGGGCCACGACGTCGCCGGGCAGCTCGACCCACTCGGCGGTGCGCCCGAGGCAGAACTCGCCGGGGTGGATGACGAAGCCGTCGCGCTCGTTGGCCTCGACCTGCTCGGTCAGGCCCTCGGGCGGCCCGTCGCGGAGGTCGATCACGCTCGCGCGGTGGTTGTGGAAGACCCGGAAGGAGTCGCCCAGGCGCAGGTCGACGGACGCCGGCTGCACGAGCGACGGGTCCCACGGCTTGATGACGATCCGCCCGTCGTCGACCAGACGGCGGATCGTGCCGTCCGAGAGCACGGAGGCGGGCACGGCGGGAAGGCTACTGATGCAGCTCGCGGCCGCGGCCGGCGGCCGTCACCGACCGGATCCGCGGGGGCGGGGCGAGCCGGGCCCCGCACACCGGGCCGCCGCGGCGCGGCGGGCGCGGCTTGCGCGGGCGCGGATGTGGGCGGCGCGGGAGCTTCGGGCCGCCGTCGGCGGGGACGTCGTCCGTGTCGGTGGTCTGATGGACCGCCCACCAGACGATCCAGCACGCGGCCACGATCGGCAGCTTGAGGAACACGAACAGGTACAGCATCGTCCAGCCCACGAAGCTGGATGGTACGCCTGTGAGCGGTTCGTGTGTGCC